>JADJKL010000019.1 GCA_016706055.1 Chitinophagaceae bacterium | reverse complement strand
GCTTTGTCTCGTCCTGAATTTGGTTGACTGGTTAAAGTTAATAATCCTGCTATTGGTTGTCTAAGATAAATCATCCTGAATAAGGTTGATTTAAAAGTTATTACCGTGGATGGCTAAAAATAGTTGCGTAGCCATTCACAGCTAAAGCGACTATTTTTTTGTGCGTTGGCCGTTCATGTTTTCTCCATTATTTCCAGGTTGTTTTTTGGTGTCTTGTAATAGTTTTTCCATCTTTTTATTTGCGGTCCTTGCTGTTTGTGTGCCTCGGCTGGTAGCTGCCAATTCAGGCTGCTGTGTCTTCGTTTATAATTATAAATAATAATGCATCGATTGATATGTGGGGCAGCAGTATCAATATCATTATAATACTTGCCGATGAGTTCTGATTTTAAAATACCATTCACTCTTTCAGCCATTGCATTTTCATAAGGGTCACCATTTTGTGTCATGCTGATGAGAGCATGATGTTGTTGAAGTAAAGCAACATACTCAGCGCTGCAGTATTGAATACCTCTGTCGCTGTGATGCATGACAATTGTGCCTGGAGGTTTTTGCAACAGTGCTTTTTTTAAAGCAACAGTAGCACTGCTTACTTTCATATCATCACTTACATGATGGCCGACAATTTTTCTGGAGTAAGCATCAGTAATTAAAAACAGATACGCAAACCGATGTTTCAATGGGATGTAAGTGATGTCAGCCACCCAGAGTTCATGAGCTTTGAGTGGCGTAAAATCCTTTGCCAGATTGGGATAGCGGCGAAAGTGGTGATTGCTGTTGGTAGTGTGTACACTTCTTTTTAAGCGACGTACCAATAGTTTATTTCGTTTCAGTAAATCAAAGAAACGATCTCTACCGATGAGAATTTGTTGTTGAGTAAAAAATGGCTGAAGCATAATGAAAAGTTTTCTACCACCACATCTGGGCTGATGTTTACGGATCAGATCAATTTGCTGCAAGATGAGTTCTTCATTTACCTGTTGCGCAAATTTTCTTTTTTGTTGTTTGTGGTAAGCCTGCGGGGAATAACCCAACAGTCGGCAAATCGTTTGCAGACTGATGTAAGGATTTACCTTTTTTATTTCTTGGACTGTTGGTTGCCAGGCTTTTTTCTGATAGAAACATTGAGTTGCTTTTCTGCAATGTTGATCATAGTATCCAGTGCATCAGCTCTCAGTTTTTCCCATTGCAGTTGTTTTTCAAGTAGGGCTATTTTTTGCTTCAATGCTTCATCAAAATCCTGTTGGCGTTCGGGGTCAGGTTGTTTTGAACTGTTCATACTGCTAATGTAATACTTCTGTTGCTTTTGGGTGGGTGGCAGGTTATGAATTCCCTGGTGAATCATTACCCACTTGTTGATGGTTGTTCTGCTAACGCCATACTTGGCTGCCAGCTTCCGATACCCAGTTCCCTGAGTCAAATACTCGGTAATACATTGTTGTTTGATGTCCATTTTTGGTTGATTTGTAGTCAACCTATATCAGGACGAGACACAAACCGTTGATGTTACAATGTCCTGCCCAACTTGCACAAAACCCAATGTTGTGTGCATGCCAAACGTTACCTTAAAATTGAAAATGCTTTAAAATAATTTTGACGTTCAAATTCGATTGGGTCAATATTCAAATATTCTCCTGTCACTCCGCCGTACCCTGTTTCATAACCAAAGTCTTTCCAAACAATTTTGTTACCCAGGTCTTTAATATTTGCTGTGATTGCTCCGCAGTCAATGTCTGCACATTCAGGACATACGTATAGCATAATGCGTCCTGTTTCCAAACTAGATTTCTTTCTCAATAAAATTTCGTTCACTAAATTTCTTTCAAATTCGGTTGTCATATTTGTACCGACTGGCGTAATTAAATCGTAACTGTCAACCCCTAAAAGTTTAAGTAAAGATTGCCCTGAAACTAAAAAAAGTCAAAATAGTGTTGCTCTTTCTTATTTGAGGAGCCTCGTCTGATAGATTTATGGAGAATGAGAGAGTTCATATTGGTTGCACACAACGGAAAGGGCTTGGCGATGTGGCGGTATTTGAAAATCGTCAGCCCGTAACCGAAGCTAAATTAATAATAAAAAGTTGATTGAAAGAACTTAAGCCAAATAGTTATTCGTCTGCCGGAACAAAAGCCCAAAAGCGAACTGACTCGTCCTGAAAAAAGTTGAGAATATATTCGTCGCTCCGCCATATTGCCAAACCGCCTGTTGTACGCCGCTTTTCTTCTACTTTGTTGTCAAGCCTTTAATCACTTGTTTACGATAACCTTCATCCTTTTCTTTAATCTCTATCCAATGTTCTGCTTCATTTATATTAATGTATAGTTCTGCATTGTCGTCAGGATTTTCTGCTTCAAAAAATGCTTTCATTTCTTTTGCTGTTGTCTTGTTAGACGGCTCCTGTCCTAATTGTACTCTTGCAAATTCGTTTAGGTCAATAAATGCAATTCTCTTTGAAGCAACAAAATGTAAAGTTGTGTCTACTTTTCTTTATACAATTTTGAAAGTGTCTGAACGAAATTGTCGCTAATGTTTCCACTACTTTGAAGTGTCAATACTTGTGCAAGTTCCTTTTTGCTTTTGGTGAATCAGTTGGAATTGTAATTTTAAATCCTACATTTTTTGTCATAAAGTGAGTTTGCGAAATAAGTTACAGAGGTGTCTGTCTTTAAAATTTCAGTAATTGAAAGTCGAATGTCAGCACCCCAACCTTCTTCGTCGCCCTTGTCAACAAATAATTCTTTTACTGGAAAAGTATCTTCTGTTACGACTTGTTTTGTGTCGGCTGTTGTATTGGATTTTGAATTGTCTGAATTATTGCAACTCAAAAAAAGTACAGTCAAAAAAATTATAAATAGTCTCGTCATAATTAGTGTGGTCTTTTAAAGTTGCGTACAACACATAAATTTATGATATAAGGTGTACTACTCAAAATAGTCTTGGTGTTGAAAACCAACATTTTAGTCTTATACTTTTTGTATCTGCCTGCCGGCAGACAGGTTGTCGTTAGGACAATCCAATCTTTTGTGTCTGATATTCCGATCAAATTTTAAAAGCCTATCTTCGCCTTCTACTCCACGTAGTTGACACGGCATGTTGTAAGCCGGTGGCTTATTTTTTATCGCTGATTCAGACCCTACAACATCTTAGCCAGCCCCATATTTAATTTATTATCATAATGGCTTTTAAGCAATTAGAAATTATTGAACCTATCCTTAGGGCAGTAGCCGCAGAAGGATACACAATTCCCACACCCATTCAGCAACAGGCAATCCCTTTGGTATTGCAACGTAAAGATTCTGTTGGGCTGTGCACAAACAGGCACCGGTAAAACAGCAGCCTTCGCTATTCCCATCTTGCAAATATTGCATGGGCAAAAGCCAATGGCTCCCGGCATCAAAGTATTAATATTAACACCAACAAGAGAACTGGCTATACAGATAGATGAAAGCTTTGCAGCTTATGGCAAGCATACTGGCCTGCGACACTCTGTTATATTTGGTGGCGTATCACAACTGCACCAAACGAATGCATTAAAAAGAGGAGTAGATATTCTCGTCGCTACTCCCGGTCGTTTGCTCGATTTGATGAACCAGGGCTATATCAATCTTAAATCATTACAAATTTTTGTATTGGACGAAGCAGACCGTATGCTCGACATGGGTTTTATACATGATGTAAAAAGAGTAATTGCTAAATTGCCAGCGAAGCGGCAAACACTTTTCTTCTCTGCCACTATGCCACCAGAAATTCAGAAACTGGCAAATGTATTATTAACCAATCCAGCCAAAGTAGAAGTAACACCTCCCGCTACTACGGTAGAAAAAATAGAACAAAGCCTCTACTATGTAAATAAGCAGGAAAAGCCTGAGCTGTTAAAATATATTTTGAGTGATAGTTCAATCAAAACAGCATTGGTGTTTACCCGTACAAAACATGGTGCTAATAAAGTGGTAAAGATTCTTGACCATGCAAGCATTCATTCAGCTGCTATTCATGGCAACAAATCTCAAGCTGCAAGACAAAAAGCATTAAGTGATTTTAAAGAAGGGAAAATAAGAGTGCTGGTAGCAACAGATATTGCCGCAAGAGGAATTGATATTGATGAACTCACTCATGTATTCAACTACGATTTGCCAGATGTTCCGGAAACATATGTACACCGCATTGGTCGTACAGGTAGAGCTGGTAAAACAGGTATTGCTATTGCATTTTGTAGTGGAGAAGAAAAAACAGAATTAAGAGATATACAAAAACTAATAGGTCTTTCTATCCCTTTGGTAAAAGAACATCCTTTTGCAGCGAATGCAAATATGGCTGCACCGCCACCTGTCGATAATAGACCACAGCAAAGACGTCAATTTTCCAATGGAAATAAACCTGCCGGAAATCCAAATGGTAAACCACGACGGTCTTTCCAATCGCAGGCTGCAAGAAATGGTAATGGAAGAAGAGAAGATAGCAGGCAACATCAGCGTTAACTGCTAGTCTTAACTTTTTTAGGATTAAGATTATTTTATGCAGCAGGCTTTGCTATCATTGTTTCAGACACAGCAATAGTTGTAGTCCGCTTTGTTTTATTGCCTGATTCGTCTGTAGCAGTAACTGTAATAGTGTAAATTCTTGGAGAGCCGTCAGGAAGTCTACTTGATCTTAATCGTAATTCGCCATTGTTGATAATTTCCCAATCTTTAATGCCATCGGTTGCATTGCTGCTTACGGCTATGTCGGTCGTTACTCCTCCGCCATTATCTGAGGTAGAGAATTTTACTTTTGTCTTCTTCATTTTATTACTGGCCGGCCAAATAGAAGAACGGGACAACGTAATTGGTGATAAAACCGGCGGCTCATTATCTGTAACGATTACAGAAAATGAACATTTCTGACCTGATGTGGTCGTAAGAATAATACTATGCGTACCAAGGCGAAAAAAACCCCTGATGCTGGAGAGTAAGTGTAACTGCCACAATCAGTACCAAGAGCTAAAGAGGGCAGCGTTACAGTAGTACCTTCTTTACCAGGGTCTGCTGTAACGATAATATTTTCAGGACAAGTAAGTGTACAATTTTGAGAATAGCTGGTTGTGCCAAGCAGCATAACTAAAGCAGCTGCTAAAAGCATTTTGTTCAGCGCCATGGTGTTGTTATTTAATTTTATTAAAGGTGGTTTGCTACGGATAGGATATTGTATTACAGGCAAGCAGGATGCCAAACTTTAACTAAATATAAATATTCTTACAAATTGTTCTAAAACAAATTTGAATGCTATGATTATCAATAGCAATTTATTCTGCTTAGATCATAAAAACTCTATAATGCCGCAAAAGTTGCGATGAAATCAGTCCATCATAAATAAAGGGTAGGAATTAATTTTTACAGATCATCGTATTTGTATTTCCTTACGGTCATATAAATATACAGCCCTGCATAGGCAATAGCTCCGATAAGCATTACCATTTCAGACGGCATACTTTTATACATTTCTTTAAAACGGATAAAAGGAATTAATGAGTCTGCAACTTGAAGGGGTAAAAAATATTGCGCAGCAGGGCTTATGTTACTTAATAGCCACATAAATAGAGACTCCAGTAATAAGCCATAAATAAAAAATACAATAATCGCTATACCACTTCTTCTAAAAAAAGTAGCCAGCAGCAGTGCAAACATTAAATAAATAAAAGATTGGATAAAAGAGAGCCCAACTACTTTTATCGCTTCAAAACTGAAACTGGTATTTGCTACCTGTGTCATAATCATTATGGCAATAAAGTTCATTATAGCAATTACAACCGCAAAGCAAACAATAAGAGAAATTTTAGTGTAAATAAAAGTCTCTCTTTTCCATCCGTCAATAATATTTTGTCGATGTGTTTTAAAATTAACTTCATTGATAAATAAGTTAATAATAACCATACCCGGTAAATACAATAAAAAACTCGTCCAGAAGCAAACCGAATAGGCAAGGTTAGTAGAAGTAAATAACTGGAGCACATCACTACCGCCGCTATTTACACCCACCAATGATTCTTGCACACTACCAATAAAGCTGATATAAACTTTATAAAAAATATAGATAATCAATAAAATTCCTAATAGATATAATACGGAGAACACCTGAAACACCCGGTAGTTCTTGATCTTCATCCATTCTATTTGTAAGTTCTTAAACATGTAAGTCTTTTTTATAGTAAAATAAATTAACGATCGCTTTTGTCACCTGTTATTTCGAGGAAACGTTTCTCCAGTGTTTTCTTTTTCAGTGCCAACTGGCTAAGTACAATTCCTTTTTCAAAACAATACTTATTGATACTGCTACTGCTCAATGTTTCAGCAGATTCAATAATAAGTGAAGATCCAGTATTTGTTACAGAAAGGATACCCGGCAATTGCTGTAAAACCTCTTCAAGGCCTGCAATATTATCTGCCGACACTTCTATTTCTAAAGTGACTACCTTATTATCAGTAGGTGCTGCATTTAATACCTCTTGAACAGTTCCAACAGTTTTTAAAACACCTTTTTGTATGATGGCCACATGTGTACACACTTTTTCTACCTCATCAAGAATATGGCTCGCCATGATTATTGTTTTACCCTGGCGGTTAAGGTCTTTCATCAGTTCTCGTATTTCAGCAATACCGGCGGGGTCTAATCCATTTGTCGGTTCATCAAAAACTAGAATATCTGGGCTACCCAACAAAGTAGAGGCAATCGCTAATCGTTGCTTCATTCCTAAAGAATAGGTACTGAACTTTGAGTCCTTCCGTTCCAGTAAGTTCACTTTTTTGAGTACTACAGGAATTTCATCATAGCTTCTTCCTTTAATGGCTGCGGCTATCTTTAAGTTTTTTTCAGCACTCAGGTAATGATAGAAATTCGGAGTTTCTAATAATGTACCAATTTGCTTTCTCATTTCGCTGGAACTGCCTTGCTCACCATTCCAGTAAAAATTTCCTGAAGTGGCTTTTAAAATATCCATAACGATTCCTAGCATCGTTGTTTTACCACTTCCGTTAGGGCCAAGTATGCCAAACACACTTCCTTTGGGTACATCAAACGAAATATCATCAAGGGCTTTTAAAGACCCATAATTTTTCTTAATATTTTTTAGCGACAGAACAACACTCATACTTGTAGTATTTAGGATTGAAGATAGAAGAATCCGGCTAATTTAAAAGAACAATATTGCTATATGGTTGTTATACCTTTATTATCATCACTGATTTATAAAAATGACTACAATATTAATTACAGGCGGTACTGGATTGGTTGGCAATGCATTGACAAAGGCTTTGCTTTCCAAAGGCTATTCTGTAATGATATTGACAAGGCAGAAGGATAAGCAATCCACTGTTCCTAATCTTAGCTATGCCCACTGGGATATTGATAATATGACCATAGACGAGCAGGCCTTTGCACAGGTTACACATATTATTCATCTGGCCGGTGCAGGAGTGGCGGATAAGAGATGGACAAAGAAAAGGAAACAAGAAATAATTGATAGCCGTGTGAAGAGCGGACAGTTATTGGTACAGAGTTTAAAAACAATTCCCAATAAAGTGCAGGGTTTTATTAGTGCTTCAGCAATCGGTTGGTACGGTGCCGATTCCAAAGTTCCGAATCCTAATCCTTTTACGGAGGATGATAAAGCTGCTACTGATTTTTTGGGGAGCACTTGTAAGCTTTGGGAAGAAAGTACACAGCCAGTTGCTGAGTTGGGAAAACGGTTAGTACAGATCCGTATTGGAATTGTATTAAGTAAAGATGGCGGAGCATTAAAGGAATTTATCAAACCTCAAAAGTTTGGCGTAGCCGCAATTCTTGGAAGCGGTAAGCAAATTATAAGCTGGATTCATATTAATGATCTGGTAAATATTTTTATTACTGCTATTGAAAATGAAACTATGCAGGAGTTTATAATGCAGTTGCCCCAAACCCTGTATCGAATAAAGAATTGACTATTGCTTTAGCAAGAGCCAGCCGTAAATTTTATATCCCTGTTCATATCCCTTCTTTTTATTAAAACTTGTGTTGGGCGAAATGAGTGTAGAGGTATTGAAAAGTGCAACGGTAAGTGCAGAGAAAATCCTTGCTACCGGATTTGAATTTAATTATGCAAGAATAGAAGATGCTTTGCAAAAAGAAACAGCCTCATAGTTCTCCTCCATCATTTATTGCAGCATGATCTGGATGCCAATAGTTAGTGAATGTTCCGATAATCGCTTTACCATTTTCAAAATCGAGCTTCTGTAATTTTAGTTGCTCTATATCTTCTTGCTTTACTTTTCTGTACATCGGATGCATGGTGCCACCTTTTGTTCCGGCTGGCTTATCGGGTTCGTATTGAAATTGCGGATCAACTAAAGTGCCTCTTGGAAACATAATACCCGGCACTCCTTTTCCTCTGAGGTCTATATCTTCTGGATGGTCTAATCCTAAAGTATGGCCATACTCATGTGCAGCTGTTGTAGAGCCTTTGTAAAGATTTTCTAATTTGAAATAGCCGCTGTTACATCCCAATCCATCTACAAAAGAAATATTACTGTGTGCAAATTCTTCGATGCGAAAATAATTATTTCTTGGGTCGAGGTTTTGATAAATATCAATATCGGAAAGTTCAGGAGAGTAGAGAGATGTTATATTAAATAAAACCTGAAAGTTAGATCCGTCAAATTGTACTGTTCCTTTTGGTTCATTCCACATTGTTTCAATCTCTTCAGCAATCAAGCCAGTTAGTGTTTCATCGGCTGCATTACCATAGGTGATGATATGGGAGTAAATACTAATTGATTGGTTTTCTATTTCAGCTGTACCCATGTTATTACTCAGAAGCTATTGTAACATCTGCTTTTTTTATCCATCCCCAAATAAACTTTCCGGGAGAGAGAATGTATTCTGTATAAATAGTTTTTTCAGTTTCAGCAATACTTAAAAAACTAGTCATTTTTGCAAAATATTTATTAGGTGTAAAGGGATGAAGGCAGTTTTCATCCTGATATAAGGTGGCTTTATTTACTTTAACGGTTGCAACTGGAGATTCTTTGTATTCATTTTTTAACCATACATTATCCAGCTTGGGTTGCACTTTAGCAAAATGGTATTCTCCGTCTGCATGTACACCGTTGCCAAAGCCACAGTTAAAGGAAGTTGATTGGCTGTTGATGGTTATTACATTATTAGATAGTTGAAATTTCAGAATGCATGGACGTTCTGCATCTTCAAATGTATTATCAAAAGATGCAGTGTCGTTTACAAGAGTGATAGTGCCATCGGTTTCTCCTACATTGTAATTAGGCCAGCCAATTGTAACATCTAGCCAGAAACGATAAAGGTTACCTTCCATTTTCAATAAAACCAATTGGCCATTTGGCCCTCTTGCTTTTTCTGTTGCAGGTGGATTGCCTTTTGGCTTAAATGAATAACTATACAAACCAGAATAGTCCGTTTGACTGAAACTTGTTAGTGTTAATAATACAAATGTTGTTAGGACGAATATTTTTTTCATGACTGACTATTTAAAGTATTCTCTGAATGCATCACCAAGACGACTGAACTCTTTTTTAACCTGATTCATGCCTATTAACCCGCCAGACATGCCGCTTGAATCTCTATGCAGCATTACAGAATAAAGTTCACCTTCATTCTTTACCGTAACAGTTTGTTTATGATATTTTACAAAGGCTCCGAGTAGCAATCTTAAAATACGGTTGCCTTTTTCAAAGGTGGTAGATTCTCCCTCTGCCTTTTTTATTTTATACCCTTGAGAAGTAAAGAAGAGATTCAGTTTGTTATCTAATTCTTCTTTTGTGCAGCCGGTCATATTATAAACAATCCGGTCTTTAGCAAAATCAACAACAGTTACTTGCATTTGTTAAGGTTTTGGTGTAGATAAATATACAAAGAAATTTGTAACCTGCCGGTAAACTGGAGCTCTGTTCCGTTCATGGTAAACCGGAACTCCGTTCCGTTCTTTGTATTAATATGCATCGTTGGTAAAAAGTATGTTTTTTGTTCGGAACAGAGTTCCGAAATCCTTTGTTCGGAACAGAGTTCCGAAGACCGTTCTGAAAAATCCTTTGACTTTTAGCATCAACTATTTTCATCAAGCCGAAATTCTTTTTCAAGCTCTGAATGCAGATATGTCCATTTCCAGTCATGCCATTCTTTTACTAATCCTGCCTTTACCGGATTTTGAAGAATATAGTTTACACAGTTATAATAATGATCGTTATTTCTGATTAGGGTATCAAAGCTTTCTTCCTCCCAGAACTTTCCTGTTCTACTTAATAACTTATTATTCTGAACTGCTGTAAATTTCTTATGATTCTGCAATATGACGTTCAATAAAGGACTGCCGGGTAAAGTTGTAATCAAAATGTGTACATGATTGCTCATAATACATACTGCCCATAGTGTGTAATGTTCTTTATCTCTGAAAATAAGAGAATCTATCACTGTTTTAGCGATGGCTTTATTTTTTAACCAATGAGGTTCATTTAAATTATTTTCTAACTGACTTTCAAATGCTACAAAATAATTCTCTATGAGTATTTCTTTTTGTTCTTTGGTTTGGCTATAAGATTTACTCTTTTCAAAAAGATACTCTTCTTTTAGTTTCTGAATAACAGATATTGGTAAAGAACCAGCAAGACGATATGTAATAAAGAATGTTGCTTCCTCAGGTTGCCAATGGGGAAGTTTACGTTTGTAGAAGTGTTTGTCTTTCATAATGGCAAACCGGAACTCTGTTCCGTTCATTATATTAAGAGTTTTGTTGTTCGGAACAGAGTTCCGTTGACCTTTGAACTGAACAGAGTTCAGTTCACCTTGTTCGGAACGGAGTTTCGAAGGCCCTTAGTTCCTTATCGGTCTTCCACTCTTTAAAACACTTTGTATTCTTTCCAGAGTTTTCTTTTCTCCACAAAGAGAAAGGAATGCTTCTCTTTCAAGATCTAATAAATATTGTTCAGATACTAAAGTTTGTTCACTCAAATCGCCACCACACATTACGTAAGCTAATTTTTTAGCAACAACAGAATCATGTTCTGTTGCATAGTTCGCCGTCTTCATGGCATGAATGCCAGAATACAATGCACCTAATGCAGATTGACCGAGTACTTTAATGTCTTTTCGCTGAACAGGAGTTGTATAACCGCTGTCGTATATTTCTATAACAGATTTCTTAGCTTCAGCAATTCTTCTTCCTTGGTTCATCACTACTTCATCCAACCCTTTTCTATACACACCTAATCCAAAACCTTCATGTGCGGAAGTAGCAACCTTTGCTGTTGCAATAGAAAGAAATCGGTTTTTCAATGTGATAGTTTCTGGTTCGTCTTCATGCATTTCATCAGATGCTCTTAATACAAATTCCTTTGTGCCACCACCACCGGGAATAAGACCAACGCCTAACTCAACCAAACCTGTATATGTTTCAGCAGCAGGGCAACATTTATCAGAGTGTAAACTTAGTTCACAAGCACCGCCCAATGCTAAACCATGAGGAGCTGTTACAACAGGAATGGCAGAATATCTTACTCTCATCATTGTATTCTGGAACATACGGATGGCCATATCAAGTTCATCATATTCCTGATCTATTGCGAGCATAAAAATCATTCCCACATTTGCACCGGCAGAAAAATTAGGGCCTTCATTGGCAATCACTAATCCTTTATAATTTTTTTCTGCTTTATCTATTGCTGTTTGAATTCCACTTAACACATCACCACCGATGCTTCCCATTTTGGTGAACCATTGCAGACCAAGCACATCATCTCCTAACTCATACAACTTGCAGCTTCCGTTCTTCCAGATTTGCTTATCGGTGTAATTACTCATTACGATGAATGCTTCACCGCCTGGTAATGGTTTGTAAGTTTTACTTGCAGGATCGTAAGAATATTTTACTCCTGCTTCTACTTTATAAAATGATTTGTTTCCTGCTGCCAGCATTTCATCTACCCACGGAGCTACTTTGTAACCTGCTTCCTTCATTGCCTTTGTTGTTTTTTTCCACGCCGAGTACATCCCAACTTTCAAAAGCGCCAATCTCCCAGCCAAAGCCAGCCATCATACCATCATCTACCCGATATAATTCATCCGTTATTTCCGGAATGCGGTGTGAGATATAGGAGAACAAACCATAATGGAAGAGACGATAAAATTCTCCGGCCTTATCCTGACCAGCCACCAACATTTTTAAACGGCTATACAAATCATCAATTGGTTTGACTGCATCAATGGTTGCAAATTTTGGTTTTGTTCTTGGTCCATATTCCATGGTATCAAGATTCAATGTCAGGATTTCTTTTTCACCTTTTTCATTTTTTGTTTTCTTGAAAAATCCTTGTCCTGTTTTATCACCCAGCCAATTATTGGCTACCATTTTATCGAGCCATGCAGGAATATTGAATTGATCTATCGCTTCATCATTCGGACAATTGTCAGCTACACCTTTTGCCACTTTTACCAATGTATCAATGCCCACAACATCAGCCGTTCTGAAAGTAGCAGATTTTGGACGGCCAATGATTGGACCTGTCAACGCATCAATTTCATCAATACTGAGTTTCAGTTTTTCTTTTACATTCATAATGGCCATCATACCGAATACACCCACACGGTTGGCAATAAAAGCCGGAGTGTCTTTACACAACACAGTCGTTTTGCCCAGATATAAATCACCATAGTTCATTAAAAAGTCAACCACTTCCGATCTGTATGTGGTGTTGGAATAATTTCCAACAATCTTAAATACCGTGGCGGATTAAAAAAGTGAGTACCACAGAAATGCTTTTTGAAATCATCACTTCTGCCTTCTGCCATCATGTGGATGGGAATACCGGAAGTGTTTGAAGTAATTAATGTGCCGGGTTTGCGATGCTGTTCTACCTTGTCGAAGACAATCTTTTTAATATCTAATCTTTCTACCACTACTTCAATTACCCAATCGCAATTGGCGATGTCCTTCATATTGTCTTCAAAGTTGCCAGTGGTAATTTTTTTGATAACATCTTTTGTATAAACCGGTGATGGGTTGCTTTTTATGGCTGCTGTCAATGCATCATTCACTATTTTATTTCTTTCGGCAGGCTTTGCATCTTTCGCCACATCTTTTGGAACGATATCTAATAATAATACTTGCAAGCCCACACCTGCAAAATGACAGGCAATTCTTGAACCCATAACACCGCTACCTAACACTGCTACTTTTTTGATGATTCTTTTTGACATATAATAAAATTAGTTAGTTATGCAACTATTTAGTATTCGAAGGTAAGAGTTTTTGGGAAAGGGGAGAAGTTAAGGGTGATTTAAGCGAAGCAATAAGGTACGATATGGGTGGAGAAGTGCTAAATTTGGAAGAGTCGAGAAAGAAGAAGATTTGATAAAATTTTTATTATTGTATAATTATGAAAGTTTGGAATACTGGAGTTCATACAAGGTCAATAGATTTTTATTCCAAAGCAAAAGACCCATTGATGGAAAAGGTTATTTTTTGGGCTCCTTTTTTTCTTACTGCGATGGGCAAGTATTTTTCAGAACGGAGTTATGGAGAAAGGGTAAAAGAAATCTTCTACAGGGAATTTTGTTTGAAAGAAGGTTATAAAGATAAGTTATTATACTATGGCTCGAGAAGAAAAATAGTTGACTGTGCTATTGTATTAGATTATGAGGCGGTTTTAAAAATGGGTATTGAAGAATATGGAAAGTATCTTGCAAAGCTTTATATCGAACGCAGTAACCAGTTCACGGAGTTAAAGGTTAAAGATTTTGATGTAGGAAAATATGTGGAAGATCTGGAATCATTTTTTAAACTCAATAAACTACTATAAAAATAATAAAGTCCCGTTCTACGTGTATGCTGAGATAAACTTTTCAGAATATAAAAATTTCCGCAATTGCTGATGCCCAATGAACAGAACGTACAAGCTGTGCGACGCAATTGGGATGCTATGAAAAACTGAAGCTGGGCCAATAAAAATTCTCAATCTATTCTCCCATCATTACAAATGCTCCCCAGAAATATGGATGAATGTATTTTTCTTTTGATGGCTTTTTGTGCTGTGATGAAAGCGGCTGATTTATTTTTTGTTTTAGATACTCCTGATAAAATGCAATCATAAAATCTTTGGTGGCATTATCATCCACTTTCCAAAGGCTTGTCATAATACTACCTGCACCGGCGGCACGGAAGGCCCGTTGCAAACCATACACACCTTCGCCTGCATCCATATGGCCGAGGCTTGTTTCGCAGGCAGATAAAATAACCAGCGAAGTGTTTTTTAAATCGAGATTTTGTGCTTCGTAAGCAGTGAGCACACCATCGTAAGTTTCAGGAAATGTTTTGCTGTCGTAATAATTAACTACGCCGGACAATAACAAACCTGAATTAGCCATTGCATTAAATACACTGTAACCATCGGTGGCATTTTCGCCGGCCGCCGACCAGTAGCCATGTGTGGCAATATGCAAAATGCTGGGGCTATGTAATTTGTACAACTCATCTTCTGTGGCTTTTTCTTTCAAAAACAAGTTGGTGTTTATTTTATACTGCTCTAATTCTTTTTTTATACTTACAACTTCCACTTCGGTACCGGGAAGGTCCTGAATGTTTTCTTCTTTGAAGCCCCGCACATAAGATCTTGTTAGTGGTTTTGATATAGTAGCAAGTTGCTGAGTTTCTAATTTGTAAGAAGGGCGGCCAATTAAAACTGCTGTACTGATGTTGGCAGTAGATTTAGCATTAATATCAGTGCCAGAAGTTGTGTATTGAATTTCTACTTCATCCAAGAGGAATTGTTTGCTCTCCTGATTTTTGAGTGTTGCAATATTTATCAGATGATAAATACCATCGGGTGAAAAATATATTTTCTTAATTCCAGCTAGCTTTTCGGCGATGGGTTTCCAGTATTGGTTAAAACTTTCTTTATCGTCTGTTTTAAACTTGATATTATTTTTATAGAGTTTATAATATTTATTATCCAGATCAGATGCAGTCGCAGTAAGGTAAACTACTTCTGGATAGCTACTATTTTTAGTGATAATATATGCAGCATAATAAGATGTGTCAGAATAGTAAATTTTATTTTTCCATTGAAAGCGAATCATTTCTATAGCGGCTTCGCCTTCCTTCAACTGGTCTCTTACTGTTTTCCAATCTGGCGGAACTATGTTTAAATATTTCTTAAAATCTTTTGCTTTTAAAGTGAGGTCATTCTCCAACTGCGAAACTTCTTGTTGCATTGTTGTTAGTAAGGCTGCATTTATTTTATTAGCAGTATCAGCACCGGAAGGATCATCTGTTTTTAGGTATTGACGAATGAGTTGTTGTTTTTTTTCAATCCATTCATCGTAGAGTTTGGTAATGTTCGGGTCATTGGCACTAAGGAATGCTTCTTTCCGCCGTTGTGTTCCTTTTAGTGAAATGGACTTGGTGAATAATAAATTGTTGTATGCCTGTTGGGACAATTCAGGAAACAATGCAGGTTGTTTTTCTTTAGCCAGTTTTACAAAGCTGTGAAAATTTTCATAGCCTTCTTTTAATTTGGCATTGTAATAAGTTACAAATGCTTTTTCACCAAAGGTGAAAATGATATCGTTGATCCAACTTGTATTTAAATCGAACAATTCTCTGTAAGTTTTCCGGGCTTCTTCAAATTTGCCGTCCCGCATGGTAAAGTATGCATAATTAGAAAAAGGAGTGGTTGACTCTCTGAAGTCTCTGGTTTTTTTTACATATTTCATCAATGGCTCAAACAATTCGAGATAATTGTTGCTTCCTAAAAAGCCGAGATGAGTGGCTTTTGCAAAATGAGCACTCAGGTCGGCAAAATCTTTGTAACTGTTGTAATGGTCTTCAGTTTCTTTTATAAAATATGAAACAGGTTTTGAAAGTAGATGTTGCTTACCTCTTTTCACCAGAAAAACTGGATACATAGAAATTGGATAGTATTTTGAATTGGGGTATGTTGTATTGTAACAGTTTACCCAGATGTAATTAACGGAGTCCCGGCTTTTCCATAATTTTTCGGCAGCATCATATTCTTTCAGCATTTCTTTTCCAAATGCAGAATTTGTAAATCGGATGCCGGGATATGGATCGCAACCGGAAGTATTACCTTTATGCCATGACTCCGAAAATTCATCATTTCTTTTTTCAGATGTTTTTACATAGGATTGATAATCGCCGACATTCAAATAGTAAATAATTCTTGCCGACATGGCTTCTGACTTATAACTTTCTTTAAAGAAGCTATTTGCTGTTGTTGATAGGACTTCCATTTTTCGGATATACTCTTCTGCCAGCTGATAATCTCCGGTACGAGTAAGGAAATTGGTGTAATACATATAAGAATGATATTCTTCTCTATCATTTCCCGCTAACGGCATTGCTGCCTGATAATTCTCTTTTGCATTGATGAAATCGCTATGTCTTTCAAAAGCGTAGCCAATAAAAGTGTAGTTAGAAAAAGTTTTAAAATCCGGATGGCTGTTCATAAACTGTAATGCCTTTTCCGCATTTTTAGGGTCATTATTTCTAAACAATGATGGAAAATAATAAGTAGCCCATGCCATGGTAGGGTTGCTAGTGTCTGGTACTGCCTGATTGTTTAGACCAACCATTGCATTCATTATTTTTTGTGCTTTCTCTTCACAAGTTTTTGCCATGGCATCATTGCCAACTTGCTTTTCATAAATTGTTTTAAGTAAATAGTAGTTGGCATACGTTTGCAATTCTTTTTTCTTTTCCACCATGTTGTACATTTCTTTGGCAATGGTAGCTTTCTTTGCTTTGTCAATAGTGTTGGTGTAGACCTCTTGCATTTTTTTGTCGAAATCTTCCTGCGTTTGCGCAGTTGATGTTATGCTTGAAATTGTAAATAGTAAGGAAAGAATAGCAGAAGTTATGAACCTGTTGCTCAACATAATTAATAAGTATTTAATGGATAGATATAATTTTCTACAAGCCTTATATCGAAGAGTAAGTTACAAAAATCCGGTTGAATGAGCTCACCCGAAAGTGTGAGGAGAAATATTGTTAATCTGATTTGATTGGAGCTGGGTTATTTTTTTTGTATTTCCGAAGAAGCTTTTTGTTGTTTTTAGCTCCGACGCTGCTGGCAACACCGCTTCCTATAATTTTTACATAATAGCTGATTGCTGATTTGTCTCTGTTTCTTATGAAAAATACCTGGCCAATGCGAGAAGTATTGTTTTTTTTGATTACAAAGGTATTCGCAAGAAAAGATTTGAATTTATTTGGTTTGCCATCTTTAAGGAACTGTATTTTCAGATCATGATACAATAATTTCATTTCTCCAGTGGCCATTGCTTCTCTGCCTTGAACGACTACACTTAGCGTATCGAGAATTCCTGATTCAAGTTTTACAGAGCCCAATGGAATTAAAACAGGATTAATAACTTTTAGGTCAGTTGGGCTTAATTGAAATCTTAATAAGAAGCCACCATTTGGATCGTTATACGATTCTTTGACATTCAAATGTGCTAATGCAGTATCAAGCAGATATCCTGTTGCATCAATATCCAAAGTATCTGTTCCTAGAAAATTATAATTTTTAATATTCTTAAGACGGATTTTTAGTCTTGTCACCGGAATTACACCTGCTGCATCTGTTTTGGTGGAAGTTTCTGTGTACTCAGCATAGCCATTTTCTATTTCGGCATTATCAACAGCAACATGAAACGGGATTTTTTTGAGCAAAGCTATTGGCATTGGTTTTATTAACCCAGGATTAAAGGGGATTTGCTTGTCTTTGTAATCGGTGAATGTTGCATTTTGAATTTTTATTGAACTTGCTGTAACGATATTTTCTTTTAAATACAAATCAGGATCCAAGTTTTGAATACTAACAGCACCGGTTTTGAATGTTATATAGTCTTTTTGAAAATTTTGTTGCGCCAGAAATGAGTCTCTTGTTATTGCCGGATTGTAAGAAAATGAATCCAAAGAAAAGTTATTACCTGCACGGCTGAATCCTGCATTTGCCCATCTTATTATCGTTATAGAGTCTTTGTAGTTGCCTGAAAAGTTCCTGATTTTGAAATCTTTGTTTGATGCTATTAGTTTTTTAACATCTGTTACAGTAGCTGAGCTAAGACTCAGATTTTTTATATCCGTGCTGTTTATAATCAGGCGGCCTTTATATTTATTAATACTATCGGCGATAAAGTTTTTAGCAGCGAAGTTTTCAAGGAAGCCATTCCATTGTATTGTTTGGCCTGCTGGTGCGTTTAGCTCAACATTTTTAAGTGAGGCAATAATATTTCCATTTTTCGAAGAAAATGTTTTTCCGTTTGAACTAAATTCGAAATGGGATAAATGAAACTGGGATTCTCTAATGGTGGTTTTGCCTAAGATGCTCTGGTTACTATTGATATCTTTTATTTCTAGAAAAGCAGATGGATTTAAACTTCCATTCCATTTAAACGAAGTGTTTTTATTGTCGCTTATGGAGAAATCTATTTGCGGCTGATTCATGCTCAAGGAGCTGAGCATTAGTTTAGGCAATTCATTTTTTTCTGATGCTTCAGACGAAGCTAAATGTACTTTTATAATTGGCTTTTCGAGTACCACATTATCAAGAATAATTTCACCATCTAATAATTGTTGTATATGCGGTATTAGCTGCATGGAGGAGGTTGAAAAACTCACTTCAGCTTTTCCTGTAGTACTGTTAAAAACGGTTTCTTTAAACGTTGATTTATTGTTATCTGAAACCTGATAGTTGGCTACAGAAAGCATCGTGGTATTGTTTTTAGCTTTTAGATCTGTGCCCGACAGATTTAGCCCTTCCAGTACAATTGGTTTACCTGGCAAGCTTTCCAGTTTGTCTAAGGAGATTTTATCTACAGCCGAAATAATTTTTAAATCACCTTTCGAGATATTGATGTTTGTGTTTCCCCCTTTTATATTTTTTAGTAGTACAATAGACTGGGCTGTTTTTTTAGTGTAGTTGGCAATATCGAAGTTTACAGTTCCATTTTTCCAAACGATTCCTTCTGCATCAATGTTTCCGTTTAGTTCGTTTACAATCATTTTTTTTACTTCCATATCCTGAATTGAAAATGCATGCTTCTTAGTATTATCATATACTGAAATATTTGCAGCAACAAAATGACCGCTATGGCCGATATAGCGAAGCCCAGCTAACTGGATGTCAAGATTGCCGGCAGTTAAATTCCCTTTCTCAAAATTTATGGATGTTAAAGAATTTTTGATTGCTGCAATTTTTTTTGAAGATAGGAGAGAGTTACTTTCTATGGATAGGTTAGCTCTGTGGAGTTTTAATCGTAAATCTTTTTTAATGGTAAGGTCAATATTGCCGTCTATTACCTCAAGAAAATTAAGATCCATAAATTCATTTACGGCACCCAACGATTGAAAAATATTTTGCTGACCAGGTTTTCTTTTGGCTTGATTGATAGTATAAATAATAGTTGGATAAAACATAGTGGCCTGATCTGCTCTTAGTTTTCTTTCGAAAACCAGATCATCCCAAGATAAACCGGCAAGATAAAACTGTGGAATGCTGAAAGAGTTGATTGCTCTTCCGTTGTTTAGTTTTTCGAATAAAAAATTACTAAGAGAGATTCGGTCATCTTTAAAAATAACACTGTCAAATTTTATACTGTAAGAACTGTCTTTTATAAAATTTTCATAATTACGGATAGCCATCGCAAAGCGATCTACTTTCAATGGTTTTTCTGCTTCCTGATCAATTCTAAGACCCTGCATCTCAAAATTGTTATTTGAAAAGGTAAAGGAGTTGGGGATGCCATCTTTTACTGTTTCAATATTAAAATCGGCATTGCTTACAACAACTCTATTTATTATCAAGTCACCAGTTAGTTGTTTGATAATGTTTTCAAGTTTGGGTGGTGAATTCCCGTTCTCTTTCTTTTTTGCTATCTCTACATTGAGGGTGAATTTAGGATTTACACAATACACCAAATCTGCTTTAATTACTTCCGCTTTATAAAGTGTATCGAAATCAATATTTGTCAACAACAGTTTGTCAAAAAAAACATTAAACGCAGATGTTGAGCTATCAGTTCGTGTAGCTGCAATGGTACAGCTATCAAATTCTACTAATCTGCTTTTTAAATTAATTTTGAAGTCTTTGAAGCTAAGCCGATGCCTGCTATCAGGCAAGACAATATCCTGGTGATGGGAACTCAAGGTTACATTATCACTAAACAGAATTTTATTCTTATTGATGTTTAATGTTGTGTCGATTAAAAAATTGTCGATATGAAACTCTAGGTTGCTAAATGAAACAGGTTGTTGATTGGGTTGAATTTTATTATTAAGTGTAAATTTCCCGTTAAGGATACTGAACTTTGAAACCTTAAGCACTGTCAATGCATCTTGTATTGATTTATAAATTTTACCCATTTCTTCAGGAATAGAAACGTCACTTAATTTTTCCTGATTTTTCTTTTCAATACGCTTCAGTCTTGTAACCTGTATATTGGGATCATGAAGTGTAAGTGTATCAATAAGGAATTGGTCTTGAAAAATAATTGCCATCAGACTTTTTACTCTCAGGTTTATTTTTTTTACATCAAAACGATAAGTAGTATTTGCATTAACGGTATCTGTGTTGTAAAAAATTACATTATCCAATTCCATATTCCTGCTGAAGTAGCCAAACTTCAGTTTGCCTACTTTCATTTTCAGTTTTCCATTTGATTTTGATTCAACAAGATCTTCTATCATCTGCTTAGCATGAGCTTTAAACCAGAAATGAAATCCTGTCAACAATAGTAATAATACTCCGATGATAATGGCGGAATTTTTTAAAAACTTTCTTCTTGTTGACTTTACTTCCAAGGTGCGGAACAAAATTTAGTAAATGTGAATTTACTGAAAACCAATGAGCTATAAAATGAAAAACCCATTTTGCTAAGAACAAAACGGGTTTTTTCAAAAGTTTATCGGTTAACTAACATTTGAGCCGGGCGAAACAGGATTTTCAGGTTTCAATAATTGCAGTTTGCCGTCGCTATCTTCTGCGGTTAATATCATTCCTTGGCTTTCGATACCTTTCATTTTTCGTGGTGCAAGATTGGTGACAACCACAACTTGTTTGCCAATCATTTCTTCGGCACTGTAATGCTGAGCAATTCCAGAAACGATAGTTCTTTTTTCTGTGCCAAGATCAACTTCAAGTTTTAGTAGTTTATCAGCTTTCTCTACTTTTTCACAAGCAGTAACAGTTCCTGCTTTCAATTCCAGTTTGGCAAAATCATCAAATTGTATCATTGGTTTTGATTGTTGTGGTTTGTTTTCTTTTGCAGCTGTTGCTGATTCTTTTAAACCTGCTTTTAGTTTTTCTATTTGTTCAGCTATTTCTGTGTCTTCAATTTTTCTAAATAATAGTTGTGGTTCCCGTAGGCTATAGCCAACGCTTAGAAGTTTTAGCTTTCCAGCATTTTCCCAGTCGAGCATTTTATCTACCACTTTCATCATGCCTAACATGGTTTTTGCAGTGTTGGGTAAAAATGGATTAATCAGAATAGCAAGATTAGCAGAAAGCTGTAAACACAAATGCATGGTGTTATCAATACTTTTTTGTGCATCAGGATTTGTCGCCAGTTGCTTTGCAACAATCCAAGGTTCCTTTTTCTGCATGTATTGATTACCCTTTCGGCTCAATTCAATCACTTCAAATAATGCATCTCTAAATTTATATTGCTCTAATAATTCTTCAATTGTTGTTTTTGCTTTTTCTATTTCTGCAATAAGAAATTTGTCATTGTCATCTAATAAATCAGTATGCAATACAGGAACTTTTCCTCCACAAAGTTTGTGCATCAGGACCCAAGTCCGGTTGATGAAATTGCCAAAAATCGAAACCAGTTCACTATTCACAGCGTCCTGGAATCCTTTCCACATAAATTCACTATCCTTTGTTTCTGGTGCTATTTGCGTTAAATAATAACGAAGCATGTCAACACATTGTCCCCCGCCATTTTCTTTTTTTACAAAGTCGTTGATGTAATCTCTCATCTCCAGCTTCCAATTTCGGCTGGTACTCATTTTATCACCTTCGAGATTTAGGAATTCATTTGCCGGAACATTATCGGGTAAAATATTGCCATGCAATTTCAGCATGATAGGAAAAATGATACAATGGAAAACTATATTGTCTTTACCAATAAAATGAACAAGCTTAGTTTCTTTATCTTCCCAATAAGGTTTCCAGTCTTTGTTGTTATCAATTGCCCATTGCTTAGTTGCACTGATATACCCAATTGGTGCATCAAACCATACATAAAGAACTTTACCTGCCGCATCAGCCAAAGGCACTTTCACTCCCCAATCCAAATCTCTTGTTACAGCTCTCGATTGCAAGCCGCCGTCAATCCATCCTTTGCATTGACCAACAACTGTTGCCCGCCAATCATCTTTGTGTTCTTTAAGAATCCAGTCTCTCAAAAACTGTTCATGTTTCCCCAATGGTAAATACCAGTGCGAAGTTTTTTTCTTGATAGGCGTTTTACCGCTTAATGTACTTACAGGATTTATTAATTCATCCGGACTCAGTGTTCTTCCACAGTTTTCACATTGATCGCCAAAAGCTCTGTCGCTTTTACAATTTGGGCAAGTTCCTTTTATAAACCGATCAGCAAGAAAGCTATTCGCTTCTTCATCAAAGTATTGCTCTGTTTCTTTTATTTCTAGTTCACCAGCATCATTCAGTTTAGTGAAAAACTCCTGCGCCGTTTCATGATGTAATAGAGAACTGGTACGATGGTAGATGTCAAAGTCTACAGACAAATCCTTAAAATCTTCTTCCATTGCCACATGGTATTTATCAATGATGGCTTGTGGCGTCGTACCTTCTTTTTTTGCCTGAATAGGAATAGCAGTGCCATGCTCATCGCTTCCACAAACAAACACCACATCTCTTTTCTGTGCTTTCAGATAGCGAACATAAATATCTGCCGGAATATAGGCGCCAGCCAAATGCCCAACATGTTTTAATCCGTTAGCATAGGGCAGGGCAGAAGTAATTAAATATCGTTTAGGTTGATTCATTTTTTTTTATCAGCTTTTGTACTACTATCATCCCCGCCTGACCATATTATTATTAAATATTGTAATCGGGCAGGATCCCTTGTGTCACACTCTTGTACTGTATATCGCTATTCAGCACTTATACGCTGCAATAAGTCTGCAAAAATACCGGAATAGATGCCATTGCCCAAAATGGATGAAATCTAATAACTTTATCGGAAATAGCATTTGTCGCATGATTAAAATACCGCCATATTTAAAGAAAGGAGATACTATTGCAATCGTTTGCCCGTCCGGTTACATGACTTTGGAAAAAGTAGAAACTTCCATTAAAACATTAAAAGAATGGGGCTTTAAAGTAAAAGTTGGGAATACGGTTGGTGGCAAATCAAAAACCTATTTTTCCGGTACTGATGCGGATAGGCTTTTGGATTTACAAACGATGATGGATGATGATGAAGTGAAAGCCGTGTTGTGTGGAAGAGGCGGTTATGGAATGGGTAGAATAATTGAGAAGATTGATTTCAAAAAATTCAAGAAGCAACCCAAATGGATTATTGGTTATAGCGATATAACAGTTTTGCATTCGCATCTTTTTTCCAATTATTATATTTCTTCATTGCATGCCCCAATGTCCGGTGCTTTCAATGATGGAGGCTACAAGAATGAATTTGTGTTGTCCTTAAAAAATGCATTGCTTGGCAAAAAGATTAAATATGCCTGCGCTGCTCATGATTTTAATAAAAAAGGAGAGGCAATCGGTGAATTGGTGGGAGGAAATCTTGCATTGCTTGCCCATCTGGTAGGAACAGAATCAGATCTGAAAACAAAAGGAAAAATTCTTTTTATAGAAGACGTTGGTGAGCAGAAGTACAATGTTGACAGAATGATGTATCAATTGAAACGAAGTGGTAAACTTTCAAAGTTGGCAGGCCTTATTATTGGCGGGTTTACAGATACGCAGGATACTGAAAGGCCTTTTGGACAAGAAGTGTATGAAATCATCAGAGAAATAATCAGCGAATATGATTATCCGGTTTGTTTCGATTTTCCTGTTAGTCATTCAGACAGAAATTATGCGTTGAAAGTAGGCGTGGGATACAAACTAAAGGTTGGTAAGTCTAAAGTTATATTAGAAGAATAAAATCTAATATGTTGGCGCTAGCAAGAAGCGGCCGTTTTTTGTAATCTTATAAACATTCACATCTGCATAAGACGAATCATTCGCAACGAATTTTCTATCTAGCTTTAATTTGTTGTCTTTATATAAAAGGGAAGTAGTGTTAAAATTGGAGTTGTTTTTTGTGCCAGCAACTGCTACTTCTAAAGACGAAATATAGCTGCCATTTTTTTTAGTACTTACAAGATATACCACCTGAGTTCCGGTAACATCCGCTTTCATTTTTTGCTCTACCACAACTAATAAATCAAAATTGTTGTTATAAGTGATTTTCCCAGTCAGGTAATAATTTCTGTTTTTTAGTCTGTTGGTATTGTTGGTTGATAAAGCAAGGGCAAACCATTTTTTTATGGAGAAGGTATCTAAAGGTTCAGCTTGTAATTCTATAGCATTTAGCAAAAGACTATCCGTTAATTTTACTTCGCTAATATTTTTCAATAAAAGTTGATAAGAACTATCAGTTTGTGCATTGAGTAAATGACAGTGAGAGAGTAAAAGTATAAGAACCAACTTTTTCATGCTGTAAATATAAAAAATGCAAACTCCGAAACAATACCACAAATGGGGTATTTATTTAATTAGTGTTGAAGCAAAGAATCAAGCTTTTGATGGAATAAAGGGAAGTCATTCAGGTTGTTATGTCTCCCTTTATCAATAGTAATCAATTCTGTCCCTGCTTTTTTGGTTGCCAGCTTTTTGGCCTGTTTGTATGGAATCACTCTGTCTCTTGTGCCATGAAAAATTGTTATTGGGGCATTTATATAGTCAAAGTATTGGTATGTTGGTATGCCGTATTTCGTCATCAAGCCAACAGGATAAATAAAGAAATAATGTTTTGCCAATGCATCCATGCTATAATAAGGAGTTTCCAGAATCAGCTTTTTACAATCTCTTACTGAAGCTAATTGAGCCGCAATTCCTGTTCCTAAAGATTTTCCATAAATAATGATACTGTCTGCTGCTACTCTGGCCATCGCCATTTTGTAGAATGTTAAAGCATCTTCGTACAAAATTTTCTCTTTTCTTTTCCAGTAGATTTTCCATATCCAGGATAATCAATCATCCACACTTCGTAATTATTTCTGGTAAAGTTTTTTGCAAAGGGAGCATAGCGGTTAATGTTTTCCCTGTTGCCATGAAAATAGAGGACAATGCCTCTTCGTATTGAATCAGGAACCGTGAATTGTACAATGCTCAGATTCTTTTCTTCTGTTACTGCTAAGTCAATTTGTCGAAAAGGAACATCGAATTTGTATTCGTAATCTGCTGGTAGTTTTTTTGGATGGAAAATAAATTTATCCTGCAAAAAATAGAGAGCTACACCAATCATAATATAGATAAGGGCAATAATTTTAAACCACTTCCAGAATTTCCGTAATCGCTTCTTGTTTATCATAAAAACGGAGCAAAGATAAGGTTCTGTTTTTCTACAGCACATGTCTCTTCATGATAAAAGTAAAAGGACATGAAATTTCATGTCCTTTTTTGATGAGTTGATTATTACTTAATATCTGTTGAAATAATTTCTTATTCTATATTGCGCATCATTATTAACACTCTCCAGCAACACTCTCATAATCTCTGATTCCGTAGGTGCAAACTCATGTCTTCTGTTCACAATTTGCTTGTCAGCATCGCTTAATGCTCTTTCGTCGCCGGTAAATGTTGCAAACTCGGTACTCCAGTTATGCACTGCATTTACATTGTCGTTCCATACCCATCGGCCATCTACGTTTCTAACGTTTACTTGAAGTTGTATAGAAGAATTCATGGTTCTTCTGGTGGTAGTAATATTGGCATTTACCTTTGCATATTCTTTAACCACTGAGTCAGGTTTATAAACCGTTTCTTTTACAACGATGTCCTTCGACACTTTTCTTGTTGTACGATTATCATATTGACGTCCAATATCCATTGTAGCAATTCGTAAATCAACTTCCTGGTCTACTCTAACATTCTGGCTTCTTGCATCCCAGGCTGAATAGAATTTTACAAATTGATTGCCACTATTGTATTGCAAATCCCGAACTAATTGATCGTCAAAATTATTTCCACCTACACTGTACGAACTGTAAACAAAGCCACCTTGCTGTTGCATTGGTAGTATAACCACATTTGTAACAGCATATTCGTATGCTTCATTCAATTTGATTGTTGCATCACGGTTGCCTGCGTCAAAACGAAGTGCTAACTGAAACTCTCTGTAAGCATCCTGGTAACTCTTCTTCGTATAACGTTGCATAAAAGCAATACCTCTGTCATAACGAACATCACTGGCTTTCTGGCTGTAAGTAATCAGGTAACTAGAGTAGTCAAATGGTTTTACTATTTCCAGCACAGATGGTACTTTGTAAATTGCATCATACATTCTTTGCAATGAAAGATATTCATTGTACATCGATTCGTATTTCAGCTCATTTGTACTAATTGAAAGGTTGTGAATACGGCTTTCATGATCGGTTACTGCGTAGCTGTAAGAGTTGTTGATGATGTCCAATAGTTTTGGATCATTAGGATCTTTCTGCAATTTTTTTGCAGCAAGTTCTACAGCTTCGTCGTAGTTACCTTTTTCGTAGAGTTTACTGGCTGTTTTACAAGAAAAAGCGAATAAACTAAGAGCGGAAAAAATTGTAATGTAAAGTTTGAGTTTCATAAACGCCTCCTTTTTTATATAAGACTTTCAAATTATAGTCCATGTTATAAGAAAGTGTTGTAATTGGGTAATCATTAACAAATAAAAGGCAATACCGTTAATATTTTAGAATATCCCTAACGAAATTATGGTACTCATCAAATGTTGGCAGGTTGTTGTGTCCGCCGCCATGAATACGTATTAATGTTATTTTTTTGGGATTGATTTTTTGTAAGGCTTCGCTGTGGCGGATAGGAATCAACCAGTCTTTTGTGCCGTGAATGATGTAGGTGTGGCATTTTACTTTTGGAAGCCATAAGTCAGTTCTTAGATGAAATCGTAAAACTACTCTTACTGGAAGTATGGGAAGAAACCGTTCAATTACTCTAAGAAAATTAAAATACGGAGCATCAAGAATAAGGTAACGGGGATTATTATCACATGCCAGTTTTGTTGCAAAGCCACTGCCCATACTTCTTCCATAAACAATCAGATGGTCTTCAGCATATTCTTCTTTCAATTTGTTATACACAAACTGCATATCATTCAGCATTTCTTTTTCACTACGTTTGCCGGTGCTTTTCCCAAAGCCACGGTAATCCAGCAACAGCACATCATAATCATAACGGTAGAAATCTTTGGCATATCTGGCCCAGCCTTTTATACTTCTGGTATTGCCATGAAAATAGAGGATTAAGCCTTTTGCATTTTCCCGATGAAAATGAAGACCGTTGATGCGAACTCCGGGTTCAACATCAAAAAAATATTCCCTGAAAGGAACATCATATTTAAACTGAAAATCTTGTTTAAGTTTTTCAGGTTTAAAAATTAATCTTTCCTGCACAAAATATGCGAGAATGCTTAGTCCGGCAATGCCTGCAAGTATATACCAAAGTAATGTTGGCAAGTTTAATGTTGGTTTGTATTACTCAAATTAACCAACAAAAGGCAAACAAGGAATTTTCTTATTGTTCTATTCTGGTTAATTTCAAATTGGTAACCGGTGCTACAATCAACGGAAACTTTTCTATGGTTACGTTGGCAAGGTCAAGTCCAAACCCTTTTTCTTCTGAAAGACTGTGATCCTTTAGCCAGAAGTAGAATTTCATTACAACTCTTTCAAAGAATGGCAGCTCATTATCCTGGCTCAGGTATTTTTCCATAACCATAAATTGGAAGTCACCAACGGTATTGCTACTAGCAAGGCTTTCATAACGGCTAATAATATTTACTTCTTTGTTAGCCACCAGATCTTCAACCACTTTTCGGAACATTAAGTTGATACGAGGTTCCATTCTGAATCCAAGGCGGAAATCAACTCGGATAATATCATTCGGAATGATGTGTTCAACCTTGTATTCGCAAGTATAAGGATCATCAACAGTGTCCACATGCACAAACCAATAAATATCTGCTCGTTTAGGTTTTCTGTTTAGGATTGAATAAATGATCTTATGCTCAATCTCTTTCGGATTATTGGCACTGGTAAGATAAACCAGATGTGTTGCGTATTTGGGAACAGATTTATCGCTGCTGAGTTCTTGTATTTTGGGCACATAATGTTCCATCCGCACAAACTCCACATAGCGATTCTTAATCTTTCTTGCTCTGAACCAAACGTACATAACCAAAAACATAAACATGCCGATTATCAAAGTGAAGTAACCGCCGTGCATGAACTTTATCATCAATGCAACGAGATACACAATTTCAATCGTAAGATAAAAGCCTAGAAATATATATATCCAGATTGATTTAACCCGATGCAGTACCAGATAATTGGCAAAAAGAATTGTGGTCATCAACATGGTAACGATAATGGCAAGACCATATGCTGCCTCCATATTGGATGACTGACGGAAATAAAGAACTACTCCCACACAGCCTAAAAACATAATGAAGTTGATGGCAGGTATAAATAATTGCCCTTTTGCTTCCGAAGGGTACCTGATTTTAACCTTTGGCCAAAGATTCAACCGCATGGCTTCGCTTATTAAAGTGTATGCACCAGAAACCATGGCTTGGCTGGCAATAATGGCTGCGGTTGTTGCAATGATAACTCCTGGAATGATAAACCAATGGGGCATTAAATCATAGAAGGCATTTATACTGGATATTTTTTTTACCTCTTCTGTTACAGTAACACCATGGTGGAGTGTAAGTAATGAAGCTCCTTGTCCAAAATAATGCACAAGCAGGCAAATTTTTACATAAATCCATGACCTTCTGATATTGTCTCTGCCGCAGTGACCTAAATCGCTGTATAAGGCCTCGGCACCAGTTGTACAGAGGAAGACGGCTCCTAAAAGCCAAAAGCCGCCGGGGTAATTTTTTAAAAAAGAAATAGCATAATGTGGGCTTAATGCTTTAAATATTGCAAGATCATCAAACACATGGATGGCTCCTAATACTAAAAGCATGGTAAACCAAATGAACATAATTGGTCCAAACATCTTACCAATAGAAGCAGTTCCAAACTGCTGCATAAAGAAAAACAGAGCAAGAATCGTCAACACAATTATTACTACTGTATTACTGCCATCTTCAATTCCCAGTGCAGGAATTTTCTTTAAGCCTTCAATTGCAGAAGTGATAGAGATTGGTGGTGTGATAATACCATCTGCCAGCAAGGCTGCGCCACCAACCATGGCTGGTATTACCAGCCATTTTTTTCTACGCCGAACAAGAGCATATAGTGCAAAAGTGCCGCCCTCACCCCGGTTATCTGCTTTTAGAACCAGAATAACATATTTGATAGTGGTTTGTAAGGTAAGTGTCCAGATGATACAGGATAATGTGCCGAGAATTAGTTCTTCAGTTATAGTTCTTCCTCCAATAATTGCATTGAAAACATAAAGTGGCGAAGTTCCAATGTCTCCGTAAATAATTCCTAAAGCAATAAGCAGTCCGGCGGCGGTGACTCTGTTGGTCGGTATTTTCACTTTCTTAGTTGTTGTGGTCTTTGTTCCTGATTTACCGCCTTAGCTATTGCAAGGGCGAATACAGATTATTTAATTTTGAATAGGTTACATGCAAAGGTATAGGCAAAAAACAATTATTAAACGCAACTTTTTATTCTTTACCGTTCGTCCATACTATTACTTGTGGATAAAGGGGAGGAATTACTCCATACTAAACCTTTTATCGTATATGTTAATGCAATAATGGAGAAACCTGCATCAGTAATAAAAAGCAAGGCAGAGTTTGAAAACCATCTTGTAACTTTAATCAGCAAAAAATCAGTTTATTATGACAATGAAGTCACTTTTTCTGCTTCTTACTATTATTTGTTTCTCTTTATTATCCAATGCTCAGAAAATTATTTATTCTCTGCCAGCAAAGGATGATACAAGAAGAATGAATTTTGAGATTGCCGGTAAAATAAATGGGAATTTCCTTATTTATAAAAATATACGTAACAAAAACCTGATTTCTGTGCTAGATGTTGATATGAAGGAAATCGCCAGTGTAGATCAGGATTATGTGCTGGATAATGACCGGATGATAAATGTGGACTTTTTTGTTTACCAGGATTTTTGTTATATGGTATATCAATACCAAAAGAAAAATGTGGTGTATTGCATGGCATCAAAAATTGATGGAATGGGTAATAAAATCGGAGATGTGATTGAAATGGATACAACTCACTTAAATTTTGCAGCAAATAATAAAATTTATACGGTAATAAGCAGTGAGGATAAAAGCAAACTATGCGTATTTAAAATTAACAACCGAAATAGAAAGGTATTTGTAATGACAACATTGTTGTTTGATGAAAAGCTTTCCTTACAAAAGAAAAATGTCATTTCAATTCCAATGGATGAAAGAAATGATAATCTGGGTGAATATAATCTCGATAATGACGGAAATCTTGTTTTTGCAAAATTTCATACAAACAGTAATGAAAATATAAGCAAGGCCCAGTTTGTTATAAAAAATGCAATGGAAGATTCATTAATGTTTAGGGAACTTAATATTGAAAAAATATGGCTGGATGAACTGCATATTAAAGTAGATAATTATAATAAGCGATATTTTTTTACAGCTTATTATATGGGTGAAAGGAGAGGGAATATAGAGGGGCTGTATTTTTTTGTAATGGACAAAAATGATAAATCTGCCATTGTAGAAAAAACTGTTGCTTTTGGAGACGAGTTTAGAAAAGAAGCAAGGGGAGATGCAAGTGTAAAAATGGCATTTAATGATTACTTCATAAGAGATGTAATTACCAGAAGAGACGGCGGTTTTATTATTGGCAGCGAGTCATATTACACAACCTCTAGGTTTAACAACTGGAACCGGTGGAACTACTTATATGGGTCCCCTTATTCGAACAGCCTTGATAATTGGTATAGTTCACCATATTATCGTAACTCTTGGTGGAGCAACAGATCAAATTCAAATCAGGCTACACGATACCATGCGGATAATATTGCCATAATGTCTTTTAACAGTAAGGGAGAACCGGAATGGAATACTGTAATTGGTAAAAGTCAGTTTGATGATGAGACAGATGATAAAGTTTCTTATCAATTGATGAATACCGGCGATCAGCTTCATTTTCTTTTTAATCAAATGGAGAGAAGAACGATGCTGCTAAACGATTACGGATTTTACCAGATGGAAAACTTTCAAGGAACCCAACGTTGAAAAACCTCGAAAGAGGCTATGATTTTATGCCTAAGTATGCAAAACAAGTAAGTTCTAAGCAAATGATAGTTCCTTGTCTTTATCGTAATTATATTTGCTTTGCAAAAATCGATTACAATTAAAGTTTCAAAAGGCTTCTCTTTTCTGTGATAGGCATATTCAAAACTAAAAATCCTCTCAACATTCTGCTGCTACTGGTATTTGCAGTACTGATAAAGCTGCCGCTGTTCCTGGAGCCGAAAGTAGTTGTTGCACATAAAGATGATGGCATTTTTTTTAGGTGGATATTAAATTTTCTACAGCCAACAGGGCAGGCAAATCCAGCTATCTATGCTTTTCTTGCTTTACTACTATTATTTACACAGGCTGTGATGATAATCAGGTTTATGAACGCACAGCGGATGATGAATAAGGCAACTTATTTTCCTGGAATGGCTTATTTGCTTATTACTTCTCTATTTCCTGAATGGAATTATTTTTCGGCACCGCTGATTGTTAATACTATATTGCTTTTTGTTTTGTCAGGATTGTTCAACAGCTACAATCAATCAAATGCTAAAGGCTCTATTTTTAATATTGGATTAGCATTAGGTATTTCAACGTTCATCTTTTTTCCTGCAATCACCTTTATTGTATGGATTCTTTTTTCTCTGGTGATAATGCGTCCTTTCCGGCTGAATGAATGGATACTGTGTTTGATTGGGTTGACCACACCATTTTATTTTTATGCAGTTTATCTTATTATTAATAATGAATGGAGCTGGCAAACTATCTGGCCGCATTTTTCTGTCAGCTTACCTTACATTAAACAATCACTTTGGCTAGCAGGAAGTGCTTTTTTGCTCGTCATTCCTTTTTTGGTTGGGAGTTATCATGTGCAGGATAGTTTAAGAAAAATGTTGATACAGGTCAGAAAGGGTTGGAGTCTTTTATTGCTCTATCTGATTGGCTCATTGTTTATTCCATTTGTAAATAACAGCGATTCGCTGGAAAACTGGGTTATTGTTGCCATTCCTTTTGCCGCCTTTCATGCAATGGCATATTTATCAACATCGCTTCGTATTATTCCGGTACTCATTTTCTGGTTATCAACTGCTTTTATAGTCGGCTATCAATATTTTGGACCAGGTTGGTAATTGGTTAAAAAAAGCTGCCTCCGGTTTTTTATCTTTGCACTTTCTCACCTGAAAATTTACACATGAAATTTGGAGTCGTTGTTTTCCCTGGTTCTAATTGCGACAGAGATATGTTTGATGCATTGCATCATGATCTTGGACAAGATGTAACTATGCTATGGCATAAGGATAAGGATCTAAGCAAGTTTACTACAGAAGATTGTATCGTTCTTCCCGGTGGATTTTCTTACGGCGATTATCTGCGCTGTGGTGCCATTGCAAGGTTTAGCCCGATGATGCAGAGTGTGATTGAATTTGCTACTGCCGGTGGTAAAGTATTTGGTGTTTGCAATGGCTTTCAGATTTTATGCGAGTCTCACTTATTACCCGGCGGCCTGTTGAGAAACGGACATCAGCAATTTGTTTGTAAAAATGTTTTTATAACCAATGAAACTGGCAAGCCGTATAAAATTCCGGTGGCACATGGCGAAGGAAGATATTATGCAGATGAAAAAACACTGGATGCGTTGGAAAATAACGGGCAGGTAACTTTTTATTATTGTGACGAAAAGGGAAGTATTACAGACGAGGCAAATCCAAACGGATCAACAAGGAATATTGCTGGTATTTGTAATGAAGGAAGAAATGTTTTTGGAATGATGCCACATCCGGAAAGAGCTTGTTCTATTGTATTAGGAAATACAGATGGACAGGAAATTCTCAAAACTCTTTTAATGGCTACAGCGTTGGTTTCCTGAGATAATCCGGGTTTATTCGCAGCAACTAATCCATAATAACAAGCATCTGGTCAATTAATCTGCTTGTTTTGTCATATTGGTTACATATAATGCTTATAAGTAGTTGTAAATTTGTTCTGTATATTTTAACAAGCACATAAGATACAAAAGCAGGAAATTTGCGTAGATTATAAAAAAGAAGAAAATGAAGAAAATATTAGGTTTGGCTTTAGTAGTATTTAGTGCATTTAGTTGTAAGGCTCAGTTAAACCCTGTTTCCTGGTCTTTTAGTGCAACCAAAGTTGCTGATAAGACTTATGAAGTTAAAATGGCAGCTACTATGCAAACGAACTGGCATTTGTATTCACAAAAGCAGCCTGATGATGCTATCGCCATCCCTACAACATTTACTTTCAGTCCCAATCCTTTATTTAAATTGGACGATAACATTAAGGAGATTGGGAAAATGGAAGTAATGAAAGACGCAACACTTGGAGTTTCTGCAAACCAGTATTCTAAAACGGTAACTTTTGTGCAGCGGATAAAGTTGAAAGCGAATGTAAAGACAAGTTTTAATGGCAGTGTGGAGTATCAGACTTGTGATGATAAGAAATGCCTGCCTCCGAAAACTGTCAATTTCAGCGTAGCTATAAAATAATAAATGAATTAAGTATTTAGATTATAACGGGTTCTTGTAAAAGAACTCGTTTGTTTTTTATAAAAGAAGTTTATGAGATTTTTTAAAGGACTAATTACTTGTCTTGCTTTTGTTTTTACTGTTGCTCAAACCGCTGTTGCTCAGGATAGCATTGGTGCGATTAAAAACTGGACTGTTGAAAGTAAAAAGATTGCAGATGGAAAATATGAGTTAATATTTTCCGGAAACATAAATGGTAACTGGCAAGTGTATGCACCCAATCAGACGATACTTGATATAAAAACTACCGAATTACAGTTTGCTGATTCAAGCATTGTACAAATAGGAGATTTTGTATTGGAGGGCACACCCAAAGAAATTAACAGTGCTATTCTGGAAAACACAAAAGTGAGTGTTTTTGAGAATTCAATTAAATGGAAAGCTACTATATCTATTCAAGGTACTGTTCCAGAAATTTTGCAAGCTACATTGTTTTATACTTACGGTATCAATGATGAATTTTATCCATCTACCATGGTGCCGGTTACTACAAAATTAGAAGGTGGTGTAAAAGCGGCAAGTATTAAAATTCCATCAATAGATATCAATGACCCGGTAAGCAATTGTGGTGATGATGGAACAAAAAATAAAAGTCTGCTTACTATTTTTCTATTGGGGTTGGTAGGTGGGTTAATTGCACTATTAACGCCTTGTGTGTTCCCCATGATACCAGTAACAGTAACTTTCTTTACTAAGAAATCTACAGATAAAAAGAAAGGGGTAACCAATGCTGTTTTATATGGTCTGTTTATTTTCCTGATATATGTATTGATTACGTTGCCATTTCATGTGGCGGGTAAGGCTATTAGTCCGGAGATATTTAATAATATTTCGACCAATGTATGGTTGAACCTGTTATTCTTTGCAGTGTTCGTATTCTTTGCATTGTCCTTCTTTGGCTTATTTGAGATTGGATTACCAGCTGGCTTGGCAAACAGAATGGATTCAAAATCCGGACTGGGTAATATCGGTGGCATATTTTTTATGGCGGCTACATTGGCCATCGTTTCATTTTCCTGCACAGGTCCTATACTAGGAACATTATTAGTTGGTGTTGCAGATCAGGGAGCATGGCCGCTTACAGCAGGTGCAGCAGGGTTTGGTATTGCATTAGGATTGCCTTTTGCTTTATTTGCCATGTTTCCACATTGGTTGCAATCTTTACCAAAATCTGGTGGTTGGATGACGGATGTAAAAGTTATTCTTGGTTTTCTTGAACTGGCATTAGCCGTTAAGTTTTTCTCCAATGCAGATTTGGTAAAGCAATGGGGCTTATTAAAAAGAGAAATCTTTCTTGGCCTTTGGATAGTGATTGGAATACTAATGGTATTATACCTGCTTGGTAAATTAAGAATTGCTCATAGCTCACCAGTAAAGAAATTTTCATTTACAAGAATAGCATTCATTGTTCTTTTTGCTTCTTTTACTATTTATCTTATTCCTGGTATTGTAAGTCCTACAACGGCGAGGCTTGATTTGATCAGTGGGTTTCCTCCACCTAAGTCATACAGTATTTTTAAAACTGAAAAGGGAGAACTCTTTGAACCAATGCACAACGACTATAAAGGAGCTTTAGAATTGGCAAAAGCCCAGAATAAACCTGTGCTAATTGATTTTACAGGATGGGCTTGTGTAAACTGTAGAAGAATGGAAGAGAAGGTATGGCCTGATGCAGTGGTGGATAGCCTTATGCGGAATGAATTTATTGTTGTTTCTCTTTATGTAGATGAAAAGAAGAATCTGCCTTTATCAGAACAAACTGTTGAAAGGTTAGAAAATGGAACCAATAAATCTATTGTTTCCGTTGGCGATAAATGGTCAACCTTTCAGATAGAAAACTTCGGCGCTACTTCTCAACCGCAGTATGCTATTATAAGCCCGGAGCAGGTGGCGTTGACCAAAACAAAGTTCTATACTCCCAATCCTGATGAATTTATTAAATGGCTGGAGTGTGGCTTAGATGCATTTAAAAAGACAAGAAAATAATTGGGTGCGGTTACGACAGGTGTAGATTTCCTTATTTGCAGATGTTTTTTTATCTATTTTATTTCCTTTATAAAAACACGGTGGGGTAGAGGAGGAGTTTGGGCCTTGATGTTCAGGGGTTTATTCATGGTATCCGTAAGATAAACGTTAGTTGAACGAAGGGTGAACGAAAGATTATAGGTTGATACCGGGCTTATCTATGCTTCTACTATAAGGCATCTTACTCTCTTTCTATCGTTTGATACTTGTTTGATATTTTTGTTTTGCGGAGTTGGTATTATCTAACTTAATTATTACATATTGCCAGATCAAACAAATCCTCTGTAATAAAAGATATGAGAGGAGCTATCGGAAAAGAATTTGTTGTGAAACAATATTCTTACGGGGCGGTGATAACTGCCTATCCTGATATGAGTGGTGTAAAGTCTTCGGCTTTTCAGAAAGTGAAACAAGGAGCATTTGCTAAAGCTGTGGAATATGCACAGTCTATTGTAAGAAATCCGGTGAAGAAAAAGGCTTATGCAAAGAAGCTTAAAAAGGAGAACGGGTGTACAATGCTGCGATAAAGGAGTATATGAAAAGCATAAGTGAATGAAAAAAGGTTATTAGCCAATATTGATTGACTCCGCCTGCCTGTTTGCCCACCCCGGTTTTACTGTAAAGATTAAAAATAATTTGGATTGTATATAGGTATACCAGTAATTTTACAATTACTACGATCATTTTAAATGGTCTTCCCGGTTAAGTCTTCTTTTTAATAGCAACCTAGCTATTTTTTATTATTGTAACTGTATTTTATAACCATAAACCCAAGCTTATGAGTAAAAGAATTACTCTGTCCTGCCTTGCAGTAATGCTGGCGATTTCCTTCTGTACAGCTCAGGTTCCTTCTGTTTCACCTTTTAACGGTGTAGTACCAGCGGTATTCAATACTGCGGGTGGAACGTATGACAATGCGTTGTCGTATTACCGTTATGAGTGGAGCTTTGGCGAACTGGTGCTGGTGCAGGCCTTTGCTCCGCCGGACAGTTCTATCCTCGTTACACAAGGTGTGTTACAACCTTGCACCGACAAACTCGGTGTATCACCTTACACTGTACTGTTCGAAAAAGGCGATTACAAATTATTCCCCAACCCCACAGCCGGTCCTTTCGAAGTAGACTTTTTTGTAAAGACACCCGGCTTTATGAGTCTGCAACTGATCAATACGATGGGTCAGATACTGGAAACAAGAAGCTATCATTATGATGGCTGTTGCCGTATCGAACTATTTGACCTTACCCGTTATCCCAATGGGATATACTTCGTAGTGGCCGACTTAAAACCGGATACTAACCGGCCGGGAGATAATCTTCAAGTGATTCGCCACAGCGGATTAAAGGTGATTAAACTGGATCAGAAATAAACGCAAAATCAAAACTCAAAAAAATAACCACATGAAAAAGATTTTATTATTAATGACGATGGTACTGCTGCTAGCCTCGGAAGGCTTTAGCCAGGCACCGGGCATATTAAACTACCAGGGTGTAGCCCGCAACAGCGTAGGCAATGTACTGGTCAATCAAAACATAACGCTTCGCTTAACGATCAGGGATAATACAGCTGCTGGTCCAACAGTGTATCAGGAAAGCAGAGCTGTTACTACCAATCCGTTTGGATTATTTAATGTTCAGGTAGGCAGCCCCGGCGCCAGTGCAATTACTGGTACTATACCTGGAGTAAACTGGGCGGTAGGTGCTAAGTTTATTCAGGTAGAAATAGATCCCAATGGCGGTTCTACTTTTATCAATATAGGAACGGCGCAACTGGCATCAGTACCTTATTCCTTGTTTTCAACAACATCAGGCGATTTGATATTGCCGTTTAATAAAACGCAGAATGACAATGGAACCTTATTTAAAATAACCAATAGTGGAACCAACTCAGGCAGCACGGCTTTAGAAGGATTAACAAACTCTACGGCTGCAAGTGCCAATGCAATAATAGGAACAGTAACAAGTGCAGGACCGGGAGGTTTTTCATCTGGAGTACGAGGTATCAATAATGGAACTGGTGGATTAGGAATAGGTGTATATGGTAGCCAGGCCGGAAGTGGCTGGGGAGTGTATGGTACCACACCAAGTGGTATTGGTGTACATGGTAATTCCACTTCAGGAATCGGTGTAAACGGTAACTCAACTTCCGGAACTGGTGTATATGGACAAAGTAATACAGGTGTAGCTGGTATCTTCACTATTACCAATGGAGCCAGTACAGCCGATGCCTTACAGGCCAATACTACAGGCACAGGTTGGGCAGCAACAATAACAAGTACGAATGCCACACCAAGAGCATTACGTACAACAGGTGGTTTACGGTTTACTGGAATTAACGAAGCGAATAATAGAATACTTACTTCTGATGCTGCTGGAAATGCAATGTGGAATGATGCAGCAGCAGTTGGAATTGTAACAGGAAGCGGAACATTAGACAGAGTTCCTAAATGGACACCTAATGGTACCAATCTTGGCGATTCAAGAATAGAAGACAGGGCAGGTACTCCTCCAATTGGTATTAACACACCATCAGGATATACTTACACATCTATTCAACCTGGTTTAGAAATGACCAATAGCACTGCATTATTACAAACAAGAATAGTGCTTAGGGATGAAAGTGATGGAGGTGATGTACAGGCCTTTATTGATGCCCGTACCTCCCCGACAGCTACACTATCAGCACTGCAGTTAGGAACATCAACGAATCATCCCATTACATTCTTTGGTAATGGTGCTTTAATGGGTCGTTGGAGTGCGGCAGGTAATCTGGGAATAGGAACTACAGCAGGTGTAGATGCAACAGCAAGATTGCAATTAGATAATGCAACTACTACTGTTGGCGGATTTTTACTTAACAATACAAATGCTGCAAATACAAACAGGGCAGCATCCATTTTTAGTGCTAACACAAGTGTTGTTACATATGGCAATTCTGCATTATATGCACAAAGAGGCACTGGTTCATTAGCCAATACCTTTTTGTATAATGGGATTGCTACCAGTATTACCGGAGTGGCAGCAAGCACTCAGGGCTTTGGTGTGCAAGGAACCAGCGAAACTGGTTATGGTGTTACAGGCCTTACCACTTCAGGTGTTGGAGTACACGGTATCAGCATTAACTCAGGAAATGCAGGTCTTTTTTTAAACAATAACACAGCAGCTACTGATGCGGTAGTGGCAGTAAATAATGTTTCGACTGCTGCTAATGCATTTGGTGTGCATTCAATAGTTACAAGTACAACACCCGGCGGTTTTTCATCAGCCGTACGTGGTCAGAATAATGGTACAGGCGGTTTAGGTATTGGCGTATATGGTTCACGAGCTGGTAGTGGCTGGGGTGTGTATGGTACCACACCAAATGGTATTGGTGTATATGGTAATAGCTCCACTGCCGGATTTGGTGTATATGGATTGAGTAATAGTGGTGTTGGTGTATATGGTGTAAGTACAACTGGAGAGGCTGGCAGATTTGAAATCAATAATAATGCAAATACAAGTCATGCTTTAAATGTATCTACAAACGGATCTGGCAGAGGAGTTTTTGCAACATCTGCCATCGGTACAGGTGTTGAAGGTACAACCAATGCATTATCTGCTGGTGGTATAATTGGAAGAAACTTTGCAGGTGGTGAAGCAATTATTGGGTTTGTAGGTGCAAATTCTAACAGTGGTGCAGGGGCAGTAGTAGGTCGGAATGATGGTGCTGGTTATGGTGTTCGGGGCTTTAATACACAAAATGGTATTGGCGTTTTCGGGCAGGCAGGTATCAGCGGGGGTACAGGCGTTGCTGGCCGTTTTGAAAATGTAAATTCTGGAAATTCCACTAACACTCTTGAGGTTTCTACAAACGGTACAGGACGAGGTATTGATGTTCAACAGACAAGTGTCGCCAACGGTAGCTCAGGTATAAACGTAACACAAGCTGGAGTTGGCAGGGGTGTTTTTGCTACGTCTGCAAGTGGCATTGGTGTAGAAGGTATTACCAGCAGTATTTCAGCTGCAGGTGTTATTGGCAGAAATCAGATAGGCGGAGAAGCTATAGTAGGATTTACTACTGCTAATGGTGCTCCCGCCGGTGCAGTAGTTGGAAGAAATGATGGTGATTACGCAGGTGTTCATGGCTTTAGTACTCATGCAAATGGTATAGGGGTAGTAGCCCGAGTAACAACTGCAACTGCTACCAACAGTGTTGCATTGCTTGCTAATAATGCACAAGGAGGTGTTTCTGGTAATATTGCTATCTTCCAGAATACTAATGTTAACGTAGCAAGAATAGACCGTACAGGCAGAGGGTTCTTTAATAATGGCACACAAGTAGGTGGCGCAGATGTTGCAGAATTTTTTGAAGTAGAAGGAACAAAGAATGAATATGAAGCAGGTGATGTGTTGGTTATATCCCAATCATCTGACAGAAAGGTAGAAAAATCATCTACACCTTATTCTACATTGGTTTCTGGTGTGTTTGCTACCAAACCAGGTGTATTGCTAACTGAAAGAAATGCTGAAGCCGATCAGTTAGATGATATGGTTCCAATGGGAGTTATTGGTGTTATTCCTACCAAAGTTTGTTTGGAAGGTGGCGCAATTAAACGTGGCGATCTGTTGGTTACTTCATCAATATCTGGTGTGGCTATGAAAGCTGATCCAGATAAAGTAAAGGTTGGTCAGGTTCTTGGTAAAGCGTTACAGGATTATAATCAAAATACGGTTGGTAAAATAAAAGTTCTTGTAAGCGTTAAGTAGTATTAGCATTTATAAACTCAAAAATTTTAAAATGAAAAAAATAATTAAATCATTCGTAGCATTGTTTGTTGTTAGTTTAGTTGTGGTTAATGTAAATGCTCAACTAGCCAGTGATATGCCTGCTTCAAAAGCACAGAAAACTACAGAAGAAAGTAAAGTAACTAAACCAGTGGTTGCAATTCAAACTGCATCTTCTATACCTTCTAAACCTGAAGTAATTACTACTAAAAAAGCAAATGCTGTTGATTCAAAAAATGCTACAGCTGGGGTAGTTCTTGTTACAAGTGCTTCAGAAAAGCCTGTCGGGGTAAAACAAATTCCAGAAGTTTCTGATCAGGGCGGTGTAAAACCTGTTCTTAGCACTGACGCAGTTAAGGTAATGCCTTCTTCTGCAAAACTTGGAGCCGGTTCTACAGAGGTTGAGAAAGTTGTGAAAGAAGAAGCAAAACCAGATGTTGGAAATGCTGATAAGAAAATGAGTGATATGAAGAAGCAGAATTAGTATCTAACACATAGTAGCATAAAAAAAGCCTCCCGATTTTTATATCAGGAGGCTTTTTCAATTTGGTGTCATTCTGTACCAACCTTCCGGTATGGCAAGCAAACTTTAATTCCTTTTTATCAGAATTGGTATTACTCCGGGTGGAGATACAGAATGACAAGATCTTTCTCTTTTTGTCAATAAAGAAAAAAGAGGAAGCAGTTATTTTATTTAAAGAGCTATTTGTTTTTGTGTCATCAGCTTACGCAAATTAATCAATCCGTAACGCATACGACCTAATGCTGTGTTAATACTACAATTGGTTGCAGCGGCTATTTCTTTAAAGCTCATATCTGCGTAATGACGCAATATAATAACTTCCCGCTGATCTTCCGGTAAACTCTGTAACATGTCCCGACTCTGTCATGACTTTGTCTTCTTATCATCACCGTTTCGGCACTGTCTTCAGAAAAATTAAGTACTTCAAAATATCTTTGTCGTCGCCGGTGCGGATAACTGGTGTACGTTTTACTTTTCTGAAATGATCTACACATAGATTATGTGCAATACGCATTGCCCAAGGAAGGAATTTTCCTTCTTCCGTGTAACGACCTCCACGCATTGTATCAATAATGCGTATAAAAGAGTCCTGGAAGATATCCTCGGCAAGGTATTTGTCTTTTACCAAGAAATAGGATAGATGTATAGAGCTTATCCTTATGGCGAAGGATAAGTGCTTCTAAGGCGTCAACATTACCATCTGTAAACAGATGGATGAGTTCATGGTCGGTTTTTTAGATAAAGCTTTCATAACTTCTACAGTTTAGGTTGCGGATCATGCATATACATACTGTATGTACACACAGATACATTTTCAAATAGATATTGGTTAACAGTAAAATAAAATGGTTAAAAAGAACGAGTAGAAGTTTGTGCTATAGGCTTATTAAGTTTTTGTTTTTCATTTTTTGGATTATTGGAAATTAAAAATAGGGCATTTCAGTAAATTGCCAAACCTTTGTGAAGAGAAATTGTAGTAATATATCCTAACAAAATGTTAAGAATCTTGTTCAAAACTATGCCAGACAAGGCTTTTCACCGACTTATATATTAATGGAAAAAGCAATAATAGGGAACAACCCCGTCAAATCGAAGACCGTAATTTCCGCAAATAACATCTATATAAAGGGTGCCAGGGTGCATAACCTGAAGGACGTTACAGTAGAATTTCCCCGAAATAAGCTGATTGTGGTAACAGGTGTGTCAGGCTCTGGCAAGTCTTCGCTTACAATTGACACACTTTATGCCGAAGGGCAACGACGTTATGCGGAAAGTCTGAGTGCTTATGTCCGGCAGTTTTTGAATAGGATGAACAAACCGGATGTAGATTATATTAAAGGACTTTGCCCGGCCATTGCCATCGAACAAAAGGTAATAACAAGGACGCCGAGAAGTACTGTGGGAAGTATGACGGAGATTCATGATTACTTAAGATTGCTGTTTGCAAGAATTGGAAAAACTATTTCACCTGTTTCCGGTAAAGAAGTAAAAAAGGATGATGTAACAGATGTGCTGGATGTAATATCAAAATTAAAGACCGATGATAAGGTTTTTATTCTTGCCACTTTTAAGCAACATACGAACAGAGATTTAAAAGAAGAATTGAATATTCTGGCGCAAAAAGGATTTAGCAGAGTCTATAGTCTTGAGTCAGGAGTCGGGGATAAGGTGTCAGGAGTTGGGAGTCGGGAGTCGGGAATCACTCACCGGGTTGAGGAGTTACTTGAATTGCCTGATAAAGAACTGAAGACTAAAAAAATTACGCATATACTTATTGATAGAATTGTGGTAAAAGATTTTGATGATGATGATAAGCATAGAATTGCTGATTCCATCGGTACAGCTTTTATGAAGGCGAAGGAGATGTTTATCTTGAAGTACAGGGGAGTCAACAGTCGACAGCCGACAGTCCACAGAAAGTTTCAAAAAAATCAAAGACTCTTACGGATTCACCATTACAGATTCACCATTCACTACTACATTTCAACAATCGTTTCGAACTTGACGGTATGCAGTTTGAAGAACCGGTTCCTAATTTATTTTCTTTTAATAATCCCTTTGGTGCCTGCCCAACCTGCGAAGGTTTTTCGCAAGTGCTGGGTATAGATCCTGATCTGGTAATTCCCGACAGAAGATTAAGTGTGTATGATGGTGCTGTAGCTCCCTGGAAAGGCGATAAGCTGGATTGGTGGCGGCAGAATTTTGTAAAAGGTGCTAAGCAATTCAATTTTCCGGTACATAAACCCATTGCTGATCTTACAGATAAACAAATCAAACAACTGTGGCAAGGCAGTGATGGTGTAATGGGCATCAACGATTTTTTTAAAGATGTAGAATCGCAGTTGTATAAAGTGCAGTACAGGGTTTTGTTAAGTCGCTACAGAGGCCGAACAGATTGTCCGGATTGTAATGGTTTTCGTTTGCGGCCCGAAGCATTGTATGTAAAAGTGAATGATAAGAATATTGGTGAGTTGTGCATACTACCTGTAAGAGATTTGAAAACATGGTTTTCGGCAACAGAGAAAAAACTAAGCCAGCATGATAAAGAGGTTGCGAAAAGAATTTTGCTGGAGCTGCATAATAGACTTGATACATTACTAAAAGTTGGACTGGGTTATTTAACATTGAGCCGCCTTGCGAATTCATTAAGCGGTGGCGAAAGCCAACGGATACAATTGACAAGAAGCCTTGGAAGTAATCTTACCAACTCACTCTACATTTTAGATGAACCATCTATCGGTTTGCATTCAAGAGATACGGCGAATCTTATACAAGTATTAAAAGAGTTAAGAGACCTCGGCAATACCGTTGTAGTGGTAGAGCATGATGAAATGATGATGCGGGAAGCGGATCATATTATTGATATGGGTCCGTATGCATCGCACCTTGGTGGAGAAGTAGTGGCCGAAGGAGATTATGATGAAATAATTTCCAACCCGATAAGCCTTACTGGTAAGTACCTGAATGGTGAATTAACAATTGAACCACCAAAGGCAGTTAGAAAATGGAATCGATCCATTACCGTAGAAGGCGCAAGGCAACATAATTTAAAAAATATAACAGTTCAATTTCCATTGAATGTGCTGTGTGTAGTAAGCGGTGTAAGCGGTAGTGGAAAGACAACTCTTGTAAAACAAATCTTATATCCTTCCTTACGAAAAATGAAAGGCGAGTTTGGTGATAAGATCGGTTTTCATAAACAGATAAGCGGCGATGTAGAATCTATTCAGCAATTGGAATTGGTAGATCAGAATCCAATTGGTAAATCTTCCAGAAGTAATCCTGTTACTTATATTAAGGCTTATGATGAAATAAGAGAACTGTTTGCAAAACTTCCATTGAGCAAGATGCGGGGTTTTCAGCCTAAACATTTTTCCTTTAATGTGGATGGTGGCCGATGTGATACCTGCAAAGGCGAAGGCGAACAGGTGGTGGAAATGCAGTTTCTGGCAGATGTGCATCTGGTTTGCGAATCCTGCGGCGGCAAACGATTTAAAGAAGAAGTGCTGGAAGTAAAATGTAATGATAAAAGTATTTATGATATTCTGGAATTGAGTGTGGACGAAGCCATTGATTTTTCTCTGCTTCTGATGGAGCAAATATTGCAAAAGCCATACAGCCTTTGAGTGATGTAGGACTTGGTTATGTAAAACTGGGACAATCATCTAACACATTATCTGGTGGCGAAGCACAACGGGTAAAGCTGGCATCTTTTCTTGGCAAAGGCAGAGCTAATAATAAAATACTTTTCATTTTTGATGAACCTACTACTGGTTTGCATTTTCATGATATAAAAAATACTTACTTCTTTCAATGCATTGATAGAACAAGGCCACTCCATCTTAGTAATAGAACATAATACAGATGTGATACGCAGTGCCGATTGGGTAATAGACCTTGGGCCTGAAGCGGGTGATGGTGGCGGCGAATTCGTTTTTGCTGGAAACCTGCGATTTAAAAAAGCAAAAAGTAGTTACACGGCAAATTATCTCTGAGAATGATTTGATTAAAATCATGAAATTGATAAAACCAAAGCGGCAATCGTAAAACTACTTGTCATTGTCAGTAAAAATTACATCGAAAAACTTGCATAAATAAAAGCGGTGATATACTTTTATGGCCTGATAAAAGAACTCTCTCTACATGGGGAGAAATCCGTACCAGAATCCAATCTCTACTGAAAGCTGATTTTTAATCCCTTCAATTAACTGTATGAAACTTTTACATTTCGTAATTACAAATCTTTTCTTGTACTTTTTTGTTTAGCATTTTGTTTTAATGCCATCGTCTCAACGTATTGCTTCTGTTTCAGGACCATGGAGTAGTACAGTAACCTGGGGCGGGGCTGCTGTTCCAACGGCTGGGCAGACAGTGGTCATAAATAATGGAATTACAGTTACAGTTGATGTTGCTGCCGTTTGTCTTTCACTTACAATAAACACCGGTAATGCAACAAGTGTTGTTACAATAAATGGTACTAATTCTCTTAATATAACTAATGCAGTAAACAATTAATACCCCAACAACTAATGGATTAAACAAGACTATAAATGTTAATGCGGGATCAATGTCATGTGCTTCCATTACAATGGCTAATACTGGAAATAATAACCGTCTTAGTAACTTAATCATCACGACTGGCACACTGAATGTTTCGGGAAATATTACTTTGAATGGTAATGTTAATAGAAATCAGATAGATATTACAGCCGCTGGTAGGTTAAATGTTGCAGGCTCTTTCACGGTGGAGATTTTACTACTGCAGCAGGAAGTATAGTTGATTATTATGGGGCGGCTCAAACGATAAGAACGGAAACGTATTCAAATCTCATACTTTCAGGTAGTAACATTAAATCTGCTCCTGCAAATTGTAGGACAAATGCAAATCTTACTATTGCTTCAGGTGTAACCTTTCAGCCAACAGCAGATATAAATTTTACATTGGGAGGTAATCTGTCTAATTCTGGTTCATTAAATTCCGATAATGGTGCGAACCAAAATGGATTTTATATTTAATGGCACAACCAATCAATCGGTTAGTGGTGCTGGTGCCTTAACAGAATTTAATCGCATAACAATCAATAGTGAAATGCTGCAAATATTGCTGAATTTTGCCTACTAATATGACCGTTATACCTGCTGGTTTTCTTACACTAACAAGAGGCATTGCTAAATTTTCTGGTACTTATGGTTTGACTATTACGTTCTTTACAACCGCAGTGCATCCAACCACTGGATATCAAACAGCTACGATAAATGCAAATTCAGGAATTTGGTTAAATAATTCAAACATAACAGTGACACCACAAAATTGTGATACAGAATTATCAGGATTGATGAGAATTACTGCCGGAATTTATAATACAGGTACTCTTTCAGATTGGTGGCTTTTTATAATACTGGAGCTTCGTTAATTATCGAAGGAGGTCAATTAAATGTTTCAGGAGCTTTTTAGGACTGTTGACAACAAACACAATAACATATAGCCAAACAGGAGGAGTTTTACAACAAATACTCAAGGAAATACCGGCCTAGTAGGAGTGGTTCCTTCATTTGGAATTCAAGCTACTGGCTCGGTATTTAACATGAGTGGAGGCACTATTGTATTACAATTAATTGATGATGCATTTACAGATTATATTAATCTTTCTACAAATTCAACAGTAACTGGAGGTACTTTACAGGTAGGTAATGGAGCAACACCTGTTTACACATTTAATTATTGGATCAATAGTACCCCGCATTTATATAATCTTACTGTAAATACAACAAGTACCCCAACCGCAGAAATCAGAACGAATATTACGGTATTAAACGATGTAACAATTGGTACTGGAGCCGGACTTGATGCTTCTACACTTAATAATAATTTAACTGTTGGTCGTCATTTTACAAATAACGGAACGTTCACACAGCAAGCAGCAACTGTAACTTTTAATGGCACTGTATTGCAAAATATTAATGGTACAAGTAATACAACATTTTATAATCTTACTGCCAACAATACTTTTGGTCCTGCTACAACAGGCATATCATTACAACGACCAACTACAGTAACAAATGTTCTAACACTTACAAGCGGACATATTACTACTGATGCAACAAAGCTCCGAACACTAAATTCAGCAGCATCGGCATCTTACTCAAGTGGTTCTACTTCATCATTTGTAAATGGTCCAATCCATTGAAAAAGTTGAACTACCGCTTTTACTTTTCCTGTTGGTAAAATAAATGCAGGAATGCGGGAAATTGGGATTTCAGCACCTTCATCATCAACCAACTTTCAGGCTGAGTTTATTAGAGCACCTTCGCTAAACAGAGGGTCTGTACTTAGTCCAATAACTCAAGTTAGTGCTTGCGAATACTGGACTTTAGATCGTACTGGTTCTGCGAATGTTGCAGTTACTTTATTTTGGAACAGTAACAGCCTGCAATGGTGCTTTATATGTTACTAATCTGGTGATTTACAGGTGGCCAGATATAATGGCCTCACAATGGACGAGTGAAGGAAATGTCGTAACAACTGGAACTAATATTAGCGGTACAATAACTTCTGGTGTGGTATCGTCTTTTAGTCCTTTTCGCTAGGCAGTAAAAGTTCTGCTACTAATCCATTACCTGTTAAGCTTGTAGATGTAAAAGCATGCCAGCATATTGGCAATAGAAACAGAGTGGAGTGGACCAACCTTACAGAAATAGATGTGGTGGCATACGGAGTAGAACGATCATTGAACGGCACACAGTTTACTTCAATGGCTTCGCTTGCTGCAAGAAGCAATACAAATGATAAAGAAAGCTATTACGAATATGATTTGCAAGCTACTCCAGTTACTTACTATAGAATTAAAGTAACAAGTAGAGATGGTAAAATAGTTTATAGCCCGATTGTAAAAGTTGCAACCAACCTTACCGTGAAGCAGGATATCGTATTGTATCCAAATCCTGTTACCAGCAAACAATTTACTATACAGATGAATAGTGCTGCTGGAGATTATTTTGTAAAAATTTTATTCAGCTAACGGACAAATAGTAAAAACAGAAACATTAAAACATCCGGGAGGTTCTTATTCCAAAACAATAGAGCTGCCGGGTCAGTTGCTAAGCGGAAAATATTATTTACAGGTTTCAGTGGAGAAAAAATTTACATCTAAATTTATTGTTCAATAACAGAGAGAGTACTAAATTTTGAACATGAAAAAGAGGAGCTAGTTGCTCTCTTTTTTTTTGCTAATATGCAGATATTTCTATTAGATTTTTTTGAAATTACTTATCTCAACTTATCCAGCGATTTTACCTAGCTTTTGATCTTTCGTATGTTACGAAAAGCCATAAAATAACTTACGATAACAACAATGGGTAACAATGCCCAAATAGCAGGAGTGCCGGAAATAAGTTTATTCATATCAAGCAATGCTACAAGGCAAGAATACCGATAGCAATTAACAACCCAAGCAGACAAAGCTTTATTTGCATTTTGCGATCCTTGAACATGAAAATAGTAATAGTAGAAATAATAGCTGAAGCAATAGTTAGTATCAATGTAAAGAAATTATTACCCGCAGTAGTTTCTACCAACTGTTTCATCGTAGTATTCTTGACAATTTCTTCGCCAGTGGCAAAGGGAAATTTAAAAGTAAGTGCCGCTGCGGTCTGTTGCCAATATTAACCAAAGTGTTTGTTGACGCTGTATCATGGTACAATATTTTTATAGTTCGATGTTAACCTAATTCAGGATAAAGTGGAAACTGCTGCATAAATGTTTTTACTTCACTTCTTACATTGGTAATTACATTTTCATCATCTGCATTCATCAATACTTTATCAATCATTTCAACAATTGTTTCCATATGTGCTTCCTGCATACCTCTTGTGGTAACGGCTGGCACACCTACTCTTATACCGGAAGTAACAAAAGGTGATTTGTCATCAAAAGGCACTGCATTTTTATTTAAAGTGATATGTGCTTTATCCAATGTTTCCTGAGCTTTTTTACCTGTCAAGTTTTTATTGCGAAGATCGATTAGCATTAAATGATTATCTGTCCCATCGCTAATAAGGTTATAGCCACGGCTTACAAAAGCCTTTGCCATAGCTTGTGCATTATTGATTACCTGTTTGCCGTAAGCTTTAAAATCTTCATTTAGTATTTCACCAAAGGCAACTGCTTTTGCTGCAATAACATGTTCCAGCGGTCCACCTTGTGTGCCTGGAAAAACAGCAAGGTCTAGCAATGAACTCATCTTTCTTAAATTCCCTTTTGGATCTTTTATTCCCCATGGGTTTTCAAAATCATGACGGAGCATAATAATACCACCTCTTGGTCCTCTTAATGTTTTATGTGTAGTGGAACTTACAATATGACAATGATCGAAAGGATCGTTTAATAAACCAGCTGCAATTAATCCGGCAGGATGTGCAATGTCTGCAAATACTACGGCACCAATTTCATCAGCCACTGCACGGATGCGTTTGTAATCCCAATCACGGCTGTATGCAGATGCACCGCAGATTATCATCTTTGGTTTTTCTGCTTGCTTTGCTTCTAGCTGATCGTAATCTACTATGCCGTCTTTTGTTACTCCATAATGCAATGCATGATATGTTTTTCCACTGAAGTTGGCGGGCTGCCATGTGTAAGATGTCCGCCCATGCTGAGGTCGAGACCTAAAATTTTCTCCAGGTTTCATTACCGCCAGAAATACAGCACCATTGGCTTGGCACCACTGTGTGGTTGCACATTTGCCCAAGAGCAGTTGAATACTTTTTTTAATCTTTCAATCGCTAATGTTTCTATCTCGTCTACTACTTCACATCCGCCATAATATCTTTTGCCGGGATAGCCTTCTGCATATTTATTGGTAGGCACTGTGCCCATTGCCTGCATTACCTGCAAGGAAGTAAAGTTTTCGGAAGCTATTAACTCAATACCATTGCGTTGGCGATCCAGCTCTTTGTTGATGAGGTCGAATAAAACAGTGTCTCTTTGCATTTGCGAATAAAATTACTGAATGATGAAGAGTGAGTCTTTTATTTTTTCCACTGGAATAAATAAAAATCCCATCTTTGGATTGCAACAGACGATGATAGTAATACTGCAACCCGGGCACAAAAAATATCATTACAAAAATAAGATAGCGAAAGTTGTTAATGCTTTTCGGGCTGAATATTTTGTTTATTTGAAATGCCTTACTTTCGTTGGCTTTTGATTAGTAACCAAACCACAGCGATTATTGTAATAATGAGCTGTGAAATTTATAGATGAAAGCTATCATACCAGTAGCCGGCGCAGGCACCAAGTTGCGTCCACATAGTTACACAGCCTAAGGCACTTATTCCGCTTGCAGGAAAGACGGTTCTCGGGATTATTATCGATCAGTTGAAAGAAGCAGGTATCAATGAATTTATATTCATTGTAGGTTATCTAGGCGATAAAATTCAGGATTTTGTAAAAAGCAAATACCCTGAAATAAAAGCACATTATGTGCATCAGATTGATAGGCAAGGTGTGGGCCATGCCATCCGACTGACGAGAACAATTGTAAACCAAGATGATGTATTTGTAGTGCTGGGCGATACCATTTGTGAATACAATATTCAGGAAGTGGTGGACAGCCCTTTCTCCATGATTGGTGTAAGAAAGGTGGATGATCCGAGAGATTTTGGTGTAGCTGAAATAGGAGAAGATGGATTTATCAGTAGAGTGGTGGAGAAGCCGCAAATTCCAAAATCGAATATGGCATTGGTTGGTGTGTCCAAAATCCAAGAAACAGAGCACATGTTTCAATGTCTGGAAAGTAATATAAGAGAAGGGCTTCGCAGCCATGGTGAATTTAGTTTAACCGATGCATTGGATTGTATGATAAAAATGGGTTCTAAATTCAAATCATTTAAAGTAGAGAATTGGTTTGACTGTGGCCGTAAGGAAACTTTATTAGAATCCAATGCCACATTGCTTAAAAATTTGGAGCAACAGCCGATCCGAATGAATTTGAAAATACAGTGATTGTTCAGCCAGTAAGTATTGGTGGTGGATGTAATATTAAAAATTCTATTATCGGTCCCAATGTTACTATTGGCGAAAATTCAATTATAGACAGTTCGATCATAAAAGATTCTATTATTGGTTCTTTCTCTAACCTTTATGATATTGTATTGGATGATTCAGTAATCGGTAGCGATACCAATCTTCGTGGCGAATCCGTTCGCTGAATATTGGCGATAATACTAGTATAGATTTGGGATAAGAACTTGAGCCCCTAAAGGGAGTAAAGAGTCAGGAATTTTACTTATGAGTTATCAAATATTTCTCCAAGACTAAATGACTCAAACACTTGCTAGGACGATTTCTCTAACCGAATTACAAAACTTTTTGGAATTGATTATCCCATCATTCAGGCAGGAATGATTTGGGCAAGCAGCTGGAAACTGGCCAGTGCAGTAAGTAATGCTGGTGGCTTAGGCATTATAGGCAGCGGATCGATGTATCCTGATGTCTTAAGAGAACATATCCGTAAATGTAAAGCTGCAACTATCCTACCTTTTGGAGTAAACGTACCCTTACTGTACCCAGATATTGGCAAGCACATTGATATTATTATTGACGAAGGAGTAAAAATTGTTTTTACGTCTGCCGGTAACCCGAAGACATGGACCAGCGTCTTAAAAGAAAAGGGAATTACTGTTGTGCATGTGGTTAGCTCTTCAAAATTTGCAAAAAAATCTGAAGAAGCCGGATGCGATGCCGTGGTAGCAGAAGGTTTTGAAGCTGGTGGACATAATGGGAGAGAGGAAACAACAACGATGGTATTGATACCGGCAGTTGTTGAAGCGGTAAAGATTCCGGTAATAGCGGCAGGAGGAATTGCCAACGGCAGACAAATGCTGGCAGCAATGGTAATGGGAGCGGAAGGAGTGCAGTTGGGGAGTAGGTTTGTGGCAAGCGAAGAAGCTTCGTCTCATATCAATTTTAAGAATAAAGTAATCAGCTCGAAGGAAGGAGATACAAAGCTTACTATGAAGCAGTTGACACCGGTAAGGTTGATGAAAAATGATTTTTTCAAAGAAGTGGATGAAGCAGAAAAAAGAGGAGCAACGGTAGAAGAAATGAGAACATTGCTGGGAAGAGCAAGGGCAAAAAAGGGAATGTTTGAAGGTGATTTAGCAGAAGGTGAACTGGAAATAGGACAGGTAAGTGCTTTGCTAGATGATATATTGCCCGCCGGAGAGATCGTCAAAAATGTTTGGAAAGAGTTTACAGACGGTTTGGCAAATCCAGTAAAATGCTCTAATTTTATTAGTCGCTACCAACTTGATATGTGCTGAAAGGTTATTAGTAAACCATTCAATTAAAGTGCAATGAAAAAGAAATTATTATTTATTGCGATTTCTTCTTGGGATATGCCGCAGCTAATGCCAATACAGGTTGGCAAATCCAGGTGAAGGCAAGAAAGATGAAATTAATGGTCTTGTAATTCATTCTGTAACCAAAAAGCCTGTAAAAGATGTATGTGTAACTGCGGTTCTTGTTTCTAAAAAGGAGCAAGTAGTTGCTACCGATGAATATGGCGGTTATAATTTTAATGAACTGAAGCCGGGTACTTATAAATTTATTTTTGAGAAGTCAGGCTACAGAAAAATTACAAAGGAAAAAATTGTTATAAAAACTGACGAAGCTTTCCAATTGAACATTGAAATGATTGAAGCTCCGGAGTTCGACATTATTCCATCGCCATTTGGGCATGGTGGATTTTAAAGAATAAATAAGATAATTTAAATAATTAAAATAGTCCCGTAGAAACGGGACTATTGCTTTTCATGGCTATACTATACCACACACTAAACTAAATAGTTAATCAATATCGAGTTTGAAGTCGTCATCGTTTATTTTAATATTGAATTGTTTGTGTTTTTCCAAAAAGCTTCTGTACTTGGTGTAAGTCATTTGAGATGCTTTATTTCCATTAATGAAAAGCTCTCCGTCTTTATGCTTTAATGAAAAGCCTTCTTTTTTATTAATGAGTCCGTCATTTTCCAATCCCTCTGTGAAGTTTTTAAATTCTTTGATTTCTCCTTTTGCTTTTTCAATTTCAATTTTAGCTTTCTTTAATTCTTTTTCCATCTTTGGCCCCAGGTCTTTCATCTCATCCTTGATTTTTTTGAAGTCGATATTTTTCACTTTTTCTATTTCGGCTTTTACTTTTTCCCAATCAACTTTTGCCAGTGATTTCTGTACTTCTTTTTGAATCTTAGCCATGTCTACACTTTTCAATACTTCTGCCAGTTCAGCCTGCATTTTAGAAAAGTCAACCTTGGCCAGTGACTCCTGTACTTCTTGCTGAATTTTTGCCAGGTCAACTTGTGCAATCGCCTTTTCAATCTCAAGTTTTATTTTTCCTGGTCAATACCTTTCATGGCTTCTGCCAATTCCTTCTTCATATTCTCCATGTTGATCTTCATATCGGCAGCATCTAATTCATCCAGCACATCATCGAGATTTCTTACTTTTTTATCCAGGTCGTAGTTTTTTTTCTTCGGTGTGGTATCATTTATAGATTGTTCGAACTGACCGGGTGTTTGATGATAATCCCAGGAAATAAGTCCTACGGTAAGTCCTGCTGTTAACAGCACAATTAATAAGCGATTGTTTACAATGGTTCTTGGTTTCATACTTTAATTTTTTAATGGCTAAATCTGTTTAACGAAAGTCTTCGTATCAAATATACGATTGAATTCGTATTTGATTGTATCAAAATTGAAAACTGGAAAATTTTAACAAAAAACCCATTCCTTTAAAGCGGAATGGGTTTATCTTTTTTATTTAAGCGGCAGTATTAATTTTTTCTAAAAGCCCATTTGATCATTTCTTTCCAACTTGGTTTTTTGCCATACATTAAAATGCCTATGCGGTAAATTTTTCCTGCAAACCAAACGGTGAACATGAATCCTAATATGAGAAAGGCCATCGAAAGACCTAATTGCCACCAAGGAACTGTTCCCGGCACACCGTATGGAATTCTCGCCATCATTACTATTGGCGAACTAAAAGGTATTATGCTTGCCCAAACAGCAATTGGTCCGGTTGGATCTTTTATGGCTGCTGTCATTAATGCTATTGATATAATAACAAGCATAGTAACTGGAAAAGCCAATGATTGTGCTTCTCTCATATCTTCATTGGCAGCACTTCCGATAGCACCGTATAATGCGGAGTAGAAAAAGAAGCCAGCTAGGAAGTAAAAGCCAAAACAGAATAGCACTAACGGCACATTTACACTTGTAAACATATTTTGGATACCTCCGACAATACTACTTGCCATATCACCACCAGTTGCTTTGCCAACATTGTAAACAATCAATACAAATGCAATCCAAAGCAGAAACTGCGTTAATGCGACTAGACCAATACCTAAAATTTTGCCCAACATCATTTGAAAAGGTTTTACAGAAGAAACAATCACTTCTGCACTCCGGTTTGTTTTTTCTTCCATCACACCCATCATTACCTGTGAGCCATAAATAAGTAGTATGAAATAAATAAGAAACCCTGCCACATAGCCAATGCCTTCAGCCGTATTTGCATTCGCTTTTTCATCCTCCAGATTTTTTGCAGTTACAGTCAGAGTTTTTGTAAGTATAGTCTGCTTTTCTGTATCTATTCGCAGGCTGTCATTTTTAATACCACTCCATATCCTGTTAAGCTTTGCTTCAATAGGGGCTTTTACAGCACTTCCATACGACTTGTTTGAATTGAAGAATAGGCTGTCGTATCCTTCCTTCCAGTTAATCGGTGGTATTACAATATAGCCATCATATCCTTGAGCTTTATAATCAGCAATTACACTTTCTGCTGAGTCTTTCACCAATTTCAAAGTAGAGTTATCGTCAATGCTATTTTGATAAGCGATATTCTCATCAGTGAAATAGCCGGACTTGTCAATAACTGCAACCTTAAGGTTTTGCTTACTCTTCTCAGCAATAAATCCCATTCCGAAAATTAATCCCAGATATAAGAGAGGAAAAAGTAAAGTTGAAATGATGAAAGTTTTTTTGCGAACCCTTGTCAGGTATTCTCTTTTTATTATTAACCAGATCTTGTTCATTATAATTAGTTTAGTTGGTAAAGGTTATACTTTTTGAAATTGACGGGCAGCCGGTGTTCCTTCTACCAGTTTAATAAAAATATCGTTCAACGAAGGAAGTATTTCATTGAATGAATTTATCTGTGCTCCATTTTGTAAAAGATATTGCAGCACATCATTAGAACTTCTTCCTTCTTTAATTCTTACAATATTTTTTTCTGCCTTTGTACCAACAATATCAAAAGGAGTTTCTCCATTTACTGCTGGCATCTGATCGGCGCCGATACTAAACAGGTTTTCTTTAAAGTCCTGCTTCACTTTTGCTACAGTTCCATCTAGAATGATACTTCCTTTGTTCACCAGAGCAATGTGATCACATATTTCTTCTACTTGCTCCATACGATGCGTACTGAATATAATCGTAGCACCATTTTTTGCAAGGTTGTAAATCTCATCTTTAATAAGATTGCTGTTTACAGGATCCAATCCGCTGAAAGGCTCATCGAGTATGATGAGTTTTGGATTATGTAAAACAGTTGTAACAAATTGTAGTTTCTGGCTCATCCCTTTTGACAGGTCTTCTACTTTTTTGTTCCACCAGCCTTCCATTTCAAATTTGATAAACCATTGTTTGATTTTTGCCAATGCATCTGCTTTTTTCAATCCTTTTAATTGCGCCAGGTACATGGTTTGTTCACCGATTTTCATCTTCTTATACAAGCCTCTTTCCTCCGGCATATAGCCGATGTATTCTACATCTTTAATCGGGTCAAATTTTTTACCGTCAAAAATAATCTGTCCTTCATCCGGATAAAAAATTCCGGTGATCATCCTGATAAGTGTTGTTTTGCCAGCACCGTTTGGTCCAAGTAATCCGAATATCTGCCCTTGTTCTACTTTCAGGCTGATATCATCAACTGCTTTTTGTGTAGCAAAATATTTTTTAAGATTTTTTAATTCGAGTAAGGTCATATTGAGTTGGTTTGTACTGTAAAATTAAATTTCCTGATGAAACGGCATCAATTAATCGGCAAGCTGCGAATTTTACCGTGCGAAATGCTTAAATATAGGGAGATTAATTTTTATTGATAGCCATTTCAATCATTTTTGCTACTCTTTCACCATCCATTGCGGCACTTACAATGCCGCCTGCATAACCGGCGCCTTCTCCGCAAGGATATAATTTTTTAATCTGAGGATGCTCTAATGTACTGACATCTCTGGGAATACGAACGGGTGAAGATGTTCTGGATTCGGTTGCTACAACAATTGCATCGTTTGTAAAATAGCCTTTCATTTTCTTTCCATATTCAGCAAAAGCAATTTGCAGGCTTTTATGTACAAAATCAGGTAACACCTCTTTTAAGTCGCTGGAATTAGTACCTGGCAAATAAGAACAATCAGGAAGTGAAGCAGAAATTTTATTATTTGCAAAATCAACTAAACGTTGTGCCGGTGCAACAAATTTTCCGCCACCAATATCAAATGCTTTTTTTTCTACAGCCTGTTGAAAATGTAAAGCTGCTAATGCACCATGCTTTTTATAGGCAGCCATATCTTTTTCTTCCACTGTTACCACAATGCCACTGTTTGCATATGGATTGTTTCTTTTAGAAGGACTCCAGCCATTTACCACCAATTCGCCGGGAGAAGTGGCTGCTGGCGCAATAATACCACCGGGACACATACAAAAAGAAAAAACACCTTTGCCATCTACCTGCTGCACCCAACTATAGGAAGCTGGCGGTAAATATTCACTACGAATATTGCAATGGTATTGACTGTTATCAATTAATGATTGAGGATGTTCGACTCTTACTCCCAATGCAAATGGCTTCGATTCAATTAGTATCTTTTTATCATGTAATAAATAAAAAATATCTCTTGCCGAATGTCCTGTTGCTAAAATAACAGCATCGCCATCAAAGGAATTGCCATCTTGTGTTTTTACACCTTTTATTTCCTGGTTCTGTATAATAAAATCAACCACTTTTTTTTCAAATATAAAATCGCCGCCACAAGCAATAATTTTTTCTCTCATGGCAGTGATAATGCCTGGTAATTTATTAGTGCCAATATGTGGATGAGCTTCGTACAAAATCTTTTCCTCTGCACCGAAATAAACGAAGAGGTTCAGGATTCTGTTATATCGCCTCTTTTACTACTTCTTGTATAAAGTTTTCCATCACTATAAGTACCAGCACCACCTTCACCAAAGCAATAATTACTTTCAGGATTTACCTCACCTTCTTTATTAAGTATTGCAAGATCTCTTCTTCTGGCTCTTACATCTTTTCCTCTTTCAAGCAGAATAGGTTTAATGCCAGCTTCTATTAATTGAAGTGCCGCAAATAATCCTGCTGGTCCTGCACCAATAATGACAACTTTTTTATCAGCTTTTGATACATCTCTGAAATTAAATTGCAGTAACTCTCTTTCTTGACAAGGCTCATTGATGTAAACCTGAAGACTTAGATTTACCCAAGGCTGCTTACTTCTGGCATCAATGGATTGTTTTAGAATACTGTAGCCAGTAATAGTTTCAGGCTTTATAGCTTCTGCTTTTGCGATGTATTGCTTTACAGTGGCTTCGTTAGCTGCTTCTGATGGCAGCAACTTAAGTGTAATATTTTTTGCATACTGTCAGGGTTTTATCCTGAAAAATTTGACTACAAAGATGCGGATTAATATGAGAAATATTTTCTGATTTCTTTGTTGACGGATAAAATATCTATACCTTCAAAGCAGACACCAATCATGAGGAAGAATTTTCGATTACTACTTGTTTTTTTTATACTTGCCGTAGCAGGGACCTCTTGCAACACTACGTATAAAAGCCAGCAGCTAGCTTATCATTCATATACTATTAATGATTCATTACAAAAAGATACTGCACTAATTAACTTTCTTGCTCCGTATAAGGCTAATGTGAACACATTGATGAACGGAGTTATAGGTTATGCCGATGTGAATATGGAAAAAAAATGCCCGGAAGTGCAGTTGGGAAATTTTTTGGCAGACGCCTATTTGCATATGGCAAAGGAAAAATATAATACTGATGTGATGCAGCAGTAATGAACTATGGAGGGATACGTATAAATCAATTGCCAAAAGGAGATGTAACACGAGGAAGAATTTTTGAAATAATGCCATTTGATAATTTATTGATACTTCAAAAATTGAAGGGAACAGTACTACAAGAGTTTTTAGATATTATTGCTACAGATGGAGGATGGCCGGTTGCCGGCATTACGATGCAAATAAAAAATGGGAAGGCAGTAAAAGTATTGATTGATGGCAAGCCAATGGATCCGGGAAAAATATATACAATCGCAAACTCAGATTATGTGGCAAATGGTGGTAACAATGCCGATATGTTGAAAGATATACCTCAACTATCGAATGGTTATCTGATGCGGGATGCGATTTTTGATTATATAAAATACCTGAAAGGAATTGGTAAGAATATTAATGCTAAAGTTGAAAACAGAGTGACAAATGTTGAATAGGAAAAAATTTATACAACAAGCTGCCATGTCCGCCGGTGCAATGCTGGCTGGTCCTTCAATAATGGAGGCTGCTACGTATTTTAATCCTTTAAAACTGACCATTTTGCATACTAATGATACGCATAGCAGGTTAGAACCATTTCCTATGGATGGAAGCCGCAATCAGGGCTTGGAGGCATTGCTTCGAGAGGACAATTGATTAGTAAAATAAGAAATGAAGAAGAAAATGTTTTGTTGCTGGATGCCGGAGATATTTTTCAAGGAACACCCTACTTTAATATTTATAAAGGAGAACCTGAAATAAAAGCAATGACTTCGTTAGGATATGACGCCACAACAATCGGCAATCATGATTTTGATGCAGGTATGGAAAACCTGGCAACACAATTAGCTAAGCATGCAAATTTTCCGATGTTGGTTTGTAATTATGATTTTACAGGAACAGCAATGGAAGAAAAAACACAGCCGTACAAAATTTTTAAAAAAGGCAAATTGAAGATTGGTGTACTTGGAGTTGGTATTAGCGGTAAAGGGTTAATAGCGGATAATTTATACGGCGCAACAAAATATTTAGATCCGGTTCAAAAAGCAAATGAAGTAGCAGAACATTTAAAGAAGAAAGAAGATTGTGATATGGTAATTTGTTTATCACATCTTGGAAATAAGTATTACGAGAGTAACCGGGTAAGCGACGAAGTACTTTCAAAAGAAACGGAGAATATTGATTTGATAATTGGTGGACATACGCATACTTTTTTAGACAAACCGCTTATATATAAGAATAAAAAGAATAACGATGTTATAGTGAATCAGGTCGGTTTTGCGGGAATTATTTTGGGAAGGTTAGATTTTGAATTTTCCAAATTTTCGGGCAAAAAACTGACTAAAAATCATAATATTTCGGTTTCACAAAAAACAGTTGGGTAAAAATTTTTTTTTATAAAAGAAATGGTGATATTCGCCTTCCTGTCCAATTTTTTTTACTGACATTGTGTGAGATTTTTTTAGGACTTATTGAAAAGAACAACTATAGTTAACCCGATATAAACTGCTTACAAATCAGATGGAGAAAAATGCTGAAAAAATCTGGACCAATTGCTTGAAGATTATCAAAGACATCGTAGAATGGCAGCACTACAAAACCTGGTTCGAACCGATCCATCCGGTTTCAATTAAGAACAATGTGTTGGTGATACAGGTTCCAAGCCAATTCTTTTTCGAGTATCTTGAAGAACATTACGTAAATTTATTAGCGAAGACATTAAAGAGAGAGTTAGGTAAAGAAGCTCGTCTCGAATATCGTATCATGGTTGATAGTGGTAATAGTAAGAACAAACCAGTTACCATGGATGTAAGCGGTCAGGGTTTTAAAACATTTTCAAATAACGAAATGGATTTTCCACTCGTCATAAACAATCCTGTAAAGAATCCTTTTGTAATACCGGGTCTGAAAAAAATGCAGATTGACCCGCAGCTTAATCATATCTATACTTTCGAAGCATTTATTGAAGGCGATTGTAATAGGGTGGCTCGTCGTGCCGGAAAAACTGTTGCAGAAAAGCCAGGAACTAACTCTTTTAATCCATTAGTTATATATGGTGGCGTTGGTTTAGGTAAAACTCACTTGGCTCAAGCAATTGGTAACGAGGTTAAAAGAGCTCATCCCAATAAAGTGGTGTTGTATGTAAGTTCAGAGAAGTTCATCAACCAGTTTATGGATCATAGTCGTAATAATGCTATAAACGACTTTATCCATTTTTATCAATTGATTGATGTATTAATAATAGATGATGTTCAGTTTTTTGCAAAAGCTGAGAAATCTCAAGATGCTTTCTTCGCTATTTTCAATCATTTACATCAATCTCACAAACAACTAATACTAACTTCAGATAAATCTCCAAAAGATCTTGATGGTGTTCAGGAAAGGTTATTAAGCCGTTTTCGCTGGGGATTAAGTGCCGACCTTCAAATGCCGGAATATGATACAAGGATTGAGATTCTAGAAAGGAAGATGAAGAATGACGGGCTTGAAATGCCAAAAGAAGTGGTGAAATATATTGCCTATAATATCACTAATAATGTGAGAGAATTAGAAGGAGCATTAATCTCACTCTTGGCACAATCTTCGCTTAACAGAAGAGAAATTGATCTAGACTTAGCAAAGAAAGTGTTACGAAATTTTGTAAAATCATCAAGCAAAGAAATTACTATCGATACTATCCAGAAAATGGTATGCGAATACTTTGATGTGTCGTATGCTAAGCTTTTGGAAAAGACCCGTAAAAGGGAGATTGTTCAGGCCAGACAGATTACAATGTTTTTAGCAAAGGCATTCACTAAAAATTCATTAAAAACAATTGGCGAACACTTTGGTGGAAGAGATCATACCACTGTAATTCATTCTTGCCAAACGGTTAAAGACTTAATGGATACAGATGGAGTGTTTAGAGAAAATGTATTAGAACTTCAGCAGAAAGTGCAATTAGCTGCTATGTAAGCTTGAAAATAAATTAAATAGCAAATCCCAAATTCCAACGCAGAATAAGCTGGAATTTGGGATTTATTATTTGGGATTTTCAGCTAGTAATCTTTATTTTTGCCTCCCTTAATAATTGGGAAGGAGAGATGCCTGAGTGGCCGAAAGGAACGGTTTGCTAAATCGTCGTACGGGTTACACTGTACCGTGGGTTCGAATCCCACTCTCTCCGCTTTACCCTCCATAGCCTTAGCGACGGAGGGTTTTTCATTCTTAGTCAGCATAAAAGGGATGAGAATTTTATTAATATTGAACGAGCCGTCGAAAATCAAGCTTTGCAATATTTGCAGAGCTTTTTTTGTGACTTTTTCGGTCATTTCAACGTCTGTTTAACAAGATTTTTTAAGATATGAACACTTCATACCGTTCAAAGGGTATTAGTAGTTTGAAATATCCGCTTTATATTCGATTATAAATTAAAATTATTTACATGAAAAAGGTTTTGATAATTGGGATGATAGCAACGATTATAAGCACTCAGGCAAATGCGCAGTACTTTCCAAAGCCGGGTTGCACCACTGGTGTTGGAGATTGGATGTTAAAAAAGAAAGATACATTAGGCGACAGAGGTGTAGGTGACAATTACCATATGTGGGAGAATGGAACAGTATTAAAAGTGAAATTTATGGCCGGAGGAAGCAAAGTTCTTAGGGCTAAAGTAATGGAGTGTGCTAAAGAGTGGGAAAAATATGCCAATATAACATTTAGTTTTTTACCAGATAATTCTCCGGCAACAGAGTTGCGGATAAAACTTGGCAAAGGTTACGGCCATAATTCAGCAGTAGGCACAGAAGCTAGGTTTAGAAAGCAAAACGAACAAACCATCAATTTCGATACCTTATTTTTTGCAGATGCAGATTATTATATAGCAAGCTTGAAAAAGAAAGGAATTAATCCACCATATAATTTAAACCAGTTGACTACTGAAATGAAGGCGGATCCCAATCATTGGAATGAAAAGGAATTGAAAAGAGTCGTCACACATGAATTGGGCCATTCATTGGGTTTATTGCATGAGCAAAGCTTTCCTGGGGTTGTTAAATGGAATAAATCCGATTCTGTTTACAATTATTACAGAGAAACCCAAGGTTGGGATAGGGAAAAAGTTGACTTTAATGTATTTGAAATCAGCAATCAGTTCTATACCAATGGAACAAAATATGATCCCAAATCCATCATGCACTATGCAATTGCACCTTGGCAAACAACAGACGGCTATTCATTAAAAGACAATTATGAGCTCTCAGATGGCGATAAAAAACTAATAGCCGCATTTTATCCAAAGGGTAAAACAGAATCTGACCTCGCTGTTGCAAAAGTAGATGTAACCAATGTAGGAAACCTTAAGGTTGTAAACGATTTAGTAAGAAAGGGAATCGTTATTACACCATCATTTGATGTAAAGACAAATTCAAAAATTGAGAAGTTTATTTTGTAGCCGATTATTGATCAGATGGTTGTTACTTTAAAGGCAGATGGCGATTATTACAATTGGGGCGGAACTTTAGCAACTTACCGCAAGGCGATTTTAATGGCCAATAAAAAGATTAGTTACAATAAAGGAGGTCAGAAAAACCTTGAATTATTTATTCCCTTTGATCAATTGCCAAAAATGGGGAATAGTAAAATTATTGTAGCCTTTGCTGTGTATATGGATGATGTAAAAAATAAGCAGATGAATAAACTGATGTATTTTTCAACAACCACCCCTTTAAGTGTTCCCAGCAAATAGTTTCAACTAATTATGATAGATACCGGCAATCGCCTTAAACAGGGTTGTTTGTATATTTGTTTTTAAGATTAAAAAAATGGGAATATTAGCAACAAAGCCTTATATTTGCACTCCAATTTGATTTATTCAGAAGGTCTCACTTTCACGAAAGCTACAGTGAGTGAATCGGGAAGTAGCGGCAGGCCGGTAGCGCACCTGGTTTGGGACCAGGGGGTCGCAGGTTCTGAATCCTGTCTTCCCGACTT
>JADJKL010000018.1 GCA_016706055.1 Chitinophagaceae bacterium | reverse complement strand
CAAGTAGTGTTGACCCGAAACCGGCGCTTTCGAAATTGTTGCATTTTTTTGTTATTTTTACAGCAAATGTTACCAGATGATACCCGAAGCAAAATTGAAAATATCACTCAAGGAATTATCATCCCAGGGTTATTGATACTGGTAACGCAGATCCGCAATCTCCTTTGCGGAAGCTATCCAACAAGTACAACGGTTAAAACAAACTTCGAAAGTCAGTCAATCATTAAAGAAGAGCAGGGGCACTTAATTTCGGCGTTTTGTGATCAACACAATATATGGGCAGTTAATGTTCCGGGCGAGGATCGTTATCTCACAAGAGGGGGCGAGGCCAGCGTTTATCTCAGGGGCGACGGATTATCTGTTATTAAACTGAATGATGGTGTTTATTACGCCACCTGGCTGGAATTTTTAAATAGCCTTCTGTTGCATAACCTGATTTTTGAAAACACTGCTTATACCTTATTGGGCTTTATAAAAAGGAATAAATTGTTATATGCAGTCCTCGAGCAACCCTTTGTTGTATGCGACGGACAGGCAGAGTTGGGTGATGTAAAGAAATTTCTTGAGTTTAACGGATTTATTAATACGAGACGACAGGATTATTCTCATCCTGAACTGGGGTTGATACTGGAAGATATGCATGACGAAAATGTATTGTTATGCCAGGAAAAGCTATTCTTTATTGATACCGTGTTTTATACAGTATCACCGAAGGCAGTTATTCCAAACGTCTGAAATGTAACCCTTTTCTCAATGGCATATTCCTCTCTTCCTAGAATGCTATTAATAATGACAGCATTGCGGTAAGGACCCAAACTAAGATCGGCTGCATTAAATCCATGAGTAGCTTGTTCTGCATTTTGAATAAAAATGCTGTTGTTATTAACTATTGAATAGTTGCGATTGGCCTTGTAGCGACCATTACGATTAATTGTTAAATAGGGATACAATGGTTTGAGAAAGGGAGGCATGACAGGTTGGTATCCTGTCGCAAGAATAACGGCACTGGTAGTATCATGTACAAAACTTTTCTTCTTCTGTATGTAAAAGTTAATTGCAGATTATCACTGATCTTTTTTAATTCACAGTTGGTCTGCAATGTATAGTTACCCGATTCCTTTTCATCAAGCCCATCACAAATAGCATTGTTCAATTCATGGTTGATCCCTTTGAATAATGCATCTTGCTTCTGTAGGATTGTTTCTTTTTTTCTTTCAGGTAATGCATAAAAATAATCGATATAATCAGGTGTACTCATCTCCAGTGTCAGTTTGGAATAATCTATAGGAAAGAAACATGTCGAACGGGTGAACCAATGTAGTTTTCCGGAACGGCTTTGTGACAAATCATAGAAAATTTCAGCAGCACTTCCTGCCTTCCAGAATTTAATATGCATAATTAAATAGATGCTGTACTATAATTAGTAAATTATGTCGTATTAAAATTAGTGAATCATGTAAATAAAATTAAATATCTGATAATCAAATAACCATGAAGTAAAAAATAAATGATAATTTTCGGAAAATGGTAAATTGAGAAGAAATTACTACCATAACTAATTGGCAGCCATAAGCGTTTCGGCTAAACTGCTAATTAAGTAATCAATTGTGTGGTTATAATATTTATAGGATATAATTAAGAAGGATATTATTAATACCCCTCCTCCAGCAACTGCTTAATATCCTCCTTATTATAATAAACAGTCCCACCTATTTTTTTTGTCCGCAATTTTCTACTGATACGAAGAGAAACCAGTTTATTAACTGAACAGCCCAGCATTTTTCTAACATCAGCCGTTTTGTATCCTTCAGGCTTTTCTGTGACTGGCTTAATTACACCGGAAACAATATTTTTAATATCGTGCAACAACTGAATCCGGAAAACTTCAAGGTCTTCTTTGGTTAAAACTTCCGTCGGCATTTGTCAGGTTTTCAGATTATTTTTAAGAGAAGTGAAAGTTACCATGCTTCCCAGGAAATGGTTATAAGATGGTACGTACTTTACATAACCGTATTCATGCAATTGTCGTAGCACTTTATGGTAGGTATTGCCGCCGGATATTTTGCATAAACTAATAATGTCCTGTCTGAAAAAGGATAACGGGCCATCTTGCCCGCTATCCTTCCATTTTTTCCATAAAGAAACATACAGGCTGATATGCGCTGCAGAAATACGGGAATCGGCTTCCACCAATGTTAGAAAATGATAAAGCGGATCCATCTAACTTATACCTTGACGTTTTCGGTTTGATTTCTTTTTAGCGTTCGGCGGACCACCTTCATCTTCACCGGGGTTCTGCTTCAGACTTTTTTTTTGATCGTCTTGTTTCACCGATTGCTCCGCTGAATTACTTCTTACAATTTATCAGTTCGGATACGCTGTCCGATGCTTCTTGGAAAATTGAGCGACTTGAATTGCGGTGCCGCTTCGATGAATACCTTTTGTTCTTTCCCTTGTATGGTAAGAGTAACCGATTGCCTGTTCCTCTCTCTCCAGCGATTCAATAAGCCGTTGACTGTCCGTTTCGTTCTGCAATTCTTTAATGGGATGATTTTGCAAAATAGCTTTCAGGTCAAAACCATAGTTTTCATTGAACGTTCTGAGTTTAAAGTTGCCGTGTGTATCTGTTTCCTTAAAATTCAGTTGCTGCCAGGCAGTATACTTTTCTCCTTCTTTGTTAACTTTTTCTTTAAAGATGGCACGGCCACTCATCAGGTTATAGGCTTCTTTCAAAGTGACATTATCTTCCTTATTGCCGATATAAAAAGTTTGCTTGATGGCATCAGGATGCTGATCGTTTTTCAACATAAGATTATAACGGTTAAAGAAATAGATATCACTTTCATCTGATTTTCTGAAATGAAGCGTTGCGGCTGTTTCATCCTTTCCGTAATCTTTTTGAAAGCTCAGTGTAAACTCCGGCTCCTGTTTTAGCAATTTCTCTTTCAATTGCTGGTGCAGGTCTTCACCAAATCCTGTGTACTTTAATTGATTACTCAGGTAATCATAATTTTTTTCATTCATGTCTGATAGATTTTTAGTTGTTAATAATTTGATACGTAAACTTTCTCCATAAGGAATCTGCATCAGTAGTTCATCGACTGATGCTGCCCTGATGATTTTATACTGATCATACTCACTGATATTGTTGGCAGCAAATTCATTTGCTTCATCACTGTTCTTAAAAAAATACATATCAGGTTTGTCCAGAAAATAATTGATCTGATTGTAAGCAATAAATGAGTTCCCATGGGCGATTTCAACCCTGGCAATGTCAAGTAAGGCATCTGCGATAACATGTTCTCTGTTCATAGTTTTTAATTGGTGATAGGCCTGCATTGCAGTATAAGCGGGCCCATCCGTGACGATGACAGAAAGAGATTTTTCATAACGTTGCTTTAATACACTGTCATCGGTAATATAGGTTCTGTATTCACTCTCCGGCCAGTACTTAAAGACCAGTAATTCAGCGGCAGCCCGGTCAACTGTTACAAGCTGTTTTAAACTGGTAAGTACTTCACGGATATAATCATTATCTCCGGGTTGTTGTTCGCCCTGCAGATAAGCATTATATAGATCATCTGCCTTTCGCATCCTTTTCTCCAAATCGGAATAGGGAGTAGGAATGGGAATACTTCTGACCATTAGTTCATAGTGCTTCAATACAAATGCATCAGCATTGATTCGTTCATAATGCAGAGAAAACAAAAGTTGATCTTTTGCGATTTCCCGAGTTTTATAAATAGTAAATGCATGTTGAACGCTATGCCGGTATTCATCCAGTTGATGGATGATGTCGTGAAAACCCAGTTTGCGGAGTTGTTCCTTTAGTTGTATGATATTCGATTCCTTCATATTAATACAGATCCGGCAACACAACAGCTTTTACCAATTTTGCATTGCCCACTTTTAATTGCAGATGGCGCCCGCCATTTTTCTCCATGATCTGCACTCCTAAAAACTTCGCATCAGGAATCGTAAATTTATCCAGTGCAACAACTATCACCGAAAAATTATAAGCCTTAACTTGTTGATGATTTCCGGCTATAAATAAAGGGGCCAATGTATTTTCCTGTATTGCAGTCCGCTTCCCTTTCTTCAGGTCACGGATAAAAAATCGCAGCACATCAACATCATAATTGATGGCCGAGTGATTACAGAGGAGCAACTGAAAATAAATAACCTTGTCTTTAATGTAAATCCCGGTTACGGATGCTTCGACACTCCAACTCTTATCGGAGATGCCCCGGACGATCCCTTTGTTATCAGCAATACTGCGGGCATAAGTTTCAATATTCGCATTGGTAAATACCGGGAGTTCGTACACAAGCGAATCAGGCCGGGCCACATAGTTCACAACAAAAGAATATACATGGCCGTCATTGGTCACTACACTTAAATTCGTTTCGCCAAATTGTTTCACTGCCGCTTTTACCAGTAATAATTTTTCATTTTCTTTCACCGGCTGTACGATAATATCTTTTGTACCACGGTCAACATGGGAAATAGGGAAAGGAAATATCAATGCAGTTGTCTTATCGGTAGAAACACCAAGTGGTTGTTGCGCCTGCGCAACACCATACAAACTCAATAAAATGATAAGTAGTCTTTTCATTTGTCAATATTTTTATCTTTTAATAATACTTTATAGCCAGCTTTCACGACCACCTTTACCAGCTTCACTTTCTTTGACAACAAACTTTTCGCTGCACCAATACCGGCTACCGTTGCCTGTGCTTTAAGTGAAGGATCAACAGAAGACATTTCCATAAGTGATAAACTATTATCAGCCGATTGTTTAGCCACATCACGGTTAATAGTACCAGGAATATAAATGCCGGGAAGTCCGTCCATATCGTACACGGTCAGTTTCACATTGAAAAGATTGGTTGCAGAGCGGATGGAATTAATTTCTATCGTTAACCGTTCACCTTCCAGTGTTGTAATACCATAAACAAAACTACCTTCCGGAACTAATTTCCCATTGATGTAAATGGCATGAACCAATCTGAACTTTATAACAGCCCCATTGACCAGTGTTTGATTTTCATGCACCACCGCTTCAATAGCAGTATGTTCCGCAATTTCTTTGTCATCAGAAATTCCATAAAAGCCTTTCACGATCGTATCTTTTCCTGATAATCCCGAAACAGCATAGCTGATATCCTTGTTGAGCAGTGATTTTTCTTTGAGGCGATCTTTTACCCGTTGCGGATGCTGCACATCCAGAATTTTATCCAGTGCACCTTCCAGTTGCCTCATTTCAATATCTTCTGATGAACTGCTGTTGTTGAGTTGAAGCATTTGCTCCAGCCGATCCACTTCATTGGAGAAATCAACATCATTTCGTGGAACAGGGTTTTCATAATTAGTAGCCGTCGAAGCATTCATTTCCTTTTCCAGCAGCTTCAGCTTTTGCAGAATCTTATCTTCTGGTTTAGTGTTCCCAATTTCATAGGGTGAAGTATTCAAACGCTGGTTATACTTTGTTGCTGCTGTTGTTGTTAATTCCTGTATTTCATCCGGCAACATCTCATCCGGTTCAATATCCTTTTTAAAATAAGGATCGCTTCGCATCCACTCTGCCATTTTGAGTGAATCTTTGTCGGCCTTATCATAAAAACTAAGTTTGTCCATCACTTTGTCATCTTTCAGATTTGCATCCGGCAGATTCAGATTCAAACCTTTTGCCGTTATACTCGTTTCGGCTTTGATAGAACCGCCTCCGAGTGCCCAGAAGGCCATTGTTAAAAAGGGTATTACCAGTAGGGGTAAGACAAGTAGCATCTTTCGCTGTTTCACATTTTTACTCATACTCACATTTTTTAATTGTTATTGAATTCGTGATAGCTGCGCCATTCATACGCTTCTATTTTTGTTGTTGTAAATAAATCTCTTCCAGGATTTTGATACTATCGAGCAGGGATGGGCGTATTGGTTCTCCCAGGCTGTCCATGTACCTTTTATATTCCTGTATTTGCTGATACATTTCAACTGATACAGGGTTCTCCATTATTTCATCCCCGACTTATCAAAATGTTCCGGCACATGGACATTATCAATTTTAAATACAGACTTTGGTTTCGTGACAATCGCATTTACAAAAAAGTAAACGCTTAATCCGCCACTTACAATGCAGAATACTGCCAGCCACATTTTCACTTTCTTTGTTGTCATAGTTGATACAATTTTATTCATACCATTACTGAACTTTGTTTGTACCTTGATAAGTCCACCAGCAATTTTGCCAGCTACTTTATCTTGTAATGGAGTTTCTTTTGCTTCTTTCTTTTTACGGTTCCAGAACATCATTGACGGTTTTCAATTTTCAAGTCTTTATTCTCCAGTGTCTTCCATCTCTCTATTAAAAATCCGTGAGCATTATTATCAGAACGGGAGACATTCCGTAAGTATCCTTCCGTAACTAAGCTGCGAGTTACAATAGTGGTAGGGCGTATGATTTTTTGTTGACCCTTATAACGGAAATAATAGGGATAATCATTGGTATTAATAATGATACTGTCTGGCTGCATTTCCTGGCTGATATTACCGGAGATTAAATTGGTGTAATATCCATTCTCCTTTAGGTTGTCATACTGTTGTTTGGCTGTACCATCTGCGAGATAGAGAGCTTTTGTTATGTTAGATTGAATCACTTTATCATCCGGGTCCATCGTAAAAAAATAATGATGAAACATTTTTACATGGTCACGGGCTTCTACCGGAACATTGTCTTTCCGGTCGGCCGAATAGGCTTCAAGCGCCTTACCATTGGCCAGTATGAAAATCTTTTGCTGAGATCCTGTGGCTAGCTGATAACTTTTATACGAAATAAATAATGTCAGGGTCAGGCATACGATGATTACTGCCAAAGAAAATAGCCTTACCTGTTTGAAAGCAGTATCAATATTTTTCATTTTCTGAAACATTATTTTTTCCCTTCAATTTTATCTTTGAAGTAACCTCCTGAAGCCGAAGCGTCAGCCATACTGTTGGCTACTTTATTGTATGCCCCACCCAATGCATCTTTTGTCATAGATACTGAGCTGCTGGTAGTATTACGGACGGACATGCTTGTAATACTGGTAACCTTTTGGAGTAGTGCATTACCACCTCCAGCATTAATAATATAGTTGGCAACACTTGGTACCGTGAAATAACCGATGATACCGATTACCATAAAAATCAAATAGGCTGTATCGGTAGTAGAGAAAAAAGTGTCACCGTTTGTGGCGATCTGGTGCAGGTCTTCTTTTAGCATATTCTCCTGTATCTTTCCCATGATGCCGCCAAAGATGTTGGCGACAGGAAGCCATAAAAAAATATTAAGATACCTGGCAATCCATACAGTCAGCGTATGCTGGAAACCATCGAAGACAGCGATACCAAATACCAATGGCCCAAGTATGGCGAGAACAATCAAATAGAATGTTCGAATGGTATCAATACATAAGGCCGCCGCTTCAAATAACACTTTCAATATTTCGGACATCCATTGCTTGATGGAGTTGCGGAGATTATAGCCAAACTTCGCAAAAGCAAAACGTATATCATGACCGATACTCTTCAGCCATCCTTCCCGCTTGTCCCCATAATTATATTTATACCATTTGCTTCTGTCGCCGTTACCATCTTCACCAACATACATCTGCCAGTAAGCCGTAGTTTTGATCGCATCTTCTTTCATCTTGAGTAACTGCGCCACTGCTGCATCAGAATCTTTCACCATTTGCGCAGTACCGGTGACAGTTGGCTTCATCAGTTGATTGATAAGCTGTATAACTGAAGGGAAAATAAGTATGGCAAAGCCCAGTACAAAGGGACGGAACAAAGGATAAAAATCAATCGGTTCCGCTCTGGCAATATGTCCCCACACTTTAGCAGCTATATACCAGGTGGCAGCAAAACCAGCGATACCACGTCCAACTCCAATAAGACGACTGCAGAGGGGCATCATATCATCATACAATGTTTCCAGCACTTCATGCAGACTGCGGATACGATTCACAATTTGTGCATCTGCAACTCCGGGCATGAGCAGGCAAACTATTCCTATTAAAAATATCCTTACACACATTTTCATACATCACAATTTTATAGTCAACAATCACACTTACTTCAACCCATGCACTTTTCTCATCAGGTCAATATCCATTTGATCTTTCTCCCGTTGCACAGCAAGTATTGCCGCACTGTTGTTGAACTCATTTAGAAACGAATACTGATCCACGATCTCTTCATATAATTTATCAATAGCCTGCAATCTTTCATCATCACTCATCCTTAATTTGCCAGCAGTTATGATCATTGCGAGATCATCAATGTTCTTAACACTCTGATCAAACAGGTTGGCGTACACCTTTCCGAGGTATTCTATTTCAGTTACAGTGAACCGCTTATTCTCTTTGAATTGACGGAATGCGGATTTGTATTCCTTAACGATCCTGACCTGGTAATTGATAATATCAGCCACCCGTTTATACTTCTTTACGGTTGGTGAAACTTCCATTAAGCCATCCAAAAATGTTTTATGTATACTGAAGTTTCCTTCTGAAATATCTTTGATGGCAGTATACCCTTTATGAAGCAGCTGGTACCCATCCTTCATATTCTTCAGGATAGATTTGAACTGTGCCAGCTTTTCAACATTCAAAAGCAACTGCTTTGCTTCGTCTGATTGAGCAAATCCAATTTTGCTAATGAGCAAAAGAATTATTAATAATTTTTTCATTGTAATCCGTTTATTTTTTTTGAAATATCAACATCATGTAATTCCCTCATTCGCTGAACGGTCAGTAGTCCCATTTCTTCACTGAAGGAGGAAACAAATGAATACTTGTCCTGCATGTCAGCATACAAGGCATCAATCCTTTTGATCCGTTCATTATCTTTCATAGAAAGCTCACCATTGGTTATGATCGTAATGAGTTCCTCAATATTGTCTAAGGATGAATTAAGGAGGTTCCCTATCACCATTGAACAATAGTTCATCTCGTTGGCAGTAAACTGACCCGCTTCCCTGGCACCAAGAAACATTTCTTTTGTTTGTTTGATAATCCGAAGCTGGTAGGAAATAATGTCTGCCACCTTCGCATAGCCTTTTATTCTGGGATTGACACTCTTAAACGATGTAATAAAGTCACGATGCAAATTGAAATCACCTTTCTTAATGTTTTGTATCGTCGTTATTCCTTTGTTGACGATCTTATACCCGGTTTTCGCATAACCGATATATACCTGCAAAGCAGCAATCTGTTGCTTCAGATATTTCTCTTGTGTTTTCTTTTGATTCAGCCATTCTTCGCTGTTCTGACAAAAAGATTTTGACTGCATAACAGCAGTATGAATAATAATATTTTCATAATCCATACAATTTTTTTACATAATCAATGTCCCCTTTCTCAACCGACCGCTGTATAGAAATAGTTTTATGCTGATTATTAAAGTCCTTCAGATCCATAAATCCCTGTTCAATAGTAGAAGCAGCGGTATTAATAATCTCCAGTCGTTTTGCATCACTCATTTGTGTGGCAAACGCATTCACAACTAAAAACAATTGATCCAATGACTTTAAGCTTTCGTCCATCATCCCGGTATAAACCGTAAACATGTATTCCAATTCTTCTGCTGTAAAGTTTTTATCCTGTCGGAACACCGCCCAGGCAGATTTATATTCATTCACCATCGCCACCTGGTTTTCGATAATATCTTTTACCCGGTGATAATAGGTAAGTGCGGATTTAATTTTCCAGAGTTCCTGGAAATAATCGTCATAGAGTTTCCGTTGTTTTTCTACCCAACTGCTGATCTCCGTCAGTTTAGTTTTTGACATCGCATTCTCCAATGTCTTCTGTGCATTCTGTAACCAGATCGTTTTATTCTGCAGGCGTTGAATCTTCAGGTCAACGGCTACAATTACTTTCTTAATTCCTGCTTTAATAATTTCAAGGATAGGAATTTGTGCATTGCTATTCACACTGATCAGTAAGGCCAGTACAACAATTATTTTTTTCATAGTTTTTGATATTTAAGGGTTCCTATGAATAAGCAACTTTGTTTCGGATCAAATGTTAGCAGATCTCCGGATTCCATATCTTCTAAAACTTTATCTTCCGGGTAATAAATTCCAGCGGTGGTAATTAACTGGTAGTTGGGTGTTGAATCCGTCTTTTCATATCTCCATCTCCGGGTAATTGTATATTCATTCGCAGTAATATTCAGCAGAGCAATAGCAAGCGTATCATATTCTTTTCCAAATTCATGCGAGGAAAAACGAATATAGGTGCCGGGAATAAATTCCTGGATCATCACAGGCGATTTATCGTCCCGGCAACCGTATATTGCTGCAACCAAACAGAGATGTATTATAAAAAACCACTTCATTAGTTAACTGTTAATTCACAGCCATTGCAGGGTCCATCGCAGTAATATATTTTGAATGACGCTCCGGCAATTGGCTCCATTGTTATTCCAAGCGTCTTTAACGTGCAGGCTTTAGTGCCTTCACAATCACAACTGGCTTTACCAGGAAGCTGGAAAAAATAGCTAACACCATAAATCCTTTGTTGGGCATCTTTATCTGTAACAACAGCATATTGATTGGCAATTTCGATTTGTATGGATGGATCAGCAAAGAATTTTTCCTTGTCTTCCCCCAAGTTGATTATCCTGTTTACACTATAGCCTTTGTAAGTAAATGCACCCGTACAACCTCCCGAGCAATTGCTGTGCATACATCCGAACCCTAATTCATCAATATACGTAACCTGGCAGGCCCCGCCACCACTGCAAATACAATGGTAAGTGGCAACCCCTATGGGAAGGGGTCGGGATGCAATACCATCCGCAGCAAATGAATAATCCTTTGGTAATTCAACCCGTATTTCCGAATTATCTTTAGCCAGGCAAATTTTAGTTCCTGCCGGTAACAGGATACCTGTTTCGCCAACTTTCACAGGTTTTGTACTAATAATTTCCTTGCTGCATGCTACAGATAATACAGTTTTAGCAGCACTTAACTCCTTCATAGTGGCCTGTGGTTCTTTTTTGTTACACGCACTTAACATTACCATTGCACACAATGCACTCATCACAATTGTTTTCATTTTATTTATTTTAGTTTTTAAAAAATCTCATTTGAAATCCTCTTCAATGGTAGCCCCCTTTAGAGGGTTTGGGGATTCATCTCCTCCGCCATTACAGCAATCGCTTTCTGCATATCGCCGTCAAAGGAAGCAGCATACTGCATCAACTTTACTTTCTCTGTTTCTTCGGTTGTATAAGCTAAATATTCCTCTAAGGAAACTTCAGTCCGGTACACTTTGGATAGCATCCCTCCAAGCGATATAAAAACCTCTTTGTATTTCTTGGTTGGGTCGTTGGCTTTGTTGATAGAAAGTACTAACGCCTTTTCTTTTTCAGTTAATCCCAGCAGTTCCTGTATCTGGTCAAACTTGTTTTGATACTTTGATTGGTCGAGTAATATTTTACAGTCAGAATTATTAATGATAGCCTGCTTGACAACAGGAGAAGAAATAATATCTTCCACTTCCTGTGTCACCACGATCGCTTCGCCAAAGAACTTTCTGACAGTTTTGAATAGGTATTTGATATACTCTGCCATCCCTTCTTTCGCAATAGCTTTCCAGGCTTCTTCAATTAAAATCATTTTACGGATACCTTTCAGTTTGCGCATCTTGGAAATAAAAACTTCCATGATGATAATCGTAACAACAGGAAATAAAATCGGATGATCCTTGATATTATCTAGTTCAAAAACAATGAACCTTTCCTGGAGCATCTCTAAATCCTTGGTGGCATTCAACAGGTAATCAAACTCACCACCTTTGTAATAGGGACGGAGTACATACAGGAAGTTCGATACATCAAAATCTTTTTCCTTCACTTTGTCGTTTAACAACACGGCGACAAAATCAGTTTGCAGAAATTCATAAAAACTATCAAAACAGGCAAACAACGAAGAATCATTTTCTAATTTTTCATAATAAAGTTGCAAAGCATTGGACAAAGCCACATATTCAGAGCGATTGAAAGTTTCATTGTCCTTCTTCCAAAGGGCAAGCAGTAATGTCTTGATGCTTTCTTTCTTTTCAGTATCGAGTACGTCACCTTCTCCAATATAAAACGGGTTAAAACCGGATGGGGTTCTTTTCATCATAGGTGAAATAATATCCCCTTACCATCTGGCAAAGACCTTTATAACTATGACCAACATCAACTAGAACAATATGCGTTCCCTGTTCGTAATAAGAACGGACCATGTGATTGGTAAAAAATGATTTGCCACTTCCCGAAGGACCAAGTATGAACTTATTGCGGTTGGTGACGATGCCTTTCTGCATTGGTTCATCGGATATATCCACATGAACCGGTTTACCGGAAAGGCGATCTCCCAACCGTATACCGACAGGCGAAATTGAAGAGCGGTAATTAGTTTCTAAATTCAAAAAGCAACAAGCCTGTTCTGCAAATGTGTCAAAACTATCATTCATCGGAAAATCTGCTTCATTACCCGGTATGCCTGCCCAGAATATCTGCGGAGCACCAGCCAGCTCTTGCTTAGGAACAGCATCCATCTGTGATAGTGCTGAGGATACCATGTTTCTTGTTTCCTTTAAACCATCTTTGCTATCTGTCCATACCAGTACGTTGAAGTGAGCTTTCACGGGTAGGCGTTGCTGTGCAATGGCTTCATTTAAAAATTCATTGGTAGCATCACGGCTGATGGTATTCTCTCTTGAATAGGCACTTAGTGATTGTAAACGCAGTCGCTTGCTTTCCAGCTTTTGTATAGCCTTCTGCTGATCTTCAATAAATATATATTGATTGAAAATATGGTTACAAGGAAGCAATTGTCCGAGCGGTGAAGCAAAGCCAACACTGAATTTTGTTTTATCAGTAGAATATCTGTCGTAATTAATTCTTGAACCGCAATACCCCGGCAGATCAGCCGCATCTGCCAATGTAAACAACTGGCAATGATTATTACCAACCTGTACACCATCGTTAAAATTTATATCATGTAAAAGAAAAGAATGTTCATTGGGTTGCAGATTCATATACCGTTCCACCAGGCCGCAGTATTGGCCATTACCGGTGAGATCTTCATTGGTCAGTCTTTTCAATTGAAGAAAACCACTATCTATCAATATCCTTTCAAATTGTCCGGTTGAATCCAAGAAGTCCTGCAATAGTTGTGGCTTTAATGTTTCCTCAGGAACAATGGAACGGCGTAATAAGTTAGAAAAAAGTGAACTGCCTAACTTCCTCCCGGCAGGTTTCTTTGTCAGCATAATATAACACTGGTGTTCCAGGTAGGGACGTTCATTAAAGAATCGTTCACTGCTTCTTGACAAAAAGCTTTTATCATCCTTGGTAAAATCCCCAGCATATTTATTTTCCGTAAACCAGTCCTGTTTATGAAAAATAGTATGGCGGGGCAGTATCTTGATAGCTTTAATGAGTGCCTGGTGCAGGGCTTCATATTCCTGGTCGGATAAGGTGAATAGTTCGGGTAGTGTAACTTCATAGGCAATAGTTACATCACCCTGCTTGGAAAGGATGCAATCATGCTCTACACCGAAAATGGGTAATATGTCTTTTAATTCTTTTTGCATAATCCGGTAAATACTTTTCTTGAATAACTTTTTACAACTGTTGGAATACTTCTTTTTGCCAGGCTTTTCATCATGCCGTGTTCCCCATATTTTCTGCTTAGTTTGTAGACATGCATAAATAAGGCTGTGCCACCGGTAATAATAATTCCCAAACACAAAAATGTATTGATGCCACAGATATATAGAATAGCAAAAAGGATAAGCAACGCTAAAAGTCCGCCACCCAGCCACCAGATATATTGTGCTTTGAGCCCCTTAAATTCTATGGGCTTATTGATTCCCTTGTTGATGGTATATACACTTGTTGACATAGCTTTAAAATTTCTTTTCAATAAGCCCCTCTCCTAAAGGAGTTCCCGAGTTAAGCGAAGGGACGAGCGTAGCTCATTTGGGGTGAGGTTATAATTTCATTCCCCTACTCTTTTTTATCCGTATAAATTATATTCTGTTGCCCTGTAATTATTCAAAAGCTAGTACACATTGACAATCTTTTGCGAATACCGTTCAGTAGCTGACCAGAGTACTACCTGATATACACCTGGAGAAAATCCTGTTATATCAACTTGCTGACTGACATCACCTCCATTATGAGAGAATGACTTTTGTTTTATTTGCTGCCCCTGTGAGTTGATGATAGAATAAATATAGCGGCCCTGTTCAGCATTGGTCAATCGAAATGTAAACTGTCCATGGGTTACCGGGTTCGGGTTGACAATAAAAACCTTAGGTTTTTTTGTTTTTGAAAGGGTTACAATATTGCTATAAAAAGAAGCACCAGTTGTTTCGGTTGCTTTTACCCGGTAGTAATCTTTCAAGTCCGGCTGTAGTGACATAAATGTATAATCAGCTCGGCCTCCATTATTTTGGTTTGGTAAAACTGTTGCTATTGGATGGAAGGTTGCTCCATCAGCCGACCGCTCAACCTCATATTGCAGTATGTCCGACTCTGTTAAATTAGACCAGGAGATAGTCGCCTTATTGGAAGGGTCAATTGTCCCTTTTACGTGGGCAAAGCGAACAGGTAAAACAATGCCACCACCCGTACTATCAAAAGAAAGTAATCCCCTTCTTATCAATTGTAGCTGACCACCACAATAAAAATTGTAAAAGTTGTAAGGAGGCATGGGAAATACAGTCTCCGTGCTAAAATTGACATTGCCCGGTAAAAAATAATAAGGATGTATAAAATCATACCAGGGCAAACAAATATTGGGCGCTGGGAATGCTTCAAAAGGCACCATCGTTCCATAATCCATATCCCAATAGGAAACTGTAATGAACCCACAATCCAGTTCCTGTCCGTTTACAACATAATGGGTGGCGACGTAGGGACTACAGTCAATATAGTTCAACCCTAGTGTATTATAATAGGAAACAACTTTAGGGGCAGGCCAGGCATACCCCGGATAATTATTACCCGTTGAATCGAGCACTCCTCCCATTGGATTTCCAAACTGCAACCCTTCTTTGTACACCCAGATATCATAATTAGATAATACAACTGGCGTAAAATCATTTCCCTTACCATTAAATGTAACGGTGTAAAAGGAAAGAACCAATCGGTTCTCTCGTTTCGGAGGATTCGGTGAATCATCAACCAACCTTGTTTCGGTATACCTTGCTCTAACACCAATATATTGTGCAGTGCATAAATTACTAATCAATAGCAACAAAAAAATAAATTTCATTTTCATAAGTCTTGATTTAAAAATTAAAAAATCTTTATAGCTTAGCCTCCCCCTTAGAGAGATTGCTGAGTTTTTACACTCCAAAAAATGACCGGATCACTGTGGCCACTACCACTAAGAAAACACAGGAACCGAACCACGCCGCTGCTACTTTACCTGTATCGGGATCACCGCTATTCCATTTACTATACACTTTTACTGCGCCAATCAATCCGAGGATAGCACCTACCGCATACATCAGATTTGTACCGGAAGCGAAATAGCCTCTTACTTTTGTATTGGCTTCATTAATACCTGCATTACCATCTTGTGCATAGAGTATAATGCCTGTTAACAAAAGAGTAAGCGTTAAAAAAAATCTGTTCAGTTTCATTTTAATTTTCATTATTGTATTCTTAATAATTAATTATAGTATGCTCCATGCACTTTCCTTCATCACTTACCAACCCATACCCGTTGCAGGTCCTCCTCGTCTAAGTGCATGGAGCAATTTGTTTGGCATTCATAGGTAATTATTTTGCCAAGTCTCTTTTTAAAGTCTGGCGTTTTAATTGTTTCAAACCTGTCCGAACCTAGAAGTTGTTGTAATGAAAAAACCAGTTCATCTTTAGATAAGTGGCTATAACCCGCCTGGTGAATCAACGCCTTCAATTCATCGATATAGTTTTCTGCTGCTGGTTGTTCTGCTGCTCCGGTATTATCAGCAAGTATATTTTGTTTGCTGCCTTCACCGTTATTCCGGCCAGTGGTTAAGACCTGTACAATATCTTTTCTATAGTACACATACAGAACAAAAGCATAATAAATAGCAAGTAGTACCGCAACTATTGAAATATAACTTTGCCAGGATATAGAAGAAAACATGAGCACTAATTTTTTTGATTCACAATGCTGTTTATATCATTTGCCGTAACAGAACACAAACATACTGGACGAAAAATGCGATTTGGGTGAAGTCGGGTGAACCGAAGGTGAAGTAGGAGTCACAATAGATATCTGTAGCTTGGAATAAATTCACAGCATAAACTGTGTGAGGAAGAGAGTTTTTAAATGAACGACATCATTTAGTCATTTTATTTTTAAATGCTTCAGGATTCGTTTCTGTTGCGTGAGTTATAAAATCAAGTGGATGGGTGTCTGTTTCATCATTCATGTCGAGCTCATCTGTTATCATTTCTTTGCCGGACCACATTACCAGGCTTTTACCCTTTGTCTTGTCCGGATATAGGTTGACTAAAAATCAACCAAAAATGGGCTTAAAAAATATTTTTGCCGAGTATTTAGCTCAAGGATGCGGTTTCAGACAACTAGCCCCTAGGTACGGAATCAGCAGCACTACTATCTGTAAATGGGTAGCCATTCATCATTTCCCATTCGATCTTTTTATATAGATGAAAAACAGGTAATTAGTCGTAATCCTTCTCGCTGACCCAACTTGCGGGTTATTGTATTATAACATATGAATCCTTGCTTATAATAGAATAATTAAAATTTTCCTGCTACCTTTTTCCTTATTTTTGTAACAATGGAAAACGTACATAAGCATATAGAACACTCTATTTCAAGACGTAAGAAAGGAGATTTAATATTCCCAACTGACTTTAGAGGCAAAGGTACTCAAACTGCTATTAAAACAGCCTTGTCAAGGCTAAGTAGACAGGGTAAGCTAAAAAGACTGGCACATGGTATTTATTATGTGCCAAAAATAGACCCTTTATTTGGTGCCATATATCCTGCCCCCGAGGCGGTAGCCGAGGCTATTGCCAAAAAAGAAAAGGTACGTATAAAACCTGCCGGAGCTTTTGCATTGCACAGGCTTGGGCTTACTTCCCAGGTGCCAACAAAGCTTGTTTATATTACCGATGGAGAAAACCGGCAGATAAAGATCGGCAAATCAGTTGTCCGCTTTAAAGCCACCACTCCAAAAAAAATGTCGTTGGAAGGCCAGTTAAGCAGCCTCGTTATTTTGGCACTGGATGAAATAAATCCTGAGAATATTGATAGTGATACGGCAAACAAAATAAAAGCGATTTTACAAAAAGAAAATCCCAGTCAGTTAAAAAGAAACCTGTCGTTAACATCTGGCCGTATTCATGATTATATTGTAAAGCTTTTAAAATAACAGAACATGACAGGCTGGTTAAAACTGACAGACGAACAAAGAAGAACAAGCATTGCACAAGTAGCAGTAAAAAGTGGTATTACAGCAAAAGCTATTGAAAAAGATTGGTGGGTAACACTTACGCTTAAAGTATTATTTGAAAGCCCTTATGCAAAGTTTTTTATTTTTAAAGGTGGCACTTCGTTAAGTAAAGGCTGGAAACTGATAGAACGGTTTTCTGAAGATATTGGAAATGTTCAGGCAAGATTACAGGGCTATGCAGGCAGCTATGATATACGGGGATTCGCCTGACTTTGATACAATGATTAATCAATTGAAAATATTAACAGGCAGGTTTCGACTTTTACAGGAATACCATATTTTAGAAAACATAATTAAAGCTGCTGCAGCCAAAATAGATACTGACAAAAGTTTTGAGAGTGAAGGAGCAACTTTTAGTACTCCTGTTCACCACTTAACAGACCTGTATAATCCTGCTGGACCAACAAACAAGACCATCAGTTATACTGTAAAATTCATCCGGAAGGCAAACAAATGGGTGTTTGAAAGTATTACCATAAATTCAGCTTGACAGGTATTTGGTATGTATTGCAATTCGCCCCCAACTTTTATATAATTTAAACGGGCAATAATTAGAGTAATATAATCTATCGTTTTATTCACTATCAATAAAGTTAATTAGTGCATTATTAATAACTATCAATATTCCTGATCATCTTCGTCAGGAATCGCTTCAGGTTTTCCTTTGATTCATAATCCACCTTATCACTGTTCTTTTGCAGACTCTCTACACTGAATCCTTTTTTTGTTTTATTGGAAAGATAGGCTGCTGTTTTTTCAAGAATACTTTTATACGTTTCTCCCGGAGCACCACCGGCATCAATAAAAGCCTTATGAAATAAGTAGATTTCGGTTCCCTTGAATTGCACATGAACCAAAGTTTTTTCAGTGGCAGCGGGTGGCGAATGCTTTTCGGCAACATCCTGTAGAAAGAAAAATTCTTTTATCAATAATGCTTAGTATGGTTTCTTTTACATTGGGGCAATTGGAGCACAATGCAAAAGATCGCCGGAGACAAATTAAAGTGATACTTCTTTGGAAACTGGCAATTATTGCAACTTTACTTTTACTTGTTGTGGCTTGTTCTATCCGTATGTTTAACCGTTCCAGCAAATAATCAGTAAATGATGTTGAATTAAAATTCATACTGATAAGTTTATCTTCAAGTTCTTTTTGAAAATTATCATTCTTCCCGGGCTTGTGTAGGGACAGCAATTCTTTAGCCAACTCCTTCTGGTAAATCAATTCGCTATAAGTGACTAGTGTTATCTCATCTTTACAAAAATCAGTAAAGTTGGAACGTATTAAGTCGGGCAAAAATGAATCGGTTTGCCTTATTAATTGCAAATAATTTTTGTAATCGTTTCAGTTGATGCAGGATTTCTTCTTTGGACGGAATTAAATAACTGATGGGTACTTTTTCATTTCTGTCAAAATATTTGGCAAAATATTCCTCTATAAAATCAAGTATGAAACGAACATGAATGCTGATGCTTTCATAAAGCAAGATAGTTTTATCAGATGCCGCAGGAGAATTTCTATATTCATGCAGTTTGTCAAGCAATCGTATTAATATGCCCTGGTTAAATTGAACAAGGAATTCCATTTTCTTTTGCTTGGCCCCAGCTACAAAATCCTTAACTAATAAGGTACGGAGCTTTTCCACTTCGGACTCTGATTCCTGAATAAAAGTCTGGTGCCAATTTTCGCTGTTACTAAAATGACTAAGCCTGTCGGGATGTATGGTCGTACTGATAAGGATATCCCAGGGTTCGAGGATGTATGCCATATTGGATTTTATTAAGGTTAATCAGTAACAGAATTTTGAGTTCTATCTGCAAAGCCTTGTTTTGCCGGAGTTCATGTATGTTTTGCAAATGGGATTTTGCTTGTATTTCTGCTGCCAGGAATGTTACAAAATTTTTTGATGTTAGCTGAATTGGTGTTTTCCATTCCAAATGCTTTGCGGATGTTTTGTATAAGTGTATTGGCCGGGCGACTTTGCGACCTGATATATTTTCTACGTTTTTCTGGTGGATAATAATTTGGAGTACTGACTCCCGGCGCCAATAAATTGAAAAGGGCAGGGATGTGCACCGGGTAAGTTGTCAAATTTCTGAAAAAAGAAGACATTATAAAAAGCATGCTATGATGCCTGATCCGTTTGAGCAGTGAAGTTTTCATATGGGGACAGGTTTGGTTTAAAGGATTATATAAAACTATAAACAGTTATCGTACTATTCATCCGTACAAGTACCGAATTTTGATACGCCGTAATTGTTTTTTATTATCGTATCAGTAATAATACTGTTGTTTGTGATATAAGGTAGGGGTAGTTTTAATTATTCATAAAGTTCGATTTTTAAGTTTTAAGAACGTCCCGTTTGTTTACCGGGACGTTTTATTTGAACGGATAATCTTTACGCTGCTGATTTCCGGTTTCTTTTGTTACATGCCAACATAAAGGCCCAACTCGTTGTTTTCTGGTATCCGTATTTACACGGTTGTTTTATTATTTGCCTACGTATAATTTTATGGGATAACAATCTGGATGGATCATTAGCATTAACACTACCCTGTTTTTTAAAATGTGTATTGTGAAAGTTTAACCGTTGACTCTTTGGGAACCCTATTTTTTTTGGAGTAGCAGACAAACTGTATACTATCCATAGCCATTCTTTACCTACGGGCATTTCAGCATAATGAAAGCCTGCCAGCATGAAAACAAAAAGATATTTATCCCTGACTAGGAAAGGTTGGAGGGTGTAAACACTGATTGGTATGGGTTAAATCACGGATCTAAGTTTTTCTATACCCTGCTAATTTGTTTTCTGATTTGACAAGCCATTTAATTACAATAATCATTATTAAAATGAAAGCACTGAGTAACTATTTTTTTTTAGTTTGCATAGCAATATTTTTTGCCAGCGATATTGATGCCCAAACTACACCGAAGGACAGTTCTACGGTGAAAGTATATCATCTCGATAAAGCTGTGACCAGTTTAAAAGACAGTCTCCAGCAACAAAACGATTCTTTAAAAAGGCAAATAGAGGCATTGAAGACTATTGTTACACAATCCTTCCGGCAGATTGAATCGTTAGAAAAGGAGGTTGGGAAATCTTCAGAAAATATCAGCGAATCTTTTCAAGGACTTCAAAAAAAAATTGACAGTATTCCCGAAAAGGTAATTTCGGATAAGGTGAAAAAGGAAGCGCTGATAATAAGCACTATCCCAATTTATTGTGGTGTTCAAAAGTATTGTATTCTTCAAAAAGGAGCAGGAGGACTTTATCATTTATATATTCATGACAGTGACAGCTTGCCCTCAGCCGACAGCAGTTTAAGAAAAATAAAACGGTATGCAACAGAATCCATCGTTGATGCTCATAGTTTTGAAGCCTGGATAAAGAGCGGTATTCAGTATGCTGATTCTTTGTGTCCTACCAGCATTGCCGTGCTTACGGAAAAAGTACAGGGAAAAATAGACAAGTACAAAGAGCAACAGATAGAGGATAAAAATGATGCAAGGTTGAAGGAGCAACGAAAGGAAGTTGATTCGTTAACACAACTGCTGGTTGATTTTGATAGGATTGCCGGTCAACTTGAGTTGCGGGATTCAATACCGATCTACAAGGTTGGATATCAGAAAAGGCGAAACCGACATGACCAGTCAAATGGTATAACGTCGACAACTGCTACCGAAAAAGAGGAAAGTGGGAAACAGGGTGCCGGCCAAGAAAATCCTAAAGTCAGGAATACGGTTTTATATCAAACTCCATTAGGCTACCTAAAACTTACAAAAGCAACCGTTCAAATTGATAACAACCGTATTTTTGATATTTCATTTACTGCTGATGCTTATGGACTCAATGGCGAGAAAATAAAGTCATTAAATACTATTACCAATAACGTATTCAGCCTTTCCTTTAAAGGACTGAACAACCGGGAGTTTTCAAGAATCATACAACCGGGAGCCTATGCTGAAGATGCTCTAAAAGATGGCTTTGGGTTTAATTATGGCGACGTGATCAACTATGCACCCCGCAATTCGGATTTTACGCCGCTTGTAAAAAACGGTACTTATAATCTGGTTATTGATTCGGCTACAAGATTTATCGCCGCCGTTATTCTGACTATTTAAGTTTTCGTACTTTTTTAGATCCGCTTGGTTTTTTAGGATCTAATCCAAATGGGTTTGCACAACTCGAAGGCGATGCTGTTATTCCTGTAAACCTTAGAAATTACCGAATCACTACGTGGCTGCCGCATGTACATGCCAATTTCAGTTATATTTATAATAACACAATTAATTCTGAAAGAAGACAGGCTAGCACCATCCTGCTTGCGAATGACAGTTTCTCCGTTTTTAATCCTATCACTCAAACATTAACCCGGAAAACAGATTCAGCTAACTACCTGTACAATCTTGATATTGTTCGGAAGGCTTATTACCAGCTTTATATACGGGGTGCATTAGTAAGTTGGGAAATCAAAAAGCAGAATTCGTGGCTGAACATGGAGTTTGGGCTTAGGGTCTTTGGTTCAAAAGTAGCGACTATATCAGATACCAGTACACAACACAAGATCGTACCTGAAATGAACCTGCAATGGGTGCTAAGACCGGATAATATATTTGGCGGGGATCTTAATGTGGGACTTGCATTTTTAGGAAATATGCATCGTGCCAATAACCTTCCAACATCGGTAGACAATCCTTCTTTTTTGTGGGCCAGTTCGTGGGCAATACCGCATGAGCTGAATATTTATGTTCAAACCGGAAAAGAGAGCAAGGGTGGATTATTCTTCCGATATAACGGCTGGTTTTCTTTTAATAAGCAGCTTGCAGAGAATATAGATGAGCGGCTACTACCTTCCACTGTTTCGAAAAATAAAACTGGTTATTTTCCCCAGATATTATTTGGTTATAGCACCAACCTAAGTACGATGATAAAACGTTCCGGACAAGATAAATAATTAACTATGAAATACTTTTTCTTTCTTCCAGCTTTGTTCTTATTTTTTGTTTAGCTGCGAGGTCAAGACTGTACTCCGATAAGTACCGATAATACCAAACAGGAACCCTATAAATATGTTTGTTATCTACGAAAATTCAATGCGCATGGCACTGCCTATACTTCCACTGCATTTTTAATAGCTCCAAGGGTGTTACTTACCAATGCTCACAATCTTTACAATGCAAACCGCTATGAAATAGCAGCTGCTCATAACGGGCAAGGTACAAAGCTTAGTTCTACTGATCCATTACTAACATACGGAATGATCTCCCTAGCCCGCACTGCTTCCAATACTTTTTACCCTTCATCGTTTATAAAAAATCAACGCAAACGAACAAGGAAGGAGGCCCGTCATTTGATTATGGCATCATTATCTTACCTGACCTAACCTTATATAATAAGCTAGGCGGTTTTCTTTTAGCGGCTGACTGCGATTTGCTAGCAAAACCAGGTGATGCGATATTGTTTGCCGGTTACCCGGGTGGAATCAGCAGTTATAATTCCGAACTTTTTTCAAAAACAAAATAATGGAAGCCTGACTGGTTTTTATGAAAACGGAGCTATGATGAGTTATTCATTAGGTACCCATAAAGGAGCTAGTGGCTCTCCTATACTTATTCAAAGAGATGGTAAATTTTTTGTGGTCGGAATTCATGGATATGGTTCGGGTTGTAAAAACAGTGGTGTTAAATTAACGCAAGACATATTGAATACATTATCAGGCTGGATGTCTATTATCCAATGATAGTGAATTCGAATTAGGTTTTGTTGGCCACGAATGTTCACGAAGATTAAATGCAAATTGGGATTGCCTGTTGGCAATGTGAATACTGGGACACAGATTACACGGATTGTACGGATTAACACAGATTTTATCTGCTAGCGCAGATTTTTTTGGCCACGAAAGACACGAAAGGCAACGAATGGTCACGAAGATTAAATACAAATTGGGATTGCCTGTCGGCAATGGAAATACAGGAACACGGATTGTACTGATTAGCAATGATTTTATCTGCTTAGCAGGGTTTGTTGTAGGCCCAGGTTAAGAAAGATACCGGGTCGAGCTCGGTATGACAGTGCGAGATGGTCACGAATGTTGCAGAATGACCATGCAGCATTGCATACCAATTATAATTGTCTATGGCTCTCCGTGTAAACACGGTTGCCTGCTCTATACTAATGCTGCAACTTAGCTATGTTGTTTTTAAATTTTCTATTTCATCTTTTTAAAACCACCACCATGACTTATAAAATACTGCCATTTGCCGCTCAAATAAACCGGGAGGATACATCGGCCGTAGTAGCCCAACAAATGCAAACTATTATTGATACTACTGTTGCAGAAGGGTGGGAATATCAAAGGATGGATACTGTTGAAACTACTGTAGCGGGAACGAACGGATGTTTTGGCATGGGTGCACAACCAGCAATCATTACATCTTATAGTGTATTGGTTTTTAAGAGAGCCTGATGAAGCAATTGTTATTGTTTGCCATACGTGTATACTGGTTAGTAGTACCGAAAGAATGCGGAGGCATTGCTTATTTAAATGCAGTTGCTCTCAATATGTGTTTGCAGTTACCAAGGAGAAGGGATTCAGGACGGGGAGAATTGCATTGCGACAACGAAAACTTCAATGCAGACCTGGTTATCGGTTTTATAAAACACCGGATGGGATGCAGTGGATCATTCTGGCTGATAGAAGTGTAGTGCCGATTGAAGATACACGGTTAGTATAAACGCAGCTCTTATTCGTGAGGACATGAACCATGACGACGAGGTAGAAGGATAAATGCTAACATCTTTTTTCCCAAAATAATTGTTGCTTATCAGACATTTAGTACCTAATTCAAACATTTAAAAACTTAAAATGAGAAAGCTATTGCCAAAACTATTAACACTACTGTTTGTTATTTCTACCAGTTGTTTACTCAATGCCCAAAAAACTAAAACCACTGCATTGCCAAGGTATAGTCCGAAGTATAGTTATGAACCTCCAAGGCGTGATTCAGTAGCGAGTGCCAATGTGACTATTGCCTTAATGAAACCTATTTTTTTGCTGGGAGATTATAATGGAAATAACGAAGAACCTTATAATTTATTCTCCTCTAAAATGGCGAATGATATTGAAGCATTGCTTACTGCCAAAGGTTATAAAGTAAGAGGTCCCTTTTCGAGCAGGGATGAGATGGTTTTTAATGATAAACAAAATTCAGATTTTACGCTGGAGATCGCCATTGATTATAATGCGGAAGTACAACGAACCTGGAAAGAACGGTACAATATACTTGGAAGAAGCTATAATTATGAAGTTATCAACGGGAATGTAAATATTACTGCGGCTGTTGTAATTACAGCCAGATCCAATTTTTCGGGTGAAAAATTATGGAAAAAAAATCTAGACTTAGGTACAAAGACCTTTTCTTATAGCGGCACAATGCGTTGGGATAGTAAATCAGTTCCTTTCCGCCGTGAGTTGACGGAGGATAATAATTTCTGGAATCCATATACAAAGCAACTTGAATCTGTATATTCTGACGCCCTTACCATTTTATGGAGGCAATTTGATGTTAATGAATTGCAATCAGTTGCGGAGGCAAAAAGGAAAAGCAGAATAATAAAAACTGATATGGCTATTTGTTTTTTATCTGACAGAATCTCTTCGTCATGCGTATAAAATTTATTCTATGACACTTATAGACAAAGTTTGGGCGGTATTTTGTAACATGAAATTCAAGGAATACATAATCGGATTACTGGTTCTAAAATACCAGCGGCTTGACAGAAGGATCAATATTTTCTTGCTATTGCTTCATCGGGTAGTATCGCGACATGGGCTGTATGGAATAGCTATCCTCTTTGTGGGGAGGTATTATTGCGGCTTCCCAACTTATTATGACGCTCAAACCTTATTTTCCTTATACTAAAATTATCCATGAGCTTAACAGCCGCTGTTTAAAAATGGATCTATTAAATATAGAGTATGAACGATTCTGGAACAGGATTCAGCGTGGTAAGCTATCTGAAGAAACGATAGAGCAGTATTATTTTGATCATCATAAATCCTATGCTGAAGTACTGAATTTTCCGGATGATATGGTATTTGATACCAGCGCCTCTATAGAAGCAAAAGCAACCGCAAGGATGAAAAATTTTCTAAAAACATTTTACGGTATTATTTCATAATCTAAAACAATAAGTATGTCAAAAATATAAACCAGGTGGAGATCAGCTTGATGAAAATGAAAATAAAAACAATTCTGAAAAAGGAATGAAAGATCAGCTTAGTGAATCTAGTATTCCAGACTTTCAGTTTAGACCACCGACCCCTTCAACTCCACCACCCCCCACTGTAGATTCGGGCGGTAATTCAGCTGAGGATGGGGGAAGTGCTGGTGATGATGACTAGATTGTTGCTTCGCAGATTTTTGTTGCCACGAATGCACAGGGATTGACACGAGAATTAAATACAGATAAGGGAGGCTGCTTGCACAATTTTATTTTGCTACAGATCCACACGGATTGACACAGATTTTATTTGCCTGCGCAAATTTTGCTGGCCATTAATTTCACCAATAATTAAATACAGATGCCGAAATTACAAAGGTGGTTGAAAAATTTAAGCAATAGCTATGTTATATTGCTTTCCAGATCGTCTCAAAACATACAGCTTCACCTTCTAAAAGCGGTATAAAGGAAGAATCTTTTGCAATATTTTGAAATAACTTACCCGCTTTGACATCAAGGACACAAAATATAATTTCGGGTTCAACTTTCTTTCTAAGCTGATGTTCTAACAGCGAAAGAATCTGATTAACCTTATCTTTTGTAATCCTATCTGCTTTAAAATATAATTTAATTACAAGAAATTTGTCATCATATTCCAGGCCAAGTTCGGGATTAATGTTGATGTCAATATCACCAATTTTCCAATGTTTTGAAGGAGGGGTGAACCATGTAAATTTTTTATTGCCCCAAAATTTTTTATAGCCTTTAATCGCTTCCGGATAGTTTTTAATTTTCTTAGTATCCGTTAACCCCGTCAGAATGCCAGTCAGTTCTTTTTTGGAGTGGTTCTTTTTATGTATATATATTATACCTTCCCTTAAAGCCTTATAAAAATCTGTGGCAGGGTTGTATTCTTCTCTATTCTTTACCTGCCTTACTTTGGTAAGTTTGGAACCACCTGATTTATTTACAAAGTCAATGAAATCTGTGAAAGAAATGTCTATCGATTTGTGTTTCCCTTTTATTGCCATTTTACAAAAGAAGCCGTCTTCATGATTTTAAACATCCGTATTTACACGGTTGTCGGGTATTGGGTTTCCTTATACCTTTCAAAACTGGCTGATTTGAGGGGAAGAAATTGCTAAGGAAAGGCGGGAATATGTACGAATTGCTAAAAAATTGTGCATAAATTAAACTAATTAGTTGTATAATTACTATAAAATGGCATAATTTTGTTATGAGTACTAAAGATGAGGTAGCTGTTTTTTTACGGGATTTTAAAGTGAAGCTTGGAGTATGGGGAGTGATTTACCGGGATGAACGCTTTAAAAATACCCAGACCTTATTGACGCTGGATATAGTGCCAGCGGCCAGGACTAAGATTCTGGAAGAACTTGAAGTAACTGATTATTGTGAGGGACCGATTGAAGAAAAATTATATGGAGGAAGTATGATGTGGGTGTTTGGAAAGGCAGTGAAGGGGCATGAAGTGTATATTAAGATAACGATGGGAATAGCGAGTAATAAGGTATTGTGTATCTCCTTTCATGTTTCGGAGCATGCTATGAACTATCCTTTAAAGAGTGAATTATGAAAAGTCCATTTACAGGTGGAGCTGTGCGACTAGAAAAAAGGCGAACGACGCTGGAATACCGGAAAGAAATGTTTGACCTGGTGTACCATTGTTATGTATGCGCAGACACTGAAGAACAATTTACTGATGATGCACTGGATATGCTGAACCTGACGCAGGTGCATAACCAATACCGTGTGAAGTATGGTATCCCTTTCGTAGAAGAAATAAAAGAGATGCGGGAACGCTATGGGCTAAGTGCGGCGAAGATGAGTGAGGTGTTTGGGTTTGGTACGAATGTGTACCGATTGTATGAGGGTGGTGAGATGCCTACGGTGGCAAATGGAAGGCTGATCAAACTGGCGGAACAGCCTGATGAATTTAAACGGTTGGTGTACCTGAATAAACATGCCCTTGAAGAGCATGAGTACAGTAAGGTGCAAAAAAAGCTACACCAATTCTTTGATCACTGGAACCGGGGGATGGCTTATTATGAACGAAAGCTAATGGGATGTGAAGTACCGAATATTTATAATGGATTCCGGACACCGAGGCTTAAGAAGGTGGCAGCGATGGTGAATTTTTTTGCGCACTATAACAAACCTTTTTTAACGGCGATGAACAAGCTGATGTTCTATGCAGATTTTGGTCATTATAAGGAGCATGGGTTTGGCATTAGCGGGGCTTGCTACCAGGCATATGAACGGGGCCGGTGCCGGATAATTATGGCGCTATTTATAATGATGTAGTGAATAAGGGCTATGCTGATATTTACGAGATCGATTTTGACAATTTTGTAGGTGAGCAATTCCAGGCGGATTCTTTACAGTTTACAGCTGATGGTGGCTTATTTACCGACAGTGAGCTGGCAATGCTGCAAAAAGTATCTGAACGATTCAGGGGAATGAATACCAAACAAATTGTAGATATAAGCCACCGGGAATCTGGCTGGCAGCAGAATGTGGATGATCAAAACCATATCAATTTTATGTACAGTTTTGATCTAAAGCATTTGTAGGAACTATAAAAACTGTCAGAATGAATGCAAGAATGGCATTAATGTCAGCGGGTGGCATGAAAAAAATTCATAAACAAATGAAAAAAGGAAAAGTTTTCCTTTTTTCGAAACAAATAATGATAGTGGACGGATATTTGACGAGTTGACAGAAGTT
>JADJKL010000017.1 GCA_016706055.1 Chitinophagaceae bacterium | reverse complement strand
TAACGGGTTCTTGTAAAAGAACTCGTTTATTTCTCAAAAGAAGTTTATGAGATTTTTAAAGGACTAATTACTTGTCTTGCTTTTGTTTTTACTGTTGCTCAAACCGCTTTGTTGCTCAGGATAGCATTAGTTGCGATTAAAAACTGGACTGTTGAAAGTAAGGGGATTGCAGATGGAAAATATGAGTTAATATTTTCCGGAAACATAAATGGTAACTGGCAAGTGTATGCACCCAATCAGACGATACTTGATATAAAAACTACCGAATTACAGTTTGCTGATTCAAGCATTGTACAAATAGGAGATTTTTGTATTGGAGGGCACACCCAAAGAGAATTAACAGTGCTATTCTGGAAAACACAAAGTGAGTGTTTTGAGAATTCAATTAAATGGAAAGCTACTATATCTATTCAAGGTGCTGTTCCAGAAATTTTGCAAACTACATTGTTTTATACTTACGGTATCAATGATGAATTTTATCCATCTACCATGGTGCGGTTACTACAAAACTAGAAGGTGGTGTAAAAGCTGGCAAGTATTAAAATTCCATCAATAGATATCAATGTTGATAGCAATTGTGGTGATGATGGAACTAAAAAATAAAAGCCTGTAGCATTTTTCTATTGGGGTTGTTAGGTGGGTTAATTGCACTATTAACACCTTGTGTGTTCCCCATGATACCAGTAACAGTAACTTTCTTTACTAAGAAATCTGCAGATAAAAGAAAAGGGGGAGTAACCAATGCTGTTTTATATGGTCTGTTTATTTTCCTGATATATGTATTGATTACGTTGCCATTTCATGTGAGTAAGGCTATTAGTCCGGAGATATTTAATAATATTTCATTGTCTCTGTAAGGTTGAACCTGTTATTCTTTGCAGTGTTCGTATTCTTTGCATTGTCCTTCTTTGCTTATTTGAAATTGGATTACCAGCTGGCTTGGCAAACAGAATGGATTCAAAATCCGGACTGGAATAATATCGGTGGCATATTTTTATGGCGGCTACATTGGCCATCGTTTCATTTTCCTGCACAGGTCCTATGCCCGGAACATTATTAGTTGGTGTTGCAGATCAGGGAGCATGGCCGCTTACAGCGGGTGACAGGGTTTGGTATTGCGTGAGGATTTGCTTTTGGCCTGTTTGCCATGTTTCCCACGGTGGTTTGCAATCTTCCAAAATCTGGTGGTTGGATGACGGATGTAAGAGTTATTCTTGGTTTCTTGAACTGGCATTAGCCGTTAAGTTTTTCTCCAATGCAGATTTGGTAAAGCAATGGGGCTTATTAAAAATCTTTCTTAGCCTTTGGATAGTGATTGGAATAATAATGGTATTATACCTGCTTGGTAAATTAAGAATTGCTCACATAGCTCACCAGTAAAGAAATTTTCATTTACAAGAATAGCATTCATTGTTCTTTTGCTTCTTTTACTATTTATCTGATTCCTGGTATTGTAAGTCCTACAACGGCGAGCTTAGATTTGATCATTGGATTTCTCCACCTAAGTCATACAGTATTTTAAAACTGAAAAGGAGAACTCTTTGAACCAATACTGCAACGACTATAAAGGAGCTTTAGAGATTGGCAAAAAGCCCCGATAAACCTATTGCTAATTGATTTTACAGGATGGGCTGTATAGGCATAAGAAGAATGGAAGAGAAGGTATGGCCTGATGCGGTGGTGGATAGCCTTATGGAGGATGGGTTTATTGTTGTTTCTCTTTGTAGATGAAAAGAAGAATCTGCCTTTATCAGAACATTTGTTGAAAGGTTAGAAAATGGAACCAATAAATCTATTGTTGTTTCCGTTGGCGATGACTGGTCAACCTTTCAGATAGAAAACTTCGGCGCTACTTCTCAACCGCAGTATGCTATTATAAGCCCGGAGCAGGTGGCGTTGACCAAAACAAAGTTCTATACTCCCAATCCTGATGAATTTATTAAATGGCTGGAGTGTGGCTTAGATGCATTTAAAAAGACAAGAAAATAATTGGGTGCGGTTACGACAGGTGTAGATTTCCTTATTTGCAGATGTTTTTTCTATTTTATTTCCTTTATAAAACACAATTGGGTGGGGTAGAGGAGGAGTTTGAACGCTTGCTGTTTCAGGGGTTTATTCATGGTATCCGAAGATAAACGTTAGTTGAACGAAGGGTGAACGAAAGACACAGAGGTTCATTTGAAGCATCTATAATTCTACTATAAGGCATCTTTTACTCTCTTTCTATCAATTTGATCACTTGTTTGATATTTTTGTTTTTTGCAGGTTGGTATTATCTAACTTTAGTGTTACATATTGCCAGATCAACCAAATCCTCTGTAATAAAAGATATGAGGAGCTATCGGAAAAGAATTTGTTGTGAAACAATATTCTTGCAGAGGCGGTAAATATTTACCTATCCTGATATGAGTGGTGTAAAGTCTTCGGCTTTTCAAAGTAGAAACAATGAGCATTTAGCGAAAGCTGTGGAATATGCAGTCTGTTGTAAGAAATCCGGTGAAGAAAAGGAAACATATGCAAAGAAGCTTAAAGGAGAACAGGTGTACAATGCTTGCGATGAGGGATATATGAAAAGCATAAGTAGAATGAAAAAAGATTTATTAGCCAATATTGATTGACTCCGCCTGCCTGTTTGCCCACCCCGGTTTGCATGTAAAGATTAAAAATAATTTGGATTTATATAGGTATATGCCAGTAATTTTACAATTACTGCGATCATTTTAAATGGTCTTCCCGGTTAGAATCTTCTTTTTAATAGCAACCTAGCTATTTTTATTATTGTAACTATATTTTATAACCATAAACCCAAGCTTATAGGTAAAAGAATTACTCTGTCACTGCCTTGCAGTAATGCTGGCGATTTCCTTCTGTACAGCTCAGGTTCCTTCTGTTTCACCTTTTTAACGGTGTAGTACCAGCGGTATTCAATACTGCGGGTGGAACGTATGACAATGCGTTGTCGTATTACAATTAGCAGGTGGAGCTTTGGCGAACTGGTGCTGGTGCAGGCCTTTGCTCCGCCAGACGGTTTCTATCCTCGTTACACAAGGTGTGTTACAACCTTGCCCAGACAGGCTCGGTGTATCACGCTACACTGTACTGTTCGAAAAAGGCGATTACCGATTATTCCCCAACCCCACAGCCGGTCCTTTCGAAGTAGACTTTTGTAAAGACGCCTGGCTTTATGGGTCTGCAACTGATCAATACGATGGGTCAGATACTGGAAACAAGCTATCATTATGATGGCTATTGCCGTATCGAACTGTTTGACCTTACCCGTTATCCAATGGGATATACTTTAATGATGGCCGACTTAAAACCGGATACTAACCGGCCAGAAATAATCTTCAAGTGAGTTCCTTACGCTTGGATTAAAGGTGATTAAGCTGGATCAGAAATAAACACAAAATCAAAACTCAAAAAAATAACCACATGAAAAAGATTTTATGATGAATGGCGATGGCACTGCTTTTAGCCTCGGCAACCTTGTGAGCACCGGGCATATTAAACTACCAGGGTGTAGCCCGCAGCAGCGTAGGCAATGTGCTGGTCAATCAAAACATAACGCTTCGCTTAGCGATCAGGGATAATACGGCTGCTGGTCCAACAGTGTATCAGGAAAGCAGAACTGTTACAACCAAAATCCGTTTGGATTATTTAATGTTCAGGTAGGCAGCCCCGGCGCCAGTGCAATTACTGGTACTATACCTGGAGTAAGCTGGAGCGTGCAGGTGCTAAGTTTATTCAAGGTTGAAATAGATCCCAATGGCGGTTCTACTTTATCAATATGGGAACTGCGCAACTGGCATCAGTACCTTATTCCTTGTTTTCAACAACATCAGGCGATTTGATATTGCCGTTTAATAACAGGCAGTGACAATGGAACCTTATTTAAAATAACCAATAGTGGAACCAACTCAGGCAGCACGGCTTTAGAAGGATTAACAAACTCTACGGCTGCAAATTACCGATGCAATAATAGGAAATAGTAACAAGTGCAGGACCGGGAGTTTTCATCTGGAGTACGAGGGTATCAATAATGGAACTGGTGGATTAGGAATAGGTGTATATGGTAGCCAGGCCGGAAGTGGCTGGGAGTGTATGGTACCACACCAAGTAGTATTGGTGTACATCGTAATTCCACTTCAGGAATCGGTGTAAACGGTAACTCAACTTCCCGGAACTGGTGTATATGGACAAAGTAATACAGGTGTAGCTGGTATCTTCACTATTACCAATGGAGCCAGTACAGCCGATGCCTTACAGGCCAATACTACGGGCACAGGTTGGGCGGCAACAATAACATGTACAGATGCCACACCAAGGCATTACGTACAAGCTGGATGTGGTTACGGTTTACTGGAATTAACGAAGCGAATAATAGAATACTTACTTCTACAAAGCTGCTGGAAATGCAATGTGGAATGATGCAGCAACGGTTGGAATATAACAGGAAGCGGAACATTAGACAGGTTCCTAAACCTGGACCACCTAATGGTACCAATCTTGGCGATTCAAGAATAGAAGACAGGGCAGGTACTCTCCAATTGGTATTAACACACCATCAGGACATACTAACACATCTATTCAGCCTTGGTTTAGAAATGACCAATGGCACTGCATTAGTTACAAACAAGAATAGTGCTTAGGGATGAAAGTGATGGAGGTGATGTACAGGCCTTGTTGATGCCCAATACCTCTCCGACAGCTACACTATCAACACTGCAGTCAGGAACATCAACAGATCATCCCATTACATTCTTTGGCGATGGTGCTTTAATGGAGTCGTTGGAGTGCGGCAGGTAATCTGGGAATAGGAACAACAGTACAGTAGATGCAACAGCAAGATTGCAATTAGGCAATGCCTTCGCTACTGTTGGCGGATTTTTTACTTAACAATACAAATGCTGCAAATACAAACAGGGCAGCATCCATTTTAGTGCTAACACAAGTGTTGTTACATATGGCAATTCTGCATTATATGCACAAAGAGGCACTGGTTCATTATTCATTACCTTTTGTATAATGGGATTGCTACCAGTAATACCGGGGTGGCAGCAAGCACTCGGGGCTTTGGTGTGCAAGGAACCAGCGAAACTGGTTATGGTGTTACAGACCTTACCACTTCGGGTGTTGGAGTACCTGGTATCAGCATTAACTCAGGAAATGCAGGTCTTTTTTTTAAACAATAACACAGCAGCTACTGATGCGGTAGTGGCAATAAATAATGTTTCGACTGCTTAATGCATTTAGTTGTGCATTCAATAGTTACATGTACACACCCGGCGGTTTTTCATCAGCCGTACGTGGTCAGAATAATGGTACGGGCGGTTTGGGTATTAGCGTATATGGTTCATAAGCTGGTAGTGGCTGGGGTGTGTGGTACCACGCAAATGATATTGGTGTATGTGGTAATAGCTCCACTGCCGGATTTGGTGTATATGGATTCAGTAATAGTGGTGTTGGTGTATATGGTGTAAGTACAACTGGAGAGGCTGGCAGATTTGAAATCAATAATAATGCAAATACAAGTCATGCTTTAAATGTGTCTACAAACGGATCTGGCAGAGGAGTTTTTGCAACATCTGCCATCGGTACGGGTGTTGAAGGTACAGCCAATGCATTATCTGCTGGTGGTATAATTGGAAGAAACTTTTTAGGTGGTGAAGCAATTGGGTGGGTTTGTAGGTGCAAATTCTAACAGTGGTGCAGGGGCAGTAGTAGGTCGGAATGATGGTGCTGGTTGTGGTGTTCGGGGCTTTAATACACAAAATGGTATTGGCGTTTTTCGGCAGGCAGGTATCAGCGGGGATGCAGGCGTTGCTGGCCGTTTTGAAAATGTAAATTCTGGAAATTCCCTGCCCACTCTTGGGGTTTCTACAAAACGGTACAGGACGAGGTATTGATGTTCAACAGACAGAGGTGTCGCCAACGGTAGCTCAATTATGCCGTAACACTAGGCTGGAGTTAGCAGGGGTGTTTTAACTACGTCTGCAAGTAGCATTGGTTAGAAGGTATTACCAACATTATTTCGGCTGCCGGTGTTGTTGGCAGAAATCAAATGGGCGGAGAAGCTATAGGTAGGGTTTACTACTGCTATTGGTGCTCCCGCCGGTGCAGTAGTTGGAAGAAATGATGGTGATTACGCAGGTGTTCATGTTTAGTACTCATGCAAATGGTATGGGGGTAGTAGCCCGAGTAACAACTGCAACTGCTACCAACAGTGTTTCATTGCTTAATAATGCTAGGAGGTGTTTCTGTAGTATGTGCTTCTTCAGAATATTAATGTTAATGTGTAAGAATAGACGTACAGTTGGAGAGGGTTCTTTAATAATGGCACTGAAGTAGGTGGCATAGATATTTCAGAATTTTTTGAAGTAGAAGGAACAAAGAATGAATATGAAGCAGGTGATGTGTTGATTATCTCCCAATCATCTGACAGAAAGGTAGAAAAATCATCTACACCTTATTCTACATTGGTTTCTGGTGTATTTGCTGCAAAAGGGTGTATTGCTAACTGAAAGAAATGCCGAAACCGATCAGTTAGATGATATGGTTCCAATGGGAGTTATTGGTGTTATTCTACCAAAGTTTGTTTGGAAGGTGGCGCAATTAAACGTGGCGATCTGTTGGTTACTTCATCAATATCTGGTGTGGCTAGAAACTGATCCAGATAAAGTAAAGGTTGGTCAGGTTCTTGGTAAAAGCGTTACAGGATTATAATCAAAACACGGTTGGTAAAATAAAAGTTCTTGTAAGCGTTAAGTAGTATTAGCATTTATAAACTCAAAAATTTTAAAATGAAAAAAATAATTAAATCATTCGTAGCATTGTTTGTTGTTAGTTTAGTTGTGGTTAATGTAAATCCTCAACTACTGATGATGCCTGCTTCAAAAGCACAGAAAACTACAGAAGAAAGTAAAGTAACTAAACCAGTGGTTTTGCAATTCAAACTGCATCTTCTATACCTTCTAAACCTGAAGTAATTACTACTAAAAGCAAATGCTGTTGATTCAAAAATGCTACAACTGGGGTAGTTCTTGTTACAAGTGCTTCACGAAAAGCCTGTCGGGGTAAAACAAATTCCAGAAGTTTCTGATCAGGGCGGTGTAAAACCTGTTCTTAGCACTGGCTTGCAGTTAAGGTAATGCCTTCTTCTGCAAAACTTGGAGCCCGTTCTACAGAGGTTGAGAAAGTTGTGAAAGAAGAAGCAAAACCAGATGTTGGAAATGCTGATAAGAAAATGAGTGATATGAAGAAGCAGAATTAGTATCCAACACATAGTAGCATAAAAAAGCCTCCCGATTTTTATATCAGGAGGCTTTTCAATTGTGTCATTCTGTACCAACCTTCCGGTATGGCAAGCAAACTTTAATTCCTTTTTATCAGAATTCGGTATTACTTCGGGTGGAGATACAGAATGACAAGATCTTTCTCTTTTTGTCAATAAAGAAAAAAGAGGAAGCAGTTATTTTATTTAAAGAGCTATTTGTTTTTGTGTCATCAGCTTACGCAAATTAATCAATCCGTAACGCATACGACCTAATGCTGTGTTAATACTACAATTGGTTGCAGCGGCTATTTCTTTAAAGCTCATATCTGCGTAATGACGCAATATAATAACTTCCCGCTGATCTTCCGGTAAACTTTGTAACATGTCCCGCACTCTGTCATGACTTTGTCTTCTTATCATCACCGTTTCGGCACTGTCTTCAGAAAAATTAAGTACTTCAAAAATATCTTTGTCGTCGCCGGTGCGGATAACTGGTGTACGTTTTACTTTTCTGAAATGATCTACACATAGATTATGTGCAATACGCATTGCCCAAGGAAGGAATTTTCCTTCTTCCGTGTAACGACCTCCACGCATTGTATCAATAATGCGTATAAAAGAGTCCTGGAAGATATCCTCGGCAAGGTATTTGTCTTTTACAAGAAATAAGATAGATGTATAGAGTTTGTCCTTGTGGCGGAGGATAAGTGCTTCTAATGCATCAACATTCCCATCTGTAAACAGATGGATGAGTTCATGGTCAGTTTTTTTAGATAAAGCTTTCATAACTTCTACAGTTTAGGTTGCTGGATCATGCATATACATACTGTATGTACACACAGATACATTTTCAAATGGATATTGGTTAAAATAAAATAAAATGGTTAAAAAGAACGAGTAGAAGTTTGTGCTTATAGGCTTATTAAGTTTTTGTTTTTCATTTTCTGGATTATTGGAAATTAAAAATAGGGCATTTCATTAAATTGCCAAACCTTTGTGAAGAGAAATTGTAGTAATGTATCCTAACAAAATGTTAAGAATCTTGTTCAAAACCATGTCAGACAAGGCTTTTCACCGACTTATATATTAATGGAAAAAGCAATAATAGGGAACAACCCCGCCAAATCGAAGACCGTAATTTCCGCAAATAACATCTATATAAAGGGTGCCAGGGTGCATAACCTCAAGGATGTTACAGTAGAATTCCCCCGGAACAAGCTGATTGTGGTAACAGGTGTATCAGGTTCTGGCAAGTCTTCACTTACCATTGATACACTTTATGCCGAAGGGCAGCGACGTTATGCAGAAAGCCTGAGTGCTTATGCCCGCCAGTTTTTGAACAGGATGAATAAACCGGATGTAGATTACATTAAAGGACTCTGCCCAGCTATTGCCATCGAACAAAAGGTAATAACAAGAACTCCAAGAAGTACGGTTGGCAGCATGACGGAGATTCATGACTACTTAAGATTGCTGTTTGCAAGAATCGGAAAAACGATTTCACCTATTTCCGGCAAAGAAGTAAAAAAGGATGATGTAACAGATGTGCTGGATGCCATTACTAATTTGAAGACTGACGATAAAGTTTTCATTCTTGCCACCTTCAAGCAACATACAAACAGGGATTTAAAAGAAGAATTGAATATTCTGGCGCAAAAAGGTTTTTCAAGAGTTTATAGTAAGGATATAAAAGCTAAAACCGAAGGCGAAATTTATCGTATTGAAGAATTGATTGAACTAAGCGACAAAGAACTTAAGTCAAAAAGATAACACATATTCTTATCGATAGAATTGTGGTAAAGGATTTTGATGATGATGACAAACACAGAATTGCTGATTCCATTGGCACTGCTTTTTATGAAGGTGAAGGTGATGTTTATCTTGAGGTGCAAGGAAGTCGACAGTCGACAGCCGACAGTCCACTGAAAGTTTCAAAAAATCAAAGACTCTTGCGAATTCACCATTGACTATTCACCATTCACTATTACATTTCAACAATCGTTTTGAACTAGACGGAATGCAGTTTGAAGAACCAGTTCCTAATTTGTTCTCATTTAATAATCCATTTGGTGCTTGTCCAACCTGCGAAGGTTTTTCACAAGTGCTGGGTATCGATGCTGATTTGGTAATTCCGGACAGAAGATTAAGTGTGTATGATGGTGCCGTGGCCCCGTGGAAAGGAGAGAAGTTGGATTGGTGGCGACAGAACTTTGTGAAGGGGGCAAAGAAATTCAACTTTCCTGTTCATAAATCCATTGCCGATCTGACCGATAAGCAAATCAAACAACTGTGGCAAGGAAGTGATGGTGTAATGGGCATTAATGATTTTTTTAAAGATGTGGAATCGCAATTGTATAAAGTACAGTACAGAGTTTTGCTCAGCCGCTACAGAGGCAGAACAGATTGTCCTGATTGTAATGGCTTTCGTTTGCGGCCCGAAGCCTTGTATGTAAAAGTGAATGATAGGAATATTGGTGAGCTATGCATACTGCCAGTACGAGATTTGAAAACATGGTTTTCTGCAACAGAAAAGAAATTAAGCCAGCATGATAAAGATGTAGCGAAAAGAATTTTATTGGAATTGCACAACAGACTTGATACGTTAATAAAAGTTGGACTGGGTTATTTAACCTTGAGCCGCTTGGCCAATTCATTAAGTGGTGGCGAAAGCCAGCGAATACAATTAACAAGAAGTCTGGGAAGCAATCTTACCAACTCATTGTACATTTTAGATGAACCATCTATCGGTTTGCATTCAAGAGATACGGCGAATCTTATACAAGTATTAAAAGAGCTAAGAGATTTAGGTAATACAGTTGTAGTGGTAGAGCATGATGAAATGATGATGCGAGAAGCAGATCATATTATTGATATGGGTCCATATGCTTCTCATTTGGGCGGAGAAGTAGTAGCCGAAGGAGATTATGACGAAATAATTTCAAACCCGATGAGCCTAACTGGTAAATACTTGAAAGGTGAATTAACAATTGAACCACCGAAGACAGTTAGAAAATGGAATCGTTCAATAACAGTAGAAGGAGCAAGGCAACATAACCTGAAAAACATTACTGTTCAATTTCCTTTAAATGTGCTGTGTGTAGTAAGTGGTGTAAGTGGTAGTGGTAAAACAACATTGGTAAAACAAATCTTGTATCCTGCTTTACGAAAAATGAAAGGCGAGTTTGGTGATAAGATTGGTTTTCATAAACAAATAACGGGAGATGTAGATTCCATTCAGCAATTAGAAATGGTAGATCAGAATCCGATTGGTAAATCTTCCAGAAGTAATCCGGTTACTTATATCAAGCATATGATGAAATAAGAGAGCTGTTTGCAAAACTACCATTGAGCAAGATGCGGGGTTTTCAACCAAAGCATTTTTCGTTTAATGTAGATGGCGGCAGATGCGATACCTGCAAAGGCGAAGGCGAACAAGTTGTAGAAATGCAGTTCCTTGCCGATGTGCATCTGGTTTGCGAATCATGCGGCGGCAAACGATTTAAAGAAGAAGTGCTGGAAGTAAAGTGTAATGCTAAAAGCATTTATGATATTTTGGAATTGAGTGTGGACGAAGCCATTGATTTTTTCTCGGCTTCTGATGGAGCTAACATTGCAAAAGCGATACAGCCTTTGAGTGATGTTGGACTTGGTTACGTAAAACTGGGACAATCATCCAACACATTATCTGGTGGCGAAGCACAACGGGTAAAGCTTGCTTCTTTTTTGGGAAAGGGTAGAGCCAATAATAAAATACTATTCATTTTTGATGAACCTACCACTGGTTTGCATTTTCATGATATAAAAAACTACTTACTTCTTTTAATGCATTGATAGAACAAGGCCATTCCATTTTAGTAATAGAGCATAATACTGATGTGATACGCAGTGCTGATTGGGTAATTGATCTTGGGCCCGAAGCTGGCGATGGCGGCGGCGAATTGGTGTTTGCCGGCAAACCTTCCGATTTAAAGAAGCAGAAAAGTAGTTACACGGCAAACTATCTGTAACGCCGACTTGATTTTTAGCATGAAAATGCTCCGACTAAAGCTACATTCGTAAAACTACTCACTTTTTTCAGTAAAATTACATAGAAAAACTTGCATATCTAAATGCGGATATATACTTTTACGGCTTGGTAAAAGAACTCTCTCTGAATGGGGAGAAATCCGTACCAGAATCCAATCTCCACTGAAAGCTGATTTTTAATCCCTACAACTAACTGTATGAAACTTTTTACATTTCGTAATTACAAATCTTTTCTTGTACTTTTTTGTTTAGCATTTTGTTTTAATGCATCGTCTCAACGTGTTGCTTCTGTTTCAGGACCATGGAGTAGTACAGTAACCTGGGGCGGGGCTGCTGTTCCAACGGCTGGGCAGACAGTGGTCATAAATAATGGAATTACAGTTACAGTTGATGTTGCTGCCGTTTGTCTTTCACTTACAATAAACACCGGTAATGCAACAAGTGTTGTTACAATAAATGGTACTAATTCTCTTAATATAACTAATGCAGTAACAATTAATACCCCAACAACTAATGGATTAAACAAGACTATAAATGTTAATGCGGGATCAATGTCATGTGCTTCCATTACAATGGCTAATACTGGAAATAATAACCGTCTTAGTAACTTAATCATCACGACTGGCACACTGAATGTTTCGGGAAATATTACTTTGAATGGTAATGTTAATAGAAATCAGATAGATATTACAGCCGCTGGTAGGTTAAATGTTGCAGGCTCTTTCACGGGTGGAGATTTTACTACTGCAGCAGGAAGTATAGTTGATTATTATGGGGCGGCTCAAACGATAAGAACGGAAACGTATTCAAATCTCATACTTTCAGGTAGTAACATTAAATCTGCCCCTGCAAATTGTAGGACAAATGCAAATCTTACTATTGCTTCAGGTGTAACCTTTCAGCCAACAGCAGATATAAATTTTACATTGGGAGGTAATCTGTCTAATTCTGGTTCATTAAATTCTGATAATGGTGCGAACCAAATGGATTTTATATTTAATGGCACAACCAATCAATCGGTTAGTGGTGCTGGTGCCTTAACAGAATTTAATCGCATAACAATCAATAGTGGAAATGCTGCAAATATTGTTGAATTTTTGCCTACTAATATGACCGTTATACCTGCTGGTTTTCTTACACTAACAAGAGGCATTGCTAAATTTTCTGGTACTTATGGTTTGACTAATACGTTCTTTACAACTGCAGTGCATCCAACCACTGGATATCAAACAGCTACGATAAATGCAAATTCAGGAATTTGGTTAAATAATTCAAACATAACAGTGACACCACAAAATTGTGATACAGAATTATCAGGATTGATGAGAATTACTGCCGGAATTTATAATACAGGTACTCTTTCAGATTGGTGGCTTTTTTATAATACTGGAGCTTCGTTAATTATCGAAGGAGGTCAATTAAATGTTTCAGGTGCTTTTTTAGGACTGTTGACAACAAACACAATAACATATAGCCAAACAGGAGGAGTTTTTACAACAAATACTCAAGGAAATACCGGCCTAGTAGGAGCGGTTCCTTCATTTGGAATTCAAGCTACTGGCTCGGTATTTAACATGAGTGGAGGCACTATTGTATTACAATTAATTGATGATGCATTCACAGATTATATTAATCTTTCTACAAATTCAACAGTAACTGGAGGTACTTTACAGGTAGGTAATGGAGCAACACCTGTTTACACATTTAATTATTGGATCAATAGTACCCCGCATTTATATAATCTTACTGTAAATACAACAAGTACCCCAACCGCAGAAATCAGAACGAATATTACGGTATTAAACGATGTAACAATTGGTACTGGAGCCGGACTTGATGCTTCTACACTTAATAATAATTTAACTGTTGGTCGTCATTTTACAAATAACGGAACGTTCACACAGCAAGCAGCAACTGTAACTTTTAATGGCACTGTATTGCAAAATATTAATGGTACAAGTAATACAACATTTTATAATCTTACTGCCAACAATACTTTGGTCCTGCTACAACAGGCATATCATTACAACGACCAACTACAGTAACAAATGTTCTAACACTTACAAGCGGACATATTACTACTGATGCAACAAACCTCCTAACACTAAATTCAGCAGCATCAGCATCTTACTCAAGTGGTTCTACTTCATCATTTGTAAATGGTCCAATCGCTAAAGTTGGAACTACCGCTTTTACTTTTCCTGTTGGTAAAATAAATGCAGGAATGCGGGAAATTGGGATTTCAGCACCTTCATCATCAACCAACTTTCAGGCTGAGTTTATTAGAGCACCTTCGCTAAACAGAGGGTCTGTACTTAGTCCAATAACTCAAGTTAGTGCTTGCGAATACTGGACTTTAGATCGTACTGGTTCTGCGAATGTTGCAGTTACTTTATTTTGGAACAGTAACAGCCCCTGCAATGGTGCTTTATATGTTACTAATCTAGGTGATTTACAGGTGGCCAGATATAATGGCTCACAATGGACGAGTGAAGGAAATGTCGTAACAACTGGAACTAATATTAGCGGTACAATAACTTCTGGTGTGGTATCGTCTTTTAGTCCTTTTCGCTAGGCAGTAAAAGTTCTGCTACTAATCCATTACCTGTTAAGCTTGTAGATGTAAAAGCATACAGCATTGGCAATAGAAACAGAGTGGAGTGGACCAACCTTACAGAAATAGATGTAGTGGCATACGAAGTAGAAAGATCATTGAACGGCACACAGTTTACTTCAATGGCTTCCGTTGCTGCAAGAAGCAATGCAAATGATAAAGAAAGTTATTACGAATATGATTTGCAAGCCACTCCAGTTACTTACTATAGAATTAAAGTAACAAGTAGAGATGGTAAAATAATTTATAGCCCGATTGTAAAAGTGGCAACCAACCTTACCGTTAAGCAGGATATCGTATTGTATCCAAATCCTGTTACCAGCAAACAATTTACTATACAGATGAATAGTGCTGCTGGAGATTATTTTGTAAAAATTTATTCAGCTAACGGACAAATAGTAAAAACAGAAACATTGAAACATCCGGGAGGTTCTTATTCCAAAACAATAGAGCTGCCGGGTCAGTTGCAAGCGGGAAAATATTATTTACAGGTTTCAGGCGGAGAAAAAATTCTTACATCTAAATTTATTGTTCAATAACAGAGAGAGTACTAAACTTTGAACATGAAAAAGAGGAGCTAGTTGCTCCTCTTTTCTTTTTGCCAATATGCAGATATTTCTATTAGATTTTTTTTTGAAATTACTTATCTCAACTTATCCAGCGATTTTACCAGCTTTTGATCTTTTCGTATGTTACGAAAAGCCATAAAATAACTTACGATAACAACAATGGGTAACAATGCCCAAATAGCAGGAGTGCCGGAAATAAGTTTATTCATATCCAGAATATACAAGGCAAGAATACCGATAGCAATTAACAACCCAAGCAAGCAAAGCTTTATTTGCATTTTGCGATCCTTGAACATGAAAATAGTAATAGTAGAAATAATAGCTGAAGCAATAGTTAGTATCAATGTAAAGAAATTATTACCTGCAGTAGTTTCTACCAACTGTTTCATCGTTGTATTCTTGACAATTTCTTCGCCTGTTGCAAAGGGAAATTTAAAAGTAAGTGCTGCAGCAACTGTTGCCAATATTAACCAAAGTGTTTGTTGACGCTGTATCATGGTACAATATTTTTATAGTTCGATGTTAACCTAATTCAGGATAAAGTGGAAACTGCTGCATAAATGTTTTTACTTCGCCTCTTACATTGGTAATTACATTTTCATCATCTGCATTCATCAATACTTTATCAATCATTTCAACAATTGTTTCCATATGTGCTTCCTGCATACCTCTTGTGGTAACGGCTGGCACCTACTCTTATACCGGAAGTAACAAAAGGTGATTTGTCATCAAAAGGCACTGCATTTTATTTAAAGTGATATGTGCTTTATCCAATGTTTCCTGAGCTTTTTTGCCAGTCAAGTTTTTATTGCGAAGATCGATTAGCATTAAATGATTATCTGTCCCATCGCTAATAAGGTTATAACCTCGGCTTACAAAAGCTTTCGCCATTGCCTGTGCATTATTGATTACTTGTTTTCCATAGGCTTTAAAATCTTCATTCAGTATTTCGCCAAAGGCAACTGCTTTTGCTGCAATAACATGTTCTAGTGGTCCACCTTGTGTACCTGGAAAAACAGCAAGGTCAAGTAATGAACTCATCTTTCTTAAATTTCCTTTCGGATCTTTTATTCCCCATGGGTTTTCAAAATCATGGCGAAGCATAATGATGCCGCCTCTTGGTCCTCTTAATGTTTTATGTGTAGTAGAACTTACAATATGACAATCATCGAACGGATCGTTTAATAAACCAGCTGCAATTCATCCGGCCGGATGTGCAATGTCTGCAAATACTACGGCACCAATTTCATCAGCTACCGCACGGATGCGTTTGTAATCCCAATCACGGCTGTATGCAGATGCACCGCAGATTATCATCTTTGGTTTTTCTGCTCTTGCTTTTGCTTCAAGCTGATCGTAATCTACTATGCCGTCTTTTGTTACTCCATAATGCAATGCATTATATGTTTTTCCACTGAAGTTGGCAGGGCTGCCATGTGTAAGATGTCCGCCCATGCTAAGATCGAGACCTAAAAATTTTTCTCCGGGTTTCATTACCGCCAGAAATACAGCACCATTTGCTTGGGCGCCACTATGTGGTTGCACATTTGCCCAGGAGCAGTTGAATACTTTTTTTAATCTTTCTATCGCAAGTGTTTCTATTTCATCCACCACTTCGCATCCGCCATAATATCTTTTGCCTGGATAGCCTTCTGCATATTTATTGGTAGGCACTGTGCCCATTGCCTGCATTACCTGCAAGGAAGTAAAGTTTTCGGAAGCTATTAACTCAATGCCATTGCGTTGGCGATCCAGTTCTTTGTTGATGAGGTCGAATAAAACAGTGTCTCTTTGCATTTGTTGAATAGAATTACTGAACGATGAAGAGTGCGATGCAACAGACGATGATAGTAGCACTGTAGCTTGGCACAAAAAAATATCATTACAAAAATAAGATAGCGAAAGTTGTTAATGCTTTTAAGGCCTAATATTTTGTTTATTTGAAATGTCTTACTTTCGTTGGCTTTTGATTAGTAACCAAACCACAGCGGATTATTGTAATAATGAGCTGTAAAATTTATAGATGAAAGCTATCATACCAGTAGCCGGCGCAGGCACCAAGTTGCGTCCACATAGTTACACACAGCCTAAGGCACTTATTCCGCTTGCAGGAAAGACGGTTCTCGGGATTATTATCGATCAGTTGAAAGAAGCAGGCATCAATGAATTTATATTCATTGTAGGTTATCTAGGCGATAAAATTCAGGATTTTGTAAAAAGCAAATACCCTGAAATAAAAGCACATTATGTGCATCAGATTGATAGGCAAGGTAAGGGGCCATGCCATCCGACTGACGAGAACAATTGTAAACCAAGATGATGTATTTGTAGTGCTGGGCGATACCATTTGTGAATACAATATTCAGAAGTGTGGACAGCCCTTTCTCCATGATTGGTGTAAGAAGGTGGATGACCCGAGAGATTTTGGTGTAGCTGAAATAGGAGAAGATGGATTTATCAGTAGAGTGGTGGAGAAGCCGCAAATTCCAAAATCGAATATGGCATTGGTTGGTGTGTACAAAATCAAAGAAACAGAGCAAATGTTTCAATGTCTGGAAAGTAATATAAGAGAAGGGCTTCGCAGCCATGGTGAATTTAGTTTAACCGATGCATTGGATTGTATGATAAAAATGGGTTCTAAATTCAAATCATTTAAAGTAGAGAATTGGTTTGACTGTGGCCGTAAGGAAACTTTATTAGAATCGAATGCTACGTTGCTTAAAAAATTTGGAGCAACAGCCGATCCGAATGAATTTGAAAATACAGTGATTGTTCAGCCGGTAAGTATTGGTGGTGGGTGTAATATTAAAAATTCTATTATAGGTCCGAATGTTACTATTGGAGAAAACTCAATTATAGATAGTTCAATCCTTAAAGATTCTATTATTGGTTCATTTTCTAATCTTTATGATATTGTATTGGATGATTCTGTAATAGGTAGCGATACCAATCTTCGTGGCGAATCTCGTTCGTTGAATATCGGAGATAATACTAGTATAGATTTGGGATAAGTGCCCGCATTTCACTATTACTCTAAATCTACAAATCGAAAGAGCTACAATTTTCAGTAAATTTGACTGATGAACTTAAAAGTGAAAGAGAAATATAAAGCAACATTCAAAAAGGAGCTTGATAGGTTTACAGATAAGTTAGAAAAATACGTTTCTACCGATAATGGGGACTGGTCTGTAAAAGGGTTTATAGACGTTTACAAAAACATCTACACCATTTCGTCTGACACCAAAATTGTTTCTAAAATCCTTGAAATACACATTTTCCCTCAAATACTTCGATTTGCAGAACAAATAGGGTATAAAATTCTATTAACCGAACACCAAAATTATTATCCTGATTTAACGTTCATCAACAAAGAAAACGAAGAAGTAAATTTGCTGTGGATTTGAAAACAACTTATCGTAAAAAGTGGTATTTCAAGTTTTACGTTGGGAAGTCATGGGAGCTATTTTAAAGAGCGGAATAAGAAAAGAATATTCAATTTCCATATAGCCAATACTTAGGGCATTTTTGTTTGGGTGTGATTATACAAGAACAGATATGTCTGACGATGTATCGAGACAAAGAAATTTTTCAGGTTCAAGAGCTGCAAGAAGAATATGGAGCATCAAACAAAAAATTGGGAGAGAAAAGTTACTACTGTAAAAAACTTAAAATCTATTACATCAGTTATAAAGGACTTTGATTTCTTTGCAGCCGAAAAATGGAAAATTGCAAGTGATAAACAAGGTTCTGGAAATACAGCAAACATTGGTTCAACTTTAAGCATTGAAGACCTACGTAACGAAAATGGAATATTCAGCCAATTAGGCGAAGAGTGGTTTGATGAGTATTGGATAAACTTTGGTTCAGCAACAATGGTTAAAGAAGGTAATACTATCAAAATAACCAATCTTAAAGACTTCTTGGAATTTAAGGGCAGAACAGATTTGTGGAAGAAGATTGTAGGAAAAACTACTAAAAATTAAGCCTATGAAAGTAATTGTTCCACCAATAAAAAGTCAAGGTATAAAAACCAAACTCGTTCCTTGGATTAAAGAATTAGTAGCTATTGCTAACCAAAAAGGAAAGTGGATAGAGCCTTTTTTAGGCACTGGTGTAGTGGCTTTTAATGCTCACATATAATTGGTTTTTACAAGAGCATTCAGGATAAATCAATTTCTGCACCTTTAATGAAAAAATACCTCGAAAAGGAAGGGAAACTTTTGAGTGAAGCTGAGAACAACGGATATGAACACTATTTAAAAGTTCGTTCTCGGTTTAACAGCGGTGAATTTTCGCCGTATGATTTTATTTTTCTTTCAAGGGCCGGATTTAACGGAATGATGCGTTTTGGAGGTAAAGGAAATTGGAATATTCCTTTTTGTAAAAAACCTGATCGTTTTGCACAGGCATATATTACGAAAATTACCAATCAGGTTTCTATGGTTTCACAAATCATACAACCTGAACCCGAATGGGTGTTTCATAATAAGTCCTTTGCAGATATTATTCCACTTGCAAAGGCAAACGATATTATTTATTGCGACCCTCCTTATTACGGTAGACATGTTGACTATTACAACGGTTGGTCAGAGGAAGATGAGGAATCATTATTCTGTCTACTTTCTAAAACCAAAGCTAAATTTATCCTTTCAACTTGGCATCATAATGATTGGCGGAAGAACGAAATGATTGAGAAATTCTGGAATAAGTTTAATATTATTACGAAAGATCATTTTTATCATAATTGCGGAAGTATTGAAAACAGACGGATTGTTGTAGAGGCATTGGTTTGTAATTTCGATACAGAACAAATTGAGCAACACAATCACGGATTGAAAGATAAATCGAAACTTGAGCAGTTAGAAATTGACTGGAGGTGATAATTCAATTAGGAGTGAGAATTCCTTTGTTTTAGCCATTTCAAATGTTCGTTTAAAGAAATACTTTTTGTTTTTCTGTTTTTTATTTCTGTAATTCTATCAATGACTTTTTCCCATTCTATAAGATTCACTTCTTTTAGTATCTTTTCCATACTTTTTATTTTAAAGTTAGAATTTTATTAGTTAATATAATTCCATGATTGCGTACTTCATTTCAAATAGAGTTACAAACTTTTTCGACATTTTGATTATCCATCATCCACTGGAATGACTGGCAAGTGGCTGAAACCACCAGTGCAAGCAACGCTGGTGGCTTAGGCATTATAGGCAGCGGATCGATGTATCTGATGTCTTACGAGAACAGTATCCGTAAATGTAAAGCTGCAACTATCCTGCCTTTTTGGAGTAGAACGTACCCTTTACCGTACCCAGATGTTGACAAGCACATTGATATTATTATTGAAGAAGGGTGAAAATTGTTTTTACGTCTGCCGTGTACTCGAAGTCATGGACCAGCGTCTTAAAAGAAGAGGGAGTTACTGTTATGTGCATGTGGTTAGCTCTTCAAAATTTGCAAAAAATCTGAAGAAGCCGGATGCATGCCGTAGTAGCAGAAGGTTTTGAAGCTGGTGGACATAGTGGGAGAGGGAGGTGAACATAACTACGATGGTATTGATACCGGCAGTTGTTAAAGCGGTAAAGATTCCGGTAATAGGCAGCAGGAGGAATTGCCAACGGCAGACAATGCTGTCAGAAATGGTAATAGAGCAGAAGGAGTGCAGTTGGGTAGCAGGTTTAGGCAAGCGAAGAAGCTTCATCTCATGCTCAATTTTAAGAATGAAATAATCAGCTCGAAGGAAGGGAGATACAAACTTACTATGAAGCAGTTGACACCGGTAAGGTTGATGAAAAATGATTTTTCAAAGAAGTGGATGAAGCAGAAAAAGGAGCAACGGTAGAAGAAATGAGAACATTGTGGGAAGAGCAAGGGCAAAAAAGAAATGTTTGAAGGTGATTTGCAGAAGGTGAACTGGAAATAGGACGATGGTGCTTTGCCAGATGATATATACCCTGCCGGAGATCGTCAAAAATGTTTGGAAAAGAGTTTACAGACGGTTTGGCAAATCCAGAAAAATGCTCTAATTTATTAGTCGCTACCAACTGTTCTGTAAAGGTTGTTAGTAAACCATTCAATTGAAGTGCAATAAAAAGAAATTATTATTTATTAATTTCCTTTTGGGATATGCTGCATCTAATGCCAGTACAGGTTGCAAATCTGGTGAAGGCAAAGAAAGATGAAATTATGGTCTTGTAATTCATTCTGTAACCAAAAGCCTGTAAAGATGTATGTGTAACTGCGGTTCTTGTTTCTAAAAGAGCAAGTAGTTGCTACCGATGAGCATGCGGTTGTAATTTCAATGAATTGAGCTGGTACTTATAAATTTTGTTTTTGAGAAGTCAGGCTACAGAAAATTACAAAGGAAAATTGTTATAAAAACTGACGAAGCTTTCAATTGAACATTGAAATGATTGAAGCTCCGGAGTTCGACATTATTCCATCGTGCATTTGGGCATGGTGGATTTTAAAGAATAAATAAGATAATTTAAAATAATTAAAATAGTCCTGTAGTAAACGGGACTATTGCTTTCATATAGCTATACTAGTACCACTAAACTAAATAAAATGCATAACCTCGAGTTTGAGTCGTCATCGTTTATTTTAATATTGAATTGTTTGTGTTTTTCCAAAAGCTTCTGTACTTGGTGTAGGCTTCATTTTGAGATGTGCTTTTATTTCCATTATTGAAAGCTCTTCTTTGTGCTTTAATGAAAGCCTTCTTTTTATTAATGAATCCATCATTTTCCAATCCGTCTGTGAAGTTTTTTAAATTCTTTGATTTCTCCTTGCTTTCCAATTTCAATTTTAACTATCTTTAATTCTTTTTCCATCTTTTCTTTGTCTTTCATCTCATCCTGATTTTTTGGAAGTCGATATTTTTCACTTTTTCTATTTCTGGCTTTACTTTTCCCTATCAACTTTTTGCCAGTAGATTCCTGTACTTCTTTTTTTGAATCTTGAGCCATGTCTGCACTTTTCAATACTTCTGCCAATTCAGCCTGCATTTAGGAAAAGTCCAACCTTGGCCAGTGACTCTGTACTTCTTGCTGAATTTGCCAGGTCAACTTGTGCAATCGCCTTCAATCTCAAGTTTATTTTTCTGAATTTTACCTTTCAGTGGTTCTGCCAATTCTTTCTTCAGTAGTTCTCCATGTTGATCTTCCTTGTCAGCATCTTAATTCATCCAGCACATCATCAGAGATTTCTTACTTTTTATCCAGGTCGTAGTTTTTTCTTCGGTGTGGTATCATTTATAGATTGTTCGAACTGACCGTGTTTGATGATAATCCCGGAAATAAGTCCATGGTAAGTCCTGCTGTTATTGAAACAATTACTGTGTTATTTGTTTAAGTAATGAATTTTAGTTCTCATATACTTTAATTTTTAATGGCAAATCTGTTTAACGAAAGTCTTCGTATCAAATATACGGATTGAATTATTTGATTAACAAATTGAAAACTGGAAAAATTTTAACAAAAACCCACCTGCTGCGCGGAATGGGCTTACTTTTTATTTAAGTGGCGGTTAGTTTTTTCTTAAGTTTATTTAATCATTTTCCAATCAGCTTTCATTACACATTAAAATGCCCATGCGGTAAATTTCTTTTTCTCAAACCAAACGGTGAACATGAATCCTAAAGAGAAAGGCCATCGAAAGACCCAGAACTCATGCCACCGAACTGTTCAGACATCAGAGCGGAATTCTCGCCATCATTACTAATATGAACTCAAAGGTATTATGCCTGCTCAAACAGCAATTGGTCCGGTTGGATCTTTTTGCACATAATCATTAATGCTATTGATATAATAAAATGCTATTAGTAACTGAAAGCCAATGATTGTGCTTCTTCCTCATATCTTCATTGGCAGCACTGATAGCACCGCATAATGCAGAGAAAAAGGCCATTAGGAAGAAAATAAACAGAATAGGCACTGACTGGTACATTTATTACCGGTAAACATATTCTGAATACCTCCGACAATACTACTTCAAGGCATTACCACCAGTTATTGCCAATCATTCTAGCCAATCAACAAATGCAACCAAAAACTGTAAGAAACAAGACTAATCAACAAAAGGTCCGGTCACACTACTTGGGGGGGTGTTTATAGAAGAAAGTCAAATCACTGTGGTCTGGCTTGTTTT
>JADJKL010000016.1 GCA_016706055.1 Chitinophagaceae bacterium | reverse complement strand
CTTGTCATATTTTAAAGTAGATAAGGTGGCAGGGCAAGAGATGCATCTCCATAGCATCGTCCATTACCACGGGTAATGAAATGTTCATGTTGCCTGGCATAGTCTTGAATATCTTCTGTAAAAGAAAATGCTTTTTCATCGCTTTCAATAACCGGGTAATTACCCCAATTCGCAATTTTCTTCTTCATTCCGTTATTTAAATAAGGTTAGATCTTTCATGTAAATTATTCCTGCAAAACTTGCGATCCATAGCAACAGCACTATTTTAATAAAAAGATCCTTATAAAGAATCTTTGTTGGCGAGCCTGAATCTCCGGCTACAAAAATTATCTGCAAATATCGCATTATACCCGCTATTACGAAAAGGCATGTGTAATATAAACGGCGGGAGCAAGACGTTCAATTGTTTCCTCTGACATGGTGTACATCAGGTAAGCAACTATGATTACTCCGCAAACCAAACCTAATAAAACATTTAAAAATTCAAGGTTGTATCCTTTTACTGCTTTTCTCATTTCTGTTCCCGAACTTAGCTTAAGCAACACATCGTCTCTTCGTTTTCCAATCGCCATAAATAAAGCCAGTAAGAACACCATGATCATGATCCATTCAGACAGTGCTGTATAGGTAATAATGGAGCCAGCTTTGATCCTGAAAATAAACCCTGCGGATAAAATTAAAATATCTAACACAGGAATAGCTTTTAGACCAAATGAATAACCCATATTTAGCAGAAAATATAATCCTAAAACAAAAAGAAATTTATCTCTGATCCACCAAGCCATTAAAAAACCACCGATCAGTAAAACGAAAAAGATAACTAACGCTACTGATTTTTTTACTGCTCCACTTGCCAGCGGTCTGTTTTTCTTAACGGGATGTTTACGGTCATCTTCAATGTCCATGTAATCATTTATGATATAAATGCTACTGGCAATAAATGAAAAGGAAAGAAACCCCCAAATAAGCTGAATAATCTTATCTGTATTCGTAAATTCTCCGGCAAAAAACAAGGGAATAAAAAGGAATAAATTCTTTGCCCAGTCTTTTGGTCTTAAAAGTTTAATATATGCTGTCACAATTGTATCTTATTGATTGCCAAAATACAAAGTAATATTTATATTTAATAACGATCTTATCGTTCATTTCAATAAGTTTACATTCAGATATATTTTACCTATGAATTTTAATGATTTGAGTATAAAAAGAAGTCTTATTGCAGCTGAAATTTTAATTATTGTTGTTTTAGCCGCTGTTCCTCTCTTTGTAACCTTTCCCTATCGGGTCAATATTTTTCTGTCTTGGGAAGGAGCCTATCGCATCAGCCAGGGTGAATTGCCTTTTAAAGACTTTGGCACCCCGCTGGGTGGTATGTACTGGGTTATTCCCGGTCTTTTTTTCAAAATATTCGGTACACAAATGATTACTCTGGTGAAAGCACAAGTATTCATCAATATACTTTCCGGACTGGCTTTCAGATCGATATTGAAAAGTCTTTCGGTAGAAACTGGATTACGGATTGTTTGTGTGTTATTATTCTGTCTTTCTTATTCCTTTTTTAATTTCTGGCCCTGGTATAATCATACGGTGATTGTGTATGAACTTATCGGGATTGCCTTCTTATTACAGTATATCAAATTTTCAGAGAAAAGGCTGTCATTTTTATTTGTCATCGGAGCTGCATTCTTTACCTGTTGCTCTTTTTTAACTAAACAGGATGCGGGAGGAATGGCTTTCGTTTTAAGTTTGATGCTGATCGGCTATGCTGGTATCATTAAACGAAAATGGTTACCAATACTCATTTATGTTTTTTCCTTTGGATTGATATTGCTTTTATTTATTTCGCCATTTCTGCAATATAAATTTGGATATTGGTTTAATCATGGACAAGCACCGCACTCTTCCAGGATATCTATAAAAGAAATTATCGATGAATTCTTTACCGGTTCCCAATGGATAAAATTTTACTTGTTTCTTATCATGGTACTACTTTTTATAAAGTATAAAAGCTGGAAAAATTTTTTCAACGATCAGAAAAATTTTATTTTTCTACTGTTAACAATTGGAATGCTGGGGCAGGCAGCCGTATTTCAAGTAACAAGTTATACGCCTCCAGATAATAATATTTTCTTTCACAGTTTTGGCATAGCCTATATCTTATTTCTCTTAAAGGAAATGTATACCATCGAATTCAGTAAAATGAAAGTGGTGGCAGTATTTGCTGCAGGTATTCTTTTATGGTGGAGCGGAGTTTATTGGAAATATATTCAACGGGTCACCGACAGGTTATTTCCAGCCGAGATAGTTGACTATTCAAAAGCTCCAGAGAATGTAGTTAACAAATCAACCTACATGATCAGGCCAGTTGATAGCCTCGATATACCTGTTGCCAGTTGGGTTTATTCTGATCTAAAATCTTTTCATAAAATTTATATGCCTGCTTCTACTGCAGATGGAATGAAGCGGCTTTTAGCAATGCCGTTGGTAAAAGAAGGAAAAGAGTTGAATGTATTAAATCTGACAGAGCTAACTCCTTTAGCAGTGGAAATCCCGTATAAAACCCATACCGGTCCACAATATCCATTGTGGCATCATTTGGGAGTAGGAATGTTCAACAAACAGGCAGCTATGTTTGAAACTAGTATTGCAAAAAAAGAGTATGACCTAGTACTGTTTGAATATGTTCCTTCATTAAATAATTTCTTTCCCTTCAGAATAAGGGATACTTTAATGAATCACTACCAGAAAGTAGACTCATTTATTGCACCGCGAAGGGGTGATACCGGTGGAATGCTCGAAGTTTACATTAAATAACGAGAGGAAGTAATTTGTAAAATTGTCTTCATGCTTAATGCATATTTATTATACAATTATTTTGCATAATTTGCTCCCGAATTCAATTCCATGAACTATGTATTTTAAAAAACCGTTGATAAGAATAGCATTTTTGTTATTACCGATATCAAAATTTTCTCAATCCACTTTTTTACCGCAGGGAGATAAGGCGAATATTTTAATGGAAAGGCTTCACATTAAAAGCCGTACTGATTCATTCTTTAATTATTACCAAACAAAACCCTTTAGCCGCAGCCATGTGGTAAATGCTGTTAATCACTATATGGAGCAACCAGGTGTTAAGCTTTCAAAAGTTGATAAGTATAATATCGAAAGATTGTACATGAACAATCTTGAATATGTACCTGTTGCGGAGCATTCAAAATATTTATCCAAAAAGAAATTCATCCAGAAGTTTTATTCCACTCCGGCTAATCTCTTTGAAGTGCATGTAAAGGATTTTGACCTCGTAGTGAATCCGGTAATACAATACACTGTAGGGAAAGAAAGTAATAACACTGATAAGTTGTTTTTAAATACAAGAGGCGTAACTGTTCGAGGACAGATAGCCAACAAAATTGGCTTCTATACTTACTTAACGGATAACCAGGAAAGAGCACCGAAGTATGTGCAGGATTTTATCAGTATGCGAAAAGCAGTACCTGGTGCCGGTTATTACAAACCCTTTAAAGCAGCAGGCGGTACAGATTATTTTGATGCAAGGGGTTATTTTACATTCAACGTTACAAAATACATTGATGTAACATTTGGTTACGATAAAAACTTTATTGGCAACGGCCATCGCAGTTTGTTGCTGAGCGATTTTGGCAACAACTCTCTTTTCCTGAAATTGAATACAAGAATCTGGAAGTTTAATTACCAGAACCTGTTTATGGAATTGCAGAATGCAGATGATAAAATTGGCGACCGATTAATTGGAAAGAAGTATGCCGCCATGCATCACCTAGATATAAATGTTACCAAGTGGCTGAACATTGGCTTGTTTGAAGGTGTGATATTTGGGAGAACAAACCGCTTTGATTTTGGGTATCTGAATCCTATTATCTTTTATCGTTCTATCGAGCAGCAGAACGGAAGTTTTGACAACTCCATCATTGGTTTAGATGCAAAAGCAAACCTTGCAGGAAAGATTCAATTGTACGGACAGTTTTCGCTGGATGAATTTCTTTTGTCTGAAATAAAAAAGAACAGAGGTTGGTGGGCCAACAAGTGGGGCATACAAATAGGTGCTAAGTATATCGATGCATTTGGTATAAGCAATCTTGATTTGCAGATAGAGCATAACAGGGTTCGTCCGTTTACATATTCGCATCGTGACTCGGTGGCTAACTACACACATTATAATCAGCCATTGGCACATCCGTTGATGGCCAACTTCCAAGAGTATATTGGTATTGCCCGTTATCAACCCGCACCTAAGTGGACGGCTATTGCAAAGCTTATTTATTACCAGCAGGGGAGAGATAGTAGCAGCCAGAGTTTCGGAAGCAATATTTTCTTGCCCAATGTTATTCCGCCAAGACAAGGCGATTATGGTTACAATATTGGCAGCGGCTGGAAGACAAATGTGCTGTATGGTTCTTTCCTACTGTCATATGAGCTACGGGAAAATCTTTTTCTTGACCTGAATGCGATTGTACGAAATCAAAAAACAGTAACAGCACCACTAACTACAGCAAACGCTTCCGTAATTTCTTTTAGTGTAAGATGGAATATGCACCGTAGAGAGTTTGATTTTTGATAATTACTCTTTGATCTTACAAGCGACAGCCAGCTCTAGGAAGTAAAATAATGACTGGAGGAAAAGAAACACTGTGTAGAAAAAATTAAGTTAACTGTTGATAATCGTAGACTAACCCAAATGACCTTATTTTATTTCCCTTGTAACCAGTTTTTTGTTCTTTTAAATATGTCAACTTTTCTTGGTTTAGGTTTGCCATCATGTGTAAGCCCATTTTTATAGTTGTGTTCGAGTTTTAATGCATATTGCTGCTGCTTGATGTCTTCACATTTTAATTCTGTAAGGAAAGGCTCGATATTGCTATTTAAAAGGCCATTCATAGATATAGTTTGATATTCGCTTCTCAATATTGGATTGTTGTTGTTATTGATTTCTTTATTACCATTTTCTGCGAAGTAGTCGATATGAATGATTTCCGGATTATTTTTTTTTAGTCGTTTTGTTCCTTTTCGCTCATTCCTCCAAGGATGTTCATTTCTTTTGAGCTGCTTCAAAAGAAAATCCTTGTTCCATAAGGTAACTTGATGTGACATGAGAAAATCTGAGTTTGCATTGTCAACTATGGCAATATTAAATCCTTCAATGAAGTTATCTGTTGAAGTTGTTTTATAGACTTCAGAGCTATGTAATTTTACCTGTTGCCAGTTATTTTTTTGTGCTAACTCAAATAGGTGATTAAAGAAGTTTGGATTAACTTTTTTATTTAGCCACATATCTTCCTGAAAGTATAGTATATATTCTTCTTTAATTTTTTCTTCTAGCAAATTTCTTAATCTGTCAGTCCATTCTCCTTTTCCAGACTGGATATTGACAAAATTATCCAGGGTTACTTTTTTTTCTTCTGTTGCAAAATAGTAATTGCTGTTAATCTTAAAATCCCAATACTTCGAGAAGAAGGCCTCAAATCCATTGAATAATAGCTCATACCTGTCACAACTATGTACAAGTAGTGCAACGTTATTAGTTTTTGAAACCATGTATGATTTGTATTTTTTAAGTCAATTTTTGATTGATTCGTAGTCAACCTATTTCAGGGCGAGACACCAAGTCTTATCCTTCCAAATGAATACTAAACACAATCATTCTCGATTGTATTTTATCAAACACATTGGAGAAGCGAAGGTTCTCATCTCTTGCATGTATGTTTCGCAGGCCGTTGCTTATTTTTATTTCGGGAGAAAAAATAAAGCTATCAAAGAAAAAATTGAAGCCGATACCAAACTCAGGACCGTAGTCATACTTCCAAATTTTTACCAATTCTTCTGCCCTTTTTGCACGGGCATTACTGGCCATATCTATGTCGCCCTTCATACCTGCTAATGCGTACACCCGGAAGTTGCCAATGCGATCACTCTGAAATTTTAGTTGTATTGGAAAAGAAACGATTACGGATTCCACCTTTTTAGTTACTTCTGTTAGGCCGTCAATATCAGGATGCTTGAGATTGTAAAAAATATTTCGCTCAATAAACATTAACTGCGGATTGAAACGTAGCTGAAAACGATTAGATAATCTTGCGGTAGCAGAAAGACCCAAGGTGAAACCACCAGAGTTAACCGGCTCGGCCACATACACACTATCACTTTCTAAAAAGCGGGGATGTAAATAGGTTTGAAAACGGGCTAAATTAATGCCCAATGTCATACCAAAATAATAAGGCTTATCATCATGGTCGGGCATGTTTAACTCATACCTGTCAATCTGTGCAGATGTAATAGAGCTAATCAATAACAATGCTGACAGCATTAATAATGCACTATTCTTTTTTATTCGGGTTTTGTTCCGGCGTAAATGCAACATATTCCTAAACTGAGTGGTGTAAAACTGGTATCAGCGTATCCCACTTTTTTTAAAATGTCAGTAAATAAATGGCGATCCGGAAACGCAATGGATGATTCGTTCAGGTATTGATAGGCTTCTTTATTCTGTTTGAACCAACGAGCCACCTGCGGAGCCACAATGCCCATGTACAGGTTGTAAAATCCTTTTTATAAGTTTTCGCCGTGGTTTCGAAAATTCAAGCACTATTAACCGGCCTCTGGGTTTTAATACCCTTTTCATCTCAGCAAGGCCTTTTTCCAGGTTTTCAAAGTTCCGTACTCCAAATGCCACCATTACCGCATCAAACGTATTATCTGCAAAATTTATTGTTTCTGAGTCGCCGGTGTGTAGTTCAATTTTGTGGGTAAGTTGCTCTTTTTCAATCTTTTTTCGGCCCAGCTCCAGCATTCCTTCGGATATATCAATGCCGTCAATTTTTTCAGGATCCAGCATTTTGCAGGTCAAAATGGCCATATCTGCAGTACCGGTGGCTACGTCCAGCATATGCTTTGGGCTGTCCTTTTTCAGCATATTGATGGCTTTTTTGCGCCAGCCAATATCCGTTCGGGCAGAGAGGACACGGTTCATGGCATCATACTTCGGGGCTATTTTATCAAACATATCAGCCACCTGTTCTTTTTTGCCTTTTTCAGAATCTTTAAAGGGAGTAATATGGTCGTGGGGTAATGAATTGGACATGGGCAGCAAAGATAGTGAGGAAGAGAGAAAACAGAGGACGGAAGTAGGAGGTATGATGTATGAGGCTGGAGTCGATTGATACACTCTGACTTCAGACCTCATACCTCTTGCATTAAATGTTATCTTGCAGTCCTCATGGAAATAATTTCAGGCAAATATATTATCAGCAGTGCTACGTACAAACAATGCCCACCAGCGGATGGTCCGGAGTATGCTTTTATTGGTAGAAGTAATGTGGGAAAAAGTTCGTTGATAAATATGGTGACGAATCAGCATAACCTAGCCAAAACATCGGGCACACCGGGAAAGACACAGCTTATCAATCACTTTGAAATAGTATCTAAGAATAAAAAGAAATGGTACTTGGTGGATTTGCCGGGTTATGGTTATGCCACCGTGTCGCAAAAAGCTCGGAGAAACTGGGGTAATATGATTGAATCCTATATCCGGCTGCGAGAAAACCTTGTGTGTTTATTTGTGCTGATAGACAGCCGCCATACACCACAGGCAATTGATTTGGAGTTTATTAATCAGTTAGGAGAGTGGCAGATACCTTTTGTGCTGGTATTTACCAAAGCAGATAAAAATAAACCGGGTGCTACTGATAGAAACGTAAAAAGCTTCTTAGCCGCTTTGTCAGAAAACTGGGAAGAGCCGCCACCAAACTTTGTCACATCGGCTGTAAAAAAGGATGGAAGAAAAGAATTGCTCGATTATATAGGCGGGTTGAATGGTAGTTTTACGAAACTTTAGGCATATATACTACAATTAGGGTATTTGATGTTTAGGATTATTTCTTAATTTGCAGCCCATTACGAACTGTTTATGAAACCTATCTTATCCGAAAAAAATATAGTTGTCGTTCTATTCGTCATGGTGCTTGTTACATTTGCACTAGCACAAGAAGATAGCAAAAAGATGGAGAAAGGCTTTTCTGCCATTACTACACATTCAGCTTCTCAGTTATTTGCAGATCATACGAATGATAAAACACCCGAGTCTGATTTTCAAATAAAATAACCAGCATTCTTCTCCTTTAAGTTTTATTGTATATGAAAGGGTTTTTAGTGGCATCATTACTCACTTTGTCTTTTTTATCTTACAGCCAAACAGATGAAGTATCTGCTGATAAGCAGCCGCTTAATCCTGACTCATTAGTGCAAAAAACGAATGTGCTGAAAGATAGTATTTCAAACAAAATCTCTACTATTAAGCCGAGTGATAATTATGATGATATTGATCGGAACATGCGATACATTCAGGAAATTCAAAAAGAGAATGATGCCAAAAAGAAGAGAAGTGCAATGATGAGAATTCTTTTGGGTGCAGGATTTCTTATTATACTTATAATAGGTTTAAGAAGAAAAAGAAAGCCTAAGGCGGACTAAGATGCTGGCCGGTATTTCCATAGACAACTGGCTAACTATTCAGCCAACTCTAATTCACTACTTTATTGGCGCAGCTACTGCTGGCAAATGCTTCTGGTTTGGCCTTGAAAGCAAAGCCCATTCCAAGAATGTAGCCCATTGCTTCTTTTAATGCATCATTACTTTTGAACTGTGGATTGGTATTGATGTCGGCATGTACTTCCATCTCTACGTTATACACAGTGAACAGATTGCAAAGTTCATAAGCAATTTCGATACTCTTGGCTACTTCCATCAGCATTCTTTCCTTGATGGAGTACTGGTGCTTTGTTTTTTCGTTGTGAATAAACATAAAGCCGCCATGTCCTTCTCGCAGGAATACAATTACTGTAGCAAATTCTGTGTCTTTCCCTTTTACCTGTGAGTCGGTACCAATGCAAACTTTCAAATGGAAACCATTTGCAGTTTCTCTTTTGATTGCATTTTCAACCGCTTGCATGATGGGTAAATCAATAGGGTCTCCATTAAATTTTCTCCAAAGCATAAAAAAAGGTTTTCCTAAGTTACAGGAAAACCTTTGATTAACAATTGGGGTACGGATTAAGATTCTGTTACCAGAATTTAAAAGTTTATTGGCGGATGAATTTATCGGTCCATTGTTCAACACCGTTTGTGTATTGAATCATATACATTCCACCAGTAATGCGGTCGGCTGATATATTATTTAAACCTGCTGTTAACTGTCCTCTGTGAGTTACTTTACTATTCATATCTAAAATGATGTAATTGTAGCTACCTGGGCTGTTAACGGTAATCAGGCTATTATTGATAAGGTTGTTCAGAATTTTAGGTCGTACTACAGAACCGTTTCCACGAAGAGTAACAATGTTGGAATAGTACTGTTTATCATTATCAAATGTTACGTTTAACCTGTATTGCGCAGCAGTGCTAACATACGGTCTGTATAGGAATTGCCTGTCGGATGTGTTGGGAGCTGTAACCGGGCTAAAGTTCCTTCCATCAGTAGCTACTTCCAGTACTTGGCTTATGACTTGTTCATCGGCATCAATTAACCAGTTTAATTTGTGCTTGTCATTTACCAATTCTCCGGTAAGTTCAAGTCTTCTTAATGGTAAAGTTCCGCCAGTACTGTATGAACCTTGTAATGCATAAGAACCAAGGCTGGCATAATTAGGTGCATATATATTTCCTTTACCTTCTACTCTCAGGTAATAAGTTCCAGCCGTAAGCACAGAATCAATAACGGAGCTTAATAATGTACCAGGATTATATGCAGCAATTAGTGTTTGAGAATTATTATATAGACTCACCTGTAAATCCAAATCAGAACCGCTGTTTCCAGAACCAACATTATAAGGTATTGCAGATAACTGAAAGCGTCCTGTAGCAGGTTGAGTAAACTTGATATAATCCATATCGGTGTTTTGCTCTATAATTCCATTTACGGTAAACTGGTTGCTGCTAAATGTTGCAACTGTTGCTCCGGCAAAAGTTCCGGCATGATCATCCGGACGGTAAGTAAAACCATTGGCTCCAGATGTAATTACTGACAAATCGCTTTGATAGTTTGTGCAACCATAAGAGTTTGGTCCATTATTCCACAGCGTAAGGTTTTGGTAATAACCAACTCCCATTATTGGAGCCCAGCCTATTTCGCCGGTGCCGCCACCAGAATGGTAATCAGAAACTTTAGTACAACTGGCATCATATCTTGATTGGTGATACAGACCTAAGGTATGTCCCGCTTCATGTGAAGCTGCTTCTGAAATATACTTTACACTTCCCAGAAGAGAACTAAAAATAAAGCATGGTACTTCGTCGTCATATTGCCCCCAATTAAAAGAGCCAACAAAGGCTACACCACCTGCAGAACCATACCATTCCCAGCTTGTAGTTAAAATAACTCTCATTCTGGTTGCCTTTGGTGCTGCCAAAAACTTAGTTGAATCAGTAGTTATATTCAAATTAAAAGGACGATAGTCTTCGGCAACACGGTTAAATATATCAGTTATTTGCGCTGATGTTAAACCTGAACCTGCCATAATCATTGGTCCGGAAACATTCCAAGAAGTATTTTCAACTGTATGACCATCAAAATCGAGAAACATAACTGCAGATGCAGTTGGGTGACTATTTAGAATAGGAACCTGTGCTTTTGTTGCTACCGCAGCGCATAATGCCACTGCAATAAAACAGGTTTGTAAAAGATTTTTCATAACAAAGTAGGATTTTAATTTTTTCAATAGGTACAAGTGATTGGGACGGATATAAAACGGGTCAGTTATTCATTAATCAGGTCGTAAAAACTTTTTTTGACTAGCACATAGCCTTCAATACTTTTTTGTAATTCATAAAAATCACCATGCTTAATACTGAGTATTCTGCCATGATACGAAACAGAGCCATCATTATTTGTGACTTTAGAAATAGTCATGTTTGCACCAGGATAATTTGAAGAACGGACAACCAGCTTCTGCACTTTATCACTGAAAGAAGTGGCAATTACTTCACCATCCATCGTAAATGGAACCGTGTCCGACAGCCCTAAATCAACCGCTGCCCCTATAGAAGCGTTGAAAAGAGAGGTAACATTGGTTACACTAAATGGAATTCTTTCTGGCAAATTGTTGAAGAGCCTTGGCTTGTTGTAATCTGGTTCATTTAAAGGCGGCCGTGTGTTGCTTTGTGCATAAGAGCATATACTCATTAGCGAAAGACATACGCATACTGCATGGGTACGAAGGTTTTTCATTTTTGTTTTTTTAATTGGACAAAGGATATTGTTCAGCAATCTTGGTTTGGGATTGCAGCCTTCAATTGGTACGGTCGTACAAGGTTTGTGAAAATTTTATTTTATTCCAAACAATGTAAAAGCAAAATGGAAAGATTGAGGAGTAGTACCCTTTGTTAATCGTAAAGTTTCTTATCCAGGGTATGTTGAATTACGATTCAGTACTGGTTTGTACTTAGCATAACCAGTGTGCAGGCTTCTAAGGTCTGGATGTTATTTTTTTGTGCAAGGCTTGCCAGTTCAGCGTTTTCGGCTCCAGGATTGAAAATAATTCTATTGGGTTTTAACGATAGGATGTAATCGTAATATTCCAACTGGTGTTGTGGATTAAGATAAAGTGTAACTGTATCAATATTTTCGAATTCCTTTTTTTCTTTAATGATTGTAACATCTTCTACACGACTATCTTTTCTCCCAATAGCTACAACAGGATGGTCGTTTTTTCTTAACCGTTGAATGGCAAGGTAACTATACCTAGAAGGATTATCAGATGCACCTAAAACCAATGTTTTCTTTTTATTCATAAAGTAAAACTATTAATGATTATTGAATTTTAGTATGAAATATTGATTCTTGATTTTACATTGAGAAATATTTATTATTTAAATATTTTCATCAGCGAACTAATGAACCAGCTTTCTTCTGCTTTTATCATTGTGTCCAAAGTCTTATCGGCCTGCTTGCCCAATTTTTTAATATTACCTACTGTTTCAAGAAATGATTTTACATTCTTATCTCTCTTGTCGCCTTCTACTTCTTCAAGCTTATCTAACAACTGAAGCATTGGTTCGAGTTCTCTCTTCTTTCTTTCTTTAACGATTAGTTTTACTACTTTCCATATATCTTTTTCTGCAAGGAAAAATTCTTTTCGTTCACCAGGCAGTATTACTCTTTCCACCAATCCCCAGTTGATGAGTTCTCTGATATTCATATTCGTATTGCCTCGGCTGATATTTAGCTCTTCCATTATATCGTCCTGTGTAATCGGGTCTGAACAAATCAGTAATAATGCATGTATTTGCGCCATCGTACGATTGATACCCCAATGAGTGCCAAATGCCCCCCAACTACTGATGAATTGCTGTCTTGCTTCTGTTAGTTTCATAAAGCAAAGTTATAAAGTTGATATTGAATTTTCAAAAAATACTGAAAGTATGAAGAACAAAAAAGCAAACTTTGGTTCTCTTTTGATTTATTTGTTAAGATGTAACTTTCTGGCATGAAAAGAATCCTTTTTGTTTTGCTAACAACTTTTATTACAGTCATTTCATATGGCCAGTTTGCCTCCTTCCGGTTTGCCTTTATTTCCGATACACATATTGGCTCACCAAATGGCGCTGCAGAGGAGGATCTTAGGCGAACTATAAGAGATATTAACAGCATGTCCGATATAGCATTTGTGGTGCTGACCGGTGATATAACTGAGCTTGGAACAAATGAAGAATTAGAACTGGCTAAACAGATATTGGATAGCCTGAATATTCCATGGTATATTATTCCGGGTAATCATGATACTGGCTGGAGCGAAAGTGGCGGAGATATGTTTGCAACTGTTTTTGGCTACGACAAATTTAGCTTTGAGTATAATGGCATCAGATTTTTAGGCTGTGCGTCTGGTCCATATGTTCGAATGAGTGATGGACATGTTCCCAGAAGTGCAGTAAACTGGTTAGATGCAGAGCTTAAAAATGTAAAACCCAATCAGCCAGTAGTTTTTTTAAATCACTATCCTATTGACGAAGGATTAGATAATTGGTATGAAATTACAGACCGGTTGAAAAATTATAATACATGGGCTGTTTTGTGTGGTCATGGTCATGCAAATAGAGCAATGAATTTTGAAGACATCCCCGGCGTAATGGGTCGGTCCAACTTAAGGGCAAAATCCCTGATTGGCGGATATAACCTTGTAGAAGTGAGAAAAGATTCAATGATCTTTTCAGAAAGAAGACCTGCTACTGAAACACTAAAACCTTGGACAGGAGTAAAGCTTGAAACAAGAAACTTTGATAAGAATAAAAAATTTGCCCGTCCTGATTTTGCAATCAATAAGAAGTATAATGCGGTAAAGGAAGTTTGGCGTTATTCATCTGATGCCAATGTAATTTCAACACCGGTTGTTGCCAATGATCTGGTGATTTTTGGAAATCAGAATGGTGACATTGCAGGGATATCTATAAAAGATGGAATTAGGAAATGGGAATTCAAAACAAAAGGAAGTGTTTTTTCATCGCCGGCCTTTTCCAGTGGAAAGGTTGTATTTGGTTCAAGTGATGGGAATATATATTGTTTGAATAGTAACACTGGAAAACTAATATGGAAAACAAAAACCGGAGCAGCAGTTTTAGCATCGCCATTAATTTCTGGTGAAGAAGTATTTATTGGAGGAAGTGATCATGCTTTCAGAAAACTAAATTTAAATACCGGACAAATAATATGGAGTTATGCTGCGTTGAGTGGGCCAGTTGTAAGTACTCCGATATTATATGATGAGAAAGTAATGTTTGGAGCATGGGACAAAAATTTATATGCGTTGGACAAAAATACCGGATCGCTTTTTTGGAAATGGAATAATGGATCTTCCATTCGTAACTATTCGCCAGCTTCCTGCATACCAGTTACACAAGATGGCGTTGTATATATTGTGGCGCCTGATAGATACATGACTGCGATTGATATAGCTACCGGAAAAACTTTATGGCGAAACAATGATGCTACTGTTCGGGAGTCAATCGGTATTTCAGCAGATGGCAAATGGGTATATGGGAAAACAATGCAGGATACGATAGTAGCCTATAATACAAGCCGGGAAATGCAAACTCCTGCCTGGAAGATGCATGCAGGGTTTGATTACGAACATGTTCCTTCCATGTTAATTGAAAAAGATGGAAGTGTTTTCTTTGGTACGAAGAATGGTGTTGTTTATTCTATTGATCCGGCTACACAAAAAAAATAAACTGGGCACATAAAATTGATAATTCTATGGTGAATACAGTGAGAGTTATTAATAAGTCTTTGCTTGTTGTTTCAACAATGGACGGGAAAGTGGTTTTGCTGAAATTGTGATATGACCTCAATTCAGAAATTTTCTTTGCTATTCTTTCTCTTGTTATAAAGATAGCTAGATAGCATTTTTATAACACTGCTTAGAACACCAGCACAAAGTGCAACTGCACCAGCCCTCAGCATTATTTTGGAATGATTTCCTTCTAGAAATTTTATAGCGAAGCTAAAAGCAATCAGGGATACCCCTGTTACAAAAAACATAAGTGCCCAAGGAAATTTTATTTTGTTTTCATCCATGTAGTAAGTTTATTGACAAAAGTGCAAACATCTACGACATCTCCTTGCAGACGGATTTGGGTTTATTAATAAGTGAAAATACTTAAAAACGGTTTAATTGGAAAACGTTAGCATGATTAGAGTATTGCCTTAAGCAAAAAAGAGCTACCCGAATGAGTAGCTCTTTAGATTTAATTATTTTATCAATACTTATAATAACATGGTGATTGGGTTCTCCAGATATTTCTTAAATGTTTGCAGAAATGCTGCTCCTGAAGCTCCATCTACGCTGCGATGATCGCAGCTCATGGTTACTTTCATAACATTACTTGTACCAAACCCATCGCCTTTTTTTACAACGATTTCTTTTATTCTTCCTACAGCCATTATACAACTGTCTGGCGGGTTGATGATAGCCGTAAACTCTTCAATATCCATCATGCCTAAGTTAGATATGGTAAAAGTGTTACCTGAAAATTCGTTTGGTTGAAGTTTTTTGTTTTTTGCTTTGCCAGCCAACTCTTTGCTTTCAGCAGCAATTTGTGGTAATGTTTTCTGATCAGCAAATTTTACAACCGGAACAATCAAGCCATCTTCGATTGCAACAGCAATCCCAATATGTATATGACTGTTTCTTCTAATCTTATCACCCATCCATGAAGCATTTACTGCAGGATGCTGACGCAATGCCAATGCAGTTGCTTTTACCACCATATCATTAAAACTGATCTTGGCAGGGCTTACTTCATTCAATTGTACTCTTGCAGTCATAGCGTTGTCCATATTTATTTCCATCGTAAGATAGAAATGCGGAGCACTGAATTTGCTTTCACCTAAACGCTTTGCAATTACATTACGCATTTGAGAATTAGGGATATCAGTGTAACCTTCTTCGGTACTTCCAGTAAATACTGGAGCGGCTACACTTGTAGCAGGTGCTTTGCTTGGCGCAGATGCTTTATAATTGTCGATATCTGCTTTTGTAATTCTTCCTCCATCACCAGTTCCGTTAATAGAACCAATGTCAATTCCTTTTTCAGCAGCTAACTTTTTTGCAAGAGGAGATGCTTTTACTCTTCCGTTTTCTGATGAAGAGGATGAAGCAGCTGTTGTTTGAGCAGAAGGTTGTGCAGTCTCAGTTGATTCTGCTTTTGCAGATTCAGCAGGAGCAGGTTGTGATGATGCGCCGCCACCTTTTGCAGCAGCAATAATTGCATCAACATCTACTTTTCCTTTTTCACCAATAATACAGAGTAGACCGTTGACAGGAATTTTTTCTCCCTTCTCTGCACCAACATGTAACAACGTTCCGTTTTTATAACTTTCGAGTTCCAATGTAGCTTTATCCGTTTCAATATCTGCTAATACTTCGCCTTTCTTTACAGTATCGCCTACATTTTTGTGCCATGATGAAATAACTCCTTCTTCCATTGTATCACTAAGCCTTGGCATTAATACTACTTCTTCCATTTTAGAAATATCTAATGCTGGTTGTTGATTTGAAGTAGCAGGTTGCTCTTTTGCTTCGGCTGTTTGTGCTTTTTCTTTTTTGGGAACAGGTTGATCTGTTTTAGTTTCTTCTTTCGGAGAAGTAGCAGATGATGAAACAAGAGAAGAAATATCTTCTCCATCTTTACCTACAATAGCTAGCAATTCATCTACCTGAATTTTGGCACCTTTATCACCACCAAGATGTAACAATGTTCCATCTTTATAGCTTTCTAATTCCATGGTGGCTTTATCTGTTTCAATCTCAGCCAGCAGGTCACCTTTTTTTACTTTATCTCCAACTTTTTTATGCCAGGCAGCAATCACACCTTCAGTCATAGTGTCGCTTAATCTGGGCATTAATATCTTATCGGCCATTCCCTATAGATTTTTGCCGAAATTAAGGCAAAATGATGAATGATAGAGAGGTTGATTAATAGTCAAGATCTAATTTCAGCCTTTCTTTAAGTTCCCAAACCATGGGATATAGCTCGGCCATTTTCTGAAACTGTTCTTTAGAGGAAAGAGTAATCTCTATTTCGGGTCGGTTATCGGTATTTTCTTCAATCGTAACACTAAACTGTAATAATCTGTTATGAAGTTTCTCCTGAAGGAAAGCAAACAAATGGTTCCTGTCTTGTTCGATAAATTGTTTTTCGATAGTATTAGCCGTAACAGCCTCGAATGAGTTGTCATCTTTGATTCGTAGAATGGCAAGGTCAAAAGGTTGTGCCGCCGGATTTTTATCTGCTTTTAGTTTTATGACATATTCCGCCCAGGCTTTTTCAAGCTCTTCTTTTTTTAAGGCATGATTAGCATTCCCATTTCCATTCCCGCTGTTTCCATTTTCTTTGTACTGATTACGAATTTTATCCAGTGCTGCTATTTTGCTTCTGCCAGCAGGCTGTTTAATTTCTGTTTTTGGCAAGCCATATGTATCGTTGGCATTGTCTTCCTTTACTAAACTCTCTTTATTTCGGGGAGTTTCAATAATCAGCTTTGCTTCTGTCGTAACAGAGGATTTTTGATTTACAGCAGGTTTGTCAACTGTTTGCTTAATTGCAAATGGTTTTATCTGTCGGAAAGCAAGTGCTTTTGCAGGTTCAACTACTTTTTTTTTTGAAATGGAGTTTCCGTCTGCTGTTATCTCAATTGCTTGTTGTAGATAGCAAAGTTTGATCAATGCCAGTTCTACATGTAATCTTTTATTCCTGGCAGCTTTATAATTTATTTCAGAACTGTTGAGAATATTTAATGCACTTATTAATAATGCAGGTTCAACTTCTTTTGCTGTAGCAATATATTTTTCTTTAAAACTTTCTACCACATCTAACAGCACAGCTGCTTTCTCATCTTTACATACCAACAGGTTGCGGATGAATTCTGCAAAACCATTCAACACTAAATCACCTTCAAAACCTTTTCGGTTGATATCGTCATATTGCAGCAATGCACCAGAAAGATCTTGCTGCTGCATACATTCCAAAAGTTTGAAATAACATTCTGCATCCAGAATATTCAAATGCTCCAATGTATTGGCAAAATTCAGTTCGCCATTTGTAAAACTGACAATCTTATCAAGAATACTCAAAGCATCTCTTAAACAACCTTCACTTTTCTGCGCAATGACCTGCAAAGCGGCTTGCTCAGCTTTTATTTTTCTTTTTTACAAATGGATTCTAAATGTTCTACCGTATCATTTGTGGTGATTCGTTTGAAATCGAAAATCTGGCAACGGCTTAATATGGTTGGCAGGATTTTATGTTTTTCTGTAGTAGCCAGAATAAAAATGGCATATGGTGGTGGTTCTTCCAGCGTCTTCAAGAAGGCATTAAAGGCAGATGAACTTAACATGTGTACCTCATCTATTACATACACTTTGTATTTACCAGATTGTGGTACAAACCGAACCTGAGTTACTAATTCTCTTATGTCGTCCACTGAATTATTGGAAGCTCCATCTAGTTCAAAATAATTCAACGAACCGCCTTCATTAAAAGAGGTGCAGCTTGAACATTTATCGCAGGCTTCACCTTCCTTCGTTTGGTTTTCGCAATTAATTGTTTTGGCTAAAATTCTTGCACAGGTTGTTTTGCCAACACCTCTTGGTCCGCAAAATAAAAAGGCATGTGCCAGTTGCTCATGTTTGATTGCATTCTTTAGTGTAGTAGTGATATGCGATTGCCCTACGACAGTGTCGAAAGTTTGTGGTCTGTATTTTCTGGCTGATACAACGAATTTTTCCATACCCCTAACCCCTAAGGGGGAAAATTAAAACCCTTAAAGAGAAGTTGCAAGATAAGAAAGAACAGATTTTTTAAAGCATAAGAATAACTCTATGTTAATAAGTCTTTGTAAGCCCCTTTAGTGGTTTGGGGTTTCTCTATAGCAAAATCGGATGTGGTTTAAATTCTTTTGTTGGGTCAAATAAATAACGATAAGTGATTAACCTTCGGGAACGGTAAGAATCACCAAATGTTTCTACAACATTGATCATCTTAGGATTGAATTCGCCAATCCATTGCATTTCATAATCGGTGTATTTAGTTTGCGGTTGTATTACAAGTTTTGACTCATTAATTATATACGCATCAACTCCTTTGCCCTGAAATTCTGGGACAATTCCAAAAACTAATCCGGTAAAGCGATGATTCTTTTTGTCCTTTTTATCCAAAGAAATTTTATTTTATGAAATAGGTCAAATTTTCCATTCAGGTATTTAAACCATTGATTCAGGTCTGGAAGATTTACAAAAATACCTATCGGTTCATTTTATAATATACATACCAAATGATCTTTTCATCCATCACCGGCTTCATCTTTTTAAACATCAGCAGCACCTGATCTTTTTTTAATTCTTTCAATCCACCATGGCCAGCCCACGCTTTATTATAAACTGTCACAAAATCTTCTGCAAACTTTTCCAGTCTGTTCTTATTAATATAACTGGAAGAAAAGTTAGGATCTGCGGCCAATTTCGCATGCCTCTCCAGAATTTTTTCGCTTAACTCTTTTCTTGGATCTAGTCCATAGCAGGATTGACCATAAAATTCTTTGAACCCATATTTTTCAAATAAATCTTTATAATATGGCTGGGCATAATTCATACAGTATAATGGTGATTGAAACCCTTCAACTATCAATCCCCACCATCTGTCTCGTTCTCCAAAATTGATGGGGCCATCCATTGCCTGCATTCCCTTTTGTAATAACAAATGTTTTGCAACATCAAATAGCATATCAGTCGCTTCCTGATTATTAATGCAGTCAAAAAAACCGGTGCCGCCAACAGGTACATCATCACCTTTATTCTTATATTTTTTATTGGTATAGGCTGCAATTCGACCAATCAGTTTTCCTTCTTTGTCTTTTAAAATCCATCTAATAGCTTCTCCAAACCGGAAGGCTTTGTTTTTCTTTGGATCAAATACTTCATTCACATCTTTGTCTAAAGGCCTAATGTAATCGAGATTCCCTTTGTTGATTATCACATTTACCAGTAAAAAATCTTTGGCAAGTTGTGCGGTTGTAACTTCAATCAGTTGCATCCTGCAAATAACGATAAATAAATAATTTGTTCCATAAACTTTTAAACTGTCTTATTATCTATCTATTTAGATAATTCGGCGATTTGATAATAAGCTCAAAACCTCTCCTTTCTTGTTTAAATGAGGCTTCATCCACCAGTTTTCCACCATTATTTATTTTCTTGTTTCTTATTTCATAATTCTACCTCACACCCTTACCTTTGCCGCCTGAAAACAACCCTCTCAATAAACACTTTATATGGCAAACGTTGGTAAAGTAAAACAGGTAATCGGTGCGGTAATTGACGTTCAATTTGATGGTCAGCTTCCGGATATCTATAACTCCTTAGAACTCAAGAAAGAAAACGGTGATATTCTGGTACTTGAAGTGCAGCAGCACCTTGGTCAGGATAGTGTACGTACTATTGCAATGGATGGTACAGAAGGTATTGTTCGTGGCACAGAAGTAATTGATACCGGAATTCCAATCGCAATGCCGATAGGTGATGCCATTAAAGGACGTTTATTTAATGTAACCGGCGATCCTATTGATGGCTTGCCTGCTGTTAGCAAAGTTGGAGGTCGTCCAATCCATGCTCAGCCACCAGCATTTGAAAATTTGAGTACAGCTTCTGAAATTCTTTTTACAGGTATCAAAGTAATTGACCTTATCGAGCCTTATGCAAAAGGTGGTAAGATCGGTTTGTTTGGTGGTGCCGGTGTTGGTAAAACAGTATTGATTCAGGAATTGATCAACAATATCGCAAAAGCATATGCCGGTGTATCTGTATTTGCCGGTGTGGGTGAAAGAACAAGAGAAGGTAATGATTTGATGAGAGAGATGATTGAAGCAGGCATTATGAAATATGGCGATGCTTTTAAACATAGCATGGAAGAAGGCGGATGGGATTTGAGTAAAGTGGATATGAATGAATTGCAGGAGTCTAAAGCAACATTCGTATTCGGACAGATGAACGAACCTCCCGGAGCAAGAGCAAGGGTGGCTTTGTCTGGTTTAACAATTGCAGAATATTATCGTGACGGTGATGGCAGCGGCAAAGGCCGTGATATCCTGTTCTTCGTTGACAATATCTTCCGTTTCACCCAAGCAGGTTCTGAGGTATCGGCATTATTAGGTCGTATGCCATCGGCGGTGGGTTATCAACCTACACTTGCAACTGAAATGGGAGTGATGCAGGAAAGAATTACTTCAACTAAAAATGGTTCAATCACATCTGTACAGGCCGTTTACGTTCCTGCGGATGACTTGACTGACCCGGCTCCAGCAACAACATTTGCTCACTTGGATGCAACAACAGTATTGAGCCGTAAGATTGCTGACTTAGGTATCTATCCTGCGGTGGATCCTTTGGATTCTACGTCTCGAATATTGACGCCAAAAATCGTTGGTGATGTTCACTACAATTGTGCAAACAATGTGAAACTGATGTTGCAGCGTTATAAAGAATTACAAGACATCATCGCCATCCTTGGATTAGATGAATTGAGTGATGAAGATAAGCAGATAGTTAGCCGTGCAAGAAAAGTGCAGCGTTTCTTATCGCAGCCTTTCCATGTGGCAGAAGCATTTACAGGATTGAAAGGTGTGTTGGTTCCGATTGAAGAAACAATCCGTGGTTTCAATATGATCATGGATGGTGAAGTGGATGAATATCCTGAAGCAGCATTCAACCTTGTTGGTTCAATTGATGATGCAATTGAGAAAGGAAAGAAATTAATGGCGCAGGCTCAAGGGTAATTTGATAATTTGGAGATTTGATAATGTGATGATGCATCACCAAATCACCAAATTGGCTCATTAACAAATCAGATAAAATGAATTTAGAAATATTAACACCCGAGAAAAAATTATACAGCGGCGAAGTGTACGGTGTGCAGATGCCGGGCATCAGTGGTTCATTTGAAGTATTAGACAAACATGCTCCATTGGTAAGTGCATTAAAAGCTGGTCGTTTAAAAGTATTGAAGGATAAACAAAATCATATTACCAACTTTGAAATTCAGGGCGGATTTGTTGAAGTACTGAATAACAAGGTAATCGTATTAGTGGAAGGTGCCACACCTGTGGAATAACTGTTAGCCGGTATTGTGAAAACAAATTTTAGCCCTCATCGAAAGAAGAGGGCTTTTTTGTATAAACTAATTTCTGTGGGTTCTTCGTTTTAATTCTTCTTCAGCATACGAGAAAACTTTCTTCATCAAATCCGTTTTACGCAATTCATACTTTGTTCTGATCTGGGTTTCTTCATTTGCTACCATTACGAACATCAGGTCAATCACTCTTGCAGAAATGAAATCTGTCAGGCTGTTTTCAAGTGGTTTATTGATGAAAGGAATTTTGTTGTAAATATTAGTGATGCCACTCCATTCTTTATCAGCACCTTCAATTTTTATGGAACTATCTACTATTGGACGGAAAGCAGTCATGAGCCCTGGCTTCATCTCTGCTTTAAAATAATCAGTAGCAGCATGAGTGTTATCGGTAATTAAAATGTTAGCGGCGTCTTTAATAGTCATACTTTTTACTGCATCAAAGAAAAGTGGTTTAGCAACACCAACTGCGGACGACATGGCGTTGGTAAATTTTCCTGTAACCTGGTTAACTACTTTATCAAATCCTAAGTCTCTCAATGTTTTTTCAATTTTTTCAGCTTCACCGGGGAACGCAAATCGTACTAAAGGATTGCCATTTGGATCAGCAAACGCATTAGCCCATTTGAATAATCCTTGAGATAATGCATCTTTTAATCCTAATGCCATTTCCAGTTCTGATGGAATGATTCCCAGTTTTTTTAATGTATTGCATTGATAAGACCCAAAGATGAACAGCGAGAAAAAGAAAATAAGTAATGTACGTTTCATAGTGATATGATTTATGAAATAAATTGATAGAAATGTAATTTATTGCTTTTGTAAGATTACAAAGTTGAAATGAAATATTGGTCTAAGTTCCCCTTTAGGGGTCAGGGGTTCTAATTCAATTGCGGATCAATCGGAAAGTTGACCATCATTTCATATTCACCACCAAGATGTTTTAATGAATCTTTCCAGATTTCAGTATGGTCTTTATGAAAAACTAATTTGCGGCTGGCTTTTACTGTTAACCAGGTTTTTTCATTCATTTCTTCTTTTAACTGGTTTTCGGTCCAGCCAGAATAACCAATATAAAACCTGATCTTATTACTATCAAAGTCACCTTTTTTTATAAAGTTTACAACAGCCTCAAAATCGCCACCCCAATACACTCCTTTAATTACTTCCTGACCACCCGGAATTTCGTTTGGATATTGATGTACAAAATGAATAGAATCTAATTGAACAGGACCGCCATAATAAACAGGAATTTTATGCCCTTCCAACTCAGGAATCAATTCATCCAGCGAATTCTCATACTGTCGATTTAAAACAAATCCAAAACTGCCCTCGTCTTTATGTTCGCATAAGAACACAACAGTTCTGAGAAAATTAGGATCTTTTAAAAAAGGATCTGCAATTAATAATATGCCAGGTGCCAAATCAATCATACTCCAATTTAGTATTTTAATTCTTTTAAAAAAAGGTGGATTTGAAAATCATTTTTTCAAAATCTGGAAGATAATAATCTGTCTGATTTATTCATATTCCAAAAACGTAGTTAAAATGCTGTTTAATACCCTGTTCAGGGGATGGAAAGAGGCACAGGAAATGTATTTTTGTAAGAATGGTTCATATTTTTAAACCATTATCTTAGATTACTATATTTTAAATCTGTGAAAAGGACATTCACCATTATTACCGTTTTAATAAGCCTTTCGTTGGTTGGTATTATTGCTATTCAGATATCTTGGATAAAAAACATGGTATTATTAAAAGAAGAGCAGGTGAAAGAAAAGCTACGGGTGGCAATAGAAAATGTTGGGACAGAGTTAGCTGAGCATAAAGGCAGTTATGCAACAGGAGGAAAGCGGAATTTATTGGATGAAAACTTTTCACTGAATATGTTTAAACCTAATACAGTTGGTCAGCAATTCAGTGTGGATGAAATAAAAAAGAAACTAAATAAATCTTTTTTAGAAATTGGGTTAAAGAATGTTGAGTTTGAATTCGGGATTGCCACATTCGGAAGAAATGGTGTCGAAAATTATTTTGATAGAAAAACCGAAAAATTTGCAGCTTCTTATAGCGATACGGTTCATAATATACAGTTTATGTATCCTTTAACTCCTCCAAGTGGTACAGCAGGTGAAAATCTTTCGTTGGATGAAGTATTTATTGTGATGTTGCCCAATATTGACAATTATGTTTTGCAATCTTTAAAATGGAGAATTGTCACATCTATTCTTTTTACAATTATTATTCTATTGGCATTTTATCTTACCGTTCGAACTATGTTGCGGCAGAAAAAATTAGGTGAAATCAAAAATGATTTCATCAATAATATGACCCATGAATTTAAAACGCCGATTGCCACTATTTCATTAGCAGTAGATGCTATGAAGAATGAGAAGGTGATAAACGATAGAGAAAAACTTGGCTACTTCAGTGGTATAATAAAAGAAGAGAACCAGCGGATGAATAGGCAAGTGGAAACCATATTGAGAGCTTCGCAATTAGAGAAACAGGAAATAGATTTAAATCTTGAACCTGTTCATGTTCATCAATTAATACAAGACACTGTTGATAATTTTGCGCTGCAATTGGAAGATAAAAAAGGAAAGGTGGAATTGTCTTTGAATGCAAAAAATGATTTGATAAATGCAGATGAAGTTCACTTCCTCAATCTTGTAAACAATTTGATGGATAATGCAGTGAAGTATGCGAAGGATAATACGCCACCATTAATTAAACTTACAACTCAGTCGAACGGTAAAAATTTCACACTTAAAATTGAGGACAATGGTATTGGGATGAACCGTGATACAGTGAAAAGAGTTTTTGAACGTTTTTATCGGGCACATACAGGTAATGTTCACAATGTAAAAGGGTTCGGTCTTGGATTAAGCTATGTAAAAACAATGGTAGAAGCCCATGAAGGCGATATAAAAGCAGAAAGTACATTAGGCAAGGGCAGCACATTTACTGTTGATTTACCACTGACAAAAGTTTAAGATTCATTTCTCCATAATAAACTTCCATCTCCATAACTGAGAAAGCGAAAATCATTTTGTAAAGCATAATTATAAATAGTTTTCCAATCCTCACCTATCAAGGCCGCAACCAATAAAAGCAAAGTAGATTGTGGTTGATGAAAATTGGTAATAAGTCCTTTTACTATTTTAAATTCATAACCAGGTGCAATTAATATTTGCGTTTTAGTTACCAATCTTTCTAATTTATTTTCATCCATCCATTTCACTAAGGATTGCAAAGCTTCTGTAGCAGTAATATTTCCTTCCAATAGTTCATAAGCTTCCCATTGTGAAACATGGCAATCGGAACTCTGTTCCGATAATCCTATTACGGAACGGAGTTCCGGTAAGTCCTGTACGGAACGGAGTTCCGTCCGCCGGCCTATCCAATACAAACTTTCAATTGTTCTGAGTGAAGTAGTGCCAACGGCAATTATATTTTTATCAAGATTGTTTAAAATGGTTGAAATCGTTTCTTTCGAAACATTAATCCATTCGGCATGCATATCATGCTCTTCCAGTGTTTCACTTTTCACTGGTTTAAAAGTGCCTGCGCCTACATGAAGTGTAACAAAATCTTTCTGAATATTTTTCTTTTCCAGTTGTTCAAAGATTGAATCGGTAAAATGTAATCCTGCGGTTGGAGCGGCAACCGAGCCATCAAATTCAGCATACACTGTCTGGTATCTTACATGATCAGCTTCTTCCACTTCTCTTTTAATATATGGTGGGAGGGGAATTGCTCCAGCAAAATGTAATACTTCAGCAAAACTTAAAGATGATGGTGTCCATGAGAGTTCAATAATAAATGAACCGATTCTCTTTTCAACGTAGTTTGTTGAAAGAATGATTTCTTTTCCTTCATGCTGTATTCTTTTTTCCAATACCTATCCACTTTTCCATTTGGATACACCGCCAACAAGGCATTGCCATAATACTTTTCTTTTGCAACATTGCTGTTGTAATGTCAGCATATTGCTCATGCGGTTCCAAACAAAATATTTCAATAACTCCACCAGTTGGTTTTTGAAACAGCAATCTTGCTTCTACTACTTTAGTATTATTGAATATCAGCAATGAATCTTCTGGAAGTTGATTGGCGATGTTCTTGTAAATATCCTCTGTAATTTCTCCATTGTTGTACACCAGCAATTTGGAGTCATCTCTTTTTGCCAATGGATACTTTGCAATCTTTTCTTCGGGAAGAGAATAAGTGTAGTCTTGTATAGATATATTTCTGGGGTTGGTCATAAGGCATGAGTCATATTATCTATTGCCATTCTATTTTATCAAATATTATTTGTTGAAATAGGCTAGCCTATTTGTCCAATAAGAATCAAATTCTTTGGTTGTCATATTGATATATTTTTCGCTAATAGTTTTCCAATTGTTCGGATGTTTTTCCTTTAGGTATAGGATTATTATGTCGTTTGTATTAGGGTGATCAAAATCCTTTTCATAAAATGTAATGTCATAATTTGACTTTGTATATTGCTCTTTCCAACGGCTATATTGATCAAGGTAATGGATGAGGATTTTTACTGAAATAGAATTTAAGTCTTCAAAATCAAACTTACTTGACTGGGTCTTAGAAAGATTCGAAATATAATGGGCTTTGATTTTTTCATAATTATATTTTATGGTGTCAACTACTCTTACTTTTTTGTCGTTTATCAAAATAGTTTGACCGTTGAATTCAATTTTTACTTTTCCAAATAGTTTTTTGGAAATGTATAGTTCTATTTTATCAAGTATTATTTTCAAAATTATTTTGCTTTGTTAGGTTTTGTTACAGCTAACTGCAAAAATATCATCGTTTACTCAGCGGCACAACTAATTTCAAACCACTCCACACATCACTCACAGCACAAACTTTTACATCAATCAGATCATTTTGCAAAGCATAGTTACGAATTACATCTTCGGTTACATCCGTTGGAATTTTTGCACTCTTCTTATACCAGGAAACCCAGATAGTGATGGCCGTATTCTTTTTACAAACTGATTTTAATTTTTTCATTGCTGATTCAAACTCTTTATTGCTTTTTACAAAGAGATGAACAAAGTCTGGTGTTTCGTTTCCTGTAACAAGTTGATCAGCAAGATCAGTCGAAAGCAGTTCATAATAGTTATCCGGTTGATTGATTAATGAAATTTTCATTGTTGGTTTTATGCCAAGCTTTTTAATTAATGGAGTGCCGGAATATCCTGCTGTATTGTGTTTCATTGGTTTTCAAGTTGCCGATAAATTCCGAGAATTCACAAAAAATCATCTCTATTCACAGGTTTTCCACCACAATTAACAGGCTATCCACAGCTATTTTTCAAAAAGTTTACCCACACCCTCTGAAAGCCTTTACCGTATTGATTCTCAGTTGAAAAAATAGTGTGGAAAAATTAAATATTAAAATATTTGGTGGTTAAGTGGGAAAAAGTGTTATTTTGTGTCAATTAATAAATCAATTGACCCAAACCACTGATAATGACAGGTTTTCTCGGAGAATTCGAGGCTACGTTAGACGCCAAGGGGCGGTTTCTGTTACCGGCAGGCTTTAAGAAGCAATTGCCACAGGAGGAGTTGGGTCGTTTTGTTATCAACAGGGGTTTTGAAATGTGTTTGGCCCTGTATCCAGTTAAAAACTGGGAGCCGCTCTTTAATGATATCAGCAAGCTGAACGACTTCGACCCTAAGGTGAGACAGTTCAGAAGAAACTTTTTAAACGGAGCAACTTTTGTGGAGCCAGATACGGCAGAAAGAATTTTAGTGCCACCGAATTTAAAAGAATATGCTGCGCTGGAGAAGAATATCATTTTGGTTGCGGCCGTGAACAAATTAGAAATCTGGGATAGTAATAAGTACAAACAGCTCTTTGACTCATATTCACCGGAAGCATTTAGCGACCTGGCGAAAGATGTAATGGCGAAAGAAAACAACTAAACCGAAATCATGAGTGACCAAGTTTACCATGTTCCGGTTCTGTTAAACGAAGTCATCGAAGGTCTCCATATCAATCCGGATGGGATTTATGTGGATTGCACTTTTGGTGGCGGCGGACATTCGAAAGCCATTTTATCAAAACTTGGTGCAAAGGGAAAGTTGATTGCCTTTGACCAGGATGACGATGCAAAAAATAACTTGCCTAATGATGAAAGATTAGTTTTTGTTTCACACAATTTTCGCCACTTACAACGTTTTCTAAAACTCGAGGGTATTTCAACGGTTGATGGTATTATGGCTGATCTTGGAGTAAGCAGCCACCAGTTCAACGAAGCGGAAAGAGGATTCTCTATTCGTTTCAATGCAGAACTGGATATGCGAATGGACCAGCGCCAAACCCTGACTGCCTTTGATGTAGTACAAACTTATACTGAACAGCAACTGCACAAATTGTTTGAACAGTATGGAGAAGTAACCAACTCTAAAACTTTAGCCAAAACGATTGTTCAGGTTCGCAACAACGCATCATTAAAAACGATTGATGGTTTTAAGAATGCACTCCGTGAAATTGTAAAAGGAAATCCAAATAAGTACTTCGCCCAGGTTTTCCAGGCATTGCGTATTGAAGTGAACGATGAATTAGGTGTGTTAAAAGAAATGCTGCAACAAATTCCATCCTTGTTAAATCCAGGAGGGAGAGCAGCCATCATTACGTTTCATTCCCTTGAAGATAGATTGGTAAAGATATTATTCCGCCGCGGTTCTTTTGAAGAACCCGAAGAGAATCCGTTTACCAATACGGTTCTAAAAAGTGAATTGAAAATAATAACAAAGAAACCAGTAGTGCCATCGGATAAAGAGATGAAGGAAAATCCAAGATCTAGAAGTGCAAAACTGAGAGTGGCAGAAAAGATTTAGCGAAAAAGATTAGATTTCGACAACAAATAATAACAGGACGGTAAGTATAATAAATAAAGGTGTAAAGATTTTTTGGAAGATCTATATCCTTTGAAATCAACCCTCTTACGAAAGTAAGATGAGATGAAAAACCAGAACAACGAGCTAACAACTCATTATTATGCAGGAACAAGAAAACAAAAAAGAACAGGACCTGAACTCAACTCTGGCCAATACTGGCTGGAAGCGGTGGCTGAATTATCAGTCTATCGTAAAGCAGGTTCCGTTCTTTTTGTTCCTCGCAATGCTGGCGGTTATTTATATCTACAATGGTCACTTAGCTGATAAGACCATTCGGAAAATAAACCAGACAGCCAAAGAAGTAAAAGAACTGAAGTACGAATATATATCGGTGAAGAGCAAAGTGATGTACCAGAGCAAGCAAAGTGAATTGATAAAAGCGGTAGAACCATTGGGATTAAAAGAATTGGTTGAGTCGCCGATTGTGTTGAAGGATGTTGCTGTTACAGAATGATCAATGCTTCGATAAGCTCAGCAGAGAACGGAACGATGAACGGAGCGTCGCAACGAAGATGATCAAGGTACTGAAGATGACTAAAAAAAATCCTTTCGGACGGAATTAAGAAAGGTGGACGGATACAACTAAACAACGAACACAACTAAAGAGGCATTGGAAGTTAAACGTGACATACTGTGGAGAGTATATCTCAGTTTTATAGGGATAACAGTACTTAGCATATTTGTACTTGGCAGAGCTTTCTACATTCAAAAATTTCAGGGAAGCCATTGGCGTAGCATGAGTGACAGCCTGCATCAACGGTTTGTTGCCCTCGAAGCTGAAAGAGGAACCATCTATAGTGAAGATGGCCAAATGCTCAGCACCTCTATTCCCATTTTTGATATTTACTTAGATTTTAATGCAGATGGTTTAATAGAGAAGAAAGGAAAACGTTTTTATGAAAATGTAGATTCTTTTGCTACCAACCTGTCAAATTATTTTGCAGATAAATCTTCCGCACAGTATAAAAAAGAATTAAAGGCAGCTTTCAATAAGCATGAAAGATATTATCCGCTTAAAAAGAAATTAAGTTTTGAAGATTATAAAACCTTCCGTGAGTTTCCATATGTAAAAATGGGTAAGAACAGAAGTGGTGTAATAGTAGAAGTAACTACAAGAAGAGAAACGCCTTTGGATTGCTGGCTAATCGTACAATTGGTCTATCAAGAGAATTTAAAGACGAGAACAACAAAGCAAAAAAACAGAATGTTGGTTTGGAAAAAAGTTACGACACTTTATTAAGTGGTAGTGATGGATTGAAACTTGTTCGTTACATCGCTGGTGGAACAGCTATTCCTATTGAGGGTTCTCAAACCGACCCTGTTCATGGAAAAGATATTTACACAACGATAGATGTAAACATGCAGGACATTACTGAAACTGCATTGATGCGGATGATGTTACAATGCGAAGGTCCTTATGGTACTGCGATTGTAATGGAAACGAGTACGGGAAAAATAAAAGCGATGGCAAATTTGGGTCGTCGTTCAGATGGCACTTATGGTGAAGATGATAATTATGCATTAAGAGTAACAGAACCGGGCTCTACAATAAAATTAGCCACACTATTATCAGTATTAGAAAAAGGAACTAGTAAGATTACTGATATGGTGGAAGTGGGCGGTGCAGGAAGAAAAGAAGTGGCTGGTAAAATGGTTACAGATGCAGAAAGACATAAAGCAACTTCACTTTCTGTACAAGGATGTTTTGCACATAGTTCCAATGTAGGGATGAGTATGCTTGCCTACAAAGCATTTGGAAATAATCCTTCTGAGATCAAAGATTATTATCACAAGTTTCATTTGGATTCAAGATCTCCTATTGATTTAACGAATGTGCCAAAGCCTACAATGGCGCCACTTTCTACTAAAGGTGGAGAAGCAGGTTTGCATAATATGTTGTGGATGAGTTTTGGATATGCGATACAGGTAAGTCCGTTGCATACGCTTACATTATATAATGCTATTGCTAATAATGGTAGAATGATGAAACCTTATCTCGTAAATAATATACAGAGCAACGGTATTGTTACTAAACAGATTCAGCCTCAAGTATTAGAGGAAAATCTTTGCAGACCGGATGTAATTGCTGCAGCAAGAGCTTCAATGGAACAAACTGTAACAGACGGAACAGCTACAAGAGTATTTAAAGGAGTTCCATTTGCAATAGCTGGTAAAACAGGAACATCGCATGTAGCAGATGGTCCTATTAAGTATAATCATGGAGTTTATCAGGCAACATTCGTTGGATATTTTCCGGCAGATAAGCCACAGTTTACCCTTATCGTTTTGATTCGCACAAAGCCACATGCAGCATCGCATTACGGGGGAACAGTTGCTGCACCTGTTTTCCGGGAGATAGCGACAAAGCTTTATGCAATGTATGTTGACAAGAAAGATCCATCACAGTATGCTGCAACAAAAGATAGCTCTGGATTTTATTATGCAGGTTATGCTAATGATATAAAAAATGTGTATCAGTCAATGAAAATGCAATATGCAGATTCTGTGGCACAAGATAATTGGGCTACGGTATATGCAAAAAATAATAAACCTGTTGTGAAAGCGACAACAGTTCGTCAGAAAGTAATGCCGAATGTAAGAGGCATGGGTTTAAAAGATGCAATCTATCTATTGGAAAATATGGGAGTGAAAGTAGCAATACGAGGAAAGGGAAAATCACCATGCAATCTGTTGCACCAGGAACTGAATTGGCAAAAGGTATAACCGTGATATTGGAGTTAAGTTGAACTAATGAATAAAAGTTAACTGTGTTATTGAGCGATGTATTATATAAAGTGAGTTTAAAGTTGGTGGATGGTAATACATCGGTTGAAGTAAAGGATTTACAGATTGATTCGAGAAAGATAAAACCGGGAAGTGCATTTGTAGCAGTAAAAGGAGGAGTGGCAGACGGTCATCAGTTCATTGAGAAAGCAATAGAGAATGGAGCGGCGGTTATTGTTTGCGAAGAGTTGCCTGCTGATAAAAAAGAAGCAGTCACATATGTGCAGGTGGAGAACAGTGCAATAGCAGCAGCCTTGATGGCGAATAATTTTTACGGAAAGCCATCGGAGAAAGTGAAGCTGGTAGGTGTAACAGGAACAAATGGAAAAACGACAATTGCGACATTATTATATAAGCTCTTTACAAGTTTGGGATATAAATGTGGATTGCTAAGCACTGTAGAAAACCAGATTGGCGAAACTGTATTGCCAGCCACACATACCACACCGGATGCTATCAGTCTTAATTATTTATTAAGCCAGATGGTGGAAGCAGGATGCACTCATGTGTTTATGGAAACAAGTTCACATGCAGTACATCAGCACAGAACAACCGGTTTGGAATATGCAGGCGGCATTTTCAGCAACATCACTCATGATCATCTGGATTATCATAAAACATTTGATGAGTACATCCGGGTGAAGAAATCCTTCTTTGATTCATTATCATCAATAGCATTCGCTATTAGCAATGCAGATGATAAAAGAGGAACGGTGATGCTGCAGAATACTAATGCAAAAAAGTATTACTACAGTTTGAAAACCGTGGCTGAATTCAAAGGGAAGATTTTGGATAATAATCTGAGTGGGTTGATGATGACGGTGAATGAAGTAGAAGTGCATTTCAGATTGATTGGCGAATTCAATGCATACAATCTGTTGGCTGTTTACGGAGCGGCAATTTGTTTAGGAGAAGATAAACAGGAAGTGCTGACTGCTTTAAGCATGCTAACTGGTGCAGAAGGAAGATTTGATTATTCAGTTTCGCCAAAAGAAAAACTAATTGTGATAGTTGACTATGCACATACACCGGATGCTTTATTGAATGTGCTGGCAACGATAAAGAAATTGAAAAAAGGATTTGAACAAGTGATAACAGTTGTTGGCTGTGGCGGTGACAGAGATAGAACAAAAAGACCAGTGATGGCAGAAGCAGCATGTGAGCATAGCGACAGAGTGATTTTTACCAGTGATAATCCGAGAAGCGAAGATCCGGCACAGATAATAAAAGATATGGAAGATGGATTAGCAGTGTCTTATAAAAGAAAATATATCTCAATTGTTGACAGGAAGGAAGCGATAAAAATGGCGATCAGTTTGGCAAAGCCTGAAGATATTATTCTGATTGCAGGAAAAGGACATGAAAAGTATCAGGAAATAAAAGGAGTGAGAAATCACTTTGACGATAAGGAAATAGTGAAAGAGATGTTTGAAGTTTTAGATAAATAAAAGACGAAACCAATTACCAATAATGCTGTATCACTTATTTGAATGGCTAAATAAGGAAGGAATAAATTTTCCGGGAAGCAGGCTCTTTGGCTTTATCACTTTCCGGGTATTGTTGGCGGTATTGTTGTCTTTATTTATTACCACTTTCTACGGAAAGAAATTAATTAAGTTCTTACAAAAAAAGCAAATCAGCGAAAGCATCCGTGAAGAGGGATTGGCAGGTGAAGAAAGTAAAAGAGGAACACCAACGATGGGAGGAATTATTATAATTCTTGCAATCATCATACCAACCCTTTTACTGGCTGACCTAACGAAAGTATATGTGCAATTAATGTTGATCAGTACAGTTTGGTTGGGCATCATTGGATTTATTGATGATTATCTGAAACTGAGAAATAAGAGACAGGCACAGCAAAAAGGAGAGGCATTTAAAAAGAGTGGTAAAGATGGATTAGCTGGCTGGTTTAAAATTTTAGGACAAGTGGGATTGGGAATTACAGTTGGCGCAACACTTTACTTCAATAGTGAAGTAAAAATCTGGAGAGAGTATGTAGGAAAAATTCCGCCAACTGAAAAAGCAGCTTTTGGAAAAGATGTAAATGGTAAGACAAAATATTTTGTAGAAGTGACAACACCGACAATAACAACGATTCCTTTTGTAAAGGATCATGAGTTTAATTATTCAAAGTTATTGCCGGAATCGTGGAGAGATTATACCTGGGTTCTTTACATATTGGTTGTGATTTTTATCATCACTGCAGTTTCGAACGGTTCGAATCTGACGGATGGGCTCGATGGTTTGGCTACGGGAACATCAGCAATAATAGGTGTCTTGCTCGGCATATTTGCCTATGCAAGTGGTAACCTGGTGTTTGCAGATTATCTAAACATCATGTACATACCAAACCTTGGTGAGTTGTCCGTTTTTATTGCGGCGATGATTGGAGCTTGTATTGGTTTTCTATGGTACAACTCATACCCGGCGCAGATATTTATGGGTGATACAGGTAGTCTGACATTGGGAGGAATTATTGCATCGTTGGCAATAATCGTTCATAAAGAATTGTTGATACCGATTTTCTGTGGTGTGTTTTTCGTGGAAACGATAAGTGTGATGTTGCAAGTGGGCTATTTCAAATACACAAAAAGAAAATTTGGAATAGGACGAAGAATGTTTTTGAAAGCACCGCTTCACCATCACTATCAGGTAAAAGGATATCATGAGGTGAAGATTGTAACACGGTTCTGGATTGTAACAGTGTTGTTGGTAGTGTTGAGTATTGCAACATTAAAGATGAGATAGAAATTGACTTTGAATAAAAAGTTTATTGAAAAACCAAAACGAAGGCCCAAGAAAACTAAAGTTCTGATTTAACCGAATTGTGGTGCAGTTGTATTTGAATCCAATACTTATGAAGAATCATGTTCCGTACAATGATTTTGAGCATGATTAAAAGGTTTGTCATATTGGGAGGTGGTGAAAGTGGTGTGGGTTCCGCACTACTAGCGAAGCAACAGGGATATGATGTATTTCTTTCGGATGGAAGTTCTTTGAAAAATGAGTATCGTAACGAGTTGATGAATGCCGGAATTGATTTTGAAGAAGGCAAGCATTCATCTGAGAAAATTCTGAATGCAGATGAAGTAATGAAGAGTCCGGGCATTCCTGAAAAGACAGAGATGATGAAGATAATCCGTGAAAAGGGAATTCAAGTGATAAGTGAAATAGAGCTGGCGTATCGCTTCAAAGGAGATAGCAAAATAATTGCTATCACTGGAAGTAATGGAAAGACGACGACAACAGCATTGACTCATCACATTTGTCACGAAGCTGGTCTTGATTGTGCGATGGTTGGAAATATTGGTGATTCATTCGCAAGAAGAATTGCTGAAAAACCAGCAGCATTGTATGTGGTAGAGGTTAGCAGTTTTCAATTGGATGATATAATAACATTCAGACCCGACATTGCAATTCTGACAAACATCACAGAAGATCATCTTGACCGTTACGATTACAAATTTGAGAATTATATAAAAAGTAAGTTTCGCATAACAATGAATCAGCAATCAACAGATTATTTTATTTATTGCTGCGATGATGAAGTAACTATGGAATATCTAAACAAATTCAATATTCATTCTAACCAACTGCCAATCAGTATGAAAAAAGAATTACCAAACGGCGCATTTATTAAAGACGGAGACATGTACGTAAGAACAGGACAGGATTTTACAACAATGAGTGTATTTGATTTTGCTTTGAAAGGAAAGCATAATCAGTACAATACTATGGCAGCTTGTGTGGCAGCTACAACACTCGACATCCGGAAAGAAAAAATCCGTGATGCAGTGCAGAATTTTCAAAACCTTGAGCACCGCATGGAACATGTGGCAACAGTTCGGGGAGTTGAATTTATTAATGATAGCAAAGCAACAAACGTAAACTCTACTTGGTATGCGTTGGAAAGTATGACTAAACCAACTATTCTGATTTTGGGCGGCGTTGATAAAGGAAATGATTATTCATTGATTGATGAATTGGTAAATGAAAAAGTAAAAGCAATCATTTGCCTGGGAACAGACAATAGAAAAATACATGAGGCATTTGGAAATAAAGTGAGTACGATAGTAAATACATCAACGGCGGCAGAAGCAGTACATGCAGCTTTTCATTTTGCAGATAAAGGAGATGCAGTGTTATTGAGTCCAGCCTGTGCAAGTTTTGATTTATTTAAAAACTATGAAGACAGAGGCAATCAGTTTAAACAAGTAGTAAAAGATTTATAAGTAAATATGGACGTAGCAAAAGACATACGATTTAGTGGGTTGAGGAATTCCTTCAATACCAATAATCTTATTAGCAAAACAAAAGGTGATAAGGTTATCTGGGCATTGGTGGTGTTGCTGACGCTGGTTTCCTTATTGGCTGTTTATAGTGCTACAGGATCTTTAGCATACAAGAATTATAAAGGAAATACGGAGATATATCTTTTCAAGCAGATTGCTTTTATACTTGTTGGAATAATGGTGATTTATTTTGCTCATCTTGTTAATTATACTTTCTATTCAAGAGTTGCAAAAATTGCATTCGGCATATCGCTGGTATTATTATTCTATACATTGTTTTTTGGGGTAAAGATGAATGAAGGAAGCAGATGGATTCGTTTGCCATTGATCAATATGACCATGCAGACATCCGATTTTGCAAAGTTGGCTCTATTCATGTACCTCGCAAGATTGCTTAGTAAGAAGCAGGATGTAATAAAAGATTTCAAAAAAGGGTTCATTCCGGTGATGACACCAGTTGCATTAACCTGTTTACTCATTGCTCCGGCTAACTTATCTACAGCCTTGCTATTGGGGGCAAGTTGTTTATTGTTATTATTTATAGGAAGAGTAAGTACAAAACATATTTTGGCGACTATTGGAATTGCATTGATACCAATTGTGTTTCTTATTTCAGCTGCAGTAATGCGGCATGGAAAAACAACGAATGATGAAGTCGTAGCTCCGGTAAAAAAATCTTCTTCTACATTATTTGGCCGTGTAGATACATGGATTGGTAGAATGGAAAGTTTTATTTACGGAAGTAAGGAAACAGATAATGATGCCTACCAGGTAAATCAGGCAAAAATTGCTATTGCCAATGGTGGCATATTTGGTGTTGGTCCAGGTAATAGCACAACAAGAGATTATTTACCGCAAGCTTATAATGATTTTATTTATGCAATCATCATTGAAGAGTACGGATTAGTCGGTGGTGCATTTATCATGTTTATCTATTTGGTATTTCTATATAGGTGTATACGAATTTTTAAACGATGTCCTTTTGCTTTTGGTGCATTCCTGGCATTGGGATTAAGTTTTACACTAGCAATACAGGCTGTGGCGAATATGGCTGTAACGGTGAATTTATTTCCGGTAACAGGTGTTACGCTGCCATTGGTAAGTATGGGTGGAACAAGTTTCATATTTACCTGCCTTGCAATTGGTATCATATTAAGTGTGGCAAGAAATGCAGAACTATTGGAAGGAAAAGCTGCAGCTGAATTTGCAAAATAACTGAGTAGAATGAGTAAAAGAGTGATAATAGCAGGAGGAGGAACCGGTGGACATATTTTTCCGGCAATAGCAATTGCTAATGCATTGAAGAAGATTGACGAGAAGATTGAAATACTATTTGTAGGAGCCAAAGGGAAAATGGAAATGGAAAAAGTGCCGCAGGCGGGCTATAAAATTGAAGGCCTGGATATAGCAGGATTCAACAGAAGTTCTTTGATAAAAAATGTTGGTTTGCCATTTAAACTAGCAAAAAGTTTTTTACAGGTTCGTTCCATTGTAAAAAGATTTAAACCAGATGCTGTGATTGGTGTGGGCGGTTATTCAAGTTATCCGGTGTTGCGAGTAGCACAGGCAAAAAGGATTCCCACTTTTATACATGAGTCAAATTCATTTGCCGGAAAATCAAATATAATGCTTGGTAAAAATGCAACAAAGGTTTTTACTGGTACTGATGGAATGGAAAAATTTTTCCCGAAGGAAAAAATAATGGTAACGGGTAATCCTGTAAGAAAATCAATTACTGATGCATCGGTTTCAAGACGGGAAGGAATAAATTTTTTCTCGCTGGATGAAGCAAAAACAACAGTACTGGTAGTTGGTGGTAGCCTTGGTGCAAAATCAATTAACGAAGCAATTGATAAAGGTTTGGATTTGTTGTTAGATGCAGGTTTGCAAATAATTTGGCAAACTGGTAAACCATATGCTGAAAAAGGAAAACTAAGAGCAGAAGGGAAGCAGGGAGTTTGGGTAAATGAATTTATCACACAAATGGAATATGCATACGCAGCGGCAGACATAGTAGTAGCAAGAGCAGGAGCAATGACTGTGGCTGAATTATGTGTGGCAAAAAAACCGGTTTTATTTGTTCCGTATCCATTTGCAGCAGAAGATCATCAAACGGTGAATGCAATGGCACTGATAAAAAAAAATGCAGCATTGATGGTAAAAGATACAGAAGCAATGCAGAAGCTGGTCTTTATGACGATTGAACTGGCAAAGGATAAAGGGAAGCAAGAAGAATTGGAAAGTAATATTTCAAAATTGGCAATAACAAACGCTGATAAGATAATAGCCGATGAAATTTTAAAATTGATTTAAGCCACCTTGAGCAAAACAAACAATACTGTCCTTATGAATGCTCCCTTTCGAGGGATTGAAAAACTGAATGAAGTGTATTTTATCGGAATCGGAGGAATCGGCATGAGTGCAATTGCCAGATTCTTCCATGCTGGGGGAGTAAAAGTGAGTGGTTACGATAAAACACCAACCGTGCTAACAAAAGAATTGGAAGCAAGCGGCATTGCTGTTCATTACACCGCTAATGTTGAACTGCGTCCAAAAAAAGTTGACTTGGTTATTTACACACCGGCTATTCCGGCAGAGCAAGAAGAGCTGGTGTATTACCGGGAGAATGGTTACAAAGTGGTAAAGAGAAGCGATGTGTTGCAGATTATAACAGCAAGTTCTTTTAATATATGTATAGCAGGCACTCATGGCAAAACAACGATTACAACTATGGTTGGTCATTTGCTTCGGCACAGTGGATTTGGGTGTAATGCTTTTCTCGGAGGCATTGCAGTGAATTACGGAACGAATTTTTGGAGCAGTGAAAAAATGTTTGTGTCATTGAAGCAGATGAGTACGATAGAAGTTTTTTGAAATTAAGCCCGGATGTAGCCATCATTACAGCAATGGATGCGGACCATTTGGATATATATGGTACGGCAGCAGCCATGGAAGATGCTTTTATTGATTTCAGTAAAAGAGTACGACCTGGCGGATTAGTGGTGAAGCAGTTTGGATTAAAAAGAGGAAAGGAATTAGTAGGTGATAATATGCTTACATACAGCCTGCAAAACGAAAGTGCCGATGTATATGCTGCTAATATCAGGATGATGAATGGAAGTTATGAGTTTGATGTGTTGATGAAAGATAATGTGCTGGAGAATGTGAAACTGAATATGGGTGGAATGCACAATGTTGAAAATGCTATTGCAGCGATTGCGGTAGCCAGTTCTTTGGAAATTGAGAATGAGAAGATCAAAGTAGCAGTAGAAAGCTTCAAAGGGGTGAAAAGAAGATTTGAATATGTTATCAAAAATGACCGGCTGGTTTTTATTGATGACTATGCACATCACCCGGAAGAGTTAAGGGCTTTAATCAACGGAGCAAAATCATTGTTCAGGCAAAAAAAGTGTACGGTTATTTTTCAACCACACTTGTACAGCAGAACAAAAGATTTGGCCGATGGCTTTGCAGAAGTGCTTGATCTGGCAGACGAAGTGATTTTGTTGCCGATTTATCCTGCAAGAGAATTGCCGATTGAAGGAGTAAGCAGCGAAATGATTCTGGAGAAAATGAACAGTGAAAGAAAGAAAGTTATGACAAGTGAAGAATTGTTGAATTGGATTAAAAATGATTATGCTAAAACATTGAATAAAGAATTTGGCGAAATATTGATAACAGCAGGAGCAGGGGATATTGACATGCTGATAGAACCAATTAGAAATGAATTAAAAGATTTATAAACAGTGAACGCAAAAACAACTATAAGAAAAGTATTATTTATAGCAATATGGCTTTGCATTGGCGGAGGCATGGTTTCGTTGTTGTTGGCAGCCATCACCAAAAAGAACAATGGACTTTGCAAAGACTACACAATTTCAATTGAAGGTGGTAAGAATAATCTTTTCATAGATAATAAAGATGTAGAGCAATTGCTTTTTAAAGCCACAAAAGGTCCGCTAAAAGGTGATCCAATTGCTGCATTCAATTTGTATGAACTCGAGCAAATGCTGGAAAAAAACACATGGGTTGATGAAGCAGATATGTATTTCGATAATAAAGATGTATTGCATGTTTCCATAACGGAGAAAGAACCGATAGCAAGAATATTTACAACAGATGGTAATTCATTTTATATAAATGACAATGGAAAGAAAATGCCTTTATCAGATAAATTGAGTGCAAGAGTGCCGGTGTTTACTGGGTATGCTGATAAGAAAAATGAATGCAGCAGATAGTTTGTTCTTAAAGCAGGTAACAAACGTTGCTGAGTTTATTGAGAACAATCCTTTCTGGATGTCGCAGGTGGCACAGATTGATATTACTGATGATGGAAATTTTGAAATGATTCCATTGGTGGGCAATCATCTTGTAAAACTTGGCAATGGCGAAAACATTGAAAAGAAATTCAACCGCTTGATGATTTTTTACAAACAGGTATTGAGTAAAACTGGTTTCGACAAGTATAAAATAATAGATGTGCAGTACAAAGGCCAGGTAGTGGTCTCAAAATCAGCGTTGGATCGGAAAGTGGATGCAGAACAATTGAAAAAGAACGTAGAAAAATTATTACGTCAGTCAGAAGAAGCAGAAAAAGAAACAACATCGAATGTAATGCCTGCTATTATTAAGTTGGAAAAAGATTCAACATTAAGTGATGATCCTGCATTGGAAGAATTAAAAAGAACTAACCCTGAGAAGAATAGCAATCCCAACCCTTTGAAATCTTCTTCTTCAAAAGAAGAAGAAAACCTGCCTGCCGTAAAGGCAGGGAAAACTGAAAAGCCGAAACCAGTAGAGAAGAATGAAAATTCAAAACCGGAAAAGAAAAAACCTAAAGCGGTAATGCCGCCAAAGGTTACGGTGGAGCAGGATCATGGATACAATTAAAATTAATAAGAACGATTTCGATAAAAACAACAACAACTAAAAAACAACAATTATGAACAACGAACAACCCATTATTGTCGGCTTGGACATTGGAACGACCAAGATCGCAGTAATTGCCGGAAGAAAAAACGAGTACGGCAAGCTGGAGATCCTCGGTTTTGGAAAAGCCAATTCCAACGGTGTAAAGCACGGACAGGTGCTCAACATTGATGAAACAATTAAAGCTATCAGAAGTGCTTTAGAAAACTGCTTTGCATCTAACCCTAATCTTGATGTAAACGAAGTGTATGTCGGAATTGCTGGTCATCACATTAAAAGTTTACAAACAAGAGGTGATATTGTAAGGCAACGTACAGAAGAAGAGATTACTCAAAAAGAAATTGATCAGTTGATTGACGATCAGTACAAAACTTATATTCCTGCTGGAGATCAGATTATTGATGTGATACCACAGGAATTTACTGTAGATAACTTTCAGAACATCCCTAACCCGATTGGATATGGTGGTGTGAAGATTGGCGCCAACTTCCACATCATCACTGGCGATAAAAATGCAATCAAGAATATCAATCGCAGTGTAGAGAAAGCTGGATTGATTACAAAGGATCTGGTATTACAGCCATTAGCTTCTTCTTCTGCCGTAATGGGACAGGAAGATTTAGAAGCAGGTGTTGCTATCGTTGACATTGGCGGTGGTACAACAGACCTTGCTGTTTTCTACGAAGGAATTTTAAAGCACACTGCTGTTATTCCTTTTGCTGGAGAAAATATTACCAATGATATTAAAACTGGACTTGGTGTTTTAAAAACACAAGCTGAGCAAATGAAAGTACAGTTTGGTAGTGCATTGGCAAACGAAGCAAAAGCAAATGCATACATCACTATTCCTGGATTAAGAGGAATGCCTGCAAAAGAAATCAGTGTAAAAAACCTTGCGAATATCATTCAGGCTAGAATGAGTGAGATCATGGATTTTGTTACTTATCACTTGAAGCAAGTTGGTTTAGAAAACAGAATGTTGAATGGTGGTATCATCTTAACAGGTGGTGGTTCTCAATTAAAGCATCTTATTCAGTTAACAGAATATGTAACAGGATTGCCTGCAAGAATAGGTTTTCCGAATGAACATCTTGCTGGTGGACATATTGAAGAACTAGCCAAGCCTACTTATTCCACTTGTATCGGTCTTATACTGAAAGGGTATGATGATTTCGAACATAACCGGAAAATGTTTGATAAAGAATACAAGAAAATGGATGTGCCTTCAGCTTTAAAAAATAATGGTGCAGAAGAAGTAGCTGTAGAAACTGAAGAAGAGGTGAATGAAAATGAAATGGCTCGTCGTAAAAATCTTACTGGCTTCTGGGGCAAGTTCAAAGACAGAATCATTGATCTGTTCAAAGAAGAAGAAGATAAGCACTTGTAAGAATTAAAAACTGTTTAAAGAAAACAACTAACCCAATTGTCAATAGCTTTTGAAGTCTGACAAGATGAAGAGAGCTTAAATTCAACACTATGATACATTTCGATTTGCCTAAAGAAAAATCATCCATACTAAAAGTAATCGGAGTTGGCGGCGGCGGTGGTAATGCTGTTAATTTCATGCATAGTCAGGAGATAGACGGCGTAAACTTTATAATTTGTAATACCGACTCGCAGGCTTTGGCCAACAGCGGCATACCTAATAGAATTCAATTGGGTCCACACCTTACGCAAGGTTTAGGTGCTGGTGCTAATCCAGAGATTGGTCGCCAGGCCACAGAAGAATCTTTAGAAGAAATAAAAAAGATTTTGGAAGTAAATACAAAGATGGCTTTCATCACTGCTGGTATGGGTGGTGGCACAGGCACTGGTGGTGCTCCCATCATTGCAAAAATTTGTAAAGACCTTGGTATCCTTACAGTAGGTATCGTTACCACTCCGTTTGCTTACGAAGGAAAGAAACGTCAGTTGCAAGCTGAAGAAGGAATAAAAACGTTAAAAGGATATGTAGATACATTACTTGTAATTAGTAATGATAAACTACGTCATCAGTTTGGTAATTTAAAAATGCGGGAAGCATTTGAAAAAGCAGATAATGTATTGGCAACTGCTGCTAAATGTATTACCGATGTAATTAACAGCACTGGTCAGATCAATGTTGACTTTGCCGATGTATGCACAGTAATGCGTAACGGTGGTGTTGCTATACTTGGCAACGCTGTAGCATCTGGAGAAAACAGAGCACAGAAGGCAATAGAAGCAGCAATTAATTCTCCGTTGCTGAATGATAATGATATCCGTGGAGCTAAATGGATATTGATAAATATTAATTCAGCTACTGGCGAACATGAGTACACCATGGACGAAGTAGAAGTTATTCAGAATTATTTATTGGAGCAGGCAGGTGATGATACGGATGTAATTCTAGGTATGGGCTATGACAGCACATTGGAAGACAAGATTGGTATTACGCTGATTGCAACTGGTTTCGAACATAAAGATCCATTTGCAAAATCAAAACCAAAAAAAGTTGAACCAAAACCAGAAGAAAAGATTGTAATGGTATTGGCAACGCCGAAAGAAACAGAAACTCCTGTTATCAAATTGGAAAACAGTAGTGCTGTATTAGAAAGAGAAATGGAAATGATGGAGGAGGAAGTAAAGGCAGAGATAAAAGTAGAAGATGAAATGATGCCAATAGCTTCCGAAGAAAAATCGCTACAGTATTTGATGCCAACATTAGTAGAAGAGGTGCCGGAAATGGAATCACCTGTTATTGATATTACGGATATCAAAGAAGATGAGGCGCCGGAAATTATTCATTTTGAATTAAAGGCTGAAAAGAAAGAGGGAAATATACTTAGTAATTCTACCAATGAAATGCATAGTGCATCTACTGTTGACAAATTGTCGACAGCAGTAAAAAATGAAAGTATAAATTCGTTTCCGAACAAGCCATCCGTTCCCCAACAATCAATTAAAGAAATAGATGCTGAGTTGATTCTCAGTAAGAAAGATAGTACTAGTACAAGCTCGGTGCCTGCAGCATCGGGTGGTTATCTGGCCAGACCGTCCAATATCTACGCAGAATCAAAAGCAGAGGCCAATGCCTCAAACACTTCTGCCGAAAAACCGGTCTCTTCAAAGAAGGTTGCAGATGAAGAAGAGGAGGATCTCCTCAATTTACAAATGCAACTGGTAGAACGGGATGACATTCCTGCGGCGGATATGCCGTTGGCTCATCAGGCTCAGACACCTTTGTTTCCCGAGGTTGAGGATTCTGCTATGCAGGACGAAACCGAAGAACAAAAACGTAGGGCAGCCGAACGATTGCACAAGTTGAGAAACTTGTCTTTCAATGTTAACGCTGCTGACCCGAATAATGAGTTTGAAACTGTTCCGGCCTATATCCGCCGCAATATGGAATTGTACAACAGCAATTCCCAGGTAGAAAATTTTTACAGTAGCGTCGAAGTCAAATCTGACAAAAATAATCAAGCACAACTCAGCACTATTAATACATTCTTAGACGGCGACAAGCCGGATTAATCTTAGTTCGTTCCAATGAAGCCTTAGCTAAATGCTAATGTTTTTTAGTTGTTCCCTCCGGTTTCTACCGGAGGGTTTTTTCATTCCGACGAAGGAAGGAATCTCGTATTGAGTTTTTGCCTTTCATTCCTATGAAAAATCTCTATCTATCTATTCCAGAATAAATCTTGTATTTATTTACCCAGCTACATTACTACTATCATCGTCCCTTGCGTCGCACCCTTGTGCTGCATCAATTCTATTCGGCATTTTGCATCACTCAGATACTTATCGAAAACTCCTTATCTTTTTTGCTTTTGTTAAAGGACGTTAACCACCGGTTAACAGCGCCTCAGTATTTTACCGGCACAAAATTCTATATCATCTTCACAGTGTCAATATTTAATCATTAAAAAAATCTGTAATGAAAAAGATTATTCTTCCGGCCTTGGCAATTCTAGCTTTTGGAACAATATCAAATGCACAGCTTGCACAAAAGCAACCGGTAAAACATGCAGCAGTCGTTGCTACTAAGCCTGCAATGACAAACACTACTCCGGCACCAGCTAAGCCAGCCGCGGCTCAAAGTGGTATTAAAAAGAAAAAAACCACGACACCGACAAAAAAAGCAGCGATAAAAAGAAAACATCATCACAAGGCAAGAAAGCCTAAGACAAAAAAACATTAACGCAGAGTTTCGTGGTTATGTGTCAGACGACCTTCGCAATGGGGTCGTCTTTTTGTTTTGCAAAAAACTTGCTATTAACTATCTTTTAACCTGCTATAATAAGTGAAACCCGATAGCTATTTGAATCTTTGTATTGAATTCCGAACATGGCCTCTTTTCATCTACGATCATCAACCATCAGGCTGGGTATATTTATCAGCACATTGTTAATTGCTGTAATTCTTATTTTTCAGCTTGCCTGGTTAAACAAAGTCTATAGACTGGAACAAAAGGAGTTTCATCACAGTGTTATTAAATCGGTAAGAGGTTTATATGAAGACCTTAATGTTAGCTCATTTAATACCTCTCACTTAAATAGCTTAATTGAAAATCCAGCATCAGGTCTTTACCTGGCAAAAATAGACTTGCCGGTAAATAAGGATAGTCTTGTAGAATATTTACAATCCGAATTGGAAGATTTTGATGTTTTTACACTTTGCCGGGCTGGTTTGTATAGTTCCAGCGAAAACAGGTATATCACTACAGCCGATATATTCTTTAAATCAGTTAAAGAAAAAGACAAGACGAAAAGACCTTTGCCAATTTTAAAAAGAAACTACGACTATCTGGCACTGTACTTCCCTAATCGAAATCAGTACATTTTATCACAAATAAATGTATGGGTCATCAGTACAGGTATAATGTTAGTAGTATTGATTTTATTTAGCGGTGGTTTATTTTATTTTTACAGGCAGAAATTTATTAATGAAATTCAGAAAGACTTTACGAATAGTTTTACTCATGAATTTAAAACTCCAGTATCGGTTATAAGCCTTGCAGCCGATGTGTTATTGGATGAAGCAATCCTTAACAAGCCTGCAAAACTTGCTACCTATGCGGGTATTGTAAAATACCAGTCCAATTATCTGCAAAGCCAAATAGAAAAATTATTGCAGTTTGCAAATTCCGATTCAAAAAGGTTGCGATTGAATAATGAAGCGGTAAATCTTCATGATATTATTTCGGAGGCATCAGAAAATTTAGCGCCGCTTATCAGCCAAAAAAATGTGCAGCTGCATTTTAGATTAGATGCAGCTAATTTTATTTTAAAGGCAGATAGAAACTACTTACTGATTGTCATCATGAATTTACTTGACAATGCCATCAAGTATTCTAAAGAACCACATATTTCAATTGTTACGAGAAATGAAGGGAGGAATGTTCTTTTTTCAATAACCGATAACGGAGTGGGCATAGATAAAAAAGAGCAAAGGAAAATTTTTGAAAAATTTTATCGAAGCAGGGAAGGAGAAGTGTACAATACAAAAGGGTTTGGATTGGGGCTAACTTTTGTAAAAATGATACTCGATGCACATAAAGGGCAAATTGAAATTGAAAGTATTCCCGGACTGGGAAGTACGTTTCATGTCAGTCTGCCCTTAAAATAAATAATCATGAATAAAAAAATTAAAGTTCTTATTGCGGAGGATGATCTGCAACTCGGATTCATAATCAAGGACAATCTTGAAGATGCCGGATTCGAAGTAATTAATTGTCCGGATGGAGAAGTGGCATGGGAATTCTATTTAAAGAAATCGCCGGATATATGTATTCTGGATGTAAATATGCCAGTGAAAGATGGATACACAATTGCAAAGAAAATAAGACATCATAGTGATGTAGTTCCTATTTTATTTCTTACTGCCAAGTCACTGATTGAAGATAAATTAAAAGGCTTTGCAGCAGGCGGCGATGATTATATTTCCAAGCCATTTAATATGAAAGAGCTCTTGTCGAGGATAAATGTTTTCTTACGGAGAAATAAATTAATGACACAGGAGTCAAATAATTTTTACAAAATTGGCAGTTATATTTTTAAACCAGAAGATTTGCAATTACTTAAGGGTAATGAAGTGCTTACCCTCACACAAAAAGAAAAAACATTGTTAGAGTATCTATGTTTGAATCCGAATAAAATATTGAAAAGAGAAGATATTTTAATACATGTATGGGGGAAAAACGATTTTTTTCTTGGACGGAGTATGGATGTATTTATGGCAAGGCTAAGGAAATACTTAAATACACAAACAGAAATTTATATTGAAACAATACATGGAATCGGTTATAGGTTTTCTCCAATGTAAAGGTTTTTCCTATTGAACATCTTTTTTTATTTCGCATAATAAAATGTGTTATAATTTTTTTAAGACTGATACGTCAAACCTCTGTTAATAAACCAATCAATAGAGGTGTTATCAAACTCTCCATGATAATTTATACATATCTCTTCGTCAGCAGCAATATCTCTTAGTGCAATAATATCCACTCTGCTATCTTCTTTATTGATTTGATGGCTGGCATTTGCAGGCGCAGCATGATTGTATAAAGAGCCAAAGCCTGTGGCAATACCAACAATGCTTTCATCCCTGTCTACATAAAAACTATAGTTAATAATAAAACTAGCCGAAGCATTATCGTAATCAGCCGGTTTCAATACCAACAGCTTACAGGCTTCCACTATTTCGCCTGCATTGATGGGTGCAGAACTAAACACTCCTCTGCCTTTTCCTTTCACCTCTTTTATATATAATGTGTCTTGCATGTTATTAAAATTCAATAGGTGTATTATTATTAAAAAACCCCGTGATAGTTAATAGTAATTTCTTCACCTGCTTCAATATTTCGCACCGCTTTTATTTCAATTATCATTTTCTTTTTATGAATAGTATAGATGGCATTAGCAGGGCAGGAGTGATTATACCACGATGAAAAGCCAAGACCGATAGCAATTGGTGCTTTTTTATCTGCTACCATAAAATAATAATCATGCAGCATGGTTGGTGAAAGCAATGCATAGTCCTCTGCAGAACCTTGAATAAAGGGAGCAATTTCTATTAATGTTCTTTTTTTTATTGCCAATGTGGTAAATACACCCAAGCCATGAATAGGGCTTGCAGACAGATATAAACCAGCTGGCTGCCGGATAATAGGAGGCTTATTATTAAATAGCGAAAATTTCATAAACTATTTTAAAGGAACCAAAAATATTGTCTTACCTTTTACTTTCAAAATTAAACCAGCTATGAATAAGATATTCGCTACTATCAGTTCTCTCTTAATTGCTATGGGTATTAAAGGGCAGGTGCCTGTAAAAAAGGAAACTAGCAAAATTCCGATAAGCCATGCTGATACAATCTCTCCAAAAAAAGTCTATCCCAAAGTAGAGTCCAAAATGGCTAACGAAAGCAAAGTTTATCCCAAAATAGACACTAAGGCAGCCAAAGACAGCAAAGTCTATCCCAAGGTAGAGCATAAAGTAACCGAGAGTAAAGTAGAGCACAAAATAGCTGAGAGCAAAATAGCTGAGAGCAAAATAGCTGAGAGCAAAGTATTTCCTAAAGTGGAATCTAAAATCCAAACTAAAGAAACAGTAATTCCAAAAGTAGAACACAAGATTGATCATAAAGATGCTGGTAAAACAGTAATTCCAAAAGTGGAACACAAGATCAGCAATCAATAAAAATGTAGTAGCTGACTTTACTGCAATAATTCCTGACCAACTTGTTCTTGAAATAACTATTTTTCTGATTGAAGGAGTAACTCTACTTCCTTCACACCTTCTTGCATTACTACTTTGCAATCTTCAAACGATGGGAGAGAACCATTACTGATGCGTTTGCCATTACTGAATGCATATTTCTCAGTTGCAAAGTCAGGCCGTTTGTTATTGTTTTCATCCTGCACAACAGCAATAGCATAATTATTTTTTGGTAAACCATAGTATAGCCATGTGTAAGTGGAGCCAGCTGCTGATATCTGATGAAATCCATCACGGAATGGCAAAAACTTTTTAAAGTTCTCTTCTCCATCCATAATTACAATACCAATCTTTCCAAGTTTTGAGCTATCATCAGTGGTTACCGTAATTTTCAAAGTAACATAGTTAATAGTGTATGAGTTATCCGGTGTCGATGCAAAATCAAATTGATTTTTTGAAATGGCAACAGCATCTGTCCGTTCTAAACCCAAGAGTTTAAAACTTGTAGAAACAAGATTTGTATTCATTGCCACTGTATAGGGGATAAGACTGTTGCTGATATCCTCTTTCATTGGAGTATTAATATCAATTGCCTCCTTTGTTGTGTTAAAATCAAGTGTAGCAAACGCAAGTCGCTTCACATTTTTTGCATCTGCCGATTTAAAATGAATTTCTTTCTTTGTTATATCATATACAATGGTCCAGTAGGTTTTAAAATTTCCTTTCTTAATGGCTACATTATCCAATATATCCAGTGCTGTCTTTGCAGACAAGTTATTTGCAAAGCTGTTGTCGGCAATATCTTTTTGTAACAAGCTGTATCTATATAGTGGATTAGCCACACTTCCTGTCGCAGTTTTATTTTTGAAATACCAGTCGGAAGAAGCAGCTATATCAAAATTAGTAATGGCCTGGCAATGGTTAGCTTCTTTCATTTCATACTTTATTTTGCCGCCAATATGTTCAACGACAATTGATTTGCCATTAGCATCAGCAACGATGAAATGTATTTTCCCTTTAAATGGGCGAATGGATAATGTATTTATATTTTGAATCACTTCATCAATGCTTGCATAATTATCAAGCTGGTATTGTATCCATTCCAGTTCATTCAGGTAAGGCGTTATTTCGTTAATATAATATTCAGTGTATTCTAGCCAAAGCATTTCTATCGCCAGCCCTTTTTCATTCATACCACCGTAAGGCATTTCCTTCCCGTTTTGGGTAAAGGTTACGCTGCCATATTTTGATGTCCAGTTGGCAGCATTACCTGTACCGGTAATAAAAGCTCTTTTCTGAACACCACGAATATTTTTTAGCAGATAGCCATTACCATAAGTCCAGTCAAAGTTTTTGGCAAGAAAAATGGAATGCTGATTTTTTAAAACGATAGAGGAGCAGGCATTGCTATATTGGTTACCCAGTATTAAAAAGTAGATCAGAATAAACTTCCTTGTCTTCATATTAACTTTAGTTAACGAGCGGGGCTTTGTACTGGCGGGGAAATAGTATTCCGTTCAGCCCGGAACTGAAGCCCAGTTTTGTTTAAAAGTACAAGTTAAGAACTAATGTTGAAAATTGCTCTTCAAGCCCAGATGAAGTGTAGTAGCGAATTGCAGCCGATTGATACAACATCATGCCCCGCTTGCACAAAACCCGATGTTAACAGAAGTTTTGTCAGTAATTTGTTTCATTAGCTTTTAAAACTCTCAATAGGTTACCTCCAAGTATTTTTGTAACATCTTTTTTGCTATACCCTTTCTCTAATAAAGCTTTTGTTATTAATGGGTATTTGGAAACGTCATCTAATCCTAAGGGAGTAAATTCAATTCCGTCAAAGTCTGAACCAAGGCCAACATAATCAACCCCCACAAGTTTAATGACATATTCAATATGTTGAATTAGTGTAGATAAAGGCGGCCGCATATACTGTAAGTCTTTACTGTATCTAGAAAATAAAATTGCTCCTGCCACCCAATCATTTATCCCTACATTCATTAGCGAGTCATTTTCTGCCATATGTAGATTTAAAAAATCGTCAAATTTTTTACCGGCTGTGCTGTCAATAAACAAGGGATAAAAATTAATTTGTATTACACCGCCGTTTTTTGCGATCGCTTTTATCTGATCATCTTTTAAGTTACGCCGTTGTGGTGTAATATTATAAACCGAACTATGCGAAGCAATAATAGGTTTGGTAGTTGTATTAATCACATCCCAAAACGTTTGGTCGCCTACATGGCTCACATCTATCATCATGCCCAGTTTATTCATGTGCTTTACCACTTCCTTTCCAAAATCATTCAATCCGATATGCGATAAAATTTTACCGCTGGTTTCATAGGCAGCACTCGTAGCCCAGTTTGTTGAATTATTCCAGGTAAGTGTTATATACCGGGCACCACGGTAATATAATGTGTCCAGTTTTTTTAAATCGTTTTCTATCTGATGACCACCTTCTATGCCAAACATGGCAGCAATTTTATGTTGCTTTGCTGCTTTATATATTTCTTTAACTGTAGCAACTTTTACAATCTTATCAGGATTACGTTTTACAATTGCATCCAAGGTGTCCATTTGCCTCATTGCATACGCAAACGGATTAATGCGATTGCCATCGCTCCATACAGAAAAAAATTGTAGATCCATCCCGCCTTTTTTTAATCGGATTAAATCGCTGTGTGCCTTACCGGTTAAATCCTGATCTAATATAACCCCTGTCTCTATTATTTTAGTTAGTATATCATTGTGCGTATCTACAACAATAGCTTTGCTATGAATTTTCTGATATGATTGAGCATTGGAATTAATTATTAATAAACTTAAGAAGATCAGGAGTTGTAGTTTCATTTCGTTTTTTGTAAGGTTGATAGATTTATAGTTTCTCTTTAAATTAAATTTTGCCTAACGAGCAGGATTTGGCGATGTTGTGGGATTTGAAAATTGTCTGACCACAACCGTTGCTGATTGAAAATATAAAGTTGAAATTAAGAACTAAAGTTGATAGTTGCTTGTCCTGCCCGAACTGAAGCTGGGATTTGTAAATTGTTGATGTTACAATGTCGAGCCCAACTTGCATAAAACCCAGTGTTAGCTGCAGACGTTCACTGGTTATCAAGCATGTCAATTATTCGTTCTAAGGGTTCATGTTCTTGTCCACCAAAAAGCTGTAACAATGACTCAACCGACTCGGCTATCCAAGCCTCCTTGGTTAGGTCAAGATTATCCGAATACTCTTTAAGTTTCGGATAAGTTATGGGAAAAGGAATGATTTTATGAATTTCAAAAAGTAGTTCTTTTGAAGTACCTAAATTTTTCTTAGGATAATCATTTATTGCTTCTTCTAAGATTTGTCTCTTTGTGCTAATGTTAGACATGTCGGCTTTTCCACAGCGAAGAACTCCGATTTTATTAAATTCAATTGCTTTGGAAAAAGACGAATTCCAGATTACAAAATCTTGAACTCCTAGTATATGTTTTATATTTTCGAAAACCTCCTTTCTATTCGTCTGGAAAGAATCTTGTCTGGTCCATGAAACATAAAGCAACTGCTCCGAAAAATGAGAATTTATTTTTTCTATGACAATATCATTTTTTATTTCGTTACCTGCACCAAAATAAATCCATTCGCCATCCGATACTTTAGGCCATTTAATTTTACCTTTTAGTTTTTCACTGGCGATGTAAATTAATTTCGATTCCATAATAGTTTGCCGCTAACGGACACGGCTTGGCGATGTGGCGGTATTTGAAAATCGTCAGCCCGTAACCGCTGCTAAATTTATAACTAAAAGTTCATTGTTTATTCTATTGCTCGGCTTTATTCGTCGGCTGGAACTGAAGCTGATTAGCGAACAAAAAGTTGAGAATATATTCGTCGCCCCGCCATATTGCCAAACCGCCTGTTGTAGGCAGTTAATTCTGTCCGCCTACTGCTGCTATTTCTTTTTCAATATTTATAAAGTCGCCTGTAAGAGCAAATGACTTTAAACGGTCTAAAAAACTTTTTTCATCTATTTCTTGATTGTCTGGTTTCAAGTATTCACTTTGTGTAATTCCCATTACAGGTCGGCTCATTTTCTTGTCAAGATATTGATTTAAGAGTTCCTTCTTTTTTGTCTTGATAGCTGCATAAATTAAAAGTTCGTACTTGTTGTCCAGCCCGAAGTCTTTTGGCTCTATTTCTTTTCGTCTGTCAATTATTTTGTCGTATGAATTATATTTTTGAAAGTAATGTTCAATTTCTGTTTTAATTCTTGTCGCTAAGTAAAGAGCTAAATCGTTCCACTCCTGTGTCAAAGGATAAGATGTCCTGCGATGATTATTCATTATGTCACCCAAAGGAACGATGTTAAGCATAGTGAACTTATGTCCCCTATAAAAGTCAACAGGTTTGATTGATGTTTTTACTTTTAGATTGTATGAGCCTTTGTCCTTCTCAATGAAAACTGCTTGCTCAAGTTGATTTACTTGTCGAAATAATTTGATGAGTGATGCTGTCTGGTCTATTGAATAGCCGTCAAGAAGTGAAATTAAAGTATTGCCGAACTTTTTAAAAGTCGGGTTAATGTCTGCCTTGTCTAACTGTTTATATACTTTGAGGTCTTCCCACATAAAGCGTCTGTCTTAATTGCCTACAACACATAAATTTATGATATAAGACGTACTACTCAAAATAAAATTGGTGCTGAGAACCAATGCTTTAATGTTATACTTTTTGTATTGTCGTTAGGACAATCCAATCTTTTACGTCTGATAATCCAATCAAATTTTTAATGCCTATCTTCGCTGCCTACTCCACGTAGTTGACACGGCATGTTGTAAGCCGGTGGCTTATTTTTTATCGCTGATTCAGACCCTACAACATCTTAGCCAGCCTCATATTTAATTTATTATCATAATGGCTTTTAAGCAATTAGAAATTATTGAACCTATCCTTAGGGCAGTAGCCGCAGAAGGATACACAATTCCCACACCCATTCAGCAACAGGCAATCCCTTTGGTATTGCAACGTAAAGATCTGTTGGGCTGTGCACAAACAGGCACCGGTAAAACAGCAGCCTTCGCTATTCCCATCTTGCAAATATTGCATGGGCAAAAGCCAATGGCTCCCGGCATTAAAGTATTAATATTAACACCAACAAGAGAACTGGCTATACAGATAGATGAAAGCTTTGCAGCCTATGGCAAACATACTGGCCTGCGACACACTGTTATATTTGGTGGCGTATCACAACTGCACCAAACGAATGCATTAAAAAGAGGAGTAGATATTCTCGTCGCTACTCCCGGTCGTTTACTCGATCTGATGAACCAGGGCTTTATTAATCTTAAATCATTACAGATTTTTGTATTAGACGAAGCAGACCGTATGCTCGATATGGGTTTTATACATGATGTAAAAAGAGTAATTGCTAAATTGCCAGCGAAGCGGCAAACACTTTTCTTCTCTGCTACTATGCCACCAGAAATTCAGAAACTGGCAAATGTATTATTAACCAATCCAGCCAAAGTAGAAGTAACACCTCCCGCTACTACGGTAGAAAAAATAGAACAAAGCCTCTACTATGTAAATAAGCAGGAAAAGCCTGAGCTGTTAAAATATATTTTGAGTGATAGTTCAATCAAAACAGCATTGGTGTTTACCCGTACAAAACATGGTGCTAATAAAGTGGTAAAGATTCTTGACCATGCAGGCATTCATTCAGCAGCCATTCATGGCAACAAATCTCAAGCTGCAAGACAAAAAGCATTAAGTGATTTTAAAGAAGGAAAGATAAGAGTGCTGGTAGCAACAGATATTGCGGCAAGAGGAATTGATATTGATGAACTAACCCATGTATTCAACTACGATTTACCAGATGTTCCGGAAACATATGTACACCGCATTGGTCGTACAGGTAGAGCTGGTAAAACAGGTATTGCTATTGCATTTTGTAGTGGAGAAGAAAAAACAGAATTAAGAGATATACAAAAACTAATTGGTCTTTCTATTCCTTTGGTAAAAGAACATCCTTTTGCAGCAAATGCAAATATGGCTGCTCCACCACCTGTCGATAATAGACCACAGCAAAGACGTCAGTTTTCCAACGGAAATAAACCTGCCGGAAATTCAAATGGTAAACCACGGCGGTCTTTCCAATCGCATGCTGCAAGAAATGGTAATGGAAGAAGAGAAGATAGCAGGCAACATCAGCGTTAACTGCTAGTCTTAATTTTTTTCAGATTAAGATTATTTTATGCAGCAGGCTTTGCTATCATTGTTTCAGACACAGCAATAGTTGTAGTCCGCTTTGTTTTATTGCCGGATTCGTCTGTGGCAGTAACTGTAATAGTGTAAATTCTTGGAGAGCCGTCAGGAAGTCTACTTGATCTTAATCGTAATTCGCCATTGTTGATAATTTCCCAATCTTTAATGCCATCGGTTGCATTGCTGCTTACGGCTATGTCGGTCGTTACTCCTCCGCCATTATCCGAGGTAGAGAATTTTACTTTTGTCTTCTTCATTTTATTACTGGCCGGCCAAATAGAAGAACGGGACAACGTAATTGGTGATAAAACAGGCGGCTCATTATCTGTAACGATTACAGAAAATGAACATTTCTGACCTGATGTGGTCGTAAGAATAATACTATGCGTACCAAGGCGAAAAAAAGACCCTGATGCTGGAGAGTAAGTGTAACTGCCACAATCAGTACCAAGAGCTAAAGAGGGCAGCGTTACAGTAGTACCTTCTTTACCAGGGTCTGCTGTAACGATAATATTTTCAGGACAAGTAAGTGTACAATTTTGAGAATAGCTGGTTGTGCCAAGCAGCATAACTAAAGCAGCTGCTAAAAGCATTTTGTTCAGCGCCATGGTGTTGTTATTTAATTTTATTAAAGGTGGTTTGCTACGGATAGGATATTGTATTACAGGCAAGCAGGATGCCAAACTTTAACTAAATATAAATATTCTTACAATTTGTTCGAAAAGAAATTTGAATGCTATGATTATCAATAGCAATTTATTCTGCTTAGATCATAAAAACTCTATAATGCCGCAAAGGTTGCTATGAAATCAGTCCATCATAAATAAAAGGACAGGAATTAATTGTTACAGATCATCGTATTTGTATTTCCTTACGGTCATATAAATATACAGCCCTGCATAGGCAATAGCTCCGATAAGCATTACCATTTCAGACGGCATACTTTTATACATTTCTTTAAAACGGATAAAAGGAATTAATGAGTCTGCAACTTGAAGGGGTAAAAAATATTGCGCAGCAGGGCTTATGTTACTTAATAGCCACATAAATAGAGACTCCAGTAATAAGCCATAAATAAAAAATACAATAATCGCTATGCCACTTCTTCTAAAAAAAGTAGCCAGCAGCAGTGCAAACATTAAATAAATAAAAGATTGGATAAAAGAGAGCCCAACTACTTTTATCGCTTCAAAACTGAAACTGGTATTTGCTACCTGTGTCATAATCAGTATGGCAATAAAGTTCATTATAGCAATTACAACCGCAAAGCAAACAATAAGAGAAATTTTAGTGTAAATAAAAGTCTCTCTTTTCCATCCGTCAATAATATTTTGTCGATGCGTTTTAAAATTAACTTCATTGATAAATAAGTTAATAATAACCATACCCGGTAAATACAATAAAAAACTCGTCCAGAAGCAAACCGAATAGGCAAGGTTAGTAGAAGTAAATAACTGGAGCACATCACTACCACCGCTATTTACACCCACCAATGATTCTTGCACACTGCCAATAAAGCTGATATAAACTTTATAAAAATATAGATAATCAATAAAATTCCTAAGAGATATAATACAGAGAACACCTGGAAAACACGGTAGTTCTTGATCTTCATCCATTCTATTTGTAAGTTCTTAAACATGCAAGTCTTTTTTATAGTAAAATAAATTAACGATCGCTTTTGTCACCTGTTATTTCGAGGAAACGTTTCTCCAGTGTTTTCTTTTTCAGTGCCAACTGGCTAAGTACAATTCCTTTTTCAAAACAATACTTATTGATACTGCTACTGCTCAATGTTTCAGCAGATTCAATAATAAGTGAAGAACCAGTATTTGTTACAGAATTGATTCCTGGCAATTGCTTTAAAATCTCTTCTAGACCTGTAAGATTTTCTGCCGATAGTTCTATTTCTAAAGTGACTACCTTATTATCAGTAGGTGCTGCATTTAATACCTCTTGAACAGTTCCAACAGTTTTTAAAACACCTTTTTGTATGATGGCCACATGTGTACATACTTTTTCTACTTCATCAAGAATATGGCTCGCCATGATTATTGTTTTACCCTGGCGGTTAAGGTCTTTCATCAGTTCTCGTATTTCAGCAATACCGGCGGGGTCTAATCCATTTGTCGGTTCATCAAAAACTAGAATATCTGGGCTACCCAACAAAGTAGAGGCAATCGCTAATCGTTGCTTCATTCCTAAAGAATAGGTACTGAACTTTGAGTCCTTCCGTTCCAGTAAGTTCACTTTTTTGAGTACTACAGGAATTTCATCATAGCTTCTTCCTTTAATGGCGGCGGCAATTTTTAAGTTTTTTCGGCACTGAGATAATGATAAAAATTTGGCGTTTCTAATAATGTTCCAATCTGCTTTCTCGTTTCGCTGGAACTACCTTGCTCACCATTCCAGTAAAAATTTCCTGAAGTGGCTTTTAAAATATCCATAACGATTCCTAACATCGTTGTTTTACCACTTCCGTTAGGGCCAAGTATGCCAAACACACTTCCTTTGGGTACATCAAACGAAATATCATCAAGGGCTTTTAAAGACCCATAATTTTTCTTAATATTTTTTAGCGACAGAACAACACTCATACTTGTAGTATTTAGGATTGAAGATAGAAGAATCCGGCTAATTTAAAAGAACAATATTGCTATATGGTTGTTATACCTTTATTATCATCACTGATTTATAAAAATGACTACAATATTAATTACAGGCGGTACTGGATTGGTTGGCAATGCATTGACAAAGGCTTTGCTTTCCAAAGGCTATTCTGTAATCATATTGACAAGGCAGAAGGACAAACAATCCGCTGTTCCTACCCTTAGCTATGCCCACTGGGATATTGATAATATGACCATAGACGAGCAGGCTTTTGCACAGGTTACACATGTTATTCATCTGGCTGGTGCAGGAGTGGCGGATAAGAGATGGTCAAAGAAAAGGAAACAAGAAATAATTGATAGCCGTGTAAAGAGTGGACAGTTATTGGTACAAAGTTTAAAAACAATTCCCAATAAAGTGCAGGGTTTTATTAGTGCTTCAGCAATCGGTTGGTATGGCACAGATTCCAAAGTTCCGAATCCCAATCCTTTTACGGAAGGTAACAAAGCTGCTACTGATTTTTTGGGAAGTACTTGCAAACTTTGGGAAGAAAGCACAAAGCCTGTTGCTGAAATGGGAAAACGTCTAGTGCATATAAGAATTGGTATTGTTTTAAGTAAGGATGGCGGTGCATTAAAGGAATTTATCAAACCTCAAAAGTTTGGCATAGCGGCAATACTTGGAAATGGTAAACAAGTTATAAGCTGGATTGATATTGATGATCTGGTAAATATTTTTATTACTGCTATTGAAAATGAAACTATGCAGAGAGTTTATAATGCAGTAGCACCCAATCCGGTTTCAAATAAAGAATTGACTATTGCTTTAGCAAAAGCAAGAGATAAGTTTTATATTCCTGTTCATATTCCCTCTTTTTTATTAAAACTTGTGTTGGGAGAAATGAGTGTAGAAGTATTGAAAAGTGCAACGGTAAGTGCAGAAAAAATCCTTGCTACAGGATTTCAATTTAATTATGCAAGAATAGAAGATGCTTTGCAAAAAGAAACAGCCTCATAATTCTCCTCCATCATTTATTGCCGCATGATCCGGATGCCAATAGTTAGTAAATGCTCCGATAATCGCTTTACCATTTTCAAAATCCAGCTTCTGTAATTTTAGTTGCTCTATATCTTCTTGCTTTACTTTTCTATACATCGGATGCATAGTGCCGCCTTTTGTGCCGGCTGGCTTATCCGGTTCGTATTGATATTGTGAATCTACTAAAGTTCCTCTTGGAAACATAATGCCTGGCACTCCTTTTCCTCTAAGGTCTGTATCATCTGGATGGTCTAACCCTAGAGTATGGCCATATTCATGTGCTGCAGTGGTAGAACCTTTGTATAGATTTTCTAATTTGAAATAGCCACTATTACATCCCAATCCATCTACAAAAGATATGTTGCCGTGGGAAAACTCTTCTATGCGGAAATAATTATTTCTTGGGTCGAGGTTTTGATAAATATCAATATCAGAAAGTTCAGGAGAGTAGAGAGATGTTATTTTAAATAAAACCTGAAAGGTAGATCCGTCAAATTGTACTGTTCCTTTTGGTTCATTCCACATCGATTCAATCTCTTCAGCAATTAAAGCAGTCAGTGCTTCATCGGCTGCATTACCATAGGTAATGATATGGGAATTAATAATAAGTGATTGGGTTTCTATTTCTACTGTACCCATTTTTATTCAGCTGCTTTTATTTTTACATCCTTTTTATTCAACCAGCCATACATAAATTTACCATCAGGTGTAATGAATTCAGTGTAAATGCTAGTTTTATTTTCGGCAATGCTTAATAAAGTACTGCCCTTTATGAAGTACTGACTTTTTGCATAGAGGCAATTTTCATCCGAATATAGCTGAGCTTTATTTTTTATAACCTCCATTGTTGGCGATGAATAATATTCTTTTGAAGCCATGCATTATCCAGTTTGGGTTGCACTTTAGCAAATGTGTATTCTCCATCTGCATGTACACCATTACCAAAGCCACAATTAAAGAAGTTGATTGGCTGTTGATGGTTATTACATTATTAGATAGTTGAAATTTCAGAATGCATGGACGTTCTGCATCTTCAAATGTATTATCAAAAGATGCAGTGTCGTTTACAAGAGTGATAGTGCCATCGGTTTCTCCTACATTGTAATTAGGCCAGCCAATTGTAACATCTAGCCAGAAACGATAAAGGTTACCTTCCATTTTCAATAAAACCAATTGGCCATTTGGCCCTCTTGCTTTTTCTGTTGCAGGTGGATTGCCTTTTGGCTTAAATGAATAACTATACAAACCAGAATAGTCCGTTTGACTGAAACTTGTTATTGTTAATAATACAAATGTTGTTAGGACGAATATTTTTTTCATGACTGACTATTTAAAGTATTCTCTGAATGCATCACCAAGACGACTGAACTCTTTTTTAACCTGATTCATGCCTATTAACCCACCAGACATACCACTGGAATCTCTGTGCAGCATTACAGAATAAAGTTCACCTTCATTCTTTACCGTAACAGTTTGTTTATGATATTTTACAAAGGCACCAAGTAGCAATCTTAAAATACGGTTGCCTTTTTCAAAGGTGGTAGATTCACCCTCTGCCTTTTTAATTTTATATCCTTGGGAAGTAAAGAAGAGATTCAGTTTGTTATCCAATTCTTCTTTTGTGCAGCCGGTCATATTATAAACAATCCGGTCTTTAGCAAAATCAACAACAGTTACTTGCATTTGTTAAGGTTTTGGTGTAGATAAATATACAAAGAAATTTGTAACCTGCCGGTAAACTGGAGCTCTGTTCCGTTCATGGTAAACCGGAACTCCGTTCCGTTCTTTGTATTAATATGCATCGTTGGTAAAAGTATGTTTTTGTTCGGAACAGAGTTCCGAAATCCTTGTTCGAACAGGTTCCGAAGACCGTTCTGAAAAATCCTTTGACTTTTAGCATCAACTATTTTCATCAAGCCGAAATTCTTTTTCAAGCTCTGAATGCAGATATGTCCATTTCCAGTCATGCCATTCTTTTACTAATCCTGCCTTTACCGGATTTTGAAGAATATAGTTTACACAGTTATAATAATGATCGTTATTTCTGATTAGGGTATCAAAGCTTTCTTCCTCCCAGAACTTTCCTGTTCTACTTAATAACTTATTATTCTGAACTGCTGTAAATTTCTTATGATTCTGCAATATGACACTCAATAGAGGACTACCAGGTAAAGTTGAAATTAAAATGTGTACATGATTACTCATAATACATACAGCCCATAATGTGTAGTGTTCTTTATCTCTGAAAAGAAGTGAGTCCATTACTGTTTTGGCTATTGCTTCATGTTTTAGCCAATGAGGTTCATTTAAATTTTTTTCTAACTGGCTTTCAATTGCGACAAAATAATTCTCTATGAGTATTTCTTTTTGTTCTTTGGTTTGGCTATAAGATTTACTCTTTTCAAAAAGATACTCTTCTTTTAGTTTCTGAATAACAGATATTGGTAAAGAACCAGCAAGACGATAGGTAATAAAGAATGTTGCTTCTTCAGGTTGCCAATGGGGAAGTTTACGTTTGTAGAAGTGTTTGTCTTTCATAATGGCAAACCGGAACTCTGTTCCGTTCATTATATTAAGAGTTTTGTTGTTCGGAACAGAGTTCCGTTGACGCTTGAACTGAACAGAGTTCAGATCACCTTGTTCGGAACGGAGTTCCAAAGGCCGTTAGTTCCTGATCGGCCTTCCACTTTTCAATACACTTTGTATTCTTTCCAATGTTTTCTTTTTCACCACAAAGTGAAAGAATGCTTCTCTTTCAAGATCCAATAAATATTGCTCAGACACTAAAGTTTGTTCACTCAAATCGCCACCACATTACGTAAGCTAATTTTTTTGCAACAACAGAATCATGTTCTGTTGCATAGTTCATAAATCTTCATGGCATGAATGCCAGAATACAATGCACCTAATGCAGATTGACCGGAGTACTTTAATGTCTTTTCGCTGAACAGGAGTTGTATAACCGCTGTCGTATATTTCTAACAGATTTCTTAGCTTCAGCAATTCTTCTTCCTTGGTTCATCACTACTTCATCCAACCCTTTTCTATACACACCTAATCCAAAACCTTCATGTGCAAGTAGCAACCTTTGCTGTTGCAATAGAAAGAAATCGGTTTTTCAATGTGATAGTTTCTGGTTCGTCTTCATGCATTTCATCAGATGCTCTTAATACAAATTCCTTTGTGCCACCACCACCGGGAATAAGACCAACGCCTAACTCAACCAAACCTGTATATGTTTCAGCAGCAGGACAACACTTGTCTGAATGTAAACTCAACTCACAAGCACCACCAAGAGCTAAACCATGCGGAGCAGTTACAACAGGAATAGCAGAATACCTAACCCGCATCATTGTATTCTGAAACATACGAATGGCCATATCAAGTTCATCATACTCCTGATCTATCGCCAGCATAAATATCATTCCACATTTGCACCGGCAGAAAATTAGGTCCTTCATTGGCAATCACTAACTTTATAATTTTTCTGCTTTATCAATCGCAGTTTGAATGCCACTTAATACATCACCCCCAATACTTCCCATTTTGGTGAACCATTGCAGTCCTAGTACATCATCTCCTAAATCATATAGTTTGCAATTTCCATTTTTCCAGATTTGCTTATCGGTGTAATTACTCATTACAATAAATGCCTCACCGCCTGGTAATGGTTTGTAGGTTTTACTTGCAGGATCGTAAGAATATTTTACTCCTGCTTCCACTTTATAGAATGATTTGTTTCCTGCTGCCAGCATTTCATCTACCCAGGGAGCAACTTTGTAACCTGCTTCCTTCATTGCCTTTGTTGTTTTTTCCACGCCGAGTACATCCCAGCTTTCAAAAGCCCCAATCTCCCAGCCAAAGCCAGCCATCATTCCATCATCAACCCTGTATAATTCATCGCTGATTTCAGGAATACGATGTGAGATATAAGAAAATAAACCATAATGAAAGAGACGATAAAATTCTCCAGCCTTATCTTGACCAGCTACCAACATTTTTAAACGACTGTACAAATCATCAATCGGTTTTGCAGCATCAACAGTGGCAAACTTTGGTTTTATTCTCGGTCCATATTCCATGGTGTCAAGATCCAACGTCAGGATTTCTTT
>JADJKL010000015.1 GCA_016706055.1 Chitinophagaceae bacterium | reverse complement strand
GACCGGGACCATATTTATCTACATGTGGTAATGTTAATGGTAACTCCGATTCATCTAACGGATGTGCAATACCATCAATCCATTTTATTGGAAATGGTTCGCCCCAATACCGCTGCCGGCTGAAAGCTGCATCCCGCATTTTATAATTTACCTTTCTGATGCCAATACCGAGTTCTTCTATTTTGTTTACGGCCACATCAATGGCATCTTTCATCACTAATCCATTTAAGAAGCCGAGTTTTCCAATATCGCATCTTTGGTAGGGTTTGCTTCTTCGCCATTAAAAGCATCGCCAATAATATTTGTGACAGGAATATTGAAATGCTTGGCAAATGCATAAGTCTCTCTGATCTCCGCAAGGCACTGCCATGATTGCACCAGTACCATAACCTGCCAAAACATATTCTGCAGTCCAGATAGGAATTTGTCTTCCATCAAGAGGATTGATTGCATAAGCACCGGTAAATAACCAGTGATTTTTTTCTCTGCCATTCTTTCTCTATCACTTCGGCTTTTTACATAAGTGTAAATCACTTCGATCTCATCTTTGCTCTTCTGATTTTATTTCATTGACCAAATCCAATTCAGGAGCAATTACCATAAAGTCAACACCAAAAATTGTATCGGGTCTTGTTGTATAAACAAGTTGGGAGTTTGTTGGATGTTGAAATCCTTTTATCAGTTTCCGTTAATCTCAAGCTCTCTGCTCCACTACTTTTTCCAATCCAGTTGCTTTGCATTTCTTTCATGGCATCGCTGAAGTCAACGGTGTTCAATCCTTCCAATAAGCGATCAGCATACGCTGTAATTCTTAAATACCATTGACGCAATGTTTTTTTCACTACCGGATGTCCGCCTCTTTCACTTACTCCATTCACTACTTCATCATTTGCCAACACCGTTCCCAATGCTTCACACCAATTTACTTCGCCATAACCGCAGAAGGCAAGGCGTCGCTTCATTAAAACATCTGCTTGTTCTTTTTCTGAAAAAGCATTCCATTCTGCTGCTGTAAAATGTTTGCCAGGAATTGGCTGCCCGTTTTTCGGCATTGCCCCTTTTGTTTCGTACTTCTTTATTAATTCTGAAATAGGTCTTGCCTTTTTCTCTGTGTTGCAGAAATAACTATTGAAGAGTTGCAGAAATATCCACTGCGTCCATTTGTAATAATTAGGATCGCTGGTTTGTACTTCACGGCTCCAATCGTAACAGAAACCGATATTATCTAACTGTGCTTTGAAAGTGGCGATATTTTTCTTGGTTGTTTCGGCAGGATGCTGACCAGTATCTAATGCATATTGTTCGGCGGGTAATCCAAAACTATCGAACCCCATTGGGTGCAATACATTAAACCCCTTTAATCTTTTATAGCGGCTGAAAATATCTGATGCGATATAGCCCAACGGATGGCCTACATGCAAACCAGCACCACTTGGATAGGGAAACATATCCAGCACATAATATTTTGGTTTGGAAAAATCATTTTCTACTTTGTAAGCATTTGAATCTTTCCATTTTTTTTGCCAATCTTTTTCAATTCGTCTGAAATCGTATTCCATAATTAGTATTCGCTTCTTAATTTATTCTTATAATCTGTTTGTTGCTTATCGACCCACCCCAAATTTCTCAAATTTATAAACTCATTTAATTCGCCCCTCCGAGGAGGGGATGAATCCTTATTGTGAACTCCCAATATTGCTCAGTAGCATTACCGATAAATATCGGGATGCTGCAAAATGCCGAGTAGAATTCATGCAGCCGAAGAGTGCGACGCAACGGAAGTTGATAGTAGCACTACAGCCGGGCTAATACTCTTTCGCTAAAGCTTCAGTGTATAAACAAAAATTTCTTTAACATTTCTCTTGTAATTCATACGGCAATATGAACTGGCAACCACCGTTTAACCTATCCTGACGGCAGGCAAAACGGGTCGCAAAAATACTGATTGTAAAGGTGAATTGGTTACTTTTGCCCGTCCGAACGAATGAATGATTCATTATTATAAAAAAGATTGTTCATCCGGGCGGGCCGCAACCTGAAAAAATTCAAAATACTATAGAATGGCGCAAACGGGAAAATCATCTATCAAGAGAGGCAAACCATCGTACTTCATGTCCATACTGGGTGTTACCCTGGTACTGTTTTTACTCGGTATTATCGGCTGGTTGGTTATTAATGCCAATAAGCTGGGTGATTATTTTAAAGAGAATGTGGAAGTAAGGGCTTATCTGCGTGGCGACCTGAACCCGAAGGACAGTGTGGCACTGATGGATTATATAACTACCAAACCATATGTAAAATCAATTCAGTACGTTTCGAAAGAAGAGGGTAAGAAAATTTACATGGAAGAAGAAAATGAGGACTGGAGTAAAGTGCTTGATGAAAATCCTCTCCCAAATGCCATTTACTTTAAAATAAAAAGGCAATATGTGCAAGTGGATTCTATGAAGGCTATTCAAGCCGACATCGAAAGCCAGACCTATGTTAGTGATGTGAAATACCCAGCGGCTCTTGTTGACAAGCTTAATAAAAATATACGGTCGGTGAGTATTGGCTTACTTATATTGGTTATTGTTATTTCTATTGTGGTGATATTTCTGATCGATAATACGATTCGCCTTGCAATGTTCAGTAACCGCTTCCTAATAAAGACTATGCAGATGGTTGGCGCAACCCGTTGGTTTATTGCTAAACCGCTTAATGTAAAAGCGGTGATTAATGGCGCCATCAGCGGTGTGATTGCTTCTGCATTATTATATGTGGTAATCATTTTTGCAGAAAACTCCGTAAGCTGGTTGAAAACTATTCATGATAATACATTGCTTATCCTTTTATTCCTGATATTGATTGTAATTGGCATTGCGATTACCGTTTTCAGCACCCACCGCAGTGTGATCAAGTATCTGAGAATGAAGCTAGATGATTTGTATTGATTAGTGAATGGTGAGTCCGGAGGTTAATTTGCAAAATATTATTCTTAAACTGCGAGATTCCCTTTTGATAAATAAAAGCCTATTCATCAAAATCATTATATTGCAGACCCAAAAGTGAAAGAAATGAGTACAACAAAAGATGTTTCGATGTTTGACAAAGAGAATTACAAATGGATGCTGATTGGCGTTGTTGTAATCGCAATTGGTATGTTCCTTTTATCGGGTGGCAAGAGTAATAACGATCCGACGGTATTTGATAAAAGTGCCGTTTACAGCACTACTAGAATCACTATTGCTCCTATTCTTATTTTGGCAGGATTGGTGATTGAAGTAATTGCCATTTTCAAAAAACCCGTCTGACCGAAAGAAGCTGTTAGTTGATAAATTAAACTAAAAATATTTTAAAAGGCGATGCTGGAAACTGTATCGCCTTCTTTTATACATCAACATCCCAAAAACCAATAACCACTTACAATGAGTATTCTTGAAGCCGTAATTATTGCCATTGTAGAAGGCATTACTGAATTTCTGCCTATCTCTTCCACTGGGCATATGATCATTACTGAAAAATTGCTGGGAATTCCATCTACAGATTTTACAAAGCTTTTTACCGTTGGCATTCAGCTGGGTGCTATACTCGCCGTTGTTGTTTTGTACTGGAAAAAATTTATTGATCCGATAAAAAATGGCAAGTGGGGATTTTATGGCAAATTGATTGTCGCTGTTATTCCAGCGTTGGCTTTAGGTTTTATTTTTTCTGATAAGATAGATGAGCTTTTAGAAAGCACTATGACAGTTGCTATTTCATTAATTGCCGGCGGTATTGTGCTTTTGTTTATTGATTCCGTTTTTAAAACGCCGACAGTTGAAACAGATGAAAAAATAAGTTACCCAAATGCATTCATCATTGGCCTTTGGCAATGCATTGCCATGATACCTGGAGTAAGCCGTAGTGCGGCAAGCATTATTGGCGGTATGCAACAAAAACTGACAAGAAAATTAGCGGCTGAGTTCTCCTTCTTTCTTGCTGTGCCAACCATGGCGGCAGCAACCGGATACAAGTTGCTAAAAGGCTATGAAACCATTACTACTGAGCATATCAAACTTTTTGCCATTGGTAATGTAGTCGCTTTTATCGTTGCTTTGCTGGCCATTAAGTTTTTCATCGGTTTTTTGCAAAAGCATGGCTTCCGTTTCTTTGGATATTACAGAATTATTGCGGGAGTTATTCTACTGATACTCATTGCAACAGGTTATTTGTCAAAATAAATATTAAAAATCCCTATAAGGGGTATTATAAAATGGATAGATTTATTTATCTATGTAAAAAATTAAAACAAACACATGAAACCACTAATCTTATTTCTACTAGCAGCAATAACATTGACTTCCTGCACCAACTACGGTAAAAAAGTAAAAAGCAGTAATATAGAAGTGTATTATAATGATGGCATTACTGAGGAACAGGCGCAAGCAACTGCTGATTATATTTATAAACTGGATACAGATCCAGAAACCAAGGATAACAAAAAAAGCTTTCAACTAAATAAAGACGGCGATACCATTAACTGTAAAATGGTAGTGAATGAAGAAAAATTTAAAGACATTCCTGTTTCAAGTTTTGAAGCAATTGGCGGTCTAATTTCTGACAATGTATTTGATGGCAAGCCTGTGAATATGGTTCTTTCTACCAATAAGTTTAAACCTCTTCAAACAGTTTATTTTAAAAAATTGGAGAAGAATGGTACTGATTTGTCAACATACGGCGAGAAAACAACTTTTGAGAATGTAGAAGTCTATGTAACAAAAGAAGCCAGCATGGAAGACGGAGAAGCACTTGCACAATTGCTTAACAAAGAAATGCGTCCAACCAATATAATCAGTTTTCAATTAACAAAAAATGCCGACGGACTTAATAGTGTACGAATGGTCTCTTCTGAAGTAAAAGCCGCTAAGATATCGGAGCAAACAATTACCGACATGTCCGAAAAAATTTCTGACGGAGTTTTCAACGGAAGTCCAATAGTGTTTGAGTTTACCGATAGTCAATTCAATACTATTAAAACATTTACTTACGATCCAGAATAAATAATACGTTTATGTTTTTAGCAACCCGTCCAGCCTCAGGCTGGACGGGTTTTTTATTATAGCCATTGAAATCCCTATTTTTACTACAAAGCATTAACTATGCAAACGGCTTCAAAAAAAGTAGTAAACGGCTGGGCTATGTACGATTGGGCAAGCTCTTCCTATAATCTTGTTATTACTTCCACTATATTCCCAACCTATTTTGAAGCGGTGGCAGTGGATGATGCCAGTGTCTCCAAATCGACGGTTACCTTTTTAGGAAGACATTTTGAGAATACAGCTTTATATAATTATGCAATTGCCTTAGCATTTCTGATTGTGGCTGTGATGTCGCCATTACTTTCATCCATTGCAGATTACAAAGGAAATAAAAAGAAATTTTTGAATTTCTTCTTGACAATGGGTAGCCTTGCTTGTGCTGTTCTCTATTTTTTTGATGGAACCACACTTGAATTAGGAATCATCGCCATGATAATTGCTTGTGTAGGATTTTGGGGTGGGCAGGTTTTTTATAATTCTTTTCTTCCTGAAATTGCAGCTGTAGAAGATAGGGACAGAGTTAGTGCCAAAGGGTTTGCTTATGGATATATGGGAAGTGTATTATTACAATTAATATGTTTTGTATTTGTTTTAATGCATGATAAAATTGGCATTACAGAAGGGAAAGGTTCACAAATCTCATTTTTATTAGTTGGTATCTGGTGGTGGGCTTTTGGTCAGTATTCTTTACGACGCATGCCAAAACCTATTCCTGCAGGCAGCGGCGATCAAAAAAATATTCTATCAAAAGGATATAAAGAGTTGCAAAAAGTGTGGACTCAAATAAAACAACTTCCCAGCCTGAAAAGATATTTATCCGCATTTTTCTTTTTTAATATGGGTGTACAAACAGTAATGCTTGTAGCAGCTTTATATGGTAAAAGTGAGTTAGAAATTCCAACAGAAAACCTGATTATTGCAATTCTGATCATTCAGATAATTGCTATTCCCGGTGCATATGTTATTTCTTGGCTTTCATCAAAGATTGGGAATATTAAAACTTTAATGATCTTAGTCAGCATGTGGATTGCAATGTGCTTTGTCGCCTACACTTTACCAAAAGGCGGTATCTACGAGTTTTATGCATTAGGTGCAGCCGTTGGTTTTATTATGGGTGGCATTCAATCGCTAAGCCGCTCTACTTATGCCAAGTTAATGCCTGAAACAAAAGACACCACTTCTTTTTTCAGTTTCTATGATGTAACAGAAAAGATGGCGGCGGTAATCGGTATTTTTAGTTTTGGGTTGATTACAGAACTAAGTGGCTCGCAAAGAAATTCAATAATGGCCTTGGCTATATTTTTTGTAATTGGTCTTTTATTACTATTTTATACGAGGGCTGCAAAAGAAAAATTGACTTATGAAACTCTACTCAATCAATACAGGATATTTTAAATTAGATGGCGGTGCTATGTTTGGCGTAGTTCCAAAAAGCATGTGGAATAAAATTAATCCTGCTGATGAAAACAATCTTTGCTCCTGGGCATTACGTTGTTTATTGATTGAAGATGGAAACCGTTTAATACTTATAGACAATGGCAATGGCGACAAGCAAGATGCAAAATTTTTTAAACACTATTATCTCCATGGAGATGATACATTGGACAAATCATTAGCCAAACATGGTTTTCATAGAGATGATATTACGGATGCATTTCTAACGCATTTGCATTTCGACCATTGCGGCGGTTCTATTAACAGAGAAGGAGATAAATTGGTTCCTGCATTTAAGAATGCAACTTACTGGAGCAATAAAGCACATTGGGATTGGGCCATACATCCCAATGACAGAGAGAAAGCATCATTCTTAAAAGAAAATATTCTGCCGATTGAAGAAAGTGGTCAGCTAAAGTTTATAGATATAGCAACAACTAAAGACGGGAAACTAGGAGAAACAAATTTTGCAGAAAACATATCTGTACGTTTTGTTAGCGGACACACTGATAATATGATGTTGCCACAAATAAAATATAAAGACAGAACGATTGTTTATATGGCTGACCTTTTGCCATCGCAAGGTCATATTCCTATTCCGTATGTAATGGCATATGATATGTTTCCCATTAACAACGCTAAATGAAAAAAAATCATTTTTAAATGAGGCACTTGAAGGTGATTATACTCTTTTCTTTGAGCATGATCCGGTGTACGAATGTTGCAATCTAAAAGAAACAGAAAGAGGCATCAGGCCCAACAATTTTTTCCGATTGGATGAACTATAAGAAATTTTTGTCTCGCTAAGACGCAAAGGCGCAGGTTTTTTTGAAACAACTACAATACTTATTTTCTTTTGATTAGAGAAGTTAACGGATGTCGAAGGTTACTATAACTCATCATATCTATTTTCACCTTACCTACTACTATAGGGCTTTCTACTCTTAATGGAATATGATTAGCATCATCTGAAACCCAAACTGTCATATTCTCCCCACCTTCAAATATTGTTCCTTTCAATAAAAGCGGCTTTATTTTTATTGCATTGAATTTTCCGTATTTCGTTTTTATTTCTTCTCTACCTAAATAACGGATATGCATATTAAAAACTTCATTATCCAAAAACAAGGAGAAAGGGATTTTATCATCTTTTCTTAATCTAGAGAAATCAAGATTACGGGCATAATACATAGCACTTACTACGTCTTGTACACAAGCAGGCACTTTGTACACTCCTTCTGCAGTAACTGCTGTATTAGCTGTTTTATTAAAAGTAACATTCTGGTATTTCTTATACCCGCCTTCATTTACATTCCTGATAAATTTCAACGGCTGCATTGTAGCAGTATCAATATAAGATTCATACTTATCTCTTACCTTATAAACCCAATCGTAAGAAGAGTTTGTTTTTCCTTCTCCAGCAACATGATAAACCGGTCTATTATTAATTGTTTCCAGATTACTAGTAAAAGTAGCGGCACCTGCATTAACATAAATACCAGCTACTGCATAAAACACAGTAAATGAAATTTCTTCTTTTACATTGAATGCAATATTCTTGATTCCACAAAAGCTATCTTGCGGTGGTGTAACAGCTGTTTTTGTGAAGCTGAATAAAACAAGTGCAAATGGCGCCAGTAATTTAATTTTTCGCATAGTCTTTATTTCCTTTCATTATTTTTTTAATCCTTAATATCAATAAACTTCCTACAACTGCGGGAATTATTAAATTGATAAACCAGATACTCGCCGTGGCCAATGTTATTCCCAATTCGTTAGCTGTGTACAAACTCACTATAGCTATCAGTATTTTTCCCCGCTGTGCTAATTCTGCAATTGCAATTGTTGGAATAGCCGCCATTACTAAGAACGAAACACTCACTGTCCAAAAAGTTTGCCACCATAAGATGTCGACATTGAACAAGAGAAATAACATATAATATTGAACGATGAAAACGACAAAACGTAACAGGGACAAAGACAATAACTTCAACAGTAACGTTGCATTAAAATCCTCCAAAGCCTTTACCAGATAAGCAAACCGCTGACTGCCGGGCAATCGCTCCACTAATTTTACAAGCCACGATAATCGAAAATAAAATAGTGTTAAAAAAACAATTACAGCTACCACACCATACAAAATTACATTCATCCACATGCCAGAAATAAGGTGTTGTTCGATTATCCCATTTTTCAAAAGCAACAATCCAATCAATCCCATTGTTAATGTAATTATCAATTGACTAATACTGCCAACAATGGTTATTGAAATTGTTTTTAACCTGCTTCCCTCATTCATATACAGCACCCTTCCCAGATATTCTCCCATTCTGTTAGGGGTACTTACGGCAAATGAAACGCCTGATAAAACTGCTTGCAATGCTTTGAAAAAACTAACCTTTTGAATTTCTTTAATAGAGAGTCTCCATTTTATTGCTTCGATAGACCAGTTTACCACCATCAGCAGTACAACAACTATCAGGTTAAAAAGCATAGGGCTACCAAGAGATTCTTTGATCCCATGCCATGCCTGTTCCAACCCTGGTTGATTTTTTATCTGCCGGTAAATAGACCATGCCAGCCAGATAAACAATAAAGGGCCAAGGAAGTAGTTAATAAATAATTTGATATTTTTGTTGACTTTCATTAACCTATTCCGCATATCGGCGGAATGTTGTAAAAATACATTGCTGTTTGCAAAAGACTGCTAAAATAATACTCGGCATTGATCCCGGCACCATTGTAATGGGTTACGGATTAATTACTATTACAGGTAATACAATCACCTTATTAGAATTAGGCGTATTAAAACCCGGCAAAGTAGAAGACAGTTATAAAAAGTTGCAACTAATCTTTAATACCGTGAGTGGATTAATCACCAAATATCAACCTACTGATTTTGCTATTGAAGCTCCATTCTTTGGAAAAAATGTACAGAGTATGCTAAAACTTGGCAGAGCCCAAGGTGTTGCTATTGCTGCTGCCATGCGACACGGACTTACCGTTACAGAATACTCTCCCAAAAAAGTAAAGCAATCAGTAACCGGAAATGGAAATGCTGATAAAGAACAAGTAATGAAAATGCTGCAAACATTACTTTCATTTAAACATTCCACCAAACAATTTGACGCAACTGATGCACTAGCTGTAGCAATGTGCCACCACTTTCAAACAAACTCAATTGTTGGAAAAACAACAGCAGGTTTAAAAGGTTGGGATGAGTTTATAAAGAAGAATCCGGGAAGAATTACAAAGAAGTAATTACAAGGCCGCTACAATTTTCTCTTGCACTTTTTTAAGACTCTCCGCCGAAGCCTGTTGTTTTGCTTGTGTAAAGTTCAAATCGTTTGCTGAGTTAATCGGAATCAAATGAATATGTGCATGTGGCACTTCCAATCCAACTACACTAATACCACAACGATTACAGTCAAACACTTTTTCTATAGCGAATGCAATTGGTTTTGCAAACAACAGCATTTCACTGAGGTAATCATCCGGCAAGTCAAACAGCTTGTCAGTTTCTATTTTTGGAACAACTAATACATGGCCTTCTCTCAAAGGGAAAATATCAAGGAATGCAAAGAACTTTTCATTCTCTGTTATTTTGTACGATGGAATTTCTCCTGCTATTATTTTTGAAAAGATAGTCATGCCTCCAACTATTTTTGATTTGACTGAAAGTAAATAATATTTTATTCTTTTGAACATTTACATACTGTTGCACAAAGCTAAATAATTGCAGAAATAAAAAACCCCCAGTCCTGCCTGAGGCGGGACGAAGGGCCGTTTTTTATGCTCAGGGTATACTATATTGAAATCTCTTCAATCTTAAATTTTAAAATACCTGCTGGCGCCTGCACTTCTGCAGTATCACCAACTGCTTTGCCTAAAATTCCTTTGCCTATTGGCGAAGTAACAGATATTTTTCCAGCCTTCAAATCAGCTTCATGTTCGCTAACAATTTTATATGTTACCTGTTTTTTATTGCCAAGATTAGTCAATGTTACCTTGGTTAAAATAGACACTTTGCTGGTATCAATAGTTGATTCATCTATAACCCTTACGTTGGCCATAGAACCTTCCATGTTAGCAATTTTTGCTTCTAATAAACCTTGTGCTTCTTTAGCAGCGTCGTATTCCGCATTTTCCTTCAAGTCGCCTTTTTCTCTTGCTTCAGCAATAGCTCCACTGGCCGCAGGTCTTTCAACACCTTTAAGATGCTGTAATTCTGCTTTCATTATTGCTAACGTCTCTTTTGTTACATATTGAACGTCGCTCATATACGCCTCCTTTGGATTAATATAAAAAAATAACAACGCCCCAGTGTTTGCTGAAGCGTTGCAGTATTGAAGTACAAATATAAATTAAAATCAGAACAAAAAAGATTAATTCAGCCCCAATTTGTGTAACAGAATCTCCGCCATTTTATAGAAAGATTCATGACTATATCCCGCTATATGCGGCGTAAGAATCACATTTTGTTGTTCTAAGAGCCAATCTAGTTGCATTTTTTCTTCGGCTGTATAAGTATCAAACTTCTCGTTTTCCAAAACATCTAATCCAGCTCCGGCGATTTTTTTATCTTTTATTGCGTTTATTAGCTGGGCAATATCTATTACTTTTCCTCTTGAAGAATTAAGGATAAATGGCTTTTGTTGCAATTGTTTAAAGAAGTTCTGATCTGCAATATGAAATGTTTCATTTGTTAATGGAACATGAAAGCTGATAACATCTGCGTATTTACAAATCTGTTCTAGACTTGCTTCTTTTATATATTCTTTGGCAAAATCAGTTTTGTATTTATCATAAGCCAACACTGTTACATTAAATGGCTGCAATAAGTTTGCAAATGTGCTGCCTGTATTTCCATACCCGATAATGCCAACCGTTTTGCCTGAAAGTTCTGTTCCCCGATTTTCATCTCTTCTCCACAACCCTTTTTTTATTTCCCTATGCGAGGATGAAATTTTATTAAGCAAATTCAATAATAACCCCAGTACATGTTCTGCGACAGCATTGCGATTTCCTTCCGGGCTGCTTACACATTGTATTCCTTTGCTTTGGGCATAGGCTGTGTCTATCATCTCCATTCCGCTACCAAGCCTACCTATCCATTTCAGCGAAGATGCATTGTCTAATAATGTCTTATCTACAGCAATCCTAGTTGTTACTACTAATCCTTCTGCATCATGAATAATATCCATTAATTCGCTGTAAGTAATGCCTGCAAGGTTTATCACTTCATATCCTTTCTTTAAAAATTGCTCAGCTAAAAAGGGGTGAGACTTTCCACTTATAATTATTTTCTTCATTGCATTTTAAAAGTAAGTGCTGCAAATTGCTCCACGGTTAGTTGTTCCGCTCTTTTATTAAACAATTCATCTTGAAGAATTGCTGCATCAAATAAACTTTTTACCGCATTTCGTAATGTTTTCCTTCGTTGATTAAAGGCGGTTTTTACCAATAGGAAAAAAGCTTTTTCGCTTTTCATGTCCAGTTTATTTTGTACCGGTGTTAATCTAATTACCGCACTTTTTACTTTGGGTGGTGGTTGAAAACATTTTTCATGCACATCAAATAAATACTCCACATCATAAAATGCCTGGATCAAAACACTCAGCACTCCATACACTTTATTGCCTTCTTTTGATGCTGCTCGTTCAGCTACTTCTTTCTGAAACATGCCAATTACACATTCCACATCGTCTTTCCACTCCAACACTTTAAAAAGTATTTGTGTAGAAATATTGTAAGGGAAATTTCCTATTACAGTAAACTTGCCTTCAAAGGGCTGCTCAATTTCTAAAAAATTTTCATGAATTATTTTGCCCTTTATTTCAGGAAATGTTTTACCCAAAAAAGCCACTTTCTCATCATCCAATTCCACCGCTTTAAAATCAACATCAGGAATCTTTAGTAAATATTTTGTCAGGGCTCCACCTCCGGGGCCAACTTCGAGTAGTTGGTTAAATTTATGCTCTTCCAAAGCTGAAACTATTTTGCGGCAAATATTCTCATCTTTCAGAAAATGCTGACCCAGCGATTTTTTAAGTGTGTACATTTTAGCAAAAGTAACTGATAGCAAGACAGTAATAAAATAACCCCTCGTTTCGGAGAGGCTATCTTAAAATTTTCATTCTTTAAATACTATAGTTTCTGAAGTTTTACCTTCTGATTGATTCCTGCGCCTTTTATACTTAAGTAGTAAATGCCAGCAGAAAGTGATGATACATTTATTTTTATACTATTATTTCCAGATCGCAATTGAACACTGCCACTGATAACTGTACGACCATTATTATCTATTAACTTCCAAAGTGCTAATCCGTCTGATAATGCAGCAATACTAACATTTGCTTCAGCCGTGTTTACTGGATTTGGGAATATTGTTATGCTGCTATTTTGTTCACCAGACGAAACACTAATTACTGCAGAATATGAATACATACCACCTTTATCCATAATCTTCAATCTGTAAGTAATTACCGGAGCTAACTGCCAGTTAATATCCGCATCTGTATAATTATAATAAGACCGACTATTGGTATTAAATCCTGCTGGAACAGTGCCGATAGCTACAAATCCACTACCTGTATTCCTTTCTATAACAAAATAATCAGTATTACGTTCGGTTTCTGTTTCCCATTTCAATTCAACGACATTTTCCTTTTTCCTACCAGAAAAATTTATCAAGTTTAATGGTAATGTAAGATTTGAACTACCAAAATAAAAAGTTGAAAATGAAGAAATATTAGCTTGTACAACATAGCTGCTGTTTGTTGTATGCATTTCTGCATAAACAGGAGTTATTAATGAAGTAGCTCCGCTAACTACACTGCCACAACCATCATTATTTTTTAAAATTCTTATATCATTGATAGAAGAAATACCACTTACCGGATCTGCATCCAATGCATCAAATTCTGCTTTAGAAAAATATAGCCTGATTCTTACAGGTGATGATGGCTGAAACTGAGGAGTGATTGTAATATTTCTATCGAGGTATTTACTTCCACCCTGTGATCTTATCGATCCGGAGTTTTTATAAAAACAAGATGTGACAGTTCCCAAAACATTTCCATTGGCAAATATTTCTCCCAATATGTTTCCATCAGGTCCAGTTAGCGGCACCCAATAGTTACTATTACTTGCATTAATTACAACAGTTGATCCTGATACATTTGTATTTACCGGACCATCTGTTACATCAATATTTGTTGGTAAAGTACTTTTATTATTTGCTCCATTATTTTGATAACCAAGAAAAGTATATTTAAGAATTGTTCCCGGTCTTGAAAGTGTTGAAGTTCCTCCACCTGAAGGGCCGGAAGTTGAGCCAACACTATCTGTAATAGTAAAAATTATATTCCCGTTCTTAATTGCCAGATCCCGATATCTATCCGATCTAAAAAAATAAGGAACAGAATCATTTACAATTCCGTTTCTCGTATCATTTAATTTAAATCGATATAAAGTTCCTCGCCTAAGTGTTGGAATTAATAACGACTGATACCAGCCGGGAATATTGGTGAAACCATAATGATCAATACTTGAAGGAGCTACAGTTGGATATTGCATCCAGTTTGTTCCACTCGTTAATGTTACATTACAATTGCCTGCTCCATTACATGCAGGATACATTGAAAATATAGGATCTGTAAAAGCTCCCGCTGCAAATGCATTTTCCTGCATAACAGTTGCACCAGTTGGTATCACCACTTCATTGTAGCTGGTAGAATTACAACTACCGCCTGTGGCAGTACTCCAATTGATGTAGCGATAATTTTGTGCCGGATTATTACGGAAGCCTGCCCAATAAGGCCATGCATAATTATTTCCTGCTGATAAAATATTTATCTCATCGTCTGTTCTTACACCATGCTCACTGCTATATAAATAACCTCCGGTTTTTAATGTTCTGTATGATGTTCCATCATTTGAGTTCATCTCAAAAACTAGACCTTGCGGATTTCGATGGCCTAATGTAAACACATGGCTTCTTACAGCAACTTCAGGGCCGCCGCCATCAGGATCAAACAAAGGATTATCTGCAGGAATAGTACCGTTAAGATTTATTCTTAAAACCTTGCCTTGGTACTTTGTGTAATTGGATGCGGTAAGTTCAGCTTGTGTTGGTGTTTCCTGAGCAAGTATTGGGTTACAACGATTCGCAAACTGATTATTGCCCTGATCACCACATGAATAATAAAGCTTATCATCTGCACCGAAGAATAATCGTCCGGAGCTGTGATCACCGCCTGCAGAAATTCCGTTAATCAATTGAAGTTCTGAACCTAACTGACCTGTTGAAATATTATACGTAAACCTGGAAATTCTTAGACTTGTTGAATTATATGAGTAAGCTATATAGATATAATCTTCGCCTGTACCTTGCTTAAAATTTTTATGCAATGCAAGACCCATCATTCCATTTTGACCAATAGAAGTAGCAACACCGGAACCATTTCTTGAAATGTTTAAAGAAGTATTTGACCTATAATCAAGAATAATTCTGCTTACTCCAGTTACGGAAGAAACAATACGAACTCTTCCAATTTTTTCAGTAATGTATAACGAATCGTCAGGACCGTAAGTAATTTCATAAGGATGTGCAAGATAATAGCGACTGCCGACTGGAGTAAGTGTTCGATTAATTGAATCAACTGCAAAAACTTCCTGACTATATGAAGACAGGGATATAACACCGCTAAACAATAAAAGCGTTAGTGACTTTTTCATAGATGCCCGATTATAGTATAAAGCTATAAAAAATGACATTGAATACATAAGTAAGTTTGCCCCTATTTTTTACAGTGGCTTTTGGTCATCGAAAAAGTAAAGGCACTTATTTACTTCGTAGTTTACCTATACCAACCAAAAAAGCCTTCCTTTTAAGGGGAAGGCTTTACAGGCTAAGCCTGAAATAAATATTAGCTACTTAGTTTATGATATTAAATTTCGTTGTCAGTACTTCCCCTCCAATATCAAGCTTCAGGTAGTAGGAGCCAGTTGATAAATAAGAAGCTCCGTTCCAGGAAATCGAATTATTTCCTTGTTGCAATTTTTCATTAAACCTACTTACAATTCTTCCACTGACGTCTATTATATAAACATTCGCAATACATGTTTTATCTGCCAATATATTTAATTGGAGTTGGTTCTTGACCGGATTAGGAAACACTTGCAGTGTTTGTTTTGTCTGGCCATTATTTTTAATAATAATAATATTACTTAAGCTTTCATTACCATTCTTCAATACAGTCTTCAATCTATAGTAAATCATATTACTTGTAATACCTGTAATATTATCAATTCCACTATAAGATTCTGCTTCGTTTATCATTGAACGACCTTGTACTGTTTGTATTTCCGAAAAATTATTTCCATCAATACTTCTTTCAATAATAAAATAGTCAACCGGCTGCCTGCATAGAACAGACCAATCCAATGTTACATTTTGATTGAATGATATAGCTTTGAATGTAATAATATCACAATGCAGCACATAGAACAAGCAACGCCAGTCTCTTTCTGCCGTACATCCTAAACCAGTTGCTACTGCAGTCTGCTGTACCATTGTTCTTGAACCAGGAGCTGCATCACCGGTAAACGAGCCTGCGGTTCCCATATAGGCCGATGTTCCTTTTATACTGGAATTATTATTATCGAACCTGTCATCAAGACCATCACCATCGGTATCTATTCCTGTTAATGTTACCAAATCATCTCTTAATCCGTTAAGGTTAAAATCATTTCCTTCCACTATATCCGGAAGACCATCATTGTCCGTATCAAGATCAAGATAATCTGGTGTTCCATCGCCATCTTTATCTACCACATGTATACCATCACCTCCGAAGCCTACAAAGCTATCATAAGCATCATCAATGCCGTCACCATCAGTATCTAAATAAGCAGGGAAATGATAACCGACGGTAGTTAATCCTTCTATATTATCTGGAATACCATCATCATCACTATCAATATCATAAGGGTTAGCCCGGCCAGTCCCGTCTGTATTTGGTAATGTAAATGAACCCATAGCTGCAAGTACACTATTCCTTCCATTCGTGTTTACAGCTCCGTCAACACGACCATCCCAGTTGGCATCTGTAAGTTGTGCTTCTAGTACGTCAGATATCCCATCTCCATCACTGTCGAGGTCATATGGATTTGGTTTTGAGTCTCCATCCATATTTATGTATGGCCATGAATCTGCTTTTCCATCGTTATTTATATCTGCACCTGATTTTAGTAATGCATTCGCTGAATTTTCTGCTACATTATCATTTCCCACATCACCATCTATTGCATCAGCAAGTCCATCACCATCAGTGTCTACAAATCCACTTACTTTAGCACTGTTACCGGCAGCAGTTCCAAAAATTTCCATAATATCCGGAATGCCATCATTATCGCTATCCAAATCCAGATAATTAGGAATCCCATCGCCATCAGTATCTATTGCTCCTAAGCCTATACCTGAGAGTCGTAAAAAAGTTCCACCTGCTGTGTTAGCATCTACATTATCAGACAATCCATCATTATCACTATCTGTAAAATCATCAATTCTTCCATCGCCATTAGCATCTACGCCGAAGCTTTCAATAGTATCTGGAATACCATCATTATCACTATCTCTATCGAGATAATTTGGAATACCATCAAGATCTTGATCCATATTATCATCTACACCATCTCCATTTGAATCTACATATCCAGGGAAATCTGACATCATAAAAGTTAGGAATACCATCATTGTCAGCATCTGCTCCCGGATCAAACCAGTCATTAAAGCCATCAAAATTATTATCTACCAAAACGGGATACGCAGGATCGGCCCAGTTGGGAATACCGTTAGTATTATGATCTCCCAAAGCCAGCGGGTTATTCATTTCAACATAATCGGGAATTCCATCTCTGTCATCATCTATATCGGGGCAACCTGCTATGTATACATTTATCCGAATGGTATCATCACATGCACCGGGTCCATCATAAAAAGCATAAATAACTCTGGTAAATGTAACAGGTGTGGCAGGATTATAAATGTTGGCAATTGAAAATGGAAAGCCAGTATAAAATCTATATCCGCCATATCTGGCAACTGGTATTCTTACCGTAAGCGATGGGCATGTATTTATTAAAATAGTATCGCTAACATTACTACAGGTTCCGCTCATGGTATTTATAACAGGGTTTGGAGTATTACATCCTGCTGCTATAACTCCACTAGAATCATATAAACTAATACCTGATAATTTACCTCCATAATTAATTCTTGCTCTGTTGGTGATTGTATTATTACAAGAAAAAATAGCACAGGAAGAAGGTGTGAATACTTTAAACGTTACATAACCGCTGGCAGCAGGGGCTACTTCACCACCAATTATACCAGTTGCGCCAGTACCAATTCTAAAAACAACCCTGTTATTAACAAGATCATATTCTGCTTCATCATCACCAACAGCATCTGTTTTGGCAACGCCATTAATAAATAAACTATTTGGAGCATAGGTTGTATTGGAAGGAATATTATCAATAATAGTAGTTGCGGTACTTGCATCATTACCACCATTGCTATAATCAACTCTGTACCGTATCGAATCGCCGGGATTCAGCAAACCGCCATTGAGATCAGTTGCACCCTTGCTTACATTAAAGGAAGGTGTGTATTGAGATATAGCCGTGGTGGATACTTGCAATATATAATTTTCCGAAGGAGAACTAAACCTGATACTTGCAGAAGTTCTGGCTATTTCCTAAAACTACATTCCCTGCATTGGGCAAATCAATAATATCTGCATCATATCCCAATGTATTATTATGCGCCGGGTTTTCGTGGCAACAATAGCTCCTTTTTAAGATATGGTACTGTTCCACATATCATTTAAATTAGCAGTTGCGTTAGGTGTTAAGCTGGTATAAGTTCCTACTAACGGATTTGAATTTTGTTTAAAAGAATATTCATCGGTAGAGACCCTGTCACCATCATAAACAACCGCACCTAATTCACAACTTACCGGACCTGATGGAGGCGTTAAAAATCCTGTGATAGGAATATGCACAGCTGGATCACCGCCATTCATTACCACATTTCCATCAAACACAGTGAGGTTACGTACCACCGTTCCGGGATCAGCATAAGCAATTACAATAGTCCATCCACCGCAAGAGTTACTTATACCTAATGGGCTGGCTACATTTGCAAGAATATATGTTCCGTTTGCATTGGTAGCATTTACCAAAGAGGTAATATCTGCAAATGAATGATATCCTGTATGTGGAAGGCCAGGCACCAATGTATTATTATGATAGTCTGTCTGTGTTGCTGTTACATCCACATATACAGCAGCACCGGGTATTTTTAATTTTACTTTATTCTCATTTGTTATCCATGAAACATTAGTACCATCTGTACCTTGCGATGCACCCCAATACAAGCCGGCAAATAATACCTGGCTGCAGGAAGGCAACGCTAAATTGGCTGAAGAAGAATTGAATGTAGGGTCGGTGCTTCCAAGTAATTCAAAATCAAAACCAAGATCTGAACTTGTAAGATTTACCTGATGCATTTCAACTGCGATAGTATTAACGCCATTTACAAATGCAGAAGTTGGGACAATATAAGTAACAGGTGTTGTTTCATTAACACCAATAGCTGTTGAAGCAAATGTCGTATGACCCACAGGGCCTGTAGGCATATTTTCCCGAAACACCTCTACTCCATTTATATAAACCACGGACCATCATCCCTTATTAAATTAATTTTAAAATGGTGTATAGAGAGCAGTATTTGGAATTGTAACTGTTTTTCTAAAATAAGTAGTAGTCCATTTATTACCAGTAGGCAGACATAATGTGCCGCCTCCACCAGACGGTACGCAGGTTGCTTCATCTCCATCTCCGTAACCAAATTGTGCATTACCGTTTGGCCATAATAATGGAGTTACATCATTGTACCCTACAGTTTCCCAGTTAGCTGGTCTTGAATTATTTGCCAGGTATTTCCAGTTACTTCCAAAAGGTATTAATGTTACATCTGCAATTGGGTTACCCACTAACTCCATATCAAAAACCAAATCGCTGCTTCCTAAATTACATTGATGGACTTCTACGGCAATTACATTTGTTCCTGCAGAAAAAGCAGAAGACGGTATAGTGAATGTATTAATTGCATCTCCATCATCACTAGCACAAGGATGCCAAAGTACCATGCAATCTGCCCAGCAGGCATATTATCACCAGCACTTCTGTTCCGTTTACATATACTACAATTCCATCATCCTTGTAAACATTCAATGTAAAATTTGAAAAGATGGCAGGGTTTGCGATGTTAATTGTCTTCGGAAAAAGTGTTGTATATATTTATTATTTGGGTCACATCACCTAACCTCTAGATGGCACACAGGTCACCACATCACCATCCCATAACCGAACATCCTTATTGGCATTCCAAGCAACCATCGCTAAACCTGTGGTTTCCCAGTTGGCGGGTCTTGTATCGTTAGCAAGGTATTTCCAGTTTGTCCCGAATGTAAAAAAAGTAGTCGCCGGATTATCAATGTCAATATTTACACCCGCCTTACCATTATTGGTTTCAGAACCCCCGGGCGGCAATTCTGTAGTTACACCTCCGGCAGATGTTACAATGTTATTTGCAACATATACAATATTACCCCGCACAGAAGGATTGCTGTATACCGCGGTGTCATACTTCTTAATACCTGTGCGGATGCAGCAGACCCTGCAAACAGCAGCAATATCAGAATGTAAATTCTACTTTTCATAGGTAAGGGTTTATAACAATTCTAAACAACAACTATTTAACTAATACTTTCTGCGATAGCTTTTGTCCTCTGCTATTTATTATTTCACAAACAAAAATTCCAGCCTCTAACAAAAATTCTTTTTGACACATTCCTGCAGTGCAATTAATTATTTCGTTTTTTCTTTCTCTACCGCTCATATCAAAAATTCTTAGTTGATATACACTTTGATCAGATGAATTTATTTGCAAAGACAACATTCCATTGCCAACTGAAATTGCTCTTACATCAAAATCTTTTCCTTTGTTATTTACAATTTGCTTTACCTGCAAATATTGTTTGTGATCATCAATGTCAGTTTGTGTAAGCCTGTAATAACTAACTCCTGTTAACGGATTAATATCAACAAACGAATAATTGTTTACAGAAGAAGAAGTGCCAGCACCGTTCACCGTTCCAATAGCTACGAAGTCTGTACCATTTGCTGATCTTTCAATAGTGAAATATTTATTGTTTGTTTCTGTTGCTGTTGACCATGTTACATCAACTTTGCTATTATTCAAACGAACATCATAGCTTACTAATGAAACAGGCAAAGTTCCTGTAGTGGTTATGCTATACTGATCAGTAACACATCCGTATTCATCTGTAACTTCATAGTTAGTTGTACTGTTATTGGGAGGTGTAACACTTACTGTTCTTCCTGAACCTGCTGCATTTGTCCAGGAATAGTTTCCTGTTTTTGGCCATGAAGCGGTGAGTGATTGTGAAGCACCGTTTACAATATTATAATTGGTAGTCTTATTGGCATCTTTAATAATAGTGAAGCGATCAAAGACAGACCCATCCCTGCGGAGCATTTTTGCATCAAGGCGATTGTCTTCCACTTCAAAATAAAACACACCGCCATCATTCACAGAAAATGGCATTGGGCCGGAGTTAAAACCGGTTTTGGTTCCACCGCCTGCCCCAGTTGATCCTTCTACCACATATACGGTACCATGATTAGCAGGTGACGTATTGTAAACATAAGGGCAAGTAGTATTGCTTGTATAGGTAGCACTGGATGAACTAACAGCATGTGTAGGAAGATTAAACGATCCCCAGTTACCGGTATAATTTTTAATCAGATAGCCTCTTTCATACACATGGGTATGTCCACAAATAATCATATCTACTCCCCTAGCTTCAAGGAAGGTGATAAAATTCTGACGAATATTCACAAGGTCGCCATCAGAACCGCCTCCATCTGAGTCATGGCTTCCTTTTTGTATAAGGAGGGTGATGCCAATAAGCCACTATCCATTTGCTAGTATTGGCAGCAAGGTCGGCGTCTATCCATGTTTTTAAAGCACTACCGCCACTCGTTTCAATACTAGTTCCATCACTTTCCGTTCCATAAGAATCAAGTGAAAGGAAATGTATATTTCCAACATTATAAGAATAATAGTTTTGATGATTAGAAGCTACCCCACCGGCTTCACCATTTTGCGGAACGGTGAAGTTCTGATGATAGGGCATTGAACGGGAAGATTTATTTCCTGAATTGTTGGCATAATCATGATTTCCAGGTGAAGGATATAGCTTATGATTTTTTAATAAAGTACTTCCATAAATTCCAAAAATTTCGAACTGTATTCTGCATCACTGCCAGTGCTATAGGCATTATCTCCCATTAATAACCAAGCATCAGGTGCATCAATACCGTTTGTTGACAAATAGTTTTTGTAAACATTAAGATTATCGTCCTGTCGTCCTACATCACCGCGACCACAATCACCAAAAGCTATGATTCTTGTTTTTCTAGTTGTATTAGTGGGTGGGTTTGTTCTGAAAAAATTATCAGCTGCACCTTGTAATATGGTTCCATCAGTAGCACTAATCTGATAAAAATATTTTGTATCAGTTGTTAGTCCAGTTACCCTTACAATATGTTCAGTGGTAGCACAGGTTTCATCAACCGATGCAACAGTGTAACTACCGTTTGAAGTGCCAACTTTTACTCGGCCATAGCAGGCTGTATTAGTTCTCCAACGGAACGTTAATGCAGTTTCACTTCCAGATTGCAGATATGGGCCACGGGTAAGATTTGGTGTGCCCGTAGCAGCGGCATTTCCTATTAATTCCAAATTAAAGCCAAGGTCTGAACTGGATCCGTTATTCTGGTGTATCTCAACCGCTATTGTATTACTGCCTTCTACAAAAAAACCTGCACATGCTGATATATCAAAGGTAACAGCTGTTGTTTCTTCCGGGCTTCCTAAACCAATTGATGCTCCAGTAGTATAGGTAATAGTACCTCCAGGCATATTGCTTCTCGCAGCTTCGTTACCATTTATGTAGATAACATACCCATCATCTTTAATTACATTAAATGTAAAACTGGAATAATTTGCTAAGCCAGTAATATTGAATGTTTTTCTGAAATAAGTAGTAATAAATTTAGTTCCACAACCAGGCGCAGAATTTTCTGCGGCTGGATAATTTGAAGGTGGGCAACCAGAATAAACTACAGTTGTTGCCGGATCACCATAACCAAATTTTGAAACTCCAAGTTTCCATGTACCATCATTAAATGCAGCAGCCTGCCATGCTGTTCCCTGATTGGAGCCGTCATCTTTATACCTCCAGTTATTACTGCCATAAGCGATGAGAGAGACCGGAGCAATATTTCCAATCAACTCCATATCAAAAACCAGATCGGTACTTGTTGCATTAGTTTGATGTACTTCTACAGCAACGACATTAGTTCCAACTGAAAAAGCAGAAGCTGGTATAGTGAATGTTTGAATTACATCCCCACCATCACTAGCATTAGTGGCCAAAGTGCTATGCAATCTGCCAGCAGGCATATTATTAGCCAGCCTTTCTGTTCCATTAATGTATACTACTATTCCATCATCACGGTACACATTTAAGGTAAAGTCTGAAAAAATTGCAGGGTTTGCAATTGTTATGGACTTACGGAAATAAGTAGTTATATATTTATTCTGACCACCAGGTGTACAACTAATCGGCAAAGCACTTGACTTTACACAGGTAACAACATCACCATCATTATATCCAAACATACTTGGGGCAGACGGCCAGCCGCTATCATCAAAGCCGGATGTTTGCCAACTACCCGGACGGGTATCAGTATCCAGATATTTCCAGTTACTTCCAAATGAAATAAAGGAGGTTTGTGAAAAGACAGAACAGGAAAAAGCTGTTGTTAATAAAACAAACAACGCTTTATAGAAAGCTGGTTTCATACATAGGATTTTAAGTGGTTTATCTTAGACTATGTGAAGATTGTCCAATTATTTTTTATAGTAAAGTTTCGGTTAATCTTTTTACCGTCTTTTTTTTTAAATGAGAATTTGTACTCAGTTGATTTTCGTATAACTACGATAAAACTCTTACTTTAGTCTAAAGAAATGTAAAACTCTCATAGCTTTACTAATGATTAAAAAAACTGTATTACTACTAATTATCTGTGGGGCTATTATCTCGTTACAATATATGAGAGTAACTGCTTCGGCTAATGCAGATGTAAAAAGCTATTATCTAAAGCAGATTGAAACCCTGAAAACAGCTATAGAAAGTTTTAGAACAGCGGTCAACCAAAAGCATTCCAACCAAGATTTACAAAAACAATTTTCAATATGCCGGATTTCGTATAAAAAACTAGCTGTACTTACAGATTATTTTAATCAGTATGAAACCAGGCTTTTAAACAGCCCAGCCATTAACAGAATTGAATCTGAAGTGGTAGATAGAATTATACCACCGAGTGGCTTTCAAGCAATTGAGGACATCCTCTTTAACGATTGGGATGACAATAATTATAACAAAATAGACTCCCTGTTAAATGACATCATACAAATACTTCGCCGATTGGAAAAAGAACCAGATATGAAGTATAAGTTCAAAGACGAACTGGTGTAGGATGCTTTGCGGTCTGCAATTGTAGGTATAACTACTTCGGGTATTACCGGCTTGGATTCACCAACCGCTAATTATTCTTTACCTGAAGCGAATGCAAGTATAGATGGGATTTTACAAATCCTGAACTTTTATAAATCCGCTATTTCCGAAAAAAACCCGAACGCATTTACAGAACTGACATCACTACTTATCAACGCAAAAGGATATCTGTTACAAAATAAAAACTTCAATAAGTTTGACCGGCTAGCTTTTATAACCAGCTACATCAACCCTTTTTACAAAATTAATTGAAACCCGTAAAGAAACAGGTTTTGCGATTCCTGCCGGTCGCCAAGCAGTTAATGCTGATGCCACTTCATTTTTTTCTGCGGATGCACTTAATATCAACTTTTACTCTCCTCCCGAAGAATACTGGGTAACTCCAGAAAGAGTTGAATTAGGTAAAAGGCTTTTTAGTGACCCCATCCTATCGGGAAATAATACCCGAAGTTGTGCCTCCTGCCACCAACCGGCTAAAGCATTTACTGATGGATTGCAAAAGCCGTTTGCATTGGATAATAAAACACTGCTTACACGGAACACCCCGACTTTGTATAATTCCGGATACCAGACTACTCAATTTTATGATAGCCGATCAGACATATTAGAAAACCAGTTAACTGAAGTAGTGCATAACCAAGAAGAGATGAAAGGCTCCTTGAAACAAAGTGTTGTAGATCTGAAAAAATCTACCGCTTATAGCCGTCTCTTTAATGCAGCGTATCCTGCAGAAAAAGATCCCTTAAATACTTATACCATCGCTAATGCCATTGCCTCGTATGTTCGTTCATTACAATCATTAAATTCCCCTTTTGATGAATATGTGCGGGGTGATGAAACAAAACTTACGAAAGCAGAAAAAAAAGGATTTAATCTTTTTTCAGGAAAAGCGAAATGCGCCACTTGCCATTTTATCCCCTTATTTAATGGTGTAGTGCCTCCATTTTATGCAAACACAGAATCGGAAGTAATAGGAGTACCCAAAACAAAAAATAAAAATCCAGCAGAGCTTGATGACGATCTGGGCAAATATCTTTTTATACAATCTGAAATATATAAACATTCCTTTAAAACACCAACGTTGCGAAATATTGAACTTACAGCACCCTATATGCACAACGGTGTGTTTGAAACATTAGAAGAAGTAATGGAGTTTTATAATAATGGCGGAGGTAAAGGCTTGCATATTGCTCCTAAATACCAAACGCTGCCTTTTGATAAATTGAATCTATCAAAAAAAGAAATAAAAGATATTATTTCTTTTATGAAAACCTTGACGGATACCACATCTTCAAAAAAATTATACTGAAGTGATCTGTTTAGTCCATCGATCACTTAAAAGCGACTTTACTTATTTATAAACAATTATGAATGTAAAAAAATATAGGAATCAGTTGCGGCGAGTTAACTGATTCCTAGTATATAATTATATCATTAGAAAAATCAATGACATTCATTGGAGTGTGGAAACGATATACTTTTTTATCTTTTTATGAATTTTTGAACTGAGAGTACTTTGTTACTACCATCCAATACTTTAAGTATATACAACTGCGGCTTCCATGCCATTACATCTAAAGAAAGGGCTGTATTGTTTATATTAATAGCATAATCTTTTTCCAATATTATTCGTCCATGTATATCTGAAACCTGTAAAGTGATATTGTCAGGTTTTTCAGCAGTAAGCTCTACGGATAATTTATCTGAAACCGGGTTTGGATACATTGATACTGCTATACGAACAGCATTATTCATTATCTTAATAACCTTACTATATTGATGACTACCGTCCTTGTTCACGGCCTTTATACGATAATAATTAATTCCAGTTAATGGATGCTTATCAAGAAAACTGTAAGGAGATTCCACTCTTCCCAGCATAGTAAAATTTAGCTGTCCAGCAGACCTCTCCACTTCGAAATGACTGTGTTCATTATCTGCTGCTGCATTCCAATCTAATTTTACTTCGCCTGATGGAAGCAAACGTCCGTTAAAGTCTATAAAATGAACAGGCAGTGTCATAAATCCGGAAATGCCTAACCAGTTTAAACTGAAACGGGCAAAATACATTTCAAATGGTGTACCTGGATCTGCCATTTCATAATACAAACCGATTGTCCCATCTGATAACCTTGTAATACTTGAATATTGTGCAAGGCCTGGGAAAATATTTTTTTTAATAGGCCAAGTCGTTCCTTCATCTTGGCTTGCGAAAACTGTTAAGTTTTGCCTTGTACCTGAGGTATTGGCGGGTATAGTATGAAGTAGAATATTCATATTATCCCCTGAAGTAGTAGAGGAATATCGTACAAAATCTCCATTACATCTAGAATCGTCTATCTCACTCCAGGAAGACTGAGCTCCCCAAGTTGCTCCAAGATCAGTAGATACCCTGTACTTTCTAAGTCCATTAACATTAATCCGGCTGCTCATTACAAGGTTCCCGTTATTTAATTGCACAAGATGAGACTCATCACCTCCTCCAATACCGGTGTTCGTTGTATTTGTTTCAATGTTCCAAGTGGTGCCATGATCATCCGAATAAATAATGGTGTTACTGATAGCTCCACCAGATACCTTTCTTACCCCCACAACTGCAACAAGCCTTCCGCTACTCAACTGCGTTTGCCTGCCAGCAGATATCCAAACAAAATACCAGCTTTTTGTAGTGGGATTGCTGCAACCTGACCCATAAATCTGATTGGTAATATTAACGGGAGCACTCCAAGTGGCTCCGTTATCGGTACTCTTCGTCACATTCAAACGAATCGGATCAGCAGGAGTGGATAATGCCAGACCATTATGCGAAGCAAAAAGACAAATAATATTGCCATTTGTTTTATCTAAAATCAATGATGCATCACCTGCACCTTCAACACCATAATCAGCTATGGTTTGCGGTGCAAGCCATGTTTGGCCGTTATCTGTACTGCGTTTGATTATAATATCTGCCTTTAAAGGTAAGTCGCCGGAAGAACCAAATCTTGCATCTGTTGCTGTAACAATATCACCGTTAGCAGCAGTAATAATAGCAGGAATACGGAAATTTTGCGATACAGTCGGCACTCCGCCATCGGTTACTATATCATTTGGTTTGAATACAACTTTATTAGCCAATAATATAATGCTGGAACCTGTAGGATTAGAAGCTCCTGCACTTAAAGTTGTTGTTCCTCCTCCAACTATAACAGATTTGCAAACGGCATCTAATACATTTCCTTCTGTTGCGCCTGCGGCTAAATCATAAGTTACCCAAAAGTAATGGCCACCTGCTGCATTGGTTATAGACTGAGTACCCGTAATCGTAAAATTTGTTGTGGTGGTAGCCGGAGGTGTTGCTGTAGATCCAAATTGAGTACCTAAAGGAAAGAACCGGCTACTAGTTCCGGAATAGTACACTTTGATATTTGTAACATCTGCTTTATTCGTTGTGCCGCCCATTGTAAGTGTAATAGAAGTAAGATTTTGAGCTGAACCAGTAATCTTTACATTAATAGAAATGATCCGTTGGTTAACATCTCCTTTACCTGCGGGTAATTGTGTCTGCGCAATTGTTACTGAGCTTGCAGTAAAAGGTTTTTCTGGTGCGTTTGCAAAAGAATACTCAGTAATTAAAAAAAACATAACAAACGAGAGTCCCGTTAAAATAAATCTGTAATTCATCGTCTTGGTTTTTATATAAATAGTGGATATAGAAATTTTTATTTTATAAATCTTGCCTTGCCAATTTTCCGGCCGTATTGATCTTCTACAATAATCTGGTAAACTCCTTTTGCTAATGTCTGCATACCGTTGATGGTAATATTGTTTGTTCCTTTTACAAGTGGCCAGTTATATGTTTTCGTTATTTTTCCAGTCATATCATACAGTAGTATTTTACAATTATTAGTTGCTTCAATGTCTGATAAGATCAAAGTAAGTCCATCACCAATGACAGGGTTGGGCATAAGCATAAGGGTTTGCTCGTTGTTATGCCGCATATCTACCATCACTGTTTTTGAATAAACGAATTTGCCGTCAATATCAACTTGCTTTAAGCGATAAAAATTTACTCCAGATAGTGGAGTCATGTCTTTACCCTGATAGTATTGTAAATTACTGCCATTACCTTGTGTTGGAACTTGGCTAATTGTTTCCCAGTTTGTACCATCGCTGCTTCTTTCAATAATAAAATAGTCATTATCTATTTCCGTTGCAGTTGCCCATTTAAGCAACACAATTTTTTCTTGCTTTGCAGCTGTAAAGCTTACTAATGTTACAGGAAGGGGACCAAAGTTTATTCCGAAATTGATAAATACACCCGTTGAATTAGTTAAAACCGGTGAAGCTCCGGTAAGTCTTGTTCCGGCTGTAGGATTTACAGCTAACATAATTCCGTTAGTTACTCCATCACTACCAGCTCCAGCACCAATGTTCTCACCTGTATTAGCCCAAAGAGCAGGTAGCGAAGCCGCAGGCGCAGGATTTCCTACCGTTCCGGCTGAAGTACATAACCTCGTTGTATAGTTTCCGGGAGTTACATTGCTTATTGAATAGGTACCATCTGCTGCTACTGCAACCGACTTAACAACATTTCCAGAACCATTTACAAGTACTACATATAATTGTGTGCCAGATGCTATGCCAATACCTGTACCATTTACATAATAATCGTTCATCCCATTTTTATCATGAAATACATTACCATAAATACAAGGATTTCTTATAATCGTAAAATCATCCATTAAATCATCTGCAGATGCTGCTACTCTCATACTACTAATCCAAGAATGTGTTGCTACGGTTCCTACGACAATAGGATATGGCTTAAACGTTGGAGCAACATTAAAATTTGCAGTAACTCCATTCACACTTACATTGGTTACTACAAGATTAGTACCCTGCACATCAAATGTTGCTGATAAAGTGTACCAAGTATTAGCTGCAGGTGCAAGACCGCCCCATGATGCAAGACTCGCAGGCACTGTAGTTGCTACGGTTGCACTATGGTTATCAAATATTGCTAGACTTGTGCTGATATTACCTCCTATAAAAATACCTTCTCGTTGAACAGAAGCTCCGAAACCAGGAGGGTCATATCTTCCTAAAGGCTGAAAGTGAGTATAACTATTGGGTAATAGCAATAAATACGATTCATTCTCTTCAGTATAAAGAGATTTATTTAAAAACCTGCCTACTAAAGTAATTGGCCCACTTGCAGCACTAAGCGCAAAAGTGTTTTTACTTATAAAATCGGCAGATACCTGTCCAGTATTATCCTTATTTGCATTTTGCCAGACTCCGCCAAAAAATACATTTGTCGGGTTATTTATTCCACTCAGATCTGCATGTTGTGGAATTGCAGCAGCCGTTCCATATAAATTAGCATCTGTTCCAAAAGCTTCCCAAGCAAACCTATTGGTAACACTTGCCCAAACAGTAGGATTATTTATGCCGGTGCTTGACTGGTTAGCACTATTACTGATTTGTGCATTGCTGGAGGTCATATCAAACGTCATTACATTATTAATACAGTCAATAGCATAAGCAGCGGCAGTATATGCCTGAATTCCAAAGTTTACATTGGTAGAACCAGTTGTGCCTACAATAATGCTTCCATTTGCACCTCCGTCATTTCCTGCTGTTACCCCAATATTTTCACCAGTATTAATCCATCCTGCCGGTAAAGAAGCTGGCGGTGCATCGGTATTTACTGCACCGGGAGTTTTGTTAGTTAGACGTACTTCAAAAATTCCCCCCGGAACATTACTAAATGAATATGTACCTCCGGCAGCTACTGTTACTGAGTTAACAATATTTTCATTTTCATCTACCAGCACAGCATAGATTGTACTGCCTGCAGGATTATTGATTCCTGTACCGTTAACAATACCATCTGTTAAGCCGTTTGCATCATTAAATACTGTTCCGTTTATACTATAACAGGGATTTGTAGTAATGGTAAAATCATCCAAAAGATCATCCACAGAAGCAACAGCCCGTACACTGTTGACCCAGGTAAAAGTTTGTGTAGAAACCTGTGTTGGATAGTAAGAAGAACCAATTACCACTGGGTAAGCAAACCCAACTGTTGTTCCGTTTACACTTACGTTGGTAATAACAACATTTCCATCCTGTATATCAAAAGTAGCGGATAATGTGTACCAGGTATTCGTTGTCATTGCTGCGGGCCGTGCTGCAGAGGCAATACTAACTGAAGATGAACTAGCATCTCTGTTATCATAAATAGTAAGATTTGCACCATTAATTGTACCTCCTACAGAAATACCAACACGGCTGTTTACTGCCGCGGCTCCTGCTTGCCCCACAGGAACTGCAGTTGAATAATCATCAGGAATAATTGAAAGAAAAGCTTCATTATATTGATTAGAAGTAGAAAAATTAAGAAACCGGCCTGTTAACGTTATAGGGCCTCTGTACAAGTTAAATGTTTGTTTACTGATTAGATCAGCAGGTATATTATTATTACTTCCGTAAAAAACATTTGTGCCACTTACCCCGGCATGTACTGCTGTAACGTTAGCGTTTGTAACCAATATGCTTGCTGTTGAATTGGTTTCCCATGAAAAAGGATTAGTAAAAGTTCCCCAATTAGTTAGCGTTGGATTAGTAGCGCCGCTTCTTGCTGCATTAGCAGCAGTCATATCATAAGTTATGGAAGGATTTGTGCAATCTATTGATTGTGCAAAAACCGTGTTGCCTAAAGTGAGAAAAGAAAATGCTATCGTAAAAAATGATAGCCGGAGTAGATTGGTTTTCATAACTAAAAAGGTTTGCCGCAGTTAGCTCTTTTACAACTAACTGTACGGATTTAATTGGATTTGATAACGAAGATGAAAAATAGTTTTGAGGAAAACAATACCATCGGGCATTTTCATAAAAAGTTAAGTAAAAACACTTTTAAAAAAATGAGTCCATAAGTAAATACACTATAGAAAAATACAGTAACTGAAAATTTTCATAAAAAATTAAATAAATAGAAGTGAAGATGATCTGAAAATGATGTGGCTTATATACTACTAAAAAAAATTAATGAGGCTTTATATTACCTAGTGTAAAATGGGTTTATACGTTGTGTGTTTAAATTAAACCTTAGCATTTGATAAGCTGTAGCTTTCAAAAATTGATTATTCTGCTAAGTAAAAAGCACCACTTTATTTTTTCAACTTCAACGACAAACCTATCCTCTTTAATCCTCCAATAAGCATATCTAAGAGTGTCAAAATCAGGATACGACCCAATCCGTCTGAATTCCAGTATTTTTACCCTCAACTTATTAGTATGACCCCAACAGCAAAACCAGTTATCGGCATTTCCTGCGGCGATTTGAATGGAATCGGTATAGAGATAATTATTAAAACATTCTCCGATCATCGAATTCTTGATCACTGCACTCCGGTAATCTTTGCTTCCAATAAAGCTATTAATTTTTATAAAAAAGCAATTCCTGAAGTAACTTTTAGTTATCAAAGTACAAACGATTTTACCCGTATCAATACTAAACAGGTAAACCTTTTTACCTGCTGGGAAGAAGAAGTGAATATTAATCCCGGTCAACTAAGTAATGAAGGTGGTAAATATGCAATTCTTTCACTACAAACCGCAGTAGCTGCTTTAAAACAAAAACAAATTGATGGGTTAGTAACAGCACCTATTCATAAAAAAAATATACAATCAACTGATTTCAATTTTACTGGACACACTCCTTTTCTAAAAGAAATTTTTGGTGTAAATGATGTAGTGATGATGCTTTGTGCCAACAACCTAAGAGTAGCATTAGTTACTGAACATGTACCTGTAAAAGAAATTGCTCAACATATTACCAAAGAAAAAATATTGAGTAAACTCAATATTATGCATCAGAGTTTACAAAAAGATTTTGGAATTGATAAACCGAGGATCGCAGTATTAGGATTAAATCCTCATGCTGGGGATGAAGGATTAATTGGTGACGAGGAAGAAACAATCATTAAACCTGCTATCCGCGAAGCAAAAAATAATAATATGCTTGTAGTGGGTCCATACAGCGCTGATGCTTTTTTTGCAAGAGGCGGCTATGAAAACTTTGATGCAGTATTAGCCATGTATCATGATCAGGGATTAATTCCTTTTAAAGCACTAGCCATTGGGGAAGGAATAAATTTTACTGCAGGCCTTCCTTCAGTTAGAACATCGCCAGATCATGGTGTAGCTTTTGATATTGCAGGAAAGAATAAAGCGGATCATTCATCCTTTATGCATTCTGTTTTTGAATGTATTGATATTTTAAATCGCCGCAACGGTTTTGCAGATAACAGAAAAAATCCGATGCGAAAAATGACTGCCTCAATGTTTGCCAATGTAAGAGATGAGGCAATTGAAGAATAAGAATTAATTGCTATTGAAAAACCGTATCTGAAACTCCTCTATTAATTATATAATTGGAGTAAACTATCTCAACCTGTCCTTTCTTATTTTTTATTTTATCTGAAGGAGTTTTTTTCTTACTTCCATCATCGTAATCAAAAGTGATTCCTTTTGGAAGTTTATAGTCCTTTGTATTAAACTGAAAGTTTACTTTGTCTGCCAAACCCCAGGCAGCATATTTGCCGTAGGTCATTTCCAATTCATAGGTTCCGTTTTCCTTAGTTGTTGTCTTTGCCTTTCTTATTAATAATTGCTGTTCATCAACATATACGGTTGAAAGCACAACATCGGAGTTTTCATCTTTTGGCAAAAGCTTGATAATCCGAAATGCTGTTTTATCTTCTTTTCCCATATCAATTAAATCAAAGCCTTCGGTATTAATAAAAATATTGTTGAGATTAATATTCATTGAGCCTTTAGGAATAAAGGAAATACCTGATTCATTGTTGATTCGTAATTTATTTGGTTTTTTATAATACACTTTTACATTCGCTATCGGCGCTTTTATAAAAATAACATTTGTTTTCATTTTTCCTTTTGCCTCATAATCATTTACCTTTTCCAACTTAGCTTTTACCTTGGCAATTACTTCTTCAGCAGTTTGTGCCTTTAGATTACTAAAATTATAATCTTTTTCATTCTCTTTTATTATGTCAAAATATCTTTTTTTCTAAATACCCAAATGGCTGCGCCCAAAAAGACGAAAATATAAACGATAAGGATGCCAAGGCTTCTTAATACTGCCGGAAGATTTTCAATACTTCCATTAATTGTTGTGCCTTCAGCATTTGCTTTTACATAAAAAAACCCTTTCCATGCCACCATATGCGAAGTAAATAAATACGGCTTGATGGTTTCATCGTAAATCGGAATATTCATTTCAGAAAGTATAGTAAAAACAATAACAATACTCATGGTAGCTATAATTGGACCTATCGAATTTTCTGCAAATACACTTAATAAAAAAGCTAATGCCGAAACAGTAGTTAATGCTACAGCAGCAAATCCAAAAGCTGCAAAGTAACGCCATAATACATCGAATTTTTTTATTTGCTCAATACCTTCCGACCGCAACACTACCATATCATTTGTCCCAAAGATCAACATGCTTCCAAATAAAGCCAGCAACGCCATCAATACCAATAATGCCAATGTATAAATCAATGATGCTGTAAATTTTACCAACATGTATTCAGTTCGGCTAATAGGTTTTGTCATTGACAAACGCAATGTGCCCATATTGGCTTCTCCAGCAATTGAATCGCCAGCTATTAATGCAACCAGCAACGGCATCTGAATTAATAATGTATTCAGAATTACAAAACAGATAAGGTACCCATTCAATAGTTGTTTTTAAATTCATCGTCAAATTCAAAAGAACCTGAAAGATTACTTAACAACAAATCAATATAAGATTTGCCATCATATTTTAAAGCTATCTGGATTAAAAAAACAATAGCAGCAATGGCACCAAAAGCAATATATGTTCTGGGCCGTTTAAATATTTTAAACAGTTCAATTTTTAAGAGCTTCCACATGCTGCGATCCTGTTGTTAATGATAAAAAATAATCTTCTAATGAATGTTTAGAATGAAATGAAAGTATCGGAACATCCAAATTAACCAGTTGCTTTATTACATCCGGCACTTGTTGCCTGTGCAACTTCAATAAAATACAATCATTTCTTTTTCCATGTACAAAAGATTGCAAAGACGATTGCTTTAGTTTTTCATACATGGATTCATGATCAATGGTTTTTAACTCAATGATAGTTTCTGCTGGATCAAACAAATCATTCACTTTACCCTCCACTATTTTTCTCCTTTGTCAATAATAATCATTGAATCAGCTATTAATTCAACTTCGCTTAATAAATGGGAAGAGATAAGCAATGTCTTATTCATTTCTTTGCTTAACTGTAAAATAAGGTTTCTAACATCTGCAATTCCTTGCGGATCCAGACCATTCGTTGGCTCATCTAATATTACCAATTGCGGATTGTGTACTAACGCCGTTGCAATGCCCAATCGTTGCTTCATCCCCTGCGAATATGTTTTCACTTTACTATGTGCTCTTTCGGCTAGACCTACCATTGCTAACTGATCCAATAATTTCTTTTCCGAGATTTTTACACCGCTCATAGCGGCGAAAATTCGCAGGTTCTCCAATGCTGTGAGGTATTTATACAAGTCAGGTCTTTCGATTATTGCACCGATCTGCCTCAGCACTTCCTTACGATGCTTTTGCAAATTCAGCCCGAATATTTCAATAACACCTGAAGTTGGCTTTATTAATGTGAGTAGCATTCTGATGGTCGTAGATTTACCTGCTCCATTTTGCCCCAGAAAGCCATATATCTGACCCTGCTCTACTGAGAAAGAAAGGTCATTTACCGCTTTTATCTCCTTGAAATTTTTGTACAGATTTTTAACGCTGACGATAGTGCTCATTATTAGTATATAACTGATAAAAGTAGTAAATGTTGATTCTCCATATATTTAATTATTATTTTTAAAAAAATAAAACACAAAAGACTTGCATTTATTAACCTCAATTATTAGGTTTGTTCCAGTTACAGAAAACCACATAAACCCACGTAAAACTACGATAAACATCCGTACCAGATTCTCCACTTTTTCGAATCAAGTACAGTTTTAAAGTAATATTTGCAAATGGTCTGGGGTCGTAACCAAAACTAACATCCAATATTTCTGTGGGCAACTTGAATAGCCGTAATTCAAACCCCCTAGAAATGACAAAGTACACAGCCCTAATTTTAATAATTGCGATGAGGATTTTTTTCCATCCCTCAAATGCACAAACTGAAATATCCCCTTTTGGAAGTTTACCATCCTTTCCACAAGCCACCACCACTTTTTCTACACCAAAATTTATCAGTATTGAAGGAAAAATAAGTAATGAGAAAGTAAAGCTTACCTGGAACATAAGTGAAAATGAAACTGCAGATAAATTCGAAGTGGAAAAAAGCTCAGATGGGGGAAACTTTTCGTTAGCAGCTCTTGTTTTCGGTACTGATAAAATGAGTTCGGATCAATACCAGTTTTACGAAAAGGTTAATAGCGGCAAAATTCTTTATCGCATTAAACTGATTAACAAAAATAAGGAACTGGAATATTCAAAAATTATAGAAATAAATGCAGGTGCCTGATTATATAAAATGAAAAAATCTCAACCGAACATATTAAGAAAAGAAGTTGCGAGGCTAAAAAAAATATTAGAAAAATTAATAAAGCCAAGAAGAGAAGAAGATAACTCTCAACTGGTACTGCAACCAATAAAAAATAAAAATATTTGAGGGGTACTGATCATCCATAAGTCTTTCATACACTTAGAGTACCAACAGAGTACAGGCCCTTTTTCTAAAGGGCTTACTCTTTTTATTCCTTTCCCAAATAAGATTTAAGGCTGTTTACATAATCTTCAAAAGCTTTGACACCTCCTTTAGTTATTTTACAAATAGTTTGCGGATAGTTCTTATTAAATTTTTTTATTACATCAATATAACCTGCATCTTTCAGTTTTTGTATTTGCACACTAAGATTGCCTGCAGTAGCATTCGTCTTTTCCCTGATAAAAGTAAACTCCGCTTCCTTTACACTAATAAGAAGCGACATAACAGCCAACCGAAGCTGCGAATGTAATATGGGATCAAGATCCTTAAACATTAACAGGCAATATTTTTATTATATCTATCTCTCAATATTAAACCCGGTATAAGCCAATTGGCAATGCCGGCCAACCCGAGCATCAGCATATCATATTTAAAAGAAGTGTATAATGAAATAAAAAATAGAGCATAACATACAACGGCTCCCCAAATCATTGGTTTGAACTTATTAATAAGTCCAGTAGCTATGGTAGGAAATGCATAGATAATTAAATAAACAGATGAAAGGCTCGGAATAAAAAAATGATAGTCTTTTACTTCACCTGTTGCAATATTCTTTTGCAATAACTGCATCCCTTCGTCAAGCATTAACTTATCAGATATGCCCGGCACAATATTCTGATAAAATGCAATAGCACTAATGCTTATAGCATAAACAAGCCAAACATTATCAGTGGCCGCAGCTTGGTAGGTCTTGACTAATTTATTTTTTCTTTCCTTAATAATAATATATATCTGCGGGATAATAACTACAAAAATCAATAGCCATACATCAAACCCTAAACTAAAACCAAATTGTACCTGTGCAAAGCTTAGTAATCCACATACAGCCGTTACAGATCCCCAAAGAATAGCACTAGTGCCGCTCTCATGAAAACTGCTTTTAGCCTTCTGAATCATTTCGGATATAAGACTCAGGCTTTCTTTTTCATTCAGCTCTTTTTCTTCCATAAATTTTAATTTTTAAACAACTGGGAAATTGTCAATGCAAAATTTGTCTGGCATTAATTATTAATTACATTGATCCAGCATTTCCTGATTTCTTTCCTGGCCCCAATGCGGGTAAAGTGGTTTTGGTTGTTCTTTTTTATAAAGCTCAGCTGCCTTCTCAAGAATAGGTTTTGCTGTTGCTTTTCCACCACCAAATTGTTCAGGAGTTCCAAAAAGACTTGCACCTTGTAAATAATATGCACGGGGATTTTCAGGATTTAATTTTAAAGCTTGTTGCAAGTATTTTCCCTGCTTCCATACCATAGCTCATAAACCTCCCTTGTGGATCTACAAGCATTTGTTGAGTGGCAGTCATATTACGTAAGGTTAATATTTCTGCTTTATCAGCATTATCAGTAGTGAGTGCTTCCGCTTTATCGCATAATGATTTTATTTTTTCTGCATTTTGATCCTTATCTAACTTACTATCCATCCAACCTGCTGTGGTTAATGCTAGTCCTGCATAATAATACGGAAGCCATTGTGTTTTTTCTGCATCACCTATTCTTTCAAAACCGGCAGATACTGCCTGATGATCTGCTGTAGTTTTTGCACTATCCATCTGAATAAAGTTTTTTTTCATTGCCGCTTCATACTTGCTTTGTGCATTTACAGAAATGGTAGCTAAAATTGCGATTACTGCTATTATCTTTTTCATTTTTCTATTTTAAATTTTAATCAAAAAGTGTTTTATAAATTATTATTAATTGCATCCTGTGTTCTGTCAACACCCCAACTAAAAAAGGCACCTATAAAATAAAATCGTTTAGCTGGTGGTGTTACCGCCTGCTTATTGGCACCATTATAAGAATATCTATAACCATAGACAGCGTCATATCCAAGTACATTGGTAACACTTGCTACCAATACCCAAAAAACTTTAGGGTTTGTTTTGCCTATACTTGGTACATAATTCATACTAAAGCCAAGATTATGAAAATCCTTTGTTTCACCTCTGTCAGCAATGGTGTATTTATTATCCATTCTGTTATACAGGAAGTTATAATAGGGTCTTCCGGTTGCATAACTGTATGTAAAATTGAAGCCAGTTTTAATATCCGTAAAAAATCGTTTGGTAACTAATGAAACCGTATGATTGGCAGCAAAATCAGGCTGTAACTCTTGAGGATAATTCAGATAATCTCGTTTGGTATCGAGATAAGAATAACTTACCCAATAATCAAAATTCTTAATTGTCTTTTTATCCCGCCAAAAAAATTCTATGCCTTTTGCATAACCATCTCCGCTATTATTATATACGCCGTAATAATAGTTGGTAGGAACTGTTTTTATCAGATCCTGGTATTTTTTATAAAATGTCTCTGCTCTGAATATGCGGTCATTAGTTGACTTTTGGTAAGTAAGTATATAATGTGTTGCTTTAGTATAGCCGAGATTTGGGGAATAAGCGATTTGATTATTCTCAGGTTTTTGATAAAATTGGCCATAAGCAGCCGACACTTGTGCGCCTTTACCTACTTTGTAAGCAATTGATATGCGTGGGGCAAAGTTTGATTTTCCTAAAATTGATGAATGTTCAAATCTTCCTCCGATTAACGCAGCAAGACCATTAGTAATAACCAGTTCAGTTTCTGCGAAAACAGACTGAAAATTATCTTTCAGTTTTGAAACAATTGTATCATTGAAATTGCTGTTGTTTACGCTATACATATATTCACTTCCAAACCTCAGTTTACTGATTCCGAATAATCTTTTTTCAAATACAACTTTGATTTGCGAAAGGTCTTGACGACTTTTAAGTTTAAAGTTTTTAGTTGCAGCCCAAACACTGCTTGGTAAAGAAACTTTTTGATTCTGTTGGTTTTGTAATTCTTGTAAAAGATTATCGGTGTTTGTGCTGTACCCAAGGCCGAGATTCATTTTCCACCCGTTTCCAAGAGTTTCTTTCCAGCTAAGGTTATTGTACCAGTTTATATTTTTTAGTCCGAAAGCATTTTTAAGTTCTGCACTGTCAATATCAGGCCGGCGTAAACCAAGGTTACTATTGGCAAATGTGGTATAGTATTTTACAATTCCTTTTTTTGTTTTGAAACGGAAATTGGCATCACCGTTATGAAAAGCTGGCACTTTAAAATAATCCGGTGTTTGCTTTACAAGGTTGAAATAAGCAGCAAGATTTACATAATTATAATTAACTCCCCAAGATGATTTTTTATTTTTTGCGAGATTCTGATATCCGCCACCAAATATAATAGGCGATACTGAAAGGTTCGCTGCCGATTGCTCTGGCAAATCAATAGACTCTAATATTAAAGCAGATGATAAAGCCTGACCATATTGTGCTGAATATCCACCAGTGCTAAAAACAGTCCCTTTAAATAAAAAAGGCGAGAACCGACCCCGACTTGCCAAATCAGGAACAGTTGAGTTATAAGGATTATTAACAAGTGTTCCGTCTATAAACTGTTTTGTTTCGTAACCTGCCCCACCTCTTACAAATAAACCTTCACTCTCTCCAACCTGCTGTGCTCCCGGTAATGTTTTTACTGCCGAAGTAATATCTGCATTGCCGCCGCCTACTGTAGCTACATCTAATGAGTTAAGAACGGTAGCCGATCGCTTTGTATCGCCTGCTGCAAAAGAGCCTGCGATAATAGTAATCGCTTTTAATTCACTTAGTTCTTCTTTTAAAATAACGTCAATTGAAATTGATGCGCCACTCACATTTATTTTTTGTTCATAAGATTTATAGCCAATGCCTGTAACAGAAAAAGTCAACTCTCCTTTTTCTGTAGTAGTAAATTTATAGTTGCCTAAAGAATCGACAATAGTGCCGTCGTATGTATCTTTTAAAGAAACACTTATTCCTGGCAAAGCATTTCCCTTGTTATCCTTTATAGTGCCACTAATAATTATCTGAGCATTTACTTGCACACTCAAAAAAAGAAATAATGAAATAAAACAATACCACTTCATGATTTAACCTATTTATACAACAAACATAAAGTAGTTTATATTATAAACCAAATTTTAAAAATAAAGCCGCCTCGCCAAAGGCAAGACGGCATAGTCCGGATCCCTATTTATAATATTATTATTGCTTGATAATTTTTTGTTGTGCCACCTGACCTTCGCATATCGCTTTTACAAAATATAAACCTGGTGCAAGACTGCTTACATTAATAGCTTCAGTCTGATTGCTATTAGCTCTTTCAGTAGTTCTAACAGGTTGGCCATTAACACTAAATAACTGATATGCTACTTTTTTATTCTGCCAGTTAGCCGGAATTGTTATGCGAACCTCATTAGTTGCAGGATTAGGATATGCCACTATAGAAATTCCGCTTTCGTTCTGCTTTCCGATTCTTATAATCTTAATTTCAGTAAGTTCACTTCTTCCATCAATATCTACCGAACGAAGTCTATAGTAAATAACAGCAGCTTGGTTGATATTTACATTATCTGAAAAGCTGTAGTTAGTCTGGTCGGTTGCATTGCCATAAGCGAAAACCATACCTGCATCAGTGTAGTTAATACCATCGGTGCTTTTCTCTACAATAAAATGACTAACGTTTATTTCGCTTGAAGTTGTCCATCTTAAATCAACTTTGCTTTTATTCAGCATCGCTGAAAAAGACGCAAGTTTAACCGGCAATGTATTTTGTATCGGAGTATTGTATGCAAATCCTCTGAACCAAAAAGAATACATTCTGTCAGCAGCAGAAGTAGAGCTATTCGCTGTAGTACCACCTGCTCTCATTCTAAAAAAATTCTTATTGGTATAAGTCAATGTTGTCATTACCTCTGTTGCATTCACATTGATATCAGTAAAATTAGTTTTAGGGCCTACAAATTTTTTAACTGGAGATAAAATACCAAATATAAGTTCCGTCAAACTTGATACACTTAGTAACGTATTATTCTCTACTACATATGATTGTGGTGCGCTGAACTGTACAAATTCGTTCAAAGAACCACCGTCGCCATCTACGTCTAATGCTGTTAAATTAAATGTAGTAACAACGGTTGGGATGGAAGTACCCTTTACAACAAAGCTGAAATCAAAATCTATCCACCAGTTGGAATTAGCAGGTGCACTGCCATTCTTGTAATTGATCTGCGGCTGAAATGCATTTGCATAACCTGTGCTAGCTAGGTCAATATTTGTAATATTTACATCAGAAGAAGAACGAGCCGTAATGGTTATCAAACCATCAACATTAGGAGCAACATCTGGAAAACGGTAAACCGCACCATCAGCACCCGATGTACCTGATTGAAGAGACGGATTGCTAAAAACTAGTTCTGGTACAGGTTGTGCATTAGTAACTGCTGTTGTCAATGCAAAAGCTGCTAGCAAAAAAGTTGTCTTAAGGAGTAGAGTTGTTTTCATCGTTTTCTCTTTAGGGTTTAGGGTATAATCGAAAGCTTTTTGCTTTACCTAAGTCAACTTTGAAAACCGATTTGTAAGATTGAAACATACAGGAGCGTAATTCTCCTTGTGGAATGTAGTTTGTTTCAGGGGTCGGATTCGTTGTTTTCTAAGGGATTGTTCGATTCTGAGACAAACATAATACGCAGTCTTTATACTTGCAAGTTTTACGAGTATTATTTCTCTGTTTTTACCGTATTTTCTGTAGTAAATTTACGATTTATACTGACAATCAATTAGTTAAATAAACAAACTATTTTAAAAAATATACTTAAAAAAGGCATTAGCCTTAAAAAACTTCTACAAATACTCCAAAAAAATCAAAGAATAACATCAAATGAATATGTCGCTAATTCAACTAACAATAAAAAAGGCGACCCAATGGTCGCCTTTTAAAAATTTATATATAATATATTATGCTTTGTACTGCGGTATCAATCCATTTGCCAGCTCCACCATTTTCTTCAAACCATCTTCAGGCAAATTACCTTTCTTAAATTCAGCCATTACATCTGGTAGCTTATTGTCCATTTCCATAAGGAAGTGTTCTTCAAACTCCTTTACTCTCTTAACTGGTACATCTTTTATCAAACCGTTTGTACCAAGATAGATAATAGCAACTTGCTTTTCCACCGACATTGGTGAATACTGTAACTGTTTTAATATCTCAACGTTTCTTGCACCTTTATCAATTACATTCTTAGTAGCAGCATCCAAATCACCACCAAACTTAGAGAAAGCTTCTAACTCACGGTAAAGGGCCTGATCCAGTTTCAAAGTACCAGCCACTTTTTTCATTGATTTAATCTGCGCATTACCACCCACACGGCTTACTGATATACCTACGTTAATCGCCGGACGAATACCTGATAAGAACAAGTTTGTCTCCAAGAATATCTGTCCGTCAGTAATAGAAATTACGTTTGTCGGGATATACGCTGATACGTCGCCTGCCTGCGTTTCGATAATTGGTAAAGCTGTTAATGAACCTCCACCTTTTACTAAATGCTTAATGCTATCCGGTACATCGTTCATATTCTTAGCAACTGCATCATCATTAATAACTTTTGCAGCTCTTTCCAGTAAACGGCTATGCAGATAGAATACATCACCAGGATATGCTTCACGACCTGGAGGACGACGTAATAACAATGAAACCTCACGGTATGCTACCGCTTGTTTCGACAAGTCATCATAAATTATCAAAGCAGGACGACCAGTATCACGGAAAAACTCTCCGATAGCTGCTCCCGCAAACGGTGCGTAGAATTGTAATGGAGCAGGATCAGAAGCAGAAGCCGCAACGATAGTTGTGTACTGCATTGCACCAGCATCTTGCAAAGTCTGCATTACACCAGCAATGGTAGATGCTTTCTGCCCAATTGCTACATATATACAATAAACAGTTTTACCTGCTTCAAAAAACTCTTTCTGATTGATAATGGTGTCAACACAAATTGCTGTTTTACCAGTCTGGCGGTCACCAATTACCAATTCTCTTTGTCCACGGCCGATTGGAATCATGGCATCAATGGCTTTGATACCAGTTTGTAATGGCTCTTTTACCGGCTCACGGAAAATTACACCCGGAGCTTTTCTTTCCAGTGGCATTTCATACAACTCACCAGTAATTGGACCTTTACCATCTATTGGATGCCCCAATGTATTTACAACTCTTCCAACCATTCCTTCTCCTACTTTAATAGAAGCGATCTGACCGGTACGTTTCACTTTTGCACCTTCTTTAATGTTTCCGCTTTCACCCATCAATACCACACCCACATTATCTTCTTCAAGGTTCAATGCGATTGCTCTTACACCGTTCTCAAACTCTACAAGTTCACCATAGCGAACATTACCCAATCCGTACACCCGGGCAATACCATCACCTACTTGCAATACAGAACCTACTTCTTCAAGGTCTGCTGCAGCATTGAAGTTGCTCAACTGCTGGCGCAGTATCGCTGATATTTCATCTGGTTTAATCTCTGCCATATTTCAGTTTTTGCCCCCATCCCCTAAAGGGGGGTTTTGGAAATTTTCCATTTTATATGAAAGCCTCCAGGGTTTGAGACTTTTGCTATTAATATTATTACCAATTATACTACCTATAAGAACTATTACACCTAAGTTCCCCTTTTAGCCCCGATAAAAATCGGGGTAGGAAGGACAGGGGCTCCCTATCTCACTCTATAAACAAAGTCGTTGTTCTCAAATTGTTTTGCAATTGCTTTCAGATCGTATGCAACACTTGCATCTACCATCTTATCACCAATCTGTAATACAAAACCACCAATCAAATCAGCATCTACTTTTTCCTCCAGCTCAATCTTCTCAAATCCAGCAGATTTTTTTACCTGGTTTACAATCGCCTCTTTCATTGCAGTGGTAACAGGAGTTGCAGTGGTAAGCTTTACCGTGTAAATATTTTTTTCAACTTTATACCCATCAATAAAAGCAGTACTTATCTCAGGCAAATTACTTTCTCTACCTTTTGTAGTAAGTAATCTCATAAAAGAAGTAGTTAATTCATTTAACTTACCTGCCGTAACGGCATCCAGCACTTTCTTCTTTACATCGGCAGTAATGATGGGGCTACGCAAAAGATTTACAAAGTCACGGTTGCTTTTGCAAACAGCCTGTATCCATTGCATATCTGCATATACCTGTTCCAACTGTCCTTTTTCAACAGCAAAATCAAGTAATGCTTTGGCGTATCGTGTTGCTAAACGTGGGTTTGGCATTTCGGTTCTTTATTAATTCAATTTAACTCCGTCAACAAGCCCTTTAATATGAGCTTCCTGAGCTTCTTTACTTCCTAATTCTCTTCTAAGCACTTTTTCACTTACTTCAATTACCAGTTTACCTACCTGGTTTTTAACATCAATCATTGCACTCATCTTTTGCGTTTCAATGGCAGCTTGTGCTTCTAAGATGATTTTATTAGCCTCGGTTTTTGCAAGTTCTTTGGCTTCGCTGATCATTTTTTCTTTTGTCTCTCTTGCTTCTTTAAGCATATTAGCTCTTTCTTCACGGGCAGAAGCAAGTAATGCTTCATTTTCGCTTTTCATCAGTGCCATTTCTTCTTTTACTTTCTGGGCAGTTGCCAACGATTCCGTGATAGTGTTTTCTCTGTCACGAAGACCTTTGATGATTGCAGGCCATGCCATCTTCTTTAAAATAAAGAATACAACGAGGAAGGCCACTAAAGTCCAGATAAGCAAACCAAATTCGGGAGTAAGAAGTTTCATAAATTAAATTCCAATTTATAAATTCCAAATTCCAGTATTACTGAATTATGATTTGGAATTTGTTATTTGATTTTTCAACTTAAATACTGCATCCTCCGCCCTGTGCTTTGGATGCAGTAATTTTTTTGTGGCAATGATTATAAAACCATTGCAAGGAAGCCTACGATAATTGCAAACAAAGCAGCACCCTCTACAAGGGCAGCTGTCAAGATCATGTTTGCACGGATATCGTTAGATGCTTCTGGCTGACGAGCAATAGCTTCTACAGCGCCTTTACCAATCAATCCGATACCGATACCAGCACCGATTGCAGCAAGACCTGCTCCTATTGCACCACCTGCGTTAGCGACAGCTTCCAACAGAATCACATTCAATAAATCCATTTTTCTACTTTTTATAATTAAAAAAAAACCTCTCTAAATCTCTCCTGAAGGAGAGACTTTCGAATATTCTAATAATTTGAATCTTCCTTTCTATACCAATTTCAAAAACCTTCTTAAACTACCACTGCATCATCATGCACATGCACATCATCAGCATGATCTCCTTCCAATGCCTGGCCGATAAACACTGCAGTAAGCATTGCGAAAATGAAAGCCTGGATAAACGCCACCAATACTTCGATAAAATAAATAAAGATGGTAAATCCAACAGCTAATGGTGATGCTCCCCAACCAGCATACTGGCTTAACTGTCCGAAAATAAATATCAATGAAATAAGACAAATAATGATAATGTGACCCGCCACCATGTTGGCGAAAAGACGAATGATCAATGCAAACGGCTTGATGAATACACTGAGGAATTCAACCGGCACCAGAATGAACTTAACACCGATTGGCACTCCCGGCGGATTGAAAATATGACCCCAATAATGTTTGTTGGTGCTGAACATTATCACTACAAATGAAATAAGACCCAACACTACAGTAAAGGCAATATTTCCTGTTACGTTAGCCGAACCAGGAATCAATCCGAAAATATTATTGATAAGGATGAAGAAGAACAGCGTTAATAAATAAGGCAGGTACTTCTCATATTTATGACCAAGATTTGGTTTAGCCACTTCATCTCTCACAAATTCTATAACAGGCTCTAGTAAACTCTGCGAACCTTTTGGAGCAGAAGTAACACCAACACCGCTTTTATATCTTTTTGCAATGCGAAGCATAATCCAGACAAAGATTATCAACGCCAACAACATCTGCACCACATTACGGGTAAGTGATATATCGTAAATCTTTACAGAAGTATCTAAATTTCCATTTGCATCTACAGCAACAATATCACCTTCCGAAAATTTCTTTATGTCAAGCTTCATTTCATGCATTGTATGCTCATTCAGCATACGATATCCTTGGTAATCATGATGACCATGCTCAAATTTGGAAGACATGAAAGATGTAAATCCTTTCTGGGGAGAATATAAAATGATTGGAAGCGGAATTGTAACAGGCTTATCTCCAATATCCATAAAATGAAACTCATGACCGTTCAAGACGTGGCCAAAAATCACTTTTGCAGCATTAAATCCTTCTTTTTTCTCGCCATGCTCCTCACCTTTTTGCTCAGTAGTTTGATGCGTAGTATCTCCTTCATCATGCTGGGCAATTACCGGCATTGAAAAAGAATGAAAAATAAGCTGAAAACCGCTACAGTAAAGGATTTGAAACGTTGTACTACCATACCTATCCCGAAATTTGCGGCAAAGATAAGGGTGGAGGGGTGAAAATGGGAATTGAAAAGAGACTATTTACTGTAATTCAGAACTTTTTTTATTGACCCTCATCATCTTGAATTTTTCTAATCTTTTCCAGATAAATAACATCTATCTGATCCTTTGGCCGGTTTACTGCTTTTTTATTGTCTATCAAATGATTAATGTGCAAAAAGGGCACATGTATTTCATCTATTTCAGCAATTGTGGCTGATTTATGACATTCGTCAAATGAATAATCTTCCAGGCCTTTCATGTTAACCATCAAATCAAGCTTGTAACCATTATTCAGGTTAAAATTTGTCCAGCCGGGGATTATTTGCATTCGCTCAATCATAGAAAAATCTTCCCCTGAATATTCTTTAAAGGCAAATCTGAATTTACTGCGGTTTTCAATAGTATCCTCAATCCAAACATCAATATCATCTGTAGTTCGTTGATAACCATTGAAATTAGTGGCAACTCCGCCAACCATAATGTATTTAACTTGAAAACTATTCAGGGCTTTCCAGAATGCCAATAAATCATCATTGAAGATATCCATCAGGCTTGTGGGGAGTTACTATTCTTAGTAATTATTTTGGCTCTTGAAAACATAATATTCATTTTCATTAACCCTGTCATTACGGTAAATCTTTCTTTGTAAGACCTTTTTAAAGCAGCTTTCAACTGATCTGTTTCAGCCTTTTCGTAAAAAGCATCAGGCGCCTGTAGAAAATTATTATACAAGGCTTCTTGTTCTTGGGGCGTTAATTTACTGTAATCATTCATTACTATTGCAATTTACTAAAAAACTAAGATGCTTACTAATTATTAACTACTCCTTTTTTTCAAATTGCAAATCATGCAAACGGCTATAAAAACCACCATTTTTCAGCAACTCTGTGTGAGTGCCCATTTCTTTTATTTCGCCTTTGTCTAATACAATTATTTTACTGGCTTTGCGAATGGTGGAAAGACGGTGAGCAATTACAATAGAAGTTCGTCCTTCTATCAACGTATCAATAGCATGTTGAATTAACCGCTCACTTTCCGTATCAACAGAAGATGTAGCTTCATCCAGAATAAGAATAGATGGCTTGTACAACATGGCTCTGATAAAAGATAGTAACTGCCGCTGACCCAATGATAAAGTGGCTCCTCTTTCCATTACATTATAATCATAACCACCCGGCAGCCGCATAATGAAATCATGCATATCAATCAACTTTGCAGCTTCAATTACTTTCTCTCTGGAAATTTCAGGATTTCTTAATGTAATATTATCCATTACCGAGCCGGAAAATAAAAAGACATCCTGCAATACCACACCCACATTTTTGCGAAGTGATTCCAGTTTGAAATCTTTTATATCAACATCATCCACTTTAATAGAACCTTTTTGAATATGATATAACCTATTCAATAAACTTACAATCGTACTCTTGCCGCTACCAGTGTGACCAACGATAGCAATCGTTTCTCCGGGGTTTGCGGTAAAAGAAATATCTTTTAGTACATAGTTATCATCTACATAAGCAAAGCTCACTTTGTCAAATTCAATTTTACCTTTTACAATATCTGGTGCATATGTTCCATTGTCTTCTGCCACATCATCAATATCCATTACTTTAAAAACCCTTTCGCTGGCAATGATGCCCATCTGCAATACGTTAAACTTATCTGCAATTACCCGAAGCGGACGAAAAAGTAAATTCAAACAAAGAATAAAAGAAATGATTGTTCCGGCTTCTGCTTTTTGACCTGCACCATACCAAACGATTAAGCCTATTGAGACTGCAAGAATAATTTCCACGACGGGAAAGAAAACAGAATAAGCAAAGATTGCTTTGATATTGGCATTACGATGTTCCTTATTTATCTTTTTGAACTTGTTAAACTCCCTTTCTTCCGATGCAAAAGCTTGAACGATAAACATACCCGTTAAATGCTCCTGTACAAATGCATTCAGGTGTGCAACAGCATTCCTCACTTTTATAAATGACTTGTTGATGCTTTCCTTAAAATAATAAGTAGCGATAATAATTATCGGAAAAGGAATCAATGCAATCAACGTAAGCTGCCAGTCGCTCCAAAACATAAAGGCAAGCACACATACAATGGAAAGCAAATCCGCAATGATAGGAACCAGGCCGTCAGAAAAAATATCATTGATTGATTCTATATCATTGATCGTTCTTGTCGTTAACGTTCCAATTGGTGTTTTATCAAATTGTGAAAGATTAAGATTAAGGATTTTTTTAAAAGCATTAACCCGAATATCTTTTATAACTGACTGACCGAGTAAAGCTGTAGTAAATGAAAACAGAAACCGCATAGCCGTTTCAATCACTATTAATCCAATTTGTATTAGCGTAATTTTTACAACCATATCTGCCAGTGAATTGGCGATATACTTATTTACTGTTAATTGGATTAGCAACGGACGTATTGGTGTAAATAAGGCTAACAGAATAGCAAGCACAACCGACAAATAAAATTTTTCTTATACGGCGCTGCATATTGAAAAACTCTGCGGAGTAAAGCAAAATCAAAAAAACTCTTGCTGGCTGCTGAAGACAATTTCTGTAGTTAACGTTTTTTGTTCAATGAAAGACTTACAGCAAATGTAGAAAGAAGAAAGCGATTAAAACGACCGTTTATCATCCTCTTCTTGCTCTTCTCCCATTGCTATCTTGTAAGCTTTAATAAATAAAGCTCCAAGATTTTTATGCGGTGGCACATAGTCGTCAAATATTTTATCGGTTGCCATTTTGCCAAGCTCTTTCCAGAATGGTATCCAGTCAATATTACTACCTGTCCTGAGTTTCTCTGTTATGAGTTTTAAGAATGGATTATTTACAGGTGCATCTGCTATTTGTTTGGTACCGATTATATGTGCATCGGGAGCTTTTAAAAGAATATCATGTATAGAACGATAACCGCCACAAGAACCCATGAACACTATTTTGGAAGCTGTTGACATTTGCTCAATGGTATACGGCGCATTATAACTATGTCCTCTATTGATGGTTACTTTAGGAATAATATTATTTGCTGCAAGATATTTGCATAAGGCCGCCTGTGCTTCTGCATCTGCATTCGTTTCTTCCGGCAAAGGCCTGTTCATATAAAGTGTTACAGGCATTCCTTTTGCAGCGGTAACAGTTACCCATTGCTTATTGCTGCCATCTATCTTCCAGTTGGAATTATTGAACATGCTGATAAGGCTAGGGAAAAGACCAATGCCATCTCTGTCGCCATATATAAATAACTGCACCGCTACATGGTTGCTGCTATCATACGTTAAGGCAGCATACGGCACTTCATATATAGGCGGAATGCTTAACTCTTTTGTAAGATCAATCTTTTGTGTAGTGTCAGCAGAAAGAAATAATTTATTTAGGATATTATAAATAGCTATTCCTTTTTTATTACCTGCTGCAAGGTTTGTTTTATAGTTATCCTGAATATTCTTCAGCATCTCGTCAGCAACAGGCTTCAGCGTTTCAACAATACTTGCATAAGAGTCTGCCACATCCACTCCATCTTCAATACCTTCTGATTTTTCGAGATTCTTTACAAATGCCCTCATCAACGTACTGGCCGGATCTTCCTCATCCAGATTGTTACTTTTTGGAAATGATTTAAGAAAGATATCCAGCATATTAAACCCTGCCGACATTTTGATAAACTTTCTATACTTATCAAAGTGCAGACTCATCAGCAATGAATCGCCACGGTAATTTATTTTCTTCATCATCAACGGAAAGATGCCTTTCACAAAACTAGAAGTGTATATGGAGCCATCAGATGAAACTGCTAAGTAATAAAGCTCTTCCGCAGTTAATGGCTGAATGCTTCTGAATCTAAACTCCGAGTTTTCGTTGTGCAAACCATTAATAATATTTACAAAATTTAATTTTGCTTTTTCTACTAACCTGATTGTGAGTGATGCAAACTCAAAAGCAGTGTCCTTATTCATTGCTCTTTCGGCATAGTCCATCTGCGTTTTTACCAGCAGCTTATAATATTGCAGTGAGTCGTTCTTGACTTCATCAATTTCTGCAATGGTTAGTTTGCCATTTACAATATTATCCAGAAACGGAAAATATTGCTGACCACTTCTACTCTTGGCCATTTGTACAATTGTATAGATAAATTTATCGTCAGTTATATTTCTAATAACAGAACCCAAATGATTATAAGCCTGCGAATAGTCGTACAACTGCCGGGCATATTTTCTTTTATCAATTGCTCTTACCAGACTATCTGCAAAAGGCATGTTTGGATTTTCCTTTAGCGTTGCCAGCATTTCGGATGGATGGAGTACACAATATTTCAATACAAGATTATTCTTGGCATTTTTATAGCCTGCATTTTTATCAAATATGTTAGCTCCAAGTACTGCATTGCCAGCATCGTAAGGTAATCTGCTTATTACAGTTTCAATTGATTGCTTATTTCTGTCTTTTACAATACAATCTTCGTAGGCACTTAAGATAAGTGGAAGGTTGGAAGGATTTACTTTTTTATCAGAATTCTGTTTCCAAGTAATGTTGAAATACTTCAACACATTTTCAAGTCCGTAGAGATAATTCACCTTCAGGCGGTGATCAAACAAAGTATCACTCTCTATCAAAAACTGCAGATTGTCTACCTTTTTTATTAATGCCTGCGTAACAAGGTAATTGACGTCATCATTTTTAGAAGTATTAAAAAAGCTATCTGCATTACCATCAGATGCCAGAATGGATTTTTGCTCTGCATCAATCTTGTCATGATTAAGCTGCCGCCTAAACTCCGGCTTATAGGTTTGAGGTATTTTAACGGTATCTGCAATGCTTACTCCTTGTGCTGATAAAAGATTGGATATCAGAAGAAAAAGGAAAAAAGGAATATATGTTCTCAACTTCGTCATAAGGTTTAAAAAAGTAAAGGTACTAAGGCTTTATTTAATGGGGTTTTTACCATTTTAGTATTGATATTGACGTATTTATGTACGATTTAGCTGCCTTAAGTCCAAAATTAATTAATTAGACATAGTCCTGCTGTTCATGTTATGTTATTATTAAGGTTAGGTAAACTGATGCCATGTGATTTCACTGCGCCAGTATTTCCCGTTAGGTTTGCAAAAATTAAGCCTGCATGGAATCAAAAGCCCGGAAAATACTGATAGCAGATGACGAACCGGACATCCTGGAAATATTGAAATTTAATCTTGATAATGAAGGCTACGATGTAATAACTGCAAAAGATGGTGATGAGGCTCTGGAAAAGGCTCGTCGTAACCAGCCCGACCTGGTGATACTGGATGTGATGATGCCAAAAAAGAATGGGGTGGAAGTTTGCCAAATATTGAGAAGCCAACCAGCCTTTAATGAAACACTTATTATTTTTCTTACTGCAGTAAATGATGAAGGCACACATATAAAAGGTTTGGAAACAGGTGCCGATGATTATATCAGCAAACCCATCAGCCCTAAGGTTTTTTTAAGCAGAGTGAATGCTCTGTTTAGAAGAGTTGATAAATCAGACGCAAGAATTCTTACCATTGAGAATTTGACAATAGACCCAGAACGTTTTATAGTAAAGCTGGATGAAACAGAAATTATTCTTGCAAAAAAAGAATTTGAACTACTTTATTTGTTAGCATTAAAACCCGGCCGTGTTTTCCTACGCCATGAAATATTAAACTCTGTTTGGGGTAAAGAAGTTATCGTTGGCGACAGAACTATTGACGTACACATAAGAAAAATACGGCAGAAAATAGGTATTGATTGTATAACAACCGTAAAAGGTGTTGGTTACAAGTTTGAACTTTAGCATAAGGCACAAGGTGCAAGGTCAGGCGCAAGTCTAAAATTTTATAAACTCTTTCTTATCCTTGTTTTCTTGTAATTGTTTCTTGTTCCTTCTTGTTGATTCTTTGATTTCTGTTCCTTGTACCTTCGTAATTATGTTTTCCACAAAAAATATTACTCCACGACAGCTTGCTGCTATTACCGCCATTGTGCTGGCTGTGCCGGTAAGTGTGTTGGTGTATTTTGTAGAAGATAACTGGGTATGGGCAGCAGCTTCTCTTATTATTCTTTTGACAGGTGCATATATTCTTATTTCCTTTATGCTGGAGCGGTTTATCTATCGCAAAATAAAACTGATATACAAGTTCATCTATCAAACCAAGGCATCTCGTAAAGAAGAAACCTATTATAAATATGTGCTGCCACAAAAAAGTATTGATGAAGTGCGGGAAGATGTGGAAGCATGGGCAGAAGAAAATAAGAAAGAGATTGAGCTACTGAAAAAGAATGAGCAGTTTCGCCGTGAGTTTCTACAAAACCTTTCGCATGAATTTAAAACACCAGTGTTTGCCATACAGGGTTATATAGAATCGTTGCTATCTGGCGGCATGACCAACCCTGACATTAATAAGAACTTTCTGGAAAAAGCATCTAAGAATGTAGACCGCCTAAGCAATTTATTAAATGACCTTGACGAAATATCAAGTCTGGAAAGAGGCGAACTCGTTTTATACAAACAAAATTTTGTAATACAGGAGCTGATAAAAGATGTGTATGAAAGCTTATCTATAAAAGCAGATCAAAAGAATATCCGCTGTATTATTAAAAAAGGATGCGAAGCGCCACTTACCGTTTTTGCTGATGAAGAAAAAGTGAGGCAGGTGGTTACCAACCTTATCAAAAACTCTATAAAGTACGGCAAACATAAAGGCACCATTACCGCCAGCATGTATAATATAGATGGTAAACATATATTAATAGAAATGTCTGATGATGGTATTGGTATTAATGAAAGGCATCTACCCCGACTCTTTGAACGATTTTACAGAACCGAAGAAGGTCGTAGTATAGATGTAACGGGCAGCGGACTTGGGCTTGCCATTTGCAAGCATATTATAGAAGCCCACGGACAAACGATACATGTACGCAGTAAAGAAAATGTGGGTACCTCTGTAGGTTTTACACTTGATACCAAAAAAGATTAAGTATTACAGTCTTCTCTTGTTTACAATTAGTAATTTATTGGTTACAATTTTATTTCTTTATTGCGGTAAAGGTTACAGATTGATGGCTTAGAGCTTTTGTTTTTAGGGATTTTAGAATAAGAAGGGTAACAAAATAGTCGGCTTAGGTCGAACTATCTACGGCTGATATACGGCCCATTTATGGCTGATGCACTTATGATGCTGTGCTGAGGAATACCCCTTTTGTGGTATTGGTTGGTGTATTTATTTAATTTACTATTGTGAGGCTAATTTTATTACAACTGTGTGCAAATGATTATAAACGTTTGCACATGGAATTCTTATTTTGTATTGGCGAAAGTTTTAAAAATAGAAACAATTTTTTTAATCAATTGATACTTATACAACTATTAAAAAAAGCAAAAGTTCAGGTGCAGAAAACTTTCGCCTATTTTTTGAG
>JADJKL010000014.1 GCA_016706055.1 Chitinophagaceae bacterium | reverse complement strand
TGCATTGTTTGCTGAATATGGTTTGATTGTTTTGAAGCCTGATAGCTGCGTTGAAAAAGAATTGGCTGCCGTATTTGAAGATGACTTACTGAATCAGACTGCATCAGATATTGTAGAAAAATCAATTGCTTCTCTCTGATGCTGGGTATAAAGTAGGCTAATCCAGAGAGTCAATTTGTTTTATTTGAAAGACGATCTGCGGGAACGAATTGAAGAAACAAATGGAGAATGGAAAGTGGTGAACGATGGAACAAGATTTTCAAAAGATGAACTATTAAAGGAATTAGAACAAAATCCGGAAAGGTTTAGCCCGAATGTAATTCTCCGTGGTTTATACCAGGAAACTATATTACCCAATATTGCATTTATCGGCGGCGGTGGCGAAACAGCTTACTGGCTTCAATTGAAATCTTTATTTGAGCATTATAAAGTTCCGTTCCCAGTTTTGGTGTTGCGTAATTCTTTTTTATTGGTAGAAGAAAAATGGAAAGCACAAATGAGTAAACTCAACTTCACAATTGAAGATTTCTTTTGCCTGAGCAGGACTTGGTCAATCAATTGGTTCTAAAGGAAACTAAGAATGACACAAAGTTGAAAGGTTCTTTAACGGCTATTGAAGAATTGTATGAATCATTTAAGCAACAAGCAAAAGCTGTAGATTCAACTTTAGAAAAGCATGTAGATGCATTGAAAACAAAAACTGTATTTCGTTTGCAGGAGCTAGAAAAGAAAATGCTGCGGGCAGAAAAAAGAAAGTTTGCTGATCAACAAGGTCAAATACAAAAAGTAAAAGCACATCTATTCCCTGGCAATGGATTGCAGGAACGGCATGAAAATATCTCTTACTACTATGCAAAATATGGTGCAGCAATTCTTCAAACATTATATAATGAGTCGTTAAGTCTTGAACAGGAATTTGTAATACTTACAGAAAAATAGTTCACAATCTTGCCAAATGCTTACTGGTAAGCGGCTTCATAGCTTTTCATTTTTTCAATTAGTACAGTTCTGCTTAGGAATTCCCCTTTAAATTCGTTACCTTCGCAACTTCTTAAGCCATAATCGTCTTGCACTGACGAGGTTTTTTATTCTTATTTTTCACCCCGTAAATATTCGAAATGCACTGGATTGACGCCGGGATATTTATTTTTTATATGGTTGCCTTATTGGTAGTCGGTTTTTATTTTCTAAAGAAAAATAAAAATGCGGAAGACTATTTCGTAAGCGGAAGAAATATGACCCGTTGGCATATCGGTTTGTCTGTTGTAGCAACCGATGTTGGCGGTGGATTTTCCATCGGGCTTGGTGGATTAGGATTTGTGATGGGCTTATCTGGTTCGTGGATGTTATTTACAGGATTGATTGGTGCTTGGTTAAGTGCTGTTATACTAATTCCGAAAGTCCATCCGTAGGGAAAGATTCAAACTGTTTACATTTCCGCAAATATTCGGACACTTCTTTAATGAAAAAGTAGCATTGGTGGCCGGTATTATTTCTGCAATTGGTTATATCGGCTTTACCAGTTCGCAAATGCTGGCGGGAGCAAAGCTGGCTTCTGCTTCCTTTGAGGGATTTGATATGACGACTGCATTAATTGTAATGGGAATCATTACAGTTGGTTACACGGTGTTGGGAGGAATGAATGCAGTTATCTATACTGATACTATTCAATGGATTGTGTTGATTGGTGGATTATGTTTTATCGGAATTCCATTAGCCTATAATGCTATTGGAGGAATAGATGCCATTCGCTCAACGGTAAGTAAGGATTTTTTATCTATGGGTAATGTTACCTGGCAAACATTGGTGAATTGGGGGGTAACCATCATTCCCATTTGGTTTGTTGGCATGACATTATACCAACGTATCTATGCCAGCCGTGATGTAAAGGAAGCAAAGAAAGCATGGTTCATCGCCGGATTATTTGAATGGCCTATTATGGCTTTTATGGGAGTAGCGTTAGGTTTGTTTGCAAGAGTGGCGGCTGAGCAAGGAATGTTTGAACACTTAGGTTTCTTAAATGCATCAATGATGGATCCGGAAATGGGATTGCCATTATTATTAAAAACGATTTTGCCAATCGGGTTGATGGGAAATAATGATGTCTGTTTATTTTTCTGCAATACTATCAACAGCAGATAGTTGTTTGATGGCAGCTTCAGGAAATTTGTTAACAGATATCGTCAGCAAGTTTTTTCATATTGATCATGACAGCAAAAAAATGTTACGGCTATCACAATTGTTTACTTTGATATTGGGAATACTCGCCATTCTGTTGGCATCAGTAATGGGAAATGTATTAGAGTTGATGTTATATTCTTATGCCTTTATGGTCTCAGGATTATTCGTTCCACTGGTGGCCGCTTTATTTTTCAAAAAGACAAATCCAAACGCAGCAATGATGGCAATGATTGGTGGGGGAGCAACAACTGTTCTTTTAAGTCTCACGGTAAATAACTTACCTTTCAATCTGGATGCAAACCTGTTTGGAATTATGGCATCCTTATTATTATTTATTGCAGGTAGTTATTTATTACCTGTAAAATATTCAACTTTAAAAACGAATTGATGGAATACAAAATTATAGACCAGGCAACTGGCAAAGACGAACAACTGACAAATGATTTGATTGCTGACTTTTTGGTTCAGCATCTGGATCAATTTGGCGATAAAAAAGAATTTATTTTAAAATGCCTTGATTATGTTTTTTAATCCTGACCGTGGAGGCTTTGTAGTTGTTGCACATGAAGGCATGCATATTGCGGGAGCGGTTATTATTAATGAAACTGGAATGGACGGTTATATTCCGGAAAACATTCTTGTTTACATTGCTGTTGATAAAGCTTTCCGTGGACAAGGTCTTGGGAAAAAGTTGATGGCTCTTACAATGGAAAGAGCAAAAGGTAGTATTGCCCTACATGTGGAACCCGATAATCCTGCAAGATTCTTGTATCAGAAACTAGGATTTACCAATAAATATCTTGAAATGCGTTTGCAACGCTAATTGTATGAGTAATGAATTAATACAGTTACGTCATTGGCTGCATGCTTATCCCGAACTTTCGGGTGTTGAATCCAAAACAGCAGAGCATATTGTACAGTTTATTGAAAAATTAGAACCTGATAAAATTGTAACAAATATTGGAGGCAATGGAATTTTGGTTTTATTCGATTCAGGTAAACCGGGAAAAACTATTTTATTCAGAAGCGAACTGGATGCTTTGCCAATTCAGGAAGTAAATAAGTTTGCATATCGTTCCGTTACCGATGGCATTTCACATAAATGCGGACATGATGGTCACACAACTATTCTATGTGGTCTTGCTGAAAAATTATCAGCAGTAAAACCATTGACTGGAAAAGGATATTGATTATTTCAACCGGCAGAAGAAACTGGTGAAGGTGCAAAACTTGTTGTTGAAGATTCGCAGTTTGACATTAAGCCAGATTATATTTTTGCTTTTCATAATTTACCGGGTTATACAAAAGGAACTATTGTTGTAAAAGAAGATTTATTTTCAGCGTCTGTCAATAGCATTATTATAAAGTTAAAAGGAAGAACTGCTCATGCAGCTGAACCAGAAATGGGGGAGAATCCAGCATTGGCAATTAGTGAGATTATTAATTATGCTGATAAGCAGAATAATAATAATCCAGAAAAAAGTGACTTCAGGTTGCTAACACCTGTACATATAAACATGGGTTCGGAAGCTTATGGTGTTTCAGCGGGATATGGAGAATTGCATTATACATTGCGCTGCTGGAATAATGAAGTGCTGAGAAAAATGGAAGCTGATCTGATTGCAAAAATAAAAGCGATTGCCGCAAAACATAAATTAGAAGTGGAACATGAGTTTGTACAAACCTTTTTTGCAAACAATAATAATAAAGAAGCTGTTGGTTTTGTAAAACATGTGGCAGCAGAATTAAATTATCAGGTTGAAGAAAGAAAATATCCTTTTAAATGGGGGGAGGATTTTGGCTTTTTTACTTCAAAGTTTAAAGGTTGTATGTTTGGAATAGGCGCTGGGGAAAACCATCCTGCATTACATAATCCGGATTATGATTTTCCAGATGAGATTATTGAAACAGGAGTAAGTATGTTTTATGGAATTACTAAACTGGTATTAAATAAATAATGTTTGAATCGTCAGTCATAGAAATAAGTAAATCAGCTTTACAAACAAACCTTAAGTTTTTAAAACAGAAAACTGGTGCTCATGTTAAATTCTGTAGTGTAGTTAAGGGAAATGCCTATGGGCATGGTTTGACAGAGTTTGTGAAACTTGCAATGGAATGCGATCAGCATTACTTTGGAGTGTATTCTGCGGATGAAGCTTATCATATTTCAAAAAACATAAAAAACACACCTGAGCTTTATATCATGGGAATGGTAGAAGGGGAAGCAATTGAATGGGCTATTAACAAAGGAATTGAGTTTTGTGTTTTTGATGAAAAACGATTAGAAGATGCATTGAAGTATAGTAAGAAACTAAAAAAGAAAGCAAAGATTCATCTGGAAATTGAAACTGGAATGAATAGAACCGGTTTTTATGAAAAGGAAATTGCAATAGTGGGAGAACTGATCAATAATAATAAACAAAACTTTGAAGTAAAGGGAGCCTGTACTCATTTTGCCGGAGCAGAAAGTATGGCCAATAATTTCCGGGTATCTCAGCAGATTGGAAAATTTTACCAAACATTATTAACGATAGGTAAAGCTGGACTAACACCAACATACAAACATGCGGCTTGTTCAGCAGCGGTAATTAACTATCCTGAAACAATTGGCAACATGGTACGGGTTGGCATTATGCAATATGGTTTTTGGCCAAACGATGAAACATTTATCCGATACAATGGCGACAAGGAAAAAAATAGTAAAATATTGAAACGCCTTATTACTTGGAAAAGTAGGTTGATGAATCTGAAATCTGTAAAGAAGGGAGAGTTTATTGGCTATAGTACATCTTATCTTGCACATAGAGATATGAAGATAGCCGTGGTGCCGGTGGGTTATTCTCATGGATATAGCCGTAATATGAGTAATACTGGGAAAGTGCTGGTGCGAGGAGTTGAAGCTACAGTTGTAGGTATTGTTAACATGAATGCAATTACAATTGATGTTACCCATATTGAAGGTGTAGAAATTGGCGATGAAGTGGTTTTGATCGGCACAAAAGAACAAAACAGTAAGTGTGGTTTCTTTCAGTGAAATGAGTAATCAGCTTAATTATGAAATGCTGACAAGATTGCCGAATGATATTCCAAGAGTTATAGTTGATTAAGTATTAAAATGGCATTTTTAAAATTATATAGGGAAAAACTAAAACACAATTATCAGTTTCTGAACAAGTTGTTTAAGAAAAATGATATTGAATGGGGTGTTGTGTCTAAACTATTATGTGGGAACAAGATTTTTATTCAGGAACTGTATGACCTTGGTGTTAGGGAAATGCATGATACCAGAATTTCAAACCTGAAAGCGATAAAACAAATTGCTGATGACATACAAACTGTTTATATTAAACCTGTTCCAAAAAGAAGTATTGCTAATACAGTTAAGTATGCTGATGTAAGTTTCAATACCGATTTTTCTACTATTAAATTATTAAGCAAAGAAGCTAAAATACAGGGAAGGCTGCATAAGATTATTATCATGGTGGAGATGGGTGACTTACGAGAAGGAGTGATGGGCGAACACCTGATGGATTTTTATGCAAAAGTTTTTGAATTACCCAACATAGAAATAATAGGATTGGGTACTAATTTCAATTGCCTTAATGGCATTATGCCGTCCGTTGACAAACTTGTACAACTGTGTCTATATAAACAATTGATTGAAGCAAAATTCAATAGAAAAATTGCTTGGGTGTCCGGTGGGTCATCTGTTGCCGTGCCATTACTTATAAAAAAGCAAATACCGAAAGGCGTAAATCATTTCAGAATTGGAGAAGCTTTGTTCTTTGGAAAAGATTTATTTACTGATGGAATTATTGAAGGGATGCATAAAGATGTATTTAGATTATATACTGAAGTGATTGAGTTGTACGAAAAACCGATTGTTCCTACAGGTGAGCAAATGAAAAACCCTTCTGGCATAATTCCCGAATTCGATGAAGCAGACTATGGGAAGAAAACATATAGAGCTATACTTGATATTGGTTTATTGGATTGCAACCCCCGTTACCTTTTTCCCGAAGACGAGTCTATAACTCTTATAGAAGCCAGCTCTGATATGCTGGTGATGGATTTAGGAAAAAATAAAAATGAATACAAAGTAGGCGACCTTGTAAGCTTTCAATTAAACTACATGGGTGCACTAGGAATTATGAATTCCAATTACATCGCTAAACAAGTTGAATAATTTTATCTTTTTCTTAGATATAGATTAAATGAAAATGTATTTTTCTTCAATGATGAAAGAGCTAGGTTATAGGAAGTAGTTGTAGTCGGGTCTTTTGTATCAGAAAGTCCTGCTGTATATTTTAATTCAGGTGATAAAGACAATCCTGAATTCCCCAAACCAATATCAACTCCAATTCCGCCGTTACCATTGAATAATGATTTTTTTAATGGTAATAATTCTACACTTCTGCTATTTTGACTCACTATATAACTAAATGAAGGGCCTAGCATAATGTATGGTGCAATCTTCTTTGAAGAGAATCTGATTATAAAAGGTAACTCAATATGTGCTGAAGTTCCTTTCAGCCCTATTGTTTCAACAGTTTCTGGTCCGCCTGTTAAAGGTCTCTTTATAAAATCAATATCCGTATTTCCAAAACCGGCAGTTACAGATGGCCGTATGAAAATATTATTACCAATGTTTATCTGAACAATAACTCCCAAATCGAATGTAGGAGCAGTATTTGATCTTACATCATCATAACCTGAATTGGCATTGCCAGAGTAAGTTGGATTTGATTGATTAAGTCCTCCGCCAATTGTGCCACCGAAGCTAACTTTTCTAAAAGGCGAGTTCTTTTTCACATTCTTGTTATCAGGATTCTTATTGGCTGCATTTTGCACTAATGCTAATGTAGTTAATGCACATTTCCATTTAGGAGCAGTTCTTACGGCCTTATCAGCGTAAAATAAAGCACTGTCCTTATTATTGTTTTCTAGATGTAATAAGGCCAGTTTGTTTTGAATATATGCTCCGTTTGGATCAATGGAAAGAGCAGAATAAGCACTTTGAAAGGAGACCGCTGATGAGGTATTGTTGCCGCTTGCTTTCAATAAAAATAATCTTCCTCTTAAAGAATTGGCAAAATCTGCATCATCTTCTCTTACATAATTAATTGCCTTTTCCAATCTTGTTGCTGCATCTGTATTTTCTTGTTTTTGTTTTGCAGATAAATCGTCACCACAACTTAAATAACGATCAACTTTGGCTTGTGCAAAATCGATATACTTAACTGTTAGGCTCGACTTCGCATCCAGTGTGTAAGGGTTGCCCGGATATTTATTATTTAATTGTTGATAATATTCTTCTGCAGATTTGTTTCCAACAATGTTATTATTTTTAATTGCCTTATTAAATTGATTATAGGTTTCTACAAGCAAAGTATCGGCATAGTAATATCTGCTGCCAGATTTTATAAGTCCATTGAATGAGTTGCCACCGCCATTCTGTGCTCTTTTTGTTTGTAGCCATTTTTGTAAATAAGTTGGGTCAACATTGCTAATTACTTTTTCGCTGTTTTCATTACAACAGAAATAAGGATCCTGACTTCTTTTAAAACGTTCCTTCGCTACAGAAGGAACATTCTTATCAACATATTTTTGAATCTCATCAAAAGTGACTTTAAAGTCTGGTGTGCCTTCTGTATCTGCCAAGCCGCTTAATCCATCAACAAGGTAATAAGTAAAAAGTCCATGGCCAGTTCCAATTGATTTATCCTCCAGTGATTCTTGTCCCGCACCGGTAGCCAGCATTATTATTTCACCAGCTTTCTTTTCTGAGATAGCAGTATTTAAAAAACTTTGTCCCGCTAATCCGCCCGGTAATTCGTTAGAACGGCATGCATCCATTATAAAAAAAACTTCAACACCTTTTGCTGTTTCGTTAGAAATTTTCTTTTTCAGATTAAATAATTGAATTGTTCCGCTTACGAGGTAATTGTTTTTATCGCCTTCGGGATTACAGTCGTAAGCCAAAAAGAAGAACTGATCCTGATCTATTGCATCGCCGTGACCAGCCAAATAAATAAATAGTTTATCGCCTTTTTGTAATTTTTTTGCTTTCAACCATTGAAATCCTTTTGTCCAGAAATTTGAGTTGGAGGCTTCTTCATTAAGTAGCATAAAAATATTATCGCCATTTAAACTTCCGCCACCAGGAGATTTTAAGTAATCGCTGAATAGTATTGCGTCTTTATCCGCATAGGTCAACGGTTTTACATATTTATATTTCGATACGCCGACAACAATTGCAAATGTTTGCGGCCCTTGTATAGTTGTGTCTCTGAACTTTAATGGAGTTTGTCCTTCAGTATTAGTGAAAGCACCAATTAATAATAGCAAACAAATAATACAGATTGTAGATTTCATGGTTCAGGTTTGATGATATGGTAAAAGTGAAAACTTAATTTCGGAGGTAAAATACTACAATTTTTAAATCTTTTCTGTTTTAAGGCTAATCCTTTTCCACAATTACTTTGAAGATTGTGCTGGCACCATTATCGTTGTCAGCTACAAGAATTAAATGCAGAAAACCTGATGTTTCTTTTGCAATACTAACTGATTCGATTTTTTGTCCTTTAAACTGATGGTCAAGGTCTTCAAGAGATCAATAATCTTGTCGGGATTAATAGCTTTCCATTTTTTTTTGGAAGACATATTTTTTACAATCCATAGATAACTTTTGCCAATAGCTCCATCATCTACGTTATTATGAGTGTTTTCTGTTGAAACAGTAAGGATAAGCTGGTCGCTATTATTTGAATAACACATTCCCGATACCCCGCTGAACTTTGTACTATCTTTATTTATGCCGATAGAAATTGTTGAAATTGGCGCATCTTTTTGGTTTTTCTCAGAAATTATCACTTGTTAGTATCAGTTTGTTTTTTGATAATTTTATTACCTCTGTTTGCAAGTAACAATCCGGGAGTAAGTGCAAGAACCTTCAATGTTTAATTCTTTTATTCCGTTTAATATTAAACGCTGATAAAAGTATCAAGATGAATAAAGTATTTTTCTTTTGGTTGGATAAATAAGCCAACCTGTATTGCGATAGGGGAGAAGCTGAACCGAGCCCAATAGCAGTAATTTATTATCTTTAGTAATACTTATTGATTCTGATCAGCCTTTTACAGATTTTGGAATCCGTTGTTCTGAAAAGGGAAAGAGATAGAATCAATTCTATTCAGACTGCTGTCAAGAATCAATAAATTTTGCATCGTCGCCAATACTGTAGAATTTATTATTGAGCTTTTCAATACCAGATGCAGAAGGATAGGAGGGAAATGTTTTTACTTCTTCAAGTAAACTTTTATTGCCATGAAAGTGATTGCTGTTAAGATGAATACCAGAAAAATATTCTCGGTTTTGAACCATAGGAAGATAGATACATAGATAACCACATTTAGGGTTTATTCATCAGGTAATTGAGCAAATAAATTGTTAACTAAAGTTTTTTGACCTTCCTTAAATATATTTACACAGTGAAAATTAATTAAAATTCCTTTTGGGTTTTGTAGCATTTGCATGTAAGAAAGCAGTATAGCATCATGTACTGGTAAAATCCCTTCTTGTGCTTTGAGTTCAACGCAAAGAATATCTTCAACAAGAACATCTAATCTTAATTCAGTGTCAAGCTCCAATCCTTTATAGTTCAACGGAACCCATAACTGATTTTTGTATACTATGCCTTGAATTGACAATTCTTTCAGGAAACATTTTTCATAAACGCTTTCCAATAAGCCCGGCCCCAGTTGTTTATGAACTTCAATTGCACAGCCAATAACTTTATAAGTTAATTCGTTCAGATATTTTTTTGTAATCCTCATCATCTATGTGTAAACCTATGTGCCTATGATTCTATGTGGTTCAAATGCCCGGGTTAATCAAACTTATTTTCCCAACCAGCCTTTTTCATTTGTAGAATAGACAAAACAGAATCCCATCCATCAATTGAATTCGATGATTTTACCGGAACGCCAACAACAGGTAATGTAGTAACAGACGCAACCATGCCGGGCAAAATGAGCAGCACCACCAGCACCGGCAATAATAACTTTAATCCTCTTGCTTTGCAGTTTCAGCATACTTTCAATCATACGATGCGGAGTACGATGCGACACAACTGTTACTTCATGCGGAATGTCAAATTGCTTAAGAATTTCTGCAGCAGACTGCATGATTGGCAAATCACTATCGCTGCCCATTATTATTCCTACCAATGGTTCTTGTGGATTGTTTTTGTCAAAAATACTATTTAATTATTTCACCTTCAGTCTCAGTAATTCTGTTTCGCAGTTTGGTATTATACCTGCATTGATGGTCTTGTTTGGCCCATCTTCCAGGGTTTTTTGTGCTTCTTCTCAATTGAATTAGTGTAGTAGAATTTAATTCTATACTTCAAAAACGGTTGTAAGATTTTCTTTGCAAGCACTACATTCTCTTCTTGAGAGCCAGTGCTCTTTGCAATTCATAGTCCTATATGCATTAATGACATTTAGGTTTAAAATCGATTTTTGGTTTTCAAAATAATTGCTGGTATTAAATGGAGCAGATTGTTTAATAAGTCTTTTTTGTTGTAGGTTGTTCAAAATAGGTACGGCAATTGTAAATCCAATATTGCGACCGAAATTTCTGCTGTATAGAGGGGTTGAAACGGATTAACAGTTGCTTTATTATTTATGGTGATTTGATGGTATCCAGAATTAGTGGAGCAGTTATTGGAAGGAACTACTTTGCTTTTTCTTTTCAACACAAGTTTTGCAATATCTATGTTTTTTTTTGGGCCATTAATAAATCAGATTTGTTCTTTTCTAAATTCGCCTGAATATCTCGCAAGGGCAACACTCATATTTATAAGAATAGTATCACTAACAAGGTATTTGCTTTCAGGCTCGATAATGATAACCTAGGTTCAATTGTTCCCCAACTGTGCCATGAGTGTTTCCTGACTTAGAAATGCTGCCTTTTGAGCATTTAGATCTACTTTGCTTTGCAAGACATCGGGTTTGTGCCTACTCCAATATCTAGTTTGTATTGAGCAAGTTTTACTCTTTCTGCATAAATTGAATCTGATCATTTAGGGCTTTAATTGTTACTTCTGCCTTACTATTGCATAATAGTTTTGTAAGTAACACTAGAATGGTATTTACAACTTGTTGTTTATTCCAGTCTACCGAGAGTTACAAATTCTTCTAATTTATCTCTTGTTGCAAACATTTTTAATCCGTCAAAAACTATCCAGTTCATTGTGATACCTTGCATTAAGTATTAGAGCCATTGTCATTTAATTTTCTTTCAGTACCGTCGGCAAATTTCTGCCGTTGATTATTGTTTATTAGGTTTCGCCGAAACTGCCATTTATTCTTGGAAGAAATGCGGCATTTCTGAAACTATAATCCAGTGCAACTTCTCGCAAGAATCATTTTTGAAAGTTGCTTGTAACAGTAATTATTTTGTAAAGCTGTTGCAATAGCTTTAACCTCAATCGTCAAAATCTTTTGAGCTGAAGATGTTAGAGTGCTGAATAAGGTATTAATAAAAAAATTTTTTTTTAAAAATTTATATCTCTTCAATGGCATGGATGATTTTTTTTTTTCATTAGCCCGACGTATTTATCTGTTTCACTTTTTCTTTTTTGTGAAAGGAATATTAAGTTAGCTGGTAATGCAAACAATGTAAGTACTTTTGAGAACATGATTCCGCCAACAATTACTACCCCCTCCAATGGCCAGGCTTGTTGACGGGAGCGCCTAAGGACAATACTGATGGCAATGCTCCGAGAGACATGGCCAGACTAGTCATTAATATGGGTCGCAATCGCTGCGTAGCGGAAAAATTGCAGCTTCTGTTTTCATTCCTTTTTCCTGGTTTTGATTTGCAAACTCTACGATTAGAATCCCATTCTTACATTGCTGAAACCTATCAACATTATTATTCCAATTTGAGAAAATATATTTAGTGTATATCCAAAAGCCATGGAGAGGAGGCTCCAGGTGTTGCAAGCAAAATGGTAATCATTATAATAAAAAGGATCAACAAAACTTTCAAATTGTGGTACGTAGGATAAGATATATTAAGAGCAAGTGCCAATATCAATGCAAAGAATACATTACCTCCACTTTCTTTAAAGTCTCTTGGAGAACCTGAAAGTGAAGTAGCAAATGATTCATCAAAACGAATTTATCTGTAATCTTTCCATTTCTTCTATTCCATCACTTAATGATATAGCCTATAGTTGCAAACCAGCAGAAATTATAGCTGATTTATACCGGTTGAAATGGTAGATTAGCATGGGTGGAGCAGTTCCACAGTTCTGTTGATACAGTAACAAGATTGTCAAGACTAATTAGTTCGCCCCGAGTATTACGGGCAAACAATGTTTTCAAATCGTTTGGATCGTCCCGATCGTTGCGGGCTACCTGTCCCAATACCTGGTATTGTTTTCCATCTTTTGTAAAATACCCAAGCCGACGATTACTATATGCTAATTGCAATGTTTGTGAAATGTCATTTACACTTACACCCAATTGTGCTGCTTTTAATCTATCAATTTCAACTCGTAGCTCTGGCTTATTAAACTTTAAATCAAAATCCCCATTCTGTAATACTTTGCTTTCTACTTGCTTGTTCTAAAATCTTTGGCAGTATTGCTGTTAGCTTATCAAAATTATTATTCTGAATTACAAATGATACAGGCTGTCCACCGCGGCGGTTTACAGAAATTGTTTGTTCTTCAATAACAGAAGCCCGGCCTTCATTAAACTTTGACATGTTTTTGTTTTACCATCGCTACAATCTCCTTTTTGGAACGACTTCTTTCTGATGGAGGAACTAATATTACTCTTACAAAACCAGTATTAGCATTTCCTGAACCGGAAAAGCCTGGTGCAGTTACGCTTAATACAACATCTTTTTCTGGAACAGAGTCTAGCATAAACAATCACACAGGAGTCTGTTTACATATGCATCCATTGCATCAAACAAGTTCCTTCTGGAGCTGAATAAAGCCAAGCGAAACTGGCTGTGATCACCCATTGGTGCCAATTCCGATTTTAGTTGTTTGAAAATAAAACCACAAACAACTACATATACCTACAATAAGAAATGCCATCCATCTTATTTCCATAAAACATTAAACATTTTGGTAAGAACTTTCCATCCCTCTGAAAAAAGGCTCTGTTTTATTGTAGAACCAGAGATGTTTGTACACATCTTTTACTAAACTTTATGTTGCAATACTGGAGTTAGTGTTGTTAGGGATACAAATGCAGAAATTAATACGGCACCGGCTACTACGATGCCAAATTCACGGAACAATCTACCTGTAAAACCTTCCATAAATACAATGGGAAGAAATACAACTGCTAGTGTTATAGAGGTTGCAATAACTGCTGATAGATTTCTTTACTTCCTTCAAGTGCTGCCAGCCATTTATTCATTCCCTTTTCAATCTTCTTGTAAATATTTTCGGTAACCACAATACCATCATCCACCACCAAGGCCGGTGGCCAGTACAATGGCGAGCGGTGACAGTGCATTTATCGTAAATCCCACCCAGGTTTACATGATAAAGAATGCGCACCGATCAGTGAAACGGAATATCAATCAGCGGACGGATGGCGATGATCCATTCGCGGAAGAACAGGTAAAAAATCATCACCACCAGCAGGAAAGCCAACATCAAGGTTTCTTCCACTTCGAGGATAGATTTCTTAATGAATTTTGTCTGGTCTAATGCGATATTGATTTTCACATCATCCGGAACATCCCTTTTGATCTGTTCCAGTCGTTTATAAAATTCATCAGAGATGGAAACATAATTGGAGCCGGGTTGTGGTACAATAGCCAGGGCAATCATCGGCGTACCGCTTTCTTTCAGTACCGTTTCTTCTTTTTCTGGTCCGAGTACGGCTTCACCACATCCCGGAATGGTACATCAGCTCCGTTCACATTCCGGATAATCAGGTTGTTGAATTCTTCTTCTGTATTCAATCGTCCGAATGTGCGGACTGTTAGTTCTGTATTATTACCCTAGATTTTACCGGAAGGTAATTCTACGTTTTCCCGGAGCAGCGCGGCCTGTACATCGTTACCGGTTATTTTATATGCGTTAAGTTCGAAGATTCAGCCAGATACGCATCGCATATCTTTTTCACCCAAATCTGAATACCACTTACGCCGGAATGGTCTGCAATCTTTCCACCAGCACATTATTTGCATACTCCGTCATCTGCAGCTGGTTGCGGGTATCACTCTGCACGGTCATGGATAAAATCGGGTCGGGACTCGCATCGGCTTTTCGAAACTGCCGGTGGTGCATCCAGGTCAGAGGGGAAGGAACGTACCGCCTGCGATACTTTATCGCGCACATCATTGGCGGCAGCTTCAGATCTACTGATAAATCAATTCAACATTGATATTGCTGCTGCCGTTGCTGCAGAGGATGTAATGTTTTTGATACCGCAATCCCTGTTCACCTTTTTCGGAGCGGCTCGGTAATCTGTGTTTCGATAATATCTGAATTAGCGCCGGGGTAGGGGTTCGACACTGATATTAAGCGGATCAATGGCGGGATAATCCCCTTACCCTGAGAATTTGAATCCGATATCCCGAACACAACAATGATAATATTCATCACAATGGCCAGAACCGGTCTGCGTAAACTTAATTCAGATATATTCATAACAAAGGGCCTGACTTGTTAGTGTGAACAACTTTTCCAAGGGATTTTTGTATCGGGCCTTAACGACCTACAGTAAACCAGTAACCAAACCGTATCACCTGCTTTAACCCTCGCAATATGTACCCGGGCTGAGTCGCGGACACCGGTTGTTACATCTGTAAATGTGGCTTGCCCTGTTTAAACAGGATCACTTTCTTGCCACGGGCCTGTGGTAACACGCCTGCGTGGGGATTATGATTGCATGCGGGTCGGGGTCAAAATCAAGTTGTACCCTTGCAAATGCACCGGGCAACAGATTTTCATTTTTCAATGTGATCAGTGCACGTACCATCAGGCTGCGTGTGTTCTCCGTGATATTCGATTCTGTGTGATCACTTTGGCTCCCAAGACGTTCATCACCATTCCAGCCGGAAACTGACTGTTTGCCAGTTTTTATTTTTGTCTATATATTTTTCAGGCACAAAACCAGTTTCAGCTGCGAAACCCGGTTGATCACTGCAATTACTGTTGATGGTGTTATACGCTCGGCCGACTAATATTTTCAAACCGAAGTTTCCACTGAATGGGGCACGCTACCACTGTTTTGAAATGCTGGTTTGCATAAATGCCGATATCGGCGCGCAGGCTGTTCACCTGTAACAGGCTTATATCATAATCCTGCTGGCTGGTGCCCTGGATTTTAATCAACCTGAGCTTTCCTCTGTTTTCTGGGCGAGTGCCAGTTGGATATTCAGTTTATTCAACTGGGCACGTAAATCGCCGTCATATAATTTGTAGGCACCCTGTGAGACAAATCTTGCCTTCCGCTGCATTGAGCTGGACAATCCGCCCGGAACTTCGGGATGGATTTCCACCACTTCATTGGCCAATGGTTCCGGGTACTTCAATATTTTCCGCAAAAAGGGGCTTTTAACAAGATAAACATCCACCTGCATGGGAGGCTTTTGGCCTCCGGTCCTTTTGGGGCTTCCGCTTTTTCTTTCGAACCACAACTCAACAAAAGGCAGCGAACAGAAGGGTGATTGGATTAATCCGCATGATTTAGTGTGCAATTGATTAGGAAATCAGTCGGTTAAAGGTAACTGATCTGGACGTTGTTTGACGGCAAAACACCGGTATTTCCGCGTTAGCGCAGAACTAAATACAAACGGTTTATATACGTGACAGGAGGGTCAGGCTTTTGGGGAGCAGGGTTTTCGAACTTTGTGCGCCTGTTTCAAGGCGTTCTTTGCTGGTGCGCCAGCAGGGTTACATGCCCCATTTTGCGCCAGGCCGGGTTTCGCTGCTTTTCCCTATAAATGCACAAACGCATTCTCCATGGATAAACCTCTTCAAATCCTTCATATTTCCAGGTCGCATGAATCCCTTCCGCACCGATGATGTTACCATCAAAGAAGCATGTAATAAATGCGGATCACCTTTCAACGGATAACCCGCCGATGCGGATCAAGCATATCAAACTGCGAACAGGCACGGGCTTCAATGGTATGGTGACCGCTGTTATGCACCCGTGGAGCCGTTTCATTTACGAGTACCTGTCCCTGGTTATCGAGGAACATTTCCACTGCAAACAATCCAGGTGATTTGAAATTTTTAGCTACAGAACGCGCGATGGCTTCCACACGCCAGAGCGTTTTTTCATCAATATCGGCGGGACAAAGCTGGAAATCCAGCAGGTTCAAACCTGATCAAACATCATTCAACGGGGGGTAGAGCGCATTACCAGCCCGGTCTACCAGCCACCAGTTGCGCAATTTCTTTTTGATATCCACCATTTTTCCAGAGATGCCGGGGGCGAGTAAACGTTTTATCGCTTCCTTGTGTTTGATTAGCTGTACCCCTTTGCCGTCATAACCACCTTCGTAGTTTTAAAACGGCGGCAGCATGTATTCGTGTTCAGCAATGTCGGTGCGTTAACTTGCCATATAACATGCGGGAAGTGGGGATCTGGTGATTTATCAATATTGTTTTTGTAAGATCTTTTTTTAATCGTGTGCAGTACAGCCGGTTTCGGAATAACTTTAGTCCTTCTTCTTCCAGTTTCTCAATGCATCAACATTCACATATTCTATTTCGATAGTCGTTACATCCAATTTTTCCCGAAGTTTACACTGCATCAAAGTTGTTGATATCGCCCCGACATAGTGTGTACAGAGCTTGTGCCGCCGGGCACTCAGTCAATTTCAGTAGATAGGTTTCGACTGGGATAATTGGCGGCTTCCTGCGGCATCATCCGCCAAGCTTTGGCCCCTCCAGGATGCCGATTTTTCTGGGGTCGGTAGGCATGCGCGAAGATAAACCCGGGGAGTTTCCCGTGGTTTTAACTTTGGCCCATGCAGCCCGATTCTCGCATAAACACTTCACCGATAAACGGGGCCATTTCAGTCTGCTGATGGAGGCATTGCCATGGATCACTGATTCGAAATGAACCAAAACCTGATTGACATCATTTCAACCTTCCCCGGCGGGAACTCCCAAACATGAATACGATACTAAACTCGATCAACCCTAAACGCCAACGATTTCCTCCCGCTGGAAGGAACCGATTATGTAGAATTTTATGTGGGCAATGCCAAACAGGCTGCCCATTATTATATGAGTGCTTTGGTTTCAGCACTGGCTTATGCCGGTCCGGAAACCGGTTTAAAAGACCGTGTCAGGTTATGTAGTACGCCAGCAAGCTGACTTTCATTTCACCAACGCCGTTACGACCAACAATCCCATTGCGGATCATATTTACAAACATGGTGATGGCGTAAAGTGCTGGCCTTGCAGTACCTGATGCTAGCCCTGCCTGGAAAGAAACTACCGCGCGTGGTGCATCATCATCCATGGAGCCCGTTTCTTTGAAAGATGAAGGCGGGGAAGTGGTCATGAGCGGCATCCACACCTACGGCGATACGCTGCATTTATTTATTGAAAGGAAAAATTACAACGGTGTGTTTATGCCCGGTTTCCGCGCCTGGTCGAATCCGCTTTTTGCACCGGCTGATACCGGTTTGTTATATGTTGACCATTGTGTGGCAATGTGGGCTGGAACCAGATGAATCCTTGCGTAAATTTTTATGAAGAGGTGATGGGCTTCAAAAACATCCTAAGTCATTTGATGATGAAGATATTTCTACAGAATATTCCGCCTTCATGAGTAAAGTGATGAGCAGCGGCAACGGTTATGTGAAATTTCCGATTAACGAACCAGCGGAAGGGAAGAAAAAAATAGACAGGTAAAGAATTGTCGATGGCTTCTACCATGGGGGGAGTACAGCATGTTCAATGCAAACAACTGATATTGTGCTAAACTGTCACTGACTTGCATGAGATTGAGTTTTGGATATTCCTGGAAAGTGCCTTCAATATATTATGAAGACGGTGAGTCAGGGTAGGAAAAATTGATGAAGATCTGGGCCGTTGCAAAAACTCAGGTCACAGTTGACAGAGATGATGAAGGTTATCTATTACAAATTTTCAGCAAACCATTGGAAAATCGACCTACGTTATTTTTGAGATCATATCACAGCGAAAAATTGCTCAAAGTTTCGGCAAAATTTCAAGGCTTTGTTTGAAAGCTTTGGAGAGAGAACAAGATGCAGAGTTTATAAACATCTCACTTGAGAACTGTTAATAACCTCTTTTACTGATGTTACACTTCTCTCATTTTAGTTATCTTTATCAATAATTTATGAACAGGATGATAATATAATTAATCACCTGCCGTTAATTTTATTGAAGAAATTATGAAGAACCTACTTATTTGTTTTTATGAAGCTTTTCCATTAACCCCGGCTGCTCAGCCTCCCTTCTAAAGGTGGCACAAATTCGTATTCATTTATAGATTACCAACCAAATTTCCCAAGGCCAAGTGAGGCGTTTCCAAAGAAACAGGATACACTGCAAAAACAATTCGAAAAAAAAAATTGGAATATTGACAAAGTACATATATATCCGTTCTTTTAAATACGATAGCTGAATTGGAAGTTTGGGTGAAGAATGATTTGAAAGACAAGTTTCAATTATTTAAAACGTATAAAGTTTGTGCCCTTGCCGGAACACTTGGCCCTAAACGAATGGAAGGAGATTGCCAAGTGCCAGAAGGGTTTTATTATATCAATGAATTACAATCCCCGAAGCAATTACTGTTTATCAACCGGCGCGGATTATTCAAGTAACTTAGACAAGATTCTTAGTGATGCAACTGGGCCAGGAAATTACCGGCAATTTATATTCATGGCGGTTGTGTTACGGTTGGTTGCATACCAATTACCGATCAGCAAATTGGTGAACTTTACGTATTGGCAGCATTTGGCAAAAGTCAGGGTCAGGATTTTGATGACTGTTCACATTTTTTCAATTAGGTTTGATAAAGACAAGAGTATAAAATATCTGGAGAGCCTTACAATGACGGATAACCAGCTAAAAGCTTTTGCAGATAGAATGGAGGATGCGTATGATTATTTTGAAAAGTATAAGCAGATGCGTGTTGTGTTGATTAGTGAAAATGGCGATTATATTATCAATGATGCTCCTCCTAGAAAAGGAAAGAAATAGTTGAAGAGACAAGATTAAAAGACCTCCAGTTCAACACCAATACAAGAAAAGTAAACCCAGAGATGGTTGAAGCAATTGCATCAATGGCCGGAATTTCCGGTGACAGCGATGTGTTTATGAAATACCTTGATAAAGTAGGTAAAGACGTTGGCGAGTTTTTGCCAAAAGGAGTTACGAAAGCATATGTTCAAGTTGAATTGGTTGTAGATAAAGATGGTGTGCCTGTTAACTAAAATTTTGAAAGGGAGTAAAAGGAAAGGAACTTGAAGACGAACTGATGAATTCGTATGGAAGATATGGGTACATGGAGCCTGCATTACCCTATGGGGAAACCATGGCTAAAAGATGATTTAAACAATAACAGTAGAAAATCTATAGTCTTTTATTTAAGCAAAACCTGAATAGTGTCTGTTGTTTGTTGCAAGAGAATAATAGATTTCTCATTCGTTAATTCATCAAACTTTTCTTTGTGTAATGTCGTATTATTAAAAGTTAAAGATCTTTTGTTACTTACATTTAAAATTAAGAAGCTTTCAAGGCAAGTTTTCAATTTTCTCCGGCCAATAATCTAGCAAATGTAAAATTTATTGCACCGATCTGTATGAGATTTGGTTTTTAAATGTAAATACTTCAAACGATTGATACAAACACTAACACTTCATGATCTCCTACAAAGCAGAAAAATCCTTTGTAGTTACTTTTGTATTACCTGTATTTTCTCCAGAACAATTATTGGCGGAAGGTTTTGAATAGGGTTGTTATGTACCAATGTGCCGGGAAGTGTTGGATCAATAAGAAGGCATTTTACAATTAGTGGAATGTTTTATTTTATTTTACAAGGCTTAGATGAAACTTTGGATGAATAACCTGTGCGCCGTAATAAGCCATTTCCACCGTTTCTTTATAATTTAGCTCTGCAATCGGAATTGCATCTGTAAATTGCTTCGGGTCGGCATTCATTACACTTTCTACATCTTTCCATATCGTTACATTTTCGGCATCAAGCATATTGGCAAAAACTGCTGCGGTATAATCACTTCCTTCTCTGCCAAGTGTGGTGCTCTCATTTTCATCCGTAGCGCCAATGAAACCTTGCATCAACACAATGTTGCTCCCTTCCCAAGCCAGGCTTTATAATTGATTCAACTCTTTGCTGTAAGGTCCCAATCAATATAGGCATCTCAGAAATCATCATCCACGTTCCGGATAATATCCCGTACATCAAGCCATATGTCATTTTAATGCCTATTTCGTTTGAGGTGAGCTGTAATGATGATGCTTTGGATAATAATTCCATTGCTTACAAACAATCTGATCAATAATGGTAGTCATAATCTCTTACAGGTTTATCGTACAATATACATTCCCACTTCTGTAAAAAATCTTTTAACTGCTTTTCACCAAGCAAGATATTGAGTAACTAAAACGTATTTGGCAGTGGAAAGATTATTTGTTGTTTAATTTGAGTGAAAAAATTGTAAGGCTTCTTCTTTTTTATTGTAACAAGTAACTACTACTTTCTAAAAGCATTGGTTGTTTGCCCATAGCAGAAATATGTACCAAAAATGTTCTTCCCCGTCCCAATGCTTCGCCCAGTATAAGACCAAGGTTAAGAATCCTTTCTACCGCTGCTAACAGACGCTCCTCCAAATTTAAAAACCTTCATGCTTTTGAATGCAGATTTGATGATAAG
>JADJKL010000013.1 GCA_016706055.1 Chitinophagaceae bacterium | reverse complement strand
TTATTTTAGGTGATACCTGCTTTTAAATAAACCATCAGTTCTTCTGATCCTTTTTCAGCGTCTCCAATATCAATAATTTTGATCGTCGTGAGCCATTCATTTGTAAAGTATGAACCCCAACTCTTCTTAGGAGTTCAGCATCACATGTTCTAAGCACCGGATTATCCGTGCTTCTTAGGAATTATTCCGTTATCAGTTTCCCGCCTTCTTAAAATACCCGGGTCAAGGATTTTCGCCGCACTATTTTAAAATTATCAAACTCCTGATTATAGTTGGTTTCCAGCAGACGTAACAAAGAAAACTGGTTATAATAGTTCATTATTTTGTTAGAGGCCTCCGAAACGGATAAGACGAAATCCACCTGAAAATTTCACAGCTGGTCAAAAGTCCTGCTGTTGTTGGCAAAAGGAATATATCTGGGTCCTATCCAAGTTACATAATATAATTGATCACCATTTTGCTTGCAAGTGAAGGACTATTCAGTAAGTCCATTAATGTATCAAGATCTGCTATTCCAAGCTGTTCTGAGCTTGTCATATCCAATAGAATTTTTTCATCATCCTGCAAATCTGCAACCAAGGAATTTATAAATTGTTTTTCTCATCTTTTTCAATCTTATGCTCCAACTGATACTCTGCTAAAAATCCGCCATGGCAGAACACAGCGAGGAATAACATTAGAAACTCCCAGAAATAATGGGTCCATTTTTTCGGGCCGTGTGGGCATGGTGGTACTTCCATATTTATTTATTTGTATGGTTAGTTCCTCGCGTATAAAAGCAATTTTTATTTTGATGTTTTTTCAAGCAGTAAGATCAATCTTTCTGCTTTTTGTTTTAATTCCTCATAGTTTATATAAAGGCTGCCCGAAACATTAAACCAATACATCGACCTGTTTGCCGTTCATTTAATACCCTTCTGAATTTTTCCGGAGCTGTGGATTACCTTCCGGTCTTCTTCCATATAGTGGACATAGTTGCTGGGGCTAAGACTGTAGTCGTAACCTTTCAAGAACATCTTATTAAACACTTCTGCATCAAAAATTTTTGACGCAACATCCTGGTAGTCTTTTAAAATACCTTTTCCAGTTCCTGGCTAGCTTGTATTCTTGTATAAAACATCGTAAGCCATAATACTGTCAGCCAATACCGGTTGGTGATAAGCCGTAGTCTACCTGAGCTTTTTAATTGTTGCATGGTTCCATCGGTTGATCAAAATGTAACCTGGCGGGATATAATTTCGGCCCAATAATAAAATCAGCACCATTGCTGGTATATGTCTTTGAGAAAATTGAGCTGGTCAGCGAATCAAATGTCCGGTGCTTTTAAGTCTTACAGGATCATCAGGGCTTATCATAGTGATATCTTTTCAGATCTGCAATCATCGATTTCATAAATTGTTTTCCATCTCTTTTCAATTTTATGTTCCAACCGATACTCTGCCAGAAAACCGCAGAACACAGCGAGTAATAACATTAGAAACTCTGAGAAATAATGGTCCATTTATTTATATGTGTTTTCGTGGTACTCAAATAAATCTATATTTTAATCAAACGAATATTCTTTTAATTAATTCAATAAGACTTTTTGCCCGGTCTTCTATGGCATTACCCATACGGATATAAAATTTAATGGTAGAGGAACACACGATAAATCAGCGATACAGTGTTTATATCCTTTTTATCGGTAGAAAGCAACCGGATTTACAGCCGGTTTGTTAATAGTTGTTCGCTGGCCACTCCAAAGAAGCAGTACCAATAATTCTGGTACTGATCATTTGCTGAAAAATATAACTGTCAAACAAACCGAGTATTTCCTTTGTGAATTTCATCCATTTTAAAACGCAAGTCGATTTGATTGGATGTTTATCGAAAGCGATACATACAGAGTTCTGATACGATCCAGCAATTCTTATTTTTTATATACCTGAGCATTCCAGCACTCTTTAGCTGGTCAAATGATTTTGAGTTGGCATAATACTACCCGAGATTGGCAGTACCAGTTCTGGCAGCAAAATAACCTCTGTGGTATTGTTAATATCCGCCGAGCAAAGGAACAACTCACAATCAAATGAATCCCGGCCATCTGTGCACCATAGCTATTGCGGTCTGTTACTGAATCAAAAAAGGATGATATCTGATTGAAGGTTGGTGGGCCATGAAACCATTTTGTGTCTTCACTTTTTTGTGCAGCATACCTTCCCCTGGTGTTTTCAGCAAAAATCCTAGGAGACAAAGCGAGGAATAACATTAAAAACTCCCAGAAATAATGCGTGTCCATTTTTCGGGTATGGTGTGCATGGTGATGTACTCTCCATAAGTGATTTCTTAGAGGTGATATTTAGCTTTAAAGAAGCTATTAGTCTGATGAAATTTGTTTCCAGATATTTCAAGTAATAATAATTGAACGTCTGGAACCACTCATAGTGTTTCCAATGTTTATGTTTACTGATTTTTATAGAAGCCTGCGTCAGCATATTTAGTTGCTGCTTGCGGCAATGTTGTGTATTCTTTACTTTTCAGCGTCACCTTTTATAATGTAGAGTTGTTGCAGGCAATGATATATCAATGCACTTTTGGAAATCAAACAGAGTTTCATGGTAGGTTTTAACAGCCCCATCGCGGTTTCCTGCTTTTATTTGTGCGGTTCCACGGCTTATTGCCACCGGCCCAGGCATAATGGAGGCTCTCCATACCCAAGATCTAATTCATTTTTGTGTGCTTTTTCCAGCATTTTAGTGCCAGTAGCGTCATACCTCATTTTCCTGATGACTGGCTATGCATCCTTGTAGTTCCAAGCTGGCTGTATTAATGGTATTTGATAACCTTCGTTTAGAGTACTGTCTTGTCCAGTTTGTTTATGATTTCTCCATGTCAAGGCATCTAGGTCGCTGGAATATTTCCGCCAAAGTGCTACATTATTTTTATCTAAAGCCGCCATGCCTTTTACAAAACAGATTAATGCGTTTTTGAATTCTATGTTTTTAAAACTGAAGACGCTGTCCTTATCTTTAATAGCTTCAAATTGTTCTGCTGCTTTATCCCAATTACCAAAAGCCATTTCCATTTTGCCGGGTGCCATTACACCTTGGTTGAAAAACCTTACCATCGTACACTTTTTGCGGGAGTTTGTTTATGGCATATTTTTTAATCTTTCGGCGTAATATAACCCTTCATTATGCCGGCCATCATGCACACAGTTATTAATAAGATAATTGATGTTGTGTATGTAATTCCAGTTGTCCACTTCTTCTACACCTCTACTTTTCATGGTAAGAATCAGTTTCAACAGAAGCTACAAAAGCATCATGTGCTCTTTTATAATCGCCAACCCTGTTGTAAATATGACCCGGCATATGTACAAGCCAGTGTCCGACAAAGGAGCTAAAGAAGTTATTATGTCTGCACTAGCCAAGGCTCTTTCAGGACAGCAATGTCTCCATCAAATGAATCCAGTAATGATGAAAGCCATGATTGTTTGGCGCTGCTCTTTGCAATATCTTTCAATAAAAATTCGCTGTACATCTGGCCTTCCATTGGATTCATGTCGGTATCGAAGCACTCATTTTATTTAATGCTAAAATAATTAAAATCAATACTCATCCGAAATTTAAAATGATCAGTCGTTCTTTTAATAACCTCTGAAAGGATGCTTCTTTCAACGAATCTTTAAGTATACCAATCTCCGCATATAATTCTTCTCTTTCATTGGCTTTGGGTAATAATTTTTTAATTGCGCAACAGCTGTGATTTTATTGTGTTTATAGATGCTGTCTTCATCTGGCCCAAGTGTTTGCAATAAACCCCAGTAGGGCATAATGGCATTTAATCATTTTTTATCGCCTCTTTAAATGCACGGTAGGCTTCAAAATCCCAGAAGTCGTGCAGCAGAGAAACACCCTGGTTAAAATAGGCTTTGTTTTTTCCGATTTAGATTCAATCTTCATATCAGAGTTACCAATACCACTCATAAGTTTCCAGGCGGCAAATTATGAATATAAAAAATCTGTGCTCTGCCAGCCTGCATGTGGCTAAATGATTGTGGTTAGATTTTTTAGAATCATCAGCATGTTGATCATGTAAGCAAAAACTGTAAATCAGTGAAGAAGGGAGAAGAAAATAGCAATTTGTTTCATGTTGGTTTTAAGGTGTAAATTTACCGAAATCTTTTCAGTTTTCGAATGAATTAACTCTAAGGCGAATAAAGAACCTTTGTCTGTAAGGCAATGAAAGCCTTACAGACCATTTGTGAAGAAATTTATTCCTCTTCTTTAAACAAAGCATCTGGCGGAAGGCCTTTCTGAAAGCGATTGTAAGCTTGTTTAATATATAATTGAAAATCGTAGTCGCCGGAATATTTTGTAAACATATAGGATGGGCGAAACACTCTCATAAAACTATCCAGCGCATTGCCATCTAAGGAAGTAAGACGGCGTACCAATGCTTTGCTGAAACGATGTAATACAAAATTATCTTCCTCTTCTTGCAACAAACGTTTTTGTGGAAAGAGGCCATACTTCTATTATTTCGCTTAAAAAGCGAATATATTATAATCTCATCCAGATCAAAACCAACACCTGCACCAAATGAGGAACTAGTAGTTTTCAGTCCTGGTTTTTCGTAATTGAAAATTTTGGCATAATCTACTCTGTTCTGAATAGAATCCTGCCGGTAGTTTTCAACTTTATTTTACTTCTTTCATCACTGGCACATTTACCCGCAATGAAATATCGAAGCTCATCGGGTTAGCTATTTTAGTACAGGAAATTTGATTGTAGGCTAATTAAGATAACTGAACCAGATAGAATCTTTCCGAAACCTCAATCCGTAATAGCCTTCGGTGTTTGTAACAACGCCTTCGCCGGAAGTGCTGAGTACTGTTAAAGCTTTCATAGGATGGTTTCGGAACTGTCGCATGTACCCGTTCCTCTTATTTTATATAATTGAGCACTTGCTGAACGGTAGTTCCCAGAAATGTAATTACAGTAATTAGTAATATGTAGAAATTTCGGATCAATTTTGTCTTGACACCCATAGTAACAAAGAAAATGCAAAAGGAACTGTAAAGTGTTTGTTTTAGGTTTGCAGAACAACCTCTTCTATCACTTTTTGGATAATACTTATGCTCTAGTTGCACACTTAGCAGCCAATGAAGATGCTGTATCATTTTCCTGAACCGAACATTTTGCCTGAAAAATAATATCACCATGATCATAATGTTCGTCAACAAAATGTATTGTAATGCCACTTTCTGTTTCTTTTATTATCAATTACTGCCTGGTGTACATGTTGGCCATACATTCCTTTGCCGCCATACTTTGGTAATAAAGCCGGATGAATATTAATGATACGATCAGAAATTTTTAATTAATTCAGTTGGTATTTTCCAAAGAAGCCAGCAAGAATATAAAATCTATTCCCTGCCCTCTTTAAATTCATCAGTAAAGGCATTGCCACGAAAAAATTTTTTCTTTCCTCCAATATTAACGTTGGAATGGAAGACTGCGTCAGCAATATTTAATACACCGGCATCAACTTTATTACTTACAATTGAAGAAACGGGAAATGCTTTTTGTATTTTTTTTAAATGATCAATAATCTTAGCGGCATTGCTACCTGTTCCCGAAGCAAAATTGCAATTTTTTTCACTGGGCAAATATACTTGCAATGCAACTGCCAATTTAATAGTAAAGAAAATTTATACTATCGGTTTGTTACTCCCTCTCCTTTAGAGGAGAGGTTAAAGAGGTGTCAAATATTAAGAACCTGATTTTCAAATTAAAGATGAAATGATAAAGGGACTTTACGAAACACATGTTACTGTTACCAACTTTGGAACGATCAATGCTTTTATAAAGATGTGTTGGGTTTAGATTTTTGTCATAAAGAAGAAAAAGAAGAATAGCTTTTTTCTGGATTGGTAAACAAAAAGAATTTATGCTTGGTATTTGGGAAAAACCAGTAAGAAATGGAAAGGCTTTGCTTTTCGTTGCGATAAAGAAGATATTTAAACAGATCAATTAATTTTCTGAAAAAAAAATCTTGGCCGTCAAACAATTTTTAAGATGACGAAACACAAAAACCAATGGTATTTGCACGGCTGCAGCATTGGCTATTTAATTTAACGATCCTGATGGAAATGTGTTGTAATTAATTGCAGTTTTTGGAAGGCGAGGCAAGGCAGAACTAGGAGTAATTTCTTACGAAGAAATGGAGAAGGCTTCAAGCACCTAAAAAAGAATGGAAGCTATTTGGAAATTAAGACTATTACTGACTTCTGACTTCGAAATTTCCTGACCTCCTTTACAAACCCCATCTTAGCTCCAATTTTTCCTGATATAATTTATAAAAAAATTTAAACTGACCAAAGGGAAAGCTGACGAGGATTACTGCCATTGGCCAAATAATGGTAATAAGTAGTATATATATGATAGCCCAAAGCCAATCTTGTTGAATAGAAAGGACATTCATTATTTTTTACCCACAAAACCGGTAAGACTACCGCCAATAGCAAATGTGCAAAGGATTAACACCAGTTGCGAGTCATTTACTTTCCATTTTTTTTTGAAGACGATCGAACATCATTTTATTTATGAGGCGCAAAAATGCAGAAAAAACTACCAATGACAGTTAGTTCTTGTTACTTCTTTCACATTCCACAGAAAACACCTCAATGCTGACGTATTTATGACAAATGAAATTAAGAACTGGCAAAAAATCATAATAATCGCCTGAAAGCCTTACTGGTAGCGCCTCAAAAAAAGTTAAAACTGCTTGTGGATTTGTTAACTTCCTGACTTATTTTTTTGCGGCTGAGTAAAGGATTTTATCCACATTTTTTTAGAATCAATTGCGACTATGATTCCTGCAAACCTAACCGGTAAAGGCTAACAACTTTAATACTTTCTTTATTTGTTTTTACATTTATAAATAATGTTTCGCAAGATATTCCGGCAGGAAAAGCATTGTTTATGGGGCAAATGTGCCAGTTGCCATCAGGTGTTGAAGCCTGCTACTGGTCCGGCACTAGCTGGCTTAGAAGACAGGCATACTTGGGCAGACCATAAAGAATTATTGAAATGGATTAATAACCCTGCAGCTTATTTAGCAAAAGACTCATATACTCAAGGCCTTTTGGCTCAATATAAATCAATGATGACTGGGTTCGCTGATGTTACCCTTACAGATGTTGACAATATTGTAGCATATATAAATGATGCAGCGATTCATTAAAACTCCTGCTGCAGGTCCTGCTGACGGAGGAGCTCCAAAAAGTAATTCTAATGCAATCATTTTCGGCGTTATTTCCCTGATTTTGGCAATTATCGCTTTGATATTGATGCAGGTTAACAGTAACCCAAAGGAAAATGTCTGACGATGCGGAAGGGATCAGCCGTCCAGAGCCAGTACCGTTCTATAAGAACAAAGTTTACATTACCATGTTTGCTTTGTTATTTTTGCCATAGCTGGTTATTACCTAAGAAAAGGTCAATTGGCTTAGGTCGTCAAAAAGATTATGAACCAGTTCAGCCTATATATTATTCTCATAAAGTACATGCTGGTATCAATCAGATAAGCTGTTTGTATTGCCATGGCAATGCATGGGAAAGCAAACATGCTGCTATCCCTTCTGTAAAGGTTTGTATGTATTGTCATAAGGCAATTGGAGAATATACCAAAGGCCAACACTTTACGATAAAGAAGGAAATGAGATAAACGGTACGGCAGAAATAGCCAAATTATACAAGTATGCAGGCTTCGATCCTAACAAACCAAACGATTGGGATCCCTCAAAAGCAAAACCAATTGAGTGGATCAAAATTCACAATCTTCCTGACCATGTTTACTTTAATCACTCACAGCATATAAGAGCTGGTAAAGTACAGTGTCAGAGCTGCCATGGAGAAATAACTGCTATGGATGAAGTAAAGCAGGTTGCTGAATTAAGTATGGGCTGGTGTATCAACTGTCACAGAGAAACGAAAGTTGATTTTAACTATACAGATAGCACAGGAAATAAGTTCTATAGCATATATGAGAAGTTTCATAATGATATAAAAAACCACAAAATGGATAGTGTAAGAGTTGAGCATATTGGTGGTTTTGAGTGTCAAAAAATGTCACTATTAAACCCCCCTCCCCTAAAAGGAACTTAGCAGTTTTTAGTTACAATAGGATTGAAAAAGAATATTTTTTAACCAACTGCGTTCAGAAATGAACAAGAAGGCAAAGAGGCAAAAAATCCGAAGTACAAAGTCCTTTGGGAATTAGGGTAATATGAGTCAAAACAAATACTGCAAAGTTTCGGAGAAGTGAACGACCGGAGAATCTTAAAAATCTCTCTCAGGATGAGTTTCTAGAGGAATTACCTTTCGAAGGCTTTGATGATAAAGGGTTGATAGATGCCAAAGCTCCCCGCAGAGATTTCTTAAAGTATCTCGGATTTAGTACTGCTGCTGCTACATTGGCCGCCAGTTGTAAAATACCGGTTAAGAAAGCAATTCCTTATGCAAACAAGCCAGAAAATTTGGTTCCAGGTGTTGCCAAATTCTATGCAACTACTTATGTGCAGGATGGAGATGTGGTACCTGTTTTGGCTAAGTAAGAGATGGTCGTACTATTAAGATTGAAGGAAATAAATTAGAAAATAATTCATTTGCTCAAGGTGGTACATCTGCAAGAGCTCAGGCTTCTGTGCTTGACTTGTATGATATGTACAGAGCAAAATTTCCATTACATAAAGTAAAAGATAAGTTTGAAGAGGTTCCAACCTTCGAACAATTTGATAAACTAGTTGGCGATGCAATGAAAGCAGCAGGCGGTTCTGTTGTGTTATTGACATCAACGATTGTTTCTCCTTCTACAAAAGAAATAATTGCAAAGTTTCCGAACTTAAAGCATGTTCAATACGATGCTGTTTCATAGCGGTATGATACTGGCTAACGAAGCCAGCGGATTTGGTAAGAAAATTCCTTCTTGATTTTAGCGCAGCTAAAGTAATTGTGAGTTTGGGTGCTGATTTCTTAGGAACATGGCTTAGCCCGGTTGAATTTGCAAAAGGATATTCCAAAGGAAGAAAGATTGATGAGAAGAATCCTTCCATGAGCAAGCATTATCATTTCGAAGGTCATTTAAGTATGACAGGTTCTAATGCTGATGAAAGATTTACCCATCGTCCTTCTGAAACTGGTGCTATTGCTGTTGCTTTATTAGCTGAATTAGGTGGCAACTGCTCCATCAATTGTAGATGCAAAACTGGCAGCAGGAATTAAGAAAGTTGCCGCGATCTTAAAGCAAATAATGGTGCTGCAATGGTTGTTAGTGGCAGCAACGATAAAATATTCGGATCATTGTTAATGCAATTAATAGTGCAATCGGTGCTTATGGTACAACAATTGACTGGACTCGTCCTGTTAATTATCGCCAAGGTATTGATAGCGAATCTGTACAACTGGTTGCTGATATGGAAGCAGGTTCAATTGGCACAATAATGATTCATGGAGCAAACCCTGCATACAACCATTACGATGCTGACAAATTCAAAGCAGCATTGAAGAAAGTGAAACTAAGAGTTTCCTTCTCTGAAAAAAATGGATGAAACCGAGAGCTGTGCGAATAGATTAATCCCAATCATCATTATTTAGAAAGCTGGGGAGATGCAGAACCGAAAGCTGGTATCATAAGTTTCCAACAGCCAACGATATATCCTTTATTTAAAACCCGTCCATTCCAGACTTCTTTATTAAGATGGGCAGGTGATACTAAAGACTACGAAACCTATTTTAAAGAATACTGGATTGGTAAATTAGGCGACGAAAACGCATTCAACACTGCATTACAAAATGGGGTTATTGAAAACGCAGCAAGGCGGCGGTGCTTCTTATGGCGGTGGCGCAACAGCAGCAGCAGAATCTGCAATAGCGGCTTACAAAAAAGGAACAGGAACTGAAGTTGTTTTGTATGAAAAAGTATCTATCGGTACTGGTGCACAAGCTGGCAATCCATGGTTACAAGAGTTACCAGATTCTGTTACTAAAGCTACCTGGGACAACTATGCTTTTATATCTATGGCAAAGCTAAAGAGTTAGGCATTAAATTAAATACTGATTACGAATATTATCCTGGCAAGCCTGTTATTAAAGTAACAATTGGTAAAAGAAATTGAAATTCCAATTTTGTTTTGCTGGGTATGAATGCTGATACCATTGCTATTGGGGTTGGTTATGGTAGAAGAAATGAATCAATCGGCAAAACAGTTGCAGGTGTTGGTGTAAACGTTTATCCGCTTGTTACATTCAATGGAACAACGGTTGATAATTTTGCGACCGAGCAACTGTTTGAAAACCTACATAAGAAACAAGAAAAGATTGCACAAACGCAAATCATAACTCTTACGAAGACCGCAAAGAAAAGTAGTAAGAGGAAACCACCATTGGCTACTTTTAAAAAGCATCCAAATGTAATTCCTGAATGGAGAGATGAATTAAGAGATGTATTTTATCAAAAATGCGAATAAAGATTTCCGTTAGGCAACTTTATATCCGCAACATGACTCAGCTGGGTATTAAGTGGGGCATGAGCATTGACATGAACTCCTGTAATGGATGTAATGCTGTGTAATAGCTTGTCATGCTGAGAATAACGTTCCTGTTGTTGGAAAGATGGAGTATTGCGTTACCATGATATGCATTGGTTACGCATTGACCGTTATTTCATTAGCGATCATGAAAATCCGGATGAATTAAAAGGTGTTGTGTTCCAGCGATGATGTTCAGCATTGCGATAATGCACCTTGCGAAAACGTTTGCTCTGGTTGCGTGCTACCAACCATAGCTCTGAAGGAATAAATCAAATGGCTTATAACCGTTGTATCGGTACAAGATATTGCGCCAATAACTGTACGTTTAAAGTACGTCGTTTTAACTGGGCTGATTATACAGGAGCAGATAGTTTCCCGAATAACCAAGATCAAAAATTAGTTGGTAAACTTGATCCTGCTGTATTCCAGATGAATGATGATCTTACAAGAATGGTATTGAATCCTGATGTTACGGTACGTAGCCGTGGTGTGATGGAGAAATGTTCTTTCTGTGTTCAGAAATTACAAGCAGCGAAATTAGATGCGAAGAAAGAAAACAGAGTGTTGAATGATGGTGATGCACAAACTGCCTGTCAAACAGCTTGCCCTTACAGATGCAATTGTATTCGGTAATGCGAATGATAAGAACAGTGCAATCAGCAAAGTGAGAGTAGACAATCATCAAAGAGGCTTCTATGTGGAGCAATTGCATGTGTTACCGAATGTTACATACTTGGCTAAAGTGAGAAATACGGATGAGTTGATTGAAACTGAACAGCATGAAGAGGCTGATCATTCAGCAGCAGCAGAACATGATGCATCAAATGGAGAACATAAAGTTGACAGCACATTGCCATCAGCAGTAAAACCAGAAGAAGCACAGCATTAATAAAGTGAAATTGATTAGTGTAAAGGGAGTTGTCATTTAGAAATTATTATTTGGAATTTTATAATTAATTATGTCATTACTCAGATACGAATCACAGGTAAGAACTGCACTGGTGAAGGCGGAAAAGATTACCATCAGGTAATCGAAGATATCTGTCGCCCAGTGGAAGCCAAACCTTCCAAACTTTGGTGGATCGGATTTCTTATTTCTGTGGGCTTATTGATTTTTGGAATTATTTCTGTAATAATGGAAATAATGTATGGTGTAGGCCAGTGGAACTTGAATAAAACCATCGGATGGGGTTGGGATATTACCAACTTCGTATGGTGGGTAGGTATTGGTCATGCCGGAAACGTTGATTTCGCCATCTTACTATTATTCCGTCAAGGTTGGAGAACTGGTGTAAACCGTGCTGCGGAAGCGATGACCATCTTTGCGGTTATGTGTGCCGGTCAGTTTCCTATCTGGCATATGGGTCGTGTATGGGATGCATTTTTCGTATTACCTTATCCAAACACAAGAGGTCCGCTTTGGGTGAACTTTAACTCTCCACTTCTTTGGGACGTATTTGCGATATCAACTTATTTTACCGTTTCATTATTATTCTGGTATTCTGGTTTATTACCTGACTTAGCAACACTAAGAGATAGAGCTAAGAAGAAATGGAGAAAATGTTTTACGGTGTGGCTTCTTTTGGTTGGACAGGAAGTACCAAGCACTGGCAACGTCATGAAGCACTTTCTTTAGTATTAGCGGGATTGGCAACACCATTAGTATTGTCTGTACACACAATTGTATCATTTGACTTCGCCACTTCTGTAGTTCCGGGTTGGTATACAACAATCTTCCTCCTTACTTGTAGCAGGTGCGGTATTTTCTGGTTTTGCCATGGTGCAAACTTTGCTAGTGATTACAAGAAAAGTTTTAGGACTTGAAGAATACATTACTATCGAGCACATCAACGTAATGAACAAGGTTATTGTATTAACCGGTTCAATCGTTGGTATAGCTTACTTGACGGAGTTGTTCATGGCTTGGTATTCTGCTCAGCCATATGAGAATTTTGCATTCTTCGAAAACAGGTTGAATCTGAATAGCCCTTATGGTTGGAGTTATTTCATAATGATGGGTTGTAATGTATTGTCGCCACAAATTTTCTGGTTTAAGAAAATGAGAACAAACCTTACCGTTACTTTTGCGTCAATATTGGTGAATGTTGGTATGTGGTTCGAACGCTTTGTAATTATCGTTACATCTGTTTACCGTGATTATCTTCCAAGTTCATGGAGTACATATTATACTCCGAGCATATGGGAAGTAGGATTTTATATGGGAACATTCGGGTTATTCTTTATACCTGCTACTTCCTGTTCTCAAAATTCTTCCTGCAATTGCGTTAGCAGAAATCAAACATATATTAAAACGCAGTGGTGAGAATTATAAAGAGAAATGGATGTAATAGATAAAGAAAGTGTGGATCAGTTTGCAGAAGAGCAATTGCATGATCATCAATTAAAGATTGATGTTTGGAATTTGATTTTTTTTATTCGGAATTTAATAACTTATGGCTGTAAAAATTTATAACAGGTAGTTTTTACGACGAGGAAGTTTTGTTTCCTGCTGTAAAAAAAGTACGCAGAGCTGGTTACAAAATTCATGACGTCTTTACTCCTTTTCCTATTCATGGCTTGGATTCGGCAATGGGATTAAGAGATACCAGTTTGCATACTGCAGGTTTTATTTACGGTATTACAGGAACTGCAACAGCAGTAGGCTTCATTACCTGGGCTTTGACAGTAGACTGGCAGATAAACTTTGGTGGTAAACCATTCTTTGCTTTACCAGCCTGGATACCTATTACATTTGAGTTAACGGTATTGTTTGCGGCAGTAGGAATGGTATTAACGTTTTGCTACCTGTGTCAGTTAGCACCGTTTGTAAAAAAAGATCATTTCAATCCTCGTTCAACAGACGATACTTTTTTAATGGCTTTAGAGTGTACAGATAAAACAAACGAAGCAGACGCAATTAGCTTTTTAGAAAGTATTGGTGCTGTAGAAGTTGGTGTTCAGTATAAAGAAACAGGTTGGTGGCTTGGTCGTTATGATAATGACAAGAAGCCGTTTGAGAAAAAGTGAAGCGGCTCATTAATAAATTATATAATCAGTGATGATGAAAAAAATTTGGATTATAACAGGATGTTTGGCGACGATAGCTGTACTTGCTGGCTGTGATAAAACAAAGCGTAGCCCCGGAAGAGCTTATATGCCCGATATGTCTGAAAGCCGTGCATATGATGCGTACTCATCCACAGAGAATTTAAAAGAACATGGTATTAATTATAATGCAATGCCTGTGGAAGGTACTATTGCCCGAGGCGATCAGTTTGGTTATACATTAAAGAATGATGAAGCCGGATATGCAGTCAGCATCAGTTAAAAGTCCGTTGGATGCATCGAAGATTGATATGACTGAAGCAGAAAGATTATACCTAGTGAATTGCGGAGTGTGTCATGGAGCTAAATTGGATGGTAATGGTCCTTTATGGAAAGGTGGCGATGGTCCTTATCCTGCTGCGCCAAAGAATTTTTTAGCTGACGATATGAAAGCGGGATGGCGGAAGGAACGATGTTTCATTCTGTAACTTATGGTAAAAACCTGATGGGTAGTTATGCCTCTCAGCTAAATACATTACAACGCTGGGAAGTAATTGCTTACATAAAAATGAAGCAAGGTGGAACAGCAACAACAACGACAACAACAACAGTAGTTGCAGATACGACTGCAGCTAAAGCAAAATAGTTTTTGAAGAATTAATAAACGAACAAGATGGTAATCCGGGAAAAATATACAGTACCAAAGCGTTTTAACACTATAGCAATTACGCTGATGGTAGTCGGCATATTGGCTATTGTTGGCTTGTATGCTACACATGGTTCAAGAGTGATGCAACTTCGCAGGCTCGTTTTTGGGGTTCATTGTTGCAAAACAGTGTTTACTTTTATTAGTTGTAAATGCAGCCATGTTCTTTATCTGCGCTATTACGTTAGCTTGGGGGTGTGTGGCAGATGTCATTCCGTAGAGTTTCAGAAGCTATTTCCGCCTGTGTGCCGGTAGTAGGAAACTATTTGTGTGGTTATTCTTTTACTCATTTGCTTTGGTGGTAATCATGAAATATATCACTGGACAGATACAGAACATGTAAAGCATGATGCTATCCTGAATTTTAAAAAAGGATTTTTAAATAAGAACTTCTTTGCAGTAATGACAGTGTTGACAATTCTTTCTTGGTCATTATTAGGAAGGAAAATGAGAAAGCTTTCTCAAAGCATAGATAATAAGCCATTGAATGTTGAAGAAGGAAAAAAATATATCTGGAACAATACAGTTTGGGCAGCTATTTACATTGTCGTTTTCTCTTTAACTGTATTGTCTTCTATTCCATGGTTATGGTTAATGAGTATTGATGCGCATTGGTACAGTACCATGTTTAGTTGGTAACATTTGCCAGCACATTTGTTGCAGGTGTAGCCTTGATTACATTGTTTGTTGTTTTCCTTAAGAATAATAATTACCTGGAGTTAACGAACGAAGAGCATTTGCATGATTTAGGAAAGTTCATGTTTGCCTTCTCTATTTTCTGGACTTATTTGTGGTTCTCTCAGTTTATGTTGATTTGGTATGCAAATATTCCGGAAGAAACAACTTACTTCAAACCAAGAGCACAAGGGATGTATAGTGGAATTTTCTGGCTCATGTTTATTATAAATTTCCTTGCACCATTACTGATATTTATGAGCAGGAATTCGAAAAGGAATTATGCGACCTTAACTTTTATGTCGTTGCTGATAATATTTGGCCACTGGTTAGATTTCTACCAGATGGTATTCCCAGGTCATCAGAAGGAACATGTGCCGATGATACTTTGGGATTTTGGAGTGGCATTAGGGTTTGTAGGATTGATCATGTTTGTAACGGGCAGAGCTTTAAGCAAAGTACCGCTATTAGCCAAGAATCATCCGTTTATAAAAGAAAGTGTGATTCATCATACTTAAATGTTGGTGTTTGTCGCCTCGAAGAGCGACTAACACATTGAAATAATAAGTTGAAGCTGTTGGAATTTATTTATTTGGAATTTTTAATCGAAGATAGATTATGCAGACATTTTTCATTATAGCGATTTTAGCACTGGGGTTTCTGATTACGTTTCAGATAGCCAAGGCCAGCGAATATGTGGCCGTATTGCGGGGTGAGGAAAAGACCCGTAAACAATCCAACAAGGTTAATGCATTTCTGCTATTGGTTTTTTTAATTGTTGGTTTGATTGGTGTGTATTATTGCAATGAACAATTAAAAGGAAAAATTCTTGGTGAGCCTGCATCTGATCATGGAGTATTGATCGATAGAATGCTTTATATAACTATTGCACTTACAGGAATTGTGTTTTTTGACACAGATTGCTTTATTCTGGTTCTCGTTCAAATACCAGGAATCAGATAAAAGAAAAGCTTTTTACTATCCGCATAATAATAAGTTAGAGCTGATCTGGACAGTAATTCCTGCTATTGCACTTACGGTGTTAGTTGGATTTGGCTTATTCTACTGGTTTAAAATAACCGGTGATTCACCTAAAAATGCAATGCAAGTGGAAGTGGTAGGTAAGCAGTTTGGTTGGGAGTTCCGTTATCCGGGCAGAGATGGCATTTTAGGAAAAAAATATTTTAAGAAAGTAGACCCTGCTAACAATAATCCTGCTGGACAAATCTGGGAAGATCCTGCTAACCATGATGATATTTTTGATGAACAAACGATGCATTTAGTAGTCAACAAACCTGTTAGATTAGTAATAGGCGCAAAAGATGTAATTCATGATGTAGGATTAGCACATTTTAGATTGAAAATGGATGCTGTGCCCGGCACACCTACAACAATGTGGTTTACACCGAAGTTCACAACAAAACAAATGGTTGAGAAAACAGGGAAACCCGATTTTGCTTATGAAATTTCTTGTGATCAAATGTGCGGTAAGGGTCATTATAGTATGAGAGGTGTAATTATTGTAGAAACTCAAGAAGAGTTTGATGCATGGATGGCCGGCAAAAAGCCACAATATCTGGTTGCAAATCCGGACAAAGATCCATCGGTTAAAAAAGATACAGCAACGATTCAACCCGTAGCTGCGATAATAAAATAATAAATATCGCAATACCCAGGCGATAGTTTAATAAAATGAATTTTTGAAACCTCCGCCGGTTGGCGGAGATGAGGAAAAAAATAAAAGAAGTATGAGCGAAGCAATGAATGTATATCCGGGAGCAGCCACTGCACATGCAGTGCATCATGATGGTCATGGCCATCATCATCAATCGTTTGTTTCAAAATATATTTTTAGTCAGGATCATAAAATGATTGCCAAACAATTCTTAATAACAGGAATGATTTGGGCCATCATTGGTGGTTTGTTTTCTGTATTATTCCGTTTGCAATTAGGTTATCCTGAACAATCGTTCCCGATATTGGAAACGTTTTTTGGTAACTGGGCAAAGGGTGGCCAGATTCAGCCGGAGTTTTATTATGCGTTAATTACCATGCACGGAACAATATTGGTGTTCTTTGTATTAACAGCAGGACTGAGCGGAACATTTGCTAATTTTCTTATTCCATTGCAAATTGGTGCAAGGGATATGGCTTCACCTTTCCTGAATATGCTTTCTTACTGGTTCTTCTTTTTGGCCAGTATAATTATGTTTGCTTCTTTGTTTATTTCTACTGGTCCTGCATCTGGTGGATGGACAATTTATCCTCCGCTTAGTGCATTAGGACAAGCTTCGTCCGGATCGATACGAGGAATGGATTTTTGGTTGGTGAGTATGGCTATGTTTATTGTCTCTTCTCTTTTAGGAGGTATCAACTATATCACTACGATATTGAATATGCGTACCAAGGGAATGAGTATGACAAGGTTACCATTAACAGTATGGGCTCTTCTATTTACAGCTATTCTGGGTGTACTTTCTTTCCCGGTATTATTATCTGGAGCCATTCTTCTCTTATTTGACAGAAACCTAGGCACAAGCTTCTTCCTGAGTGATATTGTGGTAAATGGACAGATTTTGCCAAATGAAGGTGGTAGTGCAATTCTCTTCCAGCATTTATTCTGGTTCCTTGGGCATCCTGAAGTTTATATTATTATCCTACCGACGATGGGAATGGTATCAGAAATTTTATCGGTTAATTCCCGAAAACCAATTTTCGGTTATATGGCGATGTTGGGCTCTTTGTTTGCTATTACTATCCTGGCCTTTTTAGTATGGGCACACCATATGTTTGTAACAGGTTTAAATCCTTTCCTGGGTTCGATATTCGTATTACTTACTTTATTAATTGCGGTACCATCGGCTATTAAAGTTTTTAACTGGTTAACGACTCTATGGCGAGGAAACATTCGTTTTACACCTGCCACTTTATTTTCTATTGGCTTTGTAAGTTTATTTATATCTGGCGGATTAACTGGTATATTCCTCGGAAACTCAACCATTGATATTCATTTACATGATACCATGTTTATTGTGGCACACTTCCATATTGTGATGGGTGTAGCTGCCTTCTTTGGCATGTTCGCTGGTATTTATCATTGGTTTCCTAAAATGTTTGGTCGTTATTTAAATAACACAATAGGTTATTTGCATTTTTGGGTAACAATGGTTGGCGCCTATCTTATTTTCTGGCCAATGCACTATCAAGGTCTTGCTGGAGTTCCACGTCGTTATCTTGATAAAAGAGGATGGGTTTCGTTCAATGACTTTACTCAAATGGATAAAATGATTACAATTGTTTCAATCATAGTTTTTGCAGTACAGTTGATGTTTGTTTTCAATTTCATTTATTCAATATTTAAAGGAAGAAAAGTAACCAACAAAAATCCATGGGGTGCAAACACATTGGAGTGGACAACTCCATTGCGTCCGGGACATGGTAACTGGGAAGGAGAAATTCCTGAAGTACACCGTTGGCCTTATGATTATAGTAAAGACGGAAGAGATTTTATTCCGCAGACAGAGCCGATTGGTGAGGATGAGAGTAAGCATTAGTGAGTGGTGAATAGTGAATGGTGAGAAGTGAATGGGGTCGAATAGGTTGATTTTTTGAAGACTCTGATAGAAGGTGAATAGCAGAAAGTATGAATAAGAGAATGTAGTAAGATTATCAATAAGACAGTTAGCCTCGTAGGGGCGAAATATCAGTAGCTCCGGGTTTTAACCCGGAGAAATGAAAACGAAGAATGTATTTGAACCCCATAGGGGTGACATATTTTGATGAATAGAATTCCTGCAGCACAAGAGTGCGACGCAAGGGACGATGATACCTGCCTGCCGGCAGGCAGGGTAGTACAGAAGTTTGGGACATAAAATTTATGTTCTTTATATAATAAGCGGAAGCGGATGAAGAAGGTAAAAGATTATTTACAGTTGATGAAGCTTTCGCTGAGTATCATGGTGGTGTTCAGCAGTGTTATTAGTTTTTTGCTGACACAAGGTTCGGAACAATATGTGCTGAACCGCTGGACGATGGTATTCTTGCTCTTTGTAGGTGGGATGCTGGTAACAGGCAGTGCTAATGCCATAAACCAAGTAGTTGAAAAAGATACGGATGCGATGATGAAGCGTACGGCGAAGAGACCGGTTGCTTCTGGTCGGATGAGTGTTGCGGAAGGATGGGCTTTTGCCATCATTACCGGAGCGGCGGGAGTTTTTATTCTTGGTCATTATTTTAACTGGCTGGCGGCAGGGTTAGCAGCATTTAGTTTGTTCCTCTACGCATTTATCTATACGCCATTGAAGAAAGTAAATTCAATTGCGGTGTTGGTAGGTGCAGTGCCTGGTGCATTACCATGCCTTATTGGCTGGGCAGCAGGTGATGGAAATTTGGGAGTCGGTGGCTGGGTATTGTTTGCATTCCAGTTCTTCTGGCAATTTCCCCATTTTTGGGCGATTGCCTGGGTGGCGCACAAAGATTATTCAACAGCAGGATTTAAATTGTTACCGGCTGATAAAGGACCGACAAAGTTTACAGCGCTGCAAACTATTTTGTATTCGTTGTTGCTGATACCGGTTACTCTGGCGCCGTTCTTTATTGGAATGTGTAGTTATGAAGGAGTAAATGGAATAATTAGTTTGTCATTAATAGGATTAGCTAATTTATTTATGATAGGAAGATGTTTGACATTGTATAGAAAAATGGATGTAGCATCTGCAAGGCAAGTGATGTTTGGAAGTTATATGTATTTGCCAGTTGTGATGTTAGCATTATTACTGGCTAAAGTTTAGGATGAAATTCCAAAGAAAGTAATTCCAATCAAGTGAGCATCCATTAGAAGAACGGGCAATTTGCGAAAGGGTGAGGGCTTTACCAAGAAGTTAAAAGGCGAGAATTTGAAGATTAAAACAGGTAACAAGGTCAAGTGGTCAGCAAATTTGAAGGAATGAGAATGTTGGCCCAGGAGATTTGAAGTATAGAATTAGAATAAGTAGAAAAGAGGCTAAAGAATCGATGCACTTTTTAGGTTTAATAGAAGTGTTTGGTAATAAGGAAATGGAAACTGAAAGACTTTAAGATGAAGGGGACACTTAAAAGATTTCAGCTGTTGAAAAAACGATGAACCAAAAGCTAGTGAGAGTTAGTGATTTGGAATTTGAGATTTAAGAATTTGAATTTTGATTATGGATATAGTGAGTACACAACAAAAACAAAAGATGCATCCCCACAAGTTTACTTTGTGGGTGGCAATTGGCAGTATCATTATGATGTTTGCCGGTTTGACAAGTGCTTATATCGTAAAAAGCAATCAGACAAACTGGATAACAGTGGAACTGCCAAAAGCATTCTGGATTTCAACTGCGGTTATCTTAATCAGTAGTTTGACATTGCAGATGGCATTACGTTCTTTTAAGCAAAGGGAAATGAATAAGTACCGGCTGTTGATTGGTATTACAGTAATTCTTGGTGTGGCGTTTGTGGTTTTGCAGTGGTTTGGCTTTCAGGAATTGTGGGCGCAGCAGATTACATTCAGGGGTGCGGGAGCTGGTCAATTTCTGTATGTGATATTTGGATTGCATGCTATACATGTAATTGGTGGTATCATTACTTTGTTGATTATGTTTATTAAAGCATTTGTTGGCAAAACAAAGCTATATAGTTCGATACCTGTAGAAGTAGCAGCTGTATATTGGCATTTTGTGGATTTGCTTTGGATTTATTTATTATTATTCTTTTTAATAATCGGCGGATAAAGAGGGCCGGATTTTTTAATTTTTATTACTATGTCTACAACAACGACAATGCATAAGACCAAATGGTGGAGCGGAGGTAAAAGCCCTTTCAATCTGGAGTATGGTAAAGTAATGATGTGGTACTTCCTGATGAGTGACGCTTTTACTTTTGGTGCATTTCTTATATCATATGGCACTATTCGCTTTAGTCAGAATTTCTGGCCCGATCCTAACGTAGTGTTCAATGCGTTTCCGGGTGCAGGGCATGCTAATTTACCATTGGCTTTTGTGAGTGTAATGACATTTATATTGATTATTAGTTCCGTAACAATGGTATTGGCAGTACATGCCGGACATAAAGGAGATAAGCAAGGTGTAATAAAATGGATGGTGTGGACTATTATTGGTGGACTTGCATTCTTAGGTTGCCAGGCATGGGAGTGGCATCACCTTATTACCGGTGAACATGCTGTATTGGCCAACGGACAAATTGAAATGATTGGACAAACAATGGGTGGCAACCCATGGGGAAATTTAGTACATGATAATGCTGCATTAACTGCTGCATTGAATAATACACCGCATGAAACATTAGTGCAATTAGTACATAGTCATGATGCTTCTCATGCTACCGGAGAATTGGCTGCAATGACTGATGTGCAATTAAGAGGAATGGTTGACCTTGCAGAAATGCATGTTAGAGAAAAAGGGCCATTAGCATTTGGAGGTTATTTCTATGGCATTACAGGCTTTCATGGATTCCATGTGTTTTCTGGTGTTGTTATCAATATCATTATGCTGATTATGACACAGAAAGATGTTTTCAAAAACAGAGGCCATTACCTGATGATTGAAAAGGCAGGATTGTACTGGCACTTTGTAGATCTTGTATGGGTATTTGTATTCTTGTGTTTCTACCTTATATAAAAAATACCAAAAGACAAATCCCAAATTCCAAAAGAGGAAAATGGCTTTCTGGAATTTGTAATTTATAAATTTGTAATTTAAAAGAATATGGAACATCCGGCATTTGAAGAAGTAACGATTCATCATGAACATCAGGACGATGCAACATTTAAAAAGAAGGTACGTAAAACGACCATCCTTTTATCTGTTATTACTATCATTGAGTTGATTATTGGATTATCTATTTATACTATTCATAAAGGTGAGAACCCAAGTGCTTTATTGGTATTGATGTTTAAAGGAGTAGTTTGCATTCTTACTTTAGCGAAAGCATATTATATTGTTTCGGTATTCATGCACCTTGGTGATGAAATCAGAAATATGATTATGACGATAATTGTTCCGCTTTTGCTTTTTGTATGGTTTATCATTGCTTTTATAGCAGATGGTAATTCTTATAAAGAGCTTCGTAATAATTACGATAAACATTTTAAAGAAACTACAACTCCGGCAAAACACCAGAAGACGGAAGCACCCGCAGAACATAAAAGCGGAAAGGAGTAGTTACTGCCGGATATTTTAATAAACCAAAACCATTAAATCGGCTACCACTGAACAAGGAAGCGGTTTAATGGTTTTAATTTTAAACTTCACCCTCCCGGCTCCCCTCTCCTTTTTGAGAAGGGAGAGGCAGACTCCGATAAAAAAGAATTACTTGTTTTATCGAAGGGGTTGATAAAGAAAGTTATTGTGAATAAAAAAGCTCTATATGCAATAATGATGGCGTTGCTACTGCCATTGATTGCTTATTTTATTGTAAAGAATAAAAGTGAGAATGCAATACATATGCCACGGCATTATTTGCCCGATTCGCTTGTTACGGTTACAAAAAATGGCAAACGGGTAACTGATACCGTATGGCATCAGCTTGCCAATTTTTCATTCACTAATCAGGAAGGAAAAAAAATAACACTCGACAGCCTGAAAGGAAAAATTATTATTGCTGACTTCTTCTTTACGCATTGCCCTACCATTTGTCCAACGCTTACTGCTAATATGAAACGGCTTGCAGAATCAATCCATAACGGGCAACGAGTTGGCGACCAAACTAATAAGCAGATACCTTTTCTTTCATTCAGTATTGATCCCGAAAGAGATTCAGTAGAGCGACTAAAATATTGGGCCGACCGTTTTCAGGTTGACCCCGAACAGTGGTGGTTGCTTACTGGCGAAAAGAAAGAAATCTATGACTACATTATCAATGAACTGAAAGTGCCTGCAGAAGATGGTATGGGAGTAGATTCCAACTTTATACATACTGATTATTTTGTATTGATTGACAGCAACCGTTATGTGCGGGGCTATTATCATGGATTGGATACTGCAGAAGCATTACCGCAATTATCAAGAGACCTTGTATTATTGACGATGGAAAAAGATCCGAAAGCCAAAAGTTTCTTTGATGGTAAATTGCAAATAATGGCTGTTGCTTTTTTATCAGCCATATTGGGTGTGGGCTTACTCTTCTTCTTCTTTAGAAAAAACAAAAACTAATGCTTGAACCTGTTTTAAAAAAGAATGATAAAAAAGCAAAGCTGCTTATTTTTATTTTCTCCATTATTGTATTTACTGCCATTACCTTGTTAGCCAAAGTAAAGCTTGAGGTAAACTTGGGATTTGATGTACACCTGTTTGCTAAAGCAAATGCTTTAATCAATTCAGTAGTTGCATTTTTATTGATTGTGGCATTGATAGCTGTTAAGTCTAAAAACTATAAGCTGCATAAAAATGTGATAATGACGGCGATGTTTCTTTCTATACTTTTCTTAGTTAGCTATATCTGTCATCATTTATTTACTGCTGAAACAAGATTTGGCGATACAAACCTTGACGGCATTGTTTCTGATGCTGAAAAAACTGCTGTGGGTAGCAGCCGAATTATCTATTATATTATTTTGGGTACGCATATACCATTAGCCGGTATCATTCTTCCTTTTATTCTCTTCTCTGCCTATCGTGGCCTGACCGGCGAATTTGAAAAACATAAAAAACTTGTTCGCATTACATGGCCTATTTGGTTTTATGTGGCGGTAACCGGTGTGATTGTTTATTGGATGATTAGTCCGTATTACGGGTAAACAAATATCTAAACTGGTTTTAGAACGGTATGCCTACGGTAACATAGGATTGCAATTTTTTGCTCTGATCAGAATATAGCATACTTAATTCCACAGGCCCGATAGGAGACTTGTATGCAAAAGTGAGTGCATAGCCACTCAGGAAAGATGTTTTAGCAGGACCATTGTTTATTGCAACAAAATCTTTTATTAAACTGGTGAAGCGGCCAACGAGGTACACATTATTAACTACATTATAGCGAAGTCCGGCTTGTAACATTACTGCACTCGGGGAATTGAGTGTGGCTTCCTGAAAACCAGCAAACTTTATCTGGTTTCTGAAATAACCATTAAGACCACCAATTGAAAAATTATTTAAGACATTAGGTTTATCAGTGAAATTAATGCCAGATTGAAACTCAGTAAACAGGTTAAAGCTTGCATTCATTGGAATATGTGCTAATCCATCGAGATAGAAACGGGCATAATTATCAAAATTTAATTCTGCGGGCCCGGTGGGTAATCCATTGTGATAAAGTGTTATGTTAGGGTTTTGATTATACACTTGTCCGAGTTCGGTGTTTATTCTTATTCCTCTTGTAGGATAAAAACCTTTGTTCAATGTGTTATATTTAAAAAAAACATATGTTTTCATAGAAGAGAAATCTCCTCTTGCCTCATCAACAGAGCTGATTGCCGGATTAATATGTATATTTTCTATGGAGGTACCTAGCCCAATAGCAAATCTGTTGTTACTGCTATTTTGTATATCCAAGGCGCCTTTGTAAAAAATTTGTTTATAGGCGCCGTCTCTTTTATAATCATTAAAGGTTTCAATATAAAGGCGTTCAATATTAATCTTTGGTATAACTGCAATGCTTTTTTTACGGCCGATATATTGAAGATGCGAGGCATCTAATTGTAAGCTTTCGCCAAGTGATACAGAAATCATACTTCTTGAATTGCGAATCAGAAAATCTCTTGATGTAATATTCAGATTTGTATTAATGCCCCTGAACTTACTATAATAGATGCCGGCTTTTAGAAATGTATTTGGATTTTCTTCTGCTTCAAATATTATTTTCGCATTATCAGCACCAAGGTTCTCCAATGTATACGTAATGCTGTTATAATATCTGGAGCCATATGCTCTTCTGATTGCTTTTGAAATGGTTAATGAGTTATAGTATTGATTGGTATTAAAATTCATCATGTGGACGAAAAAAGAACGAGTTGTTTTTTTTAATCCATTAATTTCAACTTCTTTAATAAAAACAGAGTCATCAGAAATGGATGTGGGTTGTTTTATTTCATTATCGGGAAATAATGCTACACTGTCTGCCAGCTTTTTAAATTGAGGATAGTATTTTTTCCCAACTTCAATCCCTCTGTTAATAATTTGCTTGCTGCTTCCAAAACTTCCAGTACCATATTTTTCTACAGGCATATAGATGTACAAATCAGTAAGTGGAATTTCTTCTTTAAAATCTATGGATTCTTTAAAAAAGGCTAACTGTAGAATAACATCAACCGGGTTATTAATCTTGTCTTTTGTAGAAAGTCCACTACTTACATTGCTACCAATTACATAATCAGCTCCCATTTCAATTACATTCTTAACCGGAAAATTTCTAACAAGGCCACCATCCAGTAATCTTTTGCCATCTATTGTTACATCAGTAAAAACAGATGGAATTGCCATGCTTGCTCTTAGTGCTGTAGTGATGTTACCGCTGTCGAGTACGACCAGTTCTCCTGTTTCAAGGTCGGTTGCCATACATTTAAAAGGAATTTTAAATTTATTAAAATCTTTGATCTGGTAATAAGGCGCAAATAGTTCTGAAAATTTTAAATCTATTTCCTGTCCTTTAATCACTCCACTGGGAAGTCTTATTTTTTTATTGATATATGGCAACTCAATATTAAAACGATTGTATTCTTCTTTTTCTTCCATGGATAATACTGGAAGTGATATTTGATTGGATAGTAAAATGTCCCAATCAATTTTACGGGCCATTCTTTCAATCTCATTTCCGGAATACCCCGCAGCATATAATGAACCCATTATGGCTCCCATACTGGTACCTGTAATGTAATCTATTTTTAAACCTGCAGAATCAATGGCTTTTAGAATACCAATATGTGCAAGCCCTTTGGCGCCGCCGCCGCTGAGGGTGAGGCCGATTTTTGGTCGAACATTAGTTTCTTGGCTCCATAATGTACTGGATAAGCAGAAAAAGAGGATAGTAATGAAAAAAACTTCATTTGTACATATCGATTGTATTCTGTGAAAATATTATAAATATTCTGTTATGCAATTACTCAATCATTTTTAAGTGTTGTACGTAGGTTACATTTTAACGCCGTTGAAGCAAAAAAAACAGGGGAGTAGAAACTCCCCGTATAACCATTAACCATCAACCATCTTTAGAAACAGTTTTAATTTATTGGTTTTTCAAGGAATTAATATATTATGCGATAGCTTCATTTAAAGTTTCGGTATTTTTCTTTTCTTTTTTTCTTAATTTTTTTGCTGCTCTTCTGTCTTTAATAGTATCTACTGCGAGATAAACCACAGGAACGATTATCAGTGTTAACAACATTGAACTGGTAAGACCACCAATCAATACCCAGGCTAACCCATTTTTCCACTCTGAACCTGCACCAGTTGCAACAGCAATCGGTACCATAGCAATTACCATCGCAATGGTTGTCATCAGGATCGGACGGAACCTTGTCATTGTTCCTTCCATTAATGCATCATAAGAAGATTTTCCTTCTGCCTTTAATTGATTTACAAAGTCAACAATCAGGATGGCATTTTTAATTACCAATCCAATTAACATGATAAGTCCTAACATTCCGAAAATACTCAGGTTGGTCATCGTTAATGCCAAGGCACATGTCCTGTCCAACCGTACCAGCCGGACGACCTATTACCTGTGCTTCTACTGTTACAGAAGGTATCTTATCTTTTCTTTCCAATTTGGAAGGACCAGTTGTAGATATAATTGAAGCAAACTGACTTAGTTTAATCAGCTCACCATTTGTATTTTGAAAAGTAAGATTACGTATGTCATTAATGTTTTTTCTGTCAAATTCATCTAACTGTACTTTAATTGGATATTCATCATCACCTTGTAACAATTTACTCTGATCATTTCCGGTGTATGCATTCTGCATAGTGTTACCTACTACGTCTAATGAAAGATTAAGGCTGGCTAATTTTTCCCTGTCAATCTTTACAGAAATTTCAGGGTTACCACCTTCTACTGATGCTTTGATCTCGAATGTGCCTGGCACTGATTTTATTACTTCTTTAATAGTTTCACTATACGCCAATACTGAATCAAGGTTTGGACCTTGTATCTGGAACTGGATAGGTGCTGCTGTTCCGCCGCCTACCATACTTACAGGACTAGCTGTAATTTTTGCACCGGGAATTGATTCCTGCAATTCTAATTTTGTTTTTGCTGCATACTCTGTAGAAGTAAGTGACCGCTTTTCTGCGTCAACCAGTTTTACATTTATCTGCGATAAATATGCACTGTTTCCACCAGCAGTTTGTCCGTCGCCAGCACCTACTGTTGTAAATACATTGGTAACATTTGTTTATTTAAATGCGATAATTTGGTAAAGCGGCTTGCCAACCACGGAGTAAGTGTAAAGGATACTAACCAACTGATTACCGTTGCTGCTACTACTACAATAGAAAACTGGAATAATAAATCAGCCACAATGCCTGTAACAAATGTAATAGGTAAGAACACTACTACAATTACCAAGGTAATAGAAGTAACGGAGATTCCTATCTCCTTCCATGTATCCATGGCTGCTTGCCAGGCAGTACTTCCTTGCTCCATTCGTAGATGGATATTCTCCAATACCACAATGCTATCATCCACCAAAATACCAATCACCAACGACAGGGCTAAGAGACTCATCAGGTTTAAAGAGAAACCTAATAATGCCATTACTGCAAACGTAGTAACGATGGAAACCGGAATGGCAACCATTACGATGAGGGCATTTCTTATATTATGTAAGAAGAATAACATGATCAATGCCACGAGAATAACAGCGATCACTAAGTCATGAATTACAGAGTTTGCCGCTTCTAATGTAAAATCGGCACTATCACTGGCGATAGTAAATTTCATGTTCTCCGCGGCATATTGCTGCTCCAGCGTTTCCATTGTTTTCTTTACTTCATCACTGATACCAACCGTGTTACCATCACTTGTTTTTGTAATTAATATACCGAGTGAATTTTTACCATTGATTCTTGTAAGAGAGCTGGCTTCTTGTTTTGAATCATATAGTTCAGCAATGTCTTTCAGGTAAACCTGGCTGCCATCCGTATTTGTTGCAACAGCAAGATTGCTTAATTCATGCAGGCTGGTAAATTTTCCGCTCAAACGAACCAATACATCCTGGTCCTGATTTTTTAAACTTCCGGTTGGGAAGTTCAGGTTAGCTCTTGAGATAGCATTGGAAACCTGAAGGATTGAAATATTGTAATAATTTAATTTATCATTATTGACATTGATCTTTATTTCTCTATTCTCACCACCAACTACATCAACTTTTGCTACACCTTCTATACGGGCCAGCTCTGGTTGAATGGTTTTATCAAACAATGTTGTGAATTCTCTTTCATCCATATCAGAAGTAGCACCAATACGCATAATCGGCATTTCATCGAATGAAAATTTACCGAGTGTTGGATCTTTTACATCATCCGGCAGGGTAGATTTAATGGCATTAATTTTTCGCTGTGCTTCTTGTAATGCGTTGTCAATATTAGCACCATATGTTAAGGTGACGACTATAACTGATACGCCTTCCTGCGAAATAGTTTGTAACTGATCAAGATTCTCTAAAGTGGAAACGGCATTCTCTACTTTTTTCGAAACAGCAGTTTCTACTTCTGATGGACCTGCACCAGGGTAGACAGTTGTAACAGTAAGTACTGGTGAGTTGATCTTTGGAAGTAACTCATAGGTAAGTGTGTTATAACCAACCAACCCCAGTAACACAAGGATACTGAACAACACGACAACAAGGGTTGGTCTTTTTACTGAAATATTTGTAATACTCATATAATTCTTTTTAAATAATTTAGAATGCAGTTGCTTATTCTATCACTTTCACTTTCTTGCCAGATAATAAATTGATCTGTCCAGTGACAACAATCTTGTCGCCATTGTTCAGCCCTTTTAATACAATCAGCTCATCACCAGAAATATTCTGCACTTCAATTGTTTTTAATGTAACAGTACTATCATTGTTTAACACAAATACCTGTGCTTCTTTTATACTCCCAACAATTGCTTTACGGGGAATAAATAGTTTTTCACCATCATCTGCAGTTTTGGCTTCTAGTGAAACAGTTCCAAACATTCCTGCTTTTAACGGAAAAGCTGAGTTGTTTCCAACTTCTACTTCCACATCATACTTTCTTCCAGCATCAGCTTGTACACTTATAAGGCTTATGTTTCCATTAAATATATGGTCAGGGTATACTTCTGTTTTAATTTCAACAGGCTGGCCTTTTTTAATTTTTACTACATCTGTTTCTGAAACCTGTACTACCATTTTTAATCTTGAAACATCAATCACTGTTCCTATTTTCATACCTACGGTTGCAAAACTTCCTCTTTCTACCAATACACTACTTACGGTGCCCGACATTGGAGAACGGATAATAGTATATTTCATCTGCTGCTGAATGCCTGCAAGATTTGCTCTTGCATTATCTACATTCAACGCAATGTCTTCGTATTGTTTCTGGCTGATAGCTCCTGCTTGTACCAACCTTTCATAACGTTCTTTATCTTTTATTGCTTTGTTCAAAGATGCATTTGCAGTAGCAAGACTTGATTGAATAGCTGTTGGATCAATCCTTGCAATTACTTGTCCTTGCCCAACCTTCTGACCTTCTTTAATACTTAACTGTATTAATGAACCTTGAGCCTCTGCCGTTAAAGGCACTTCTTTTCTGGCTTCAAAATTTCCAGTTAACTCGATGGAGTTATCCATTTTTTTCAAAGTGACTGCAGTAACTTTTACCGGAACACTTCCCACTTCATCGGGAACAGCAGCTGCATTTTTATTAATTTCTTTTTTGTTGTTGTAGAGTGTGAAAGCCATGAAACCGGCGACTAACACAATAGCTCCAATTGTGATAATTCTTTTCATATTTATTTTAGATGATTTCTGTTTCATAAAAATTATTTTATAGATGGTGATGATTTTAGTTAGAAGATGCGTCTTTAATTATTTTACTAAGCTGTCCGCTTGTCTTCATCAGATCAAGTTCGGCAAGGCTTATTTGTAATAATGCTGTGAGGTATTGTGTCTGTGCTTCCTTCAATCCGTTTTCAGCATTGATCAGTTCGGATAAAGGAGCAATACCCTCTGTATAAGATAACTTGGCAACATTGTATAGCTCTTCTGCTACTTTCATGTTTTCGTCCTGTGCAGCAAGTACTTCTTTTATTTTGACGCAAGTCATTTTGTGCACTAACAAAATCGTTATTGATCTTACTTGTTAAATATTTTTTATTCATCTGCATTTGCTTTACCTGAATATTGCTTTGCGCAATCTTATTTCTTTTGGTAAAACCGTCGAAAATGGGAATACTTAACGTTAAACCCCATACACCCGAAGTGAAACCCTGTGTTGCACCGGATTTAAATAATTTATCTGCTTGTCCCTGCCAGCCATAATTTGCAAATGCAGAAAGTGTGGGTAAATAACCGGCTTTAATATTTAATGTATTCAATTCTTGTAACCTGATTTGATAGTCAATCAGATTAAGATCTGTGTTATCTTTTAAGAATAACTGGTCAGCAACAGGAACTCTTTCGACACCAACTTCATTCGTAATAGCAACCGGTGTATATACATCTACATTCATCAAAAGTTTTAAACCATTTAATAATTGTGTGTGTATTGTTTGTAGTAGATAACTGTGTACGCAGGTTTGTATAATTCACCCTCAACTGATCTACATCTACTTTTTTTATAATCCCTTCTTTGAATTGTGCATCAGTGATCTGAACTAATTTTTTCATTCGTTCAATATTGCCAACAATTAATTCTTTTTGCTTTTCCGTCATTTCCAGTTGCATGTACACATTCACTACTTCGTAGATGAGGTCTTCTTTTGTTTTAAAGGTGTTTAATGCATAATAACCCTGGCTTTCTTTAGCTGCTTTTAACCCTGTATTAATAGATGGGCTGAAAATGGTTTGCTTTAACTGAAGGCCAGTTCCGAATTGATAACGGGTACCAAACTTTACCGCAATAGAAGTTCCCGGCTGCCCGAAAACTTCGCCAGGTAATATTTGTGAAGCCCGGGAAAAATTATCGTTGTAATTGGCATCACCCGTAATTTGCGGCAAGGCACCGGACTTAATTTCTTTGATTTTAAATTGGTTGATCTCTTCATCCATCTGCACACTTTGCAGTTGCTGGTTTTGTTTAACAGCCAGATCTACTGCGGCGGAAAGTGAAAGTCTCATAGTATCCTGATTGAGGATTTCCGGTTGAGCAAAACTGCTGACGCTGGTCAGTAATATTGTCAGGAGAAATAAGACAGTTTTTGTAAGTGATTTCATTTCGTATAGTTTATTAAATATTATTTAGTTCGTAAATAAAAGAACCAATATGATCAAAAAAAAATTATTTATGCTGATCCTGCCATTTTTTTAGCAGTACTGGAATTTCTTTTTTCAGGTATTCCAAAAAGTCTATAAAACTTTTGAGTTTATTATTAAATTCTTTTGAGGTTTTTGGGCGCAGTGCCAAAGCTTCCTTCATCAAATCACTTATATAAAGTGAGGCTTCTACATTTTTACCAAAATCGGACTTCCCACTTTTCCAATCTGGTTCTGAAAATATCTTTTGCGATCACCGTGTTTGGTGATATAATCAATCTTGTTAGTCGTCAATAATACATTGATGGTATTACTGGTCGCACTTTTACTGATACCTAGTGTTTCATGAATATCATCAAAAGAAAGTTCAGGTTCATCTGATACTAGTAGTAGAGCTGAAATTCTTCCTTCAACTGGGGCAGATCCAGCATGTTCCATGTAAACACCAATTTTTTCGATTAATTTTTTTTGTTCTGTTGTAAGTTTTATAACTGCCATAGTTTATAATTAAGACACAAATATACGAAAGTTCTTTTAGTTCACCAAATACAGAACTAAATATTTTTTTAATTTTAAGCGTTTTCTTCATTTTAAAGAGAGAACCAATGGGAATGGATAATTTTAGCTATTTAAAACCCCAGCTCTTCCACCGGGTTCCAGAAATGTTTGTTGAAATCAACGATCTTGTCATCTTTTACTTTTATCCCTTCTTTCTTTAGCAGTTGTTCCATTTTTTCAGGTGGGGAAAAATGAAATTTGCCTGTCAACATTCCATTTCTGTTTACTACTCTATGTGCAGGCACTTTCAGCTTTGCATGATGACAACCATTCATAGCCCAACCAACCATGCGGGCAGAAGATTTTGTGCCGAGACATTCTGCTATCGCACCATAAGAAGTTACTTTTCCCTTTGGTATTTGTCTGGCTACTTCAAAAACAAGTTCAAAGAAATTTTCATCTCTTTTGCCGGAAGGATTTACCGATTTTAATTTTTCGGTTGCTTGTTTTTTCGAAGCCATAATATGAAGATACTTCAAAATAGAACTATCCAATATTTACTAACTTAATATCCTTCTATTTACTCATAATGAGCATTTAATTCCACGTTGCTTGTATTGAGCAGCTAAAGCAGTTAAGGCATAAAAATTGCAGAACTTCTTTCAAATATGTATATATGAACCGCATCTCTTATCTATTGCTTTTTATTATCATGATTTCTTTTTCAGGCTGCTCTGTAGTACAAGGTATATTTAAAGCTGGTATGTGGTGGGCCTTTATTCTCATTTTTGGGTTTGTATTTTTAATAGTCTGGATATATATGAAGACAAGGAAAAAATAATCTGTTAACAACAGGCTTTCGTTACTTCGTTAAAAATTTTCTGGATACTCTTACACATATTGCTATTGGCGCCTGCATGGGTGAAGCCCTGATTGGAAAAAAGCTTGGGAAAAAAGCCATGCTACTTGGCG
>JADJKL010000012.1 GCA_016706055.1 Chitinophagaceae bacterium | reverse complement strand
TCAGCTAAACTTTCGTTTTTTTTATTAGTTGCATAAGTATCAATTGATTAAAAAAATTGTTTCTGTCATAAAAACTTTCGCCAATACAAATTACTAAAATATATTTTACTCAAGGTTTAGGTGATCTAAGGGGCTGATAATTTGTAATACATCTCGGTTTGTTACATGCAAATAGCGGAGAGTAGTTTTTATGTCGTTATGTCCCATTAGTTTCATAATGATAGTTACATCTGTACCCCTATCTAATAAATGAGTGGCAAAACTATGTCGCAAAGCATGTACGCTTCCTTTTTTTATAATGCCTGCTTTTTCTTTGGCTGCAGATAGTACCAACTGCATACTCCTGGTACTATATGGTTCATCTTTATACTGGCCGGGAAAGAGATATCCGTTTGGTAATGGCTGGTATTTGTTTTTATACTCCCGCAGCATTACTAATAGTACTGGGCTCAGGTTTACCATTCTGTCTTTTTTCCCTTTGGCCTGTTCTATAAGTATGCACATCCTGCTCTCATCTATATTCTTTGTTTTCATAGCCACAACTTCGCTTACCCGCAAGCCGCTGCTGTAGGCTAGCATCAACATCAATTTATGTTTTAAGTTTTCTGTAGATTTTACAATGGCAACTATTTCGTTCTGATTAAAAAAAGCGGGAAGAAGTTGTTGCTTTTTAGGTCTTGGTATTTCCCAGAAAAATTTCTCCCGATGAAGTACCTGTTCATAATAATATTTCAGTGCATTTATACGGCTGTGCAATGTGTTTTCTGTAAGCTCTAGCTTTTCATAACAATATACCAGGTATCTTTTTAAGTGTTCAGCTGTTAATTCATCTGCAGGAATTGTTTTTATTATACTTAGTAGCTGCATCATTTCTCCCAGATAGGTTTTTATTGTAGATGTGCTGTAAGCTTTTAATTTCAGATGTTGCTCCATTGCTGGAAGTACATGGGCATTTACGGTATGTATTTTACTCCCTTTATAAGAAATTACTTCTTTTGCTGATAGTGATTTTTTAGCAACACTTGTTTTTAAAACTGTAGGAGGAAGATTTGTTATTTTTTTGTTGATGGTAGCAACAGTTGTTTCTTTTTTCTTTCTTGCTATCAGATAACTGCGTAATTCAGTTTGCTCAATTTTTGCAAGCCCTTTAAATGCTTTTAGTATTTCGTTATGCTTTTCTTTATTTAATATTACATACCAACATTTGTTGCTCTGCGACCAACGGGCATTTTTTATTTTCCGTACCGCTTTGTTCAATACAGCGGTATTTGGAAAATACATGCTTATATTTTCTTCCTGGTTATGTTGCAACGGTTTTAAAACAATTACTTCCATAACAGTAATTTACAAAATTTAACGAGTCTTTTGTTCAAGCCGTTCCTTTACTCCGCCAAACCATTCATCTTTTAAAATACTGAGTACAATACTATCTCGGCGGCCGCCTTGTGTAGTAGGCATATGGTTGCGAAAAATTCCTTCTTCTATGCAGCCAATAGCTTTCATGGCATTAATGCTGGGAGTGTTTTTTGCATCGGCTCTAAATTCTAATCGTTCTAAACCCCACACCTCGAATGCAAAAGTGAGGAGTAATAATTTGCAATGTCTGTTGAGCCCGGTGCGTTGAAAGGCTTTTCCATACCAGGTAAAACCTAACTGCGAAGTAATGTTTATGGTATTAATGTCATAAAACCGAGTGCTGCCTGCATAGGCTTTTGCTTTTTTATCGTAAACGATAAAGGGATATTCTTTTTTATCGTTTCTGTTTTTTACAGCGTTGGCTAAATAGCTTTTTAAATTTTCTTCGCCAGCGGCAGTTACTAAACCATAAAACCAGGTTTCGGGTTCGTTCAATGAAAATGGTAAAAGATTTTCAAAGTCACTTTCTTCTATGGGGCGCAGCAATACCCTTTCGTTTTCGAGAACAGGTTGCTGTTGAAAAATGTCTATTTGCATAAGCTGCTTAAATTCTTTTTATATCTGCACCTAATAGTTTTAATCGTCCGTCAATATCCTGATAGCCACGGTCTATCTGTTCAATATTTTGTATAATGCTTTTTCCTTCGGCACTCAATGCTGCTATTAATAATGCCACACCTGCACGGATGTCGGGAGAACTCATGGTAATGCCGCGGAGCATTTGTTCTCTTTCCAAACCAATTACTACTGCACGGTGCGGATCGCAGAGTACAATTCTTGCACCCATATCAATTAGTTTATCTACAAAGAATAAACGGCTCTCAAACATTTTCTGATGAATGAGTATAGAACCTTTGGCTTGTATAGCTGTAACGAGAACGATACTTAATAAGTCTGGAGTAAAGCCTGGCCATGGATGATCGTAAATAGTCATTACCGAACCATCAAGGAAAGTTTGTATTTCATAACTCTCTTGTGCTGGTATATGAATATCATCTCCAGTAAAATTCATTTGTATACCAAGCTGCTGAAATTTTTCTGGTATGATGCCAAGATGATTGATGCCTGCACCTTTAATGGTAATATCGCTTTGCGTCATGGCAGCAAGACCGATGAATGATCCTACTTCAATCATATCTGGTAACATAGTATGCGTAGTGCCGCCGAGATAATCTACACCTTCGATAGTAAGCAAATTGCTACTAATGCCATTTATCTTTCCACCCATGGCATTTATCATTCTGCATAGTTGCTGAATGTAAGGTTCGCAAGCTGCATTGTAAATGGTTGTAACACCAGATGCCATAGATGCTGCCATTACAATATTAGCTGTGCCGGTAACAGAAGGTTCGTCTAATAATAAGGAAGTGCTTTTTAGTTTATTTCCTTCCAGATGAAAAAAGCCATCATCATGATATGTGTAAGTGGCACCCAGTTTTTCGAAACCGATAATATGTGTGTCTAATCGGCGCCTTCCTATTTTATCGCCACCGGGTTTTGGTATAAATGCTTTTTTAAACCTTGCCAGCATCGGTCCTGCAAACATTACGGAGCCACGAAGCTTTCCACTTTTCTTTTTAAATGCTTCGCTGTGTAAGTAATCAATATTTACATCGTCTGCCTTGAAAGTGCAACTGCTGCGGCTGGTGCGATTTATTTTTACATTCATTTCTCCCAACAATTCAATCAATAGATTTACATCGATGATGTCGGGAATATTATTAATAGTAACTTCTTCTGATGTAAGCAATACCGCACTAATAATCTGCAAGGCTTCGTTCTTAGCTCCCTGCGGAATTATTTCGCCTTGTAATTTTTTACCACCTCTTACTTCGAATGAATGCATGTTGATTTTGTTAACTAGTTAAACAGTGAAGTAGTTACTGAGCCTACAATGCAAAGTAAAACAATTGAGCAGCCTTTATTCTAAAAAAAATGGCTGACCGAAGAGCCGGTCAACCACTAAACATATTTCAAATTAACCAATTAACTAATCAACGAATTGGCTAATCAGATTAATATCTTTTCTTCTTATATCCTCCACCACCGCCACCTCTTGGGTCTCTGCCGCCACCTCTTGAATCTCTGCTACCGCCTCTGTTATCTCTACCGCCACCTCTATTATCTCTGCTACCGCCTCTATTATCTCTACGACCACTACCACCACGGGTTTCTTGCTGTGGACGGAAAGCTTTTACATATGGTGTGTTGGTGAAAGTAAGTTGCCCTTTTGTAATAACGTTTAATTCGCTTTGTATAGCATCATCATGCACTATTTCATGATGCCAGTTGTTGTAAGCTAGCTTCATATAGTAAGCAATGGCATTGGAAAGACCCATTTTTTTATCAGGATCCTGTTCATTTAATGCTTTGTCAATTATCACTTCAAGGTTTTTGCCAAGATGCGAAAATTTAGGATTACTGCTTGGGTAAGGAAGCGGATCTGGCTTTGCCTTCAGTGTTTCCCTAGTTGGGATAGGATAAGGTGATTTTACATCTAACGTAAAATCAGATATTAAGAAAAGATGATCCCACAGCTTGTGCCGGAAATCTTCTACATTTTTAAGATGAGGGTTTAAAAAACCCATCAACTCAATAACAGCATTTGCATTGCGCTGCCGACGTTCCGGGTCTTCGATGGTCATGATGTGTTCTACCATTTTTTGTACATGACGACCATACTCTTTCATCGTTAAATGATTCCGAGTAGTGTTGTACTCCATGTTGTCTAAATCTTGCATATAGGCAAATGTAATGAAGAGTTGTTTAGTTTACAAGTCGGTGAACTGAATGCTGTTCAGTTTGCCGAAAAAAGCCGAAGGGAGTTCCTTTCGTCAAGGAGAAACAGAACTCTGTTCAGTTTACAAGTCGGAGAACCGAACTCCGTTAAGTTTATCAGAAAAGAACGGAACAGAGTTCCGTTTACCGAAAAAAGAAAGGGGTCTTGGATAAGACCCCTTTTACAAGCCACCATCCTCTTCCACCTAAGAGGTCATTTAATGAAAAGTTGATTGACACTATATAAGTGGCTCGTTACATCGGTTACCCTAACCCAATACATCCCTTTTTGTAACGATGTTGCCAACTGATAAAAAGAGCCAGTTGCCTCAATTTCTTTGCTCACTACTTTTTGTGCCTGCGAATTAAAGATTTCTATTATCTTTTTTTCGCCCTGAATATTATCAAATTTGATACCAATAATGCCATTTGATGGATTTGGAAACAGAATAAAATTGGATGAAGAGGAATTTTTCAGCGTAACAGTACGTACATCTGAAAAACGACTGTAACCACTTGCATAAACCTGTCTTATTCTGAAATAATACACTCCTTCTCCCTGTTGTCTGGCTATAAAAGCAAACTTATATGGAACATTTATTTCATTTGAGCCATTTACTCTTCCTTGCGATGTAAAATGAGTACCATCTCGGCTCATTTCTACTTCGTAATGAAATTCCGGTGTTTCTTGTGTTTGTAACTCGGACCAAACTAAAGAGGCTTTGTTCTCTGCTACTTTATCAATGCGAAAGCTTTTGACATTTAAAGGCAAGATCAAACCCGGACAGGTACAGTATTCAAAACGAAAACGTACTAATGCAGATGTGGCCACTGTGCTGTTATAATTACCACCAGTGCAGGTTACATTGGTAAAGGCAGTAATGTCATACTGATAAGTAACACTATCATGCCCATAAAACTGGAAAAGAGAATCAGAGTTGGTAATAATGGCACAAGTGGTTACGGCATTCAATAATGTGTCTTTTGAAATAGCAACAAAATCTGGCCCTGAACCTAATGGCGCAGTAGAAGGACCGAGTGCATAAGGTCCATAATGATGATTGATAGTATTAGTAAGCGATGCACTAAGGCCTGGCCCGGTAATCTGGTCGGTACGGATATAATAAATATCAGCTGTTTGCGCCGAAGCTGAATTATTTTCCACACTTACTGAATCTACAACACCTGTAATGGAAATACATAATCGTAAGCAGGTAAGCAAACCATCATAAGGATCTGCCTGTGGAAATTTTACTAATAATGTATTAATACCCGGTGGAGTTGCAATAGTTGTATCGTAAGCTACTTGCCCCGAAGGAAAACCGTAAGGACATTGGGCTTTTACAGTATTGAAGCTAGTTAGCTGCAAAGAGAAAAAGAGAACCCCTTTGAAAATGCGTAAGTAAATATTTTTCATAGTTTTTGGTTTTGGATTACTCTTAGTTGTTAGCGGTATAAAAGTAGTGTCGTTATATATAGTATACAATTGTATAAGTGACCGTTTTTAAAAGCGGTAATTAATGAATATCCACAGTAATAATGCATGTTTAATTGTCCATTGAAGCGATAGTAAATCGATGCCGTAGAATTTGAAATAGTTTTTATGCAGCTTGTTTTTATGAAAGATGAATTACGCAGTAGTTATTACAAGTAATACCTTTGCTGCCATTCATGATTATTGCGATTAATACGAGGTTTATGCTTTCTGGTCAGTTGGAAGGCAATGGTAATTTTATCTATGAAACTTTTACAAGGATAGCCAAACAGCATCTTGAGCATGAGTTTATTTTCATCTTTGATCAACCATTTGATGAAGCATTTATTACCAGCGAAAACATTACTCCTGTTCTTGCAGGACCAATAGTAAAATATCCTTTGCTGTGGAAGTATTGGTATGATATAAAAATCCCCGCTATTTTAAAGAAATACAAAGCAGATGTTTTTGTTTCACCAGACGGGTTTTGTTCATTAAAAACAAAAACTCCGCAATGTATTGTGGTGCATGATCTGGCTTTTTTGAACCAACCGCTGTATATAAAAAAATCACATGCAGCCTGGTTAAAAAAATCAACACCAAAGTTTTTGAGCAAAGCAAATTCAATAGTAACCATTACCACATTTTTAAAACAGGAACTAATTGAAAAATTTGCTGTCGATGCTTCTACAATTGATGTAGTGCACAGCGGAGTAAGTAAGTTGTATCAGCCACTTTTAACGGATGATAAGATTGCAATAAAAAACAAATACACTGAGGGAAAGGAATATTTTATTTATAGCGGTTTAATTGATGCGGATAAAAACCTGATGAATCTGTTAAAAGCTTTTTCAGTCTTTAAAAAACGGCAGCAAACAGGTATGAAATTAATTTTAGCTGGCAGAGTGGCTTCAACGTATGAATCATTCAAAAAAGATTTGCAATCTTATAAATACCGTAGCGATGTTTTGCTGATAGAACATTTGCCTGCAACTGAATTAGTAAATGTGGTTAGCGCCGCTTATGGATTTATTTACCCTTCACTCGTTGAAACATTTGCAGTGCCGGTTATTGAAGCTATGCAATGCGATGTGCCTGTAATTGCTGCTGAAACAAACTCCTTGAAAGAAATTGTAAAAGATGCCGCCATTTTTGTAGATGGCAATAGCCATACTGCTATTGCCGAACAAATGATGTTATTGTATAAAGATGAAAAATTGCGGAATGACCTGATAATAAAAGGCAGAAAAGCATCAGCGGCTTATAGTTGGGATACAACTGCTAACCTATTGTGGAAGAGCATTGAAAAAGCCATCGGCTGATTTTATTTACCTTTGCCACCTTTAATAAATTAATGTATGAACAAATCTACTATTACGATAGATGTGGTAACTGATGAAAACCGTGTGCCGAGTTCCATTTCCTGGAGTGCAACGGATACCGGTGCAGAGAATGTACAAAATGCAAAAGCGATGATGATCTCTTTCTGGGACAGTGCTGATAAAGCTGCGTTGCGAATTGATCTTTGGACAAAAGATATGATGGTGGACGAAATGGCTGATTTCTTTTTTCAAACGATGATGACAATGGCGGATACTTATGGCCGTGCCACCAAATACACAGAACAAGTAGAAGAAATGAAAAAGTTCGCACAAGATTTTTACGAGAAGTTTAAAGCAAAACAACTAAAAGAAAATAAAGCTGATTAAGAAGCAAGAGATAAGAAGCCAGATGTTCGACAACTTATCTCAAATTATTAACTAATGAAATTTCAATAATATGAGTCTCGAACAAAAAATAATGACAGACCTGAAAGCAGCCATGATAGCCAAAGATGAAGCGGCGTTAAGAAGTCTGCGGGCCGTGAAGGCCGCTATTTTATTAGCTAAAACTGCAGAAGGTGCCGGTGGAGAATTGAAAGAAGATGACGAAATGAAATTGTTGCAGAAACTGGTAAAGCAAAGAAAAGATTCGCTTGAAATATTTCAACAGCAAAATAGAGCAGACCTTGCTAAAAAGGAAGAAGAAGAAATTGCAGTAATCGAAAAATTTCTTCCTAAACAACTATCTTCTGAAGAAATAAAAGCAGCAGTAGAAAAAATAATAACAGCAGTTGGTGCCACATCACCAGCTGATATGGGGAAAGTAATGGGTGCTGCTACTAAGGAATTAGCAGGTAAAGCAGATGGAAAAACAATTTCTGCATTCGTGAAAGAGTTGTTATCAAAAAGTTGATTAACTGAGATAGTGTAATATCCTTTGCTATCAGTCGTTATCTATCAAACCTATAAATGCTGTTAGACATCATATTTGCTGCACTTATTGTTTTCGCTGTATTAAAAGGATACCAGCGAGGATTAATAATCGGCTTGTTTTCTTTAGTTGCCGTTATTATTGGGTTGGCTGCTGCCATGAAATTATCGGTTGTAATGGCAGACTATCTAGGCAAAGCAGTGAACATCTCTAATCAGTGGATGCCCGTTATTTCTTTCGCAGTAGTTTTCTTATTAGTTATTTTATTGATACGATTGGGCGCAAAGGCCATAGAGAAAACAGTAGAGATGGCGATGATGGGTTGGTTGAATAAAATTGGCGGAATTATATTGTTTGCTGCTATCTATATCACTGTATTTAGTGTTCTTGTTTTTTATGCAGAACAATTAAAATTATTAAAGCCCGATACTATTGATAAATCAGTTACTTACTCTTTTATTCAACCTTGGGGACCAAAAGCAATTAATGGTTTTGGGTCGGTTGTGCCGCTGTTTAAAGACATGTTTTCAGCACTAGAACATTTTTTTGAAGGGGTAGCCACTAACATATCTAGGAATTAGTTTTTCTATTAAAAAGGGATATTGTATATTAACTTTGATAGAATTAAAAAATCACCACAAAGAACTTACTAAAACAAGCCTCTGTCGCTTATATTTGCCCTGATTTGCATTGTTTTACGTAGCAATCTGCTGATTCTTTACTTAAAACGATTATTTTGCAACCAAGGCAACCGGCTAGCCGGTAAGCGACCAAGAACAACCAGCTATGGAGTACGAAATTAAACAACACGATAAGTTCAAGTTTATTGAAGAGGGTACAGGAGAACCATTAGTATTGCTTCATGGCTTGTTTGGTGCATTAAGCAATTTTCAATCACTTGTTGAATATTTCAGACAACATTATAAAGTTGTTGTGCCTTTATTGCCTTTGCTTGAAATGGACATTCTGAATACCTCTGTTGGCGGATTAGCAAAGTATGTTCATAAGTTTATTGAAACAAGAGATTATAACGGTATTCATTTATTAGGTAATTCTTTAGGCGGCCATGTGGCACTTGTGCATACGTTGAAGCATCCTGAAAGAATAAAATCATTAACACTTACCGGAAGCTCAGGGCTTTTGAAAACGGTATGGGCGATAGTTATCCAAAAAGAGGCGACTACGAGTACATTAGAAAAAAGACAGAATTAACTTTTTACGATCCAGCTACTGCAACGAAAGAATTGGTGGATGAAGTATATAGCATGACCAATAACCGCATTAAGGTTATTAAGATTATTGCATTGGCAAAAAGTGCTATCAGAAATAATCTGGGAGAAGAACTTAATCAAATAAAACAGCCAACATTATTGGCTTGGGGAAATAATGATACAATTACTCCACCATTTGTAGCAAAGGAATTCAATAAATTGATTCCGAACAGTGAGTTGCATTTTATTGATAAATGCGGTCATGCTCCAATGATGGAAGTACCCGATGAATTTAATGCTATACTGCATAAATTTTTGAAAAAACTCAACGAGACTGCATCAATTGCCTGATCGTTGATGTCTTAGTACTATTATGATGCACAAAGTATCATAGTATTGAAAACAAAGCCGCTATCCATGTTAATCCGTGAATTAATAACTCAGTCACTTCCTTCTGTACATCTTGCAGACAAGGTGTATCAGGTGTTGCAACTCATGAACGATAACCAGGTTACTCATTTACCTATTACCGACGGAGAAAAATATGTCGGTCTTATAAGTGAAGATGATTTGCTGATGGCAGAGAATGACAATGATCCGTTGGAAGTGTTACAACAATCCTTTTCTACAGAATCAGTAAAGGAAGAGGAACATTTTTTAAAAGCGGTACAATTAGCTGGAGAAAATGGACTGAGTATTGTGCCTGTTGTTTCGGAGGAAAATGAATTAACGGGAGTGGTTTCTTATAACGAACTACTTAGATATGCTTCTTCATTTATGAGCTTAAATGAACCTGGCGGTCTAATTGTGCTGGAGATAGCTAGTAATAATTATTCTTTTAGTGAAATAAGTAAGCTGGTAGAACAAAATGATGCCCAAATTACGCAGCTAAATACTTCTAATGACGGAGAAACGGGAATGATGCAGATAACCATTCGCATCAATAAGCCCGAAGTGTCTGATATCGTTGCTACATTTCAGCGGTATGACTATTCCGTAAAATATTTTATCGGAGAAGAAATGTATGAGAATGAACTGCGGAGCAACTTTGATAATCTAATGAATTACCTGAAAATATAATGTTTGTTTACAATTGTAAACAATTCAATAATCCGGCTAACTTAGTTGCCTTATCTCATTTATAGTTATGCGGCTGGAAACAAAATATTATTTCTCACTCTTCATGGCACTGTTATGCAGTTGTATTGGGTCTGCCCAAACAGATCCTGTTATATCCATCCCAGATAGTATTGCCATGCACACAGCATCTACAATTATTGAAATTGGCAATATTGAATTCACGGGAAATAAAAAAACAAAGGGATTTATAATGCTCAGGGAAATTCCTTTTAGAACAGGCGACACTTATCCATTGGATGTGTTGGTAGAGAAATTTGAAGATGGCAGAAAGCAATTAATGAATACATCACTTTTTCACTCTGTAACGATAGCGGCTAAGAATTTTGAAGGGAGCAAGATCAATGTTATTATTACTGTAAGAGAAAGGTGGTACTTGTTTCCGCTACCTTATTTTAAACCGGTTGACAGAAATCTCAATCAATGGTTGATAGAGCAAAAGGCAAGTTTAAGCAGAGTAAACTATGGAGCTAAACTTTTATACAATAATGTTACAGGGAAAAATGATAAACTGAGATTTAAAGTAATAAATGGCTATACCAAGCAACTTTCATTCAGCTATGACAGATTATATATTGATAAAAAATTGAAATGGGGTGCCAGGGTTTCTTTTGATGCAGGAAAAAACAAAGAAATAAATTATAATACGATTCAAAACAAACAGGCTTTTGTAAAACAAGAGGATGTCTATACACGAAGATTTATTAATGCCTATGCTGAAGTAACTTATCGCAGAGCTATTAAAACCCGCCATAGTTTTGGAATAGGATTTACCCATGAGACGATTAGCGACACAGTAGCTCTATTGAATCCTTCTTACTTTAATTTGGGCAGAACCAGTATTTCATATCCTGAAATAAATTATACAATGAGTTACTTTGACCTTGACTATATACCTTATCCCACAAAAGGATATGCTGTTCAATTGTCAATTGGTAAAAAAGGGTTTAATAAAATATTAGACGTTTGGGGTTTTGAAGTTAAAGCATCTGCCAGTTGGCCGCTTTCCAAAAAAACGTTTTTTAACCTGACTACTGTTGGCGGTCTTAAACTGCCTTTTAAACAATCCTATTTTAATCAGCGTTTCTTAGGTTATGGCGATGCTTATTTGCAAGGCTATGAATATTATGTGGTAGATGGAGTAGCAGGAGGTGTTGTAAGAACAACATTTACCAGAGAGCTATTAAACTTTAAGATAAAGATTCCTGCAAAAAGAGGAAAAGAACCGGAGCGAATACCTGTACGCATATTTGGAAAAACGTACGGCAATGCTGGCTATGCACACAATCCCCAGCCCGGCGAAAATTCGCTGTCAAATAAAATGCTTTACTCCGGCGGTTTTGGAATTGATATACTCACCTTTTATGATGTAACTTTCAAATTGGAATACAGCTTTAATGCAATAGGTCAAAACGGATTATTTTTGCACCGCAAATCTATATTCTAAATATTTGCCAATATAAAATAGTGATAAACCAATTTGAATGAAAGCAGCGATTTACAGCAGAGTAATGGTGGATGATCAGCAAAAAGATGTACAACTCTTTTTTGATGAGCTGACAAAACAGAAAATTCAACCTGTTATTTTCCGTGATTTTTTTGAACAGATAAAAGATGCTATTCATTTACCAGCGGATACAGCTAAGTTTTCCAGAGCAGAAGAATTGAGTGATGAAATTGAATTTATTATCAGCCTTGGCGGCGATGGCACTTTACTGGATACAATTACGTTGATACGAAATAAGCCCATTTCTATTATGGGTATCAATTTCGGTCGACTGGGCTTTTTAGCCAGCATTGGCCGGGAAGAGTTACAAATGGCTGTAAAAGCAATAGCCAACAGAACTTATCTGAAAGATACCCGATCATTAATCCATGTTGATGCAAGTATTCCAATTTTTGGTAACGTTCCATATGGGTTAAATGAATTTTCTATTCATAAGAGAGATATTGATTCGATGATAAAAATTCATACTTATCTCAATGGTGAATTTTTAAACAATTACTGGGCAGATGGTTTAATAGTGGCTACGCCAACTGGTTCTACTGGTTATTCGCTTAGTTGCAATGGTCCAATAGTTTTTCCTGACTCAGGCAATTTTGTAATTACTCCTGTTGCGCCGCATAACTTGAATGTTCGTCCCATAATAGTTCCTGATAACAATATTATTTCTTTCGAAATCGAATGCAGGTCCGATCAGATTATCTGTTCGCTTGATTCAAGAAGAGAAATTGTAGATAAAAACATTCAACTGGCAGTAAAAAGAGAGGCCTTTGACGTTAACCTTGTCCGCCTTAGTGAGAACAATTTTCTGCAAACACTCCGCAATAAGCTTACTTGGGGACTTGATAAAAGAAACTAATTACTGGCTGCTGAATAAGAAATCAATTACTTTTAACGTTCTAATACACTCTGGATCGTATTTTAAATAGTTATGATGAAGAAGATTATTACAATTACACTGGTTTTTACTGTATTAACTGGCTGTTTTAGTCAATTAAAGGCACAAGAATCTGTTGTTCAGGAAGGTGAATTTGGAATAGGCCTGGGTGGCAGTCACTATTTTGGCGATTTAAATACCAGAGCCAGCTTAAACAGGCCCAAAATGGCGGCAACTGTTTTTTTTCGTAAAAACCTAGGCAACTATATAGCAGTGCGCCTCGGAGCAAGTTTTGTTCAGCTCGGATATTCTGATAAATACAATGATTTTAATAAGCAGATGTTTTCCCGTAACCTGAGCTTTAACAGCAAAGTTTGGGAACTTAGTTTGCAAGGCGATTTCAACTTCTTCCGATTCATGCCAGGTGAACCTGATTATAGCTTTACGCCATATATCACTTTTGGCGCAGGCATATTTACTTACGATCCATATGCATACCTGCGAGATGAGAAAATTTTGCTACGTCCTTTAAATACAGAAGGTCAAGGCAGCACTCTTTATCCAGACAGAAAGCCATATAGCACAATGGCCATCAGTATTCCTTTTGGCGGCGGCGTTAAGTATGCTTTTAACGATAGATTTAATATAGGGTTTGAAGTATTGTATCGGTTTACCAATACTGATTATTTAGATGATGTAAGTACTACTTATGTAGATCCTGCTGTTTTTCCTCCAAACCCAGACGGAAGCATATCTAATGCCTTATTGCTGAGCGATAGGTCCTATGAGTTGGGAACACCAATTGGTATTCCTGGAAGACAAAGAGGCAACAGTAAACAAAAAGACCATTTTGTGACTGCAATGTTTCATGTCACTTTCAACTTACAGTCTTATAAATGCCCTACTGCTAATTAAAATAATCCACTACAAAATTACCCGCAGGGGTTAGTGTTTGCACAGGGTTGTGGTTTATGTTTGTTATGCATTAAACCGATGCTTTAATGTTCAGATCAGTGTAAAACATTCTTAACCATAAATCATATTTTATGCGCATTACAAATTTAATTTACGGGTTAGTAGCCGTAGCACTTCTGAGTTTTTCTACTCAAAAAACAGTAAACGATACATCCGGCGATTGGTTTTTTCTGGCAGATAAAAATGTTGGCTTTGGAGCTGACCATGATGTTATACATTTTGGCAATTGGAAGGATGATGTTCGCCAGTTAAAATTAAAGATAACAGATGGCCCATTGAAAATGTATGATATGAAAATACATTTTGACAATGGTACTGTGCAGGATGTGGAATTAAGAAACAGGTTTGCCCAAGGCAGCGAAAGTCGTGTTATTGACCTTACAGGTGGCTTACGACATCTGTCTAAAATTGAATTCTGGTACGAAACCAAAGGCTTCAGAAGAGGTAAATCGAGAGTAGCCGTTTGGGGTAAAAACTAAAAGAATGTTTACCTAACCACAATTAATTGCATATATTTTGAAAATGCCCTCAAAAGGGGCATTTCTTTTTTTGCAAAACAAGCTAAAATACCTGTAATCATGATTACCTTTGTGCCCCCGTTTTTATGTCGCAATTACTTGAAAAAATAGATAAAGGATCACTGCCCCGTCATATCGCCATTATTATGGATGGTAATGGCCGCTGGGCAAAAGAGAAAGGCGAAGACAGGCTTTTCGGTCATTATCATGGAGTAGAAAGTGTACGCAACATTGTAGAAGGTTGCGCAGAGTTGGGAATAGAATACTTAACACTCTACGCCTTTTCCACTGAAAACTGGGACAGGCCGGAATATGAAGTAGCAGGACTTATGGAGTTGCTAGTAAGCACTATTCGTAAGGAAGTAGAAACATTGAATAAAAATAAGATTCGACTGCATGTAATTGGCGATATGAGTATGTTCCCAGACTTTGCCAAAAATGAATTGAACGAAGCCCTGGAAATTACGAAAGCCAATACAGGGCTAAATCTTGTAATGGCACTTAGCTATAGCGGAAGATGGGAGCTGGCAAATGCAGCAAAAGAAATAGCAAGAGAAGTAAAAGAAGAAAACTTGAATGTGGAAGATATAAATCAGAAGACTGTACAGCAGTTTTTATGTACGGCCAATTTTCCTGACCCGGAGCTGATGATTAGAACAAGTGGTGAGTTTAGAATCAGCAACTTCCTATTGTATCAGTTGGCATATGCCGAATTGTACTTTACAAATGTCCGCTGGCCCGATTTCAGGAAAGAGAATTTATACCAAGCTATAGTTGATTTTCAAGGAAGGGAACGGCGGTTTGGAAAGACAGGAGAACAGATAGCAGAAACAAACAAAGCCCATTAACACCGAAAGCCTTGTTAGGAGTGATTTCTTTTAACAAACAGTTTCGATATTTACGTTTAATTTGCCGCCTGACCAGAATGGCGGCTATTTTATAAATCGCAGAAAACAAACCATTTAAGTCCCACAAGGTGGGTATTGAATACCAGAACAAAATATATGCAACGACTTCTATCCAGGTTTAGTGTTACAATGTTTATAGTTGTAATCTCCGTATTCAACTCATTTGCCCAAGATGGTGATACTACAAAGCCTACCTCATTAGACCCGAAACTTATTGAATGGCAAAATGCCAGAGTGCCAAGAGAATATACTATTGCTGATGTACAAGTTACCGGCATAAAATATCTTGATACATCAATCGTTTATTCAATTTCAAATTTAACTCCCGGCGACAAATTCATGCATCCGGGTGGTGATATTTTTGCGAAATCGATTGCAAATCTTTGGAGGCAAAAATTATTTTCTAACGTAGAAATATTTGTTACAAAAGTTGATGGTGATAAAGTGTGGCTCGAATTGAGTGTGCAGGAAAGACCTAGGCTTGGCAATTTTAAATTTACGGGAATTAGTAAATCGGATGCTGATGAGTTAATTACAAAGGCAGCACTTGCAAAGCAAACAATCATCACCGAAAATACCCGTAGAAATATAGTTGAGATTGTTACGAAATTTTATACGGAGAAGGCATATCGGAATGTGCAGGTTACAATAGATGAAAAGCCAGATCCTGCTTTTGCGAATTCCAACCAGATGACGATTAATGTAATTAAGGGGAATAAAATTAAGATTAACGAAGTTGGTTTTTATGGTAATGATAATGTGGACGGACTGCGGTTGAAAAAGCATATGAAGGGCACCAAGGAAATGTCAAAGTTTTCTTTGAAAAAAGATGAGGCGCAAAGCCCATATGGTGATAATAAGCCTTATTCATTCGGGGAGTACAGTAAGGACTGGGGATTTCTTTCATTAAGCAAAACTAAAAGGTTGCTTGATCCATGGTTCCGATTCAAGCTTTTTAGTGGAGCAAAATTTGATCAAAAGAAGTTTGAAGAAGATAAGGAAAAGGTGCTTGATTATTACAACTCTCTTGGATACAGAGATGCTCAAATTGTTGACGATACATCATACTTAACCAAGAACGGAAACCTGAATGTTGATATAAAGGTTAATGAAGGCAAACAATATTATTTTGGAGATATTACTTGGAAGGGGAATTCAAAATATTCTGATTCCATCTTGAATATTATACTGGGCATTAATAAAGGCGACATTTATAATATCGGCATCATGAACAGAAGGCTTGGTAAAGAAGCTGCACAAGATGGTGGCGATATCAGCGGTCTTTACATGGATGAAGGTTATTTATTTTTTAGAGTAGAGCCGGTTGAAATGGCAGTGTATAACGATACAATTGATTATGAAATCAGAATGACAGAAGGACCGCAGGCTAGATTAAAAAATGTAACCATTGCTGGCAACGAAAAAACAAAAGATTATGTAATCCGACGTGAGTTAAGAACTACACCGGGAGAATTGTTTAGCCGTTCAGATTTAATCCGTTCACAAAGAGAATTAGGAAACCTGCAATTCTTTAATCAGGAAACCATAGAACCGGGTGTGGTGCCAAACGCAGATGACGGCACAGTGGATATAAACTGGAAGCTGGAAGAAAAATCTTCTGATCAGCTTGAACTTTCTGCTGGCTGGGGTGGCGGTATCGGTCTTACCGGAACATTGGGTGTTACCTTTAATAATTTTTCTATTCGCAACATCTGGAAAAAATCTGCCTGGGATCCGTTGCCAACAGGCGATGGACAAAAACTAAGTCTGAGAGTTCAATCAAATGGCCGAGCCTTCAGATCGTATAGTTTTTCATTTACCGAACCTTGGTTAGGAGGTAAAAAAAGAAATTCACTTACAATAGGATTTAATAATAGTAAATACTCAAATGCCTTCGATCCATATACGGGACTAATAGATAATGCAAGATCAGACACAAACTATTTAAAAGTAAATGGGGTTTCTGTTTCGCTTGGTAAGCAATTGAAATGGCCGGATGATTATTTTAGTTTGGTGTATGCAATTAATCTTACACAATATAAACTGCGTAACTACCCGATTTTTGATCAGGACTTTAAAAACGGTACATCTACCAACATAAGTTTTAAAATAGGATTGCAACGCTCATCCGTATTCGACCCTATTTTCCCAAGAAGTGGATCGAACTTCCTTGCCAGTGTACAGTTTACGCCGCCTTATTCTTTATTTAATAAAAACTCGACAAAGGATAACGACAAGTTTAAAAATCCTGAATACCATAAATGGCGTTTTAATGCAGAATGGTATGTGCCAATTGGTAAGCCATTAGGTGCAGATAAAAACCGCCAGTTTGTATTAAAGATGGCTGCCAAGTATGGATTTATGGGCAGGTATAATAAAGATCTTGAATATTCACCATTTGAAAGATTCCAGGTGGGTGATGCAGGTTTGACAAATAACTTTGGATTATTAGGATATGATATTGTTGCTCATCGTGGCTATCCGGTTTATCAGTCATCTGATCCAACAATAAATCCTGATCAGCAAAATGCTACTCAATTCTTCACCATATTTAATAAGTACACACTTGAAATGCGTTTCCCGTTGGTAACAAATCCAAGCAGTACTATTTATGCACTGGGCTTCTTTGAAGCGGCAAATGGATGGTATAATTATAAAGATTACAATCCATTCAAATTGCGTAGAAGCGTTGGTGTTGGAATGCGATTTTTCCTTCCGATGTTTGGCTTGTTAGGGTTTGACTATGGTATAGGACTTGATCGTATTACACCGGGCACAGGGCTGAAAGGTGCATCAAGATTTACCTTTATGCTTGGTGTAGAACCAGAATAATATTGATATTGTATTTTCATTCTGAAAATGTATAACATGAAAAAAATACTTATTGCTGCTCTTAGTATTATGCTGTTAAGTACTGCTGTTCAGGCACAGAAATATGCTATAATCGATACCGTTACATTTTAGACAAAATGCCGGATTATAAAGTGGCACAAACGCAATTGGATGAGGTAGCTAATAGCTGGCAAAAAGATGTTGATGGTAAACAAGAAGAACTTGATAAAATGTATCAGAACTTTGAAGCAGAGCAAGTAATGCTTACGGAAGAGCTAAGGAAAAAAAGAGAAGACCAGCTTTATAATAAAGAGAAAGAGCTCCGTGATTTGCAGCGTAAACGCTTTGGTTTTGAGGGAGATCTGTTTAAAAAGAGACAGGAATTGATTAAGCCGATTCAAGATAAAGTGTACAATGCTGTGCAGAAAATGGCAGTTACAAGAGGATATGATTTTGTATTGGATAAAAGTGAAGGAATTACCATTATATTTGCCGACCCAAAACTGGACAAGAGCGAAGATGTGCTCAAAGATCTTGGGATAAGATAACTGTTAACAAAAAATAAATAAGACCCGAAAAGGAGTTGAAAAGCAACGAATCAAGGGCATAATAACTCTATAAAGCAATCTTAAAATAAACTAAATGAAAAAATTTCTTACTGTTGTTGTGTTAGTATCGGGAATGTTCTTTGCAAACGATGCAGCTGCTCAAACTAAAATTGGTTATATCCGTATTGATGATGTAATAGGGTTGATGCCAGAAACGGCTAAACTTGATTCATTGTTGGACAGATATCAGCAAGACTCTATTAATCCTCAATATGCACAAATAATTTCTTTATACCAGTATAAGGATAGTGTTTTAAAAGATTCTGTGCATGTAGCCCCTGCTGTTGTAAAAAAGCAAATTGAGCAGGAATTGCCACAGTTGCTTTACCAAATACAAAACTGGCAGCAAATAGTAAACCAGGCGTTGCAGGCAAAGCAAGATGAATTGCTTGCTCCATTATATAAAAAAGCTTACGATGCAGTAAAAGCAGTAGCCAAGGAAAAAGCTTATACTCATGTTATGAGTAAAGACACATTTCTTGTAGCACCCGATGGTGATGATATAACATTATTGGTAGCCGCAAAGTTGAAACTAAATATTCCCAAACCGGCAGGAAAGTAATTGATAGCCGTTTAAATACTTAAACCCTGTTGTACCTCTTGTACAACAGGGTTTTTTACTGTATTACATTCCTATTTTTGTACTATGACGACGAAAGGTCCCATAGGCGTATTTGATTCTGGTTATGGTGGCCTAACCGTCCTGAAAGAAATTGTAAACAAGCTGTCAGACTACGATTATATCTATCTCGGCGATAATGCCAGAGCTCCTTATGGCAACCGGTCATTCGATACAGTTTATCATTACACATTAGATTGTGTAAAGTGGTTTTTCAAACAGGGCTGTTCGTTAGTCATTCTGGCTTGCAACACTGCTTCTGCAAAGGCGTTGCGAACCATTCAGCAAAATGATTTACCAATAATAGCTCCAGATAAAAGAGTGTTGGGCGTTATAAGACCAACGGCTGAAGTGATTGGTAATTTTTCCGAAACAAAAAATGTAGGAGTAATGGCCACTACAGGAACTGTTGCTTCAGAATCTTACCCGATGGAAATAGCGAAGTTCTTTCCTGGCTTAAAAGTGTATCAGGAAGCTTGCCCTATGTGGGTACCATTAGTTGAGAATGGAGAATTTGAAAATCATGGAGCTGATTATTTTATAAAAAAGAACTTGCATAACATATTTGAAAAGGGAGAAGCAATAGATGTACTACTGCTGGGGTGTACGCATTATCCTCTGTTGAAGGAAAAGATTGAAGAATACTTGCCAGTAGCAGTAAAACTGATTTCACAGGGCGAAATAGTTGCTGAAAGCCTTGCTAATTATTTACAACGGCACCCTGAAATAGAAAGCCTTTGCAGCAAAGAAGGTATTCAAAAATTCTATACAACCGATTAGGCTGAAGATTTTAATAATAAAGCCAGTATGTTTTATGGTCAGCCTGTAAAGTCTGTTCATACAAGTTTATAGCAAAAGGGGCCACAAGAAGAAATTGCCAATTTTGAATAACTCCTTCATTATAAACTCCTTAATATTTAAATAGTACAGCTCGGATTGTTTTAAAAAACAACTTAATTTCTCTTTAAATTTTACATTTCAAACCCTTACCTTTGCCGTCCTTTCACAAACAGCAGATGTGGTGATTTGCTGGTGAAGTTTGAAACCTGAACTGTTCTCCCGGTTCGCATTTCATAAAAGTGAAAAAAGTAATAAAAAATGAAACGTACATTCCAACCTCATCGTAAGCGTCGTAAAACTGTTCATGGTTTTCGTAAACGTATGTCTACTGCAAATGGTCGTAAAGTATTGGCAAGCCGCCGTGCAAAAGGCCGTACGAAGTTGACAGTTTCTGATGAGAGCAAATTAAAATAGAAGCATAGCTTTCTCCATTAAGGAGCAGAAGCTTAAAGCTCACTATATTTATAGCTCCGTCCCGTTTGAAACGAGACGGAGTTTTTTATTTGCATAAATTTTGCCAAAGCAATTTACATTAGGAAAAAGTGAACGGTTAAAAAGCAGGAAAGCTATTGATGAACTGTTTAAAAATGGGAAACGATTTACCGTTTCACCATTCAGGGTGTTTTATTGTATTACAAAAGAAGGTGGTTTGCAATTTGGAGCAGGAGTAAGTACAAAGAATTTTAAGAAAGCAGTTGACAGGAATAGAATTAAGCGACTAATCAGAGAAGCTTACAGGGTACAAAAAAACTCACTGGAAATTTTACTGAAAGCGAAAGGCTTGAATCTTTTTTTTATCTATACAGAAAAGGAATTGCCGGACTATCATCTCATTTATTCTCAGGTGGAAAAAGTAATTAGAAAATTATCATCAATTATTAATGAAGACATTTCTTAAAATATTGGGTCTTCCATTTATTTTCCTGATAAAAATATATCAATGGGTAATATCGCCCTGGCTTGGACCGAAATGTCGGTATACTCCAACCTGTTCTCACTATGCAGCAGAAGCTTTAAAAAAGCATGGTGTATTTAAAGGTATGTGGCTTGCAATCAAAAGAATTTCCCGCTGCCACCCTTGGGGAGGAAGCGGTTATGATCCTGTTCCATAGCAAGGCTCAGATTGCGGCAAACTTTGTCAGAAATAATATTTATTTTACAACGCATATATAAAACCTAAAATCAACAACATGAAAAAGAATTTTCTTTCTTTAATCGTACTTGTATTTGTAATAAGTTTTTCTTCTTGCAAATCATCATCATCATTTGATAGTGATGTTAGAAAAATGGCGGATTACCGGTGTCAAATGAAGCAGCTAATGGCGAAAGATCCATCTGACGAAAAAGCAAAAAAAGAATTGCAAGAGCTATCAGTAAAAATGGAAGCTTTCGGTGATGAAATGTCTAAAAAGTATGAGAAAATGAAAGATGATAAAGATATGGACGCAAAAGCTGATGCTATCTTGAAAGAAGTAATGGATAAGTGTAAATAATTTATTAAATAAATTGATTGTAAGCCTGCCTATTTAATAGGCAGGCTTTTTTGGTTACTATAATGCTAACGAAAGGCTGAGATTAAAGAGTGTGATGCAATTAAAAATTGCCGTATATTGAAAATCAATTAAAGGCTTTGATTACAATATCTGTTATAGAAGATGATAAGAACTATCGGGAAGGGTTAGAGTTGTTGATTAACAATGCTGATGGGTTTGTTCTGCTTAATAGTTATTCGACCGCTGAAAAGGCTTTGGAACATATTATTACAAATCAGCCACATATAGCTATCGTTGACATTAAGCTACCAGGAAAAAATGGTATTGATCTTATTGCGGATATAAAACTAAAAACCCCCGAAGTTCTCTGCATGATTTGCTCTTTTTATGATGATGATGAATTTGTTTTTAAAGCATTAAAAAATGGAGCCTGTGGTTATATTTTGAAAGATGCAATGCCGCAGGAAATTTTAGAATCTTTAAAAGAATTGCATGAAGGAGGCGCACCAATGAGCCCTTTTATAGCCCGTAAAGTGATTGGTACCTTTCAACAGAAAGAAGAAAAGCAAAAGTTAGCCGGATTAACAGAAAGGGAGAATGAAATTTTAGAATTGATTTCTACAGGTCTTATTGTAAAAGAAGTATCTGCAAAATTATTTTTGAGTGCTCATACAGTTACAAAACATCTTAAAAACATCTATAACAAGCTTCATGTCAATAACAGAATTGAAGCAATCAACCGGTTTAATAAATAGCTTACAATAAAAAAGCTGCCATTTACGGCAGCTTAAAAATATATTCCTTCGTTTGTTTTAGAATCTCTCAGCTACCTTATCCCAGTTTACAACATTCCAGAATGCAGCAAGGTAGTCTGCTCTTTTGTTTTGATATTTCAGGTAATATGCATGTTCCCAAACATCACATCCGAGTAAAGGAACTCCTTTAGTTTCTGCCACATCCATCATTGGGTTATCCTGGTTGGGAGTAGAGCTTACATCCAGTTTGCCATCTTTTTTTATAATAAGCCATGCCCAGCCGCTACCAAATCTTGTCATACCAGCCGCCGCAAATTTTTCTTTGAATGCATCAAATGAACCAAATGCTTCATTGATTGCATCTGCTAATTTTCCTGAAGGAGATCCTCCGGCATTAGGAGCAAGGCTGTTCCAGAAGAAAGTGTGATTCCAATGTCCACCGCCATTGTTACGAACAGCAGGTGAAATAGAGCCAGCGGCTTCTATTAATTCATCCAGCGATTTATTTTCATGTTCAGTACCAGCTATTGCTTTGTTTAAATTATCAACATAGGCCTGATGATGTTTGCCATGATGAATTTGCATGGTCTGTGTGTCAATATGTGGTTCTAATGCGTCGTGTGCATATGGTAATGCAGGAAGTGTAAATGCCATAATAACTTGATTTTAAGGTTAAAACTCTAATTAATCTTTCGAAAAGTTTTTCAACTTATGCGAGATAAGCAAATTTAACCTCTTGAAGCTAAAACTTGACCAAGGAAAAAAATTGTTTCTTTTTTCGACAATAGACAACTCTAACTATTTATAATTCAATGAGTGTAGAAAGATTTAGTACGAGCTAAAGAGTGTATAAAAAGAGGTCTGTTAAATAATTTTTAAGAAATGCTGCTTTATGCGTAATTTAATGCGGAAATATGCAACCTAACGCTGTATATTTCCAGAAATATTTTCCTGAATTAAACAACTTTTAACCAAGTTAAACAAACGCTTATGAAAAAAGACTGCTTTCGGTATGGATGATTATTTTCATTTCCATGCCTTTTCTTGTTTTTAGCCAAACCCGGCAGATAACAGGGGTTGTTAAAAACAGCAGAGGAGAAGCTGTTGCCTCTGCGAGTATACTAGAGAAGGGAACTACAAATGGGGTTTCAGCAGATGAGAATGGTCGATTTAAAATTACCGTAAACAACAATGCGGTATTGGTTATTTCATCGGCGGAATTTGAAGCCACGGAAATAAAAGTAGGTAATGCTTCTTCCTATGATGTGGTGTTACAGGAGTCTTCTACTATGGATGCAGTAGTTGTAACAGCTTTAGGTATTACAAGAAAAGAAAGATCACTTGGTTATTCAACTCAAGAGGTGAAAGGCGAAAACCTTACACTTACGAAAGAACAAAATGTAATTGGTTCTTTATCCGGAAAAATTGCCGGTGTTCAGGTAGTCGGTTCCTCTGGAGCAAGCATGGGTGGAACACAAAAAATTAAGATAAGAGGGTAAACTCAATTGCCGGAACTGACCAACCTCTTATCGTTGTAGATGGAACGCCAATATCAAATGCAAACTTTGCCAGTAGTGACAAAGCGGATTTTGGAAACCTTGGACAGGATGTAAACCCAGAAGATATAGAATCTGTAAACGTATTAAAAGGTCCGGCAGCTTCTGCATTGTATGGTATAAGAGGTCAATACGGTGTAATACTAATTACTACCAAGAAAGGTCAGAGAGGTGCGAAAAAAGTAAACGTACAAGTAAACTCAGCTTTTTCTATCGACAAAGCAAGTAACTTTTTTGAACTTCAGGATTTATATGGTGGCGGCTCCAGCCAAACATGGCGTACACTACCCAATGGAGATAAGTATGTTGACATGAGTGTGGATGAAAGCTGGGGACCTCGAATGGACGGTACGCCTGTACGACAAGTATTTAGTTTCTATCCCAAGATGCAGAGTATAAACAACTGACCCCGTTTATAGCACATCCAAATAATATTGAAGATTATTACCGCACCGGAAGCAATATTAATAATGGAGTTATTTTTTCAGGTGGAAATGAGAACAGCACATTTCGCTTAAGTTTTAATGATACAAGAATACAAGGAATAGAACCCAACACTTGGTTAAGAAGAAATAACCTTGGTGTAAATGCTTCGCTTGATCTTACAAAAAAACTGACTGTTAGTACCAATTTTAATTACGCAACTAATTCAGCACAACGACCAACACAGGGTTCTGAATATGGAGCAAGATATATGGTGCAATGGTTTCAGCGAAATGTAGATATGAAAAGAATGAAGAATTATAAATATGATGATGGCACATTCTTAAACTGGAATCTTAATAGACCAAGCACAACAACAGGCGAGATAACTAACTTCAAGCCCTTATACTGGAATAATCCTTATTACGAAGTGTATGAAAATCCTACGAATGACAGCAGAGACCGTTTTTTCGGAGATATTGGTCTTAGCTATAAGGTGCTACCAGGATTAACATTGAGTGGCTTTGTACGTTCAGATATGTTCATACAGAGCATTGAAGAAAAATCCGCAGCAGGGGGAAGAAGAATATCTGGCTATTCTGTAGGTAAGTATCAGAATAAAGAAATGAATTATGAATTTTTAGGGAACTATAAAAAGAGCTGGAATGAGCTTACGCTGGATGCTAACGTAGGCGCCAACCTGTATAAAAGAAGATATACAGAAGTAGCAGAAGCAACTGCTGGCGGACTTTCTGTTCCTGGATATTATAATATAGCAGCTTCTATTGACAGGCCGTCTAAGTAATTATTTACTAAGAAAAGAGATACGCAGTTTCTATGCGATGACATCTTTTGGCTATAAGAATACATATTTTCTAGACCTTTCAATCAGAAATGATAACTCTTCTACACTTCCTACTAATAATAATTCTTACTCCTATCCTTCGGTAGGGGCAAGTTTTGCTTTTAGTGATTTATTAAAATGGAAGCCTCTTTCCTTTGGTAAAGTAAGATTAAGCTATGCAAAAGCAGGTTCTGATCTTAGCCCTTACGAAACATCATTTGTTTATGGAGTTGGAACAGTTTATACTTCCACGCCGCCAGTAAATACATTATCAGTTCCCGATAATCTTAATAATCCTAACATCCGTCCTTCTTTTGCTAATTCGTATGAAGCAGGTTTGGACCTTCAGTTCTTTAAAAACAGATTGGGCATAGACTTTACATATTATATACAAAAAAACAAAGACCAGATCATCAGGCTGGATGTTTCTGGTGCCAGTGGTTATTCTTCTACAACTATTAATGCGGGTTTAATAGAGAATAAAGGATTTGAACTTACATTAACCGGAAAACCATTAATGACTAAGAACTTCGCCTGGGATGCGACATTTAATATTAGCCAAAATAAAAGCATGGTTGTTGATTTGTATCCTGGTATTAATGTATATACTTACGGTTCTACTACCTATTCAAGTGTTACCAGCTTTTTAAATTCCTATGTTGGTAAGCCATTTGGAAGTTTGGTTGGGCAGGCATATCAAAGAGATCCTGCCACTGGTGGAATATTATTGGATAACAGTAATTTACCAATGTACACGGCGGCAACAGAAGATTTTGGAACTGTATTGCCTGACTTTACAGGTGGATTTCAAAACAGCTTTAAAATTTTTGGATTTGAGTTAAGTGCAATGATTGACTATCAATTTGGTGGTCAGTTTTTCAGCCGTTCTGCAATGTTGAATTCAAGAACAGGACAATCTGCTGTTACTGCAGAATTAAATGATAAAGGATTTAATGTAAGAGATGCAGTTGCAAGTGGCGGCGGTGTAAGAGTAGATGGAATTTCCAATGCTACTAAACAACCCGTAACTGCTTATGTGGATGCAAGAACATATTATAATACTGTATATGGAAGAAGAATTTATGAAGCATGGGTGTTTGATGCTTCTTATATTAAATTAAGAGAAATTCGATTAGGCTACACATTTGGAAAAGAGAAGCTTGGTAAAATGCCTTTCAATAGTATTGGTCTTGCATTAATTGCCCGAATCCGGCAATGATCTGGCAAAAAAGCTCAAAAAGGATTAGATCCATCTGAGCGTTCTACCGGCGGTCAGTCAATCAGTTGGTTTGAATCTGGTCAGGCTAATACAGTTCGTTCATATGGTATTAATCTAAACATCAACTTCTAAAAAATAATCTATGAAGAAAATAAATATAATATTAGTTGCAGGGTTATTCTTAGTTGGTTGTAATAAATTCGATGCAGAAATTAATACAAACACTAACCTGCCAAGCAAAGCATCCGGAACACAATTGATCGCAAATGCTTCCTTGTTTCTTCCGGGACTTAGCTCATCTCCTCAGGGAGAATTTATGGCGCAGTATTTAGCAGAAACTCAATATCCTGGGGCTTCTCTTTATCCCGATGGTGGTACAAATTTTTATGGATTATACCAGGGTCCGTTAGCGAATCTTGAGTCAGTATTAAATTCAGAATTAACACCAACAGAAGGTCCAGTTGCTAATCAAAGAGCCGTTGCTAAAATTTTAAAGGCATATTTCTTTTGGCATATCACAGATCGATGGGGAGATGTTCCTTATTCTGAAGCATTAAAAGGTGCTGCAAACTTTACACCTAAGTATGACACACAAGAAGCTATATACGATAGCATTTTCAAACTATTGGATGAAGCAAATGCGGCTATTGTAGCAGGAAATATTTCAAATGACATAGTTTATGCTGGTGATATAAATAAATGGAAACGGCTTGGTAACTCCGTTCATTTATTAGCGGCATTGAGATTATCTGAAGTAAACGCAACAAAAGCAAATGCAGAATTTAATAAAGCACTCGCTGCTGGAGTAATAACTTCCAATGGTGATAATTTCACTTACAAGCATTTAGCCGATGCCAATAATCAGAATTACTGGTACGGTCAAATTGTAAATCAGAACAGAGTATGGTGGGCATTAACGGAGACTCTTGTAGATTATATGAATCCAACGAATGATCCGAGACTTCCGATTTATGGCAAAAAGAATACGTCGAATATTTACAAAGGTCTTACGTTTGGTACCACACTTGGTCTTCCAAATACCACTGGTGTTTCAGTATTAGGTCCTGATATTTATGCACAGGCGGCACCGGTACATTTAGTTACCTATGCTCAGGTTTTATTTGCAATGGCTGAAGCTGCTAAAAGAGGTTGGATTCCCGGTGGAGATGTAACAGCAAAAACAAATTATGATCTGGCAATCAGTCAATCGATTCAGCAATGGACAGGTAGTTCATCCAGTGTTGCCACTTTTATGACTCAACCAGGTATACCTTACGTTGCTGGAACTGCTATTCAGCAAATTTCAATGCAACGCTATGTTCATTTATTTATGCATGGTTATGAAGCATGGGCTGAATGGAGAAGGACTGGTTATCCAAACAACTTAGTTAGCCCAGGTGGAGTAGCTATACCATTAAGACATAGCTATCCTCCGAATGAAGTATTTAATAATGGGCCTAATTATACTGAAGCTGTGCAACGACAGTTTGGCGGTTTAGATGGGCTTTATGGAAAAGTGTGGTGGGATAAACCGTAAATAAAGAAGATGTATTTTATAAAAGCTGCATAGTTTTAACGCTGTGCAGCTTTTATCTTTTCCCTTTAAAAAAATCTTTCATCAACCTTGCACAATCCTCTTTCATTACACCTCTTATCAATTCTGTTTTAGGATGAAAGGGCCAGTTGGTACCAGCCGTTTTTTTATAGCCATTTTTTTCATCATCTGCACCATAAACGATTTTACCAATCTTACTCCAATAGATTGCACCTGCACACATAAAGCAGGGTTCCACTGTTACATACAATGTTGCATCAGGAAGATATTTGGCACCGAGTGAATTAAATGCTGATGTGAGTGCAATCATTTCGGCATGTGCAGTTGGATCTTTCAGCCGCTCAGTCATATTATGTCCCCGGGCAATGATCTTTTCATTCACTACTACCACAGCACCGATTGGAATTTCTTCATCTTCAAAAGCTTTTTTAGCTTCCTTCAATGCTTGCATCATAAAGTATTCATCTGTCATGAAGAATGTAGATTTGATTACCTTGGTATAAAATTAGAATTAATGGCAGACATTTCAAACCTTGAAAATTTAAGGAACTACTTTAATAGCGGCAATACTCAATCATATGCTTTTCGAAAAGAGCAGCTTAACAAGTTGAAATCTTCTATTTTAAAACATGAGCAAGATTTATACGATGCTTTATATACTGATTTAAAAAAAAGCCCTGAAGAAGTGTGGGTAACAGAAACGGGAATGGTTATTTCAGAACTAAACACTGCCATAAAAAAATTAGGGAAGTGGATGAAACCAAAACGGGTTTCTACCAATTTATTAAACCTGCCATCAAGAAGCCGCATTCACTCTGAACCATTAGGTATTGTATTGATTATTGCTCCTTGGAACTATCCTTTTCAATTATTGATAAACCCATTAATCGGCGCTATTGCTGCTGGTAATTGTGTTGTATTAAAGCCAAGTGAATTTGCACCTGCCACCGATGCCGTGATGAAAAAAATTATTGAAGAAACTTTTCCAAAGGAATATATTTTATATGTGCAAGGTGATGGAGCAGTTGTTATTCCTGAAATGATGAACAATTTTACTTTCGACCATGTATTTTATACAGGTAGTACAGCCGTAGGTAAAATTATTTATAAAATGGCAGCGGAGAAATTAACACCTGTTACGTTAGAGCTTGGCGGTAAAAGCCCTTGTGTAGTGGAAAGTGATGCGAATATAAAAGTGGCCGCCCGAAGAATTGCGATGACAAAATTTTCCAATGCCGGACAAATGAGTGTGGCGCCGGATTATGTATTGGTACATGAATCGGCAAAAGAAAAATTCGTTAGTGCAATGAAGGAATCGATCGAAAACTTTTTTAGTTCAACACCAGAAGAAAGTTATAATTACGGGAAGATTATTAATGAAAAGCAATTTGACCGATTGAGTAATTATTTGCAGCAAGGGAAAATAGCACATGGCGGACGTACGGATAAAGAAAAATTATTTATCGAACCAACCTTGCTTACTGATGTTTCATTGAATGCAGATGTAATGAAAGATGAGATATTTGGGCCGATACTGCCCATATTTTCTTTTAATGAAAAGGAAGAAGCTTTGAAAATTATGCAACAGCACCCAAATCCACTTTCATTTTATGTTTATACATCGAACAACGAAAAAGAAAATGACTGGTTGAAAGCCGTTCCTGCTGGAGGTTCCTGTGTCAATAATTCAAGCTGGCATTTAACTAATCATAATCTACCTTTTGGTGGAAGAGGATTTAGTGGAATGGGAAATTATCATGGGCATTTTTCTTTTGACACATTCAGCCATAAAAAGGCAGTAATGAAAACACCAACTTGGTTTGACCCGAATATAAAATACCCGCCATTCAAAGGCAAACTAGGTTTGTTTAAAAAGATAATAAAGTGATCCCACAAGGGGAAAATGAAAAACTAAAACGATTTATAATTGTTCTACTAGTATTAATAGCAGCATTCGCTGTTTATGTAGAAATTGTAAATCGTAATTCTATAAATATGACATACAGGCAAAAATTATTAAAAGCAGTTTATCCGGCATTGATGTGGTTCACAAAACTTACCGGAAAGAACACAAAAGAACTTGGGGGAAATAAACAACCACCAGTTTCTTTTTATTCGCTGAAAGGACTATTAAATAATGGTGATACACTTGATTTTGCCGACCTAAAAGGAAAGAAAGTAATGTTGGTTAACACTGCCAGTGATTGTGGTTACACCAATCAATACACTGACCTGCAAAAGTTGGCTGATGACTACAAAGACAAGTTGATTGTTCTGGGATTTCCAGCTAACGATTTTAAAGAACAGGAAAAGGAACTGATGAAGAGATAGCTTCGTTTTGTAAAAAAAATTACGGCGTTACATTCCCATTGATGCAAAAAAGTTCGGTTGTAAAAACACTGGAACAAAATTTGGCATATCAATGGCTAACAGACTCAACTATGAACGGTTGGAATGCAAAACCTCCGACCTGGAACTTTACAAAATACATTGTGAATGAGAATGGAGTGCTGACCAATTATTTCGGGCCTTCCATTTCACCACTTGATAATGATGTGGTGAAAGCAATTAATGAATAATCTGAAAAATTTATTTTTATGATGTACAATGATATTATCGGCTCAATTGGTGTAGGTCTTATTTTGATGGCTTATTTTCTGGGCACAGAAAAACTAATTAAGAATGATGGCAAGCTTTATTTTGTATTGAATATTATTGGTGCAGGCCTTGCCTGTTATGCATCTTTATTGATTAATTACTGGCCTTTTGTTATTTTGGAAGGAACTTGGATGTTAGTTTCTATTTATGGGATGATGAGAGCTATGAGAATTAAGATGACTTAGTTGTTTCGTCCCGACTCTATACAGGACATTTTTCATGGTAGTTAATTAACTCAATCGGAGTTTTTTCCACCTCAAATCCTTCGTAGGTTATAGCTACTTCATTTAGCACTTCATTTATTTGTTCTTCTGTAGGTAACGTAACAAGCCTGGTGCGAAATTCTTTTATATTGGGCAATCCTTTTAAATAATTAGCATAGTGTCGGCGCATTTCATTGATGCCTACAACAGGTCCTTTCCATTGCACAGAAAAATTCAGGTGTTTTCTGCATACTGCAATGCGATCTGCAATAGTAGGAGATGGTAAATGCTCACCTGTTTTAATAAAATGTTTTATCTCATTAAATATCCACGGATAACCGATAGCAGCACGGCCAATCATAATGCCATCAACACCATATCGGTTTTTATATTCAACTGCTTTTTCTGGAGAATCAATATCGCCATTTCCAAAAATCGGAATCTTCATTCTTGGATTGTTTTTCACTTTTGCAATCAGCGACCAATCAGCTTCGCCTTTATACATCTGGCAACGGGTACGACCATGAATCGCCAAAGCCTTTATACCAACATCCTGTAAACGTTCTGCTACTTCTTCAATATTTCTTGTGTTATCATCCCAGCCCAATCTTGTTTTTACTGTAACAGGTAACGACGTAGATTTTACAACAGCGTCTGTTAAGCGAACCATTAAATCAACATCTTTTAATACACCGGCACCAGCACCTTTCAATGCTACTTTTTTTACAGGGCAACCGAAATTGATGTCGAGCAAATCAGGGTTTGTTACTTCAACAATCTTTGCGGCCATCGCAAGGCTGTCTTCATCGCCTCCAAAAATTTGTATACCAACAGGTCTTTCGTAATCAAAAATGTCGAGTTTTTTTCGACTTTTGATGGCATCCCTAATCAATCCTTCACTGGAAATAAATTCGGTGTACATCAAATCAGCACCTTTATCCTTGCAAACAGCCCGGAAAGGCGGATCACTCACATCCTCCATCGGCGCCAGAAGGAGCGGAAAGTCAGGAAGTTGTATGTTGTCTATGCGTACCATTCAAACTGTAATTACCTATTTTTGCTTGCCCGACTACCTTAATTTTCAAAACTTTAAGGGGAGGCGGGTCATCCCATCTCAGATGGGAATTTGTTTATTATTATTGAGCCTGCAAATTTACATTTTAATCGCCAAAGTTTATGTACGATAGTAATTCAAAAGGCATTTCTTATTTAGCCGGATTTTTTATGCTTATAGCTTTTGTAGTGGCCAGCACCATTTTGGCGGGTCTGCTTAGTATTCCCAATATGGACAGCGATGACGGGAGAAAGTGCTTTAAATATTGAAGAAGGAATGACGAATCCTGCAAACAGCAATGCTGTAAAAGTGATTCAAATAATTACTGCGGTTGTAGGATTTTTATTGCCTGTATTATTGACTGCGCAGATCTTGAACAGACGACCGATGAAGTTATTAGGATTTAAAGGAACGATAAAATGGCGGGAAATAAGTGTTGTGTTTGCAATTGTAATAACAGCCTTATTTGTATCGGCAGGGCTTGCTTATTTTAATCAGCATATTCCAGTTGATGCTTCGTGGAAAGTAAGGTTTGATAAAATGGAGGCGGATTATATAAAACAAGCTTCCGCCATTTTAAGCCTGAATAATTTTGGTGAATACCTGCTCGCCATTTTCATTATGGCTTTTTTGCCTGCATTGTGCGAAGAAGCTTTGTTTCGTGGCGGTCTTCAAAATTTTTTATCCCGTGCAACAAAAAATCCATGGCTGGCAATTATTATTGTAAGCATACTTTTCAGTGCGGCGCATTTTTCTTTCTATGGATTTTTATCAAGAGTTTTTCTGGGAATGATGCTTGGTGCCATCTATCATTATTCAGGAAAACTTTGGCTAAGTATACTGGCTCACTTTATTAATAATGCAATTGCTATTTCTGCAGTTTATGCTACTAAAATGAATGGTAAATCGGTGGCAGACGCCATGAATGATTCAGGCGATGCTTCTTGGTATGGCATATTTGCCTTGCCGATTTTAATTGCTTTGTTTTATTTTTTTAAAAAAATAACAGTGAAGCCGGCAGAAGAAACTCCTCCTGCGGGCAAAGATGAAAGTTTGCGCAACACACCATTCTATTAATGATTTAATTAATTCATGGCATTTAATATTCAAACCTTTCGCACCAGAGCATTAACGGCAATAGTATTTGTAGCTATTATGCTGGCTGGATTGCTATGGAATCAATGGAGCTTTCTTGTTTTATTTTCCATCATTCATTTTGGGTGCTGGTGGGAATATTTGAAACTGACGGAAAAAATACATTCAACTTCGTTTCATGCTTATACCAAATTAGGATTGATGGTGATGGGCTATGGCATCATGCTTTGGTTTTGTAGCCCGGCTTATCATATCAGTGGTTATGGATTAAAAGAAAATATTTCACTGCCCGTTTCGGCAGCAGGATTTGCATTATTACTAGCTGGTATATTTCAAAAGAACCCAATTAATGTAAAAGCATTTGGCTATGCTGTGTTAGGAGTGTTATATATTTCTTTGTGTTGGGGATTGATGATGGATTTATATAACGACTTTACTATTCGTGTAAGCAGCACTATAGTTTTTATTACAGGATACTTTCTTCCGTTAATAATTATAGCAAGTATCTGGATTAATGACACCATGGCTTATATTGTTGGATCATTTATTGGTAAAACACCTCTTTCAAAGATATCGCCCAAAAAAACATGGGAGGGAACTATTGGGGGAGTAATACTGTGTGTAGTGGTAATGGCTTTTTTGTATCCTCAAGTTCACTATTCGATGAATAGTACTGCCATTGCCTTTTTATTCGGTTCAATTGCATTGATAGCTGCTATCACCGGTACTTTTGGCGATTTATTAGAATCAAAACTTAAACGATCTACAGGAGTAAAAGACAGCGGGTCCTTAATGCCTGGCCATGGTGGTTTTTTAGACAGGTTTGATTCTTTATTATTGGCCACACCGTTTGTTTGGGTGTATGTTCAATTTCTTATAAAATAGTTGATCTAAAGTCCTACTAACTACTTCCCAAACCCTACTCCCCATTTCATACTATATTTGCCTACAACTGATTAGTAATGACAATTCACAAAGAAGGATATAAATCAATCGCCATCGGAGTAATATTATTCGGCATCATCAATATTGTCTCATTTTATTTTATGAGCTCCTCGTTACCAATAATAAGCCTGCTGCTGTTTATTGCTACACTCGGTCTTCTTCTTTTTCTTATTTCTTTTTTCAGAATACCGAACCGTAAGCTAACAATTGAAGAGAATGGTATTATCGCCCCGGCAGATGGTAAAGTGGTAGTGATTGAAGAAGTGCAAGCCGATGAATATTTTACCGACCGCCGTATACAGGTTTCTATTTTTATGAGTCCGTTGAATGTACATGTAAACCGTAATCCGGTAAGTGGCGAAGTAGTGTACAACCAGTATCATAAAGGGAAATATTTGGTGGCATGGCATCCTAAATCCTCTACAGAAAACGAAAGACATTCTGTTGTTTATAAAAAGAATGGCAAAGAAATTTTGGTAAAACAAATTGCGGGAGCATTAGCAAAACGTATTTGTAATTATTTACAGGCCGGACAAGAAGTAAAGCAAACCGAAGAAATGGGCTTTATAAAGTTCGGCTCAAGAGTTGATCTATTACTTCCCTTAGATGCAAAAGTTCATGTAAAGATTGGAGATAAGCCACAGGGCGGCGTTACTACTATTGCTACTTGGTAATTCTCAAAATATTCCTTCTAATTCTTTCAGTGAATAAACAGTATGAGTTGGCAGTTTTCCATTGATGCTTTCAGGTTCATTGGTTAGATGATTCACATGAATTTGGTCTATTCCTGCGTTCATTGCACCCAAAATATCAACCTCCATTGTATCGCCGATCATAATGCTTTCATCAGGAGTTGCTCCTGTTTTTTGAAAAGCAAAATCAAATATCTCTTTATTTGGTTTAAGACTATTGCTTCCTTCAGATGTAATCACTTGTTTGAAATAAGGACTCAAACCTGAATGTTTCAGCTTGCTATGTTGTGTGTTTTCAAAACCATTGGTGATGAGATGTAATTCATATTTTTTTTCAGTCAAGTAATTGAGTATTTCAATGGTGTATGGAAATAGTATTGTTCTTGTTGGCAGCATTTCCAGAAAACGGTCACCCATTTTTTTGGCTAATGGCTCATCTGCAATTTTAAAATCGAGTAAGGAGAGCCACATTCTTTTTACTCTTAGTTCTTCCTGCTTTACAAAGCCTTTTCTATATCGTTCCCAAAGCCTTTCATTGTGTGCTAGATAGTTTTTGTGAAACAGATCGAAATCATGCACTCCTCTTTCCTTCAGCTTCATTTCTTCGTATAATTCGACTAAAGTGGTGCGACTGTTGGCTTCAAAATCCCAGATGGTATGATCCAGATCGAAGAAAAGATGTTTGTACTTCATAGATTTGCAAAGGAAACTGGAAATTTTCAATAATCAATATTCAATTTCAATGAACATTATTATTACCGGAGCTTCAAAAGGTATCGGAAAGGCAATTGGAGAAATATTTGCAGCAAATGGACATAATCTTTTTTTATGCTCAAGAGGCGAAGTGAATTTGTACAAGACAATGGAAGATTTGCAAACCCGATTTCCAGCGATTACTATTAAAGCAAAACCTGCTGACCTTAGCAAGAAAGAAGAAGTAGCTGCATTTGCAAACTGGTGTTTATTCGTTGCTGTTCCCGACGTAGTGGTTAACAACGCAGGAATATTTCAACCGGGCAATGTTTTGGACGAACCAGAAGGAAGTTTAGAAAGTCATATCGAAACAAATCTCTACAGTGCTTATCATCTTACAAGATTGCTTTCGCCAAAAATGATGGAAAGAAAGTCTGGCCATATATTTAATATTTGCTCCATTGCGGCATTGAAGGCTTATAATAATGGCGGAGCATACAGCATTAGCAAGTTTGCCATGAATGGATTTAGCATCAACCTGCGGGACGAGATGAAGCTACATGGCATCAAGGTAACAACTGTTCAACCCGGAGCCGCACTTACTGATTCGTGGGGTGATTTTGATAATACAGACAAACGAATCATGGAAGCAACTGATATTGCAAAAATGGTATATGCAGCAACTGAGCTTTCTCCGCAGGCTTGTGTGGAAGAAATTGTTATACGGCCACAGTTGGGAGATCTTTAACACCACTGAAAATCGAATTAACCCATTAATATAGATAAGTATCAAGGCTTCCTATTTGCTATTCTAAATTAGCGGCATAAACAATGAAGAAAATTGTTGTAATAACAGGGATATTGTTGTTTCCCCTTTTCTTGAAGGCGCAAATTGCATTCAACACTGTTGTGCCATTACGGCCAGTGGTTGCTGGCACATCTTTCCAGGTACAATACATTATTGAAGGTGCAGAAGTAGTTGATGATTTTAAGCCACCTGTTTTTGAAAATTTCCGAATTATAACTGGCCCAAATATTTACAACACTACCTCTGCTTCCGTAACCGGGCAAAATCGAATTAGCAATATTGTTTATACGTTGGAAGCGATTAAGCCGGGAAAATTTGAAATACTTGGTGCTAAAGCAACGGTTAATAACAGAAGTTATCAAAGTAATAATGTTTTCTTAATAGTAATTTCAGAAAATGAAGCAATACAAATTGCTAAAAAAGAAAATGACAATTCAATTTCTAATTACTTTTTAAGACCGGGAGAAGATCCGTATAAAAAGATTAAGGAGAATTTATTTTTAAAAGTACAGGTTGATAAGAAAACATGTTATGCAGGTGAGTCGGTACTAGCTACTTTCAAATTATATTCATGCCTTGAATCAAAATCTGATATTGTAAAAAATCCCGGATTTTATGGATTTTCTGTTTTTGATATGATCAATTTATCCGACAAGGAAGTGTTTGCTGAAAAGATTAATGGAAAACTATTTGATGTACACACTATTCGTAAAGTGCAATTATTCCCTTTGCAAGCAGGAATATTTACCATCGATCCAATGGAAATAAGAAACAGAGTGGAGTTTTCCAGAACAGCCGTTAGTAGAAAAACCGAACAGGAAATAGCAGAAGGAATGTTTGGCAATACAGATGAACCTGAAAATACCAGTGATGTTTACTATGAAACAGCAATCAGCACAGAGCCTGTTACAATCAATGTAACTCCAACGCCAGCTAAGAATAAACCTGTTGATTTTAATGGTGCAGCTGGTAGGTTTTTTATTGCAGCTTCTTTATTGAAAGATGATTTGGCAAAAAATGAAGAGGGCATGCTGGAAGTTACCATCAGTGGAACTGGAAATTTTATTCAACTGACTGCGCCATCAATTAACTGGCCTGAAGGAATTGATGCATTTGAACCAACTGTTAAAGACAATTTCGATAAGAGCATTTCTCCTTTAACGGGAACCCGAATTTTTCGATTTCCGTTTGTATGTTCCTTGAGAGGGCAACATAGTGTTCCACCAATTCAATTTAATTATTTTGATATTGACAGCAATAGCTATAAAACTATTTCAACCAACACAGTAAAGTTTGATGTTTCTGAAGAACAGAGAGTAAACCCAGTTGAAACAAAGAGCAAAACATCAATAGCAGAAGCTAATAAAACTTCAAGCCGTATTGCAGCCGGAATTGTAATAGGATTTGTTCTTCTTGTTTTGATCTATTGGTTTGGAAAAAGAAAAGATACTGTTTCTAGAGTGAATGATGAACTGTTTGAAAGACCAGACGCAGATGAGATTTTACAACCAGCTACTGAATTAATTGAGACGGTTGATAATCAGTTTTACAGCAGTTTATATCACTCGATTTGGAAATACCTTGCTGAAAATTTTAAACTAGAAGGAAGTGAAATGAATAGAAACAAACTAATCTACGCTGTAGAACAAAAAGGATTGTCGAAAGAAATAATTGATAAGCTTGAAATGATTCTTTCGGAATGTGAAACAGGTCAATTCACAAATGCTTCTCCATTGCAGGATAGAAATTCACTCTTGCAGTCAGCAAAAGAGGTAATTAATGCAGTTGAGTTAAACTTACTCTGAGTATTTATAACCTACGCCTCTTACAGAATGGAAATACTTTGGGTTACGGCTGTCTTCTTCAAAATATTTTCTAAAGTTGAGAATAAAGTTATCAATGGTTCTGGTAGTTGGGTACACATTGTAGCCCCAAACAGATTGTAGGATTTTTTCTCTGGGAACTACTTCATTTTTATTTTCTATTAGTAATTTCAACAGCATCGTTTCTTTCTTACTTAGTTGAATTTTCTCTCCATTCGCTTTTATGGCTTCCTGTGCTTTAAAATCTATACTGTTGCCACCAAATGAAAATGAATCACCGATAGTTGATTTGTCCTGTAGCTTTTTATTCTTATTAATGAGTTTGTGAACTCTCAGTAACAGTTCTTCAAGGTTAAAAGGTTTGGTCAAATAATCATCAGCTCCTTTTTTTAATCCAAGCACTCTGTCTGCACTGCTGTTTTTGGCACTAAGAATTAAAATGGGCACTTCATTGTTACTGATACGAACAGTTTCTGTAACTGTAATTCCGTCCATTTCAGGGAGCATTACATCCATAATAATAAGGTCGAAATATTCTGACTGAACTGCTTTTAATGCCGCAGCTCCATCCATAGCTGAGGTTACTTCATAGCCTTCCAGTTCTAGGTTAAGCTTTAAGGCTTCATGTAGATTTTCTTCATCTTCTACCAGTAAGATTGATGTTTTCTTCTCTGCATTCATGATTTAAAAGTAACGGCAAAAATACTGCCCTGTGGTTCATTGTTTGTCATCGTAATGTCGCCATTATGATCTTTGGCTATTTTACGGCAAAGGTAAAGACCCAAGCCGGTCCCTTTTGTTTTACGGGTGGCTTCGCTGCCAATGCGATAAAATTTATTGAATATTTTATCTTTTTCCGCTTGGTCGATTCCTATACCTTCATCTTTTATCTGTAATTCTATTCCTGATCTGATTTTTTTCAAACTGGTACTGATTGGCGAGCCTTTAGGCGAATATTTTGCGGCATTTTCCAGCAGGTTATTAATCAACATTTGCAATAGTAGTGAATCGCCTTTAATATCTGTATCGGCTTCTATTTCTTCTGTAAAATCTCTTTCTGGAAAGCGGTTGCTAAATTGACGAATGCAATCTTTTAGTAAAGCCGTCAAATCAAGTTCTTCTTTCTCTGCTTTAAAGTTGTTGCTTTCTAACTGAGCCGCCACTAAAATATTATTCGTTAAAAAATCCAGTCGGGAGGTTTCATCCAATGTAGTGCGGATAATCTTTTGTTTCTTTTCTTCATCCAGGTTGTATTTCTGTAAGGTTTCCAGGTTTAACCGGGCAACAGAAATTGGCGTTTTTAATTCATGAGTAATCGCCATCATGAAATTCTGTTGCTGCTGTTGTATTTTTAATTGACGACTGATAGAACGGTACACAAATACAGCACCGATTAAAATAAGGATAAGGAAAGAAATTCCTTCTGCAACATATTTCCAGGTGTTTTTTTTACTTCTTTATCTATTGCAAATGTCTTATCCGTTAATTGTGATGGAGAAAGAGAATTCTTTTCAATATTTATTGAATTATACTGAAGTTGTGCAATTCTTGTGTTTTGCTTTTCTAATGAAATAAACCACCAAGCCAAAGCAGCTATGATATAAATCAAAAGCATCCAGTAAATAACGGTTGTGCGGCGAATAGTTCTTCTGCTAGCGTCGGGCATGCTGCAAAGATGCGATTATTGTTTCTTTTCAATCCGCAATCCTACATTCAATACATTTCTAAGGGGATTTTCCCGCATTATTTGCTCCAATGTAAAAGTATAGTCTCCTGGTTTTCTAAACCGGAATTGCTGATTGGCGGGTGTAAGTGGTATGCGGTGCTCATAAATATCATCCATGCCTGTCCCTCTCCAACCTTCTTCATCGGTAGCCAGTGTAAGATCATATCTGGCTTTTTGTGTAGTGTCTTGCCCGGGTTGTTTTGTAATAAGGTTCAGGTAGATGTTATTAAAGTTGTACTTATCATTATGCCTAAGCACAATAAATAAGTTATAAGCTGAAGTGGTGTCTTTTATATTAAATGTAAAAGAGGGTTTGTAAGTGTTATCCCATTTATGACCCGGCAGCGTTACCGATTTTTCGAACAGGTCGACATGTTTGCAAGAGGTGAAAGATAATTGCACAATGGCAACAACTAATAAACCAGTAAGAATCAATCGTACTTTTTTCAAGAAAATTGTTTTTACAAATGTAATCAAGAAGATATGATTTTAAAGTTCAGTTACAGCGCATTTAAAACCTGTTCCTTCGCTTTTTCCAATTCATCCTTCATCATCACCACACATTTTTGTATGGTAGCGTCATAGGCTTTAGAACCGGTGGTGTTTATTTCCCGGCCTATTTCCTGTAAAACGAATGATAGCTTCTTCCCCTTGGCTTCTTCCGCATCCGCTAACAATGATTTAAAATAATCGCAATGGTTTTTCAGGCGAACCTGTTCTTCAGTAATGTCTATTTTTTCGATATAATAAATAAGCTCTTGTTCCAGCCTGTTGCCGTCATAATTTTCCTTACCTACATTTTCTTCTAAAAGGCGGGTAATACCCTCTCTTATTTTTTGCTGGCGAAGTGGTTCCAGTTTAATTACTTCGGTTTGCTGCTTTTCAATATTAGCAATGCGGCTCAGCAAGTCCTGTTCGATCATTGCTCCTTCATTAAGCCGATGTTTATTTAAAGCATCAATAGCTGCTCCTAATACAGTTTGAAAGTCTTTCCATTCATCATCTGATAAGGTTTCGCTGCTTGGAGTAATAACTTCAGGCAGTTTTACCAATGTGCTTAATATATTCGAAGCATCAAGACCCAATGTAGTAGACAATTCTGACAATGGTTTAAAATATGCTTTAGCAAGGTCTGTATTAATAGTTACTGGCTTAGCATTGCCGGTGTCTTTCAAGCTGATGTTACAGTCTACACTACCACGACTAAGCTGTCCGGATAAAATGCGTCGGATGTCAAATTCAAAAGGTCGTAAGATAGAAGGTAGTCGTAGTTGCAGTTCAAATTGTTTTCCGTTAAGTGATTTTATATCTACCAGAAATGTTTTATCACCTACATTTTTTTCGGCTCTTCCAAACCCTGTCATTGATTTCAGCATGTACTATTTTTTAGATTTTTGTAAAGGTATCTTAATTAATCAATTCTGTATTTCTTTCCCACAAAGGCACTAAGTTCACTAAGAAAATAACGAAGGCTATATAAAATAAAACTTTGTGAGCTTGGTGTCCCTGCTTACCAGCAGGCAGGTTAGTGAGAAATAAATTTGTTGCAATAAAAAACCCCCCTGGAGTACCAGAGGGATTAATATATGGATGGGTTAGTAAGTACAGGGAAATAAATTTCCCTACACAATATTAAAAAGAATTTTCAGTAACTAGAAAATTTTTTCCATTTATTTTATTAACATTTTAAACTGTGCTGTGGATAAGCATGACCTAAAATTGAATAAAAAAATTATGTTTTATAAAAGTGTAAATCCTTTTTTATAAAATATTTTTTATGGTATTGTTTTTTGTAACTGATATAACATAGGACAGTTAAGGTTTGTAGCTTGTTGTGTTTTTTTATATTTTTAAAAAATCGAAAAGTGATTTACATTCATTTTCATTTTTTACTATCAACAGAATGCATAAAAAACAATGCATAAAATGGTAAAAAATAGTTTATAAAAACTTACTACAAGAATGGTAAAAAAGCATGAATTCGTCCCTTTATGATTATTATTTTCAATAAATAGCTTACTACCTTTGTTTGAACTACGCCAGATATTGGCGTTTTAAAAAACAAACTATGCGATTTGAAACTCCTGTTCCTGTTACTACCATTGCTCAATTGATCGGTGCTGAGCTAAAAGGAAATGTAAATGGAAGTGCAACGGGTATCAATGAAATTCACAAAGTAGAGAAAGGCGATTTGGTTTTTGTAGATCATCCAAAGTATTATTCAACTTGTTTAAACTCTGCGGCTACATTTATAATCATCAATACCGAAACAGAAATTCCCGAAGACAAAGCATTACTGATTGTTGATGATCCTTTTGAAGCTTATTTAAAGATTGTGAATTTTTACAGACCGTTTGTTCCATCAATGAAAGCGATAAGTGATACTTCTTCTGTTGGTGAGGGAACAGTTATTATGCCCGGTGCATTTGTTGGTAATCATGTATCGATTGGAAACAATTGTATCATATATCCGAATGTAACAATCCTCGATTATTGCATCGTTGGTGATAATGTTATCATTCAGGCAGGAACCGTTATTGGCAGCGATGCTTTTTATTACAATAAGAAAACAAACAGAGATATTCACTACAAAAAAATGAATAGTTGCGGACGAGTTATTATTGAAGATGCGGTGGAAATAGGAGCTAATTGTACAATTGACAGAGGCGTAAGCCATGATACCATCATTGGCGCTGGAACCAAAATGGATAACATGATTCACATAGGGCATGACACAGTAATTGGTAAAAACTGCCTGCTTGCTGCCAATGTAGTTATAGCAGGTGTGGTAACTATTGAAGACAATGTTACTCTCTGGGGTCAGGTTATTGTAAACAAAACACTAACTATTGGAGCCAATGCTGTTTTGTTAGGAAGAACGGGGGTAAGTAATAATCTGGAAGGCAATAAAACATATTGGGGTGCTCCTGCACAGGATGCTGGTGCGGCAAGACGGGAATTGGTTTGGATAAAAAGAATACCGCAGTTATGGGACAAGGTAATGGGGAAATAAACTTAATCCGGCCAATAATCATACGGCAACTGGTCGCCAACATTCTTCCAACTCCAATAACCCTGATTTATCCAATCCTTTTGATCGTAGTAATATCCATTTTCAGTTACGGCAATCGTATTTAATACTTCAATGTAAGAAATTGGGTATTCAACATTTTTCGGCAGATTCATTTTCTTCAGGTATTCAGGCTCTGGTTTTTTATTGGTGTAAGCAATACTTAAAACTCTTGGATACCAGAATTCAATTTGCAATGTACTGTCCAAAGCTCCGTAATAAAGAGAATCGTAAGGATTTGTTACCCGGTTAAATTTCTTATCCTCTTTTTCATCCAGCATGTCTATTACCCAACCATCTTCGTAAACGGAACTATCGTAATAGCTGCGCATAAAATGCAACTTTGAACCTTCGTAGGCAACGGCACGGTTAGTTTTCCAAACATTTTTAATACTGTCTTCACCTTCCATTTCAGTATATAAACAAAAGCCACGATAAATGTAATTGTCCGTTTTATAATAATAAACAAAAGAGTCAAGCTGATAACGAAGATTATAACCTAATGCATAATTAGCAATCAGCACAGGTTCTGTCGTCAATATTTTTAACCGGTTACTTTTTTTGTAGAAATAGAATTTCAGCACTTCAGGATTTAATAATACACATTTGGCTGAATTCGGCGTAGCTCCAATAAAGTTCTTGGTAAAAAAGTCGCCATATTTTTCCCATCCATCTTTTACTTCAAAGGTGTTGGTAAGAATAACTTCTTCCAATCTTTTTTCTTCCTTTATCAACAGGATTTCTAATGTTCCTTTTTCTGTTACTCTTATCGTTTGTGTGCCATAACCTGTGTAGCTGAAGATAAGGTCATATCCTCCGGATTTCAATGTAAGCGAAAACTCTCCTTCCTTATTTGTTACTGTGCCAGATGTAGTGTTCTGGCAAAATACAGATGCGTTGTATAATGGTTCACGGCTGGCAGAATCCAGAACAATACCGCTGATGGTAAACTGAGCCGAAGCAATTAATGAAAATGCTGTTACTATTAAAAAAAGAGAGAAACGTAGTTTTTGCATAGAAATTGATTACTGCGTAAAGATATAAAATGATGCCGAGCTATATTAAACGGACAACGGCTTTTAAGACTTTAATAGTACAAAGACAGTTGCAGGGTGCGAAAACATCCTATTATTTGAATCCAATAGCTGAGATATTTGATTTTGGTTTTTCCAGGCTCGTAGAGCCGACATGTTGGTAGTAAAGGTAATTTTTAGGAGCTGAAAATCCCCATCGGGGCGGCATATTAAATATATCGCCCCGATGGGGCTAAAAAAATTATTCAAAATTTTATTCTACCAATATTTCTCTGTGGCTAATAAATTAACTACGCCAAAGGGTTTGTTATTTCTTAATGTTTGTAAGATATTTTGCGGAGGCGTTTTTAATAGATTCTTCAAGCGGTGTAAAAGAAAAACCGGGAATTGCTTTTAGTAATTTATCGTTTTCAAATAATGTTTTGCTTTGGGCCACTCTTGCACTTTCTTTTGAGAGCAATGGCTTTTTACCAGAAAACAAGGATTTAAGCTTTTCAATTCTCCAAGCCAGGCTCATTAAAAATGGTGTTGCCAATTTAGAAGGCCTCTTTTTATCAAATGCATCTGCAATATTGTCCTGTAATTTTTGAAAAGTCCAGTTATCGCCATTAACAATATATCGCTGCTCGGTAATAGTGCTTTCCATTAAAAGAATAGTGGCTTTGGCAACATCTTCTACATCTACAAAGCCGTTGATGCCGGAAGTGTACCATTTAAAACCTTCATAAATATTTCTGAATATTGCACAGCTACTGCTATGCCAATCTCCATATCCCAATATAGTACTTGGATTAAGTATTACTCCCTCTAAACCTTCATTCAACCCTCGCCATGTTTGCAGTTCTGCTTTAAACTTGCTGATGGCATAATGTGTATTCACTTTTGATTCTTCCCATCTTTTTTCTTCATTTACATTACCGCCATTAGCAGTTCTTCCTAATGCAGCTACAGAACTGATATGCACAAATCGTCGAATATTTTTTTCTAGTGCAACATTTACAACATTGGCGGTTCCATCCACATTTACTTTGTACATGTTTTTTCTGTCTCTTCTTGCAAAAGAAACAATTGCTGCAGAATGAATAATGGTATCAACTCCTTCCATTGCATCTTCTAAGGCAACAATATCCAGCACATCACCTTCTATCCATTCTACTTTATCAAATATTGCTGATGGAATCCAAAATGGAAGTTTAGCAGATCTGCGTATTGCCCGCACACTATATCCTTTTTCAATCAATTGCTTGATGATATAAGAACCTAAGAAGCCGGTGCCGCCTGTAACAAGTATTGTACCCCCATCCCCTGAAGGGGAGAATTTACTTTTCTTGAAACGAATTTTCGCTTTTTAAATTAGAGTTGAGAATTATAAATTCAGTATTTATAAAAACCTTCACCGGATTTTTTGCCCAGCTTTCCTTCTTTTACTTTTTGTTCCTGCAAATAGGAAGGTTTGAACCGTTCATTTTTATTCATTTGTTCATAAACAGAACAGCTTACTGCATAGTTAACATCATTACCGATAAGATCCATTAGTTTGAATGGCCCCATTTTAAACCCTGATGCTTCTAATAATTTATCGGCTGCTTCAACAGACACATGGCCTTCTTCCACCAACCTCATTGTCTCTGTATAAAATGATCTTGCAACTCTGTTTACAATAAAACCCGGCGCATCCTTGCAAAGCACCGGTACTTTGCCCATTTGTTTTGCCAGTTCCATGATGGTGTTAGTAGTTGTTTCGTTTGTATGCGGGGTATTAACCACTTCCACCAATTTCATAATTGTTGCAGGATTAAAAAAATGCATGCCGATCACTCTTTCCGGCCGTTGAATTTTTTCTGCAATAGCCGTTACAGATAATGAAGAAGTATTGGTGGCAAAAATGCATTCGCTGTGATTTAATTCTGCCAGTTGATTAAATAAAGCAATTTTTATTTCAGCTTTTTCAACAATGGCTTCTATAAAAACATCGGCAAGGCAAGTCTGAATATCGTTAGTGTAATGAATGAGGAGAATTATTTTCTCTCTTTCCTCAGCAGTAATTTTTTCTTTACCTACCAGCATTTGCAGGTTTTCGCTGGTAGCATTTTTTGCTTTTTCAAGAACAGCAGTGTTTAATTCATATAATATTACAGAAAAACCTGCCTGTGCTGCTGCTTGTGCAATGCCATTTCCCATTGTTCCAGCTCCGCATACACAAATGCTGTTGATGTTCATTCTTAATGTATTATATGTGTAAAGATATTATATGTGGAATTTATGGTTCTTTTTTATGCAAAGTTTCTCTTATCTTAAACAAAAATTTCTAATATGGACACCAACCAACCATCAGATCAACCAATCAATCAACCAATCAATCAACCAATCAATCAACCAATAGAGCAATCTATTGCTTCAACAACCATTCAAACATCTGCTGCCGCAGCACCGAGTGTATTAGGAACAAAAATGCCTGCTACTGTAGCGTTTGCAGTTGCTGTATTACTTTTCCTGATGCCATTTATTGATATAAAGTGTAATGGCATCTTCTTTACAAACGGTTAGCGGCGTTCAATTAGCTACTGGTTTTAAGATGAAGAATAACAGCAGCGATAATTCTTTTCTGAATGATGTAAAAACAGAAGGGATTGATAAAAATATTACTAAGACTGCAACAAAATCGGATGATAAAGACCCGAATCTATATGCAATGATTGCATTAGGTCTTGGAATTTTAGGCCTTGCTTTATCTTTCACCAATGCCAAAGCAGCGTTGGGTGGAGCAATGGCAACAGGTGTGGCTTCTGCTGGAGCATTGATTGGATTGATGCTCGACATAAAGAAGAACATTAAAACAAGTATTCCAAGTACCGACACAGGATCGGGAACCGGGCTTGATAATATCGGAAAATCAATGAGTGATAATTTGAATATCACAGTTGATTTTACTTCTTGGTTTTATATTGCCATTGTTGCATTTTTAGCAGCAGCATTTTTCTGCTATAAACGAATGAGTGTAAAAAAGTAATTACATTTTTTAATCAATCACCAATAAACCAATCAACATGGACAAAAAAACGCTAAACATTGTTTTAGGAGCTGCACTCTTAGGTAGTTTCTTTCTTGCTTATTTTAGTTTTTTCGGAAGAAGTATCAGTGGATTTGATATGGCCACTGCTAGTCCAGGAAACTGGCAACAGTATCTTTTATTTTTAATACCATTATCAGGTCTTTTATTACTGGTAGGCGCATTAAATAACGGCAACAGTATTCTTCCCGGAAGTTTGCTTTCCATTCTTCCATTGCTGACTTTGCTTTACATTATGATTGCAGGTCCTCTTATTAAGGGAGCGGCAATTGGTGATATATTTAAAGCATTAGGTAAAGGATATGGCATTGGCTTATGGATTGCCATCGCTGCTTCTTTAGTGTTGGCATTTTACAGGCCAAAGTCCAGCTAATATTACAATAGTTGAATAGAACTAAAAGGCTGTCTCGTTTTAAACGAGACAGCCTTTTTTATATAGCCGAAGTAAATTGTTTCAGGAAGCGAACATCATTTTCGCTGAATAAGCGAATATCGTTGATGCCGTATTTTAACATGGCAGGTCTTTCTATCCCCATGCCGAATGCAAAGCCGGTATATTTTGTTGGATCAATATTGCAGTTGGTTAATACATTGGGATGCACCATACCGCAACCTAATATTTCTACCCAGCCTGTTTTCTTACAAATATTACAACCACTACCGCCACAGATAAAACAACTTACATCCATTTCGGCACTTGGTTCTGTAAAAGGGAAATACGAAGGACGGAAACGGACTTTTACATCTTTACCATACATTTCTTTTACAAAGAAGTACAATGTTTGCTTCAGATCAGCGAATGAAACATTTTCATCAATATATAATCCTTCCACCTGGTGAAAGAAACAATGGCTTCTTGCACTCACGGTTTCATTTCTGTACACTCTTCCCGGCATTACCATGCGGATGGGCAGTTTGCCTTTTTCCATTTCCCGGATCTGAACATTACTGGTGTGTGTTCTTAACACCCAATCCGGATTTTGTTGAATATAGAAAGTGTCCTGCATATCTCTTGCAGGGTGATGCTCTGGCAAATTCAATGCGCCGAAATTATGCCAGTCGTCTTCTATTTCCGGTCCTTCAGCCACTGCAAATCCTAAGCGTTGAAAAATAGAAACAATCCTGTTCCGCATTAATACAACGGGATGCCTTGATCCAATTGGTAAATTATCGCCTGGCAAACTAAGGTCAATTGAATTGGCCGTTGACTGTTGTCCACTGACAGACGACTCTTTCAACTCATTATACTTCTCTTCTACGAAAACCTTGAACTCGTTTAACAGTTGCCCGGCTTCTTTTTTATTTTCTACCGCCACATTTTTCATCTCTCCCATAATGGATTTCATTAATCCTTTGGTGCCAAGATATTTAATGCGGAACTCTTCCACCTGCTTTTCATCTGCAGCGGCAAAAGCAGCAATCTCCTTTTTATAATCTTCTATCTGTTTAAGCAATTGTTCCATAAGGCGGCAAAGATAAACCGCAGCGGCTGCAGGTTAAAATGAATTTTTAGAGAATAAAACTGCTGATTATCGGTAATAATTACAAGCTATTATCAAACTCAAGCTTTTCTTCTTTTGCCTTTTTAGGAGCTTTTCCAAACCGGTAACTGAAACCTAAATAAATAATCTGTGCATCTCTTCTTCCAAATGAAACCTGTTGTAAGCCAGTGGTATTGAACTCATTTTTATACCTCAATGTTTTAAATAGATCTGAAGCAGTTAATATTATAGATGCTTTCTTTTTAAATAGATCTTGTCTTAATCCTGCATTAAAAACAAAACTGGCATATGATTTTCCTTGCGGTGTTAACCTCGCAGAACGAAAATTACTGCTTATCTGTGCTACAGTTGTTTTAGTAATAGTAAAAGTGGCATTGAGATTTGTACTCATTGAAAAAATTGTTTTCTTGCCAATAAAACCCAGATCTGATGCATCAATCTGATTATAAAAGAAGTTAGTACTGAGATTAGTGCTGAAAAATTTCCCTGCTTTTGCACTAAAGATGATTTCCAGCCCAGCAGATTGATCGTTAGAAAGATTTTGTTCTGTTGTTAGCAATACGGAATCATTAAGCGGAATAGTAACAGACGTAAATCCGTTTTTCTTATAGCGATAATACAGGCTTGGCACAATAGAAAAATTATCGTTCTGCCATTTGTAACCAAACTCAACTGAATGTATCATTTCAGGCAGCAATTTTGGATTACCAGCTCTTAGGTTCAAAGGGTCTCTGTATTCAGGAAAAGGATTCATCTCATCGCCATCAGGTCTGTTTACCCGTTTGCTGTAGTTCAATTGCAGCTCTCCATTTTTTAATTTATAAGCAAGATGAAGTGTTGGGTAAATTTTAAAATAATCGTTGCTAATCAGCGAGTCTTTGGTAACAAGATTTCCTTTAATGATGGCCTGCTCTGCCCGTAAACCCGCCGAATAGCCAAATTTTTCATATTGATGTTGATACGTTCCGTAAAAAGCATGAATACTTTCGCTGTATTTGAATTGGTTTGTACGAATGATATCTTTAATAAATTTTTTCTGAGTGGTATCATATAACTCACCATAAAAATCAAGATCAATCTGGTTAAAAGAGCCAAGGTAGCCGGTTTCTATTTTTGAGTCTTCTGTAATTGGATTAGTAAAATCTATTGAAAATTGCTGTTGTTTATCGCCTTGTTTTATTAATGTGTTATCAAATGCAGAAGGCTTAACAGGATAATGATAAATGGTAGAATAATGATTGTCCTCTACTTCATCTGACGTAGATACATTTAATTCTATTCTTAATTCTTTATCTTCTTTTGCAAAATTGTGTTGCCAATAGGCAGTCGCATCTTTTTCTTTTTCTATTTCGGGATCGTAACGCAACCGATCGAACTGGCTAGTGGTAATTTTATTTTTATCAGTGTATAATCTATTCAGGACATCATTTTTTACCTGGTCACGGTAATGATAATTACCCGATAAACCAACAGTGTTCCTATCGTCAATAGTATAATCAACACCGAGAGTTGCAAAATGCGAAACAGGTTTGGCAAGTGAACTATTATAATCATAATAAAAGCTTTCTGTTGTACCGGATATATCAAGGTATTCCCTGTCAATGCTGTTAGTGCGAAGTCGTCTGTCTTTTCGTAAACTGTAGTTACCAAAGAAATTCAGTTTGCCCGGTTTATAATTGAATGTAAGATTGCCACTGTATCTATCGTTGTTTCCGGCATTCAAAATGGCCGATCCGCTCCAGCCTTGTTTTGTATTTTTTTTCAAAACGATATTGATAATGCCTGAAGTGCCATCCGGTTTGAACCTTGCTGAAGGATTGGTAATAACTTCTATCCGTTCAATCGAATTGGCTGGCAATTGTTGTAACACTTCGGCTCTCGATCTTCCCATTAATGGCGATGGTCTTCCATTTATAAGTATCATTACATCAGAAGATCCTCTCAAATTTACTGTTCCGTCAATATCTACTTCCACCGAAGGAATATTTTTCAGAATATCACTGGCAACTCCGCTCTGCGCCATAATATCCTGCGAAACATTATACACTTTTCTGTCAATAGAAGTATTAAGTAATGATTTTCTTCCGGTAACTGTTACTTCGCTCAACGATTTTGATAACACTTCAATTTCTATCTGCCCCAGGTTTTCTTTTTTCTGATTAACGGTGATAGGAAGAATGGCCTGACTATATCCGATAAAAGTATAGCTGACGATATAATTCCCCGACTCAATATCATCAATAGTGAATTTCCCTTTTTTGTCGGTCACCGTTGTTTTTAAAACAATGCTATCCGGTAATTGAAGCAATTGCACCGTTGCAAATTCAATGGGCAGCTTTGTTGTTTTGTCCTGAATGGTTCCGGTAATACTGCTGACAGCCTGTCCAAACAAATTGCCTGAAAAGATAAAGAAAGCTGCTAGTATGAATATTTTTCTGTGCATTTCTGTCTGTCTTTATCGGATTACTTCTTTAAAATTTAAGTTTATAAAGGTATTTTTTAAAACTGTATAAATTCTGTATCAAATATTTTTATCAGTGTATATCTGGGAGTAAATTGTAAAAACTCTTTATCTCCTTTTCTCATTAACCTCTTAGCTTTGTGTTCATGTCAGACCACCTCAATATTTCCGACTTTCTTTCACCCATCAGCATTGCTGCCATTTCTTTTGATGAAGGATACAAAGAAGGGCAGATGGGCCAGATAATTGATATTTATGATAAAGAGTTTCCTGATTTGGATGAAGCGCAGATTGTAATGGTAGGTTGTGGCGAACAACGAGGAAGCGGTTTGATTCATGGACATAGCGAAGCTCCAGATGTTATCCGTCGCCATTTCTACAATTTATATTATTGGCATCAGGATATTAAAATCGCAGATATTGGAAATATTGTTGCGGGTTCATTATATACCGATTCCTATGCTGCTTTAAAAACGGTGGTGCAGGAATTAATTGGCGATGGAAAAACAGTTATTATTCTTGGTGGCTCTCATGATCTTACCTTATCACAATATGGTGCTTATGCTGATGGGAAAAAATTGATTGAAGCAAGTTGTGTAGATGCATTGATTGATTTAAACCTTGAGTCTCCTTTCCGTCACGAGAACTTCCTAATGGAAATGCTGACTGGCGAACCGAATTTTATCCGTCACTATAATCATATCGCCTTTCAAAGTTATTATGTGCATCCGCGGATGCTGGAGACATTGGACAAACTTCGTTTCGATTGTTACCGTGTGGGCAGTGTAAAAGAATCCATTGATGAAATGGAACCGGTGATTCGCAATAGCAACATGTTCAGCTTCGACATTACTGCAATGGCAAGTACGTATGCACCTGCAAATACTCTTTCTCCCAATGGATTGAATGGCGAAGAAGCTTGTGTGCTGTTTCGCTATGCAGGCATGAGTCCCAATGTAAATACGATTGGTATTTATGGGTATGATGTGCAGCATGATAAAGATGAACTGACAGCCAAACAGATCAGTCATATGCTTTGGTATATACTCGATGGCCGCAGCCGTGGCAGAAGAGAAGCTAATATTGACGAACGAGATTCTTTCAATGAATACCATACAGCATTCGCCGAAGTTGAAACAACTTTTCTGCAAAGCAAGAAAACGGGAAGATGGTGGATGCAGCTGCCCGATAAAAAATTCATTGCTTGTAGTTACAAAGATTATTTACTGGCAAGCAGTAATGAAATTCCGGAAAGATGGTTAAGGGCACAGGAGAGAGGATAAGAACCCCCTGTATGCCCCTGTCCCCTAAAGGGGAACTTAGGTCAGACATACTTTTTAATTTAGTACTTTGCAAATAGGAAAATTTTAGATTCTCCCCTTTAGGGGAATAAAGACTTTTAAATATGCAAACTATTAGTGGGGGCATCTGCTCCTTTGGCATGAGCGGCAAATTATTTCATGCACCTTTTCTCGAAGCACATCTGGGTTTTGAATTAGCAGCGATTGTAGAAAGAAATAATAATGATTCAAGAGAACATTATCCTAATTCAAAACTATATCGTTCGGTAGAAGAACTTTGTGGTGATTCCACTTTGCAACTGATTGTTGTAAATACACCAACGCATTTACATTTTGAACAGGCAAAGTTGGTATTACAATCAGGCAAGAACATGGTAATAGAAAAGCCATTTGCTATTACTGTAAAAGAAGCAGAGGAGTTAACAGCATTAGCAGAAAAAAATAATTTGTTCCTCAGTGTTTACCAGAATCGTCGCTACGATGGTGATTATGGTGCTGTAAAAGCTATTATTGAAAAAGGATTTTTGGGAGAAATAAGAGAAGCAGAAATTCGCTACGACCGTTATCGCCCCAGCTTCGGAGGCAAGCAACATAAAGAAGGTGATATGCCCGGTGCTGGAAACTTGTTTGATTTATCTCCGCATTTGGTTGACCAAGCTATTCAGTTATTTGGTTTCCCTAAAGCATTATTTGCAGATCTAATAAAAATGCGGGATGATGTGGCGGTGCCGGATTATTTTGAAATGCTTTTTTATTACGACAGATTAAGAGTAAGATTGAAAGCCACCGTCATTGCCAGGGAATCAACCTATGCATATACAATACATGGCATGAAAGGAAGTTTTTTGCAACAGCGTTCAGATATGCAGGAGCAGCAATTACTCGCCGGTGTAAAACCATCGATGGAAAGTTGGTGCCCTGCACCGGCAGCACCAGATGGAATTTTGCATACAGAAATAAATGGAGAAGTAAAAAGAAGCGAAACAACATCTTCCCCCGGAAATTACATGGGTTATTATGATGATGTATATAAAGCATTAACCGGGAAAGGTCCAAATCCTGTTACAGCGGCAGACGGAATTTTAAATACAAGAATTATTGAAGCAGCGTTGGAGAGTTCTGCTATGGGCAAAATCGTTACATTCAGTTAAGAGTTAAGAATTTAAAGTTTAGCGTTATATGAAAAAAAAATTGATTAAAAAACTGCCCTAACTGTTAATTCTTAACTCTTCACTCTTAATTCTACTTGCCTCTTGTTCCATAGAAAAACAAATTTCCCAATCTGCCAAAGCAGATGTATTAGATGCGAAAGCATTACAAACTGCTCATGTCGGCATCAGCATCTTTGATCCTTCCACTAATAAATATTTATACAATTATCAGGGCGATAAATATTTTGTACCAGCCAGCAATACTAAACTGCCAACTTGCTATGCAGCGATGAAATATTTGGGAGATAGTTTGGTGGGAGCAATGTTATTAGAAAAGGATACAGCTATTCTAATTATCCCAACTGGTGATCCTACTTTGCTTCATCCGGATTTTAAAACACAACCTTTGATCAATGTTCTTAAAAAAGAAAAAAGAAATCTTTATATCAATAATGATAATTGGCAAGAAGAAGCGTTGGGTTCAGGTTGGTCGTGGAATGACTATGACCAAGATTACATGGCTGAAAGAAATTCTTTTCCTGTTTATGGTAACGTTCTTGATTGGACACAAGAAATAAATGAAAGAAACAAACCTCCATTAGTTTATTCAATTCCAGAAACTAATTGGGATGTAACTTTTTTTCTGATACTGAAAAAGCAAAAGCTTTTTCAGTTGCCAGAAATATTGGCACAAACTCTTACACTATAACACAAGGAATGGAAAAAAAGAAAACAATATCAATTCCTTTTATTACAAATGGAGTTCAGTCCTCTTTAGAATTACTTAAAGACACAATCTTTAGAGAAATTACGACTATTGATTTGAATAAAATCATATCTATTCAGAATGGGTTAAGAAATGAGCTTAAAAAAATTCATTCCCAGCCCACCGACTCTCTCCTCAAACCCATGATGCATCGTAGCGATAATTTTTTTGCCGAACAATCTTTATTAATGGTGAGTAATGAAATGCTGGGAGTTATGAATGATGCAAAAATTATTGATACCATACTTAAAACAGATTTCAAAGACCTGCCACAAAAACCAAGATGGGTAGATGGTTCCGGCCTTAGCCGTTATAATTTATTTACTCCGCAGGATTTTGTTGCTATACTCAACAAAATGAAAAATGAATTTGGTATGGAACGTATCAAAGTCATTCTTGCAACTGGTGGTGAAGGAACTATCAGCAGTTATTACAAAGCAGACAGCGGATATATTTATGGCAAAACAGGTACACTCTCCGGTGTTGTTGCCTTCAGCGGTTTCTTATATACTAAAAAAGGTAAGCTGCTTATTTTTTCTACACTGGTCAATAACCACCAGGCTACTTCTACAGAAGTAAGAAAGGCGATGGAGAAGTTTTTGCAAGGAGTTCGCAACAAGTACTGATACTCATATAATTAAACAGGCAGCAGTATTTACTCTATAATTATCTTGTTTTATGAGTTGCGAATAACGATGATCACAGCTATCTTTAAGCATATACGCAGCTGAAGCTATTATGAAGAAACGATTTTCCTTTTATGTTGTTTTGATTTCTTTTTTGGCATTTAATTGTCAGAAATATGGAGTGCTTGGACCGGGAGGCTCTGGTCCCAATTCTTTTACAGGAAGTTTACAGGGAAAAGTAGTAGATGAGGGCGGGCATCCCGTTGCAGGAGTTACAGTAAAGTTGGGTATTAAAACCGCAACAACAGACCCCAATGGTTTTTTTAAATTCGAAGATGCAAAACTTGATAAAGCAGAAACAGTTGTTTCGGCTGAAAGGTCTGGATATTATAAAGCCTTTCGTGTATTTAGCGCCACATCGGGAGTAAATAATATTGTTATTGGTCTTGTTTATAAACAATTGACTGGCACAATAGAAAGTAATAGTGGTGGATCAGTATCACTTTCTAACGGAAGTAAAGTTGAATTGCCTGCAAATGGAGTCGTAAAACAATCTGGCGGAGGTCTATATAACGGTACTATCAATGTATTTGTATCCTATATAGACCCGACCTTTCAGTCAAGATATCAAACTACGCCAGGTTCTTTCTTGGGTTATGATAAGGGTGGAAACAAAGTTCTACTGGCAACACATGGTATGTTGATTGTGGAATTAGAATCACCCACAGGTGAGAAATTGCAGATAGCGAAAAATAAAGCAGCGACATTAACTACCGCTATATCATCCGCATTACGAGCAAATGCACCTGCTACTATTAGCATGTGGTACTTGGATGATGTAACAGGATTGTGGAAAGAAGAAGGTGCTGCAAGCAAGATAGGAGATAATTATGTGGGTGAAGTATCTCACTTTAGCTATTGGACATGTGGGCAGTATTCGCAAATAATTAATTTTATAGCAACCTTTGTTGATAATTTTGGATTCCCGTTGGCAGAAAGATATATAGTAATACGTCAACTAAATGGAATTACTGCGGCATGGGGTACTACGGATTCTTTAGGTCAAATAAATAATCCTATTCCTGCTAATATGTCTTTAATATTAGAGGTAGAAAATTTTTGTCATGCAGTAGAACACACAATTAGTCTAAGCCCATCTTCTACTAATATTTCATTAGGAACAGTTTCAGTAACTCCTGTACAAACTAAAACAGTAACTGGTAGATTATTAAATTGTACTGGAGGTCCGGTAACTAGTGGGTATGCTATTGTTTGGTATGGCAACAAAGGTGTATCTACCCCTTTAATGCCAGATGGAGGTTTTGTAGTTCAGCTCAGTCCCTGCGATGGCATTTATCCAAATTGCAAGATAGTAGGTGTTGATAATTTGACTAACCAGCAAAATGCAACACAAACGTTTAACTTAACCGGATCGTTAACAAATGTTGGAAATATTACAACTTGTGGAGTTTCTGCAGAACAATTTATATCTGAAAGACCCAATGCAAGTGTTAGTTATTCTGTTGTATACTCTAGTTCTTTCCCAGATCCTTTATTTTGGGGTTATAGCAATTATGCGAATTCAACAAATGAAGCATATCTTACTGGGGGCAACGGGATAATGGGTACTTTTTTCTGGTTTACCCATACTCTTTCAACCGGAGTCTTTCCAATGACTCGCTTATCTATTAATGAAACTTTTTCAGCTATAACTTTAATACCTCCTTTCAACGTTTCACTAACGAATTATCCTAATCAGGTTGGAGAGTTTTTTGAAGGTAGCTTTTATGGCAACTATTTCCTGAATAATTTTCCGAATGATATTAGATATATGGATTGTTTGTTCAGAATCAGACGAACAAATTAGTTTTATATAGCCTACTATAATTGTGAAGATATCATTTCCCAAACATCCTTTCCAACTGCTCCTGCTTAAATTCCAAATAAGTAGGATTGCCATCAAGAGTTATATTCGGTTGCTCACAAGCAAAAAGATCAGTTACCAAATGCCGCATTTCTTTTTCTGTCAACCTTGTGCCAGTTTTTATGGCTTGTTGCCTTATTAAAGAACGGATCAGTTTTTCTCTTTTAGAAAACTTTACTTCATTGCTGAAATGCTTGTATTGTTCCAGTAGAATATCAATGGTATGTTTTTCATTGCCTTGTGTTACGTCAGCAGGAGTTCCTTGTATCACATATGAATTTTTACCAAATGGTTCTATCAGGTAACCTAATTGTTGCAGGTCAGTAATTATTTCTTCCATCACTGCCGCATCAGCAGGCGTTAATTCTAAGGTAGAAGGAAACATACTCCGTTGTACTGCGATTGGTTTATCCTTGCTTGCTTTTTTCAATTGTTCATACAATACTCTTTCATGTGCCGCTTGTTGGTGAATAAGGAGGAAGCCGTTTGTTGAAGGCAAAGTTATATATGTATTGAGAAGTTGTGTTAGTTCAACTTCGGTTAGTAGTGAGTGGTGAGTGGTAAGTGGGGTTGCTAAACTTTCAGATTCTTTTCTCCTATTTGCCACTTCCTTCTCACCACTTCTCGTTTCATAGAAACTCTTCCAATGCTTCAACTCACTTCTATCACTCTTCTCAATAAAATGGGCCTGGTGTTTTTGGGTAAAGCTTTTAAATATAGAACCGGAAGCTGCGGCTGATTTTTTTTCGTCGGGGAATGGTTGTGAGATAGATGATAGTTGTTGTATAGATGCATCCAGCTCAAAATCTAACGTAGGTGTTACACTGAATTGTGCCAAAGCATGTTTTACGGCTGCCTGCACAAAAGCATAAATTATTTTCTCATCTTCAAATTTTATTTCTTGTTTGGTCGGGTGCACATTTACATCTACCACTGCCGGATCTAAATCAATAAATAAAACATAAGCAGGGAATGAATCTTTTGCTATCATTTCCTGGTAAGCACTCATTACCGCATGGTTCAGGTATGCACTTTTTATAAAACGGTTGTTAACGAAAAAGTATTGATCTCCTCTTGTCTTCTTGGCAGTTTCTGGTTTGCCCACAAAGCCATAAATGTTCATGTAATCAGTATCTTCTTTTACCGTTACAAGCTTTGCATTATAATTGTTGCCAAGTAATTGAACAATCCGCTGTTTTAAACTTCCTGCTTCCAGATGAAATATCTGCTGGTTATTGGCAGTAAGTGTAAATAATATCTGCGGGAATGACATCGACACTCTGGTAAATTCATCTACGATATGTCGCATCTCTGCCGCATTGCTTTTTAAAAAATTTCTCCTGGCCGGAACATTAAAGAATAAATTCTTCATAGCAATGCTAGTTCCTTGAGGAGCAGCAATCGGTTCCTGCTTTTGAACGTTGCTGTTTTCTACCTCAATATAAACTCCGGTTTCATCTTCTTCTCTCTTTGTCTTTAGTTCTACTTGTGCTACGGCAGCAATCGATGCCAAAGCCTCACCACGGAAACCCATTGTTCTTATATGAAATAAATCTTCTATACTTTTTATTTTGGAAGTAGCATGGCGTTCAAAGCTCATGCGGGCATCGGTCTCACTCATGCCGCTGCCATTATCAATTACCTGTATCAGGGCTTTGCCAGCATCATTAATAAGTAATTTAATTTCAGTAGCTCCGGCATCGACCGCATTTTCCAGCAATTCCTTTACGGCACTGGCTGGTCGCTGAATTACTTCACCGGCTGCTATCTGGTTGGCTATGTTATCTGGTAAAAGTGTAATCTTATCTGGCACAAAATCTTCTTTAGCCGCCAAAAATAACCATTTCAATTTTAAGCAACGATTGGCAATTTCTTTACTTCAAAAGGGTTAATTTTAAGACCTTGTTTCACTAATCATTTTTACTATGAAGCTTTTCAAGACGATTGTTATTTGCATTTTTCTTTGCCCCTCAGTTCTGTCCGCCCAGTATCAAAGTAAATTGTCTGCCACGCAATGGACAGATAGTGTTTTTAATAGTTTGAGCAATGATGAAAAAATTGCTCAGTTAATGGTGATAAGGGCACATTCCAATTTGGGTGCTGACCATGTAGCTAAAGTGGTGAATGATATTAAGAAATATAATGTAGGTGCTTTGTGTTTTTTCCAAGGCGGTCCAATTCGACAAGCAAATCTTACTAACTATTATCAAAGCATTGCCAAAACTCCGTTGATGGTTACTATCGATGGCGAATGGGGATTAGGAATGCGGTTAGATAGTGTAACTAAATATCCGTATCAACTTACATTGGGCGCATTGAACAGTGATGAACTGATTTATAAAATGGGTGTGGCTGTTGGTGAACAATGTAAAAGAATAGGTGTGCATGTAAACTATGCACCAGTTGTTGATATTAATAATAATCCAAACAATCCTGTTATCGGTTATCGATCTTTTGGTGAGGATAAAGATAAAGTGTCAAGATATGGAGTAGCATACATGAAGGGAATGCAAGATGCTGGCATCATGGCTTGTGCCAAACATTTTCCTGGTCATGGTGATGTGGATGTTGATTCACACCTTGATTTGCCTGTTATTAATAAAAGTATGGAGCAGTTGACAGATATGGAACTTGTTCCTTTCAAAGCAATTTTTGATGCTGGTGTTGGTAGTGTGATGATTGCACATTTATATATTCCCGCCATTGATAACACAGCGAATAAAGCAACTTCTATTTCAAAGAAAAATGTGACAGATCTATTGAGAAATGAAATGGGTTATAAAGGCCTCACATTTACCGATGCATTGGAGATGAAAGGTGTTGCTAAATTTTTTCCGGGCGGAACAATTTCTGTAGAAGCCATCATTGCTGGTAATGATATGCTTTGCCTACCTGCCAGTGTGCCTGAATCTATTACAGCTATTAAAAAAGCAATTGCTGATAAAAAAATAAGCTGGGATGAAATTAATGAAAAAGTAAAAAAAGTATTGTTGTCAAAATATCAGTTGGGTTTGAATAAAACACAATGGGTAGATACTACTAATCTGTTAGCTGACCTCAATGCTAAAACAGATGCTATTCGATATGAAGTTGCTAAAGATGGAATTACTGTATTGGAGCAATCCGGCATGAAGGCTTCAAGAACAGATTATGCACAAGTGCCGCTAACGGCAGCGCAAAAGAAAGTAGCCTATATCGGTATTGGTACTTCTTCTTTAAATGCTTTTGGAAAAAGGATGATGAATGATTTTGACGCTGATATTTATACATTGACGTATAAAGATGGGCAAGACAAATCTGATGAAATTTTAAAAGAGGTAAAAAAAGATGGCAAGTATGATGCTATTATTATCGGTGTGCATGATTACTCATTAAGACCGACAAATAACTTTGGCATAAGTGATGTTGCCATTAAATTATTCAAAGAGCTCAATTTTATAAAGACCATTACGCTGACTTTTGGCAATGTACTAGCCACTAAGAACTTTTGTGGTGCATGGACATTGGTTGCCTGCTATCAGGACGATGATATAACACAACAAGCTGCTGCGGATTTAATGCAAGGAAAAATAGTTTCAATGGGCAAACTGCCGGTATCTGTCTGCAATTATAAATTTGGAGATGGTATTGTACATGGTGGTGTTAAGCCATCTGCCATGACAGAGGTTTTGCTAAAAGATAGACTAGCTGTTATTGACAGTATTGCATTAGATGGGATTGATAAAAAAGCATTTCCTGGTTGTGTAATTCTGGCGGCGCATAAGGGAGAAATTATTTATAATAAAGCATTTGGTAATTATGAATATGGGCCTTCGCCAAAAATGAGTATGGAGAGTATTTTTGATCTTGCATCTGTTACCAAAGTTTCGGCTACTACTGTTTCTGTAATGAAATTATATGAAGAAGGGAAACTGGATCTTGATAAAACCCTTGGTGATTATCTTTTCTGGTTAAAAGGAACTGATAAGTCGGGAATGAAAATAAAAGATGTGCTGTTGCACCAGGCTCGCCTGTCGCCATTTATTGTTTTTTATAAAGAAACATTAACGCCGGGAACAAATATTCCAAACCCAGCTTTTTATTCTGAGATATCTAAACCCGGTTTTACGATTCGTGTAGCGGATAAAATGTATATGCGAGACGATTGGCCTGATACCATGCTCGACCGTATTGCAAAAAGCCCATTAGGCGCAAAAAATAAATATGTGTACAGTGATAATGATTTTATTTTATTGGGAAAAATCGTTGAAGCAATTTCAGGATTAACATTAGATCAGTTTGCACAAAAGAATTTTTATAATAAACTCGGTATGTACTCTACCGGATTTAATCCCCGCAAACGTTTTCAGGAGGAATGCATGGTGCCAACAGAAACTGATAATTATTTCCGCCACCAGACCGTAACAGGTGATGTGCATGATGAAGGTGCTGCGATGTTCCGTGGCGTATCCGGTCATGCAGGTTTGTTTTCCAATGCATATGATTTGTCGTTACTATACCAAATGTTATTAAACGGTGGTGAACTAAATGGCGAACGATACCTGAAGCCAGAAACAATAAAATTATTTACAGCTTACAACAGCGATATCAGCCGCCGTGGGTTAGGTTTTGATAAACCTGAAAAAGATAATGCAAAGAGAGACGATCCTTATCCTTCGGCATTATTGCCACCAGAAGGCTATGGCCATACAGGTTTTACAGGCACTTGTGTATGGGTAGATCCGAAACATGACTTGGTGTATGTTTTTCTTTCCAACCGTGTTTTTCCATCAAGAGATAATCCAAAACTTTCAAGAATGAATATTAGAGGCAATATTCAGGATGCATTGATTAAAGCGGTGGAAGGAGAGTAAGTAAGGATTAAAATTTTACTATCTGGCGGTACTTAATCATTTTGGATAAAGCTCTTTTATCATTTCTCCTGCTTTTAGCGATTTTATCATGATTAGAGGGAGTTCTGTTGCCATTTTTTGGCCTGCTGGTGTTTTGTAAAACTTTACAAGCTTTTTCAATTCGCTATAGGTAAAATGATTTCTGTATATCCAGGTCATTGCGTTGTCCAACCATTTTTTGCCATTTCCTGATTTAAAAAACATTGCTACTTTATCTAACTCAGCTTTTGGAACTTCATTTTTTTGCCGGTCTTCTTCTATCTTGAAATCAATAACCTCGTTGATATTAAAACCACCTCTCAGGTTTCTTAATTCAATTATTTTCCTTGTTATCTTATCATCCGGAGCTGTAGTTGTGTCTAATTGAAAATCAGTGATGCTTTTTGTAATTCTGTCGAAGATAGCGGGGGCAGAGTTTTTCTTAGTAGTGTCTGCTTGTGCAAATAAATTATTAGCAAGCAAACAGAAAATAATAATGAGGGTTTTATTTTTTTTCATTAGAAATCTTTAAATATTACTTTTCTTTAATGCAGCCCATTCATCAAAACTCATTTCAAATTTAATTTCACCTTTGCCATGAGTACCAATTTCTTTCCAGCCTGCCTTTCTGTAAAACGATTCTGCTCTTGTGCTGGGCGCAGTGCCAAGCCAGACATTATCTTTTGTTTGGGTGAAGTACCAATCAACCATCATGTCGTGTAACCGTCTTCCGATACCTTGCTTTTCAAATGCAGGTAATAAGAACAATGCCCAGATATTATTTTCTTTTAGGTCGGCAATGGCAAAGCCTGTAATCTGCTTATCAATTTCGCAAACCCAACCTTTGCCTCTTACAAACATAAATTCTTCACAATCCTTGTCGGGAACAAGGGCTGGGTCTGATAATGTGTTTTCTGTAACGGAATTCCTTACTATCTGAATTTGCGGAATGTCTTCTATTGTTGCTTCTCTGAATATCATTTTTTTTATTTAATTCTTTGCAAATCTAAGTCGTGGAAGTCGAAACTAAAATCGATGTCAGGCGAAATGCCTTTCATCTTTATACTTTGTGCTTTGCCGTTCTCATCTAAACTAAACATGGCAAAGGCGTCGCAATTCATATCCTGGTATTCCCATTTGATGGCGAAGGTATTGGCTTTATAAAAATGCATGGGGCCGTTTAGTTTTGGTGATCGATAGCATTTAAACCACAGTTGATTTTCTTTTTGAAATATTTCAACTTTTCCAAACCAGTTGTCTTCATAAACACCAATATAATCCTGCGGATTGATCTTTGTGTTTTTTGCAGCAGTAACGGTCTCCCAGACTTTTGTAGTTACAGAATCAGCATTGTTTTGATTGTCTGCCATTGCAGTGCTATACTTTTCTATCCATCCGAAATCATCAAGCCCTAAATAACTGTCAATAATTGTTTGGCTAACTGCCCTAATAACTGCGCTGCCACCATTTTCTGTATTGGTTAGAATTACAATGCCAAGTTTCATATCAGATATCATGGTAACAATGGATAACATGCCCGGTAGCCCACCAGTATGGGAGACACTTAAATTTCCTTTTTTATCAGTCAAATCCCAACCAAGGCCATAGCCAGCAAAATGCGAATTGTAGCGGGGATTACGATTGGCTCTTGTTACGGTATGTATCTGCCACATTTCTCTTTGTCTTTCTTCAGCAAACAATTGCTTTTCTGAATTATTTCCATACTTGCCTTTGTTCAATTGCATCATCATCCATTTCGACATATCATCAGCATTGGAAAGGATGCCACCGGCTGCGCCAATCATCTGGTCGCCAAACATAGATATGGTTCTTATTTTTCCGGTAGATGTTGAGTGTGGCATTGCAAGGTTGCTTTTATCTTTCATGCCAGCTAATGATGTAGAGGAGTTATTCATTTGTAATGGCTCCATAATATTTGTCTGTACAAATTGTTCCCAGCTCATACCACTTACTCTGGCTATTATTTCACCTGCAACAATGTATAACAAATTGTCATAATCAAACTGTGTTCTGAATGCAGATACTGGTTTGAAATGTTGGAAGCTTGATACAACATCTTTGATGATGAAATCTGATCCATCGGGAAAGAACATCAAGTCTCCTACGCCTAAACCCATTCCGCTGCGGTGACAAAGCAAATCTTCTATTAGAAAATTCTCTGTTACATAATCATTGTACATTTTAAATTCTGGTATGTAGGTTTTCACTTTATCTTTCCAGGAAAGTTTGCCTTTGTCAACCAAAATAGATAATGCAGCAGTGGTAAATGCTTTGCTGTTGGAGGCAATTTGAAAATTGGTATGTTCATCCACAGGCTGCTTGGTAGCAATAGATTTTACACCATATCCTTTTTCATGAATTATTTTCCCATCTTTTACAATGGCTATAGCTACACCTGCCACATCAAACTGTTTCATTGATTTTTGCACTAAACTATCTACCTGTTTGGAAGAAAGCTGGGCATCTGTATTATTGCTTATGAATAAGGTGAAGCTTATTATAAGAATGAAGGTTATTTTTTTTTTCTCATGATGATTGTAATTTAAATAGTATCGTTAGTTTATTTTATATTTTGTTGTGTTTTTAGTTCCGGATTTGGTTATAAGTTTTATCTCTAATGCTTTCTTTAGATCTCTACTTGCCGAGGCAGATGAAATGTCTTTGAAAATATTCATGTAATCTTTTCTTGTAAATTCCTTCTTACTATGCGATAAAAAATATTCTATTCTGTCTATGTCAGACATTATCCGATTATTATACTGCAACAAGTTTTCTAATGATTCATTCAATGTTTGGAGCATAAATTCGATGAAAATAGTAGAGTGTCCTTCTTTGTCACTTTTTGATAATGCAGCATAATATTCCTTTTGCTTTTTGCTAATCAGTGTCTCGAAAGGTAAATATTCAAACACCGGAAAATCTTTCATCAAAATAACGGTTTGCCACATTCTTCCCATACGGCCATTGCCATCTGTGAAAGGGTGAATGAATTCTGTTTCATAATGAAATACAGAACTTTTAATTAAGACTGGGTCATCGGAGTTTTTTAGATAACTAAAAAGTTCTTTCATGAGGAATTTTATATTTTCTGCCGGAGGTGCTAAATGGGTAAGATTATTTCCTTTCATTATACCAACTCCTGACTTCCTGTATTGTCCGCTATTGGTTATTAATCCATCCATTAAAAGCTTATGCGCCTTTAAAAATGATTTTTCATTTGTACTATCAAAACTGGTTAGCTGGTCATAAGCGGAAATCGCATTCAATACTTCTTTCACATCTTTTTGTGGACCAACCACTCGTTTATTTTCAATTAAGGCAGAAACCTGATCTAAGGAAAGTGTATTCCCTTCTATTTGTAAGGAAGAATGAATTGTTTTTATTCTATTGTTTTTGCGAAGCTGCGGAGATTGTTTGTTTAAGTAATTCGCATTAACCTCCCCAAGCCTCATTGAAATTTCGCTAATGAGTTTTAAAATTTTAGAAGTAACCTGATATGGGGGTTTCAAGATAGCATCATTTGATACTATCAAAGTTATAGAAAAGATTTTGATTTTGTTTTTTGCTTAACGGTGGTTGAAGGAATGATGAAAGTTTTTGTATTTGTCATGCCGAAGAATGAGGCATCTCATGGATTTATACTTTATGATAGGTTGAATCTTTTGAGATTCTTTCTTTTTTTGAAATATCAAAAGTGGTTTTATTTACTTTTTGGCATTGCCCCAAAAAGTAACAAAAAGGTCTAGGACAAAAGAATGCTCCGCCTTTTGTCCGGCCAACGCACAGGGACTCCGAAACTTTGATTGTGTTTTATTGGTTGCGATGGGATAGTGCAAGACCCTCTTGTGTTATTGTTAGAACATGGAGGTGCTACTTTTTCGACAACTTATATTCTGCTTTGTTGTGGCTTCTTTTTTGTCGAAAAAGAGGCACTGGAAGATTTTTATTTTTTTAATAGTTCATGTTGGCAGTATATACCAGTCTTTATAAGTCGTGAATTTCTTTAGCTTTTTTCCAGTTCTTTTTTAAGACTGGTTTACTAACAGACGTCTCACCATTTGAAACTTCTCCAGAGAAATGACAAAATTTTTCTGGATGAGCTATGTCTCCGTTCCACTTCTTATATGAGTCATAGTTCAAAGGTTTTTCAACATTGAAGGGAATTGATCCTCCTGTCCTAATACAAAATCCAGTTTGCCTGTTGGTGTTTTTAGTTATGGAACGTTTTACTTCAGCAATTTTCTTTTCTGTTTTTGGTGGTGTATCTGCGGTAACTTTTTTAACGGTCACTCGAATCTCTTCACTTATTGTTAAAAGTCGTTGAACTTCCTCAAGGGTCGCATTATATAAGTCAGCGTCCTGAGCCTTTGACATATATATACCCATTTCATTGTTGTTTTGTTGAGAAAACTCATACAAATTCATAGAAGTAATTATTGCTTCGTTTTCATTTATGTAACATTTTGCATGTAGGTTCTTGCATAAACTTGTCCGAATGCCAATTTGACTTTCTAGCCAGTTATTTTCTTCAAGTTGAAGTTTATTTTCTCGATAGACAATACGAATGTCTCGCTTTTGAACATTTAAGTTACTTAGATGCTCTTTAATCCTGTCAGTGAATTGTAAGTACGGACTTATAAGGATCAATCTATCCTTTGTTCCTTTAATGAGTTCTTCTAAGTGATAAGAAACTCCTGTTGTGTTTAGAAATTTTGCCATTTTGATTTGTTGTTGCTAAGTATTGTTATTGCTAACTATAAATTTATAATATAACCTGTACTCTTCAAAATATAACCAGCTTTGTAATTTTTTAAAATAAATATCGGGATACTGCAAATTACCGAATAGAATTACAGAACCCCGAAGAGTGCGACGCAACGGAAGCTCAATAGAATTACTACAGCTGGGCTAATAATTTTCTGTGCTAATTAATAGCGAACTGTTCGGTTAGCTTTGCTGCGGTTTATCTGGCCGCTGTTGGTTGCCACCTTGTTGTCCACCTCTGTTTCTGTTTGGATTATTAGGTCTTGGTCTGTTTCTGTTCGGACGATTTTGATTGTTGCCACCACCTTGCTGACGTTGTTGATTACCGCCTTGCTGTTGCCCGCCACCTTGTTGTCTTTGTTGTGGTCGCTGTCCTCTTTGTTGATTTTGATTGCGGTTTTGCTGACGCTTTTTATCGGCTGCTTTATCTAAGCTCTTTAAACTTATTTGCCCAACCAGTTCTACAAACTCTGGTTCTTTCTCCACCGTTTTAGAAGAAACTACTTCTACCGGTTCAAGATCATCAGGTCGAATGCCTTGCTGGTTCAGTTCTTTTATTTTAATAACTCTTTCAATGGTTAATGGATACTGTTTGTTGCTATCAGGCAATGTGTACCACATCAGGTTTTTGAAAATATCTTTTTTAACCAGGAAGGCATTGCTTTTGGTAACCTGTATCACATCGCAGTTGTCAGGAAAATGTTGCAAAGCATCTAAGTATGTATCGAGTTCATAATTCAAACAACATTTAAGGCGTCCACATTGTCCGCTCAGTTTTGTTTGATTGATAGAAAGGTTTTGATAACGGGCCGCTGCTGTGTTTACCGATTTAAAATCGGTGAGCCATGTGCTGCAACAAAGCTCTCTGCCGCAACTACCGATGCCGCCTACTTTACCAGCTTCTTGCCTTGCACCAATCTGGCGCATCTCCACTTTTACTTTAAATTCGGATGCATATACTTTAATAAGTTCCCGAAAGTCAACTCTGCCATCGGCTATATAAAAGAAAGTTGCCTTGCGTCCGTCGGCCTGCATTTCTACCTGGCTTATTTTCATATCCAGTTTTAGTTGGCGGGCTATTGCTCTGCTACGAATTACTGCTTCTGGTTCTCTTGCTTTGTTCTGTTTCCAGATGTCGATATCACGGTCGGTAGCATGGCGGAGTATTTTTTTCATCTCCGGATTATCTTCTTTTACATTCCGCTTCTTCATTTGCAAACGTACAATCTCGCCGGTAAGCGATACTTCGCCTACATCAAATCCGCTGATACCTTCTACAGAAATCAGATCGCCTTTTTCATAATTATGTAATGCAGGATTGCGAAAGAAATCTTTTCTGGTTCCCTGATTGAAAGTTACCTCTATCACTTTGCAGGCACTGGCAAAATCACTCATCGGCAGATTGCGCAGCCAATCATGTGTGTTCATACGGTTACAACCGCCGGTACTGCACCCGCCATTGCTCTGACATCCACCCGGTTTACCGTTACTGCTGGTACTGCAACTTGTACAACTCATGTTCCGATTTTAAATTTCAGATTTGCGATTTTAGATTGAGGAGAGTTTTGAACCCGGCTGTAGTAATTCTATTGAGCTTCTGTTGCGTCGCACTCTTGTACGTTCTGTTCGCTATTCAGCAAAGCAGTATGCATTTGAAAAACAATGCTATATGTAGAAGTAGTTGTAGACATAACTGAAACAATCAGAAAACATTCGGGTTCATCTCATTCACTATTCACAATTCACCACTCACTTTCCTCATTCCACCAAAAATACAATCTTATCCTGAATAATATGGTATAGCTTAATGGTAAGGGCATGAAAGAGCATTTTGCCATGGGCATTGCGTTCTATATAGTAGCTGGCTCGGTCTATTTCTTCAATAATGGCCTGTTGTTGCTCAATTCCGGTTAGTTTATTGATCTTTTCGGCAAAATCTCGTTCTTTTTCGCCCATAATATGCGTTTCGCCTTTTATCCGGAGGTGAATGGCTTCTTCCAGCAAATGATTGAAATATCGCAGAAACTGTTTTTGCTTTTCCCGGCCAAGGCGGCTTATTTCTTCCACCCATTTGGTTTGGGCAATTGGTCCGGTCTTTAATATTGCATTCAGCCATTCTCTCAAAAGGCTTTGCCAATCCTCTTCGGCATGTTGCACCAGTTGCAAAGCTTCATGATAATTACCATCACTGAGTGCTGCCACTTGTTTGGCGGTTGCTGGTTCAGTTTTGTTGCGGCTTATTAGTGCTTCTTCAATCTCCCTTGTTTCCAGCGATGGAATTTTTACTAATTGGCAACGGCTTACAATAGTTTGCAATACCTGTGCTTCATTTTCTGTAACCAGTATAAATAATGTATTTGGCGGTGGCTCTTCAATAAGTTTTAATAATTTGTTCCCTTCGGTGCCGAGCATTTCGGGCATCCACATGATGAGGATTTTGTAAACACTTTCAAAACTCTTCAAACTCAGCTTGCGGATGATGTCGTTACATTCTTCCGCTGTTATTTTTCCTTGGCTGTTTTCTTTTTCTTTTATCTGTTCTATCCAGTCGTATGAATTTCCATAAGGACTAAGTTTTACAAACTCTCTCCAATCCGTAATAAAATTTGTTGCGATTGGTTTCTCTCCTGGTTTAGTTGTAACTGTAGGATAAGAGAAATGAATATCAGGGTGAATCAATTGTTGAGCTTTCTGACAAGCAGGGCAAACGCCACAACTATCGTTAAGTGTTGAATGTTCTGTGTTGGAATTTGGAGGTTCGGGTTCTCCGAAAAGTGAAGGGCTCTGACTTCCGACCTCTGACTTCCGATTGACTTTCTCACAAACAATATACTGTGCAAATGCAATAGCAAGCGATAAAGAACCACTTCCTTCTTTACCCAAAAAAAGTAAAGCATGGCTTAGGCGGTTATGCTGCACCAGTTCTGCTAACTGCTGCTTTGTTTCTTTTTGTCCTATAATGTCGGCGAATTGCATTGAAGCGAAAGTAAACTATCTGAACAAAAAAAACGATGCTGATAGCAGCATCGTTTTTACATTTATTATTTTAGAAAAATTAATTCAGATACTTCAGTATCTCCTCACTCATCGGTTCAGTTTTCGGACTGAAGGTTGCAATTAATTCTCCTTTTTCATTGATGAGGAATTTTCCAAAATTCCAGGTTACTGGATCAATAAAACCTTTTGCAGCGGCTTGTTCTTTCAGGTATTTATATAGTTCATGAGTATCATCGCCTTTTACAGAAACTTTATCTGCCATTGGAAAGGTTACACCATAGTTCTGTTTGCAAAACTCCTGAATCTCTGTTGCGGTTCCAGGTTCTTGTCCGCCAAAGTTGTTTGCTGGAAAACCGATGATAACCAATTTGCCTTTATATTTTTCATACAAAGCTTCAAGGTCTTTATACTGATGTGTGTTACCACATTTTGATGCAGTGTTTATGATCATTATTTTTTGACCTTTGTATTTGGAAAAATCTATTTTACCACCATCCAGTCCATCCACATTAAAATCATAAATAGAACCGCCTGTTAATGTAGCAGCAATAAATAAGGAAATCATTAGTGTTTTCATTTCTTTCTTTTTAGTAGAGTGAATAACAAAGCTACGAACTTATTGTTCGGTGGGATTGACTGGTTTGTTATTGTTTTTCAAAACAACCCAAGTCAGGCAGGCCAACAGGTCTTGGGTTGCCGTCCAGGTCTGTTAAAGCACCAGCATTTGTTCCTTTATTGATGGCAGGAGAGCCGGTTTGCAATCTAAAGCTGTAATAGTTTTTAGAACCATCAGTACTATCAAACATTGGTGGTTGATTATTGATGATTTGATTGCTGGTAATATTTGCTGGCGGCGTTTGTACTTTCCAGAGATTATAATCAAAGTTTACATTGAAAATTCCAGTGCCGTTTTTACTAACAATAACTTCATTGTCTACTAATCCGTTTTCGCCCCAGAAAATACAATTACGGAATAAAGCTGTAAGACTGGCTGTACTGATATTGTCAAAGTTGGTTAATGTTAGTACAGGGTCTTTATGGTCTATATATCTGTTGCCAATAGTGACTACAGTGCAATGTGTAAACTGGTAATCGCCACCTTTTACAAGAAATAAATTTTTACCACAATTACTTACTTGTGTATTTCTTGCCCTTATGCTTGAATTTATGGAAATAATTCCTGCATCGTATGCATTATCAATTACACATTCGTTCAATATTAATTTTGGATTTGCATTTGGCGAAGGATCTACAATGCCAATTCCCTGAAATGCATTCTTGATGCTTGCATACGTTAGCACATTGTCTTTTGATGTGCCTCTGAAAAATATACCCGGCCAGCTAGCAGGAAAATTTTTGTAAGGTTCATCTAATCGGTCACCTTGAAAAGACACTCTGTCGATGGTATCTTTTAATCCATTTACAATTAGAGAACCATCTACAACAATTGGCGCATCTGCATGTACATAAATGCGACAACCTTTATTAATAGTGAGTGTTTGGTTTGGATTGACTAACAGCGAACCAAGAATTACATAGGGCAAATCATTGTTCCATGTTTCATTTACAGCTATCACTCTGTCACGGAAGAAATGTGCATTTTGTCCCCATGCTTCTAATTGTACCAATCTTCTTTTTCCATTATAATTTATTTCGATGCTGTCTCTTAATATAAAAGGAAGGTTGGCAACACTTGGATTTACATTTACCTGTGCAAAAACGTAAAGGCTGTCGTTTGCATTTATTTCAATATTGGAAAACTGATCGCCGGGAGTGCCGTCTACATTCATCTTATAAACAGAAGAAGAGCCGCCAAGTAGTTTCAATGAAGAAATACGAAGCTTCTGGTCATTATCATTAAAAATAGTAAAGCTGCGGTAAGTGGAGCCGGTGGTTACAAAAACAGTATCATACTTTAATGTGTCGGCAGAAATGGTAACTCTTGCATCGGGAGAAGTGATAAAAGAATCTTTCCGGCAGGAATTTAATAACAGTAATAAGGATATGGCAATAAGGCCGGTGATTTTCATTGGTATCAAAAATAATGTAAGTATCCCACTAAGGCACAAAGGAAATTGACTTTTTGTTTATTTTCTTTGTTGGCTTAGTGTCTTAGTGGGAAAAGTTCTATCGGGAAGCAATACAAAGGGTAGCTAAACTGAGTTTTACATTTTCACCTTTTAGCAATTCATTACCGCAAGCTTCTAATGTGGCACCTGTTGTTACTATATCGTCTACCAGTAGTAAATGTTTATTCTTTATTGCATCAGGATTATCCAAAACAAATTTCCCTTCCATGTTTTTCCAACGTTCTATTCTTCCTTTTTTGGTTTGTGTTTCTGTATGCTGCGGTCTGATGATTGCATTGTCTAACACAGGAATGTTCATTGCTTCTGCCATGCCCTTGCATAATAAAGTAGCCTGATTGTATCCTCTTCTTTTTTTTTTAGCAGGAAATAATGGTAATGGAATCAAGGCATCTACATTGATGCGGTCAGCCTTTATAATTTGTTCGCCCATTATTCTGCCAAGTTGCAGGCCAAGATCTCTATTGCTTTTGTATTTGAATTGATGCATTAAATGCTGCATCAAGGATTCTTTAGTAAAATAAAACTGTGCTGTGCCGCTGGTCAGTTGTAATCTTCCCCGATACATTTTTTCAACCGGGTTATTAGCATGTAGTTCAAAATTAGTTTCTGGCATAGCATCTATGCATCGCATACACAAAACACTTTCTTTATCGAGAATATCATTGCCGCAGCCTGTGCATACATGCGGAAAGAATAAATGAAGTACAGATTCCTTTATTTCTTTTAATGAAATCATATAAGTTTAAAATAAGTGCTTGTAAACTTCTTCAACTCGCCCCATTGTAACAATTTCTATATTGAATTTCTGTTTAGCTAACCCTTTCTGATTGTATTTTGAAACAATGATTTTCTCAAATCCAAGTTTCTCTGCTTCGGCAATGCGTTGGTCAATTCTATTAACGGCTCTTATCTCCCCACTTAGTCCAACCTCGCCGGCAAAACATATTTGCTGCGGAATGGGTACATCTTCATACGAAGATAGTAAGGCACAAAGAACTGCAAGGTCAATGGAAGGATCTTCTACTTTTATGCCTCCAGCAATATTTAGAAAAACATCTTTTACCCCAAAATGAAAGCCGCCTCTTTTTTCTAATACAGCTAATAGTAATTGTAAACGGCGCAGATCAAAACCAGTTACTGTTCGTTGCGGAGTACCATAAACAGATTGAGTAACCAATGCCTGCACTTCAATTAATAAAGGCCGCATGCCTTCAATTGTTGCAGCAATAGCTATTCCGCTAAGTTGTTCTTCTTTTTGTGTAATTAATATTTCGCTTGGATTAAGCACACCTCTCATGCCTTCACTCGTCATTTCATAGATGCCTAATTCGGCAGTGCTACCAAAACGATTCTTCAAGGTGCGGAGAATGCGATAAGCGTAATGACGATCTCCTTCGAATTGTAAAACGGTATCTACCATATGTTCCAAAATCTTCGGACCAGCAATGCTTCCGTCTTTTGTAATATGACCGATAAGAAAAACCGGTGTGTTAGTTTCTTTTGCAAATCGTTGAAACTCGGCAGCACATTCTCTTATTTGCGATACACTTCCGGGAGAGGAATCAATAAAGGGAGTTTGTAATGTTTGAATAGAGTCAACGATTACTAACTGAGGCTTCAGTTTTTTTATTTCCTGAAAAATTGTTTGGGTAGATGTTTCTGTAAGTAAATAAAAATTATCACCTATTCCTGATGAAGGACCTTGTTTCATTCTCTCTGCTCTCATTTTTATTTGCTGCTCACTTTCTTCTCCACTTACATAAAGAACAATGATATCTTTTAACCATAATCCATTTTGTAAAAACAAAGTGGATTTTCCAATGCCTGGTTCTCCCGCAACTAAAACTAAACTACCCGGAACAACGCCACCACCTAATACACGGTTTAATTCTGGATCGGCAGTCGGCATTCTTTTTTCTTCACTGCTTTTTATTTTGCTTAAGGCAATTGTTTTGGTGATTCTTTTTTCTTCGTTATAATCTTTCCAAGTGTTATTGTTTTTCGAATTGTCTTTTTGTGATTGTTCTTCAACGAAAGTATTCCATTGACTGCATGAAGGACATTGACCAACCCATTTCACACTTTCATAACCGCATTGCTGACAAAAAAACGATGTTTTTATTTTGCTCATGCGATAAAATTAATTGTTTGGATTTTGATTTATGAATGTTTGAACAAGGATTAAAAAAAAGAGTAGAAGAGGGATAGATTTTTTATCATAAAAGATAAAAATGAAGAGAGTTTTTAATAATAATTTGGTCGATGTTTTCTAAACGTAAAAAGGACCAATCTTTCGATTGGCCCTCTTACTTACTAACCCATTAAATTCTATTGCTAAGTTACAAATATGCGGCAGATTTCAAAATAAAATTTGATGGCTGTGCATAACTTACACATGTGTCAGGCAATCAGAAATGGCTTTATTTTTATACAAATAAATTAACGTAAATAGAAGATAATCATATGGTTATAGATTATTTATTATAGTTTAAATTCCGTCGAATAAAGCCTATATTATTTTTTTTATTTCACATTGGGTGACAAATCGGCTGAAAAAATTCCGGTATTCGGAATGGTCGCAAATTTGCAATAAACAGGGCCAAATAAATGAGTAACTATGATAATGTCAAGTGAAATAATGATTGTTTCCCTGCTATTTTTGGGCATCAGTTTTATCGTTTCGGCGGTACTTAAAAGCAAGTTTACCAAGTACAGCAAAATTCCCCTTTCGAACGGTTTAAGCGGCCGTGAAATAGCTGAAAAAATGCTGCAAGAAAACGGCATTTTTGATGTGAAAGTGACCTCTGTAAATGGCTTTCTTTCAGACCACTACAATCCGAAGGATAAAACCGTAAATCTGAGTCCGGATGTGTACAATGGACGGAGCATTTCGGCGGCTGCTGTGGCTGCCCATGAATGTGGCCATGCGGTACAACATGCCACTTCTTATGGTCCACTCGTAATGCGGAGTAAGTTGGTACCAGCGGTTCAGTTCAGTTCCATGCTGGTAAACTGGGTACTGCTGGCTGGAATGATTGTACTGGCAACCACTAAAAATCCGACCGTACTTTTAATTGGTATTATAATAATGAGTGTAACGGTGCTTTTCACCCTGATAACTCTTCCGGTAGAGTTTGATGCCAGCAAAAGAGCATTGGCTTGGTTGGAAAGAACGAATGTTACCAGTCCACAGGAATATCCAAAGGCGAAAGATGCCCTAAAATGGGCTGCTACTACTTATGTTGTAGCTGCACTGGCTGCGGTAGTCACTCTTATTCAGTATATTATGATCTATTTGGGAAGTCGGGACAGGAATTAAAATAACTATATCAAATATCAAAAGCCACCAATCGGTGGCTTTTGTTTTATAGCTTAATTTCTTCATCATGCTTATCGAAGAACTTGTATTCTGTAAGATGATAGTTACTATTTTCCTCTAACCTTGTTTTTTGACCAAACTTCTTTTTCCATTTGGCCATTTTGCTACTCATAAACCAACCTTTAGTGAGGTAAGCATACAAAATTGGATGAACTACCAATTTCAGGTTGCTGTTCTTATGTGTGATCAGGTAACTTAGGTTCTTTTCAATTTCGTCTTCTAACAATAATGTAGAAGAGATTTTACCAGTGCCGTTACAACTTGGGCAAGCCTCTTGAGTAATAATATTTACTTCAGGTTTCATCCGCTGGCGGGTAATCTGCATCAATCCGAATTTGGAAATGGGAAGCACAGCATGTTTTGCTCTGTCTGGCCCCATAAATTCTTCCATCTTCTCTACTAACTTCCTTTTATTGTCAGGAAGCTTCATGTCAATAAAGTCAGCAACGATGATACCTCCCAAATCTCTCAGGCGAAGCTGACGGGCAATTTCTTCCGCAGCTTCAAGATTTGTTTCCATGGCATTCTGCTCCTGATTATTACTTACACTTTTATAACCGCTGTTTACATCTATTACATGTAATGCTTCGGTGTGTTCAATAATAAGGTAAGCACCGCTATCGAGATTCACAGTTTTACCAAAAGAGGATTTTACCTGCTTCGTAATACCGTATGAGTCAAAAATGGTTGAGCCATTGTTATAGAAAGAAACGATGTCAGCTTTTTCGGGAGCAATCTTTTGAATATAATTCTTGGTATCGCTGTAGATATTCTTATCGTTGATAACAATCTTATTGAAGTCTGCATTTAAGAGGTCACGCAGAATACTATTAGTCTTTGTTTGTTCGCTTAGAATTTTTGCAGGAGAAACAGCTACAGCAACAATATCATTGAATGGAGTCAATACTACAAAGCGACCGGGTAAAGAAAGTTCACAACTAAGTCTCGGTCCTTTTGCGGCGATAGGTTCTTTCAATATTTGAACAAGCACATGCGGCTTACCATTCAGTACTTCGTTGATCTTACCTGTTTTGACAATTTCAGGCTCGATGGTGAATTTGGAAAAATCTAAGCCCTGCTCACTTTTATCGTTCATACACATGGTAGTGAACTTGAGCAACGATTTGGCGAAAGGACTCAGGTCGGTATAGTGAAGGAAAGCATCCTTCTCGAACCCAACATCTACAAATGCAGCATTCAATCCGGGAATAAGTTTTTTAACCTTGCCCAGATATAAGTCTCCCACTGCAAAACGTCCATCACTTTTTTCGGTATGGAGTTCTACTAATTTCTTATCCTCAAGCAGGGCTATTTCTACTCCCTGTGGGGCTGAATTAATAATCAGTTCTTTGTTCATTACAGCTAAGCTAAATGAATTAACCATTGTGCTATAAACACCAGTTGCAAGATTTCCGTTTGGAATGCGGGGTTTCGCCTGTAGAATATTTTTGCGGGTAAATGGATGGACTGCAAACTAATACGGCTAACAACTAGTGGACTGAGAGATCGTTAATAATAGGCAAATTGGTTAATTAGCTATAAGGAAATATATACTTACCCTATAAACTAATTAACCAATTAACTTATTTCTTTCCTTTCTTATGACGATTCTTTCTCAGTCTTTTTTTACGCTTATGCGTCGCAATTTTATGACGCTTCCTTTTTTTACCACAAGGCATACTCAAATAATTTTTTAATCTTGTTTATAATAAGTTTGTTTCAACTTTCATTTTACTTCAAATCTTTCATCCTCTTTTCAATGGCAGCTTTCAGTTCTGCTTGTTTTACGAAAGGAAGTGATGCTGCGTACCAGCTGATGGCTTTGCTCTTATTCCCCATCCGCTCATTTACTTCTGCTAATAATAATAAAACATCTAGGTCGCCAGATTTGATGTTGTTTACAGCTTCCAGACGACTAATTGCTTTATCATATTGCCCCGAGATCAGTGAACCTTTTGCCAGCATCATCTGACCATAAATATTCGTACTGTCTTTTTCAACTACTTCTCTTATTTTCAAAATACCTTCCATCGGTGTGGAAGAAATTTCGCCAAAAAGATAACAGGCACCAAGGCCTATTTTGGCTGAATCATTAGAGGGGTTTATCATCAAAGAACGTTCGAACAAATCTTTAGCCTGCAAGGCTTTCCACTGTCTACGCTGTGCTACTTCATCGTTTTGCAGGTTGTCTAAAAACAGCCGGGCGGCAAAGGTGAGGTTTTTTTCCGAATTTTCCAATCTTGCTGCTTCAGCATTATACCAAGCGTAGGGTTCGAAAACTCCTACCGAATCGGCCCAGAATCTGGCTAGCTGATGGTATACATGAATTTGCTGATCTTTCACATCGCCACGGGAGATAGAATTTTCCAATGTATTGATGCGAACTACTTGCTCGGCATTTAGTTGTTTCTTGGCCAACGTAAGAATTGAATCTATAGATATAGCGGCAGGAGTCGGGCCATGATCATGACCATCACCTTCCGAGTGTACTACAGCGGTAACGGTCTTGTTTTTTGGAATAGTGCGACCAAATAAAAAAAGGCCTGCAGTTAAAAGTATGCCGGCAATAAGTGTAATCCATTGAGCTTTCTTCACATTGAAAATTTTCAGGTGGCAAAGTTACCTTAATGGACTGTATTTATCTGGGAAATTAGGAGGAGATTAATCATCTTTATCATCTCCGGGACCTGCATCTTGTTTTACATCTGCATCAGTCAGTTTTTTTACCTCCGCTACAAATTCTTTAGCAGGCTTAAAAGCAGGAATATAATGTTCGGGAATATGTACTGCAATGTTCTTCTTGATATTGCGACCAATCTTAGCAGCTCTTTTCTTGGTAATAAAACTACCGAAGCCACGGATATAAATATTTTCTCCGTTTGAAAGAGTGTCTTTTACCTCTTTAAACATTGTTTCCAGCGTAACAAGCACATCTACTTTAGGTATGCCAGTTTTTTCAGAAATCTGATTGACCAGATCGGCTTTTCTCATTGTTACAGGGGTTTTGGTGAATTTACGAACACCAATTTATGACAAAATAATATGATAGTCAACTAAATAGGACTAATTTTTTTCTACAGGGAACTAAAAGGTATTAGTAAAAAGACGGATATTTAACCGCTTGACAGATAAATTCTAGCCTGTTTTTAATGAAAATGGCCAATCAAATGGAAGTAAAAGCAAAATTTGCTTCTTTATTGCTAAAGTGGAATAAGGAAAAAAATGATCGACAAATGCCCTGGAAAGGAGAAAAAGACCCCTATAAAATATGGCTGAGTGAGATTATTCTGCAACAAACAAGGGTGGAGCAGGGATTAAGTTACTATAACAATTTCATCAAAACATTTCCAGACGTACACAAACTGGCGACGGCGCCGGATGCCAAAGTGTTTAAACTTTGGGAAGGGTTGGGTTATTACACCCGGTGCAGAAACTTGCTGGCGACGGCCCGATATATTTCAAAAGAACAAAAAGGCAAATTTCCTGACTCATATGAGGAGGTATTGAATTTAAAAGGAGTTGGTCCTTATACTGCTGCTGCTATTTCTTCTTTTGCATTTAACCTGCCACATGCTGTGGTGGATGGCAATGTGTTTAGAGTATTGGCAAGAGTGTTTGGTATTGCTACGCCAATAGATACTACGGAAGGCAAGAAAAAATTTACTGCATTAGCAGAAGAACTGCTGGATAAAAAGCAACCCGGTTTATACAACCAAGCCATAATGGATTTTGGGGCTACGGTTTGCAAACCTGCTGCACCACTTTGCAGCGATTGTATTTTTAAAAAACATTGTGTTGCTTTTAATAAAGATATGATCGCAGCATTGCCGGTGAAAGAAAAGAAGATTACCATTAAGCAACGCTGGTTTTATTATATCATAATGGAATATAAGAATGAAGTGGCCATTGTGCAACGAACTGGAAAAGATATCTGGAAAGACTTGTTTGAGTTTCCTTTGATAGAAGCAAAAAAAGAAATGAGTGAGAAGAACATTATTAAGCAATTGAATTTGAAAGAATGGCTGGTGCCGACTGACTATACAGTAATATCTATTTCTCCTTTGTTTAAACAACAGTTATCTCACCAGTTGATTACCGGAAAGTTTATAACAATTAAGTTGAAGAGAAAAGTAAAGCTTCAGCCTGATTGGCAATGGGTAACGAAAGGAAAATTAAAGAGCTTTGCCTTTCCGCAGTTTATTAATCAGTATTTGAAGGCGAAATAAAATTAATCTATCTTTAATCTATGAATTTGTCTACAGCAGATAAGCTATTACTACAACAATTTTTTACTGGTCGTCCGGTAAAAAGGGCTTACCTTTTTGGCTCCTACGCAAGGAATGAAGCTTCTGCAAAAAGTGATATAGACATTATGGTAGAACTCGATCATAGCAAGCCGATTGGTATGCAGTTTTTTACTTTTCAATCAGATATTGAAAACCTGCTTCAAAAAAAAGTGGACCTTGTAAGCAGCGAAGGTCTTTCCCGTCATGTAAAGCCTTTTATAGAAAAGGATAAGATATTGATTTATGAAAGAAGTGCTGACTGATAAAATACGGGTACAGCATATTCTGGATGCTATAAACGAAGTAGGCAAGTATCTACATGGGGTTTCCCCCGAAGAGTTTTCTGATAACTCTGAGAAACGGTTTGCGACCATCAAGCAGATTGAAATTATTGGTGAAGCCTGTAACCAGATTACTCCTGCTTTTAAAGAAGCTCATCCTGAAATTCTCTGGAAACCGATAAGAGGTTTCAGAAACATTTCCATTCATGAATATTTTGGTATTGACTTTAAACTGGTGTGGGAAATTGCTACGGTTGATCTTCCTGTTTTGAAGGGTCAATTTCTTAAGACATTAGAGGGGTTGAGATGAAGTTTACATGTAATAGATATTTGTTTGTTGGTGTTTTTCATTCGCACAAGGCTAGATAACACCAACACAGGCTGAAATACTCGAACTTTGTATAAAATTATTCACAAATAAATCTTTTATGGGAGTAGAACTAAACATAGTCAGAAAAAATAATTGGAATGATTATTCAGAACCAAGTAACATCACTTTGGAGGAGTGGATTCAATATGCGGAGAGTGACACCGAACTTAAAAAGGAGATGAATGAAGAAGCAGGCAGTTATGTTTGGGAAGGTTATCCCGAAGACAAATCATTTGGAACTCCTTGGTTCAATTATTCTAAAGGGTATATTTTTACTAAAAACCCCAACATACTTGTAATTCAGAAGTTGATTGTTATCGCTACAGCACTTAATGCAAAAGTTTATGATGAAGAAGGGGACCCTTTTGATCCAAGTTTTTTAGGATTGTAACCTATTATTATCTTAAAGTAATACGATGTTTAAATGGACAATTACAACTGTCCACAAAATACTCCTTAACTTTTCCTTCTCCCAAAAAAAATCTAACTTTAAGTAGTACTCAAAGCCACCAGACGATTTTTTAAACTTAAAGAATAAATGTATGAGAGGCGTAAACAGAGTAATGCTCATCGGCAATCTGGGCAAGGACCCGGATGTGCAGCACCTGGAAGGAAATATTGCCGTCGCTAAATTTCCACTGGCAACTACAGAAACTTTTAAAGACAGAACTGGAAAATTAGTTTCCCAAACAGAATGGCATACCGTTGTGCTGTGGCGAGGTCTTGCTGACCTTGCTGAAAAATACCTGCACAAAAGTAGCCTTGTGTACATAGAAGGCCGCCTGAGAACTCGAAGCTGGGATGATAAGGATGGCAACCGGAAATTTGCTACCGAAGTGGTGGGTGATAATCTGATTATGTTGGACAAACGAATGGATAGCGGTGGTAGCAGTGAAGCTGGTGATGACGGACACGGAACCGGCGATACAAATAGCAGCGACCCATCGGACAGCCTGCCGTTTTAATCATCAATATTAAATACGATAACTTTGCCGAAACTGTTGTTACATCCCGAAATACTGAATAAGTGCCGGGATGTGCTTTTTTGCAGTAACAGTGTTTAATATTAAGAACTAAAATCCCTTGCTTTGGAAAGTCATTCGATGGTTTCTTCTCTCTTTAATTATTTACAAATTCATTTGCTGGCAATAGATACCCAGAGCACTACTTTTCTGGCTATAACATTACTAATTTTGTTGGTGCTTACATTTATTATTTCCGGTGCGGAAGTGGCAATATTCTCTTTAACACAGCAAGACATTAATGTGCTAAAGACAAAGACCAACTCATCAGCCAAAAGAGTTATCAATTTATTGGAAGAACCAAAAGAAGTGTATGCTTCTTTAATGATTGCTGGCACATTTGTAAATATCAGCATCATTGTATTGTCTAATTTTCTCATCACCCAGTTTATTTCTTTTGGAAATGTGGGTCAAGCAGTTGAAATATTGGCAAAGGTGCTGATGATTGCTTTTGTATTGGTTTTTATTGGAAAGATATTACCGAAGGTATGGGCCACACAACATAATATATGGTTTGCTTATGGAGCATCGGCTATTATAGAACCCCTGCATTTATTACTTCGTAGAATTAGTAAATGGATTGTAAAGATTGCTGATAATATTGGCAAAAGAGCTGGAGCAGATAAGTCGGATGTGATGAGTATGAAAGAACTCGATGAAGCGATAGATATAAAAACAGATGCAGAAGCAACGCAGGAAGAGAAGAACATTATGAAAGGTATTGTGAAGTTCGGCAACATAACAGTGAAGCAGATAATGCGTAGCCGTTTAGATGTAAGCGGTGTTGATTATAAGCTTTCATTCGGTGATCTTATAAAAAGAGTAGAAGCTCTTCACTACTCAAGATTGCCTGTGTACAAAGGCAGCCTTGATCAAGTGATAGGCCTGATTTATACCAAAGACCTGATTCCATATCTGAATGAAGCAGATAATTATGATTGGCATCCGCTGATGCGCCAACCGTTTTTTGTTCCGGAACCAAAACTGATTGAAGATCTTTTGAAAGAATTTCAGCAAAAGCGAATTCACTTTGCGGTAGTGGTGGATGAATTTGGTGGCACCAGTGGTATTGCTACTATGGAAGATGTGCTGGAAGAAGTGATTGGTGATATAAAAGATGAGTTTGACGATGAGGAGAGTAATAATTATAAAGTGGATGATGATAACTATATTTTTGAAGGCAAGATAATGGTGCATGATATGTGCAGGATTATGAAATTGCCGATTGATACATTTGACGCAGTGAAAGGTGAAAGCGAATCATTAGCGGGACTGATACTTGAATTGGCAGGCGAACTACCTACCGAAGATTGGGTAATACCTTGCGGTGATTTTGAATTTGGAATAATGAAAGTTGAAAATAACAGAGTGCAGTTAGTGAAAGTAAGTATTAAACAAAGAACAGCCAATGAAGAATAAACGTATACTGTTTTCGGGTTTCCTAATTGTTGCTGCTGCAATGCTTTACTCCTGCAACAGTGATTATTCTGTAGGCAAAAAGAAAGGCTATTTTCATATTGACTTTCCTGAAAAAAAATATCAGGTATTTAATCAACCGGGTTATCCTTACAGTTTTGAATATCCTGTATATTCCACGGTATCGAAGGACAGTACTTTCTTTGAAGATAAAGCTGGAGACTGGTGGATTAATATTGATGTGCCGCAGTTTGGTGGGAGAATCTATGTGAGCTATAAGGCTATTGGTCCGCAGAATCAATTCGACTCACTGGTAAGAGATGGATTTAAAATGGCTTACAAACAACATGTGGATGTATCAACCGGAATAAAAGACAGTGTGATGGATACCCCAAATGGTGTTGAAGGAATCTATTTTACATTGGGAGGAAATACGGCTACTGCCAACCAGTTTTTTCTAACAGATTCAACTAAACATTTTTTAAGAGGTGCTTTGTATTTCAATGCTTCGCCTAATGCAGACTCATTGGGAATAGTAAATGATTTTCTGAAGGAAGACTTGAAACATCTTATCAATACATTACAATGGAAGTAAAAAATAGCCACAAAGACAATTAGACTCAAAGGTTGACTCTCAAATTTTCTTTGTGGCTTTTTGCCTTCGTGACAAAAATTAATCTTTTATTTCTAGCTTTTTCAACTCTTTCTTTTTAACAGGAGTAGTCGCTTCTTCATCTACATATCTATCTCTTAACGGAGCCCTGCTGAATTCTTTGATGCTAAATTTTCTTTTCTTTTTTACCACAGTGGTTTCTTTAGAAGGAACAACAGATACTTCATTCGTAATACTGATGTCTTTACCTTCTGACGTTAATTTCTGATCTGCAGGAACTGGTTTGACTGCCGGAAAAACATCTTCTTCCTCGGTCACTACCTTTTTCTTTGTAACATTAGTTTTTGTTTGCTTTGTTACTTCAGTTTTTACTACAGGCTCTGTTGTTTCAACATCTGTAACCTCAGCAGGTACAACGGCTTTCTTTTCGGTGTACATCCCTTTGAATTCTTTTTCCTTACTGGTTTGTTTGTAATCTACAAATCCGTAAATACTGGCGGCAACCATTAACGAGGCGCCTACGTACAAGATTGATTTCATTTGATTAGTTTTTATTGTTATTAAATGGCCAAATGGTTTTGAAAATCATGATTATTTTTTTAAATTGTTTATAATGCCGATTGTTTATTTATGTTGCGAAACTTTTTAAATATTTTTTGCTCTGCCTGTAAATAATCCATTCTGCAAAAAGCATATTGCCGATTACACTAATCCAAAGAGATAGTTCATAGTTTTCCAAATGTCCCCAGCCCAGTACATAAAACAGAATATGATAAACCCTGAATGTAACAGCTGTCATGGCCATTGCATAGCTTCTTATCATCCAGACCTTATGTGCCACTATATTTCTTTTATGAATAGTAGTAAGGCCATTGAGTGTTGTAATAAACCACCAGCCTGCCATGAACATAAATAAGGCTCTTTCCCAAAAACTTCCTTTTGCAAAGAATGACATGTACAGGCCGGTGGGTGCTCCAAGGAAAAGGACAACGAAAACATAAATCTTGCCTGAAAACCGATGGATGGCTTTTGACTTTTTCAATATATATCTCGAAAATTGGATAAGGGCAGTACCAATGCATAGTGCACCTGCGGTGATATGGATATAAAAACAGGCATTATAGAAATTGCTTTTAAAGAGGAAACTTCTTTCCTGAATGAAATCAAAATCTTTACTGAAAGAGAAATAAGGTAATGTATTATATATAAGGAGTAAACTGAATCCGATTACCGGCACCCAGAAGAGCATCTGGAACAGCACTTTGGCTGATTTTTGCAGCGTTAGTATTCTTGAGTTTTGCATACAGTGGTTTGTGACATAAGGGTGATGAATGAACTATAAAAATGCATAAGAATTGACTGTTAGTTATTTGTTAAAGGGATTTTTGATTGATAAACTTATGATGAAACAAGCCCCTTAACTTTGCTGAAAATGATGATAAGTGATTGTAATTGATAATATACTGATAAGCGAAGATGTGGTGGACAAGCAGTTTGTCTGCGATCTGAATAGTTGCAAAGGTGCTTGTTGCGAAGATGGTGCAGCCGGTGCGCCGCTTGCTAAGGAGGAATTGAAAATTATTACAGATGTATATGAAAAAGTGAAACCTTACCTGACAAAAAATTCCATTACAGAAATTGAGAAAAAGGGTTTCTATGTTTATGATACAGAATTCGAATGGGTAACACCAACCGTAGATAATGATAATGAAATTTGTGTATATGGCGTTCGTGGAGAGAACGGTATTATTAAATGTGCATTTGAACAGGCATATAACGACAAGGTGATTGAATGGAAGAAGCCCATTAGTTGTCATTTATATCCCATCATATCCAAGAAAGGAAAGCACGGTGATTATGAAAGAGTGAACTATGAACCTAGGGAAACTATTTGCAGTCCGGCATGTGCAATGGGTGAAAAATTAAAAGTTCCTGCTTACCAGTTTTTAAAAGAGCCGATAATAAGGAAGTACGGCGAAGAATTTTATGAAGCGTTAGATACCATCGCTAAAGGAGAGTGGGAAGAAATTGAGCCTCCCCAAACCCCTCCGAAGGAGGGGCTTTAGAGTCTTTATAGAATTAAAAGCATTTTGCTTGTATAAATTTGTTCAGTATTGATGTGTCATGAATCTGGCAAATAAAATTTAATAATTAAGTGAAAGAAACAGCATCCGATTTTATTGCGAAGAGCACAATTAAAGCAGCCGATAAAGAACATCGTAGAAAGATCAATTTTAATATTGGTAAGTATAATGCTGTGGTGCCAAAAGGTAAGGAGCAGTTTCCAGATGTAAGCCTTGTAAGAGAAAAAGCGAAAAATATAAAGTGGAAAGCGATTGAAACTTTAGATAAGCAACTGGAAACTTTTGAAGCGAACATAACAAGAAGAGGTGCAAAAGTTATTTGGGCAGAAGATGCACAACAGGCATTAGATGAAATCAAGAAGATTTGTGACGATAAGCAGTGCAAAAAACTAGTGAAAAGCAAGAGCATGGTGACGGAGGAAATACACCTAAACGATTTTTTAGAAAAGAATGGAATTGAAAGTGTAGAAACTGATCTGGGAGAATATATACAGCAACTGGATGGAGAACCGCCTTATCATATCGTAACACCAGCCATGCACAAGAGTAAAGAAGATGTGGCGAAACTCTTTGCTGAAAAATTGGGTACTGATCCGAAAGCTACACCGGAAGAGCTTACACTGATAGCAAGAGATATACTTCGTGAAAAATATGTACAGGCAGAAGTAGGAGTAACCGGTGCTAATTTTATCATTGCTGATATTGGCGGTATTGCGGTTACAGAAAATGAAGGGAATGCAAGATTAAGTTGTGCATTTCCTAAAACACATATTGTAGTTGTCGGCATTGAGAAAATGATTCCTTCGATGACGGATCTCGCTTTGTTCTGGCCATTACTATCAACATTTGGTACCGGCCAGCAAATAACTGTTTATAATACGATTGTTACTGGCCCACGACAACCCAATGAAAAAGATGGTCCGGAAGATATGTATGTGATACTGCTGGATAATGGCCGCACTAATATTCTTGCAAATGAAAAGCAACGAGAAAGTTTATACTGCATCCGTTGTGGCGCCTGCTTGAATGCCTGCCCTGTATATAAAAACATTGGCGGTCATACCTATGCGGCAACATATAGTGGTCCGATTGGATCTGTGATAACTCCGAATTTAAAAGATATGGACGAGTGGAAGCATTTGAGTTATGCTTCATCGCTTTGTGGAGCCTGTACTGAAGTGTGTCCTATAAAAATTAATATTCATGAATTGTTGTTGGAGAACAGAAATGAAGCAGTGGAAGAAGGGCATAGTGCTTTTAGTGAAAAGATAGCCTGGAAAATGTGGAAGCATGGAATGCTGCGCCGCAAGTGGATGAATATGGCTAATGGGAAGATGAAGAACTGGGTAGTGAATACAATGGTGAAAGGTTGGAAAGAGCATCGAGGCGAAATGGAATTCCCGAAGAAATCGTTTAATGAGATGTGGAAGGAACGAAATGAGAAAAAATAAAAATCTCCTTTATTTATTTTTTGCAGTATCAATTGCACTTGTTTCCTGTATTGGAATGAAACCTGTTTCAATTAGTATGAAAACGGGTCAAACTTTTAGAGGGAGACAGCTTTTTTTGGATATTGAAAGGATTGACGATAGTATAAAAGTAAAATATATAATACTAGACAGTATTTCCTATCTTTTATATGAGGACACTCTTTTTGAAAAGAGTAGATTATCTTTTATAGGATTGGACGATGACGATAGTGGAAAAAGAGATTCACTAAAGATATATAGGTCGATAATGGATTCATTGGAACACAAGTATTCTTATTTTACGACTGATAGTTGTATGATAGACAAAACTAAGTATCGAGATTACACAAGGATAGTTAACGTTGTTAGTCATTCCTCAAAAGATGAGCTATTGCACCAAGAAAAAAATAAATATATTGTTACTGCAGATGGTATAGCCTTTAGGTTTCAAATAAAGGTTGGGAATAGAATAAAAAAGGTTGCTGTAAGGTCTCCTGAAAAAGATATGTACCCGGAATTAACTGAATTGATAACAAAATCCTTCGATTTGTTCAGGGATGGGAATGGTACAAAGTCATTGGTGGGAACCGAAAGAACATTAGGCAGATAAAATCTTTCCCCGTCGCTTACTTACATCGGAGAAAGATTCAAAATTTTGCTTTTTCTTTCGCCTTGAACAAGATTAACCTGTACCGCTTTCGGATCCTTGTTTTGCTCCAAAGACATTGCTGAGTTTACATTCAACATAGCTCAATTGCTTTGCAGATTGTGAGAATGCAAAAAGACAAATTAATGATATGGTAATTATTTTCTGTACAGGCAGACTGAAGTTAGGTAAATTATTCAGGTGGGGATAGTATATTCGTTCGCAGATTATGCTTTTATATGCTGATGTTATATCGAAGAGGCTTCAATACATTATCAATTTTATTGGTAATGAAATAAGTATGGAGTCCTTCCGGCTAACTCAGGATAAGGATGAATTTCGAAACGTCACAGGGTCAAAGATCAATTACAGTAACGAAAGAATTACTGATAATGAATGTTGGATAAAGCCACATAGTTTGTTGGCTGAGAATAGTATCAAGGAACAAACAATAGCATGTTTTGAATGGAATGATAGCAAAGCCTTTTTTAAAACCGAAGGTGATTTCCCATTCGACATTTTCGCTACTTCTTTTATTTGCTTAGCCGCTATGAGGAATACCTGCCGCATGAAAAAGATATGTATGGAAGGTATGCACATGAAAACTCATTAACATTCAGAGAAAACTTTTTAAATATTCCATTAGTCAACCAATGGCTGCAAGTATTTAAAAAAGTATTGAAACAACAGTTTCCTTCTTTTACGGCAAAGGATTCTTCATTTAAATTTCAACCAACGTATGATATTGACGAAGCATATTCTTACAAACATAAAGGGTGGCTTAGAAATGCAGGGGGTACAGTAAAAGATTTATTGAAAAGGGACTGGAGCAAGGTTTCTTTGAGAAGAAGAGTTTTAAGCAATAAAATAAAAGACACTTATGATTCTTACGAATGGATGGATGAACTACATCAGCAATATAATCTGAAACCTAACTATTTTTTCCTTGTGCCGGAGAAAAATGGACAATATGATAAGAATATTCTTCCTACGAATACTGCAATGCAGCAATTGATAAAACAACATACCGAAAAATATACTGTTGGTATTCACCCCTCCTGGCAAAGTGGAGATGAACATTCTTTTCTGGGAAAAGAAATAAAAACACTTGAAGGGATAACTGGAAAAACTGTAACTACTTCCCGCCAACATTTCATTCGATTCACATTGCCCGATACTTTTCGCCGGTTGCTTTCAGCAGGCATCAAAGAAGATTATTCCATGGGCTATGGAAGCATCAACGGATTCAGAGCATCGGTTGCTTCGCCATTTTATTGGTATGACCTAGCAAAAGAAGAGCAGACTGAACTGTTGCTTCATCCTTTCTGCCATATGGAAGCAAATTCTTTTTACGAACAGAAAGTTTCGTCGCAACAGGCTTTGGAAGAAATGCTTCACTATTTAAATGAAGTAAAAAAAGTAAATGGCACATTGATTACTCTTTGGCACAATACATTTCTGGGAACTGATCCTTTCTTTGCTGGTTGGAGAGAAATCTATCAACAGTTTATAAAAGAAGCTAGTATGTTTCATTTTGAAAAGAGTGGAACCACATAGTAAGATAGATCACAATAGATTAACACATAGCTATGTGATTTCCTATGTTTCTAATGTGCCTCTGTGGTTCAAGAGTTATTTTTAATTAAGCCAATACTTAAGAAACAGTAAGCTAAACACCTTCTGTTTCTGGTTGCTCAGGTGGTGGAATAATTTTGAAAGCCCTGTTCACCATAAACACACCCAACAAAGCTACCAAGCCACCAACTACAATATATCCTGAGATATGCTCACCAAAAAATAACGAGCCACACATTACTGCTACGATAGGATTGATATAAGCATAAATGGATGCTTGTTCTGTTGGCAAGTTTTGCAACGCATACAAGTAAGCAATGAAAGTGATAATAGAGCCAAACAACACCAGATAACCGATAGCAGCCCATGCTTTCCAGGGAATAGATGCTATTGGTATTGACAAGCCTGTTGCTCCTGTTATCGTAACTAACGTAATGCCTGCAATTACCATTTGTAATCCTAAGCCGAAGTAAGGGTTAAATTTATTTGCCTGTTCTTTGGTGTATAAACTGGCGAATGCCCATGTCCAGGTAGCAATCAATGAAAGTATAATGCCTAAACGAAAATCAGGAATAAGAAAATCTTTCAGGTGCGGATAAAAAATTACACATACGCCGCCGAAACCGAGTAACAAACCAATCAAAGCATTTCGAGGCAATTTAGATTTAGCTGTAAACAAACCAATCACCACCAACCATAATGGAAAGATAGCTCCCATGATAGAGCCAAGACCAGCGGAAATATATTGCACACCCCATGTGCTGAGTCCGTTACTCATAATAAAATTCAGAAAACTTAATACGATTATAGGAATCCATTCCTTTCCTTTTGGCCATGGAGCTTTTCTGTAAATAAAAAAGCCAACATATAAAACGCCGGCGATAATTTGTCGGATGCCTGCCATTTGTAAAGCCGGCATATGCGATACACCTTCTTTAGATGCTATCCATGTGGTGCCCCACAATACACTTACAACAGCCAATGCAAAAATTGCTTTTGCTCTTGTTCCTTTCTTATGTATACTAAAAGGATTAAAGGCCCGCAACAGTTTTATGTTGGCCGTAGTGTTGGCTAAGGTTTTATATATATCGTAGCGGGGCAATGGTTAATGTTTAAAATGTCTCATACCTGTAATCACCATTGCCAGTTTATTTTCTACACAATACTCAATAGAATCTTTATCTCTAATTGAACCACCCGGCTGAATGAATGCAGTAATACCTGCTTCATGTCCCAGCTTCACACAATCATTAAAAGGAAAGAATGCATCACTTGCCATCACAGCTCCTTTCAGGTCGAAGCTGAATTGCTTTGCTTTTTCAACCGCCTGTCTTAATGCATCAATACGACTTGTTTGTCCGCAGCCTTTGCCAACAAGCTGTTTGTTTTTAATCAATGCAATCGCATTTGATTTTAAATGTTTGCAAACAAGATTTGCAAAAACCATATCATCCTTTTCTGCTTTTGTAGATTCTCTTCCACCGGCTTCTTTCCATTCGGTAAAATTGCCTTCATCAGTTCCCTGCACCAGCACACCGTTTAATAAAGAACGGAACATTTGCTTTGGCAATGCTGCTGATTGTTTATTCTTCAATAGTATTCTATTTTTCTTCGATTTTAAAATTTCCAATGCATCTTCATCAAAAGCCGGAGCAATCAATACTTCAAAGAAAATTTCGTTAATAGCTTCTGCAGTTGCTTTATCAATCGTCCCATTACAAATCAATACACCACCAAAAGCACTTTCAGGATCACCAGCCAAAGCTGCATCCCAACTTTCCTAACCGTTGGTCGTTGCGCCACACCGCACACATTCGTATGCTTGAAAATGGCGAAAGCGATCTCCTTGAATTCATTAATCATTTGCATGGCACCGTCCACATCCACTAGATTATTATACGAAAGTTCTTTGCCATTCAACTGCTCAAACAGTTTGTCCAAATCGCCATAGAAAGCACCTGACTGGTGTGGGTTCTCTCCATATCGCATTGTTTTTTCAGGAGCATTAAACGGTGTGGCAATGGTTAGCTGATGAAAATAATTAGAGATTGCATTATCATACGATGTACACACATCAAATGCTTTGATGGCAAACTGACGGCGTTGTTCCAACGTTGTTTCGCCATGTTGTGTACTTAATATAGAAACCAGTTCAGTATAATCTGCTTTACTGGCCACCACCATCACATCTTTATGATTTTTAGCAGCCGCTCTTAACATGGAAGGACCGCTGATGTCTATTTTTTCGATAATTGCTTTTTCATCAGTTGTAGATGCTACCGTTTCTTCAAACGGGTAGAGGTCAACAATCACCAGGTCTATTTCCGGAATATTATATTCCTTCATTTCCTGCATATGCGTAGCATCTTCTCTTTTGCCCAGTATGCCGCCAAACACCGAAGGGTGCAATGTTTTTACCCGGCCGCCCAAAATAGAAGGATAGGTAGTCAGTGCTTCCACGGGAATTACTTTTGCACCCAGTTTTTCAATAAAATCTTGTGTGCCGCCGGTGGAGTAGATGGTTACATCCTGCTCTTTTAAAAGATTGATGATTGTTTCCAGTCCGTCTTTGTAAAAAACCGAAATAAGTGCTGATTGAATTCTTTTGTTCATAAAATAGATGCGTTAAAAGGCAGGGAATCATTAAAGAGGGGCAAAGGTAAGTTTCTGAACAGTTATGGCAAAAGCAAGGACTTGCGGGAAAAGAAATTTTATGTAGCCGGCTGTGGTACTACTATCATCGTCCCTTGCGTCGCACACTTCAGCTGTGGGAATTCTATTCGGCATTTTGTAGAATAACAATTGTTAGGAAGTAATCCTTCTCTTTTTAATTTATTTTAATAATTAATAAATAGCTGAACGGGGGAGTTATGTATATTTAGGATTAAGCTGCTTGTAATTACTACATTGTTTAAGTAAAATGACTAATGAAAAAAGCATTTTTTGTAATAGCTATTTTAGTTTCACTTTTCAGCTGTGATAACGGTTTAGATTTAGGGGATGGATATGTTCTAGAGCCTACAGCTATTGACAGTCGTGCAATTTTAAAGGATAAAACTTCGCAATATGCCGTGTACGGGCATGTAATTGATTACACACATGACGATAAATTTATTCTAGCACTTCAAGTTCCACAAGATTCTATTATGGATTTTCCTGACTTTATTCATATGAGTTGGAAAGAAAAGGATTATTTATGTGAGTATCGAGAAGGTAAGCAGTACTATATTATAGATAAAAAAATGACTCGACATACGGACCATTAGACAGGAAACAGTATTTTGTTGTTAGGTCAATTTTGGATGTATCGAATTCTTTAAGATTAAAAATAGAAAGATAAGTAATTGCTGATATTGCAATTGGATAATTTAGTTGGCATTAGATGTTTTTATTTTTCAATCCACCTTCATCACAAAAGCTCCACCCGTCGATACATCATGCCAGGGAATTTTTAAAGAGTCGCAATCTTTTTTCCAATATTGTGTTTTCCATGCGGGCACAGAACCATCAAACACAACCTGTTTAATCTTTACAGATTTAGCCAAGGTATTCATATATAGTTTTGGGTTTCTTGCTATCACTAGCAGGTCTATTTCCGGTATTGTATCCAACGGGAAATACTTTACTGATTCATTTATCAGCAAAATTCTTTTCCCTTTGTAAGAAATGTAATTATCATTCATCGCAAATTGGTTCAGCGTTGGTTCATCGCTTATTCTATATAAAATTCTTGAAGGTTTTAAATGGAAGTTTCGGGCAAAATCATCGGCCATTAAATCACTATCGCCTACAAAGAGGTAATTTCTTCCATCAATAAAATCAATAGCTGTTTTCTGCGGCACATTGTACACAACTATTTTCTCCTGATTATTACTATTGATAAATGCAACAGAACGTAAGGTTACAAAACCGAATAAGGCAATCAACCCAAGCTTTAAACTTTTTCCTGATCTCTCTAACAACCAATACGTAATGGCAATCGCAAAAGCTAATAAAAGAACTGTTTGCAGAATGGTTATCTGTAATCCATCCCACAGCGAAAATTTAATTGTTTCAATCTTTTCGATATAAGTATTCATTATCCAGATAAGCCATGTAAGCAGTTTGCCAAAAAGCAGCGCCGCTGCCGGAATAAAAGAGATAACGCAAAGAAAAATTTCTCCCAATAGTATTGCACTGGAAAGAGGAACAGCGAGAAAATTAGTCAACAGAAATAAATTTGGAAACTGGTGGAAATGATAAATTCCCAATGGAACAGTTAATACCTGTGCAGCAATGGTAACTGCATTTAGCTTCCATATAAAATCCAGTAATTTGTTTTTAATATAAAACCAATTGTAAACAGGTCGCATAAAAATGATGATGCTCAATACCGCTGCATAGGACAACTGAAAACCAACATCCCACAAAAAATATGGATTGATGCATAACAGAATAAATGCTGAGACGGCCATTGTATTAAAGATGGATGGTTTTCTTGCCAGCGAATCTCCAACCACAATACAGGTAAACATCAACGCCGACCGTAGAATAGAAGGCTGTGCTCCGGCCAGCAAACTAAATATCCATAAACCTGTGATGATTAAAATTGGCCGTAGCCATCGGGTCTTTTTTCTTTTTTGTAGTGGTTTAAATAGCATTGAAAGCAGCCAATAAATTAATCCAAGATGTAGACCTGAAATGGCAATGATATGTACAACACCAGTATTGGTGTACGATTGCACTAATGATTGTTCCAGGTCATCTTTATAACCAATCAATAAAGCTTCTGCAAGGCCAAGTTCTTTTTTACTTTGAATATTGGTTCGAAGAATATTCAACACTTTTTGCCGGATATTGTAAATGAAAGCTCTGAACCAACTTTGTTTTTCGCTTTGCAAAATTTCAAACTCCTCCGGCTTTAAATATACCTGATGGGTGATTTTTTTAAAAAGACAAAAACGTTTGTAATCAAATCCACCGGGATTGCCGGAGTTTTTTATTTCCTGCAAAGACTTTTTGAAAACTAACTGTGTGCCGTATTGTAGGTTAAGGGCGGAGTCTTTTTTAAAGTAGATAATGATTTTACCTTTTACCGGAATAATGGAATCGTTTTGCAACAAATACTGAACGGTGGCATTGGATTTAACAGATTTTGTTTTTTCTACTGGCGGTTCATCTATGGTAACAACAAGACCAGATTTAGGCTGATAAAAATTACCAAGCCATTCCTGATTATTACGGATGTCTTTTTGCCAGGCAAGCAATGCGCCAAAGCAGAAAAACAATAAACCGGTAAACAGGCCATTTACTACAGCCAGTCTAAAACGATTAAAGAAAGGGATAATGAAAAAGACTACTAATGAAACAATGGCGATAACAAATAAGATACTTAGCAACTTTATTGAAAACTGGAGCCGCCATTGTACTACAATCCCGACCATCATTGACAGCAGCAATTTCAGAAACGGCGTTTTCTTCCAGAAGTTGGAACCGTAATTAGCCATACGGGAAAATAAAAAGAGCTTTTTATATTAGCAATACTACTTTAAGGGTATATGAATGCCGGAAACTGATTTAAGAGGAGATGGTTTGCAATTCTTCCACCTTTACTTTGATTTCTACATATTTACGATAAGGAATATTCTTAACCTTACTGATAAGCCATCCCGGATAATTAAAGATCTTAAAAGTTATCTGCTGTACGGCATCATCTTTGTTTTCCTCAAAAACCTTTAGTGCTTTTTTATATTCTTTAATCTTTATTTGTTTATCTGTCAGGTAAAAGCTACGTTTCAAACATTGTACAAGGGCAGTTTCGAAAGGATGTTTCTTTTTTCGTTTATAAAAATAAGTATAGGTGGCTCTGTATTCGGTTTCAAATAGACGATCATTATCCATACTAAATGTAATTAACAATAACAGAATATGCGCTACGGCTGAATGTTCTTCTCTGGTGCCGTCTTTAAAATAGGTGTTACCTCTTTTTACAAAGTACAAAGCATCATTATATTGTTCCAAAACAAAACAGGCAATACCTAATGAAAAATTCAGTGTGCGGTTCAGATCTGCATTGAGCAATGGTTCCCAATGGCGGTATTTTGTTCTCATATATTGAACCAACTTGTTTACATCATCATATTTAGCAGTTTTGTTATAAATTTTATTTAGTGCCAGGTATTTAATGGCTTCGAAGTTGGCTCTTTGTAGCGGGTCGTCGATAGAATTATTTAAAGGGCTGTTGAAGCTATTCACAACAAAGGAATAATCGCCATGCAGGATGCCAGCATGATTGATCATATATAATAGTTCTATATAAAATTCTCCGTCTTTCTTAATGTATTGAGTATTACGTTCCCAGTCATTCAAAGCTTCTTTTAATAGTGGCATTGCTTTCTTACTATCATTCAAAAGATATAAAAGTGTGGCTTTGCTAAGGCTGTAATAGTGCCGGAACCAGAATGATTTTACAGGATTTTTGATATTGGTTTTGTTTACCACTTCCAGTAGGAAAATTATTCTTTCTTTCAAATCATCATCAATATCAAAATGCGATTTTCTTTTTAGTAACAATACTTCGGTATAAATATCCCGCAGGGTAATCATTTCCGCATATTCATTATAAGTAATGGCACGGCCTTTGAAAATGGAATGCAGCTCCTCGTATTGAGTTTCTGAGCTGCCTGATAAGATCATTTTTTCAAACTCAGTAATAAGCATGGTCAAGATCGGGTACATTTCAGAAGCCCTTGCTTTTGTTACAGTTTTTTTCCATAATGCATTAGCCCCATCTATTAATCCTCTTTTTCTCAATACCCGTATGAGCAAAATTTGATTGTACAACTCATGACCAATGGTGTTGCGACTGTCGTATTCAGCTATAGCCTCACCTACTATGTTTTGCAAGTAATGTTTTTGGAATGCAATGTTTTTTTTTGTGAGGGCTGGAGAGAATTTCTTTATGATGGCTGTTTCGTCGTAAATTTTTTGTTTTGCAATGGCATCAAATAATTTCAGGTATAATTGTTTGGTATCAGGCTTTTTAGATATAAAATTTCTTTTGAGATAGGTTTTCTCAACACTCTTTAATGATCTGATTAGTTGCCAGAGAGTATCAGATGTTGTTTTCATGGTTTACTGGTTTGGGGTAGTCTTAGATGTTATGAAGGTATTAGTTTCTGATAAAATAATACAGCAAGATACTCCAAATTAAAGGATTATATTAATTGTCATAACCAGTTGATTCAAAATTAGTTAATAATAAAAATGTAAAAAAAAGATAATAAATGATGCAAATAAATGGACAAATTAGAAATTGTTACAGATTGGTCTGAGTGTATTTTTAATTATCGAAAGCAGTTAAGATTTAATAAACCTGAGTAAGAATATTAATAACCAAAACTGACTGCCGGGTTCTTTTCATAACCATTAACCATTAAGCCTCAAACCCGCCACTCCAATCTGTAAAGAAAAGAGTGACGGGTTTTTGAGTTATAATAGTTATTAAATAATTATTTGCTGAGGTACATACTTCTGTCCTTATAAAGCTTTCTGAAATAAGGATCTCTCAGGTCTTTAATAAAGCGGATGGCTTCACCAGTGCTTTTCATTTCCGGTCCAAGCTCTTTATTTACATTGGGAAATTTATCGAAACTGAAAACTGGTTCTTTAATAGCAAAGCCTGTTAGCTTTTTATCGTACGTAAAATCTTTCAACTTATTTACACCCATCATTATTTTCGTTGCAATATTCAGATAAGGTATTTGATATGCTTTGGCAATGAAAGGCGTTGTTCTGGATGCTCTCGGGTTTGCTTCTATTACATACACTTTACCATCTTTAATAGCAAACTGAATATTAATTAATCCACGGATGTCTAATTCTCTTGCAATCTTTTCTGCATACTCTTCCATTGTATGTACAATAAGCGGAGTAAGATTAAATGCGGGTAGCACAGCATTACTATCACCAGAGTGAATACCTGCTGGTTCAATATGCTCCATCACACCCATTACATGAAAATCTTCTCCATCAAAAATGCCATCAATCTCTGCTTCCTGACAGCGATCGAGAAAATGGTCTATCAATATTTTATTACCTGGCAAATGCTTTAATAAACTCACCACCGCTTTTTCCACCTCTTCATCATTCAACACAATTCGCATCCTTTGTCCGCCTAAAACATAGGAAGGACGAACTAAAACAGGATAACCAACTTTGTTGGCTACTTCTATTGCTTCATCCACATCTTCTGCAGTGCCATATTGCGGATAAGGAATTTCTAATTCTTTCAATCTATCGCTGAAGCGGCCACGGTCTTCGGCAATATCCATACTATCATATGAAGTGCCGATAATTTTAATACCTCTTTCATGTAATTTTTCTGCAAGTTTCAATGCTGTTTGTCCTCCCAATTGAACAATTACACCTTCTGGCTTTTCATGTTCAATTATTTCCCAAAGATGTTCCCAATAAACTGGTTCGAAATACAATTTATCAGCCATATCGAAGTCTGTACTCACTGTTTCAGGATTACAGTTCACCATGATGGCTTCATAGCCTGATTCTTTTATCGCTAAAAGGCCATGCACACAGCAATAGTCAAACTCAATTCCTTGTCCTATCCTGTTGGGGCCAGAACCCAATACAATAATTTTCTTTTTATCAGATACTTTGCTTTCGTTTGTATTTCCACTTTCAAATGAAGAATAGAAGTATGGAGTCTTTGCTTCAAACTCGGCCGAACAAGTATCTACCATCTTATAAACTCTGGTGATGCCGGCAGCTTTTCTTTTTTGATACACATCTTCTTCATCACCATGATTGGTGATGCGGCTTATCTGCTCATCACTAAAGCCGTTTACTTTTGCTTCTCTCAGTAATTCGATAGGCAAATCATTAAGGTCATACTTCTCCATTTCTTTTTCGAGGTTCACAATTTTTTGAATCTCGTATAGAAACCATCTGTCAATACCGTTTGTAGCTTTTGAAATACTGCTTACAGAAATTCCTGCCATCAACGCATCTTTAATTCTGAAAATGCGATCCCATTTTGGTGTTTTAATATAATCGAGCAATTCATCAGCATGCATCAGGCTTTTGCCATAATAACCAAGACCAACTGCACCATTCTCCAAACTCTGACAAGCTTTTTGAATGGCTTCTGTAAAGCTTCTGCCAATTGCCATCACTTCACCCACACTTTTCATTTGCAGTCCAAGTGTATCATCTGCTCCTTTGAATTTATCGAAATTCCAACGAGGTATTTTCACAATTACATAGTCTAATGCAGGTTCAAAATAGGCTGAAGTAGTTTTTGTAATTTGATTTTCCAGTTCATCAAGATTATAACCAATAGCAAGTTTGGCTGCAATTTTTGCAATTGGATAGCCAGTTGCTTTACTTGCCAATGCTGAAGAACGGCTTACTCTCGGATTAATTTCAATAGCAATGATTTCTTCATTATCCGGATTTAATGCAAACTGCACATTACAACCACCAGCAAAATTTCCTAAATCCCGCATCATCATAATAGCGGTATTCCGCATCAGCTGCATAGCAGTGTCACTTAGCGTCATGGCAGGTGCTACAGTAATTGAATCGCCGGTATGCACCCCCATCGGGTCGAAATTCTCTACAGTACAAATAATGCAAACATTATCTGCCGCATCTCTTAGCAACTCTAATTCAAATTCTTTCCAGCCGAGTACTGCTTTTTCTACCAGTACTTCATGTATAGGCGATGCTTGTAAGCCACGGTTCAATGCTTCATCTAATTCATCTTTATCTTTTACAAATCCACCTCCGGAACCGCCCGATGTAAAAGAAGGACGGATTACTAGTGGGAAACCGATTTCCTGTGCAAATTCTTTTCCTTCCAAAAACGAGTTGACTGTTTTTGCCTGTGCCACACTCACTCCTAATTCAATCATCCACTGGCGGAATTTTTCTCTGTCTTCTGCCTTATCAATCGCTTTTATATCAACGCCAATCAGTCGAACATTGTATTGTTTCCAAATGCCCAAGTCTTCTGCTTCTTTAGCAAGATTCAGTGCTGTTTGTCCGCCCATAGTTGGCAATACGGCGTCAATTTCGTTTTCCTGGAGAATCTGTTCGATACTTTCAACGGTGAGTGGCAACAAATACACTCTGTCGGCCATCATCGGGTCTGTCATGATGGTGGCAGGATTACTATTGATCAGCGTTACTTTAACACCCTCCTCCCGCAAGCTTCGGGCTGCCTGAGTTCCGGAATAGTCAAACTCACATGCTTGTCCGATAACAATAGGACCTGAGCCGATAATTAATACTGATTTAATTGAATTGTCTTTTGGCATTTTTTGTTTTTATAGTGCTGTAGGCAAGAATCGTAATGAAAAAACAAATTGCGCAAAAGTAAGGGAATAGCAAATTAAATCGGGAGCAAAAAAGGGATTTTTTTTAGAACCCTTTTGCAGGTGCTGGACGGGGAATCTTTCGATAGGAAAGCGAATAGGTTGAGTCAAAAATGTTTACGTTTTGGGCAATCAATTCAGTCATATAATCTTTTAATTCTTCTGAACTACTATACGTTTTACGAACGGAGAAATCTTCCCCGACAGTTCTCACACTTAATGTATCATTTCTCCTATCAATTGCAGCCATATAATAGACTCGTTGTTTTCTGGCAACTTCTCTCTTGCTTTTTCTGTTCCATTCAATTATAAGAATATCAGCTACAATATTCATATATCGTTGCGATCCTATATAAGAGGTAAAACCAGTAAAGTAAGCAGTATCAGGTAAAATCATATTCCCTTTGATTGCTTTTCCGTATCGGATAATTTTATAAGTGGAATCAGTATCTTTTGTAAGATCCAATGCTTCAATGCCGAACATATCACTAAAATCTTTTATGATGCCGTACCAATATCCATATAGTGTTGAGTCAACTGGTTCAACTGGTTTTTTTTCGAGTGCCACCGGCGACTCAAATGGACATGCATACAATATGAAGCATAATGGCAATAGCCATACTATTCTTTTCATAACTGTTGTTAAAAGCCTAAAAGATACAAAGAATGATGTGAATAGCCTATCAAGCAAAAGCAAAATAGTTTGTGATGCTTATTTTTGCGTATGCAATTGAAGGTTTTATGTCTGACGTTACTCATTTCTATTTCGTTGTTTCTATCGGCTCAATCAGGTTCTTATCCAAAAGATTATTTCCGAAATCCAATGGGCATTCCCATGGATCTGTCTGCCAATTTTGGTGAATTAAGATCCAATCACTGGCACATGGGATTGGATATAAGAACACAGCAAAAAGTAAATCTGCCGGTATATGCTGCCGCAGAAGGATATATTGCACATATTGGTATCCGTTCGCAAAGTTTTGGACGATTTATTATTATCAATCATCCAAACGGGCTCTCAACTTTATATGCACATCTGAATGATTTTTTTCCTGAATTAGAGAAGTATGTGAATGAACAACAGTATGTAAAAGAAAGCTGGGCAATTGAACTTGATTTTTCGAAAAATCAATTTCCTGTAAGTAAAGGATCTTTTATTGCATATAGCGGCACTACAGGTGGCTCTATGGGTCCGCATTTGCATTTCGAAATTATTGATATCAAAACACAGAAAAGGTTGAATCCTTTATTATTCAATTTTCCGATGACGGATAACATGAGGCCAACCATTCAAAAGCTGGTAGTGTATGACCGTAATAAGTCTGTATATGATCAAACTCCGGTTTTTCATACAGCAAAAAATACGGACAGTGGTTACATTCTGCCTAAAGAAATGTTGATGAAAACAGGTTTGTCGAAAATGAGTTTTGGCTTACAGGCTTATGATAAAATGAGAAGCGGCAGCAGTGAAAACGGAATTTACTCGGCTAGATTATTTTTTGATGATGTAGAGCAAGTAAGATTTGTACTCGATAGCATTGATTACGATGAAACAGTTTATCTAAATGCACAAATTGATTACAAGTATAAATACAATGGCGGTTCCTACCTGCAGCATTTATCAAAATTGCCAGGAGATCATGGGCCTGTATATAAAAAAATAAATGGTGATGGTGTGATTACGTTTACTGACACCTTGATACACACTGTTCACATTGAAATTTCTGATGCTCATGGAAATATTTCCCAGTTAAAATTTCAGGTACAGTTTGATGAAAACCTAGCAAAAGATTATTCTTACAGAGCGGATAATAACCGCTTCGTTCCAAACAAAGTAAATGCATTGCAAAAAAGCGAATTCGATTTTTATCTTTCTGAGAAGGCATTGTATGATACAACTTCACCAGTGTACTTTTCTATACCCGAAGCAACGCCTTATACTTTTTCGGCGGCACATCAGGTTGGCAATCCTTTCGTTCCGATACATGATGATGCAACAATCAGAATAAAACTAAATAAACAAGTGCCAGAACAATGGCAGGATAAATTATTTATTGTAAGAAAAAATAATAGCGGAGTAACTGCTCGTAAAGCAGTATGGATGGGACAATGGATGTCTGTATTATTTGGAGGATTTGGCAAATACCAGATTCAAGCAGATGTGATGCCGCCTGGTATTAATGAATTGGGAAAAGGAGATACGGTGAACCTTAGCAGAGCAAGCAAAATAGTCTTTTCTCCTACTGATAATTTCGGTTTGAAGAAGTTTGATGTAACACTGGATGGCAAATGGCTGCTATTTACGAACGATAAATCAAGAAACTGGATATATAATTTTGATGAACGTTGCCCTTATGGTGTACATGAACTGAAAGCAAGGGCAGAAGATCTTGCTGGAAATGTGACAGAAAAAACATGGTGGTTTAGAAGAGAGGCTTATACACCTCCGCCACCTAAAAAGAAATCAAGTTCTTCAAGCAAGAAGAAGGCCCCGGTTAAAAAGAAAAACTAATTAAGAATGATAACATTGAAAGAAGGCGATAAGGCTCCTGCGTTTACAGGTAAAGATCAAAACGATAATAAAGTTTCATTATCAGCTTACAATGGGAAAAAAGTGGCTTTGTATTTTTATCCAGAAGATGATACGCCAACCTGCACTATACAAGCTTGTAACTTGCGGGATAATTATGCATTGCTGAAGAAGAATGGATTTGAAGTGATTGGAGTAAGTCCTGATGAAGCAAAAAAGCACAAAAAGTTTGAAGCGAAATACAAATTACCTTTTACTCTAATTGCCGATCCGTCTCATGCCATTTTAGAAAAATATGGTGTGTGGGATCAAAAGCAAATGTTTGGCAATAAATATATGGGTGTGTTACGTACTACTTTTGTAATTGACGAAAAAGGGATTATCCGTAAAGTTTTTCTGCGACCAAAAAATAAAGCTCATGCTGAAGAAATCATTGAAAGCATGAAGACTGTTTAAAATGAAAACGGTAAGTATTAAAGAAAACTCATGGCTGGCAAAAATTGCTGCTGCGAAAATGAAGTCAGCCAAAGTAGCTATTGTATTTGGCAGCACTATTCACCTTCATAATACAACAAGGGAAGAATTTCTGAAAGATACCGATTGGGTATGCCATGAGCTGCAACATGTGGAACAATACAAGCAACATGGTTCAGTTGGATTTGTATACAAATACCTTTTCGATTGGATGAAGAATGGTTACTATAACAATCGCTTTGAAGTAGATGCCCGGAAAAATGAAAAGAATGTGGAGTTGCTGAAAAAATACAAAATTGATTAAATAACCCATTCAACTTCCCCAAAATTGAATTCCTCTTCTATTGCATGTTGAACAACTAATTTCCCTTCAAGAGAAACAGATTTAATTATTGCTTCAAATACACGGCTGTCTTTTTTTAGTCTCACTTTATCATTTAGCTTATAAAGTTGATTCAAGTACTGATTATAGATTGGTTCAAATCCTGAATTAATTAATTCCTGAAATTTTTCATCCAAGCAACTACAAAGTTCTTTTGCCAACGAGACTACTTTAAAATCTTTACCCGTTATTTGTTTTAATGAAACCGGGTTTGGTAAATCAGTGGAGAAAGATGTTTGATTGATATTAATACCGATACCACATATTGCCCAGTCCCAATTGCCGCCGCTGCCAACGATACTCTCTATTAGTATTCCGCCTGCCTTTCTGTCCTGCCAGTAAAGATCATTGGGCCATTTTATTTTGCTGTCGTCGCCAGCATGTTTTACAAAAAAATGATGCAATGCCACGGCAACACAAGCACTTAATTGAAATTGTTGTGTAACTTTTAATGGATTTGGAGTTATAACTATGCTGAGAGCAATATTTACATCTTTTTGCGATGCCCAAACCTTGCCTCTTTGCCCTTTTCCTGCTATTTGCTCATGAGTAAAGATGGTCATTCCGGTTTGTGCCATTCCCGCATGAATCAGTTGCCGGGCATAGTTGTTGGTACTGTCAACCGATTGCAGTTCAACGAATGGCGTACCAATGGTTTGTATGTCGGAAGGTTGTGGCAATTAATTGCTATTTTTGACAAAGTAATGAAGTTTATGGATTAGGTCTGATTATTCGTCTCATTTCGACGCAACCTGTTCTTAAACAATATATAATCAACGAAAAATAATTTCTATTTGGAACAACTGGAATCACTGTCCAACCGCAAAAAGAAAAGCCTGCCTGCCGGTAAGGCAGGAGCAGCACGGTTAACGAAGAATTCGAAAATCATCAAAACCATTATTGCAGCTATACAGGAAAAGAAAGGTGAGCATATCATCTCTCTTGACCTTAGGAAAATTAATGAAGCGGTGGCAGACTTTTTTATTATTTGCGAAGCAAATAATTCTACTCAGGTAAAAGCTATTGCAGATAATATAGAATATCGGGTAGAAGAAAATTGCGATGAAAAGCCCTATCATCACGAAGGGTTTCAGCAATTGCAATGGGTGTTGGTGGACTACGTAAATGTAGTAGTACATGTAATGCTGCATGAAACACGGAAATTCTATCAATTAGAAGAAATGTGGAGTGATGCAGCAGCCCAAGAACATAATGAGTAATGTTAAAAAACAATGCCTGCTACAACTTTTTGATTAGTTAATCATTATTTAGCAGGAACAATAAGAAAAAAATATGTCACAAGAATCAAACAATAGAAACGAGAACAGACCACCAAGATTTGGCAACAAACCTCCAGGTAGTGGAGATGATCCGAATAAGGTTCCTAAGAAAGGCCCTAAATTCAGTATTTACTGGATTTATGCAATCATTTTTGCAGTATTGATTGGGTTTCAGTTTTTCGGTCCATTTTCTCCTAATATGGCCAAAACAAACAATTTAGAATTTAAAAGCCTTATTGTGGCTGGCGATGTTAGCAAATATGAAATTATTGACAATAAAAAAACAGTCAAGATTTATTTAACCAAAGCCGGGCTTGAAAAAAATAAGGTAAAATTAAATGAAGAAATAAGTGGGAAAATAAATGAGAAAGGACCGCAAATGTATTTTAAATATTCAGGCGACTTTGAAAAGCAGATGGATGATTTTTATCAGCAATCAAATATTCCATCTAGTCAACAAGTAAAGTATGAGGTTTCAAGTGAAAAAGATTGGTTTGGTGGAATTCTGCAATTCTTACTTCCTGTTTTATTATTTGTAGGTCTTTGGATTCTGTTAATGCGTAAGATGGGCGGAGGTGCCGGTGGTGGTGCTGGTGGTCCAGGTGGAATTTTCAATATCGGAAAATCAAAAGCAACATTATTTGATAAAGGAACAAAAGTTAATATCACATTTGCAGATGTAGCTGGATTGGATGAAGCAAAAGTAGAAGTGATGGAGATTGTTGATTTTTTAAAAAATCCTAAAAAATATACTAATCTCGGCGGTAAAATTCCAAAAGGTGCTTTATTAGTTGGCCCTCCGGGCACTGGTAAAACATTATTAGCAAAAGCAGTTGCAGGTGAAGCACAGGTTCCATTCTTTAGTTTGAGTGGTTCAGATTTTGTGGAAATGTTTGTGGGTGTTGGTGCAAGCCGTGTTAGAGATTTATTTAAGCAGGCAAGAGAAAAAGCTCCCTGTATTATATTTATAGATGAGATTGATGCCATTGGCCGTGCAAGAGGAAAGAATGCAATGATGAGTAACGATGAAAGAGAAAGTACATTGAATCAGTTGTTGGTTGAAATGGATGGCTTTGGAACAGATGTTGGAATTATAGTTGTTGCAGCTACTAACCGTCCCGATGTATTGGATACAGCATTGTTAAGACCGGGTCGTTTCGACAGACAGATTACAATTGACAAACCAGATTTAGTTGGCCGTGAAGCGATTTTCAAAGTGCATCTGAAACCAATTAAAATTTCGAAGACGTTAGATATTCATAAACTGGCAGAGCAAACTCCCGGATTTGCCGGAGCAGATATTGCCAACGTTTGTAATGAAGCTGCATTGATTGCTGCAAGAAAAAATAAGGAAGCCGTTGATATGCAGGATTTTCAAGATGCGGTGGACAGGGTTATTGGTGGATTAGAAAAGAAAAACAAGATCATTTCTCCTGAAGAGAAAAAGATAATTGCATTCCACGAAGCAGGACATGCTGTTTGCGGATGGTATCTTGAACATGCTTATCCTTTATTAAAAGTTACGATTGTTCCAAGAGGTTCTGCTGCATTAGGATATGCTCAATACACTCCTAAAGAACAATATTTGTATAATATTGATCAGCTTACCGATCAGATTTGTATGACATTGGGCGGAAGAGCCAGCGAAGAGATTTTCTTTAATAAAATTTCGACCGGTGCTCAAAACGATTTGCAACAAATTACCAGAACAGCTTATGCAATGATTACTGTGTATGGTATGAGTGAGAAACTGGGTAATATAAGTTACTATGATCCGCAGCAGGAAAATGCTTTTAGCAAACCTTATTCTGATGAAACAGCAAGGATGATTGATGATGAGGTACGTAAGTTAATTGAGGATGCCTATATCAAAACGAAAAAGTTGCTAGTTGAGAAGAAAGAAGAAGTAGAAAAAATAGCAACAGCTTTATTAGAACGAGAAGTATTATTCCAAAGTGATGTGGAAGCATTGATTGGTAAAAGGCCATTTGAAGAAAAAAAATCTTTGGTTGATGATGTTGTTGCAGAAGTTTCGGATGAGAATGCAATCGTTGCAGAACCAACCAAAGAAGATGATAAATCAACAGATGAACAAACAGGAAATATAGGTTTAGCACCATCTGTATAAGCAGACAAATATGAATGTTTCTCCTTCCAAGGAAAATATGTTGAAAAAAATTCGCAAGGCGTTGAGTCACTCAACGCCTTTGCCATTTCCGCAAAGCGAAGGCAATCAGTCTATCTTTCATCCACTGGAACAGGATGCCGAAGTGGAATTTGCGGAACAGTTTACCAAACTCCAGGGTAAATTCATTTACTGTATCAATCAGCAGGAACTGGCTTTTCAGCTGGCCAGTCTGATTAAAAAACAGGATTGGCACAAAGTTGAAAAGTATGGGGCTCATTTACCATCTATGCTCACATTTGCCACCGGTCCCAGCCGCACAGCCGATATTGAAAAAACATTAGTTGTAGGTGTCCACGGACCTAAAGAAGTGTATTTGTTTTTGGTGGAAGTATAATATGCAATAGCATTTCTGTCTTTGGAATTGTTATCTCCTTTTCTCTCCTGAGCTTGTCGAAGTATCACTCTTAGCTTATCTTTATGCCATGACAAATCCCGGTGTTTTCCAGTTGTTCGTTTACGGCTCTCTACGGAGTGGTTTTCATAGTCCTGTGTATGAATACATCAGCCGCTTTTTCAAATTTATTGGCGAGGCAAAAGTGCAAGGTAAACTGTTTGATATGGGCAGTTATCCTGCCGGTGTTCCTACAACTGAAGACAGCCTAATTATTGGCGAATTATATCAGGCAAAAAATGAACATGAATTTTCTTGGGCCATTGGTCAGTTGGATGATTATGAAGGAGTGACTGTGGAGGCAGATGAAATGCAGCTATACCGTCGGGAGGTTACACCTGTTTTGATTAATAACCAATCAACCAATGCATGGATTTATTGGTTTAACGGCAGCATTGCAGGAAAAAAAGAAATACTTTCCGGAGATATGTTGGAATACCTGAATGCAAAAAAATAGCTAATGAAACTATCCTCTTTCTTTATTGCTATATGCATTTTATTTACGCTACAGTCATGTGAGTTTAGTTGCTCTGTTGGTGACAAGAAAAAAGAAGACAAGGAGAAGGGGACAGCTGTTGAAAAAGACGGAGCAAGAATTTATAATAATATCCAATTAAAGACAAGCGACATTAAAGTAGAAAAAGCTTACTTGTTTTTAGAGAGCGGAGAAAAAGTGCCGGATGATAATGTTGTTGATTTTAACGGGAAAATACAATTGCGATTGCAAATGGCTACTGATTGGAAAGAAGAGAATGGCAAAGTGTTGCTCGGCGCTTCAGAGAAAATACTAAATGAAAAAGGAGATGTGGTGTTGCAACAAGACGATCTTTTTGAGAAATATCCTGATGGAGTCTCAGTTAAAGATTCTAAAGTAATTTTTATCTCAGCGATATTGAAATTAAAAGAAGGGACACCGCCAACCTCTTTCACCGTTTATTTTAGAGTATGGGATAAAAGAAGCGATGCTTTTGTAGAAGGTAGCTATCAATTGTTCTCCAAATAATTTATCATCTTTTGAAAGTTGAAGAAAATATAATGGCGAAAAAAAATATTTATTTTCTCTCCGACTTTCACCTCGGTGCTCCGGATCACACCGGCAGCCTTGAAAGAGAAAAAATCCTTGTTCAGTTTCTTGACGAAATAAAATATACAGCTTCAGAAATATTTTTGGTTGGTGATATGTTTGATTTCTGGTACGAATACCGGAAAGTAGTTCCAAAAGGTTTTACAAGAATACTGGGAAAATTAGCAGAATTATCGGATGCTGGTATCGCCATGCATTTTTTTGTAGGCAATCATGACATGTGGATGAGGGATTATTTTCAAAAGGAATTAAATATTCCTGTTTACTTTGAGCCAAAAGAATTTGAAAGAAACGGAAAGACATTCCTGATTGGTCATGGTGACGGATTGGGTCCAGGCGACCATGGTTATAAGCGATTAAAGAAAATTTTTAGACATCCTGTAAGTAAATGGTTGTTTGGATTGCTGCCACCAGTTGCTGGGATGGGCTTGGCACATTATATGAGTAGAAGAAGCAGGGCACAAACAGGTTCTACGGAAGAAGTTTTTCTAGGCGAAGAGAAGGAATGGCTTATTATTTATTGTAAAGAGATGTTGCAGCAAAAAAAAATTGATTTTTTTGTGTTTGGGCATAGACACTTACCGATAGATTATCGTCTAAATGGCTCAAGCAAGTATGTTAACCTCGGCGATTGGATCAGGTATTTTACGTATGCTGTATTTGACGGAGAAAAATTGGAGTTAAAATCATACAAAGGAATGGATGAAAAAATCATCCGCAATTGATGAAAAAAAAATTATTCATAGCATTTTTTACTTTAATAGGCATAACAGCTTTTTCTCAATCCGATACCTCTTTTCAATTACTGAAAGTAGTGAAAGGCGATATCGTTGATTTCACAGTAGACAATCTGGATAATATCTATGTTCTCAACAGCCGTAATCAAATAAGAAAGTATAATGCTAATGGAGATTCGGTGGCAATTTTCAACGATGTTAAAAAATTTGGAAAAGCAACGTTGGTAGATGTTTCTAATCCGCTGAAAGTGGTTTTATTTTACAAGGATTTTGCTACAGTTGTAATGCTCGACCGATTTTTGAATGTGGTAAATACAATTGATCTGCGAAAGCAGAACATTTTTCAGGCAAGAGCTATTGCCCAGTCGTACGATAATAAAATATGGGTGTACGACGAACTGGAAAATAAATTAAAAAAGATTGACGAAGATGGAAAACTGTTGCAAGAAACTCCAGACTTCAGGTTATTGCTCAACAGAGCTATTACACCAACAAAAATATTTGACGAGAATAAATATGTTTACATCTACGATTCAGCAAATGGTATAAATGTGTTTGACTACTACGGCGCACTGAAAAATAATATTATCATTACGGGTTGGCAAAACTTTAAAGTAACGGGTAAATTTATCTTTGGTTCAAAAGCCGATACATTGTATCGTTATGATATTACCAACTTTATGTATGATGAATGGACAATGCCGGAAGAGCTTATTAAAAGCAAAGCCTTCAACTTTACTTCATCAAGGCTGTATGCATTAAAGAAAGACAGCGTTGAGATTTATACTATTCGTTAACGGGATCAGTTATCTAGCTTTTTCAGGATTTCTCCCAACTCCATATCAAACAAGCCATATTTGCCGTATTCTACTACACGGCCAATTTCTTTGCCATTCTTCATCACAATAATTGTGGGAACATTGGTAATGTTCAACGCTTCGGTAAGATGACTCAGTGTTTTCTTGGCTCTGTCCACTCCAATCAGCGTTACTTTTCTTTGGAGAATGCTGAGGTTTCGAGCAATGAATAAAACTTGGGAATAATGTTATGTGAATCTTCGCACCATGTACCCATAAACACTAATAACTGTATGGAATCTGCATGTTTTTTCAAGCTAGTTACTGCACCAGCATTAGGCGTATAGCCTTTCAGGTTTTCTGCATACCATTTAAAACTTGTATCGTTTAATAGCACTTCTTGCGAAATAATTCCTTTTAACGACTTTTCATTTTTCCCTTCAATCAATACTTCGTACTGATTCTGCCCAAAGGAAATAGTTGCTAAACCAAGAGTAAGGATTAATGCGAAAATAATTTTCTTCATAAAGTAAATATAGAGAGTAAAAATAAAGGAGAACAGTGAAATGATGAAAGGAGGATTGTTAAAGTTGCTTGCGGCAGGTTACAAGTTGGCCTTCAATTCTAGCAAAAAGCCTTTCATTTTTTCCAACGACTGAATCATGCCAAATTTCTCTTCAGCTTTTTTATTATTCTTTAAAAAGTCTTTGGCTCCTTCAATAGTGAATTTGCGTCGGCGGAGTAAATCGTAGATCATCACCAAGTTCTTTATATCAACCGGACGAAAAAAACGGTCGCCTTTTCTGTTTTTACGGGGTTTTAGAATATCGAACTCAGTTTCCCAATATCTTATTAGCGATTGATTTTCTCTGAACATGCCGGCCACCGCACCAATGGAGTAGTATTGTTTTTTAAAAAGAATATCATCTTCCGGTATTTGTAGCAGGTCTGCATGCAAAGCAATTTCTTTTAACGACTTGCGGCCTCTTTTACCTGTGGTAACTGTATTTTCAATAACGGTCCTTTCAGGAGCTTCTTCTTTTATTACTGCTTCCTCTTCCTTTACAGCAGTTGGTGGTGCAACAGGAATAATTTCCTCTTCTTCCGCTGGCGCAAAATCAAATGTTATTTGAGATAATCCTTTTCCCATGCGGTGTAAAGATACAACCAGTTTATTGCCTATATGCAAGGATAGTATTGTGTGGAAAAAAAGAAATTGAATTACAACTCGCAGCTAACAACTCATTGCTTGTATACTTAATCCAAACTCTGATTTGATGCAGCAGCTTTCTTCAGTAATAAATCAAATTGCTCAGGACTAAGATCATTAAAGAAAAAGTAAATAGGATTTATTTTCTCGTTGTATTTATGCACTTCGTAATGGCAATGTGGTCCGGTAGATTTGCCAGTGCTTCCTACCCATCCTATTACTTCGCCTCTTTAATTCCTTCTCCATTTCTCACTTTCACTCTCACCATATGACCGTATAAAGTTTCATAGCCATAACCATGGTTAATGATAACATGATTGCCATAGCCATTGCCTGTATTACCTGCGGTAGAAACTGTGCCATCTGCCGTAGCATATATTGGTATTCCCTGCGGTGCAGAAAAATCAAGCCCGGCATGAAACTTAGTGGTTTTATAAACCGGGTCAATACGATAACCATAACCAGAAGCCACTCTGTTCAGGTCTTTATTACTCACCGGCTGAATGGCCGGAGTGTGAGCCAGTAATTTTTCTTTATCCTTCACCAAGTCATCCACTTCATCATACGATTTCTTTTGCGCTGCAATCCGGCTCATCAGGTTATTTAAAGTGCCGGTAATAGATGCCACCAGTTGGTTATCACCAATTCTTTCCACTTTTGCAATTTCCAATTTCTCCTCCAGTTCTTTTGCCCGAGCACTGTCAGGTATTGGGTTAGCTTCAAAAATGGCCCTGTACACATCATTATCCCTTTTCTCCAATTCTTTCATCTGCTTTTCTATCGATTCCAGTTGGGTATCAAACTCTTTATAATTTTCCTTCATGGCACTATTTTGCTGTGCCAGAATTTTTCTCTTGGTGATCCGATGAATTGAAATGCTACATATGAAATAAGTGCTGCGGTAACAAGTGCAGCGGCCAGAAATCCAAAAACCCGCAACAATCTTACTCTAAGTGGTGTTTCCAGCTTTTCGTAGCGTAGCGTATTGGTATTATAATAATATTTTATTTTCTTCATTGAGGCAAGCCTTAACCAATTGGGCAAAATGCAATCTGAATAATTTACCTTTGCTCCCTTTGCAGGGTAGACAAATATAAACTCTAAAACCGCAAAAATCAACCCAAATTCACTGAGTAAAAATCAGCGAAAAATAAGATAAATGATTATGTTACCAGCTTTTGTACTACCCTGCCTGCCGGCAGGCAGGTATCATCGAAATTTTAAAGTATGCATCGGCTTTGTTGCGTCGCACACTTCATCGTTCCGTTCGCTATTCAACAATAAGGCTATTACCCCATTCACCATTCACCATTCACTATTCACCTTATGATGACCAGCGCAGAAATACGACAGGCTTTTATGGACTTTTTCAGTTCCAAAGGACATGCTATTGTTCCATCAGCACCAATTGTTGTAAAAAACGACCCAACACTGATGTTTACCAATGCCGGTATGAACCAGTTCAAAGATTATTTTCTAGGGAATAAAAAAGCGGAAAATACAAGAGTGGCCGACACACAAAAATGTTTACGGGTAAGCGGCAAGCACAACGATCTTGAAGAAGTAGGCGTAGATACATATCATCATACCATGTTTGAAATGCTGGGCAACTGGAGCTTTGGCGATTACTTTAAAAAAGAAGCCATTGCCTGGAGTTGGGAATTGCTCACTGAAGTTTATAAATTAGATAAAGACCGTTTATACGTTACCATTTTCGAAGGCGATGAAAAAGAAGGCTTGCCAAAAGACGAAGAGGCATATAATGAGTGGAAGAATTTTGTAGCTGTTGACAGAATATTATTAGGCAATAAAAAAGATAATTTCTGGGAAATGGGAGACACAGGTCCTTGTGGACCTTGCACCGAAATTCATGTGGATTGCAGAACGGATGAAGAAAGAAAAACGGTTTCAGGAAAAACATTGGTGAATGCAGATCATCCGCAGGTAATTGAGATATGGAATAATGTATTTATTCAATTCAACAGAAAAAAGATGGTAGCCTTGAAGCATTACCTGCCAAGCATGTAGATACCGGAATGGGATTGGAAAGATTAGTAAGAGTAATTCAGGATAAGCAAAGTAATTACGACACAGATATTTTTACCGGAACAATTGCAGCAACAGAAAAGATTACCAAAAAGAAATATGACAGCAGTGATAGCAAAGAAGCAATTGCTTTTCGTGTAATTGCAGATCATATAAGAGCCATCAGCTTTACGATTGCAGATGGACAATTGCCTTCCAATACAGGAGCAGGTTATGTAATTCGCAGAATTCTTCGCAGAGCTGTGCGTTATTATTATTCATATCTGGATTATAAACAACCATTGCTCAATGAGCTTGTACCTGTTTTAGCAAAGCAGTTTGAATCTGTTTTTCCTGAATTACAGCAACAACTTGATTTTGTAACTAAAGTGGTGAAGGAAGAAGAAGATTCGTTCTTGAGAACGTTAGATAAAGGGTTAAAACGCATTGATGATATTATTAGCAATGTAGTAGATAAAACTATTGCAGGAAAAGATGCCTTTGAGCTGTTTGATACTTTTGGTTTTCCAGTTGACTTAACGAGGTTGATAGCCGCTGAAAATAATTTATCCGTTGACGAAAATGGTTTTGAAGCAGAAATGCAACAACAAAAAGACCGCAGCCGTGCAGCCACAACTGTAGATGCAGAAGACTGGACAGTTTTAAAAGAAGGCTCCAACAAATTTGTTGGTTATGATTCTTTAGAAGCAAAAGCGTCTGTTTTAAAATATAGAAAAGTAAAAGCAAAAGGGAAAGAATTATTTCAAATTGTGTTAGATACAACACCTTTTTATGCTGAAAGCGGCGGACAAGTTGGCGACAGAGGCACATTTACTATTGACAATTCACCATTCACAATTATTGATACCAGAAAGGACAATGATCTCATCATTCATTTTGCTGAAAGCATACCGGATGATTTATCTGGCGAAGTAATAGCAAAGGTTGATGCATCAAAAAGAAAAAACACAGAACTACATCACTCAGCTACACATTTGCTACATGCTGCATTAAGAACTGTTTTAGGAGTTCATGTGGCACAAAAGGGCTCGTTGGTAAATGAAGAACATCTTCGTTTCGACTTTTCGCATTTTGCTAAAGTAACCGATGAAGAAATTGCTAAAGTAGAAACATTGGTAAATGAAAAGATAAGACAGAATATTCCTGTTGTGATTAAGGAAATGCCAAAGGATGAAGCAATGAAACTCGGTGCTATGGCTTTGTTTGGCGAAAAATATGGTGATGTAGTACGGGTTGTTGTAATTGATCCCAACTATTCAGTTGAATTATGCGGTGGCACTCATGTTGGTGCAACTGGAGAGTTAGGTTTATTTAAATTAACCAACGAATCTGCTGTTGCTGCTGGTGTAAGAAGGGTGGAAGCGATCTGTGGTAGGGAAGCAGAAGATTATATGAATGAACAATTCAGTTTGTTGTCATCGCTCAGAGAAGCATTGAAGAATCCAAAAGATATTCAGAAGGCAATTGAAAATTTGCAAACTGAAAATGCTTCTTTGCAAAAACATGTAGATGCAATGGAAGCAAGGCAATTGGTTGGTATCAGGAATGAATTGCTGGAAAAAGATGAGATTATTAACGGAGTAAATTTTGTTGGTGATATAGTAGAAGTAAGTAATCCCGACGCTTTAAAGAAACTTTGTTTTGATTTGAAAAATCATCTGCGAGATCATGTTGCCGTTTTATGTGTAAATATTAATGGTAAGCCATTTGTAGCAGTTGGTATTTCTGATACAGTTGTTGCCGCCAGAAATTTAGATGCCGGTAAAATCATTAAAGAACATATTGCCCCGTTGATAAAAGGCGGCGGCGGCGGTCAAAAAACATTGGCTACTGCAGGTGGTCAGGATATAGGTCAACTGGAAAAAGTGATTGAAGTGGTGAAGGGTTTACTGTAATATCAACGACGGCGAATCGAGTCGTCATTCTCATTTTTAGAACGATATCCTTCTTTTTTATCGGATCTGTAAACTCTGATAACATAGACAATAATGCCAACGCAAAAAAGTGCAAAAAAACCAGCTACAATGTAAACCATAAGTGTGTTTTCAGAATATCAATAACTCAGTTCAAAAGTCTGACTTTTAAATTCTTAAACAATACCACTTTATGGTTAGTAAAAATACTCGATGATGCTTTATGTATATTATAATTGAAACAGAAAGACTGCTGCTCCGAAAATTTACAAAGGATGATGCACAACTGATTTATCAGCTGAATCAAGACCCAGATGTAATAAAGTACACTTTGGATCCGATTAAAAATTTGAATCATGCAGCAGAAGTCCTTGAAAAAATAATATTGCCTCAGTATGCACTGTATAACCATGGCCGTTGGGCGGTACATACAAAATATGATGCAAATTTTATCGGTTGGTGCGGATTAAAGGCCATACCTGAACGAAATGAGATAGATCTTGGCTATCGTTTCAGTAAATCTTCCTGGGGTAGAGGGTATGCTACGGAGGCAGCTTTCGCTTCTCTTAGCTATGGATTTAATAAACTGATGATTCCCCGGATTGTTGGTCGGGCAATGCCACAAAATATAGGCTCAATAAGAGTTTTGGAGAAATGCGGCATGAAATATATTGGCGAAGAAATTGTTGATACCCATCCGGCGATGACTTACGAAGCCATTAATCCCCGCCTGAATGATTAGTCGGGCAGGCGCTTATCAATCAATAATGCCTTTCAGGAACATACAGGCTATTTAACATTTCCGAAACATTTCGTATTTCAGAAAATGTCTTTATATTTGACTACGAAACTTGACGTAGATAATTTTAAAATTAAAAAATATGCGAAAGACAATTTCAAAAATGAACATCTTGATTGTTGCTTTGGGCTTGTTGATGCCGGCCGTATTGGTTGCTCAAAAAGAAGAAAAGGTTAAGGAGACAAAAGAGAAAAAAGAAGTGAGGCAGATCATTGTTACCAGCAAAGGAGATAAAGATGAAAAAGTGGTGATTGAAATAAAAGGTGATAATGTAACAGTAAATGGCAAACCAATTGATGATTATAAAGAAGGTGATCTGAAAGTAAAACTGAATAAACTTAAAGACCTTGAATCACTCAGTTTTGAAAGAATGCCAGGTGCTGGTGTTTGGAGTTTTGATACAAAGGGAGATAAAGGTGGCAAAGGTGGTAATTTGTTTAAGATGTATTCTGCAGATGCAAATCTTGCTATGCTGGGTGTAACTACTCAGAAAGATGAAAAAGGAGTGTTGGTGCAAAGCATAACAAAAGAAAGTGCAGCAGAAAAAGCAGGGCTTAAAGAAAATGACATTATTACAAAAATTGATGACACTAAGATTTCAGAACCAGATGATCTTTCTGCTGCTATAAAAGAACATAAGCCGGGCGATAAAGTAAAAGTTACTTATCTGAGAGATAAAAAAGAGCAGAAAGTTACTGCTGAATTAACTAAATGGAAAGGCGTTAATGCATGGTCAATGGGCGAAGGACAGAATTTCAACATGAATTTCGATGAGTTGCATTTAGATAAGGGAATGGCTGAGTTGGACAGAATAAAAGGTTTGCGAACAGCACCTTTTGATCAATATAGAGTATTTTCTACCGGAACACCAAAGCTTGGATTATCCGTACAGGATACAGATGATGGAAAAGGTGTGAAAGTAATTGAAGTAGATGAAGAGAGCAATGCTGCAAAAGCAGGCATTAAAGAGGATGATATTATTACTGAGTTTGACGGGAAGACAACCAACAGCACAGACGATATAGTAAAAGCTATTAAAGAAAGTAAAGAGAAAGTTTCTGTGATGATAAAACTGAACCGCAATGGAAAATCAATGAATATTGAAACAAAAATGCCACGAAAAATAAAGACAGCAGATTTGTAATTTCTTTCTGATTACAGCGTAAAAGCCGGGTTTGTTAGCAAAACCGGCTTTTGCAATTTTAGGGAAATTGATAGACATCATTAAGGCTTAGAGGTGTATTTTTGCGGCCTTATAAATATGTCCAATTTTGATGCATACGAAGTAGTGGTGGGTTTGGAAGTTCATGCCCAATTGATGACTCAAAGCAAATTGTTTTGTGGTGATAGTATTGCCTATGGTGCTGTACCAAATACTCATGTAAGTCCCATTACTTTGGGTCATCCGGGTACCTTGCCAAAAATGAACCGCAAAGCGATTGAGTATGCGGTAAAAATGGGGCTAGCTTGTCATTGCGAAATAGAACAGCATAATTATTTTGCCCGTAAAAATTATTTTTACCCTGATCTGCCAAAAGGTTATCAGGTTTCTCAACATACTACGCCAATTTGTAAAACAGGATACGTAACTATTAAAACAGGCGATGAAGAGAGAAATATCCGTCTAAACAGAATTCACCTAGAAGAAGATGCGGGAAAAAGCATTCATGATGTAGATGATGAAAACACTTGTATTGATTATAACAGGGCAGGCACACCATTAATAGAAATTGTAACAGAACCTGATTTAAGAAGTAGTGATGAAGCTTTTGCTTTTGTAAGTGAAATTAGAAAGCTTGTCCGTTACCTCGAAGTTTGCGATGGTAATATGGAAGAAGGAAGTCTTCGTTGCGATGCAAACATTTCTGTCCGTAAAAAAGGTGAAACAAAACTGGGTACGAGAGTAGAAGTAAAAAACTTGAACTCTATTCGCAATGTAAAAAGAGCTATTGATGTAGAAGCAAAGCGATTGATTGAAATTATTGAAGCAGGAGGAACTATTCAACAGCAAACAAGAAGTTTTGATGCGAATGCCGGAACTACACAAGCTATCCGTGATAAAGAAGACGCAGATGATTATCGTTATTTTCCAGAGCCAGATCTAACACCGTTTCATTTGCAGGATGAGTTTATTGAAAAAATAAAGAAAAGTATTCCAGCTTTGCCAGAGGAAAGAATAAAAAAATATACAACGGAATTAAGTTTGTCAGGATATGATGCCTCTGTTCTTACAGAGGAAAGAACCGTATCCGACTATTTTGAAAAAATAATTTTACATACAACTAATTATAAAGCGGCTGCTAACTGGATGCTTGGTCCTGTTAAGTCATGGATGAATGAGAACGGAAAAGAAATAACAGAGTTTCCGCTAAAGCCTGAGCAACTTGTTTCTTTAATTGCTTTGATAGATGATGGGAAAGTTAGCTTCTCTATAGCATCAACCAAAATTTTTCCTGTATTGTTGGCTAATCCCAGTAAAGAGGCCGCCAACTTTGCTAAAGAACAAAATCTGATTCAAGAATCTGATGTGTCTGCCATCGGACCAATTATTGATCAGGTGTTGGATAAATTTGCAGACAAAGTAGTAGCATACAAAAAAGGTAAAAAGGGTTGCTTGCATTGTTTGTTGGCGAAGTAATGAAGCAAACAAAAGGCAAAGCAGATCCAAAAGTTACCAACGAAATATTATTAGAAAAATTAAAATCATAATTGACAGAAATGAAAAATCAAATTGTAATAGTAGCGGTATTGGCATTAATGGTTTCCTGCACATCAAAATCAGATAGTAAGAAAGGTTTTGAAATAAAAGGTGTAATCACTAACAGCCCGGAGAAAAAAGTGTATCTCGAAGAAATTCCAATGGCTACCATGCAGCCATCAATTGTTGACTCTGCCACAATTGGTGATGATGGTAAATATGTGTTGCATGCCGGTGAAGAAGAAGCAAGAGTATATAATATCAGGATGGCAAATGCACAATATCCGCTTGCCTCTGTTATTAATGATGTGGCAAAGGTTACATTGAATGCAACTTATAATAAAGAAAATAAAGATTTTCCTGAAAGCTTTGATATAAAAGGCTCTGCTGTTAGTCAGGAGATGAAAGAATTTATGGAAGGCTTTAATAATAGGCTGCAAAATATTTTTACATTAGGCCGTAAAGGGGATAGTTTGCAAAAGGGCGGCGCTTCTGACACTGTTCTTTTCGGTTTGCAAAATGAAATAATGCAGATAGCCTCAGGTATAAGAACCGACTTATTGGCTTCTGCAGAAAAATCATCTAATCCTGCATTAACTATGCTTGAAATTGGATATTATCAAAGCACGGCAAGTAATCCAAATTTCGGTTTGGAGCCATTGGGCAAAGACGAAGTGAAAAAAATAGTTAATGATCTATCTTCAAAACATTCTGATCATAAAGGTCTTGCTTCTATCAAAACTTCTTTGGAAGGTGTTGAAGGAAAAATGGCGCCAGAATTTAGTTTGCCTGATACGAAAGGAGAAGAAATTAAACTAAGCTCATTCAAAGGCAAGTATGTCTTAGTAGATTTTTGGGCAAGTTGGTGTGGTCCTTGTCGTCAGGAAAATCCAAATGTTGTAGCAGCCTATAAGAAATTTAAAGACAAGAACTTCACTATACTTGGAGTGTCGCTTGATAGACCAGGTCAAAAAGATAAATGGCTGAAAGCAATTATGGATGATAAACTTACCTGGTCTCATGTAAGTGATCTTCAATATTGGGACAGTCCTGTAGTGCCTTTGTATAAAATTGAAGGCATTCCATACAATGTATTGATCGATCCTTCAGGTAAAATTGTAGCTGAAAACTTAAGAGGCCCGGCACTTGAAGCTAAGTTGTCAGAATTTTTAAATTGATAAAGTAATTAACTACCTGAAAGCTGTCCGGAAGTAATTTCGGACAGCTTTATTTTTTTATCAGCTAAATCCGGATCATCAAAGTTTACATCAACCCGTAATGCTTTAAGTCCTGAAACGCCTTGCAATTCTTCTAGTTCAAATTTCTCGATACCAGGTTTCAGCAGATTTTTATTTTGTAGAAACTCTATATAGCCGATATATTCTTCAGCATCTTTTGCCTGTGAGTATACAATCGCAATTTTCCCCGGCTGTGTTAGCCTCTCATTTGTTTCTTTAACTCTTACTTTATCAATTCGCTTTTTTACAATTTCATAACGAATGTTGTAGGCTCCGTCAACATCAAACTTTCTTTCTTCTGTTCTGAAAAGAATAGCTAATGGTTGGCTGTGTGATAATATAAGTTGAGTAGTTCTTAGTTTATTCGTTAGTTCGGCTTCCAGTTTATGCGTTACTATTGCCGCCTTGGCTAACAGGTTAAGTTGCCACATCCTGAGGTTACGCAGATATATTTCATCAAATTTTTTGCGGGGCGAAATGGATTGTCCCATATAAATATTAAACTCCACACCGTCAGTTACAAATCGTTCAAAATAATGCGGATAAATTTTTTGTGCAGCAGATTGCTCTTTATCAATATACCTGGATAGTGTTTCGTTTATTTTGGTTATGCTTTGTTCATACTCTTTGCGATGGTGATACCGCACTCCTGTTGCAGCATCAAGGGCAGCAAAATATTCATCTATATCATTTTTTATTTCTGGCTCAGTGTTGCGTAAATGATTGAAAACTGAAGCTACTTCTCCTATAAAAAAATCATGAATAAGTATCTCTTCTTCTGATTGTAAGATATCTGAAGCAGTTACAATATACTTCTCAATTTTGAATTCAACTTCCTGTAAAAGAGGAAATGAAACTATTGCCTGAATATTAGCAACTGTTTTTTTTGCAAGATGAAGTTGTTCCACAATATCTGCCTTGATGGATTTTGAACGTTCGGTGGAAGAGTTACGAATGTCAATAGCACTATATAAAGGATGTACATCACCAAATGCAATTCTTTCTATATATGCTTCTTGTTTTTTGTGAAGGCTTACTATATAATTGAGAGAGGTTTCTGTGAACTTCCATTCAACAGATGGCTGTACTGCTGTAAATTTTTTCTTAATAATACTGTCCACATGAGAATTAAGTTGCTCCAAACTTTTTTCAAGACCTAGTGTAAATAATGGAATTACATTTTCAATTTTGTTGATATGCTGTGGTTTTAAATAACCCGGCTCATTTGAAATAATTTCAAGAATGCCGATTAATTCCTTTTTAGATTTCAGCGGGCAAAGAATAAGGCTTCTTGCACCTGCCAGATGGTAATATTGAAGGCATTGGACTTCGTTTGTTGTATCACCTTCTATATTTTGGAACAAAAGAGGCTGATCGTTTTCTCTGAATAATAATTTGCAGTAATCACTTATTTCATCTTTATCTCCGCCTGTTCCAAATTTTTTAAAAAGAAGACTATTGGAATTATGAATGTCTGAATAAACATAGTGTCCGTTGATTTTAAAGAATGGGGTAACACCGATTGTTATATTTTGAAGTTCGATTAACGACTGAACCTGTTCTTCCAAATCGATGTAAACATTTTCATCGGAAAGAGAGCTGTTCAATAATCTGTTTTTCATTTTGGTTATAACTTCCTGCTCAGTCATGTCGTTGATACGTACAACGGCTACTCCTTCAAAAACAAATTTTTCAAGCGGAATCAGCTGTGATAACTCAGTTACCGTCATTATTCTGTTAGTCGCTGGATCTAAAATAGAAGCGGGCATTTCAGGCATTTCAGCTACCGGCAGCACATCTATAAATCTTGCATCAAGCCTGATCTCCATGTATCTTAATAATCCAGTATCGGGATCTTGAACGGGATAGACAGACCTGCTGGTAACAGGGCTGTTATACCCTAGATATTTTTTCAAAATCAATCCATAAGCGAAATGGATTTTTTCAAAATTACTTTCTTGGTTATCAGGATTCTCTGGTATTTCTACTTCATTGGTTTCTGGGTTTACTAATAATTTTTTAAATAATGGTGAAACATAAACTGCTTCATTTTTAAAAGGCATTAAAACACCGTACATATAATTAGAAGTCGTAGGCGGAAATACAGCTGATAATAATTCTTCAATTAATTCGCTATGATGGTTCGTCGTTGAAGTGTCTGTAAAGCAATTTAATAATTCGGGGTGAGTTTCAAATTGTGCAACTACCTGGCCGTATAATTTCTTCATGCCGGGATTTCCTTCAGCAATGTTTTTTTTCAACGCCATCACCAATGGCTTAAAGCAAAGACGGCTATTAAAGGAAACATCGGTAATATTTGCAGATCCGTTTTGCATAATAAAAGCTTGAATTAGGTAATGGTGCTATAAAAATAACAAATTGCTTTGTTTTATCAGTATTGAATGTGTTTAGTGTAAAAAAGAAAAAATCCTGCTCTAAGCAGGATTTTTATAGTAATAATTAATTAATCAGTTTATCTTTTTTGTCTTCCAAGTGTTATACCAACTTTTAGCTGAATGGTAAAGTAAGCATCATTGTCTTTAGGATCGCCTCGTTGTTCACCAATTTTTGTTTTACTTCCCGGGTTTATTTCATTTTTTCTGTTGGCTAATTGCTGCGCAATAGGAACAAGATTGGCTGGTAAATAATTAGCAAACAATGCCGGATCAACATATTTGGTACTTACATCATCCAAATAATCAGTACTTAAAAAGCGATGTACAAACTCCAGTCTTGCATTAAATAATGAATTTATTTCATACTTAATACCTAAACCAGCAGCAATATTGAACTGGTTAAGTTGATATGGTGATCTGTCTTTATATTCTTTAAAGCCTTGCCCTTCGGTAGAAAGAGGTTTAAGAGAATACCACTGACCTCTTAATTCGGCTTGTGGATCAAATGAATAACGGCCAACTCCTGCTATTACGTATGGAGAATAAGGGGGTGGATTCTCTTCAAAATTAAATAATGCGATAGGATGAAACTCTACTGCCAGTTGAATTTCGCTGATCTTACTTTTAAAACTCAGATTTCTATCATAACGTCCGAAGGTAGAACCAGCAACGTCTTTCAAGATACTATCGTAACCAACAACTTCGCCGAAAGTGCCTTCCAGCCGAACACCAATCATATTTTTATACATTGCCATAGCATAGAAGCCATAACTTGGACGGGCAGTTGCCCAACGAAGATCTTTTACGAAATTTTTTCCGATTCCTTTTTTTCCACCTAAATCTGTAAGGGAGTTCATTAATCCGCCAGAGAGGCCTAACTCGACAACTACTTCATTTTCGTAGTATTTGTCATTGTAAAAGTAATACTGTGCTTTCAGGGGCTGGTTAAAAACTGCACATGTCAACAGCACTAATACCAAAAATTTTCTCATTTTCAATCATTTTAGTTTCATTTGAATTAAATAGAAGCTTTGGCACAGGATTGAATATGGAAAATCGAGTATAAAATTATAAAATATTACGAAGGCTCAAAGTATATAGCCATCTTTTTCTTTAGATTAATATAATATTAATTTGAAACAAGTCAAGTCGGCATTTTACAAATCAGTTAACTTTCATGATGGTCAATACTTTCTGCAAAGATTTATTCTGTAAACGAAGAAAATAAGCTCAAGTTGGTAATCCATCACTATAAATGTCAATATTATGTGTTCCTGCCGCATAATCACCATTGGCAAGTACTTTTACTACTTGACCCAGTGAATTGATTTGTTGAATCATTGTATTACCACCGTTGGTCGAAAATTGTATTGTGGCATTAATGGTGTATGGATTAGGCCACATTTTCAGCAACAAGTTGTCGGAATTATTATTTGTATCATCCGGATTATCAGCCACACCACAAGGACCAGTAATAAGTGGCAGCGACTGATAATTTTGCAAAAGAATTGAATCTAATGCGGGTTGTTTTACACAAAACCACTGCTCAAGCACTGAAGCATATATACTTCGGAAATCATATTGGAATGGAATATTATTTACCACTTGAATATCTGCCGGTATATCCGGACTGGTACCAAGAATTCCCTTTTTAGCATTTTTGCCAAACATAATTAATGGGGCAGCTGCTCCATGATCTGTACCAAGGCTTGCATTTGATTTTATACGTCGGCCAAATTCTGAATAAGTCATGCCCATTACCCGGTCATCAAGACCCATCATTTCTAAATCCTGTTGAAATGCGCTGATGCCCGAAGAAAGATCTTTCATCAGTTTAGCATGCATTCCGGTAGTTGTGTCACTTGCATTAACCTGCCGCTTATGTGTATCAAATCCGCCCATTGATACAGTGTACACTCTTGTTTTTAATCCACCTTTAATAAGTCTTGCTACAATTTTTAATTGTTCCGCTAAATAATTTTCTGTGGGGTAAGTTGCCATCGTAGAAGCTCTTTGGTAAGCTGCTCTTATGATGTCAGAATAAATTTTTGTTTTCTCTGAAATGACACGAAGAAACTTCAACTCTTTGTTGGCAGGAACAGAGCTCAGTGGATAGTCTGAAAAAGGATTGACGAATGAATATACTTTTTCAGGGTTTGTAATGGATAAACCCATTGAGTAAATAGAACCCTGCATTGCAAGTGTAGGATAATTGCTTATTTGTATTGCAAGCGGATCAGTCATTTCTGCATTGGGAAATGCGTCGGGATAACCCGGGTATTCGCTTTCGAGATAGCGGCCCATCCATCCTGTCTTTACTCTTTCTCTTCGATTTTTTCTTGTGTCTCCGCTATTCCACACATCTGTATCTCTGAAATGTGAGAAGCTTGGATTTTCGTAACCAACCGATTGCACAATGTTCATCTTGCCTTCATTGAACATATTCTGCATTGCCGTCATTGCCGGATGTAAGCCTGATTTATCTGTTCCATCAAGCCGAAGTACTTGGCTTTGTGGAATGGCAACATTAGTTCTTGCATTATAATAGTTGCCATAAATGTCCAATGGTATTACCATGTTAAGGCCGTCGTTACCACCACCAAGTTGTACCAGCACAAACACATGGTCAGTATCAGTAAGAGTTTGTTCCAGTAATCTGGCAAGATTACTTTCTGCACCTTGCGCAGTAAATGAAAAACCATTTAACAAAGCTGGCATGGTAACAGCAACCGGCACAGTGTTTCGTAAAAATTTTCTTCTATCCATTGCAATATTTTTTTTTGTTGGTTGTGATAAAACTGTTGTCAGCATAAATGAAATTCTGGAAGGTTCATCAAAAATTTAAACATCTCTTTTAAGGATGCATTGATGACTGTATTGTTATTTGAATTCCAGGCATTGGTCCATATTGTATCATCGCTGATATTGTTTGTAAGAAAATGGGTCTTGACATATGTTTTAGAATTATCTGATAGTGGGTAACGAAGCAGTAATGCTGTAATATCAGTTATCAATTGATTCGGATCTGCCGGATTACTTGAGTAATTGGCAAAAGCTCTTAGATCTATTACCGAATCATTTATTAAAGCATCAGTAAAGTCTGCTCTTTTAGGAAGAGAATTACTATTTACCCATAGCTCATAATGCATTGGTTCTTGATAATAAGAAGGCCAACCAGATACATCCGGTGGCTGAAACAGCTGTTGTTGCATATCCGCAGCATTATTATATATAGAAAAAAACAAGGGATAACCTGTGGTATAATTAGTATAAGCTGGATAAGTAACACTGAATTCTCGCAGCGTACCAACTATAATGTCAAATGGATTTTTTATATAGCAAGCCTGATTGATTGTATCAAAAAAATGTTCACTCTTAAATAGTAATTCCAGTGCAGCTTTTATTTCATAGTTATTGCTTTGCAATGCTGTTGCCATCGGAATGATAACATCTGTTTCAGTTGCATCGTCTATATCATAATATACAAACCATTTGTACAACTTACGGCAAATAAACCTTGCTGCTTCAGTTGTATTAAACAACATATCCATTAATTCATCCAGTTCCTGATAAGTATTAGTGCTGCCGCTAATTGTTATGTTATTATAAAAGGCAGAAAAATTTTTTGAATCAGTATCATGTGAGCCAGTATCTAAATATGAATTTAAAGGGTCACTGTTGATACGCCAGCCTGTAAGAACTCTTGCTATAGCTATTACATCATTTTCTGTGTAGAGAGAATCATTTCCTTTGCCAATTACAAAGAGTTCTTGTAATTCTCTTCCATAATTTTCATCTGGTGCTTGCTTTGAATTTAAATAGCCATTCAAATGAATAAGCATTGCAGGGTCAATCGTTACTTCTCTTACTAATGTTTTAAAACTGCCAAGCACATTTGTTCTTAAAAGATTGTGATGGCGGTATAAAAAAGCTGCATTGTCAATTTCTGATTCCTGTACAGAGAAATGATGATGCCAGAATAGAACCATTTTTTCTTGTATGCTTCTACCTTGATTAATGATGAGACCTGTCCACCATTTTTTCAAACTATCCGATCTTCGCCTGTTTATTTGCCCTCTTATTTCCGGAGCACTGGCTGTGTTAGGGTCGTTTACCCATGTTTGTCCGATAAGTACACTAAGATCGTCATACATTACTCCGTCATCTTCCAATAAGCCATAATCTCTTACTGGTGGTGTTGGAGTCGCAATGTTATTAAGCAACTCATCTACTGCTGCTGTGGGAGAAAGTGTAAGAAAATAATCTACATCTGCTTTCTTAGCTCCAAACATTGTTCGCTTTAGTAAATGCGTTACTTCATTTACAGTCCAGTTGCCAGTATAAGGAGCTAGTCCTGCAAACATTCTTTTGGAGCTGCGTTGTTTCTTTTCTCCGACAGTTTTTTCTCCTGCTATTTTGAAAAACTCTCTTCTGTCCATAAGCTGATTTTAGCTGTGAAATAATTTTTATCGTATCAATGCAAATGTTCCTTTTTGCTGATGTGGAACATTTTGCAGGTCTTTATAATTTACTAAGTAAATGAAAACACTAGAGGGCTGTAATGTTCCTTTGAAATAGCCATTCCATCTTTGATAAATATTGCTACTGACAAATACTACTTCTCCATTACGATTGAAGACTTGTAGTTTATAACCTTCAGGAACTTTACCTAATGGTCCGAAGTAATCGTTTAGTCCATCGCCATTTGGTGTAAAAGCAGTTGGAATTTTTACAACAGCATCATTCAATACAATAACTGTAAACTGGTCTGTTACCTGGCAACCTTCTGGCGAAAAATTTGTAGCTGAATAGATAGTAGTAGTTAACGGCGATGCAACTGGATCATTACAATTGGTACAACTAAGTGATGCATGCGATGACCAGACTACATTTCCATTTCCATTGGAATGAAGCGTTACACTTTGACCGACAAATATGCTGTCAATTTTTCGCAAACTATCAAAAGGTCCACTTATGGGAACAGGCCTGTATTGAACAATGACTGAATCATTACCACAGATGTCTGGAATGGTGTCTTTAAAAGGTACGAATGCATTTACATTACAAACAGCAGAATCAAGTGTTAGGGTATCTATAATTTTAAATTTGATAACAGCAAAGTCAGCATCGCCCAGTGTGTTATTGAAATCGCCATCACCAGATTCTGAATCACCGGCTAGATAATATTCATTAAGCAATGGATTTCTTATCATATATCGGAGGTGATCGTTACCACTTCCGCCAAAATTCTGCTTCCAACTTATGTTCCCAGCAGCAGTCAATTTTACTGTCCAGAAATCACCTTCGCCTAATGAACTGGTAATATCACCATCATTTGAATACGTAACACCGCCAACTATATAACCACCGTCATTATCGGTAATAATTGTTTTGGCATATTCTGCATCTGTTCCACCCAACACTTTTTGCCAGTTTAATTTTCCTCGTTGATCTACATTAATAACCCAGTAATCCTGGCTGCCTTTTGCTCCGCTTACATCACCATCTGTAGAAGTGGTGTAGCCAGCCAGTGTTAAAGAACCATCTGCTCCTTTGCTCATGCAATATGCTACATCATTTTGCGAGCCGCCATAAATTTTGCTAAATACTTTATTGCCGTTTTCATCAATAGCCAGCAACCACATATCATAATTTTTTTGAGTGGGCGGAATGTCGCCATCTGTTGAATTGGTAAAACCAGCAAGAAAAGTAGTGCCATTGATAATCTCTATATCAAACAGCTCTTCATTTTTAGAGCCTCCAAAACATTTGCTCCATAATAATGTGCCAGTAGCATTTATTTTTATTAGCACACCATCTGTAAATGTGCCAGTGCTATGATTGCCTCTTATATCTCCATCATTAGACGTAGAAGATGCAGCAATGAGAAAATCTCCTTCTGGTGTTAATTCAATATGATTTCCAATGTCCAAACCAGTACCGCCGTATCTTTTTTGCCATTGCAGTGTTCCATTGGCTGACAGTTTTAATAGCCATATATCTTTTGTGCCACCATAGCCAGCAATTACGCCGCCATCAGTTGAATTTGTTTCACCCAACACCATATAACCGCCATCACTTGTTTGTACTACATCTCTTGCACTTTCATAGCCTGTTCCGCCAAAGGATCTTTCCCATTGAATGATGCCGCATTTATCCAACTTCACTATCCACAGATCCCAGTATTCACGGTTGGGCTGAGGACTTACATCGCCGCTTTTAGAATCTGTATATCCGGCTACGATTGTGCCGCCATCATTGGTAAATTTTATAGAAAGGGGGATATCAACATCGTTACCTCCATAATGCAAAGCCCATTGTTTGGGAGGCATTTGGCTATAGGCTGTCGAATAAACACATGACAGCAGCAGGAATATCTTGAATATATTTCTCACAAGTTGGCGATTCATAGAATGATTAATCTGCCAACTATCACAAGTATTATGCTAAATCACTTTCTAGTGGATAAGTATTCCTCTTTTTGTATTATATAGTTTTTAAAAGAAGTTTTTTCCCGATGCTTATCGGCAAAAGTTACTCAGTATTTTTCTTTCGGAAGTAGATGCAAATTTCTTGTAGACCACATTTCTCGCATTTAGGATTTCTAGCAAGGCAAGTGTATCTGCCATGTAAAATAAGCCAGTGATGAGCTTTATGTACAAGATGCTGCGGAATGTTTTTGATCAGTACTTTTTCAACTGCTAAAGGAGTAGAAGCTGTTTGCGGAACTAATCCAAGCCTTTTGCTTACACGAAAAACATGAGTGTCAACAGCCATGTTTGGTTGTTTGTCAACAACAGATGTAATTACGTTTGCTGTTTTTCTGCCAACTCCGGGAAGTTGAATTAATTCATCCACTGTCATTGGAATTTGTTCATTGAAATCTGCGACAACTTTTTGTGCCATTCCAATAAGATGTTTTGTTTTGTTATTGGGATAGGAGATGCTTTTTATAAATGGAAACAAATCATCAAATGTGGTATTGCTTAATGATTTTACATCTGGATACTTTTGAAAAATTGCAGGAGTAGTAAGGTTTACTCTTTTATCGGTGCATTGGGCAGAAAGAATGACGGCTACTAATAATTGATACGGGTCGATGAATTCCAGTTCGGTTTCAGCAACTGGCATATTTTTTTCGAAATAATTAATTACAAATTTGTATCGTTCTTTACGGGTCATGTTGCAAGATAATGGCAACGGATAAAACTTAGCAGAATTTAATATAAGGAGTAGTAATAAAACAAAAAGCATCCTGAAATATTCAGAATGCTTTCGGGTTTAAAAATATTTTTACTAAACAGCCTCGGCTTGTTCCCTTGCATGACTAAGTACATTTAGTACTACTTCAGTGCGGGGAGATTGAGTAATTTTGTCGAGCCTTTTCATTGATGCAATAAGTACTTCAAGTTTTTCTCGAAGTGTCCAGTCTCTTTGAAGAGCAGCTGTAATAGCTTCGGTCTTTTCAGATGAAGTTTCTTTGTACAAATACAATAAAAGGTCTTCGGGTGTAAAGTTGGTCATTGGCGAACCGGTTAATTTGTCCAGAAATCAGATGTTAATGTCCTTGGTAGTCGTAATCTTAGAATGTCCAGATTATTAACGGGGGTAGGGTTGCCTTATTGTGTCTTAGTTGCTAATTCTTTGAATTATCGGACTTTTCCGATATCAGAAACAGCTCTTCATTATCTCTTTTCATAAAGTATTTTTCCCTGGCATATTTTTCCAAAGTGGCCGGATTGTTCTTAAGTGCCTCTAATTCTTTACGTTCTGTAGCTATTTCTTTGGTATAGTGCTGTTTGCTTTGTTCTAATTCTCTTAATTCTTTGCGGCGGTCCATTTGAGCGAAAAAGTCGTTTTTGTCTAAAAAAAGAATAACGACGCCGAAAATAGCCAGTGACAGGAAGTATTTGTTTTTGAGAAAGGCGGGAATATGGGTTAATAATTTCATGTTGGATATTTAACTAAAAGATGAAGTCGGAAATCTGAGGTCAGACCTCCGACTTCTGATATCATTTGCCAAATTTAATCTTTCCTTTTGGATAAAAAGCTGAGCTTCCTAATAATTCCTCGATACGGATAAGCTGGTTGTATTTTGCCATACGATCTGAACGGCTTGCTGATCCTGTTTTAATTTGTCCGCAATTTAATCCAACGGCTAAGTCTGCAATTGTATTGTCTTCTGTTTCGCCACTGCGATGGCTCATGATGGTATTGTAACCATTGTGTTGAGCCAACGTAACTGCGTTGATTGTTTCTGTAATGGTTCCTATCTGGTTTACTTTTACTAAAAAGAGCATTAGCGGTATTCGTATCAATGCCTTGCTGCAAACGGGTTACATTCGTTACAAATAAATCATCACCTACTAACTGGCATTTATCTCCAACAGCTTCTGTCAGCATCTTCCATCCATTCCAATCGTCTTCAGCCATGCCATCTTCTATAGAAGCAATCGGATATTGCTTTACCCAGCTAGCCCAATATTTAACTAATTGTTCGCTGCTCATTTCTTTGCCACTGCTTTTGTGGAAAACATATTTTTTCTTTTTACTATCCCATAATTCACTGTTAGCAGCATCCATAGCAATAACTATTTGCGAACCTGTTTTATATCCTGCTGCCTGAATCGCAGTCAATACTGTTTCAATTGCTTCTTCATTGCTTTGAATGTTTGGCGCAAAACCACCTTCATCACCCACATTTGTGCTAAAGCCTTTTTTCTTCAACACTGTTTTTAATGCATGAAAAATTTCAACTCCCCAGCGCAATCCTTCGCTAAAAGATGGAGCCCCAACCGGCATTACCATAAATTCCTGGAAGTCTATCTTATTATCAGCATGAGCACCACCATTTAGTATATTCATCATTGGAATAGGCAATGTTTTAGCATTTGTACCACCAATGTATCTGAACAAGGGTAATGAAGCTTCTTCTGCAGCAGCTTTGGCAACAGCCATACTTATTGCAAGAATTGCATTAGCTCCCAATTTTGATTTATTAGCTGTACCGTCCAGTTGAATCATCAATTCATCAATGCCAGTTTGGTCGGCAACATCATTACCCAAAAGAACTGGGGCAATAATATCGTTCACATTTTTAACTGCTTTTAAAACTCCTTTGCCTAAATACTTTTTCTTATCGTTATCTCTTAGTTCTGCTGCTTCGTGAATGCCAGTACTGGCACCACTTGGCACTGCGGCACGGCCCATTGCGCCTTCATCGGTTATTACATCTACTTCTACTGTTGGATTACCTCTTGAATCAAGAATTTGGCGGGCAAAAATTTCTGAAATGTAACTCATGGTGTTTTAATGAATTTTAAGATGAATGAATCTTTCTTTGGCAGGCAATCGTTTTGCAAAGAAACGATTTTCAATTGTAGCTGCAAAAAGCTGAAATAGCTCAATTATTGATGGTTGACTACTACTTTAGTGTTATTATAGCGGGAATAAATTGCCTTACCTTTAAAAAAACAAGAAACCATGCGACTTATCCTTATCAGTTTTACACTGGCTTTATTTACTTTAACTACAATAAATATTCAGGCTCAAACAACAGCTCCAAAATTGGTTACTACCGTTGAAGGCATTAAGGAGTTTGAACTTAAAAACGGATTAAGAGTTTTGCTTATTCCCGATAATGCAGAAACAAATATTGCAGTCAATATTGTTTATAAAGTAGGTTCTCGACATGAAGGTTATGGAGAAAGTGGCATGGCGCATTTGCTGGAGCATATGTTGTTCAAACAATCTGGAAAATTTACCGACATTAAAAAAGCAATTGCAGATAAAGGTGCATCAGCAAATGGTACTACATGGTATGACCGAACTAACTATTATGAAATATTATCAGCATCAGATGAAAACCTTCGCTGGGCAATAGATATGGAAGCTGACAGAATGATTAATTCCAAAATTTTACCAGAGGAGTTAAAAAAAGAATTTAGCGTAGTAAGAAATGAATTTGAAATAGGAGAAAATAGTGCCGAAGGTGTTTTGCATGAAAGAGTGCTTTCTTCAATGTACCTGTGGCACAACTATGGCAAATCTACCATTGGTAGTAAAGAAGATATTGAAAGAGTGAAAGCTCCAAATCTTAAAGTGTTTTACAAAAAGTATTACCAACCTGATAATGCGGTTTTAGTTATTGCCGGAAAGTTTGATGAGAAAAAAGCATTGAGTTATGTGCAACAATATTTTGGCCCAATACCAAGACCAACAAGAAAATTGGAACCAACTTATACTGTGGAGCCACCACAAGATGGTGAAAGAAATGTAACGCTCAGTCGTACCGGAGATATACAACATCTTGCATTGGCTTATCATACTCCACCACTAGCAGATAAAGATTTTGTTGCAAACGAGGCTTTGATTGAAGTAATAACCAACGATCCTTCAGGAGTACTGTATAAAAGATTGGTAGAGACAAAACTATCAACGGGGTTATATGGTTACTCCCAAGTATTGTATGATCCTGGGTTTTCCTATTTTCAAGTAGATGTGCCAATGGATAAAAGTATAGATAGTGCAAAGCAGGTTTTGCTTACTACAATGGATGAAGTAGGGAAAATGAATTTTACTGAAGAGGAACTGACTCGTTCAAAAAATATCTTGCTCAAGTATATGGAAGATTTGAATAGCAAAACAACCGATCTGGCTATTCAGCTTACAGAACACATTGGTGCAGGCGACTGGCGGCTTTGGTTTTTATCCAGAGACAGAATTGAAAACTTAACTGTTGCTGATCTTGAGGCGGCTGCAAAAAAATACTATAAGCCATCAAACCGTACAGTTGGTGCCTTTATTCCTGATGCAAAGCCAGACCGTGTGGTAGTTGCTGAAACTCCTGATATTAATACTTTACTCAACGGATATAAGGGGAAAGAAATAGAAGCACAAAAAGCTGCGTTTGATAATAGCATTGAGAATTTTAAAAAGCACACAGAATATGGAACATTGGCAAACGGTGGCAAATATGCATTGTTGGAAAAGCCAACTAAGGGTGATAAAATTGATGCAAATATTGTAATCCGTTTTGGCGATGAAAAAAGTTTATCCAATGAAAATGAAACGGCTTCCCTACTTGCCGCAATGTTATCTACAGGCACAACTACAAGAACAAAAGAGCAGATATATGATGAACTCGATCGTATAAAAACAAACATTTCATTTAATGGCGGCATAGGAATGTTATCAGTTAACATTAATACAGATAAAAAAAATCTACCGGCAGCATTGGCTTTGCTTGATGATATGCTGAAAAACCCAAAATTTGATGCAGCAGAGTTTGATAAATTAATGTTAGAAACAAAAGCTGCCTATGAAAAAAATAAGAATGAGCCAGATTATCTCGTTGGTCAAAAATTAAATAAATCCTTATCGGCTTATCCGAAAGGGCATCCATATTATGCTTCTTCTACGGATGAGATGCTGGAAGATCTTTCCAAAATAAAATTGGATGACCTGAAAAAATATTACACTGATTTTTATGGAGCCAATCATTCTTCTTCAGCTTTTGTAGGAGAACTTGATAAAAAAATGATATCAGAGTTTTTGAAAAATTCATTTGGTGGTTGGAGCAGTAAATCATCCTTTGAACCTGTGGAACCAAAATATTTTGAAGTAAAAGGAAAAACAGAAACGGTAAATACACCAGATAAAACGAATGCAGTTATGTTGGGTGCAATGAACCTGAATATTTCTCGTCAGCATCCGGAATATCCCGCAGTAGTTATGGCCAATGAATTGTTCGGCGGCGGTGCTTTTTTAAATTCAAGGATTCCTCAACGTTTACGAGAAAATGAAGGAATGAGTTACGGCGCTGGTAGTTATTTAAGTGCAGAGTATAAATATAATGTGGGTACCTGGGGAACCTATGCTTACTTTAATCCAATCTATAAAAACAGATTAGATTCTGCTTTGCAAGAAGAAACAGATAAAGCCATAGCTAAAGGATTTACTGCTGATGAATTGCAAAAAACAAAAGTGGCTTGGGCGGAGCAAACAAAAGCTTCGTTGGGAAATAATGCTTCAACGGCTTCTTTGCTTCGTTCATTCTTGATGTATGAGAGAGATTTAAATGAATTTACACAGTTCGATAAAAAAATAAATGAGCTTACACTGGAGCAAGTAAATGCAGCTATGAAAAAATATTTTGACAGATCGAAATTGGTAACAGTGTTTGCCGGCGATTTTGAAAAAGGGAAAACAGAAGCTCCGGCGGAGAAGAAAGGATTTTAATTCGTCAACGTTTTAAAAATATTTTCCAAACTTTGGTTTTCGCTTTGAAGTGAAACGATATTCAAGTTTTTATCAAGTGCCAGTTGCAGAATTTGTTTTTTTATTGATTCTGCATTGGTGCATTGAATGTTGAATATGGCAGATTGAGTGTTTTTTACAGCAATAACATTGTTTAAATTGGTTAGCCAGGCAGTATCAACGACTTCTTTAAACTCTACTTTTACAGAGTGCTGAGTGTTAGATTCTTTTTGAAGATTGCTTAGCTTGTCGTCTGCCACTAATTCACCTTTATTAATAATAATAACCCGGTCACAAATAGCTTCTACTTCTTGCAGAATATGAGAAGAGAATAACACTGTTTTATTCTGTCCCTGCTTTTTGATGACATCCCTTATTTCAATTATCTGGTTAGGGTCTAATCCTGAAGTTGGCTCATCTAATATTAAAACTTCCGGATCATGAATAAGTGCCGCTGCCAAACCGACTCTTTGCTTATATCCTTTTGATAGTTGTCCGATCTTTTTTTTGCTTTCAACGGTAAGCCCCGTTAATTCAATCACACTATTTATTTTTTTCTTTACATCTTCAATTTTATGTACTTCGGAAATAAAAGCTAAATATTCTTTTACATACATATCGTAATACAAGGCATTCAGCTCTGGTAGATAACCAATTTTCTTTTTTGTAGCCAGCGGATCTTCAGCGACATTTATACCACATACAATTGCTTCGCCACTATTTTGTTTCAGATACCCAGTTAAAATTTTCATGGTGGTGGATTTGCCAGCACCGTTTGGTCCTAGAAATCCCACTATTTCTCCTTTCTCTATTTTAAAGGAAATATTATTAACAGCTTTTTGCTCACCATAAGTTTTGAGCAGATTTTTTATTTCAATGGACATTTAGCAAACCTACATAAAAGTTTAATTGCTAATGCAAACTGTCGCAAAGCAGTTTCTAATTTATCAAGTACAAAATAACTTTGGAAAATGACAAGAATTGTTGTATTATCTTTGGCTTATTCAGCTTATGATAAAACTTTCATTCTTCATATTGACCTTTGGTTTTGTTCTGCAAAGCTTCGGTGCCATCAGTTTCATTAAAAAACCGATTGAGCAAATGGAACAGCAGTCTGATGGTACCTCAAAAGGACAAGAAAACAAAATAATGACTGCAAGAATGAACAATACAAAATAAACTAAAATCACTATTTTGAAATTGGCTTTGCCCAGTCAATATATGGTAAGTTTGAAAACATGCAATTATATCTTTCAGTAGTTTATACTAAACCATTTCTTCCTTCCCGATGTTAGTTATTAAAAGAAATAGTTCTATACCATATACTGCTTGCTGTTTTAAATTTTGATATTTGATGGATAAAACTAATGAACTTTGCAAAAGTTTCTAAAAGCCGGTAATGATACTAGGTTGATTTCTTCGAAAAGCCATAAAATAATTTACAGATGAAAATATTTAAATTTACTAAAGGTGATTTTTTTGGCGGTCTTACCGCCGGTATTGTAGCCCTGCCTTTGGCATTGGCTTTTGGTGTGCAGTCTGGCCTTGGCGCAGCTGCAGGTTTATATGGTGCAATATTTTTAGGTTTCTTTGCGGCCATATTTGGCGGTACACCGTCACAGATAAGCGGACCAACAGGCCCAATGACAGTTGTATCTGCGGCTACTATTGCATTATTTCTGTCAACCTCCACCGATGGTAGTATCGAATCTGTTATGGGTGCCATCATTGCCAGTTTTGTTTTAGCGGGATTGCTGCAAATATTGATGGGTGTATTTAAAATTGGTTCGCTGATAAAGTTTATTCCTTATCCCGTTATTTCTGGTTTTATGAGTGGTATAGGTGTGATAATAATTTTGCTTCAATTGTTTCCTGCAATTGGACTGGCTTCTCCAAAAACAACAATTGATGTGGTGCAGGAAATTGTTCCAGCTTTGGGAAACATTAATAGCTGGGCGATTTTGTATGCCGGATTAACCATATTAATTATTTATCTGTTTCCAAAAATTACGAAAGCAGTACCAAGTACATTGGTGGCTTTATTGGCCATAACAGGTTTAAGCATCATACTCGATAAATCTGTTCCGATTATTGGCGATATTCCCCAAGGTCTTCCTCCTATACATATTGAAGGCTTGCTATCTATTAAGCCAGGTTTTTATACTATGATATTGGAAGCGGGGGTTACGTTGGCAGCATTGGGAGCTATTGATTCCTTGCTTACATCGGTGGTGGCAGATAATGTAACTAAAACAAAACACAACAGTAATAAGGAGTTGATTGGTCAGGGTATTGGTAATACCATTGCAGGTATTTTCGGTGGATTACCTGGTGCAGGAGCTACCATGCGGACATTAGTAAACATAAGATCTGGTGGTAGAAACAGGATCTCTGGTGTTATACATGCATTAGTCTTAGTGATTGTTTTGTTTGGTGCAGGCAAGTATGCTGCATTGATTCCAAAATCTGTGTTAGCAGGTATTTTGATTACTGTAGGTATCGGAATTCTCGATTACAAAGGATTTAAGCATATCAATAAAGTACCAAGAGCAGATGCAGTTATTATGATCATTGTTTTATTAGTAACTGTATTTCTGGATTTACTGGTGGCAGTTGCTTTAGGTATGGTGCTGGCAGCATTTATGTTCATGAAAAAAATGAGCGAAATAGCGGAAGAAAAAACAACAGTTACAGATCTGGTAGATCTAAGGCTGGAAGAAGGATGGAGTGATGAATTGATTCCGGATAATATTGAAAAGAATATAGTTGTAAAACATCTTGATGGCCCTTTGTTTTTTGGATTCGCATCTGGCTTTACTGAGAGAGTTGCAAAGGTTAAGGATATAAAGTATGTAATAATCAGAATGGAAAAGGTTCCATTTATAGATCAGACCGGATTATATGCTTTAGAAGATGCAATTTTATCGCTTGAACAAAGAGATATAGAAGTTTTGTTTACAGGATTGCAAACGCAGCCAAAAGTGAGAATGGAAAGGATAAACCTTATTCCCGGATTAGTTGAAAAAGAGAATATTTTTAAAACTTTTAGTGATTGTATTGAGTGGCTAAGTAAGAAACATCTTACCTGATAAAAGAAAAAGCCTGCTTATTTCAGCAGGCTTTTTCTTTTTATAAATCATCAAACTCATACAGCGGATCAATATGAGTTCCTGCTTTCATTTCAAAAACAGGGTTTATCACACCGTCTTTCAAACCATATACCCAGCCATGCAGGTGAGGCTTGTTACCTTCTTTCCATGCCCGTTGAATAATAGAAGTTTTTGCTAGGTTCATTACTTGTTCCTGAACATTCAATTCAACAAGTCTGTCAACTCGGTTATCTTCATTTTCAATACCGTCTAATTCATCTCTATGTATCCTGTAGATGTCTTTAATATTGCGGAGCCACATATTTAATACCTGCTTTAAATTATGATTCGTGGTTGCAGCTTTTATACCCCCACATCCATAATGCCCGCAAACAATAATATGCTTCACTTTTAAATGATGCACAGCATATTCCAAAACGCTTAAAACATTTACATCTGTATTTACAACAAGATTGGCGATGTTGCGATGAATAAAAATTTCGCCAGGCTGTGTCTGGGTTATTTCATTGGGCGGAACCCGGCTATCGCTGCAGCCGATCCACAGAAACTCCGGAGTTTGTACATCCTGAAGGTCTTTAAAAAATTGGGGATCAAAAGTAGTTTTTTCGTTTGCCCATTTTTTATTGAGGGCAAGTAATTTTTCGTAAGAATGCATACTCTTTTTTTTAAAATTATAAAATTAATATGTGTTTGATATAGTTATTTCTTTTTCATAGTTTCTTATCAAGGAAGCTTTACTGTTCTTATTCTCAATTAGTTTGAATGAAAACCCCTGTTTTTTATGCTGGCTTTTTTTAAATTCAACAGTAATATTTTTTAAGGAGGCATGAAGAATAAAGTCTTCGATGGTTTCCACCACATCTTTATCAATAAAATCGGCTCTGGTAATATCTATTATCACAGAAGAGTTTGCAGGAACTTTTTCCAGTTTATTTTTTATGATAGGTTTATTTAGGAAAGAGACATCTTTTCGCAGCCTGAATAAATATTTATTTTCATCATGCACTACAAATACAGCTGTTTTAAAATTACTTCTGATAACAAAAAATAAACCTACACCGATACCTATAACCACTCCTTTTAAAAGATCGGTCGCCAAAATGGCAACGATGGTGATTACAAACGGTAAGAACTGATCCAAGCCCTTTTTGTAAAACGCTTTAAAAACAGATGGTTTTGCCAGTTTATAACCTGTATAAATAAGTATAGCAGCTAAGGCAGTTTTCGGAATCAAATTCAATAAGAAAGGGATGAATGCAAATGACAACAACAGAAGTATTCCATGATAAATGGTCGACATTTTTGTTTTAGCACCAGCATTTACATTAGCTGAAGAGCGGACGATAACACTTGTTACTGGCAGTCCGCCAACAAGTCCCGAAACTATATTGCCAAGCCCTTGTGCCTTCAACTCCCTGTTCGTTGGTGTTACCCGCTGATAAGGATCAAGATCATCAACTGCTTCAACGCTTAGCAATGTTTCTAAGCTGGCAACTAAAGCCAGTGTAACTGCAATAATGAGTACATCGCTGTTAAACAAATAATTCCAATCAGGCAATGCAAAAAAAGAAAAGAATTCATCGGCTGAATTTGCCACTGGTATTCTTACCAGATGTTCATTTGTTAAAGCTGCAACCGGATTTGATTGCATGAAAATTGCATTGATGCCAACACCAATAAAAACAATGATTAATGGCGCAGGAACAAATCTTATAAATCCTTTCTTGCCAGCTACTATTTTTTCCCAAGCAAAATGAAACGCCAGACAAAGGCCACCGATCAGTAATGCCGTCGAATTAATATTGCCAAAAGAGAAAATAAAATTTGAAAATAAATTTCCAGAAGCCTGTTTTACACCTTCATCAGATTCAAAATGAGAATCATCGCCTAATAAATGTGGCACCTGATTTAAAATAAGGATTAATCCAATGGCTGCTAGCATTCCTTTAATTACACTACCGGGCACATAATCGCCAATAATACCAGCTCTGCAAAAACCAAGTATTAACTGGAATACACCGCCTAGCACAACAGCAACAAGAAATCCCTGAAAAGATCCAATAGTAATTATAGCTGCAAAAACAATGGCAGTAAGGCCAGCAGCGGGTCCACTTACACTAAGATGAGAACGGCTGGCAAGGCCAACAACAATACCTCCGGAAATACCAGCAATGATGCCACTTAGTGGTGGTGCTCCAGATGCTAATGCAACGCCAATACATAATGGTAAGGCTACAAGAAATACGACAACCGATGCTGCCAAGTCATTGGGCAGACCTTTAATATAGTCTTTTGCCCTTGGGCGAGGGGACATAAATAATGATTTTATTTATTAAATAAATTGATTTAGCCCTGTTGAAAACAGAGCCTGATTTGTACACAGAATAAATCAGAATAAATAAAAATCGAGATCTGGGGGAGGAGAGATTAATTCGCCGTGAAAAGCTATATAGAGTGATTCGGTAAGGTTGCTATATTGATTAAAAACTTTATTTGTTCGCAGGTTGTTTTCTTCGCTGTGATGAAGATACTCTTCTGAAAATGTATTTACAGAAGAAGTCTTTTCCTCAGTTGTATTGGCAAAGGGATTAGTGTCTCCTTTTTCAGTGCTAGGAGATTTTGTTGCTTGTGTTTTTTCTATTTTTTTCAATTCCTGCTGAAAATGAAATACAAACGGTGCACTGATGGTAAGCCAAACCAATGCTGCTATCATGCCGATAGCAGAAACCTTGCGAAAAAGGTTACAGTATGACTTATTTTTTTTCATGAAGTGCGAAAGTAACTGATGATAGCTGTATTTTTTAATAAAAATAAAAAATTTACATTTTAATTACATTCATTTCGCAAAAAAATTGGTAAAATCCCCGAAATATTAAAAACTATATTTGCAACTAAACCTTTTTTTAGAGAATGATCTTATTTATATCACTGATTTTTATTCTTGGATATGTTGCTATTACACTTGAACACCCTTTAAAAATAAATAAGGCGGCTTCAGCTATGCTTACGGGAGTTTTGTGCTGGACGGTGTATGCATTATTTACATCAGATTCACACCATGTCAACGAACATCTTACCGGACATCTTGGAGATGTAGCCGGAATTCTTTTCTTTTTGTTGGGAGCAATGACAGTTGTTGAGTTAATTGACGCACATGATGGCTTTCAGATTATCATTGATAAGATACAAACCAACAACATTGTTAAGCTGGTTTGGAGTATCTCTCTGATTACTTTTTTTCTTTCTGCTGCTTTAGATAATCTTACTACAACTATCGTAATGGTTTCTCTTTTGAGAAAATTAGTTGATAATAAAAAAGAAAGATGGTTGTTGGCGGGTCTTGTAATAATATCTGCTAATGCTGGCGGCGCCTGGAGTCCAATTGGTGATGTAACTACTACTATGCTATGGATTGGCGGACAGGTTACAACCTGGAATATAATTATCAAAACATTTTTGCCCAGTTTGGTATGTATGGCATTGCCCACATTTATCATTGCATGGAAAATGAAGGGAAGAGAAAGGATTATAGCACCACCCAAAAAGCAAGAAGCAAACATTGCCCATGCAAAAGAGAGAAACATTGTTTTCTTTTTGGGCATAGGCGTATTGTTATTTGTTCCCATTTTTAAAACGATTACTCATTTGCCGCCTTTTATGGGTATTTTATTTGGGCTTAGCTTATTATGGATTGTAACAGAAATAATACATAGCGAAAAGGATGAGGCTGAAAAGGGAGTATTATCAGTTAATCATGCATTAAGAAAAATTGACACACCAAGTGTCCTATTCTTCTTAGGAATATTATTGAGCATTGCAGCATTGGAAGTAACAGGTGTACTTACTGATGCTGCTGCATGGATGGATTCCACCATTGGCAATATCAATGTGATTACTATGCTGATCGGTTTTTTCTCCTCTATAGTAGATAATGTACCATTAGTAGCCGCATCACAAGGTATGTACAGCATGGATGTTTATCCAACTGATCATTATTTCTGGGAATTTCTGGCTTACTGTGCAGGCACAGGCGGTAGTTGTCTTATTATTGGTTCCGCTGCCGGAGTAGCTGCAATGGGATTGGAAAAAATTGAATTCTTCTGGTATCTTAAAAAAATAAGTTTATTGGCACTACTTGGATATGTAGCAGGAGCTGCTGTATATCTGTTACAAAAGCAAATAATTTAGTAAATCTCATATGCGGCCAATAACTAATTGCAAAAATGACAAAAAGCGAAAACGACAATACAAAACTTCCATTTGTTCTCTCTAGGCTTTTTACTGAATTTTTTAATAGTGAAAAAGCATCAGGGTTTATTCTTATCGGCTGTACAGTAATTTCTTTACTAATAGCCAACTCAGGTTTGGGAGAGCAGTATCAACAATTATGGACTTCAAAAATGGGAGGGTTAACTGTTGCTTACTGGATCAATGATGCTTTGATGGCTGTATTTTTTCTTTTGGTTGGACTGGAGATAGAAAGAGAATTATACATTGGTGAGTTGTCTAAAATAAAAAATGCAATGCTACCTGTAATGGCAGCTATTGGTGGCATGATGATTCCTGCCCTTTTGCATTTTACCATCAATGCAGGTTCGACTACTGCAAATGGATATGCTATTCCAATGGCAACTGATATTGCATTTGCACTTGGAATTTTATCACTGGCTGGTAAAAGAGTACCGCCGGCATTAAAAATATTTTTGACAGCATTAGCTATCATGGATGATTTGGGGGCTATTATGATTATTGCTGTTTTCTATACTGATTCAGTTTCGTTTATTAACCTTTTTATATCGCTGTCAATTTTTGTAGGCTTATTTATAATGGGTCGGTATGGGGTTCGGCGATTAGCTTTTTATATTATTCCGGGAATAGCTATGTGGTATTTTATGTTTCAATCGGGAGTACATGCTACTATAAGCGGGGTCTTGCTTGCATTTGCAATCCCGTTTGGAAAAGGTGGTGAAAGTTCTTTATCTTATAAACTCCAGCATTTTTTGCATAAGCCAGTTGCTTATTTTATTGTTCCCTTATTTGCTTTGGCAAACACAGGCATACGTTTGCAACCTGGTTTTTATAATGAGTTGTTGTCAAAAAATAGTCTTGGTATTATAGCAGGTTTGGTAATTGGAAAGCCCATCGGCATTCTTCTATTTGCATGGATAGCGGTAAAGACTAAACTGAGTCAGTTACCCGGCATATTAAACTGGAAACATATAACAGGTGCAGGACTCTTGGCTGGCATAGGTTTTACCATGTCTATTTTTATAACCCTACTTGCCTTTGATGATAAGCTGTTGGTTATAAATTCTAAAATTGCTATTTTATGTGCTTCACTAATTGCAGCTATTGCTGGATTAATATTAATTAAGAATATTAAAGGTCCTTCGATTTCTGAGGAAGATGATCATACTCTCCCTTAAAGGCATACCAGCCAAAAATTACTAACCCAATTGCAATGGGAGTAAAAATGGCAATGATAATAATCCATATAATTGGATTATTGATGTCTTTTGTGCCTGCCGGGTCAATATTTTTTATCGCTCCGTTCACCAATTCAAAAATTACGAAAGGCGCAATAAATAAAAACAGGAGTCCAAAATATCTTTTAAATGCATTCATAGTTTTAGTCTTTTATATTCCTATCAATTTTATTTCTCAAATACAATGTGCCGATAACTAAACATAATACTGCTACTCCAATTGGGTACCAAAGTCCAACTAATGGATCAGCTTTATAAGTGGTACTTAATAGTAAACCAATAAATGGAACCAGCCCACCAAACACACCATTACCAATATGGTAAGGAAGGCTCATAGAAGTGTACCTGATTTTTGTTGGGAACATTTCTACTAAGAAAGCGGCTATTGGCCCGTACACCATCGTAACATAAAGTATCATTAAGAAAATAAGGCCGACGAATTTCCAGTAAGTAGCTTTGGGAAGAACCTTGTTGATGATGTTTATTTTTCCAATAGAAAGCTGACCACTGTTATAGAAAACGGTATCAGTTTGTTTTGTTTGGAATTTTTTACCGTCGGGTAAAATATAATTAGACGTAGAAACGAGTAATGAATCCTGTGTTCCGGAAAGTAATGATATTTGAATGTCTAAATTTTTCGGGGAAATACTTTCCGGCACTTCATATTTGGTATCGTCAAGAAAAGTTTGAAAAATTGGTCTGTAAGTAAAAATTGCCAATGCCATACCAACCATCATAATCCATTTTCTACCAATTTTATCACTCAGCCATCCCCACAAAATAAAAAATGGTGTGGCAAATGCAATAGCAATCAGCATTAATGTTCTGCTTTGTTCAAAATCAACCTTACAGGTATTTTCTAAAAAGCTTTGTGCATAAAATTGACCGGTGTACCAGATCACTCCTTGTCCCATGACTGCTCCAAATAATGCCAGCAGCACCATTTTAAAATTTGCTTTATTCCGAAAACTTTCTTTTAAAGGATTTGCAGATGTTTTGCCTTCTGCTTTCAATTTCGAAAACATCGGCGATTCCGACATCTTCATTCTTATATAAATAGAAACACCAACTAATACAATAGAAATCCAGAAAGGATATCGCCAGCCGCCCCATTCCGCATTGAAGGCAGCATCACTCATATTTGATTTCACCAAAAGAATAATTCCTAATGCTACAAACAAACCCAATGTGGCTGTTGTTTGAATCCAACTGGTGTAATAACCTCTTTTGTTTGCAGGGGAATGTTCAGCTACATAGGTGGCAGCACCACCGTATTCTCCTCCCAATGCTAATCCTTGTAATAATCTTAATAATAAAACTAAAATAGGTGCTGCTATGCCGATTGTTGCATAGCTGGGCACACAGCCAATTAAAAAAGTAGAACCGCCCATCAATATCAGCGTAAGCAGAAAAGTATATTTTCTTCCGATCAGATCGCCTAATCGTCCAAATACCAAGGCGCCAAAAGGCCGGACAATGAACCCTGCAGCAAAAATGGCCAATGTGCTCAACAAGGCTGCCGTTGGATTCCCTTCGGGAAAAAATTGGGTAGAAATTGTTTTTGCCAGCATCCCGAAAATATAAAAGTCGTACCACTCTATCATAGTGCCTAAAGAGGATGCGGTAATTACTTTGCGGATGTTTGTTGTAGAGCTTGGTCGATTCATACAAGTAAGATATGAATTTGTACGACAAGCAAAAAACTAAATTAATAGAAATTATTGACGAGTATTTTAAAAAAAGCAAGGCATTAGAAAGAAAGAGATACACAACTTAACAAACAAAAGTTAGTACGGGATGTAATGTTTTTATTTTCAAAAATGTTGTTTGCAGAATTAAGCAAACGAGCCTCGTTACGAAGCAAAAGGTTTTTAGATAAAGAATAATCAATATTGAAGGCAAAGCCTGCGACACTCAATTTACCGGCAGGATAACTAGTAACAATAGTATTTTCTTTATCCATGTAGTATTCAACTCTGCCGGCTATGTTTAGATTTTTCGCCGGAAGGTATTGAAGTAAGATGGCTGCTCCCATCCAGCTGTTATAGCCATCTTTAGTAATTTTTTGCTCTGCTCCGGCATCCAGAAGAAAGGCTAATTTGATTTTAGGTTGAATTGCATATGACAAATAAAAATTATGAAATAAACGTATTTGTCTTACACTATCTGGTCTTTCGTTTCCAAAGAAAGTAGATGAGTTGATTAATAACTTGTCATTAGGTTTAAACTGTATTTGTGTGCCAACTGCTTTTGATGAGTTATAATCTTTAATATTCTGCCAACCATTTATTAAAAGCATAGAAAATAGCCATTTTTCATTAGGTGTGTAATTGAATTTGACACCAGTTTCATAGTAAGGAGTATTTTCTGCTAACATACTTCTGCTAATGTTCCAGTTATCCTTCGCAATGGCCGATTCAATTCCAATATGAGAAGGCAATATGCCTGCATTTATGGAGAATATTTTTGAAAAATCATAACCAATGTTTGCTTCATTTATATGCCGGAAGAAAGCCGGTTCTGCAGCCAGATTATATTTGGTATAGTCTCCAGCCATTACTGCCAAGTTAGCTTTCCATTTTTCTGCTGATATGATACTTTTAGTATGGCAAGATTTACTGATGCCCGATTATGCTTTTTAAAATTGTACAAAAATGATGGTCGTTCGTTATTTGCGGGCTTATTAAAATCATACTGGTAATACAAATCACCATAGCCCGAAAAGCTGAAAGGATTTTCTTTCTCCTTACTTGTTGTGTCTTGTCCGGTTGTGTCTAAATGCACAATCAGTAAGAGCATTGCAATTGTACACTTCATACTCAAATGTTGTTTCTTACAAGTTCAAATTGTTGCATGGGTTGATATACAAGCGGCACTTCTTCCACTACCACATCACTTTTGTCAAGCCCAAATGCTTTTTCATCGCTTAGTCCTAAATTTTTTAATAGGAAATAGCTGTTGAGTAAAACACCGTCACGAAGCGTAAATTCATTTTCAACAGAAATAAATTTCTCAAGCACTATAAATTTGAAATCAGGCTCTGGATTATATTTTGTTGAGCCATCAGGCCGCATATGAAGGTTCAGTTCTTTTTTCTGTACCAATTGCTGAACGATTTTTTTAAAATATATTTCTGTTTTTGGTTGTATGCGGAAGCCTACATTAATTGTTATTTTAATTACCTTATCATCGGCAAGCTCAGAAACATCATAGCTGAGAGTGTAAGGGTCTTCGGTTCGGTTAATATGTACAAACCAATACACATCAGCCCGTTTAGGTTTTTTGGAGAAGATTGATTTCATAATCTTCTCTTCAACCTGGTGCCGACTATTTGCTTTTGTAAGGTAAATAAGGTGAGTAGAAAATTTAGGGATGCTATCATCCTCACTCAGTTCTTTTAGTCGAGGAATATATTTACCAATGTCAGTGAATTTTACCAATTTGTTATTGACTTTTCTGGCATAGTGCCACACATACATCGTAAGGAAAATAAACAGTTCAAAGAAAAGGAACATCCAACGTTCTTTTATCTTGGCTACATTGGCAATAAAGAATGCCGATTCAATGCTGATGAACAAAATCAACAACCCAGCTATAAACCACTTATTCCATTTGAGTTTATATCGCATAAAATAGCTCAATAGAATAGTAGTCATCAGCATAGTAATAGTAATGGAAAAGCCGTAAGCTGCTTCCATGTGTGATGAATTTTGGAAATAAAGTATCATTAGCACACAGCCCACCCATAAAATGGTATTTACACTGGGAATATATATTTGCCCTTTAAGGTTAGAAGGTTGTTTTACAGTTACTCTTGGCCAAAAATTCAAATTGATGGCCTCGCTAATAAGAGTGTATGATCCGCTGATTAAGGCCTGCGAAGCAATGATCGTAGCACAGGTTGCGATTATAATACCGGGAATTAAAAACCAATGTGGCATTATTTCAAAGAAAGGATTACGACCATCCAACAATGGTTGTCCTTGGTGCATGATCCATGCTGCTTGCCCTATATAATTTATCAAGAGGCAGATTTTTACGAAAACCCAAGTGATGCGAATATTTTTTCTGCCGCAATGACCTAAGTCGGAATAAAGTGCCTCGGCTCCGGTGGTGCATAGAAAAACTGCGCCAAGCAACCAAAAGCCATGTGGATATTCCGCCAGTAAGCGATAACCATATACAGGATTTAGTGCTTTGAAAATTTCAGGGTAATGCATGATCTGGCTGATACCGAGAACGAATAGCATGGTGAACCAAATAATCATCGCTGGCCCGAAAGCAATACCCACTTTCTGTGTGCCGAAACGTTGAAAGAAAAATAATAAAGAAAGAATTACAATCACAATCGGTACGGTAGGAAGTCCGGGAATTAGAGTTTCGAATCCTTCGACAGCAGAAGCAACAGAAATAGGCGGAGTGATAATGCCATCAGCTAGTAGCGTTGTTGCACCTAGAATAGCTGGAATAACTAGTTTTTTCCCATAGCGTCTTACCAATGCATACAAAGAAAAAATACCACCTTCTCCGTCATTGTCTGCTTTTAATGTAAGCCAGATATATTTTACGGAAGTTTGAAAAACTAATGTCCAGAAGATGCAGGATACACCGCCCAATACTAATGTTTCGTCTATAACTTTGGTTCCAACTATTGCTTTTAAAACATAAAGAGGGCTGGTTCCAATATCTCCATAAATAATACCAAGTGCTACTAACAAAGAGGCAATAGTTATCCTGTTCGAATGTATGTTATTCGATTTCATGATTATGATTTTATGGTCTGTGTTTAATCTTGTGAGGCAAAACGATAGCCTACGCCAGACTCTGTTACTATATAAACAGGGCGATTAGGGTCGTCTTCAATTTTTTTTCTTAGTTGAGCTATAAATACCCGTAAGTACTGCGACTGATTGATGTATCCCGGTCCCCACACTTCACGCAGCAGATATTGATGTGTAAGAACTTTTCCTGCATGTTGTGCAAAAAGAGCTGCAAGTTTATATTCGGTGACAGTAAGTTTTATTAATTCGTTTTTCTTTTTAACCGTTCTGGCAACAAAATCAATCTCTATGTCAGCAATTGAAAAAACTGCTTTTGTATCTTCGCTGTTATTATTACTACGAAGTGCAGAACGTATCCGGGCCAATAGTTCCCCGGTACGAAATGGTTTTACTAGGTAGTCGTTTGCACCACTGTCCAATGCTTTTACAATATCTTCCTCATTGCTTTGTACAGAAAGAATAATAACCGGATTGGTGTACCACTCTCTTAATTTTTTCAAAACTTCATGACCAGAAAGATCTGGCAAGCCAATATCAAGTATGATTAGCTCCGGTTGCTGACTGGCAGCCAGGTTGATACCTTCTCTTCCATTAAGTGCTTCACAGATATTAAAGCCGTTACTCTGTAGCGTAATTTCGAGCAAACGCCTAATCTGCACTTCGTCATCAATAATCAGTATGAGATTTTCTCTACTCATTTTTTAAATTATTTATAAATGAAACTTCCGCCGGAATGTCAATGGTGAATCTGGCACCATGTGGCACATTTTCAAGTATCACTGTTCCTTCATGAGCTTCTACAAATCCTTTTACAATTGATAATCCTAAACCTGTGCCGCCGGTTCTGCTATTTTGTAACCTGTAAAACCGGTCAAATACTTTTTCAATTTCTTTTTCAGGAAAACCGGGACCCCTGTCTTCTACGATTAATATAAGCGAATTGATTTCTGTAACAAGGTTGCTATGCTCTTTAGCGATGGGATTAAGTTCATATATCTTATTGCTGTTGCTTTTTGCTGTGATGAAGATCTCAGAATGCTTCGGAGTATAAACAGAAGCGTTATAAACAAGATTGTAGATTGCTTGTTCAAGCAATACATAGTCAATTTTGTATAATGGTATATTTTTTCTATTGAAATACGAACCGGGTGTTTTTCCAGATTTTCCTGCAACCTGTTAATCACAGAATAGATTAGTTCACTGATATCGCACCAGTCTTTCTTTAATTGCATGTTTCCTGATTCGAGCCTCGACATATTCAAAAGATTTCCTACCTGTTGGTTTAAACGTAGAGAAGCCAGTGAAATTTCTGTCACTAATTGTTCTTTGTTTTCATCAGACAGATTCTGTTTATTCTCTTTTAAATTATCCGTAGCACCAATAATTGCAGCAATTGGTGTTTTTAATTCATGCGACAGGGTATTGAATAAAGTATTGTAAAGAGTAATCGTTTTTGCCTTTTCTTCCTTTTCTCTTGCATTCTTTTCAATCTGACGTATTTTATAGGTTAACACAGCATTTATTATTGCCACAATAAAATACATGCTGAAAAGAATGCCATCTTCAAGATTGCCAATGCGAAAGGTGAATCTGGGCTCAATGAAAAAGAAGTTCCATATTACGGCACTTAGAATAGAACTCAACAACACCGGAACAATATCAAATAAAACAGCAAGTAATGATACGGTTAGCAAAAGTATAAAGGCAACGATTTTATAATCAATATAACGCCTAAAGACAAAACAGAAACCGGAGACAAATACTATCAATAGTAAGCTGAAAAAAAACTGTTTTGATGAATTTATCTTTTTGAATAGTAATGTGTGCATTTCGATTAATATCAGAAGACAAAAGTAGAATATATATTATAAGGGTTTTGTAAAGTAATGGGTAATGAGTATAAAGATTTTATAAAGAAAATCAGCAATAACTATAATTGTATTAAAACCTAATAGTACTCTTTCGTACTTTTAAGGCACAATAGTATACTTATGTCATATCCATTTCAAATAAAGTCGTTAGCAGCATATCAATTAGCTTACAAAAAAAGTGTAGATGAGCCTGAACAGTTCTGGGGTGCTGTTGCAGAAAATTTTCAATGGAGAAAAAAGTGGAGCAAAGTATTGGATTGGAATTTTACCGAACCAAAAATTGAATGGTTTAAAGATGCGAAGCTCAACATTACTGAAAACTGCATTGATCGCCATTTGGAATCAATGGGCGAAAAGCCGGCTATAATCTGGGAACCCAATCATCCGGATGAAAGAGTAAGAATAGTTACTTATAATCGTTTGCATAAAAGAGTTTGCCAGGTAGCACAAATGTTGGTGAATAACGGAGTAAAAAAAGGCGACAGGGTTTGTATCTATATGGGTATGGTTCCTGAACTAGCTTACGCAGTGTTAGGTTGTGCAAGAATCGGTGCTATTCATTCTGTAATTTTTGGTGGATTTTCTGCTCAAAGTATTGCTGATCGTTTGGGTGATGCGAATGCAGAATTCATTGTTACCTGCGATGGTGCTTATCGTGGCGGAAAAGACATTCCACTGAAATCTGTAATTGATGATGCATTGATTGGCAACAAAACGGTAAAAAGAGTAATTGTTTACACAAGAACAAGAACTCCTGTTTCGATGATTAAGGGAAGAGATGTTTGGTGGGAAGATGAAATGCTTCATGCAGAAGATATGCTTGAACAAAATGGAAAAATTAATTTCCCTGCGGAAGAGATGGATGCAGAAGACCCATTATTTATTTTATATACATCCGGCAGTACAGGTAAGCCAAAAGGAGTTGTGCATAGTTGTGCTGGTTATATGGTATGGACTACTTACACATTCGTCAATGTTTTTCAGTACAAACCCGGAGATGTTTTTTTCTGTACAGCTGATATTGGTTGGATAACAGGGCATAGTTACATTGTATACGGACCATTAGCTGCCGGAGCTACTTCGTTGATGTTTGAGGGAATTCCTACTTGGCCGGATGCAGGTCGCTTCTGGGATATTGTTGATAAACATAAAGTAAATACGCTGTACACTGCACCAACTGCCATCAGAAGTTTGATGGGTTTTGGATTAGAGCCATTAAAAGGAAAAGATTTATCATCATTAAGAATTTTAGGAACCGTTGGTGAACCCATCAATGAAGAAGCATGGCATTGGTATGATGAACATATTGGAAAAAAGAAATGCCCGATAGTAGATACATGGTGGCAAACAGAAACTGGTGGCTGCTTAATTTCTAATCTTGCTGGTATCACACCTGCAAAAGCAAGTTGGGCTACATTGCCAATGCCGGGAGTGCAGCCGTTGTTGATTGATGAGAATGGAAATGAAGTAACAGAAAAGATGAGCATGGAATGTTGAAAGGAAATCTTTGCATCAAAGCTCCTTGGCCGGGTATTTTAAGAACAACCTGGGGAGATCATGAAAGATGTCGGACAAATTATTTTGCAACCTATGAAAATCTATATTTCACTGGTGATGGTGCATTGAAAGATGAAAATGGGAATTACAGAATTACCGGAAGAGTAGACGATGTATTAAATGTAAGCGGCCATCGTATTGGAACAGCCGAAGTGGAAAATGCAATCAACATGCATGCCGGTGTAGTGGAAAGTGCAGTTGTTGGTTATCCGCATGATATAAAAGGGCAAGGTATTTATGCGTATGTAATATATAATGGACGGCATGTTAATGATGAGATGACAAGAAAAGATATTTTACAAACAGTAACAAGAATTATCGGACCTATTGCTAAGCCGGATCAAATACAGTTTGTGACCGGTTTGCCAAAAACAAGAAGTGGAAAAATTATGCGAAGGATTTTGCGAAAGATCGCAGAAGGCGAAACGGAGAATCTTGGTGATATATCCACTTTGCTTGATCCCGGAGTGGTCGAAGAGATAAAGAATGGGAAACTGTAGTTTAAATAATACCGTTATTTGGGTATGTTTCTAATGTATTGTCAAGATTAATTTTAAGGATGAAATATTTATCAGCAATTGGTTTTGTTTTTTTTAGTGTTTTTTGCAATGCACAAAAATCAATTATCGAAGAAATAGGACTTGATACATTTCAGGTTATTGGTTGCACACCAGTAAAAGATCAATATATGTCTGGCACCTGTTGGAGTTTTGCCAGCAATTCGTTTTTCGAAAGTGAGTTAATTAAAAAAGGAAAAGGGAACTTAGACTTAAGCGAAATGTTTGTGGCTCGATATTCTATGAAGCGAAAAATAGAAAGGCATTTACAGCTAAAGGTGGAAACTTCTTTACTCCTGGTGGTCAGTTTCATGATGTGGTTTGGGTAATGAAGAACTATGGGATGGTTCCAGAAAATATTTATACTGGCAAAACAAAACCCGGCTTACCACATAATCATGGAAACCTCGATACAGTAATCAGTCATTTTGTAAAGAAAATGGTCAATGATGGCGTTACAAAACTAAATGTCAGACAAAATAAGTTTGTAGATAGTGTGCTTGACTATTATTTGGGAATTGTACCCACACAGTTTAAATACAATGGAAAAACTATTACTCCAAAAATCTATTTAGAAGAAGTGTTAGAAATCAATCCCGACGATTATGTAGAGATTACTTCTTACACACATCATCCATTTTACACTCAATTTATTTTAGAAGATAAGTACAACTGGACTGGTGATGCCTATTATAATGTTACAATGGATGATTTTTCAGCTATTACAGATAATGCTTTAAAAAATGGGTATACAGTAGAATGGGATGGCGATGCGGAGGATGCCAATTTTAATTTTAAGGAGGGGTTGGCTTGGATGCCGGATCCAATTACTGATTATCAACAATACAGGCAAACGGCATTTGAAAATGAAAGTACCTTGCTAGACCATATGATGCATATTGTTGGCTCTGCGAAAGATAAGTATGGTACAAAATGGTACTATGTAAAAAACTCATGGGGTAATAATACGAATGCACTTAGTGGCTATCTTTTTATGCGGGAAGATTATTTTAAAATAAGAACCGTAGCAATTATTGTCAATAAGAATGCAATACCATTAGCTATTCGAAAAAAAATGAGTCTATAAAGATAAAGCAGCACGGATGGGCTGCTTTAAACGGTTCTTCCAAATATTTTTGTGTTTTTATAACGTAGATTAGCTCTCACAAATTATACCAGCATCACACTTTTCGTAAACAATTTAAAAAAAAGTATGATTAATCGGCTTTACAAATTACTTTTGACTGCTATACGATTATTTGCCGGGTATAATATCTTATGAGTAAACAAAATCTCAAACAAAAACTGCGTTCATCACTTCGTTGGTTAGGCTGGGTATTGTTGGTTCAATTTATTCTCATCAATATCAGTGCTGCATTGTATGCTCACAAGTATTCCTATTTTTATAATGACCCATCTGTGGGCACTGATTTCTCAAAAGAAAATGTTTTTCAAAAAACATGGCGATTGTTTACTGGCCCTAAATTTCCTAAATCGGCTATTTACGAAAAGCCAAGTTTTCCTTTTGAAACTATCAATCTCACTACAAAAAATGGAACTAAAATAGAAGCTTGGTATGGCAAAGCAGATTCGGTAGCAGCAGGTACAGTTATTTTGTTTCATGGTCTTTCGCAAAATAAAGCGGCTAAGCTTTCAGAAGCGTATGAATTCCGTTATCAAGGCTACAACGTTATGATGGTTGATTTCCGTTCACATGGCAACAGCGAAGGAAATAAAACAACAATTGGGTTCAGAGAGTCAGAAGAAGTAAAGCTTGCATATGATTACGCTATAAAAAATAGTGGGCAGCATATTTTTCTTTGGGGCACATCAATGGGTGCAGTGGCAATTGCAAAAGCAATTGCTGATTATGATATTAAGCCTGCTGGAGTTATTTTGGAAATGCCCTTTGCTTCCTTGCAATCTCATCTAAGGGCAAGAGTAAGATCAAATGGTTTCAGTGGTTTTCCAGAAAAACCTTTTGCATTTTTGGTTACTTGCTGGACGGGGATAGAAAGAGGTTACAATGGATTCAAGTTTAAAACAGATAGATACGCATCAAAAATTAATTGCCCGGTATTGATGCAATGGGGAGCAAGAGATAATACTGTTTTAAAATATGAAACAGATAGAGTTTTTAATGCAATCGCATCAACGAATAAGAAACTGGTTATATACGATAATGCAGATCATGAATCGTTTTTGCAAAACGATCCGCTTAAATGGAGAAATGAAGTAGAAAAATTTTTGGCCGACAATAAGTAAGCAAATTATTTTTTTATAGTAACTTTTGTGCCTGCTCCTGTAAAAGCATAGATTTCTATTACTTCTTCATTTTTCATAGATATGCAGCCTTCAGTCCAGTTTTTATAACGATCTACCATATAATCATCATGTGGCCATGTGCCATGTATGCCAATGCTGCCACCAATACTTGCATTGGAAGGTATTTCTCCTCGTTGTTTGCGTTGATTAAATTTTTCCCTGCTTTCTTCGTTTGGATAGTCTAATGTTAAAAAGCGGCACCACTTATCATGCACCCTTTTTGCAATGATGTAAAATGTGCCCTCCGGAGTATTTTTATCACCCTGCATTTTTTTATCGGCAAGGCTGTTGTTACCAAATACGACAGGATAAGTAGCATACCAGCCCACATCGTCATACACATTTAATTCATAGTCTGACTTGTCAATTACAATGGAGACCTTTCCCACCGGGCCTGCATTGTTCCAGCTAAACCGCTTGTTTACTTTTGAGCGGATGGCATAATCAACATTTGTTGCTAGCAAACTGCTCCCCAAGAATAAAGAAAAGAGAATGAAAATATTTTTCATTTACGATTAAAAGTTTTCAGTAAGGCCAGTAGAGTTTGCAAACTCAGGTGGGTGATTGCATTCTTTTCATGGCTATAAATCCGTGACCGTCCAATAGCTCAAACGCAGTGCCACAAACATTTATTTTATACTGTGGATAAAGCTTTTCAAACATACAACATGTTTTAACTTGACGTTTAGAAAACATACGGCGGAAAACTCCTTCAGCTTGCTTTCAATCAATAAAAAAACCGGATTCATGTGCATGAATCCGGCTTCGAAACGATTTTTTTTAAGTTTAAAAGCGGCTAAGTCTGAAACCGAAATTATACGGCGTAACATCCAATCCTCTTTCAAACATATTCTTGAAAGCATAAGAGCCGTAGAAACGAACTGGTCCTAATGATAATTCTGCTATATAGGAAAGCTTCCACTTTTCTAGGCCAAAATCATCTTTTGCTTTTTGTTTCTTTTCGTCAGAAGTAATGGTTTTATTTCTGGCACTATACAAGTAACCTAAACTTACACCTGCACTTAGTCCAAAACCATTTTTACGTTTCGGTGTAAAGTTGAAATTAACCATCATCGGTACGGTAAGATAATCAGCAGCCAGTTTATTCTTACTATAAGTTCTTCCTGGCGTTGCATCTAGCATTACAATTGGAGCATTCGGTATTGCCGGAGGATTGTCGTCGAAACGGATTGGTCTTTTAAAATGATAATTGTTTAGCTCAAGTCCTAAACCATATTTTAAGTTTACTACATGCTTTGCCACATTTAGTTTTTGCATAAAAATCCAGACGTTCACATTTCTTGATTTGCCATCTTTTAGATCTAACCAGGTTTCATTACTTCCGGGAGCATAAGCTTGTGCAGCCGCACTGGCATAATTTGTATTGTCAGTATAGTTAGAAAAGCCAATATCAAATATCCACCAGTTGGTTTTAAGATTTGACTGTTTGGTACTGCGGCGCTTAGTAATCTGATATTCTTTATTATTTTCGCCATCATCTTTACTTCCTTTCTTGCGAATGATAATCATACCGCCAATCTTGATGGTATCTTCTGTGGGAGGTGTATTTTGTTTACCAGTAGTATCTGTCTGAGAAAAAACTGGTATCAGAGTGCATAGTGCTACGCATAGGGTAAATATCCTTTTCATCTTTTTCGTTTTAAGTTAATTATTATTTCAGTTTGATGGCCAGCCCTGCTATCAATAATTTTCCATCATCATCAGTAGCTTCAATGTTAGTTCTTTTTTCAAATGTCCGTGTTATCTTCCGGAAGAAACCACGGAGTTTGTTTTTCTTGTCATCTTGCTGGCTTTCCTCTTCTATAAAAGAGGCATTTGAATAGTTTGACGGTTGAGCGGATTTGGTTGTTACAACAGGATTTGTTAATGCGTCCACTTTTTTTATCTCTTTAGGAACATTGACGTTGGCTATTGTAGTAGAGGCTGCATCATTCTTTGAAACATTCGGATTATATGTTGGAAGTGGCAGGTTATTATTACTAACAGGGTTGATGTTGGCGATAATAAGTGCTTGCTCTTCTTTTTTAGATGGGATCAAATTCTTATTCGCTGGTAGGTTTTTAGGAGGAACAACAGCATTTTTAACAGCCATATTCTTTGCGTCTTCTTTTTTCACTAGAGCTACGGCTTCCTGAATACTGTTATTTTCTTTTGGATTTTCGAAAACAGGACTTTGTTTTTCATTTACATCAGCAACAATCGCTTCATTGGAAGGTTGTTCAATTGGTTTCACAAGTGAGTTCGGGTTCTTTTGTTCAGTTCCGGGAGTTTTAACGATTGGACCAATTTCTGTAGATGATTTTTTATTCAAAACAAGAAAAGTAGTAAGACCAAGTGCCAGAACTAATACAGCGGCAGCTGCTCTCCACCAGCCAACTGGTAAGCGGCGAATTTTTTCTTCTCTTCTGTATAAGGATTCTTTATTGGCAAAGACAATTGCTTCTGGTTGTAATTTGCTTTTAATGACAGAAAATATTCTTCGCAATTCGCTACATTAATAATAGCATCACCTTTTATTAAAGCTCCTTTATTTTCAAATACAACTAATTCATCGGGAACCAATTTGTATTGCATCAGCAATTCCAGCTCTTCTTTAAGATCAGGATGGTGTTGAACAAAGTCCTCCACCATGCGGCAATCATCGCTGCTCAATTCGTTATCCATGTAAAGGATAAAGAACTCTTCGTAATTATGGCGGTTTATATTCATATTAACTGATGTCTGAAATCTGAGGTCAGAAGTTGTATTTCATACTTCCGATCTCCGTCCTCATTTTCTATATCACATTTTCAATTTTTACTAAATAACTTTTCAACTGTACTCTAGCTCTGTGCAAATATACTTTCACCTGGCTTGCATTCAGATTCATGATCTCACCTATTTCTTCGTAGCTATATCCTTCATAATCTTTCAATAACACCAGTGATTTTTGTGTTTCGCTCAAACGGCTCAATGCTTCATCCAAAATCTTCTTCAAATTACTCACCGGCTTATTCACTATGCTTGTCTCTTCGCTAAAATCTTCTCTCAGTTGTATTCTTTTTACCTTTCTTATATGATCGATCATTTGGTGATAAGCAACCGTAAAAAGATATGACTTACATTTCTGTGCATCTACATTCTCCCGGTTGCGCCACATTTTTTCAAACGCCGTCTGCACCACATCCCTTGCATCTTCTTCATGGCGAAGATTTTTCAGGATGAACCGGTACACATTATCTGCATACGTAGTTACGCATTCATTGTATTCTTGTTCAGTCATAAACAGCCGGAATGTAATTATATTAGTATGACCTGCTTTAAAAGATAATACGATTTGCAGGCAAAAATGTTACAGCAAAAAATTCATTTTCAATACTTATTGAAAATCAACAAGTTCGACTTAAAGAAATTGCCGTGAAAGACTCTCATGGATAATTCCTAAATCAGAGTCTTTAACCTTACACTCTGTTGGTTGAGTTTTTGCACAGGCAGTACTATTTTCTTTAATGGGCAGGCAATCTGTTGACGATGAGCTTGTTAGTATGGTTAGACATACTATTGCGACTATTGCCAGTAAGCTGGTTACTATCCATTTTTTCTGAGGCATTGATGTTGGTTTTCGAGTTTGACGAAGGTAGATACTGATTTGTTACAGTAAATATAAATGACTTGCCATATATCCAATACTGAAAACTGATGAAAGGCAATGTAGTAGCGATTAATTGGGGTAATATCGAAGTGAATCGCCTGGAAAAGTTCAAAAACACCTGTTTTAAGCAGCTTCCCGCTACAATGTATATTTGCGGATAAACAAAACCATATGAACGAGAATCTTGTAAAAAGAATAGCAAACGAAGTTGAAGAAATAAGAACCGCTGGGTTATTTAAAAAAGAAAGAATTATTGCTAGCAGTCAAGGAGCTGAAATAACAGTTGGCGGGAAAACTGTATTGAACTTTTGTGCCAATAATTATCTCGGTCTTTCCTCTCATCCAAAAGTGATTGAAGCAGCTCATAAAGCAATTGATAACCGTGGATATGGCATGAGCAGTGTTCGTTTTATTTGCGGCACACAGGATATTCATAAAGAGCTGGAAGAAAAAATATCAAAATTTCTTGGAGTAGAAGACACCATATTATATGCCGCAGCTTTTGATGCAAACGGCGGTCTGTTCGAGCCATTATTTAATGAAGAGGATGCTATAATCTCTGATGCACTAAATCATGCAAGCATTATTGACGGTGTACGTTTATGCAAAGCACAACGGTTTCGTTATGAGCATAATAATATGGAAGACCTGGAAGCAAAGCTGAAAGAATCTGCCAATCTCCGTAGCCGCATTATTGTTACCGATGGATCTTTTAGTATGGATGGAACGATAGCGCAATTAGATAAGATTTGCGACCTCGCAGATAAGTATGATGCGATTGTAATGATTGATGAATGTCATTCTTCAGGTTTTTTGGGAAAAACAGGAAGAGGCACTCATGAATACCGAGGTGTAATGGGAAAGATAGATATTATTACCGGTACATTAGGCAAAGCATTGGGCGGTGCTAGTGGTGGATTTACTTCTGGCAGAAAAGAAATTATTGATATGCTTCGCCAGAAATCAAGACCTTATTTATTCAGCAACACTGTGGCTCCATCCATTGTTGGTGCATCCATTGCCGTATTAGATATGCTTAGCGAATCAACAGACTTGCGGGACAAATTAGAATACAACACAAAATATTTCCGTACAAAAATGACCGAAACCGGATTCGACATCAAGCCCGGCGATCATCCTATCGTTCCTATCATGCTGTATGATGCAGTACTGGCGCAAAATATGGCAGCCAAACTATTGGAAGAAGGTATTTATGTAATTGGTTTCTTCTTTCCCGTGGTTGCAAAAGGCCAGGCAAGAATAAGAGTACAATTAAGTGCTGCACATGAACAAGAACATCTTGATAAAGCTATTGCAGCATTTACAAAAGTGGGTAAGGAGTTGGGAGTGTTGAAATAGTTGATATGCTATATCTAATAAAAAAGACGCTTCTTTCTTTAAGCGTCTTTTTATTAAAATGAGATATTACTTAATATTCAAAGCTCTTGCCGCTTGCTTCAAAGCATCAGCACCTTCATGACGTCCTTCCAATGTTACAAGGTAGCGACCTCCCGCAAAATAAGTGAATGTGCAATCGTTGGTAGTTTTGTCACAATGTTCAAAAGCATTGGCGCCATTAAATTCAACAGTCTTTGTGTATTCGTCATCGCTTTCCTGTTGCATATTCATCATGCCCAGAAATTGTAAACTATAAATACCTGCTCCGGCAGAACCAGCACAATCATATATACTTAATGAAGCAATGGTGCTATCTGATAAATCATATTCTGCAGTGGCAAGTCCTGCACCCATTGAGTTGTTAACATCGAAATTTTTTCTTGCACTACCCATCAATGTTTCGGGAAGCATCGCTTTTAATTCATCCATTGTTAATGGTTTCAGTTTGCTCAACTCATCTTTTTTCTTTTCCATATCCTCCGCTGCGTTTTGCATTTTTTTAGCCTCAGGTGATTCTATTGTTGTGCTATCTCCATTTACACCTGAAGAGTCTGCTTTTTTATTATTATTACAAGCTGTAGCGATTATTAAAAAAATCAGCGATAATAAAAGAAATCTTTTCATAATTGTTTGTTTAGCCTAACGTAAAAATACTAATATCAAAGTGTTTATGTTTAAAATATTGCTATTATACAATTTTTTCTAAAAAAAAGGGTTATAAACTATGAAAAACAATTTTCAGATATTACTTTAGCACTCTACGATGGATTAAAAACTCTACCCACCAAATTTCCTCTGGATTATCACTAATTAATTTTTGAACTGTACGCCATAGCTACAACTATGCTGTACCCAACTTATTAAAAGAATGAAAAGACTTTTGTTATGCTTAGCTGTCGTAGCTACTATGTTATTTGTTTTGTCTTCATGTTCGGCAACTAAAAGAGATTGCCAAGGAACTAAACATTATAAGCAGAAAGGTGGATTTTATATGTAGTTAAGCTTTTAGAAAATTATTAGTGATCCCGGTTTCCAGCTGGGATTTTTTTATTTTTGGTCAAATATTTAATATGAAGCGGTTTGGAATTATTGTATTTGTCTTAATAAGCAATGTTGCTTTTTCACAAACAGATTCATTTCCCGCAAGTTGGATTGGCAACTGGAAAGGTGAATTGCTTTGGTACAAAACAGGAAAACCTGAACCGCAAAAGGTGAATATGGAATTGCGTATTCAACCGGCAGACAGCACAGATTCTTATACTTGGCAATTAATTTATGGCTCCAAAGAAGAAGATTACCGGCCATACATTTTAAAGCCTGTAAATAAAGAAGAAGGACATTGGGTTATTGACGAATTAAGTGGAATTGTACTGGATCAGTATTGGACAGGCAATAAGTTTTCAGGGGCTTTCACTGTTCAAAAATCTACAATCATTAACAGTTATTGGATAGAAGAAGATAAACTAAATGTTGAGTTTTTCAATATAGGCGCAAAGCCAATGATTACAACAGGTAAGGGAACAGACGAAATTCCATTTGTTGACAGTTACAAATTAGGAAGCTATCAGAAAGCTGTTTTGATAAGGGCAAAATAGTGGTTAAACATTATTTCTTGTAGGCTACACTAAGTTAACTTTGCACAAAATTTACAGAAGATGAAACAACTATTGTTTGGATTGGGAATTTCACTACTCATTTCTTCTTGCGGACAAAATAATGTGAAGGTTGAAAAGAAATTGGCTAAATATTTTACGGAAAATAAAGTTGATGGATGTTTTGCATTGATGGATAATGGCACAGGCAAATTTTCTGTTCATAATTTACCAATGTATCGGGACAGCACTTATCTACCTGCCTCCACTTTTAAAATCGTTAATTCATTAATCGGGTTACAGACGGGAAAAATTTCTAGTGACAGTATGGTAATAAAATGGGATGGTGTAGAAAGGAGACCTGAATGGAATAAAGACCTAACCATGTACGATGCATTTAGAGCTTCATCTGTTCCTTATTATCAGGAAGTGGCTCGTCGAATTGGAAGAGATACGATGCAGTTTTGGTTGGATTCTTTAAGCTATGGTTCAAAAAGAATTAATAGCCCGATCGATTCATTTTGGCTGGATAATAGCTTACAAATAAAACCTGATGAACAGTTGGGTTTAGCGAAACGATTATATTTCGATCAATTGCCTTTTTTCAAAACATACCAGGAAATGGTAAAAAGGGCAATGTTATTTGAGAATAATACTAATTATCGTCTTAGCTATAAAACTGGTTGGGGTTTTGATGAAAAAGGGAACAATATCGGATGGGTAGTTGGTTGGGTCGAAGAAAACAATCACCCTTTTTTCTTTGTACTGAATATTCAATCGCCTGATAAAGATTTTGATATGGTGAATGTGCGGATCAAAATGCTAAAAGACATTTTAAAGGAACTTGGTTTTTTAAGTGGGAAAATGTAGTATTCCTGTATTCTTGGTTTGATTTTTGCATTTCCTTGATTTCTTTTAATTCAAATTCTTGTTTTGGATTTACAATTTCAACATAAAGAGTATTTCTGGCTATTAGCAGCAGTTGTTATACTGTTTGCACTTTTTTTAAGTTTATTGTATTGGAAAAAAAGAGTGACAAAACGGATTGGCGATGAAAAGCTTGTAAAAGCTCTTATTGCAGATTATTCTCCTAAAAGTTTACTGTAAAATTTGTTTTTCTTTCGGTGGCTTTTATTCTCGGCGTTTTTGCAGTGATGAATCTTCGAAAACCCGGCGAATCTGCAAACAACAGCCGCAAAGGAATTGATATTGCCATTGCATTGGATGTAAGTAAGAGTATGCTGGCAACAGATTTAGCTCCGAATCGATTAGAAAGAGCCAAACAATTTATTGGCAAACTGATGAATGAAATGCCGGACGATCGCATCGCCTTGGTATTATTTGCCGGAAAAGCATATTTGCAAATGCCATTGACGGTAGATCATGGCGCAGCACAACTTTTTGTATCATCGGCTTCGCCGGATGCAATTCCACAACAAGGAACTGTAATTAGCGATGCATTAAATATGAGTGCAAGGGCTTTTAGTGCTACGGATAGAAAATTTAAATCAGTTGTATTGATTTCTGATGGAGAAGATCATGATGCAAACGCTGTAGCAACTGCAAAAGAATTGGCTGAGCAAGGTGTAATGATCAATACAATAGGAATCGGTTCTGCCAACGGAGCAACATTTACTGATCCGCTGACAGGTGATGAAAAAAGAGATAATGCAGGAAATGTGGTGGTCTCCAAATTAAATGAAGATGTACTGAAAGATATTGCAGGCAAAACAAATGGTGTTTACGTAAAATTGGAAAACAGTGATGAAGCTGTTGCAATATTGAAAGGGCAATTGTCACAGATAGAACGAAAAGCATTTGGCGATATGTCGATGATGAATTTTAGAACTTTTTATTGCTGGTTTATAGGATTGATGCTTGTTATTTTAGTAGTTGAGAATTTTATTTCCGAAAAGAAAGTAATTGTGGAAGAAAAAGAAAGATTAAGAGCATGAACAAAATAGCTTTCATATTGATCGGTTCCTCTTTTGGATTAAACTCATCTGCACAGAATGTGAATGAAATAATTAAAACAGGCAATGATTTTTACAAACAGCAGGAATATCTGAAAGCCGATTTAGAATATATAAAAGCACTGGAAGTCGAGCCTGCTAATCTTACTGCAAAATTTAATCATGCAAATGCCCTTTTCAGGCAGGATAAAAAAGTAGAGGCTGCTGTTCTATTTAATGATCTTGCTGCTACAGCAAAAGATAAATCAATGCTTTCAAAAGCATGGTACAATAAAGGTGTAATACTTAGTAATCAGAAAAATCTGGAAGAAAGTATCGAGGCGTATAAAAATGCACTTCGAAACAATCCTGATGATAAAGAGGCAAGAGAAAATTTGCAGAAGGCTATGTCGGAATTAAAAAAGAAAGAACCTCCTAAAAAACAAGATGAGGATCAGAAAAAGAAACAGAACCAACAACAGAAACAGAATCAATCCAAAATGAGCATGAAAGAAGCTGAACAACGACTGAAGCTTCTGCAGCAAAAAGAAAAGGAAGTTCAGCAAAGGGTTCAAAAGGAAAAAGTAAAAGGTGGCGGCTCTCAGCCCAAAGATTGGTAAACTTACCTGCCACTTCTTTGTTAGTTTTGCAGCTATGCAATTGTACTGCGAATCCATTACAGAATATAAGCGTCTTAAGACTCGTGAAGTAAAAATCGGCGATCTGTTACTCGGCAATTTTCATCCTATCCGGGTACAAACGATGACTACTACAGATACCATGGATACTATCGCCACAGTGAAACAAAGTATCCGTTGCATTGAAGCAGGTTCAGAACTGGTACGTATTACAGCTCCTTCTAAAAATGAAGCCGAGAATTTATTGAACATAAAGAATGAATTGCATAAACGAGGTTACAATGTTCCTTTGGTAGCTGATATTCATTTTACACCGAATGCTGCAGAGATTGCAGCGAGAATTGTAGAAAAAGTAAGAGTTAATCCCGGTAATTATGTTGATAAGAAAAAATTTGAGCAGATAGATTATACTGATGCAGAATATGCAGAAGAGATTGATCGTATAAGAGAGCGGTTTACTCCTTTGGTAAAAATTTGCAAAGAATATGGAACAGCAATGCGTATCGGCACCAATCATGGTTCTTTAAGTGACCGCATCATGAGTCGTTATGGCGATACACCAATCGGAATGGTGGAAAGTGCTATGGAGTTTTTGAGAATTGCCAGAGGAGAAACTTATCACAATATTATTCTGAGTATGAAGAGCAGTAACCCGCAGGTAATGGTGCAGGCATACAGGTTGCTTATAAAAATGATGCAGGATGAGTTTGGAGAAATTTATCCTTTGCATTTGGGTGTAACAGAAGCAGGCGATGGTGAAGACGGAAGAATAAAATCTGCAGTCGGCATTGGCACATTGCTGGAAGATGGAATTGGCGATACAATAAGAGTTTCACTGACAGAAGATCCGGAATTTGAAATACCGGTGTGTAAGGATTTGGTAAAAAGGTACAGCAGTCGGAACGGAGTTCCGACCAAGGTAAAACGGAACTCTGTTCCGTTAGATGAAGCCCGGAACGGAGTTCCGGCGACCGGTGAAAAACGGAACAGCGTTCCGGTAGCCTATAACCCCTTCAGCTATCAAAGACGAGAAACATTTACAGTTGATAATATTGGTGGTAAGCAAGTGCCTGTTGTTGTAGCTGATTTGAGTAAGATAGAAAAAATAACTTCAACACATTTACAAAGCATTGGCTACAGTTATAATGAAGCAACGGATAAATGGGCAATCAGCGATGCAGCGGCAGATTATGTTTTTACGGGCAATCAGCTATTAAATTTTGAATTACCTGGAACATTAAAAGTGATTGTTTATCCAGATGCATGGTCAGAAGCAAAAGATAAGTCAACATATTTTCCTATTTATAGCGATAAAGGTTTTGTTGAAGCAACTTCAACAAGTGATCGATTGAATTTTGTAATGATCGATTGTTTTAGCGATGAAACTACAATTAATGATTTTACTTATTTGGATAAGTTGGCGAATAATAAATCAGTTGTTATTTGTCTGAGTTCAACCAATACTAATGCAATGCAATCTGTCCGCAGGATGTTTGCGGAACTGATGAACCGAAAAATTCAAAATCCGGTTGTGTTGATTACAGATAGCAGCTGGCAAACACCAGATGAACACCTGATACATTTTGCAACAGAAACCGGTGCTTTGTTTTTAGAAGGAATGGGAGATGGAATTTGTTTGGGTTATAGCGGTGCTATGCAATTAGAAAATGTAAAAGCAAGTGGCAGAACTTATCTCGAAGTAAAAGATATCTACCAGTTTACCAATAATACAGCCTTCAGTATTTTACAAGCTACCAGGACAAGAATTTCAAAAACAGAATATATTAGTTGCCCGAGTTGTGGCAGAACGTTGTTTGACCTACAGGAAACAACGGCAAAAATAAGAGCAGTAACCAATCATTTGAAAGGATTGAAGATTGCCATTATGGGATGTATTGTAAATGGCCCCGGTGAAATGGCAGATGCGGATTTTGGATATGTAGGCAGCGGCCCTGGGAAAATTACCTTATACAAAGGCAAGGAAGTGATGAAACGGAATGTAAACAGTGAAGTGGCGGTGGAAGAATTAATTAACTTGATTAAAGAGAATGAGGCTTGGGTGGATGAATAATAGACGGCATTAAATTATGAAAACCAATCAGTATATATTAATTATAGCATTATTTTGCCTAGGTATTGTTTCGTGTAGAACTAGGACCGAGGAATTATATTCAAAGGGGGAGAATCTAGTTGAAGAAAAAAAATATTCTGAGGCAATAGAAATATATAATAATATTCTTAAAAGAAATTCTAAGTTGCAAGATGCGTATTATTATAAGGCAGACTGTTATTTTTTGGATAGTAATTACACAAAAGCTCTTCATTATTATAAATTGCTACTAAAGAAAAAAGGTGTCGAGATAGAGGAAAATATGATTTCGGAACGAAATGTTAATATTCTTGAAAGCCAGGAAGTGAGAAATCATGAAATCCCTGTCGCTGAAATTTTTTATCGGCTTGGAATAACATATTATTACATGGATAGTTTATCCTCTTCATTTAAATTCTTGCAAAGATCTATAGAACGAAAGCACCAAATTGCAGGTTCTCTCATTTGGCAAGGATTAATTTGGACTAGAACTGAAAGTGTACATAAGTCTTGTGATTTTTTTCAACGAGCAAAAGAGTTAGGTGATGCCGAGGGTGAAAGGTTTTTAAAATTATTTTGTGAGTCTAAAGCCCCGAAATGAAACAAAAACACTGGACATTTCTTTTTGCAATTGTTCTGCTCGGTGAGTTAATTGGTATTCAACTACAGAATAGTATTCTCCAATTTATTTTTAAGCCATTAATTATTCCTGTTGTTATCGGTTACTTCGATTCGCAGATAAATGATATTACAAAAGGCTACAATAAATGGATAGTGGCAGCCCTTATCTTTTCCTGGATAGGCGATGTGCTGTTGATGTTTCAGGATAAAAAAGATATTTTCTTTTTGCTGGGTCTTTCTTCTTTTTTACTGGCCCATGTTTTCTATATTATTTATTTTCATCAAGTAAGAGTGAAGGAAAAGGTGAAAAGCAATCCTTGGTTGCTGGTGATTGTTGTTATTTATTATGCAGCACTAATAAGTTTCTTATCTCCATATCTTGGCGATATGAAATTGCCGGTTCGTATTTATGGTATCGTCATCAGTTTTATGTTTATGCTGGCATTGCATATGTTATTTATAAAAAACAAACAGGCGGGTAAATGGATGATGACTGGTGCATTGCTGTTTGTGTTGTCTGATTCACTGCTTGCTTTGAACAAATTTTATCAGTCTTTTGAATTTGCAAGTGTAATGATAATATTAACCTATGCTCTTGCACAATTTTTTATTGTGAAAGGTGCGGTTGATTATTTTAATTCGGCTGTTAAGGAATAGTTTTGCTTTAGTTCGCATCCCCGCCTAGGCGGGGCGAATTTAATAAAACATTTTGCTTTAGTAAATTGGGGTGGGTTGCTCAGTAGCGAACGGAACGTACAAGAGTGTGACACAAGGGACGATGCTCAAAGAACTGAAGCTGGGTAAATACTCCTTCGCTGAAGCTACGGAGTACAAATAAAAATAAATATGCAACAAACAGATATTTTAGTAATTGGTTCAGGCATAGCAGGTCTTACCTATGCATTAAAAATGGCAGATCAGTTTCCGGATAAGAAAGTGTTGGTGATGACGAAGGCTGCGGCTGATGAAACGAATACGAAATATGCACAAGGTGGCATTGCGGTGGTGAATGATTGGGAGAACGATAGTTTTGAAAAACATATTGAGGATACGTTGATTGCCGGTGATGGTTTGTGTAACGAAGAAGTGGTGGAGATTGTGGTGAAAGAAGGGCCCGAAAGAGTGAATGAAATTATTGAATGGGGTGCAAGATTTGATAAAGAAAAAGATGGCGATTATAAAAGAGGAATGGAAGGTGGTCATTCTGAGTCACGGATATTACATTATAAAGATGTGACCGGCAAAGAGATGGAAAGAGCCTTGATTGATGCAGTGTATAAACAAAAAAATATTGAGTTTGTTCAGCATTGTTTTGTTGTTGATATAATTACGCAACATCATTTAGGTTACTTGGTACATAAATCTACTACTGATGTTGAATGCTTTGGTGTTTATGTTTTAAATCTTGCAACCAATAAGATTGAAAAAATTCTTTCTAAAATTACTTTGCTTGCAACTGGTGGTAATGGACAAGTATATCGTACCACTACTAATCCTTCAATTGCAACCGGCGATGGAGTGGCGATGGTCTATCGAGCAAAAGGAAGAGTGGAGAATATGGAGTTTATACAATTTCATCCCACGGCTTTGTATGAAGCAGGCGCAAGAGGGCAAGCATTTTTAATTACAGAAGCAGTAAGAGGTGATGGTGGTATACTTCGTAATAAACATGGTGAAGCTTTCATGGAAAAATATGATGAAAGAAAAGATCTGGCGCCGAGAGATATTGTGGCAAGAGCTATTGATAGTGAAATGAAAATTAATGGTACGGAACATGTGTGGTTAGACTGCCGTCATTTTGATAAAGAAAAGTTTACGGAACACTTTCCAAATATTTATGCCAAATGTTTATCCATTGGAATTGATATTTCAAAAGATTTGATACCGGTAGCACCTGCAGCACATTATAGTTGCGGTGGAATAAAAACCGATGAGTGGGGACAAAGCTCTATTAAAAATTTATATGCTTGTGGCGAATGTTCCTCTACAGGTTTGCATGGTGCTAACCGTTTAGCCAGTAATTCATTATTGGAAGCAATGGTGTTTGCACATCGTTGTTTTTTGGATAGCACAAATACACTAGCTGAATCGTTTACTTCATCATTTGTAAACTGGGAAAATATTGAAAAAGAAATTCCTGACTGGAATGCTGGAGGAACCTCAGAACCAAAGGAGATGATCTTGATTACACAAAGTTTAAAAGAATTGCAATTGCTGATGAGTGATTATGTAGGTATTGTTCGTAATGATATTCGTTTGCAAAGAGCCATGCGCCGCCTCGATTTGCTTTGGGAGGAAACAGAAAAATTATATAGCAGTAGCACAGTTTCTCCACAGCTTCTTGAATTACGAAATATGATAACTGTTGGTTATCTTATTGTAAAAGGCGCCACTTTCCGGAAAGAAAGCAGAGGCTTGCATTTTAATACGGATTATCCGGAGAAAAGCCGCCTTGTTCAAAACATCGTTTTGTAGATTTTAATCTCTATAAAACAAACTGTTCTATTTATTGGAATTTACAAGCTGATATCTAATAGAAATCTTGATAGCTTTTTTTATACTTAATATGAGACGAAATTATTTTTTCTTTTTAAGATTCTTTAGTTGAAGATAATCGAGGAAATAAATAACCTTGAAGGAAATATTGTTGTTGTCTTCGGTTTTCATTGTATTGTTGAGATTTTTAAAGTAACCAACTACAGTTGCTTGCTGAAAGTCAGTAGCAGCATTTTTCCAAACGACATTTATAAAACTACCGGGTGCAAATTGCCAGGTGTACACCATATCAATATTAAAAAAGTTAATATTTTGATTTTTGTTTTCATTGTAGGTTGAGTTTTCTCCTAGTGAGCCGTCTTGTTGCAGTGTAAAGAAATTTTTGTATTTAACATTGCTCCAATAATGGCGAATGCGAGTATTGATATTCATATTAGCATTAAAACTGTATTTAATGTTTACAGTACTTTCAACAGTTTTAATATCTCGTTTGCCAAAAATAATCTCATTCCCTTCAAATCCTGCAAAGCCAACATTGTTAGTTTGTGGAGCTAAAGATATTCCCTGACTTATAGTTAAGTTGTTATTAAACCTATATCGTTGATTGAAATTGAAGCTATATCGTTCGCTGCTAAAAAGGCTGCGTTTTGCATAAAATAGTTCAGAGTATAGCTTATACTTTTTTGCATCATTAGTTTCAAACCAAATATCTGTAAAGTAATTTGACCAACCTCTGAACATCCTGCCGACGACTCTTGGCTCATAGAAATTATTATTTTCCGGTTCATAGCCAATCATACTTCCTACATACCATAAGTTTTTCAATTGTCCATTTGCATTAATATTAAAGTTGGCACTTTGGTAAGTTCCGGGATTTAATCTTCGGGAATAATATGCATTAGCATTTATACGAAAATTATTGTACCAATTTGTTGGCTTTATCCAACTATAACCCATCCATGCAAAATGATCTACAAAATTGGTAAAGGTAAAATAGCCAAGGTCATTACTATTAAATTTATTATTAGTTAGCTCTTGTCCGATATTAAAGTTGAAGCGGCCACTAGTTTTTCCCATGGAAAGATTATGGCTGTAACCGCTCTGTGTTTTTCCGTCTGGCAGATAACCGATCAGGTTGCTGAAAGCAGCCTTGCCACTTACATTCCAGGTATTCTTCTTATCGTTAAGACTAAAAAGAGCAGCTGTAACATTAGCATCATAATCGTTTCCACTACGCCAAACGTTTGTATTTACCAATGACACACTTGAATTGTTTTTCATTGTCTGATCTAAGACAATTACACTGTAATTGGTAAGCGGGTCAACAACAACCTGACGTTGTTCTTTCGTATTATCATCTTCCAATGTGGCATATCTTGTATTAGTGACAGCGTTTAGCACACCAATGCCAAGGCCTTTGGCAGTTCGTCCAGAAATTTTTGTTGCATTAATGAGTTTCGACTCTCCAGGGTTTTTTGTTATTCTATCATTAATGTTTTGATATTCTTCAGGCGAATGCAGCAGAACCGGATCGATACCAATTCTTCTGGCATAAAATAAATTTCCTTTGTTGAAAAGCTCAGTTCCTTCTGTAAAAAAAGGCCTGTTCTCTGTGTATTTAATTTCGAAAGGCGTAAGGTTAAGTACTTTGTTGTCGCTTTGTACCTGGCCAAAATCTGGAACTAATGTTGCGTCTAAAGTAAATGCCTGATTGATTCCGTATTTAACATCCATACCGCCATTGACAGAAGATGTCCAGTTTTTTTCTCCTGGAATATTTGCAGGAAAATGATTTACATAAGTTGAAAAATATGGTGAGAACTGTAAACGAAAGGGAGGTTTAATATTGGTAATGCCTGACCAAACACCCTCTTGTGTTAAAAATCCATTTACATTAGGATTAATAGGGTTCCAAGTGTATTGTTGTTCTGTTTTTCTTCTCCTTCTGGTAATGTTCAATCCCCAGTTTTGTACTTCATTTTTTCCAAAACGAATAGCAGAATATGGAATAAACATTTCGAAACTCCATCCATTGTCATGAATTACTGTTCCACTTTTCCAAACTCCATTCCAGGAAAAATCTTCTCCTGCATCGGTCGACATTTTTGCATCCCACTGTTCGCCTAATGGCGTTACAAAATATTCAAATCCGTTTTGTTTATCATAGTAAGTGTCAAAGATTAATCCTATATAATCATTGGTGCCAAATCCATCCCGTCCGCTTAGCTCTGTTGCAATGCTGTCTTTTGTTCGTTCATAACAATATCCGCCAAAGTAAATTCCTTCATCATCATAAAGGAGATACGCAACCGTTTTTGTTTCAGGTTTTTCTACGGCACCAACAGTGGGGCGGAATTCTGTCAAATCTGTCATTACAGGTGCATCTTTCCAACCCTCATCGTTTATAAGACCGTCTATCTTAATCGTTCCGGTAATTCTTTTTGCCACCAATGTTTTTTGAATTGGAGTTTGGGCAAAAAACTTAGTGCATAGGAATAGTGATACCCCTAGGGTTAAAATGGTTTTGATTTTCATGGCTATACTTGTTATACGTTATGTCGGTGATTAAGTAATGTTGTTACTTTTTTAGTTGGTGTGCGGCATAACTACAACGTTCTTCGTAATCCAAATGTAATATTCACATAAGAGTAAAAACATATATTTATCTGAATGGTAATGTACCTGACGAATGGTCAAAAAGGAGTGGCGTTAACTTTTTATTGGGAATAAATACTTCCAGAAGACAATGATAGATGTCATAAATCATTTCATTTTCTTTTTCATACTTTAGCATTTCATAATTGTTTAAACATAAATCAGTAACTATGTCAGCAACACCTACAATATTCTGGCCGCACAGCGAACACTGGTCTGTAAAAATTCCTTTAGGAACATCGCATTACCGTATGCCTGTAATGGAAGAAAAAGGATTTGTGATAATGAAGACTCTTGATATCTCTCATATACCTGAAGCAGAATGGCAAGACCTAGTTTACATGGACTGGAAGAGCGGTGGCGACACCAACTTTGCCCCTTTAGCTTCCTGCGATGGTACAAATGAGTGCAAAGGTTTTTGGGAAAATGGGAAAACAGATAAGGATGCCAAGTTTACGCCTAATTCTGAATTGTGTCCTAAGCTGATGGCATATATTAAATCCATACCTGCCAATTTTGGAAGAGTAAGAATAATAAGGCTGGAACCTCAAACTCATGATCAGGCAATTCGTTCTGTTCACCGTGATGATAATAACAGACTGAACCCAGAAGACGAAGGTTGGGTAGTAAGAATGTGGATTGAATTAACTGACAATGCAGACAGTTACATGCTTTTGTATGATAGCGATGAAAATAATTTGCCAATAAAAGAATCAGAGGCAAGAGTGCCAATGCCAAAAGGGGCTCATTTTGTGGTGGATTCGCAAAGGCTTTGGCATGTTGGTGTGCATAATGGCGATAAGCCAAGGTATGCGGCTATCATTAGCACAGAAAGTTCTCCGGAATTAAACGAATGGATAAAGTCGAAGATGTAAGCTTAGAGATAATTAAAAAATAAGGCCTGTCATATCTAATGACAGGCCTTATTTTTTACAGCGTTTCTATCTAGTTCAACACACTTGTTTCTTTTACTATTTCTGCTTTTTCCTGTTCTTTTATTTTGCCCCAGCCACCTAATACATTGCGTAGATTATGTATGCCATGGCGTTTTAAAAGCGAAGCTGCAATAACACTGCGATAGCCACCGGCACAATGTACATACAGGTTTTGTGTTTCTTCGAGATTTGCAATTTCAGCAGGGTCGGTCATGTCAATCAATGGAATATTTTTCGCATCTTTTAAATGTCCATCTGCAAATTCTGTTGTGCGGCGTACATCCACCACAACAAGATTGTTATCATGTGGCAGATCCATCATCAATTCATCAGCTTCTATATCGATAATCATATCAATGTCTTCACCGGCTTTTTGCCATGCTTCAAAACTACCTTCTAAATATCCTTTTACTTTATCAAACCCAACTCTTGCCAGCCGTACAATTGTTTCTTTTTCCTGTCCTTGTTCTGTAACCAATAACATTGGCGATTCAAAAGGCAAAATACTTCCTGCCCATTCTGCAAAGCGACCTTCTAGTCCAATACTAATAGAACCAGGAATAAAACCTTCTGTAAATACAGTAGCATTTCTGGTGTCGAGAATAATAGTGTCTTCAGTTAACGCAGCTTTAAATTTTTTTACACTTAATCCTTTCAACCCTTGCACCAATACATTATCAAGGCTATCGTATCCTTCCTTATTTATTTTAGCATTGATGGGGAAATAAGTTGGCGGTGCCTGAATTCCATCTGTAACCTGTTGTATAAATTCTTCTTTTGTCGCTGCCTTCAGAGCATAGTTGTTTTGTTTTTCTTCGCCAATAGTACTGTGTGTATTCGGCCCTAAGTTTTTCCCGCATGAACTGCCAGGTCCATGTGCCGGATAAACTAATACTTCATCCTCCAATGGAAAAAGTTTGGTATGAATGCTTTCATACATCATACCAGCAAGATCAGCCATTGTTATTTCAGCGCCTTTTTGAGCCAAATCCGGGCGGCCCACATCTCCTACAAATAAAGTATCCCCTGTAAAAATGCTATGATTTTTTCCTGTAGCATCTTTAATAAATAGCAACTTGACTCTAATGTGTGGCCGGGAGTATGTAATACTTCAAATGTTAATTCGCCAAGTTTAAAAGTCTCACCATCTTTTGCTACATGAACAGGGAAATTTGTTTTTGTACCAGGTCCATAAATTATTGGTGCTCCCGTTGCTTTACTAAGATCAAGATGACCGCTAACAAAATCTGCATGAAAATGTGTTTCAAAAATATATTTAACCTTGGCTTTTCTTTCGTTTGCCAAGTCCAGATAAACATCAATATCCCGTAATGGATCTATAATAGCAGCTTCGCCATTGCTTTCAATATAATAAGCAGCCTCACTAAGGCAACCTGTATATAATTGTTTTATGAACATGTCTTTTTGATTTTCGTCGCAAATTTACCTGAATAAAAATAAAACGTCCTGCGAGGGCAGGACGTTTTTATTAAGTATTGAAAATTATCATTTTAGCAGGTCGCCCATAAATTTGTTTAACTCTTCGAGTCTGTCATGATTTACTGAATAGTAAATAAACTTTCCATCACGGCTGGTGTTCACAAAACCGGCTTTTCTTAGAATGGCTAGGTGTTGCGAAGCGACAGACTGCTCTAATCTCAGCGTCAGATAAAGTTCCGTGACAGTTATTTTTCCTTGTTCCTCAATCAGCTTTAAAATTTGCTGTCGCAATTTGTGATTAATAGCCCTGAGAATCAATGCAGTTTTCTTAATCCGTAAAACTTCGATTTTTAATTCGGTGCCATTGCTTACTGTATCATTCATATCTACTAAAATTAAAAAAAAGGGTTAACCAAATCTTTTAATAAACCGTTATAATATTTTATTTATTGTCAAAAACGGATTACAAAAAAGAGAACCTTAAATAATAACTATTAGACGAATTGTTTTTTTAATTCTTTCGGGGAGAAGAATAAAATTCTTTTACGTATAATGGCTCTGCATATGCCAAATCGGCAAAATCATTCCCTTTAAAACGATTAAAGGCTAATTGAGCAAGATGAGTAGCATTTGCTGCTGTGCTGCTATAAGTGACATTTTCATGACGAAGTATTGTTTGCAGTTTTTTGCAACCATCTCCGCAAAAAAGAATTTTATGAGTATTTAAAAATTCTACAAAACTGGTTTCATCAATGATTAAAGAATGCGGGGCTTTTATTTCTTTTAAATTCTTATCATAAATGGCTGAATAAATTTCCATCCGTCGGGCATCAATAACCGAACAAATCAAGTCTTGTGCCTCTTGTGTAATAGCAGAAGCAATTAATTCTGTAGTTGCGATAGTAATCAATGGGATATTTAAAGAGTAGCATAGCCCTTTAGCTGAGGAAAGACCAACTCTCAAACCTGTATAAGATCCAGGACCGATACTTACAGAAACTGCATCCAACTCTTTCATGGAATGACCAAGACTTTTCATTATTTCATCAATAGCTTGATGCAGCCAAGCGGCATGACCTTGTTGATTTTCATTAACTGATAATGCGATAGAGTCTTTGTCATTCGACAAGCAAACAGAAGCAACAGAAAGTGCAGTATCAATATGTAATAATAAACTCATTGTTTTTCTGCTTCTTGTTTTAATAATTCTGAAGGTTCATATCTTTTATGAATTGCAGAAAGAGTTGAGAGTAAAACGTAAATATTTTTAATACCAATTTTTTGAGTCCACTCAAATGGGCCAAAAGGATACCTTGTGCCCAATTTCATTGCTATGTCAATTTCATCTTTACCTGTTACTTCATCTTGAATGGTAAAAAAAGCTTCGTTGATAATCATACTTATTACTCTTGGCGAAATAAAACCAACAATATCCGGTACCCATTCTATCGACTTATTAAAAAATGAAAAAATTGTATCCGCTTCCGCTTTCAGTTTTTCATTACTACAGGCAGCTTCAATCAAAGATCTGCTGAGGAATGTTGGCCATCCATTTATTCTGATAAAATCTTCAGGAAGATCATTACATGTTTTATTTACGGAATTAACGATTGTAAGACCGGATGATATTTCTTGTAAAACATTGATTCGCTCCTCAGTACAATCAAACAAAAGATCAATATAGCAGGTTGCTCCAGTCACTTTTTCTGGAAGCGAAAGCCATATAATTTCTGCTGTAGCATTAACACCTTGTGCCAGTAACTCTGTTTTTAAGGCCTCATCCGATATGACTACAATCCGCATAATAGTTTTTGCAAAGAAAACGTATAAAGCTAAATTCGTCCTATACAATTTTTAATAAATACAAAATGAGCAAAACTATAATAAAAACTAAATTGGCGCCAGATCCAATCGGTCCCTATAATCAGGCTGTTTTAGCTGGCGATATGCTTTATATCTCAGGGCAGATTTGTATTGATCCTGCAACAGGAGAACTGAAAAAGAAAGATATTCAGGAGGAAACACATCAGGTAATGCATAACCTGAAAGCTATTTTAACTGAAGCAGGAATGGATTTCAGTAATGTGGTAAAGACCAGCATATTTATTATGGATATGCATCAGTTTGTCGCTATTAATGAGGTGTACGGGGAATATTTTGAAAGTGATTTCCCTGCAAGGGAAACTGTTCAGGTGTCTGCATTACCCAAATTTGTAAATGTTGAAATTAGTATGATTGCGATGAAATAATTTTAGTAGCAAACTTTCGAGTCATAGTAAAAATAAAGCCCCGTATTTAAAATAAGGGGCTTTATTTTTTTAAAAAGCTTTTTTCTTCCAGCTATTATTATCTCTGTTCCAATCTGGAAGTTTTTTATCAGGATCAAGAACTACATCTGTTACTTCACTTGTGGTTGGCACACCGAATGTCCATTTAGCTCCACGTTGCCACACTTCTACAGGCAAGTCAATTTTATGTTCTTTACCATTGGCTTCTTTTACAAGCACTGTTACCGGCATTGGCATTTGCTCTAAATTTTCTATTGAAATGTTGGCGCCGTTTTCAGGTTTGTCTTCTGTATATTTTACACCAGTTACAGCTTGATCTAATTTCCAAGTGTTTAATACCCATGCTCTCCAAAACCAACCAAGATCTTCACCGGCTACATTTTCTATTGTATGGAAAAAATCCCAAGGTGTTGGATGTTTGAAAGCCCAGCGATTAATATATTCTTTAAAAGCAGCATCAAATCGTTGTTCACCTAAAACAACATTGCGTAAAGCATCGAGCATTTGTGCTGGCTTCATATAAGCTGCTATTCCCAAGCTTTCTTGTTGAATAACATCCGGCGAATTATATAAACCGTCCATTTTTTCTCCAAAGGTGTATTTAACCATGAAAGGCGAATTAGGATCGTCAAAGAAGCTAGCTTCTTTAAATTCTCCTTTGTTAAATGCTTCTGTAGAAAGGCCATTGATGAATGTATTGAATCCTTCATCCATCCATGCATATTTTCTTTCATTACTTCCTACAATCATTGGGAACCATGTGTGGCCAAACTCATGATCGGTAACACCCCATAAACTGCTGCCTGAATCGCTATGACTGCAAAACACAATACCAGGATATTCCATACCACCAACTATTCCGGCAACATTAGTTGCCGCAGGATAAGGAAACTCAAACCATTTATTAGAATAATGTTCGATACAGGCTTTGGTAAATTCAGTTGAACGCTGCCACCCATCTTTCTTAATACTTTCAACCGGATATACACTTATGGCCATAGTTTTTTTACCACTTGGTAAATTAATTTTTGCTGCATCTTGTACAAATGCTTTGCTTGCTGCCCATGCAACATCTCTTGTGTTTTGTATTTTAAATTTCCATGTTGTCGTTGCTTGCTTTGGTCTAGAATTGGGATCATTTACTTCTTTCTCGCTCCGTATCATAACGGTTTTATCACTGTTTTTTGCAGCTTCCCATCTTTTCATTTGTTCTGCTGTGTAGCATTCCTGCGGATTTTGCAATTCACCAGAGCCAACAACTATCAATTCAGATGGTGCTGTAATTGTGAAATCGATATCACCATATTCAAGGTAAAACTCTCCTGCACCTACATATGGCAAGGTATTCCATCCTTGTATGTCATCATACACTGCCATGCGGGGAAACCACTGGGCCACTTCATATACAACTCCGTTTTTTGTTTTTAAACGACCCATTCTGTCAGTTCCGTATTCAGGCACTGTAAATTCAAATTGGATAGTTAATTTAATCTTTCCGCCAGCAGCTTTTAACGCATCCTGCATCCAAACCTGCATTCTTGTATCGGATACATTGAATTTTGGTGTAAATGTTTTTCCATTATACTCTGCTGAAATAGATTTAATAATATCTCCATCGGTAAAGCCGCCGTTGGCCCAACGACCACCCGTTTGTGTAGTTGTGCTGGAGCCGCGGGAATCTTTTTTGTAAATATTCTGATCCAGTTGCAGCCAAAGGAATTTTAAATTATCAGGACTATTATTTGTATAGCTGATTTCAACATTACCCGTTACAGTATGTGATTCTGTATTTAAACTACTTGTGATTTTATAATCAGCTCGGTTTTGCCAGTATTTAGATCCGGGTTCGCCGCTTGCACTTCTAAATTCATTACCAGGATAAGGATAAAACTGAGGATTAAATGCTTCTTTATTATTGTAATTGGATTGCGCAAATAGACCAAGGAACATAACTAGACCGAGGACACTCAATATTAATTTCTTCATACTAAAATTTTATTTGAAGTCTGAAAGGTAAAGGAAAAGGATGCAAGTAAGGCTACCGTTGAAAGGGTATTTACATTTTTTTAAGTAAAAACTGACGCTGCTATGGCAACACTCTCGGGTTTGCCAACATCCACCAGCAAATCTCCAGAATGGTCGTAACCCATTATACAATGATCAGCAGCCAACTTCAGGTATACATCAATGAGTGAAAATTTTCCTGAGAAGTTATACTCTTCCATTATTTCGAAAATATCATACTCAAATACAACTACACAACTATATGCTTTTTCAATAAGATTTGCTTTTTGAATTGATATTCTTTCTTCGCCGGTTTTTGTATTTCTCCAGCCACAAAGCCTGTTGTTTTCATCAAATAAAAGGTAACGGGATGTTTTTCTATTCGTTACAGCAAAAGAAATGAGGGCCTTGCTTTCTTTGTGAAAAGTTATCAGTTTGCTGATGTCGAGATTGGTAAGAATATCAACATTGCAGGTAATGAATTTTTCTCCTGGGGTAAATAATCCCTTCGCTTTTAGCAAACCCCCACCTGTTTCCAATACCTCATTTCTTTCATCACTTATGATGATATTGCTTCCCCAACCACTATTTTTTTCAATAGCTTCTTTTATCTGGTTAGCGAAATGGTGAACGTTGACAATGATGTCTTTCATTCCAAAAGACTGTAGGTATTCAATATTCCTTTGTAACAAGGGTTTGCCATTAACGGTAGCTAATGCTTTTGGATGTTTATCTGTCCAGGGTTTAAATCTTGTGCCGAGTCCAGCACTAAAAATCATAGCTTTCATTAGTTATTCTGCGGCAGTGGATTCTGCCAGTTTTTTTCTTCCTGAACAATATGTTTCAGTTCGATTTTTACTTTGAACTTGTTTTTTAAATGCCTCGCCATTGCATCAGCAGCATACACACTTCTATGCTGGCCTCCTGTACATCCAAATCCAACCAGTAGACTTTCAAACCCTCTTTTGATATATTCTTCTACTGTAATATCCACAACATCCATCGCACTGTTTAAAAATTCCGGCATCTTAGTTTGCTGTTCTAAAAAATCTTTTACTTCTTTGTCTCTTCCGGTTTGTGTTTTCATACTATCTACACGACCCGGATTTAAAATGCCTCGGCAGTCAAATAGAAAACCGCCGCCGTTGCCACTATTATCTTCTGGTAATTGTTTGCGATAAGAAAAGCTGCAAACTTTTACAACCAATGGTGTTTCGTCTGTTGCTTGTGTAGGAGTAAACTGTTGAATGACCTCATCGCCAAGACACATATCTAACACTTTTCTGAATTCAGGAACCGAAATTCCAAGACTTTGATTTTTTAAAAAATCTTTCAGATTGTTTAATGCTAATGGGATACTTGTAAGGAACTGAGCTTTTCTTTCAAACAAACCTCGGAAGCCATATGCACCAAGAACCTGTAATAAACGAATCAACACATAACCATAATACTGGCTTCGGAAAATATTTTTATCAATAGATTGACCAATTATTTTTTCAAAACTTGCCATGTAATCTTCCAGTAAATTATTTTTCCATTCATCTGGTAGATTGGCTCTGGCTTGCCATAACATAGAGGCTACGTCGTATTGTGGAGCACCTTTCATGCCGCCTTGATAATCTATAAAATGAACAGAATTATCATCAGTTACCATAATATTCCTGCTCTGAAAATCTCGGAACATGAAATATTTATATTCAGTATGCGTCAAATAATTACTCAATGCTTCAAAATCAGCAATCAGTTTTTGCTTGTCGTATGGCTTACGTAAAGCGTCTAAAAAATAATATTTGAAATAAAGCAGATCAGCCATAATGGCTTGCTTCCCAAATTCCTCACTGGTGAGGCAATAATCAGCATAGTTAAGTCCTTCATCACCCTTTATCTGCAAATAAGCCAAGGCCTCTAAACTTTTTTTGAAAAGTGAATAGACTTCGTCTGAAAAACCTTTTGACTCCAGATGATTTAATAATGAAACAGTGCCAAAATCTTCCTGTAGATAAAACTGCTCATCATCACTTATTGCCAGTATTTCAGGAACAGCAAGTTCTTTGTTCTTAAATTTTTTAGAGAAGTAAATGAAGGTTTTATTCTCCTGAATATTGGCGCCATAAGTACCGATTACAGATTCAGTAGAACCATAAATCCTGAAATAACGTCTCTCACTTCCACTTTGTGGCAGCAACTCAATGGATTTGGCTTCCTCGCCTTTCCATTGTTTATATAAAGTAGCAATTGATGCTGTAATGTCCTGCATCCCGCAAATGTACCAAATTGAACCGCCGTCAGCAAGACTAACAGGCCTGCCCGGATAACTTTTATTGCTAATTTATATAAACAAACGGTCGGACAAGCATTAGCTTTTTAAGTTTAAATTTGCACTTTATGAAAAATATGAGTTACACACCTTCCAATAAAGTAAGAATCGTTACAGCTGCCAGTCTTTTTGACGGACATGATGCCGCTATTAATGTAATGCGCCGGATTATGCAAAGCAAAGGAGCCGAAATTATTCATCTGGGTCATAACCGTTCTGTAAAAGAAATTGTGGAAACGGCTATTGAAGAAGATGTACAGGGCATTGCCATTACCAGTTACCAGGGCGGGCATGTGGAGTTTTTTAAATACATGAAAGACTTGCTGGAAGAAAATGAATGTGGGCATATTAAAATATTTGGTGGCGGCGGTGGCACTATTCTGCCTGATGAAATAGAGGAATTACATAATTATGGTATAAGTAGAATTTATAGCCCGGATGATGGAAGGCATATGGGATTAGAAGGAATGATTGAAGATGTGATAAAATGCCCCCCCAATGCAATGTGGCTTCAATACCCGAAGTTTGGAATAAAACGAAAGTATTGGAAGAGGTTAAAGATGTAAGAGTTATTGCAAGAATGATTTCTATTGCTGAAAGGGGAATTGATTATCCGACTTACCAAAAAATATTTGTAGTATCAAACTTTAAAGCCCCCCTTGCGGGCATCCTGTTCTTGGAATTACCGGAACAGGCGGAGCCGGAAAATCATCTGTAACCGATGAAATTGTTAGAAGATTTCTAACAAACTTCACTGATAAAACAATCGCTGTTATCTCTGTTGATCCATCCAAGAAAAAAACTGGTGGAGCTTTGTTGGGCGATAGAATAAGAATGAATGCAATCTCTCATCCGAGAGCTTATATGCGTAGCCTGGCAACAAGAGATGATAACACAGCATTGAGTGGTGCCATGCAGGAAGCAATTGATATTTGTAAGGCAGCTGATTTTGATTTGATTATTCTTGAATCAGCAGGCGTTGGGCAAAGCGACGCTTCCATTTTAGATTATTGTGATGTAAGTATGTATGTGATGACACCGGAATATGGAGCTGCTTCTCAGCTGGAAAAAATCAATATGCTTGATTATGCTGATCTTATTTGCATCAACAAATTTGATAAGGCCGGAGCATTGGATGCTTTGGCAGATGTAAAAAAGCAGTATAAAAGAAATCATCAGTTATTTACTGCGAAGGATGAAGATATACCTGTAATAGGAACAATGGCCAGCAAGTTTAACGATGATGGAGTAAACCATTTATTTGAACTACTGCTAAAAAAGATTGAAGCAAAAACAAGTGCAAAGTTTGGCGAATATCATTTTGCAGAAACGGCAAAAGTTTCGCAAGCTGTTATTCCATCAAGCCGGGTTCGTTACCTGTCTGAAATTGCAGAAACTAACAGAGGTTACGATCAATTGGTAAAAGAGCAGGCGGAGTTTGCTTCTAAATTGTATCAACTACAAGGAGCGATAGAAATAGTAAAAGCTGATAAATCAGTAACCGATGCTCTTCAAAAACAAATTGACTTCTATACAGAACAGTTAACACCAGTTGCCAAAAAACTGATAACTAACTGGCCAAATAAAGTAGCAGAATACCAGAAAGATTTTTATGAATACACTGTCAGGGATAAAGTGATTAAGCTGCCAATGACCGCTACCAGTTTGAGTGGTACAAAAATCCCCAAAGTTGTTTTACCGAAGTATAAAGACTGGGGTGATATTTTAAAATGGCAGGCACAGGAAAATGTACCCGGTCATTTTCCGTTTGCGGCAGGTGTGTTTCCGTTGAAAAGGGAAGGCGAAGACCCGACAAGAATGTTTGCAGGAGAAGGTGGTCCGGAAAGGACGAACAGACGTTTTCACTATGTAAGTGTGGAGCAACCTGCTAAACGTTTATCAACTGCATTTGATAGTGTAACACTGTATGGTGAAGATCCTGATCATCGTCCTGATATTTATGGAAAGGTTGGTAATAGCGGTGTAAGCATTGCAACAGTTGATGATGCAAAAAAATTATACAGTGGTTTTGATCTTTGCGATCCGAAGACTTCAGTTTCCATGACCATTAACGGTCCTGCTCCGATGTTGCTTGCCTTTTTTATGAATGCAGCCATCGATCAACAGTGCGAAAAATATATACTGGAAAATAATTTGAGAGATGAGGTGAATAAAATCATCGAATCAAAATTCAAAAAAGGAGAACTACCTTTTTATACGGGTACAGATGGTAAACCGGTACTTCCTGAAAAAGGAGAATTGACAGGTGCTTTGCCAAAAGGAAATGATGGTCTCGGTTTACGTTTGCTTGGTTTATCAGGTGCGGATGTATTACCTGCTGATATGTACGAAAAAATCAAAGCCTATGCATTGACACAAGTAAGAGGAACAGTGCAGGCAGATATTTTAAAAGAAGATCAGGCACAGAATACTTGTATCTTCTCTACAGAATTTGCGTTGAAGCTAATGGGTGATGTACAGGAATATTTTATCAAAGAGAAGGTTAGAAATTTTTATTCTGTTTCTATCAGCGGTTATCATATTGCAGAAGCTGGTGCAAATCCGATTACACAATTAGCATTCACATTGTCGAATGGGTTTACATATGTAGAATACTATCTGAGCCGCGGGATGAACATAGATGATTTTGCGGCTAACTTATCTTTCTTCTTTAGTAATGGAATGGATCCAGAGTACAGTGTAATTGGAAGAGTGGCAAGAAAGATTTGGGCTAAAGCAATGAAGTATAAATACAAGGCCAACAAACGCAGCCAGATGTTGAAGTACCATATTCAAACATCGGGAAGAAGTTTGCATGCACAGGAAATCGACTTCAATGATATAAGAACAACGCTGCAGGCACTATATGCTATTTATGACAATTGTAATTCTCTTCATACCAATGCATATGATGAAGCAATAACAACACCAACGGAAGAAAGTGTTCGCCGGGCAATGGCTATTCAGTTAATTATTAATAGAGAGTTAGGCACAGCAAAAAATGAAAACCCAAACCAAGGTTCATTCTTAATTGAAGAATTGACAGATCTGGTAGAAGAGGCAGTGCTGGCAGAGTTTGACCGCATCACAGAAAGAGGTGGAGTCTTGGGTTCTATGGAAAGAATGTATCAGCGGAATAAAATACAGGAAGAGAGTTTGTATTATGAACATCAGAAGCATTCTGGTGAATTGCCATTGGTTGGCGTTAATACATTTTTAAATAAAAAAGGAAGCCCGACAATTTTACCAACAGAAGTAATCCGGAGTACAACTGAGGAAAAAGAATTACAGATTACTAACCTGAAAGCATTTTGGAAAAGAAATGAAGACAAGTCTGACGAAATGTTGAATCGTTTAAGAATTGTAGCTATAAATAACGGAAACCTTTTTGAAGAACTGATGGAAACGGTTAAGTATTGTTCGCTGGGACAAATTACTCATGCTTTGTATGAGGTAGGCGGCCAATATAGAAGGAATATGTAATTTGTTTTACGAAACAGGCTGTTGCAAATCTGTTAATAGCCTTGTTTCATTTCTATTATAGCTTAAATTGCAGACTCCATTTGCAAATAGAAATGACATCTTGATGAAAAAAAATATTCTTGTAAGTTTTCTTTGCTTTTTATTTTTTGCTCAGGGAAGAGCACAGAATATCGATTCCACCATTGATAAATATGCAAACGAATATGCACAAGAAAGAGCATATCTGCATTTTGATAAGGCAAGTTATGGTGCAGGAGAAACCATTTGGTTCAAAGCTTACCTTTTGGAAGGAATCACTCCGGCTTTCAGCAGCAGAACTTTTTATATTGACTGGACGGATGATAAGGGAAATCTTCTTTCGCAAACCGTAAGTCCATTACAGGCAGCAAATACAAATGGCCAGTTTGATATACCAACGAGTTATAAAGGCAGTTTTATTCATGTAAAAGCATATACTAAATGGATGCTCAATTTTGATACAGCTTTTATTTATGAAAAAGATATTCGTATAATTTCTGATAAGCCTTCTTCGGTTTCAGCAGTCAGCATCGTTCCATCGGTTGGGTTTTATCCAGAAGGTGGAGATATTGTATTAGGTGTAAATAATAAAGTGGCTTTTAAAGCCATTGATCAGTTTGGAAGGCCTGTTAAAGTAAAAGGGGTAGTAAAAAGTCAGAAAGGGGAGTTCATTGATAGTTTAAGAACGCTGCATGATGGCATGGGCTATCTTTTTGTATTACCAGAGAAGGGCGAAAGTTTTACTGCTACCTGGAAAGATGAAAAAGGCAAAGAATATAAAACTGCTTTACCTGCAACTAAGGAAACAGGTATTTCTTTACAACTAACTATTTCGGGCAACAAAAGGAATTTTCTTATTCAAACAAATGAAGCAACTGCATCAAAGTTTGAAACTGTGTATTTGGTCGGCACTATGAATCAATACCGAGTGTTTAAAGTAGCAAGAAAATTAGCTGACGGTAAAGCACAGGGAGTTATTCCGGTTCAGGATCTTCCTTCGGGAATTTTGACGATTACCATGTTCGATGGTAACTGGAATCCATTGGCTGAGCGAATAACATTTGTAAATAATGATGATTATTCATTTGCTGCGGAAATGAATGTGGCACATTGGGGCTTAAACAAAAGAGCCAGAAATGAAATTGAAATAACAGTTCCAGATAGTTTGTATGCTGATTTTTCAGTGGCAGTTACGGATGCGGCAATTGATACAGATACCACAGATAACATTATTTCTCATTTATTATTATCCTCTGAATTAAAAGGTCAGATATTTAATCCTGCATATTATTTTTCTTCAAGTAATAATACAGTAGCTCAGCATCTAGATCTTGTCATGCTTACCAATGGATGGCGCCGTTTTAAATGGGATGATGTGGTAAAGGAATTTTGCCCAAAATTAATTACCCTAAAGACACAGCCTATCTCAGCTTATCAGGAAAAGTATATGGTGTATTGCCCAGCCAACTTAGAGATAATGCTCACATTATTCTTGTCATGAATCAGAAAGGCGAAGGTGGTAATAAAATGTTGTTTGTTCAAGTAGAGAAGGATGGCACTTTCAATGACCCAACTGTTTTTCTGTTTGATACTGCCAATATTTATTTTCAACTATCAAAGGGGATAAAAGATGCAACAGTACGCTTTATGGAAAGTAAATTGCCGGCTTATAAGAATAGAATTTTTGCCAATGGCCTTTATTATAATAAGCTGGAAGATACAACTGGCTATGCCAGACATTTTCAATTATCGGATGAAGTCAGAAGATTGCTTCAGACAGAGCAGGGGAAAGTATTGGAGAATGTTATAATAAAAGCAAAAACAAAAACTCCTGTTGAGATACTAGATGAAAAATATGCTTCTGGAATGTTTGCCGGCGATGGATATCAGTTCGATCTGGTAAATGATCCTTTTGCAAATTCTGCTACAGACATATTTGCTTATTTACAAGGTAAAGTTGCAGGGTTGCAAATAACCGGTAGTGGAGCTAATGCTCAATTACAATGGCGGGGTGGAGCTCCGCTGGTTCTAATTGATGAAATTCCTTCTGATATAGAATTCTTATCCTCTATTAATGTAAATAATGTGGCGTATATAAAAGTAATGCGACCTCCTTTCATGGGAGCTATGGGCGGTGGCAACGGAGCAATTGTTGTTTATACCCGTAAAGGAAATGATGTGCAGAATGAACCGGGGAAAGGCCTTTCCAGTAGTAAGGTGAGTGGTTATTCTCCAATCAAGCAGTTTTATTCACCCAATCATAGCAGTTTTCTTGCGGCTAATGAACAACAAGATTTGCGTACTACATTGTATTGGAATCCTCAGGTGGTAACAACGCCAGAAAAGAACAAAGTGAAACTTATTTTTTATAATAATGATGTAGCGAAAGCTTTCCGTGTTATTATAGAAGGAATGTCAAAAGATGGCCGATTAACAAGGATTGAGCAGATAATGGAATAAAATCCAGCCTGCGGCCTATTTCAAGTATCTTCGTTTCTTTAAAAAAATCATTTTGCGTTTTACAGAATTTAATTTTCATCCAAGTCTGCTTGAAGGTATTGAAGCTTCTAATTATGAAAATGCCACTCCCGTTCAGGAGCAGGTAATTCCCTCAATTCTTGCTGGTAAAGACATAATTGCTTCGGCACAAACTGGCACCGGAAAAACGGCAGCATTCCTATTGCCGGTAATGAACCAGATTTTAAAAAATCATGTAGATGGTCAGGTAGGTGCATTAATAGTGGTGCCGACAAGAGAACTGGCAATTCAAATTGCACAACATATTGAAGGGTTATCTTATTTCACACATCTTAGTTCTATTGCTATTTACGGAGGAAACGATGCACAGAATTTTGTAGCAGAAAAAAAGGCGTTGCAATTAGGCGCAGATATAATTGTTTGTACACCAGGAAGAATGATTGCACATCTGAATATGGGTTATGTGAACATGAAAGGGTTGCAGTTCTTAATATTAGATGAAGCAGACAGAATGCTTGATATGGGTTTTCAAGATGACATCAATAAAATTATAAAAGGTCTTCCTGCTAAAAGACAGAATTTATTATTCTCGGCTACTATGCCAGGCAAAATAAGAGAACTAGCAAGAAAAATTTTACATGAACCGGTGGAAATAAATATTGCTATTTCAAAACCGCCGGAAAAAATAGTTCAAAAAGCATTTGTAGTGTATGAGCCGCAAAAATTGCCATTGATAAAAAAGATATTGAAAGAAACACCATATAAAAATGCATTGATTTTTTGCAGCCGCAAACAAACAGTAAAACAGCTAGCAAGAGAGTTGAAACATGCTGGAGTTAACGTTGCTGAAATTCATAGTGATCTGGAACAATCAGAAAGGGAAAGTGTGTTGGGTGCTTTTACTGCTGGGCGAATACCGGTAATGGTAGCTACAGATATTCTTAGCCGCGGAATTGATATTGATACAATTGATGTAGTAATAAATTATGATGTGCCAGGCGATGGGGAAGATTATGTGCATCGTATCGGAAGAACAGCAAGAGCAGAAGCAGATGGTTCTGCATTTACATTGATTGGAGAAAAAGAACATAACAGGTTTGCTGCGATAGAGCAATTGCTCGGTAAAGAAGTGGAAAAAGTAGAAGTGCCGAAAGAGTTAGGCAAAGCACCGGTTTACAATCCGAGAATCCGTTCTGGTTCTGGTTCCGGTAACAGAAGACCGCAAAGACAATTTCACCGAGGAGCACCTAAACGAAGGTGAGTTATTTCTTTCTTATTTTAGTACCACTAATCTAAATTACATGAGACGAAATATTATAGTTGTTTATCTTGCTCTCTTTTTGATCTTCATTTATGGTTGTACACAAAGTAAATATGCTGCAACCAATAAAACTTACAAGCAACAAGTAAAGGCATATTCAAAAATGTTGTTGGAGTATCCTGTAAAAGATTCTGCTGGCTTGCCTTATGCTGCTGATTGGGTAGGCACAACAAATCTTTCTATGCGCCGTGCAAATTTTGTTATCATTCACCATACTGCACAGAATAGTTGCGAACAAACACTTCAAACATTCACTTTGCCAAGAACACAGGTAAGTGCTCATTATGTCATTTGTAAAGATGGTACGGTGCATCACATGTTGAATGATTTATTAAGAGCACATCATGCCGGTGTAAGTAAATGGGGAAATACGACTGATCTTAATTCATCCAGTATAGGAATTGAATTAGACAATAACGGATTCGAACCCTTTTCAGAAGCACAAATGCAAAGCCTGTTAACATTACTTGATCGGCTTAAAAAAGCATACAGTATTCCAACTGCAAATTTTATTGGTCATGGCGATATAGCTCCTACTAGAAAAAATGATCCTAACTGGAGATTTAACTGGAGGTTATTGGCAGAAAAAGGATTTGGCTATTGGTATGATAATCCTGACAATGTAATATTACCTGCTAATTTTAATCCTATTCAGGCACTGCGAATTGTTGGCTTTGATATGAAAGATACCACCGCTGCCATTGTTGGATTTAAAAGACATTGGCTGCAGGATACAACAAGAGGTCTGAACGAAACACAGAAGAAAGCATTGTATATGCTTAGCCGGAAATTTCAATAATCTTGTCATTAACTTTAGAACTGCTATAACTTTACTTCATTATTTTTAATGATAAAGTAAAGTGTAATTAGTTTAATTAATATGACTGCAGAACATCAGCGACTGGAAGTGAATGCTACAAAAGCAGTTCCTCTTGTAAAATGGGGGCCTTATCTAAGTGAGAGGCAATGGGGAACGGTAAGAGAAGATTATAGTGTGCATGGAGATGCTTGGCATTATTTCCCATTTGAACATGCACATTGTAGATCTTATGTATGGGGCGAAGATGGATTGGCAGGTATTTCTGACTTCTTTGGTAACCTATGTTTTTGTGTTGCTCTTTGGAATGGTAAAGATCCGATTTTGAAAGAAAGGTTATTCGGGTTAGGCAATCCACAAGGTAACCATGGCGAAGATGTAAAGGAGTTATATTATTACTTAGATAACCTGCCTTCGCATTATTATATGCAGTATTTGTATAAGTATCCGCAACAACAATTTCCTTACGACCAACTTCGAGAAGAAAATAGAAAAAGAAACCGATTAGATCCCGAATACGAAATTTTAGATACAGGAGTCTTTGATGACAATCAGTACTTTGATGTGGAGATTACATATGCCAAACAAAATGCTGAAGACATTTTTATAAAAATTGATATAACAAACCGCTATACAAAGGCGGCAGAAATTACTGTGCTGCCAACATTGTGGTTCTATAATCGTTGGAAAGATAACTCCTTAAAAGAAAAGCCGTCAATTGTTAGTATAGATAAAAATTCTGTGAAGGCTGAGCATGAACGATTGGGGAATTATTATTTTTATTTTCAACCTCCCAATAAAACGCTGTTTACAGAGAATGAAACCAACACCGAAATTGTTACCGGAGAACCTAATGAAAGTATTTTTGTAAAAGATGCTTTTCATAGAGCTTTAATAAATGATGAGAACCTTTCGGAATTGTCAAATAAGAAAATCGGCACAAAATTTTCACCAGTATATAAACTGAAAGTTGCTGCTGGAGCTACGAAAACAATTTATTGCCGCCTTTCAGCTACACAAACTGATAATCCTTTTTTTAACGGATTCAAAGAGATCTTTAAGAACAGAAAGCAGGAGGCAGATGAATTTTATGCTGCAATACTGCCTAAAGGAATGAGTGATGATATGGCGCAGATTCAACGACAAGCATTGGCTGGTGTGTTGTGGAGTAAACAGTATTATCATTTTGATGTAGAAAGATGGCTCACAACTTCTGATGGTATTACAGAGCCAAATAAAATAAGAATGACAGGTCGTAACCATGACTGGACTCATTTAAAAAATCAGGATATTATAATGATGCCCGATAAATGGGAGTACCCTTGGTATGCCGCATGGGATCTTGCTTTTCAATGTATCTCCATGGCAGTTGTTGATCCAACCTTTGCGAAGCATCAATTATTATTAGTGATGCGGGAGTGGTATATGAAGCCCGATGGCCAACTTCCTTCTTATGAATGGAATTTCAGTGATGTAAACCCACCAGTACAAGCATGGGCAGCAATGCAGGTCTTTCACATTGAAAAGAAACAAAAAGGAAAAGGAGATATTGGTTTCTTAAAAAAAGTTTTTCAAAAGTTACTTATCAATTTTACCTGGTGGATCAATCGTAAAGATGTAAATGGCAATAATATATTTGAAGGCGGGTTTCTTGGGCTGGATAATATAGGTGTGTTTAACCGCAGCTTTCATTTTCCTGGGGAAATACAACTGGAACAGGCCGATGGTACAAGCTGGATGGGAACATATGCATTGGATATGATGGATATGGCAATAGAAATTGCGATGGAGGATAAATCATTTGAAGATACTGCAACGAAATTCTTTGAACATTTTATATTGATTGCAGAATCTTTAAATGAGCATGGCTTGTGGAATGAAGAAGATAAATTCTTTTATGATGTTTTATGCGTTTCAGGTGCGGAGCCAATACCTCTACGAATTCAGTCAGTAGTAGGTGTCACTTCATTGTATGCTGTTTCTACCATTAGTCAAAATGTTATGGAACATCTCGATGATTTTAAAAAAAGAACAACCTGGTTTGAAAATTTCAGAAAAGAGAATAATAAATTCTGGCCAAATGAAGAACGAAGTGAAGATGGCGAAATACTATTATCATTAGTGCCCAAAGATCGGCTGAAGAGTATGTTGGAGAGGCTTGTAGATGAAGCTGAATTTTTATCAAACGGTGGCATAAGAGCTTTATCAAAATTTCATGAAAAGAATCCATATTCTGTAACAGTCGAAGGAAATTTACATACAATAAAATATGACGCTGGAGATTCTACCTCTGATATGTTTGGCGGTAATTCAAATTGGCGGGGACCTGTTTGGATGCCGATAAATTTTCTCATTATTCAATCAATCCGTAAGTATGGGGAATTTTATGAAAATGATTTGGTGCTTGAATTTCCAAAAGGATCAGGTGTAAATATGAATCTTACACAGATTGCAAAAGAGTTGACAAAAAGGATAATTAGTTTATTCGAAAAAGACTCCGCAGGAAATCGTCCTTTATACGGCGATTATAGCTGGTTTTATAAGCAGCCAGGCAATGAGCATTTGCTACAGTTCTATGAGTATTTTCATGGGGATAGTGGAAGAGGTCTAGGAGCCAGTCATCAAACAGGTTGGACAGCTTTGGTTGCAGAGTTGATTAGTGAATATGGCAATGAATAAAAAGGTTTGTACAATAATTTAATTCAGTTCACCTGCAGGTTCGTGGTCGTCATATTCATTCCGGAGATTTATTAATTCTTTTTTTAATGCAGCAATAGTTTTTGCATAGGCAGAGTTGTTGATTAAATTTTTCTGCTCATTCGGGTCAGCTTTCAAATCGTATAATTCCCATTCGTTTACAGTATAGAAATAGATTAGTTTATAACGTTCGCCTCTTACTGCAAGATGAGGAATTACGGTGTGATCTCTTACATACTCATAATAATGATAGTACAGGTATTTTCTGCCAAGTATTTTTTTATTTCCTGTCAGTAGAGGTTTTAAACTAATACCTTGCATCCAGTCAGGAATTTTTCCACCTGCAATGTCTAAGATGGTTGGAGCGAAATCAATATTCTGTACCAGTTGATTACTTACACTGCCTGCTTTTATATGTCCCGGCCATTTGATTAACAAAGGCGTTCCCATTGACACATCGTATGCAAAACGTTTGTCAAACCAGCCATTCTCTCCCAGATAAAACCCTTGGTCGCTTGTGTAAATAACAGCAGTGTTATCTGTAAGATTATTTTTATCAAGATAGTCCAATACTACACCTACACTTTCATCAATGGATGCAATGCAAGCAAGATAATCCTGCATATACCATTGGTATTTGTATTTCATTAATTCATTCCCTTTAGGTTTTTTATCACGGATAATTTTCCCTCGTTCTGCATAAATTTCTTCAAATCGTTTTCGTTGATCTTGTGGTATCCTTTTCATGATAGCGTTATAAGTCGCAACATCTTCTGCATCAGGTTTTAATTCGGGAATACCTTTTAAGTATTCTGGGTCAACTTTCAGATCGCCGGATAAACGCATATCCAATAAAATACTCATGGTTTGCATTCGCCATGCACTACCACGACCGGTAGTGTCTGTATATAAAGTAGCAGGTTCAGGAAATGTTTTTGTATGATACTCTTCCAAATATTTTAATGCGGGAACAAAATTTCGATGTGGTGCTTTGTGGTGAAAGAAAAAAGCGAAAGGTTTGGTTTTATCACGGCTCTCAAGCCAATTGATAGCATCAGTAGTAAGAGCTTCCGCTGAATAGCCTTTTTCAACTATGGTATCACCATTCATTGTTATCATTCTTGTATCAAAATATTGACCCATTCCCGGTAGCACTCTCCAATAATCAAAACCAGCGGGATATGAATGTAAATGCCATTTGCCTATTATTGATGTTTGATAACCGGCATCATGTAACAGATGTGCAATTGTTGTTTTGGATGAGTCAAACCTTGTGCGGTTGTTCGTTACACCATTTTTATGTGAATGTTGACCTGTAAGTAAAGTAGCTCTTGCTGGGGCACAAATTGAATTTCCCACAAAAGCTTTATTGAATTTCATGCCTTCTTTGGCTATGCGATCAATGTTTGGTGTTTTTATAAACTGTTTGTTGTAAGCACTAATGGCATCTGCATCATGATCATCACTCATGATATAAATAATATTGGGTCGTTGCTGCGAAAAACAATTGATGGATACAAGAAGGAAAATAAATAGCTGCTTCATATCTTGTTTAATTAGAAAACAAGTTAAACATTTACTCCTATAAATAATGCCGGATATTGCTGGTAAGAAAGCATCGTAGTATTGAAATAAAAAACCAGTTATTTCTAACTGGTTTCAAAATATAGTTTACTAGTTTCTAAGTAGTACTGCTTTTGTTCTTCGTGGAGGAGTTCTGTCTCTTCGGTTTTCTTTTATAATACGAATCACTTCCTGACGAAATTTATCCTCGTATTGAAAAACCTTATTGGCTCTTTGCTCATCCATTATTTGTTTGAATTCTCCACGGTAACGTAAACGAAGTTCAATCACTTTTTGCTGAAGCACTAACCTGTCGCCTTTATTTTGGCGATGTGTTGTAGCAAATTCTCTGAAGTAACGGGCAAAAACCGGAGTAAATTTCTGGGCTTCACTTTTTGACAAGCCAAGATTTTTTTGAATATACTCTCTCATTCTCTCAGCAATCTTGCCATTTTCTTCAGCAGGATCTTCATCCTGCGAAAAAGCAGCAACTGCCGGAAGCAGAAACAGAAGTAATATGTATAAATATTTTTTCATTATTACTTAGTTAATCAGTAAAACTGCCTGAATGTCTTCAGATTGTTCCTGAAAATCATTTAATTCTTCATCCGAAATTCCAATCAGCATATCTTTTATTTCGGTTGATTTGTTATCATTCTTTAATTGAGCAGACTCTTTTCCATTAAGACCAGCGTCAATAAAATCTATCAAATCATCTTGTTGGTCAATATCCATGTATTTTACATCATTAGTAATCTTGGCCATTACTTTACTACCAGGCTCTGCATCTCCATTATTTTTATTTAAAAATAGGAAGCCGGATAACACAATTAAGCCGGTAACTACAGCAGCGGCGGCATAACGGAACCATTTGCGGCCACTAAGTGAAATAACTTTTGTAGCAGTCTTATTCTCTTCTAAGACAATCTTTTCAGTAGTGTTTTCAAAATACCTTGCAGGAACAGTGTACGGATTATCTTTTTTCAATCCGCTTAGTAATGGTGAAATTGATTCCAATTCTTCTTCGGCTGTTTGGTAATCGTTGCTTTCACGAACAGTATGCAGAATATTATCCGCCAGCGTTTCAAAATATCCGACAGGAACAGTATATGGAGTTTCTTTGGAAATAGAGTTTAGTAAAGGTGATAAATGATTCAACTCTTCTTTTGCATCAATTGCTTCCAACGCTTTGATTCTTTTCATCACTTGCACAGCTAATCGATCAAAATAACCTACAGGAACGGAGTAAACATTCTGCTGGCTTAAATTGACAAGAGAACTGTTCAATTCCTTCAATTCTTGTAATATGTGGTCTTTTTGTGTCATTTAACGGTTATAAGATAGGTTTTGACCCACAAAGTTTAATGATTCAGCATATAATCCTCAACTTTTTTAACTGCATGGTGATAGCTTGCTTTTAAAGCTCCTTCACTTGTTTCTAAAACACGGCTCATTTCTTCGTATGGCATTTCTTCATAATACCGTAAACTGAAAACAACCCGCTGCTTTTCAGGCAGTTGCTGAATTGCTAATTGCAGTTTCCACTCCACTTTATTGGCATCAAAGTTTTCATCTGCTTTTATTTTATTACTAAGTCCAGTTTCTACATCACTAAAACTTACAGATGATTTTTTCTTCTGCTGTTCAATATACGTTAAACTTTCATTGGTGGCGATACGATAGAGCCAAGTGTACAATTGACTGTCTTCTCTGAACTTTTCAAGGCCTTTCCAAACCCGAATTAGTACATTTTGTAGCACATCATTAGCATCATCATGCTGTACCACCATCCGGCGAATATGCCAATATAGCTTTTCCTGATATTTTTTTATCAGGCTGGTATATGCTTTTTCTTTCGTAATAGGGTTACGAAACTGCTCAAGCAATTCACTATCGCTTATGGGTGTCAGGGACATTAATCAGGGGCTTTGGTTCGGTTAGAATAGTGGATCAGCAATATGTTTAATAGTCTTTTCAGGTATTAAAATAAAAAAGAAGTCATAAATGCCAGAAAAGTTACTTATTCTTTTCGTTGATTTTATCAAATGCAGGAAGCATTAAATTAAAACCCTCTCTGTTTAATCTGGTATTTGCTATGCAAGATAACTGCAAGCCTATTTGTTCATTTTTGGCAAAGAAAAAACGAGAATTCAAGGAAAAGTCTAAAAAAGAAGACCACTTAGGATTTCCATTTGGCGGAAGGCGATAATTTATTTGCTCATTATTGTCATAATCGGTTACTACTTTGTCATATCCTGCATACATAAACCGTGTAGTAAAAGATAAATGCACTTGTGATAGATAAGAGTTAAGGCTTCCTTGTAAAAATATCGGTTAAGATTACTTTTATAAAAGTTGAGTTTTGGAGTAGTTGATTGTGTTGGATATGTTTGATATAATTTTTCCCGCATTTCAAAATTTCCTTTTATATATCCTCCATAGAAAGATAGAAAAATTGTTTTTATCCCGAAATTGGAAATAGACGCCTGCTCCAATTTGTAAGCCGTTGTGTTTGTATAACAATTCGCTGCTATCTCTTCTATCGCTAAAAAGATAATATTCTTCCTCCCGGTCATTATTTTTATGAGAAAACAATCCTGCTGTAAGTGCAATCCTGTTTGTAATCGCATAGCCGCCATTTATATCAAAACCTGAGGGCAAACCATAGGATAGATTTGCAGAATAATCGTTTTTATTTTGAAGTGATGGATTATTCACTTCAACCGGAGAATAGATTTTTCTGTTTATCGTACAGGATGATAAAGCTATTATGCAAATGACTATGACTGTACATTTCATGCGGTAAAGACTCTGGAAAGGATATTGATGCTGCTGGGAATAAAAATTTATTTTCGACTCATTACTTTTTCAGCAGCCGCTACAATATCTGGAATGTCTAAACCATACTTTTTTAAGAGCTCTAATGGTTTTCCGCTTTCGCCAAATGTGTCTTTTGTGCCAACGTATTCTATTGGAATAGGAAAATTCTTTGATGCACATTGTGCAATTGCATCACCCAATCCGCCAATAATATTATGCTCTTCCGCAGTAACAGCACATTTTGTTTTTTTGATAGAAGCCAAAACAGCTTCTTCATCTAATGGCTTAATGGTATGAATATTTATTACTTCTACGCTGATTCCTTTTTCTTGTAAAATAGCTCCAGCTTGAATAGCATTCCAAACCAAATGGCCACAGGCAAAGATTGTAACATCTGTTCCTTCTGAAAAATGCTGCGCCTTACCTATTTTAAAATCTTCTTCTTTTGTGAAGATGGGCCAAACCGGTCTGCCAAAGCGTAAATAAACTGGTCCTACCATTTCAGCAATAGCTTCTGTAGCAGCTTTTGTTTGGGCATAGTCACAAGGAACAATCACTGTCATGCCGGGTAGCATTTTCATCAGTCCTATGTCTTCCAGAATCTGATGAGTAGCTCCATCTTCTCCTAATGTAAGACCTGCATGAGATGCACAGATTTTTACATTCTTACCGCTATAAGCAACTGACTGGCGAATCTGATCATAAACTCTACCAGTTGAAAAATTTGCAAATGTTGTTGTAAAAGGAATTTTCCCTCCAATAGTCATTCCTGCAGCTATACCTATCATATTGGCTTCTGCAATTCCAACCTGAATAAAACGTTCAGGAAATTCTTTCATAAACTGATTCAGCTTAAGAGAACCAGCTAAATCGGCAGTCAGCGCTACAACATTTGGGTTTTTTCTTGCTGCAGCAACAATTCCATCTCCAAAACCACTACGGGTATCTTTATTTCCAGTTGATTGAATATCCTTTAACATGATAGTTTTTTTGATGTGGCAAAAGTAAGGGTGAAAAAGCATTGGGCAATAAGCAATTGGGAATGTGCAATTGACAATAGGCAATGCGGAATGGCTAATATTTCTCGGGATTGTTCATCATGTGGTTCAATAACCTGCCGATTTCATCATTTTTTAAGATGAAGTTTGAATGTTGATCTGAATTTATATACTTACAAGCCAATGCAAAATCCAGCCATCCTGATGTTTCTGAGTTTTCCATATCACTATCGCTAACCTTTGCAACAAAATGCGCCGGATATTGTTTCTTTCTATAAGCTTCAAGAAGATTTATACAAACACTTCTTGAAGATCTTCTTATTTGATCTGTAAGAGAATATGTTTCTTCCTTAGGAAACTTTTTTGTGATTTCAAAAATCTCCATTGCCAAATCAAAAGCAAGTTTGTAAACTTTAGTATGCTTAACACTAATTGCGGCCATAACTTATTTTTTTTAAAGGTGGTTCGATGCAAAGAGTTTGCCTGTTGCCAATTGTCTATTGCTAATTCAGTCCACTTGGCTGGCTTCTGAAAACTGTTTCATCGGCTTTTAAGAATTGCTCCCATTTCCAGGCAGTAGACATGATGTCTTCAAGAGAGTATTTTGGATTCCAACCTAATGTGTTTTTAGCAAAATCGTTATTGGCGTAAATGGCTTCAATATCTCCAGCTCTTCTGGGTCCCGTTTCGTAATTCAGTTTTACACCACTTACCTTTTCAAATGCATGAATGGCTTCCAGAACAGAAACGCCATTCCCACTTCCAAGATTGAATATTTCGCAAAGATTGTTATTCTTTTCTTCTTCCAGATATTTTAATGCTAATGTGTGTGCATTGGCAAGATCACATACATGAATATAATCTCTGATGCAGGAGCCGTCTCTGGTGTTATAATCAGTTCCATGTACAAACATTTTTGGTATTCGGCCTATTGCAGTTTGTGTAATGGCAGGTACAAGATTCTGAGGTTTGCCCAATGGCATTTCACCAATAGCAGTGGAAGGGTGAGCTCCAGCTGGATTAAAATAACGCAAAAGAATTGATCGTAAGCCTCTGCTTTTTGAAAACTCATTTACAATCTGTTCTCCTATCTGCTTCGTCATTCCATAAGGAGATTCTGCTGGCATAAGCGGAGTGCTTTCTGTTACTGGCATTTCATCCGCATTGCCATAAACAGTGCAGGAAGAAGAGAAAACAAAATTTGGCGTTTTAAATTCCTGTACACATTTCAATAAATTGACTAAGGAATTGATATTGTTTTCAAAATAAAGTAAAGGGTCTTTTACAGATTCTTCTACCGACTTGAAAGCAGCAAAGTGAATTACACCAGCTATGTCAGCGTTTTCTAAAAAGATGGCAAATGTGTCGTCGTAATTGCAGAGATCAACTTTATAGTTCTTGATTTTGTTTCCGGTTATTTTTTCAATACCCGAAAACATATTGGGGTTTGAACGAGAATTGTTATCCACTGAGATAACCTCATACCCATTTTCAATCAGATCAACAATTGTGTGTGAACCGATATAACCACAGCCGCCTGTTACAAGTATCTTTTGCATAAAAAATCCCGACAAAAGTCAGGATTTTTATTTTAATGAGTTTTAATAATTTAAAAAAGAATAACAACATGATATACACCTGCCGCAAGTAATGCACTCACAGGAATAGTTAATACCCATGCCCACACAAGACTAATAGTAATTCCCCAGCGTACTGCAGACAACCTTTTAGTAGCACCAACTCCCATAATAGCACCTGTAATAGTGTGAGTAGTACTCACCGGAATTCTTAAAGCTTCGGTAATAAACAATGTTACGGCGCCGGCAGTTTCTGCTGCCACACCTTCAAACGGTGTAACTTTTGTAATTTTTGTTCCCATTGTTTTTACAATCTTCCAGCCGCCGCTCATGGTTCCGAGACCAATTGCCGCATAACAGGCAATTGGAACCCAATTGGGCATTTGTCCAAATTCAGTAATAGACCCACCTGCAATTAATGCTGCAGTAATGATACCCATAACTTTTTGTGCATCATTGCCACCATGCCCGATACTAAATGCGGCAGAAGAAATTAGCTGTAATCGCTTAAACCATTGGTTTGATTTATGTGCATTAAGTGTACTTAAGTAAAGAGCAAAAACAGCCATTACTATAAGAATTAAAGCAAGTAAAAGCCATTTGAAATTTTTAGAATAAAAAATAATCTGCCAGATATATGCGTCATAATGTGTTTTGCCAGCAAGTATTTCTCTGCTAAACTCCAATTTTAGGGTTAGGAATATAGCAACTATAACCAAAATAATGAGGGAGAATATTTTAGATCGGAACCCTTTTTTAAAGGAGCTCATAAACCAAAGCGACATCACAAAAGCCATAAACATACCTATTAACGGCGCAATAAATATGAAGGCTGCAGTTTTAATAATGATGGGTGAGTTAACTGCTGCAAATCCGCCACTTGCAACAGCAGCACCGGCGAATCCTCCAATCAACGTATGTGATGAAGAGGATGGTATGCCCAACTGCCAAGTAAGCAAATTCCACATAATGGCAGCAATCAATCCAGAAAAGATAACAACCATCATGTTGCCGCCAGCTATTTTATCAGGATGAACTGTTTTGGCAACGGTATCTGCTACGCCATGATCTTTGAAAATGAAATAAGCCACTGAATTAAATAAAGCAGCCCACAGCACAGCTTGAAATGGTGTCAATACTTTAGTAGATACAACAGTGGCAATTGAATTGGCCGCATCATGAAAACCATTGATGTAATCAAAGATGAGTGCCAGTACGATGATGGTTATGAGAAATGGTGTCATAATAGATTTAATTAGAAAATGTGTTAATGTGGAAATATGAAGATCAGATAATTAAATATCTGTATTATCATATCTCGATTAAGCGTATTTAATAATGATGGACTCTATCACATTACTTACATCTTCACATTTATCAGTTACAATTTCCATTACCTGATATATCTCTCTTTTTTTAATAACTTCTTTAGCATCGGGTTCGTTTTCAAATAATTTTTCAATACTGAAATCGAAGATATCATCTCCCTGATTTTCTATGCTGTTGATTTTTACCAAAGCTTCAGTTATGCCCCGCATATTTTTCATATCCCTTAGCCCAGTTACAGCAATTTTTACTTGCTCTGCTCCTTTTTCAATAAGTTCTGCAAATTTTTGCAAGCCTGTGTCGTTTGGATTTACACGATAGAAGTTGATTTTTTTGCCCGCTGCATATATATAATCAGCAACATCATCCAGCGATGTAGCCAGATAGTGTATGTCTTCTCTATCAAACGGGGTTATAAAGTTGCGACCTAACTCGGTAAATAAATTATGTGTAAGATCATCATTAGCATGTTCAAGATCTTCTAGCTGACCAATAAGTGTAGCCCTTTTATCAAAATCGGGTTCGCCAACAACATCTTTAAGTAGACTGCCCATTTTTTCTACATTATTAGCTACTTTTTCAAATAGCTCAAAGAAAATTTTGTTTTTGGGCATGAAGATTTTGAGGAAAGATTGAAGTGCCATTGGTTTTAGTTTTAGTTGTTCAGTTTTATTACCTGAATTGGTTACAAAAATACCGGGTGTAGTTTAAGCCCCTGACTTTTTGGCCAGAATTAATAATTTGATAATATAGATTTAAAATTAGGGTAACGTTTCAATAACAAAGACTTTATATTGCGGTAATTTTAAGAACTGCTTATGTTTTCTTTAAAAAACAGTATAAAAAAAGCTTTTTTCACAGGAGTTTTCTCATTTTTATTTTGTTTTGCAGGTAGTTCCCAACGCTATTTAACAGATATCGACTCTTCCTTTTTTATAAAAGATACACTTCGTCCCTTTTTGAAAAGGTTTGAGAACCTCAGAATTTCAGGATATATGCAACCACAGTTTCAGATGGCACAGGCTGATGGAGCAGCTTCATTTGAAGGAGGAAATTTTTCCCAATATTCAAAAAGCAGGTTTATGCTCCGTAGAGCTAGGCTTAAAGTGGATTATCTGCTTTTGACAAAGGGAAGTTTACCAAAGGCACTTTTTACATTTCAGATAGATGCTACAGAAAGAGGCGTAATTGTAAGAGATATGTTTATCAGACTCTTTGAAAATAAAAATAGCAACCTCTCTTTAACTGCTTGTTTTTTTGCAAGACCTTTTGGCTTTGAAGTTAATCATGGTTCCTCATCCAGAGAAACTCCCGAAAGAGGTAGAATGTCGCAAATCTTGATGCCAGGGGAAAGAGATTTGGGAGTCATGTTCAGTTTCGAGCCACAAAAAAAAGAACATAAGCTGTATAAGATGAAATTAGATGCCGGTTTTTTTAACGGGCAAGGCTCTGCTGGCACTACGGATTTTGACAGTTATAAAGACTTCATTAGCCGTTTTACCCTTCGACCTGTTACAATTAAAAATTTTGAAATTAGCGGTGGACTTTCTTTATTACTGGGTGGATGGAAGAATGGAACTAAGTATGTAAACAGAAGTGGTATTGCCAATAACGGAGATAAAATATTTATAACTGATTCTGCTGAATCAAACATAGGGAAATCCTCTCCCCGGGATTATTATGGTGGAGATGTACAGTTAAAATTGCATCATGGCTGGGGCGAAACGGAATGGAGAGCAGAATATTGGTTTGGCACACAGCCGGGCACATCTACAACTACTGCAAATCCGGGCACAATTCCTAATGCCAACGGAACACTACTTCCTACTTATGTTCGTCATTTTGACGGAGCTTATTTTTATTTTTTGCAAAATATTTTCAATACTAATAATCAATTAATAGTAAAATATGATTGGTATGACCCTAATATTAAAGTGAAAGAAACAGATTTAGGAAAGCCTGGAACTAATCTTACCCCTGCCGATATTAAATACTCCACATTGGGATTGGGTTATGCTCATAATTTCAACTCGCAGACAAAAATTATTTTTTACTACGATTTTGTAAAAAATGAATCAACAAATTTCAGCAGTACTTCAACAGATCAGAAAGATAACATCTTCACTTGCAGACTACAATTCAAGTTCTGATTTCAGGTAACATTAAATTCATATTTGGGTTACAATTGCTTAACATGTACGTAACATGCGGATAACCTGAGCAGTCCACCTTTGCGGGCAAATAGCAAAATATGTATTTCAGGATGCGACTAATTCTATCTGTACTTTGTATCAGTATCTTTTCTTTCTCTCAGGCCCAGTCTGTAAAATTGGGAGGAAGAGTATTAAATGAGAAAAATGAGCCTTTAACTGGTGTTTCCATTAAAATCATTGGTGGCGGAGGTACAACTTCAGATGTTACTGGTAATTTTTCATTGAGCCTTACACCCGGAAAAAAATATGAATTGGAATTTTCTGCAATTGGTTATGAAACAAAGCAAATAACTGATGTAGAAGTTATCCGGAATCAGGTTAATGAACTTAATATTGTATTAGCAGTAAAAGCAACAACGGGTGATAATGTAGTAATTACCACAAAAAATCTTCAGCCAGAAATGAAACAATCAATTCAGCCATCTCATTTCAAAAGAATACAAATACTGTAGCACAAATTGTAAGCGCAGAATCTATTCGCAGGTCTCCCGATAAAAATACTGGGGAAGTTTTAAAAAGAGTACCAGGTACATCTGTACAGGAAGGTAAATACCTTGTCGTTCGTGGTTTAGCAGACCGTTATAACCAGGCTATGCTAAATGGTATTCTGCTAAGCAGTACTGAACCTGACCGTAAAACATTCAGCTTCGATATCATTCCTTCTTCAATGATTGATAATATTGTTATCAATAAAGCATTTATTCCGGAGTTGCCGGGTGAGTGGGCTGGTGGATTGGTACAAGTAAATACAAAAGATGTTCCTGTAAGAGATTTTTTCTCAATACAAATCGGTACAGGAATAAATACGAATACTCTCGGTAAAGATTTCTATACCTACACAGGAAGTAAAACAGATTTTCTTGGATTTGATAATGGCTTCAGAGGATTGCCTGATGACTTCCCAAATAAATCAACATTTGAAAATCTTGATAATGGTCAGAAGGCCGTATTAGGCGCATCGCTTGCAAATATTTGGACAGCGGAAAAGAGTAATATTCCGCTATTTAATCAGAGCCTTGCTTTAAATGGCGGCTTTAAAAAAGAGCTTGGCCATAATAATAAACTGGCTGCTGTATTTGCTGTTAACTATAATAGAAGTAATAAAAGAACGGAGTTTGAAAACAGAATTATCCGGTATCAGAATAATACAGCAGATGTCTATTTTGATTATTTCAATAATAAATATAATAAAGAAGTATTAGCCGGGGCATTGGCAAATATTACACTGCAATTAGGAAATAATAATAAAATTTCTTTCAAGAATATTTTAAATATCAATACAGCAAACTATGCTACTTTAAGAGAAGGATTGGATTATGAAGGACGTACAGCAGGTACGCCGGACAATATCAGAGCAACCGAATTAGCTTTTAAAGCAAACACATTTTTTAATACCCAACTTGCAGGTGAGCATAATATTAAGAAGTATGGTCTTAAGCTAAATTGGTTTGGAAGTTTCAATATTCTGGATCAGTATATCCCCGACCAAAGAAGGGTGCAGTATGTACAAGACGATCCTACAGTTGCCTCTTCTCCATATATTATTTTAATTCCTGTTTCTAAATCATCTCAGAAAAATGGTAGCCGTTATTTCGGATACCTGAGTGATTATGTTTACACAGCAGGTGGCGATCTGGCAAAGAGCTTTAAGATTAAAAATTTGTCGCAAACAATTAAAGCTGGATATTTCTTTCAGGTAAAAGATCGTTTGTTTGATTCAAGACCTTTCGCAATCTATTTGCCATCTGGTAGCAGCCAGTTTCAAAATCTTCCGCAAGATCAGGTGTTTGCTCCGCAGAATTATGGTAATGGGTCAGATAATAAATTATATTTTAATGAATTGGCCGGATCCAGTTACAGGTATATTGCTAATTCAATATTAAATGCAGGCTTTCTTCAGTTCGATAATCAGATCACATCTAAGCATCGTGCAGTTTGGGGATTAAGGGTAGAAGATTTTGATCAAATTGTAGGAAGTGTTCGTAAAAGCGATCCTCGCCATGTGTATAGTAAGGTTACGGATTATTTGCCCGGCATAAATTTTACTTATAAGCTTGATGCAAAAACAAATTTCCGTGTTTCTGCTTCTCAAACTGTTGTAAGACCAGAATTCAGGGAATTAAGTACGTTTCAATTTTATGATTTTGATTTAGGCGCAACTGTTGCAGGCAACACTGCTTTAGTAAGAACGAAGGTGAGCAATTTTGATATTCGTTACGAATTATATCCAAGAGCTGGCGAGTTATTCACTTTCGGCGTATTCTATAAATATTTTAAAAACCCTTTAGAAGCATATATCAATCCTGCTTCAGGTGATGGGAGCACTTATAATCTTTTGAATGCTGAAGAAGCAAATGCATTTGGTGCTGAGTTTGACTTTAGAAAAAAACTGGATTTCAGCGAAGCACTTAAAAACTTTACCGTACAGGGTAACTTCTCTTACATATTCAACCGGGTAAAATCTTTGGATAGATCAATGCAGGGACAAAGCCCTTACCTAATCAATGCTGCAGTTCAATATGATATTCAGAAGCTCGGGATTAATACTACTTTACTATTTAATCAGATTGGTAGAAGAATTGCCTTAGTAGGAGGCAGCGATCAGCCTCCGGTTTGGGAAAACCCCCGTCCGATTCTTGATTTCCAAATTGCTAAAAAGATTTTTAATAATAAAGGTGAGCTAAAGCTGAATGTCTCTGACATTATCAACAAGCAGGCTATTTTTTATACTGATCTTAATGATAACAACAAGTATGATAAGGGCTCGGATGCTTTTGTAATTAAAAGAAAGTACGGCACCAATATCAGCTTTTCAATCGGATATAATTTCTAATCAAATACAAATCATAAAACAAAATCAAAAAATAAAAACATGAAAAAATTAGTTCTCTATACCGTTTTACTGAGTGCTATTTCATTTGGTTGCCGGAAGATTGAAGTTGACGGCGGCACTACAATTATTACTCCTCCAACTGGCACCACAGAAAATACAATACTTGAAGGAAGGATAAGTGAAAACCGCACTTTAAAAGTTGGATATACTTATAAGCTGCGTGGCCTTGTTTATGTTACAAATGGTGCTATTCTTACTATTGAGCCAGGTACAAAAATTGTTGGTGAAAAAGGAAGACAAGGTGGTTTAATCATTACCCGGAGCTGCAAAATTATTGCAGATGGAACGGTAGATAAGCCGATTGTATTTACTTCTGAAGAAACATCACCACAGCGAGGCGACTGGAGCGGTGTAGTTATTTTAGGAAATGCACCGACCAACTCATCATTTAATGGAACATCCGGTATTGGTGAAATTGAAGGTGGAATAAATAACAGTGATGGGTTAGGTTTATATGGCACACCCTCTACGCAAGGTCAAAACCCTGCTGACAATAGCGGCATTCTTCGCTATGTTCGGATAGAATATGCTGGCTATGCATTTTTACCAGATAAAGAAATCAATGGATTAACATTTGGTGGTGTAGGAAGCAATACTATTGTAGATAATGTACAGGTATCATATGCTAATGATGATTCTTTTGAGTGGTTTGGTGGTACTGTAAACTGTAAGCACCTAATTTCTTTTAGAACATTGGATGATGATTTTGATACTGACAATGGTTTCAGCGGTAAAGTGCAGTTTGGTATTTCAGTAAGAGATTCAGCAATTGCAGATATTTCAAAAAGCGAAGCTTTTGAAAGTGATAATGATGCGAACGGAAGTTCTTTGTTGCCACAAACATCAGTTGTATTTAGTAATATGACTGTAATGGGACCAAAAGCTACTTTGGCAAACACTGGAAATAGTCTTTTTAGTTGGGGAGCTCAAATAAGAAGAAACTCAAGTATGTCTCTGTTTAATTCCATTATTATGGGTTATCCAAATGGTTTGTACATTGATGCTACTAAAGGAGTGCCAACGGATAATAATATTCCTTCTTCGTTATTTGTACAAAATAATATTATTGCTGGTTGCCCTACACCAGTCTTATATAGTATTGCGGGTAACGCAAATGTGCCAACTACACCTAATACTTCTGCTTCTATAACTGCATGGTATAATACACCAGCTTATGGAAACAGCATACTTACAAATAATACAGATGTGCAGCTTATTGCCCCTTTTAATTATACTGCTCCGGATTTTAATCCGGCAAGTGCTGCTTCTCCAGCTGCTACAGGTGCCAGCTTTACAAATCCAAAATTAACAACAGGATTTATTTCTGTTAGTTATAAAGGAGCTTGTGCAGTTGGTGATACATGGTGGAAGACATGGACTAAATTTAATTAAGATCAGTACACTATATTTTGAAGCATCCCGGAAAAGCCGGGATGCTTTTTGAATTTTCAAGATTTTTGTTCGAATGAAAAAGACATTGATTTTTGTTGGGCTGATATTGTTTTTGGCTGCTTGTTCAAATACCAACAACCGTGTGATATTGGCAAAAAATAAACTTGATAAGCACTGGTTGGATTCTGTCATAAAAAAAAGTGATAGCAGTTATATAAAGAAGTATAAAAGAACTGATTTTGCAATTGCTGAATTTTACATCAACAAAAAAGATTTATCCATTTGTCAGGTAATGAAAGACTCTGCAGACATGATCCGGCAAGTTATAATTGCCAAAAATGATGTTCGTACACATTTTTCCCGGTATTATGCCAACGGACAATTAGAAGCTTTTTTATTACTTGATGAATATGGTCAATATCATGACTCTACCACTTACTATTATGAAGATGGCAAAGTGGAAAGTAGCGGCTTGTACAAGCATGGTTTAAAATATGGTGAGTGGAAAAATTATGATACTAACGGAAACATATTGTCAACCAAAATTTATGACTCAAACGGACAGGAAAAAGGATAAATTAAAAACCGGAATGGTTAATCTTAAAATAATTTTTAAGTAACAATATGTTAATAAGCTATTAGAATCTTTGCATCAGTTCTTATCCCAATCTATATTATTGCTCAAGTCAGGTTTAGTTTTATCTCTGTCAGAAGCAGTTTTCTCATGCAGTTACCACCCGGGCAAGACAGGCTTTGGGTGGTTTTTTATTTTATACCTTTCCGCAAAACTGTAAGGATGAAATTATTTTTATTTGTTGCATTGCTTCTTTGTTTTGTTTCTTGTTCTGAGAAATCTGCAACCGGCAAACAATTGGCTGGATGTGACAGTCTTGTCATAAATTTCAATGAATTGGGTACAAACAATATTGCAAAAACAGTAACTACTACTGAAAACAAGGCCATTAAAAAACTGGCAGGTTTTGTGGATAGCAAAACGGCCGAAGCATATAAATGTGGCTACGATGGAAATCTGTTATTTTACAAGAAAGGGAAACTTGCTGGGGATGTGTCCTTTAACTATTCAGGCGATGGTTGTCGCCATTTTATACAAGAGATAAATGGGGAACTAAGCAGTACGGCTATGAGTAATGAAGCGGCAAATTTTTTAAAAAGCTTGGCAGAAGGCAAAGACTGGTATTAAGTCGTTGCTTGATTTGCATCCCATCTGTTTTTGACGAAACGAAAAAGTATTTTTTGGCTGTTAATTGAGAATTGAACACTAAGATGTTTTAAATTCGCAGGATAAGACTATAAGCATATGGAAAGGAAAAAGGAAGTTTTACAAGATGTTGTTATCAAATTTGCAGGAGACAGTGGTGATGGAATGCAATTAACCGGTACCCAGTTTACGAATAACACTGCTTTATTAGGTATTGATCTTTCTACTTTTCCGGATTTTCCGGCAGAGATAAGAGCTCCGATAGGTACGTTGCCTGGCGTTAGTGGATTTCAGTTGCGGTTTTCTTCGGATAATATTTACACTCCCGGCGACTCTGTTGATGTATTGATAGCTATGAATGCCGCTGCATTAAAAACAAACCTTTCTGTATTAAAGAAGGGAGGAAAGATTATTGTGAATACCGATGGATTTGATAGCAAAAATCTTCGTCTTGCCAATTACCCCGATGGCGAAAACCCAATTGAGAATGATAGCTTGAGTAATTACGAAGTGATAAAGATGGACGTCACAAAGATGACGAGAGAAGCACTCAAGGATTTTACTATGGGAATGAAGGAGAAAGACAGGGCAAAGAATATGTTTGTGCTTGGGGTTCTTTATTTCATGTACAACCGTGACATGGAGAATACAATCAAATTTTTAAAGGAAAAGTTTGGCAAGAAACCAGACATATATGAGAGTAATGTAAAAGTGCTGCAGGCGGGTTACAATTATGGCGATACTACAGAGATATTTACTACAACTTACTCTGTAGAGAAAGCAAAAATGGAGCCTGGAAATTATCGCTCTATAATGGGCAACCAAGGTGTTTCCTTCGGTTTGATTGCAGCTTCACAAAAAAGTGGGTTACCGTTGTTCTTAGGTTCATATCCCATTACACCTGCGTCAGATATTTTGCATGACCTGAGTAAATATAAAAATTTTGGTGTCCGCACTTTTCAGGCAGAAGATGAAATTGCAGCCATCACATCTGCTATTGGAGCAGCCTACGGTGGTTCATTAGGTGTTACTACATCAAGTGGACCAGGCATAGCATTAAAAGGTGAAGCAATAGGCTTAGCAGTAATGTTGGAAATCCCCTTAATAGTAATAAATATTCAACGAGGAGGGCCATCAACAGGACTGCCAACCAAAACAGAACAGTCTGATTTAATGCAAGCTTATTATGGAAGAAATGGCGAATGCCCGATGCCGATCGTTTCTGCATCTACTCCTGCCGATTGTTTTGATGCAGTGTACGAAGCAGTGCGAATTTCTGTACAGCATATGACACCGGTAATATTTTTGAGTGATGGTTATATTGCAAATGGAGCAGAACCATGGAAGTTTCCGGTTTCAGAAGACCTTCCACCAATAACAGTAAAATTCAAGAAGGATCTTGGCGATCAGGAAGAAGTTTTTCAACCTTATTTAAGAGACGAAAAACTGGCAAGACCTTGGGCTATACCCGGCACTCCAGGATTGGAACATCGAATTGGTGGTTTGGAAAAACAAAATGTAACAGGTAACATCAGCTACGAACCGGAGAATCACCAACTAATGGTGAAGATTCGTCAGGAAAAAGTAGATAAGATTGCCGATCACATCCCAGAACAAAAACTAGACAGTGGTCCCGAAAAAGGAAAGATATTAGTGCTTGGCTGGGGCTCTACATATGGTGCAATAAAAAGTGCTTGCGCAGAAATGCAAAAGAAAGGGCATGAAATCAGCCATGCACATTTAAGATATGTTCGTCCTTTCCCAAAAAACCTTGGCGATATTCTTAAGAATTTTGACACTGTTTTAATTCCTGAAATTAATAATGGGCAATTGATAAAAATAATCCGTGATGTTTATTTTGTTGATGCCAAAGGATATAATAAAATAATGGGAGTGCCAATTACTAAAACAGAATTGGTAATGAAGCTGGAAGAAATGATGAGAGATTAATAAAAGGGATCACTACAAATAAAAAATCCACTAGCTAATGCTGGTGGATTTTTATTTGCATATCAGTAAATATTTTATCCCGGTTTATATATTTCCATTGGATGAGGTAATGCATACGCTAAAGCGAAAGCTAGTATTACTAAAATCAATCCAAACATGAAAATGTTATAAGCTATTCTTAGCAAGCGGTATTTTTTTGCAAGTACCACGCCTAAAAAATAAGTGTCTTTTACAATGCTGCTGTAGAGGTAATCTTTATCATTCAGCATTTCACCCATCGCCCAATCATAATCAGGCAAATTCATTTTATAAAAATTACCAAAGAACAGCAGATTGGTTTTTTTGTTATGTACATCTTCCTGTGTAAAAATTCCGTGGTTTACGTTTGGCCTTGTGGCTAATATGGAGAAAACAATAGTGGACACACATACAATTACCAGTGCGAAAAAGGGAATCAACAAATTAGGGTTTGAGTCTAATTTTGTAATAAGCTGAGAAATTACAATACTTAGAATGATAGCATTAACAGAAATAAGAATATTAGCTTTTGAATCTGCCATGCCGCTAAGGTTGTTCTGGTTTTGCGCCATGATGCGGAATACCGTAGCAATACCTCTTTCCGATTGATTACTTTTTTCCTTTTTCTTCTTTTTCTCATCGTCTTCAATCTGCAACGCTTCTACTACAATATCATCAGTGTTTTTTGATTTCTTTTTTTTCTTTGTTTTATCATCTAGGTCACTTAGTTCTTCTGTCAATCCTTTTATATGCACTTCTTTTATTGGCTGTAGTGTTTCTTGCCCGTATGTAGTAAAATATTTATGTGCTTCAAGGAATTCAATGTTTTTTTTCCACCAGTCATTTTTTGTAATTTCTTCGTCACCAAAATTTTTCAGTTCCTTTCTTAGAAGATTTGTTTTTTCACGGAATGCATCAGTACCAAGATGAAAAAGATCTGCATCGCAAATTATTTTTTCTAACGAATTAACGGGTGTTTGCGGCATCCGGGTTGCATTGATGCAGCTGATTACTTTTCCGGATGTTTCAGGAGATACATTATGCGAGGCTAAAAAATCTGTTGCAAGCTGGGCACTCAACACTTCATGATCCTTTGCTTGCCCGCCAGTGTAGCCAGTATCATGAAACCAGGCAGCAATAAGTAGAGCGGTCTGTTCTTCATCAGGTATATGATAATAGTTCGCCATTCTCTCACAGGCAGCCACCACCTCTTCTGTATGTTCAAGAGTGTGGAAACGTATGTTTTTGTTAAGTTTGTCAGCAAGCAGGTCCGAAACAAAGGCTTTAGCCTCTCGAATCAGTGCTAATTGATTTTCTGTCATGCTATAAAGATAAGTTTTGATAAATTTAAACAAAATAAGAACAATGACTTTTTTAAATTTCCGGATTAGTTTCTTTTTTGCGATTGGGCTGGCAGGATTGGCTTTTTCAGGATGCCGTCCAAGAACAAAAGAGCTTACCTCTCCTCCTCATTACGATTTTTCGCAGGTGTACACTGATAAGCTGGATTTAAAGGTGCAGGAAATATCAGGTCTTGCATGGGATTCTAAAGACAATGTATTTTATGTGGTAAATGACGAGCTTGGCAAATTGTTTACACTAGATAAAGAATCTAAAGTAATTAATGGCGAATACGATTTTGGAAGCAAAGGCGATTATGAAGATGTGGCTATGCTGAATGATATTCCATACATATTGAGAAGTGACGGAACTATTTTCAGGTTTGTAAAAGATAATGAAGGCAAGACTTCTTCTATGGAAATGGGTAAAGTGCCATTGCAAGGAACTAATGATTTTGAAACGATGTACAGCGACCCTGAACATAATGCGCTGGTACTTATTTGCAAAAATTGCAAATCGGATGATGGCAAATCAGTAAGTGCTTATGCTTTTTATCCTGATTCTCTTGGCTTTGACAATAAGCCGTTGTATGTAATTGATGCGGCAAAGGTGGCGGAACTTTCACCTTTTAAGTCATCGAAGTTTCAACCCTCTGGTGCGGCCATTCATCCCAAGATGCAAAAATTATTTATTCTTTCTTCTGCCAGTAATCAACTGGTGATTACGGATTTGAATGGAGTGGTAGAGTCTGTACATAAGCTTTCGGCTAAGCTTTTTCCTCAACCGGAAGGAATTGCATTTAAGCAAAATGGCGACATGTATATCTCTAATGAAGGCTTGGGTGCAAAGGCTACGTTGCTGAAGTTTTCTTATATCGCTGTAAGTGAAAAATCGAAAGAGGAGATTGTAAAGTCAGGTTATAATTTTTCTTCTCCCGATGATAAAATGGAGCTGGGTAAGCATTTGAAAGAAATTTCTGGTATGGCATATATACCAAAGAGAAATTTGCTATTGGCAGAAAATGATGAGAAGGGAGATATTTTTACAGTTGATTTTGCCAATAAGAATGACCTTGTTGGTAAAGAAAAATTTGGTGGCAAAGGCGATTATGAGGATATAGTTTATACAGATACCGCCATTTATATGTTGGTTAGTTCCGGTATTGTGGTTAGGGTTTCTACAAAAGACAGTTCGTTTGCAACAAATGAATATGAGCTTGGTTTAAGTGGCACTAACGAATTTGAGGCAATGTATCTGGATGGTGATGGTAAATCGCTGATATTGCTTTGTAAAGATTGCTCGAAAGAAAAGAATGAAATAAGAAAGGCTTACCGGTTTGATCTGGCAACACAAAAATTTGCTGCAGAACCAGTTTATACAATTGCCATTAGCAAAATACAAGAGATACTTAATGATGATAAAGCGGAATTTAAACCGTCAGCAGCGGGCATCAATCCAACAAATGGTAAATTATATATTGTAGCATCGGTAGGAAAGGTTATGGTAATTGCATCTAAGGATGGCCAAGTAGAAGAAGTGATTAAGTTAGATCCAGTCATGTATAACCAACCAGAGGGATTAACATTTGCACCTAATGGCGATTTATATATATCCAATGAAGGTGGTGAAGGAACAGCTACTATTTTAAAATTTATTGCTAAGTAGCTGGGTTCTTATTTAAAAATTTATTTAAAACAGACAAACATAGTAGCAGCCAAAAGACGCCAAAAATCCAGCCTGCTATTACATCTGTTGTGTAATGCACTCTTAGATAAACTCGGCTGAAGCCTATTAAGAAAATTATAAAAAGAAGAATGGAAATCAGTAGAGGTTTCCTCCAGTTTGCTTTCAGTCTATGTGAAATAAAATAAATCAGCAAGCCAAAAAAGGCTACACTCATAAAAGCATGTCCACTGGGGAAACTGAAGTTGGTTATTCCTTCTATTAAAGGATTGATTGGGCGATGCCTGTGAAAAAGAGTTTTTAATAAAGACATTATCCCTAAACTGCTTACTGCTATAATTAATACCCGAAGAGCATCTTGCTTACTCTTCTTGAACATAAAGAAAGCTATAGCTAACAGATTGGCTGGTATTAAGAAATTATGATTACCAAAAAAAGTAATCACTTTCATCGTATTAGTCCGGGGAGCAGTTGTGTGATAGGAAAGAAAATTAAATATGCTATCATCAGGCTGTGTGTTCTTGACAATAAAGATGAGCCATACAATAAACAATAGTATCACGGCAGCAATACACAGCACTACCCTATATAGTGTATTATTTTTTTTTGAAGGCTTAATTTCCATCAGGAATTCAATCAAAAAGTAAGGTTGACTTTTGTACCTAAGTTAAAGTTCAGTAATCTTTCATTGGCAGTAAAACCAGCAGTCGCTGAAATGATGAAATTGTTGAATGGTATAAAATATATTCCACCACCATAAGCTCCGTGCCATTTTCTGGAATCTTCTCCTCTCATCCACACCCGACCAATATCGTAAAATGCGGTAAGGCCAACAGGGCCAGGAATTATGTAAGAATTAAGATTAAACAATTGCAATTTCACTTCTACACTTCCGTATAATAAAGCAGATCCCGAATACCTGTTTTTTCTAAAGCCATGTATATTTGGATTATCAACACCTAATGAAAGTGCCTGAAAATATTCAAAATTCTTTGAGAGAATACGGCCGCCGCCAAAACCTAATGCAATAACCATTTTAGCCGGGTCTTTAAAGCTAGCATAGATTGACATGTCGGTGCTGTACTTTACAAAATTGTTGGTGTTATATCCATTACCAGCAGTGGCTATAAATTCGTTTTTCCAAAATATTCCACGGGTAGGGAAAAGCTTATTATTCCGGTTATCAAACTGCATTACAAATTTACCACCCATATAAGATTTGGTGCTATACACATCAGCTGAGTCAAGACCGACCTGTCTTGGATCACTCAATACATTTTTACTATTGTCGTTATAATCATTCCAGTAACGATTGTAGTAAGGGCCAACCATCAGCTCAAGCCTTTCAAATAAACGTTTGCGAATAAGTACTTCTGCCTCCAACGATTTGTAACGGCTGCGATAGAAGTCAAAGCTTCCTTCATTAGTAACCAGCGTTTCATTTCCAAAACCTGTAAAGTTTCTTAAGGCAGGTAGCAGATAATTAATGTTAACTATAAGGTCTTTGTCTTTTGTTATATGATTAAATATTCCATTGTATTTTACCTGAAAGGCTTTACGGTTTAACGCATAAAGTACAGATAGTTGCTGCTGTGTGGCAAAAGGTAAATTGACAAACCCATAAGTGGTTTTTGAGAAGCCGGCACCCAGCATATAACCATCGTCTGAATTATAACTAAATAGTAATTGAGGAAATTTAGTTGTATTGTACTGGTATCCTAAAATGCTTCTGCCAGTTGATGGAGGATCAGCCGAGAATTTATTTTTTGTATGACTTTTATTCTGAATGTAATTAACGTCAGATAACTTATCATAAATGATATTCTTAATGTTGCCACGGATATTAAAAGTGTCATTGTCTTTTCCTCCAATAATCCTGAGTTTTATCTTGGAAGAGACATTTTCTTCAACATCGAATACATCTTCATTATTTAAACCAAATAATCTTATTTCCTTTGTAACCTTAGGATCAAAAGTCCTGGTGTACATTATAAAACTGGTATCGTTGCCTCTTCCTTTTTCATATACTCTTACCCGTAAACTATCGTTGGACATACTGACTCTGAAATACTCCTTTTGATTACTGCCAACTACATTTACTTTACGGGAAAGGAATTTGTAATATTTCATTGCTTCCTTGTCCATCTGGTCCCGCCTGCTTATTAATTTTTTTATTATTTTTTCGCCATTGAAAGAAAAAACTTCAGGCGGTAATTTTTTAACAGCATTACGTATTACAGAATCGGTAATTTGCTTTTGGAACTCATGTATTGAACTTTCCCATTCGTTTTTAGTAAGTCCGGTCAGGAAAATACGGTCAAAGTCTTTGGCAGTGTAACCCAGCCAGTTTACTTCGTGTAAGTTTTTTCTGAAACCTTTTAGAAAAGGTAATTCTCTTCCTGTTACAGATCTGAATACTTTTCCTTCGGAATTAAAAAAAGCTTGGTCTCTGTCCCGTGGAATTGGATAATATAGTTTCCCTTTTCCAGTATCGCCGGTTCCCCATCTCCACTGATCAAAATGGCGATCAAAATCTCCGATAAGTATATCAAGCAATCTTGCAGTTAATGCTTTTGGCTGATCAGGACGATGATCGTTGTCTTCCAAAATTTCTTTAAAAACTTTTGACGTAGACATTGATTTATCCTCTGCCAATGCAAAATTTCTTTGCTCCAGTAAACAAACAGTATTGGCAAACAGCAGTCTGTAAATACCAAGGTTTGGATCATCGGGCACAAAAAATAATTCAGGGCTGGCAGTCAACACATGCAAAGGTTCAGCTAAAGAGGGTACGATCAATGCTCCATATGGGTGCGCTGCAGAATTTAATTCTGGAGCAAAATCTTCTGCGGCTGTGCCACGAAATTCTTCCGGCAATGCTTTGCCGATATTTTTGTTTACACCTCTCAAAACCCACTCTTTGCCATATTTGTCTTCAAGTCGTAGTGATCTTGTTTGCTGACCACCGCCCAGACTTTTAATTTCTAATCCACCTTTTTCTTTTCGTATGTCAAGCACCTTCATATTTACAGGAGTTGACCATTCTTTTCTGTAATTCTGCCCCATTAAATATTTCTTTAAGCCACCGATTACAGGAAGTGTTGTGCTGGCAGGTTTAGTTACGGCATCTTCAAATTTCAATTCCTGATTTCCGAGTACTACAGGTGTTTGAGTAGAGTCAATTGGTTTTACAATTGGTTTTGTATAATTTAAAATAAAAGCGTTGTAGGCATTTCGAACAGAATCAGTAACGGTATAGAAGGAAAGGTTTACATTTTTATTTGTAGAAACTTCGAGTACAGCAAAACCAAAGTTGGTAGAATTGAAAAGGCCCTTATTACTTTTGGAAATCCTGCTTTCTTTACATCCGCCTCCGCTTACTATATAATTATATTTCTCATCTTTTATATGTTGTAGATTATGTTCATGACCAGAAACAAAAATTACATTTGGTGCTAAGGAAGTTTCAATAGCACCTGTTATCTGATTGATCATGTTGGCATATGCAGGATGTTTCAAATCCTGTGAAGCGCCAAAAACACTACGGGCAATTACATATACCGAGCCTAAGATCGGAAGCGGAACATATAGGCTGGGCTTAATATCTGTAAAAGGAAAAAAATGTTGTTTGAAAGTAAAAAAACCACCATGTACTCCATTGCTTTTAAAAGGGTGATGGTCTGCAACTATTATTAGCTTATCCGTATTCTGCGTAGCAATATCTCTTATTTTAGAAACCAGTTCAATTTCTGTTTTACAATCACAATCTGATTCTATTCCCGGCTTATCGTAAGGGTGAAGCCACCATTGGCTATCGAAAATTACGAGTAATATATCGTTTCCGACCTTGACGGTTACAGGACCGGGACATCCATCTTCTGGCTCAAATTTTATATCTGCACCATCTATTTTTGCAAAATCAACATAAAGCTGTTGTCTGACAATGGCGTCATACCCATCCCGGTTGCCATTATGCCAATCATGATTACCTGGTATCATGATCACTTTCGCTTTAGTATTTTTTGCAATAGAAATCTGAGAGTCTAAAATGGCTCTGGCATCATTATATCCTGAATTTTCCACATCGGGCAATCCATGTTTATATAAATTGTCGCCTAAGAATAAAATAGTCGTTTTTTTATCTAGCGGTATATTGTCTCTAACTGCATCCACTACCGGATGACGACCATCAGTTAACTGCCCCGCATCCCCAATTAATACAATGCGCCTAGCAATAGTATCTGTTTGAGCTTTAAGGGTCACACATATCACCATCAGGCAGCCCGTCAATACAATAAATTTTTTCATCACTTCAGCTAAAAGATTAAAGGTGGTTGATTCATTTCTGAAAGTTCATTGGCAAGTAGAATGAAAACTGATGATGTGAATCCGGAGTTTTCTGTCTTCTTCATTTAACGCTAACACCTGTAAAAGCACTAATTTACAAAAAAGATTATCCCGAAAGCTACTGATCCCGAAAAATAAAAATTCCCGAAAAATATTCTTTTTCTAAGTTTTTATTCTTATAACAAGGAATAATGGATACCCCATTCAGGTATGCTCTTACTCCGATAGAGGCGAAACAAGGTAAACGGAGAATTTCTTTGATGGTAAATTTGTCGCCAATATTCAAAAAAAATAATATGTAACTTGGCCTTTCAATCAATTGTAAAGACTTCAATAATAATATTGATTAATGTACTTGCTAAAGAGCTACAAATTAGATGCTAGCAAATAATTCATCATTTTGCTCTTTTTTTTTAAAAAATCGTATCTTTTCAAATCATTATACCATAACCAATAGTATTATCAACCTAAACCTGCAAAAATGAGACTGCTTACTCTATTTATTTTATGCCTCACTGTATTTATTTTACCCTCTAATGCACAAGAGACAGCTACTGCTCCGGCATCACATTTTAGTACCAGCGGAGGAAAAAAATTCTGGATGGGTGCGAACTATCGTACAGAGTGGAATACACCTGTAACGGTACCAGTTTTAAGCCTTAAAGGACTTACTCCAATAAAAAAAGGCGGGGGTAAACAAACAAAATCGCTTCGGATGGAAGATGCAAGCGGACGACAATTTATAATCAGATCTATTCAAAAATTTATTACCGATAAAACATTGCCTGGCGATTTACAGAGTGAAGCAGCAGCTGATCTGGTTTCAGATGGAGTATCGGCATCTTATCCGTATGCCTCATTGTCTATGCAGCCATTGGCTGATGCAGTAGGTGTGCCTTATGGAAAAGTAAAACTTGTATACGTTCCAGATGATGCTGCACTGGGCGAATTTCAAAAAGATTTTGGTGGCATGTTGGCAACTTTTGAAGAAAGACTCCCAGAAAATGTAACAAAAGGGTACGATACCGAAGAAGTAGCTGAAAAATTGGAAAAGGATAATGATAACCAGGCAGATCAAAAAGCATTGCTAACAGCAAGGATACTGGATATGTTTGTGATGGATCTTGACAGGCATGAAGGCCAATGGAACTGGGGCGCAGTGGATAATGAGAATGGAGGTAAAACATATTTCCCAATCCCTAAAGACAGAGACCAGGCATTTTATATTAATCAAGGATTGATACCTGGTATTGCAAGAAGAAAGACGTTTGTTCCGCAGTTGGAGGGCTTTAAAGCGAAGGCACATGATATTAAGCGTTTCAACTTTGCAGCCCGAAATCTTGACAGATTCTTTTTAAATGCGCTGACAGCTGCCGATTGGCAAAAAGCTGTGGATGATTTTCTTCCAAAAATGACCGATCAGGTAATCGAAAATGCATTGGCGATGCAGCCTGCAGAAATAAGGGCACTACCGCATAATCAGAGCATAGTAGCCACATTAAAAGAAAGAAGACAATATCTGGCAGAAGAAGTGATGAAATATTATCGGTTTCTTGCAGAAACTGTAACGGTAACGGCAAGTGATAAACATGATTTATTTGATATAACTCGTAATGATGACGGATCTATGCTGGTACAAGTATACAAGCTTAAAGATGGACAGAAAGCGGATAAAAAATATGAACGCCTTTTTATCGGTGGCGAAACAAAAGAAGTTCGTTTATTCGGATTTGATGGTGATGATAAATTTGTAATAAATGGCAATAATGATAAGGTAAAGGTTAGAATGATTGGCGGCGGCGGAGCAGATGTATTTGAAAAGACTTCAAGCGGTAGAGGAAGCTCATTTGTATATGATAAAAATAATGGCGAGAATAAATTAATCGGCAAGTTTAAAAATCATATGTCCAATGATAGTGATGTAAATAGTTTTGAAAGAATTTCTTATAACTACGACAAAAGAGCACCAGGATTGGCTATTGGCTATAACCCTGATGATGGTGTTTTTCTGGGGCTTACTTATAAAATAACAAGCCATGGTTTTCGTAAAGATCCATATAAGGCCACTCATACTTTCTACGTAAGCCATGCCCTATCTACCAATGCATGGAACTTCAGGTATGCAAATGAGTTTATAGGTGTAGTTGGTAAAAATGCAGACATTACTACAGATATTGATATCAAAGCACCAAATAATACAACTAACTTTTTTGGATACGGTGTTAATTCTGTGTATGATAAATCACAGCCAGGAAAATTTAAATATTATCGGGCAAGATATAACCGGGCAGATGCTACAGTGATGATAAGAGAAAGATTTTCTCCCAAATTTTCTATTTCATTTGGTCCTACCTTTCAGCGGTTTGAGCTGGATGCAACCGATAAGTTTAACTCAGTAAGATTTATTACACAAACAGGTATGCTGCCTGGACAAAATGGATTGGATGCTACCACACTGTATAAAACGCAGTACTATTTTGGAGGGCAAGTTGCTATTGAATTAGATACGAGAGATAATAAAGTAAATCCAAATAAAGGTGTTACCTGGATTACGACTGCGAGACACTTATCAGGCATTAGTAATACGCCGTATTCAGTTACTCAGTTAAATTCAGATTTAGGTTTCTATTTTAATGTAATTAATAATCGTCTAGTATTTGCAAATAGAGTAGGCGGTGGAATTAACCTTGGCAACAAAGGGTATGAATTTTATCAGGCTCAATACCTTGGTAATGAAGAAAACCTGAGAGGCTATCGCCGGTATAGGTTTGCAGGAAAAAGTAAATTATATAATCAGGCAGAACTTCGGTTAAAAATTGCAGACTTCAGAACTTATCTTTTCCCAGGTTCAATCGGGATATATGGATTTTATGATATAGGACGAGTATGGGTTGCAAACGATACCCAGAAAAAAACATTAAGTGGTTATGGAGGTGGTCTATGGATATCCCCACTTCGCCGCATTATGCTTAACGTTGGGTATGGTGTTTCCAAAGAAGATGGGTTGTTGACTATTGGATTGGGCTGGAAGTTTTAAAGTAAAAATATCTATAATAAATAAAAGTGACCCGTTTAAACGGGTCACTTTTATTTAAAGAATGATTTAATAAATTATTATTTCATTTTCTTTTTTCTCTTTATCAATTTCGCTTTAATAATTCTTACATCAGTAATGGGTCTGTTTAGGTCTCTTCCTTTACTAACATCAACATCAGCAATCTTGTCAATCACCTCTAATCCATTCACTACTTCGCCATATACTGTGTAATTGCGGTCAAGATGGGGGATGCCTCCTATAGTTTTATAAACTGTGCGGTAAGATTCAGGAATTTTCTTTCCTTGCAATCTTTGTTGCTCCATAATATCAAGCTCGGCATCTGTAAACACTTTTCCTTGTGCAATATAAAATTGGCTGGCACTGCTTGCTTTAGTGGGATTTACATTATCGGGTTGACGGGCAGCTGCAATCACTCCTTTTTTATGAAATAGCGTTTCTCCAAATTCAGTAGGAATAGTATAGCCCAGGTCTCCATTGCCCAGCGGCATCCCAGCTTTTGCTGATTTACTATTTGGATCTCCTCCTTGAATCATAAAACCTTTCATCACTCTATGAAAAAGTAAACTATCATAAAACCCAACCTTCACAAGTTTCAAAAAGTTGTCACGGTGTAATGGTGTTGAGTCAGACAGACGAATAATCATATCACCCATTGTAGTCTGCATTAGCACATCTTTTTTTCGGTCCTTTTTGGTAACGGTTGAATCTTTCTTTTGTGCAAAACAAATTGCTGCTATACAAAGCGCAGATAAAAACAATGAAACTTTTTTCATGTACGAGAGTTTTTTAGAATTCCTTTTCGGCAAAATAAAGTAAGATATGATCTTTCAGAAAATTTTCCTGCTCAATAGCATTCATATCGGGCATTGCTTTTAATTGTTTGAAATGCGGCCAGCCGTCGTCATCCACACTTTCCAGTTCATAGTAGCCGCTGGGCGATAAAAGGCTGCAAACAGCAATATGCATCAGATCCTGTTTTTGTTCTTTTGTAAATTTTTCTTTGATGTCGCCAAATTCCTGTGTACCGATAAGGAACAGAATGGTTTCCACATCAGGTTTTTTCTCAAACCGTTCAACCAGTTTCGCTTCCAGGTTCCACCATCGTTGTTGTAAATCGTCATTTGCTATCATAGCGCAAAGATAAAGGCCGTGTAATTGTAATTAGCCTATCGGTTCTACTCTTACAGCAGTTCCGTATACCAACACTTCAGTTACCCCGCCAATTACTTCATTTGCATCATACCGCATACATATAACGGCATTGGCGCCACGGTCAGCTGCATGTTGTAGCATTTGTTGAAAAGCTTCTTCTCTAGTCTTTTCACATAACTCTGCATAAATTGATATTTTGCCACCTACCAATGTTTGAAGGCCACCTGCAATATTGCCAAAGATGCTTCTGGAGCGGACTGTAATACCTCTAACTATGCCTAAATTTTGGACAGCTTTGTAGCCAAATAGTTCTGTATTGGTTGTAACCATAGATGTATCTATCATAACTTTTATTTTATCGAATTTAATGAATATCCGCCGTTGCTGTTCTGCTATTCAAAAACTACCTTTGCGCCAAATAAATCAAGATGTTGCAAATTCAGGTATTAAGGCAAAATCCAGAAGCGGTAAAAGAGAAATTGACGGTAAAAAATTATGCAAATTTATCGTTAGTCGATACGATTATCGCATTGGATGATGAGCGGAAGAAAACGCAGCTTGAATTTGATAATAATCAGGCAATCGTAAACAGCACTTCGAAAGAAATTGGCGGATTGATGGCTAAAGGCCAAAAAGACGAAGCAGAAATAAAAAAGCAAGAAGTGGCTACATTAAAAGCAACGCTGCAACCTATATCAGAAAAATTAACGGCAGTAGAAAAGCAATTGCATGATGAATTAGTTAAGTTACCTAATCTGCCATCTGATCTGGTACCTAAAGGAAAAACGCCGGAGGATAATGAAGTGGTTAGAGAAGAAGGAGTAAAACCAACTCTACCAGCAGGTTCAGTGCCGCATTGGGATCTGATAAAAAAATATGACATTGTAGACTTTGAAACCGGTGCAAAAATTACTGGTAGTGGATTTGCATTGTTCAAAGGACAAGGGGCCAAATTACAAAGAGCATTAATACAATATTTTTTAGATTTTAATACAGCTGCTGGTTACACCGAATTTCATCCGCCTTTTATGGTAAATGAAGCATCTGCGTATGGCACAGGCCAATTACCAGATAAGGAAGGGCAGATGTATCATATGCAAGAAGATAATTTCTTTATGATTCCGACATCTGAAGTGCCAATTACAAATATTTATAGAGATGAAATTGTAAAACCAGAAAGTTTACCAATAAAAATGACGGCTTATTCTCCTTGTTTCAGAAGAGAAGCAGGAAGCTTTGGTAAAGATGTTCGTGGACTAAACCGTGTACATCAATTTGAAAAAGTTGAATTAGTTCAGCTTACACATCCAGAAAAAAGCTATGAAACATTGGATGAAATGGTAAGCCATGTAGAAAAATTATTACAGTCTTTAGAATTGCCATACCGTATTCTTCGCCTGTGGTGGAGATATGAGTTTCGCATCTGCGCTTACCTACGATTTTGAAGTGTACAGTGCTGCACAGGAAAAGTGGCTTGAAGTAAGTTCTGTTTCAAACTTCGAAGCATTTCAAAGTAACAGAATGAAGATTCGTTATAAAGATTCGACTGGTAAAACACAATTGGTACATACTCTGAATGGGAGTTCTTTGGCCTTGCCAAGAATTATTGCTTGCTTGCTGGAAAATAATCAAACGGCTGATGGAATAAACCTTCCGAAAGTGATTCAGTCCTATTTCGGTGCAAAAACAATTAGTTAATAATTTTTACATTCTTCGTAGGTAAATGAAAAAAATAATAAGCTTCTTAAGTTGCGTTGTTATTATAATAACAGCCTGCAATAAAAAATCAGTACCAATTATCACTTCAAGAGAAACTCCATCGCCGGTTATTTCTACTACAAAATCTGAAACACTTGTAAAAGCTGATCTCACTCAGGGAAAGCAAATATTTATCAACCGTTGTGGCAAATGTCATGACTTGCCGTTGCCAGAACAATTCACGGAAAAAAGATGGGAAGGAATTTTATCTTACATGATTCCAAGAGCCAGATTAACTGATGAGCAAGGCATACATGTTACTGCTTATTTAAAAGCAAATGCAGCTAAACAGAACTAAGTGATTGCAATCTCTTAATCCTTCTGTTCATTACATAAAACCATACAGGCGGAAAAAGCGAAAGCAAAATCATTCCTGGATAACCAGTTGGCATTTGCGGAGAATTGTCATGATGCCGCAGCACCTGGTATTTACGGCTCGCCATATAATGATGATCGCTGTGGCGACTTAGTTCAAATAACATCAGCCTGCCGATAATATGGTCGCTGTTCCAGCTATGTTCCGGCATTGCTCTTTCATATTTTCCTTCGCCAGTTGCTTTTCGTTGCAAGCCATAATGCTCTATATAGTTTACAGTTTCTAATAACAATATGCCGATAAATGCAGCAGCAATAAAATAAATGGTAACCAACCAGCTTGTAAGAAAAAAGATTAAACCCAAAAATGCTAATTGAATAAAAGCGAATTGAACCATTTCATTCTTCAATGAGAAAACTGATTTACCCTTTTTTCTCATTTCTTCATTGGCAATATGCCATGCACTGATATAACTAAAGACAATGGTGCGAAAATAAAAGATATAAACTGGTTCGCCATATCTTGCACTGCTTGGGTCTTCTGGAGTAGCCACTCTTTTATGATGGCCTTTGTTATGTTCTGTAAAAAAATGCATGTAAAGAGAAGTTAGCAATAATGCTTTCGCTATGTTCTGTTCAAACTTATTTACTCTGTGGCCTAGCTCATGTGCTACATTGATACCAAATACACCACATAAAATTCCCATGGCGAATATTCTGCCGGTAATATCGAATGTGGTTAATTCATCAACCATCATACCATAAAGGAACCTGCTTAAAGCTGCAAACTGTAAAAGAACAACTAAGTATAATAAAATATCATATGATCTGTCATTACGAACAACTTCCTCTTCTGCCGCATTCAAATTGCTGGCATTTGGTTTGATAAATAATTCTAATAAAGGAATGATAAAAAAAGCATAGAAAACAGGAATCCATACTTCCCAGCCGGTAGTCGAAAATGCCCAGAAGGCACCAAGATAAAGTAAGAACGGAGATATGTATTTTAATGCCCGAAGCTTCATAATTTTAATCAAAGATTATAAACTAAAAATAACCTTTCTTTTTTTACGTTATAAAAAAACTCAACGGCCTCTTTTAAACTTAATTCCTTCACAATAGTCTGAAAACTAAAATTTAGTACATGGCATTATCTAATCAGGTTAAAAATCAGCATCTGCTTTGGCGGGCTGGCTTTGGTCCTGCAGTCGAACAACTTGGCGATCTTTCAAAATATACTACCAAACAATTTTTTACGGCGCTTAAAAAGGCCTCTTCCAAAAAGCCAGCGTATATGGATGTGGCCGATGATTACCTCAAAGGCTTAATGCAGGGTATTGAAGAAATAGGTCGTCAGCAAAAAAAGGAACTGGATTCGGATGAAAGAAAAATGCGTCAGCAAAAAAACAGGGAAGGTGTTCGTAACCTCAATATGTACTGGATGCATGAAATGGTAAACTCTTCTTCGCAGTTGCGGGAAAAAATGGCTTTTTTCTGGCATGGGCATTTCGCCTGCAGAAATCTGAATGTATTTTATCAACAAGGCTTGCTCGATACAATAAGAACAAATGCATTGGGTAATTTTGGAGTCATGCTGAAGGAGATTTCCAAATCAGCAGCCATGTTGAATTTTCTGAATAATCAGCAAAATAAAAAAGATCATCCTAATGAGAATTTTGCACGGGAAGTAATGGAACTGTTTACTCTTGGCCGTGGAAATTATACTGAGCATGATGTAAAAGAAGCAGCAAGAGCTTTTACAGGCTGGAGTTCCAATGTAAAAGGAGAATATGTTTTCCGTCGTTTTCAACACGACTTTGGAAGTAAAACAGTGTTAGGTAAAACTGGAAATTTTGATGGAGGAGAAGTGCTGGACATTTTACTCGATCAAAAGGCAACAGCAAAATATATTACAAGGAAGATTTATAAATTTTTCGTTAATGAACAGATTGACGAGGCAAAAGTAGAATGGCTGGCAGACCGATTTCATAAAAATGATTATGAAATTACACCATTACTAGAAGATATTTTTACCAGCGATTGGTTTTACGAAGAAAAAAATGTGGGAGCATTAATAAAGTCTCCGGTTGAATTATTAGTAGGTATTCAGCGTATGTTGCCAATGAAATTAGAAAACGAAGAAGCATTAATGCTTTTACAAAGAGTACTTGGTCAATTATTATTTTATCCGCCAAATGTAGCAGGGTGGCCGGGTGGAAAAACATGGATAGATAGCTCTTCGCTGATGATGCGGATGCGGATTCCAAAGTTGATTAATGATATTGATGAAATGAATGTAAGTGCCAAAGACGATGATGATGTGATGATGGGTATGAAAGATGGTGATGGGCAAATGAAGGGTAATAAGAAGGGTGGTCAGCAGGCAGCAGGGTATGCAGGTATGCGAAAGCAAATGATCAATGCAGATGTAGACTGGAAACCGTTGTATAAAAATTACGAGGCAGTGCCTAGAGAAAAACTTGCAGATGAAGTTTCGAAAAATCTATTGCAGGTAAAATCCAGTGTAAGCATGGACTTGATCAAGCAGTATTCCGATCAGACAGGAAGAGAGAATTTTATAAGAACGGCTACACTCCAGGTTATGAGTACGCCGGAATATCAATTGTGTTAAACACCTGTCCCCTGAAAGGGAACTTAGGTTTAGTCTTTTATTATTTGTTTTGACAGTTCTTTAAATTATAGTTGAAAGATTATGATTCCAGCTTTAGTTCCTTGATGAGCTTTTGTTGCGTCGCACTCTTCAACTTTCAGTTCGCTACTCAACATTTTTTTAATAAAAAAAACTATTCATTGCTTTTAGGGCTGTGAATAGAAGTTCTGCTCTCTTCGCAGGTATTGTAAAGCTTTTTTATGGTAATCAAACGGAAAGAATTTATTCAAATCGGTTCGCTGGCAACAGCATCCTTACTTGTACCAAAGTTTCTAAAAGCTTTTGAAAGCAAGAGCATGGTATTGCCGGGAAACAAAGTTGTTGTTATACTACAACTCAGCGGCGGTAATGATGGATTGAATACAGTAATTCCATTCAGGAATGATTTATATTATAAAGCAAGACCTAAATTAGGTATTGCAAAAGATAAAGTTTTGGCACTAACGGATGAAGTTGGTTTAAATCCTGCACTGAAAGGATTGAAAGAATTATATGATGATGGAAGCCTTTCTATTTTAAATAACGTAGGGTATCCAAATCCGGATCGTTCACACTTTAGAAGTATGGACATCTGGCATACCGCCAGTGACAGCAATGAATACTGGACCAATGGCTGGATGGGTCGTTATCTTGATTCGCAATGCAAAGGATGTGATAAGCCAACACAGGCAATTGAAATAGATGATGTATTAAGCCTTGCATTAAAAGGAGAACATATAAAAGGCATTGCAGTAAAAGATCCAAGAAGATTATACGGCACAGCCAATGAAAAATTCTTCAGAGATATAATGAAGAACCATGTAGACGAAGCAGGAGAGCAGCCGGCAGATTATCTATATAAGACAATGGCTGAAACACTATCCAGTGCAGATTATATTTTTAAGCAAAGCAGAATGCATCCTACCAATGCAGTTTATCCAACTACAAATCTTGGAAGCAGTTTAAAAACAATTGCATCGCTAATTTATTCAGAAATAAATACCAAAGTATATTATGTGTCTTTAGGAAGTTTTGATACGCATATCAATCAGGAAGGACAACAGAATCGTTTGTTCACTGAAATGAATGATGCAATCAAAGCATTTGTAAAAGACCTGAAAGAGCAACATCGTTTTGATGATGTACTATTATTTTCTTTCTCTGAATTTGGCAGAAGGGTAGAACAAAATGCAAGTAACGGCACCGATCATGGCACAGCTAACAATATGTTTATGATTAGCGGCGGTTTAAAACAAAAAGGAATATTAAATCCAATGCCAGACTTAAGTGATTTAAATGAAGGCGATTTGAAATACAATGTGGATTTTAAAAATGTGTATGCCACCATTTTAAACAAATGGCTGAAGGCAGATGATAAATCTATATTGATGAAACAGTACGAGTATCTAAATTTTATTTAAAATAATTTAGATCCGTAACCGGAAACTGAATGATCCCATATGGCCTCAGGCTATATGGGACTTTTTTTATTTCACATTTCCCATCCACCGTTTTAAAAACGGAACAGTAAACATCAGCAAGAAGCCGATTACAGCAGAGGCAATTCCAATTTTTAGTATCACATCAGCATAATAAGGTAAAGAAAGAACCGGGTCGTTTTTCGCAAGTATTTCTTTAGGTACACTCATCATAGATCCTATTTTGCCTGCCAAGAATTCTCCGATGGCTGATGCAAAAAACCAGATACCCATCATTAATGAAACCATTTTTGCAGGCGAGAGTTTAGTTACCATTGATAATCCAATTGGCGAAAGACATAGCTCTCCCAAAATAATAAAACAATAACCCCAAAGAAATGGCCACAATGGCAATATGCCTGTTGACTCATTTGCATGACAACCTAAATAGAATACCATAAAACCTGCGCCAAGAAAAATAAACGATAACGCAAACTTCATGGGTGTGCTTGGTTCTTTTCCTCTTTTATTTAACCATGGCCAAAGTGGTGCAACAATCATCGTTAATATAATTACCCATCCCGGAGGTAAAAAATTATTCATTGATAGTTCTGGTAAATCAATGCCAAATAGTTCCATTTGAGCATTTCTTTCGGCTAATAAATTCATCGAGCCGGCGTTTTGTTCATAAATAGCCCAGAACACTATTGAGAAAATAATCATAAGAAGGGCTGCAAATAATTTAAGCTTTGGCCCTTTTTCCATTTTCATTCCTACCGATAAAACATATAGTAGAGCAATTATACCTAGACCAAACATTATGTAATCCATCAAATGATATTGGTGAAACAATGTAACAACTAAAGGAATTGTCAATAAAGTTCCTCCATATATGAGGTGTTCTGGTTTTAAAAATGCGAATACTGGTTTTTTTAAAACTTCATAATCAGGCGGTAATCCTTTTTCTCCTAAAGTTTTCTTACCATATACAAAAACAATGAAGCCTAGTGCCATGAAAATGCCTGCTAAGCCAAAACCGAAATGCCAATTATATTCTTTGCAACATAGGCACATAGAAAACCACCGATAGCAGCACCGATATTAATCCCCATATAAAAAATAGAAAACCCACTATCCCTTCTCGGATCATTCTCACTATACAAAGTTCCAACCAGGCTTGAAATATTCGGCTTGAAAAAACCATTGCCACAAATAATAAAAGCCATTCCATAAAAAAAACTCCAATCTGTAGGTAAGGCTAAAATAAAATGACCTAAAGTCATCAATATTCCCCCAAACATTACTGCCCGCTGATAGCCAATAAATTTATCCGCCATAAAACCGCCAAACATCGGCATGGTGTAAACTAATGCTGCATAGGAACCAAGTATTGCATAAGCTTTCGGATCATCATAATTTAACTCACTCACCATGTAAGCAATCAACAGAGCCTTCATTCCATAGAACGAAAACCTTTCCCACATTTCTGCAAAAAATAAAAGATAAAGCTGCTTAGGTTGCTTGCTATTGTTTTGTTGCAATTGATCGGTAGTTACTTCCATAATTTGAAAGATAAAAAAAAGAGCCGGAATATTACGGCTCTTAAAAGTAGATAATCAATTTATTATTTCACTCCTTTTTCTTTCATTACCCTGTTAAGCCATCGCAATAAAAGGAATAATGCAATTGCTGGAACTATTACAATAAAGAAATTGGTGAGGAAAAAATTTGATTTGTCATCATATCCTTCCCATAAGCCGGATAAAATTCCTGACAACTTATTTCCTATGCTTGTTGACAAGAACCAACCGCCCATCATTAATGACGTTAATCTTGGTGGACTTAATTTTGAAACCAATGATAATCCCATTGGGGAAAGACATAATTCTCCGATAGTAATAACTCCATAACTGGCCCATAACCAGATGGCAGACGCTTTATCAGCAGATGTATTAATTGATTTTACAGCAGCTACCATCACCAATGCAGAAAGTGCTGTTACTAATAAACCAATTGCAATTTTTGCAGGAGTGGATGGCTCTTTACCTCTTCGTCGCAAAAAACCGAATATGCCGACTACCAAAGGCGTTAAGACAATTACCCAAAATGGATTGATGGATTGAAATAATTCTGTAGAAATCAATTTAAGGTCCTGACCCTTTGCTGGTCGTTTATCTTCAGGTAAGTTGGTAAAATACTCTCTCGAATTATCACGGATAGCAATTGTTTTTGCAACAGCATCAGCGGCAGATTTATTTCCGGCAGCGGATAATGAATCTTTTTGATTTTTTAAACCTGTTAAATAGGTTTCAAATTCCTCTTTATTATAATTAATGGATTCATGATAGTTGACTGTTTGCACTAAATCGACTTTATCCGCAGCGCCAACTACTACAGTTGGGATCTTTCTGTCCGTATAATCCTTTGCCCACACAGTAAGGGCATCGCCATTCTGATGAAAAATAGCCCAGAATACCACCACACATCCCATTACAGTAAGCAACGCTGCTAATGGGTTTTTATCTTCCGGCGTAGCTCTGTACCAAAGCGATATATAATAAGCTACCACTGGTACACATCCAATCAGAAATGCATCATTACTATCACTGCCAAAAATATTACCTGGAATAAACCAACCTAAAATGCCACATATTATTACTGGTATAAAAACAACAGCTAGAATTTTCTTTAACGGTATATCTTCTTTAGTTGTAGGCTTGATTATATCAACATCTTTTACATGTTTCATACCTGCCATAAACCAAACAAGACCAATCAGCATACCTACACCAGCAGCAGCAAAGGCATAGCCCCAGCCATAATTGATACGCATATAAGCAGCAACAAAGTTGCAGACAAAAGCTCCTATATTAATTCCCATGTAGAAGATATTGTAGCCTGCATCTTTTTTATGTTGGTTCTCTGGTTTATTATAAAGATTACCTACGAGTGTTGAAATATTTGGCTTAAAAAAACCATTACCAACAATGATTAGCAGTAACGAAATGTAGAATGTAGTTGTGCCGGGCATGGCCAAGCCAATATAACCTGCGGCCATCAGTAAAGCGCCGATGATAATGCTTTTTCGGTAGCCAAGAATTCTATCAGCTAGTAGTCCGCCAATAAATGGTGTTAAGTAAACTAAGCCGAGGTAAGTGCCATAGATGTCTGATTTTTTTGATGCTGAAAAACCCATACCACCATTTTGTGTACTGTCTAGCATGTAGAGGGCAAAAATTCCAAGCATCAGATAATAACCAAAACGTTCCCACATTTCAGTAAAGAATAAAACATATAGACCTCTTGGATGTGATGTAGATTGATTTAAATTTTCCATCAAGTATATTTTAGTAGGCTTGAAAATAAATAAAAAAGGTGGCTTTGAAGGCCACCTTTTAAAATACGGTTAAAAAAATTATACAGAACCAGTTTTATCTTTTACAATCTGGTTTAATCCTTTGATTTTACTAAAAATAAGTAAACCGCCAAGCACTGCAGCTACAGCGATAATGCCGAAGAAAATTCTTTTGTCTGGCATCTTATCCCAGAAACTTGCCATTACACCAGCAACTTTTCCGCCTAGTGAAGTAGAAAGAAACCATCCTCCCATCATCAATGCAGTTAACCGTGGCGGCGATAACTTGGATACCAACGATAATCCAATCGGGCTTAAAAATATTTCACTGATGGTGAAAACAAAATAAGTCAAGACCAGCCAGAGGCCGGCCGTTTTATATAAATAGATGCTTGGCACAGACATTACGGCAAACACCATTACCAAAGCACTTAGTCCGGCAATAATTAATGCATAGCCAAACTTACTCATTGTAGAAGGTTCCTTTTTTCGTTTACTTAAAAAAGCAAAGAAACCTAAAAGTAAAGGAGTGAGAATTACGATGAAGAATGGATTGATTGATTGATACAATTCTGCATTCGTTAGCTTTAGCTCTTCTCCGGCCGCAGGCCATTTATCTTTTGGTAAATTATTCAAATAAGGATCAGGACCCATTTCTTTTATCGGAACACCTTTTGCATCCAATACCGGCCTCATGTATTGGTCAACTTTTGTTACCTCGTATGGTTCAGCAGTTATTCTTTGAACCATATCAATTTTACTGGCAGGCCCTTCTAGCACAGAAGTTATTTGTCTGTCTGTATGCGATTCTGCCCAAATAGTTAAGCCTGTTGAATTTTGATTATAAATTGTCCAGAAAATTATTGAAACAGTGAAGATGAATAGTAATGCGCCAATACCTTTCTTGTCTTGCTCATTCCCTTTTCGCCAAAGATTTACGTAGAAGAAAATGACAGGGATACAGGCAAAAATAAATGCATCATTGGAGTCGGAATTCATAATATTTCCTGGAATAAACCAACCAATAATTCCAAAAACAATCATTGGTAGAAATACAGATATAAATATTTTTGAAATAGGCATATCACCCGGTTCCATTGGCCTTTTTATATCAGCTTCTTTCACATGTTTTACCTGAAGTGCCAGCCATATCAAGCCAATTATTAATCCAATACCTGCTGCGGCAAATGCATAGCCCCAGCCATAAGCATTTCGAAGATAGGCTGCTACGAAATTGCAGAAAAGTGCTCCTATATTAATACCCATATAAAAGATATTATAGGCATTATCTTTTAGAGGTTTTAGTTCTTCTTTGTTATACAAATTGCCAAGTAACACAGAAATGTTTGGTTTAAAGAAGCCGTTACCAACGATTATTAAACCCAAAGAAACATACATAGCCAAATCTCCAGGCAAGGCTAATCCAAGATAACCTGCGGCCATCATGGAGCCTCCGATAAAAATTGATTTTAGATAACCGAGGTACCTGTCTGCTATAAGACCTCCGATAAAAGGCGTTAAATAAACTAATGCGATAAAAGTACCTACTACATCAACTCCCATACCTCTTGTCATTTCTTTACCACCGGTTGTAGTGTCCGTCAAGTAAAGAAGTAGAATACCTACCATCAGGTAATAGCCAAAACGTTCCCACATTTCGGTAAAGAATAATACAAATAATCCTTTTGGGTGTTTGGGAGCTTTTGCAATTTGATCCATACAATTGTTTTTAGATGAAAAATCAGAATCCTTAATCGTTAGAAGTGTACAAAATACAGAAATTTGGCCAACCATAAACTTTTTCAAAATTCTTTAACTGTTACAACCGATATTCGCAAGGCTAATTAACCAACTATAGTAAATTATGCGAATCCTCTTACTTGGGTCGGGTGGAAGAGAACATGCTATTGCATTGAAGCTTTCCCAGAGTCCACTTTGTGAAAAACTTTTTATTGCACCTGGTAATGCCGGTACTGCACAGTGCGGTACCAATCTTCCTTTTGGCTTTAATGATTTTGATGCGATAAAGAAAGCCTGTATTGATGAAAAGATTGATATGGTAATGGTTGGTCCCGAAGAACCATTAGTAAACGGGATCACAGATTTTTTAATAAGTAGCCCTGCTTTAAAAAATATAGCGGTAATTGGCCCCGGCAAGAACAGTGCACAACTGGAAGGCAGCAAAGCATTTGCAAAAGCATTTATGGAGCGGCATAATATTCCAACTGCTGCATATAAAGAGTTTACATCAGCAAATTATGAAGAAGGGATTGCATATATAAAAAAGCACTCCTTGCCAATTGTAATGAAAGCAGATGGCTTGGCGGCTGGTAAAGGAGTAGTTATCTGTAACAATCACTTGGAAGCTTGTGCAGAATTTGAGTTAATGATTCAACGGGCAAAATTTGGCGAAGCCGGAAAGAGAGTGGTGATAGAACAGTTTTTGAATGGTGTTGAAATGTCTGTTTTTGTTTTAACCGATGGCAAGAGTTATGTTGTTTTGCCAGAAGCAAAAGATTATAAAAGAATTGGCGAAGGAGATAAGGGGCCTAATACTGGTGGCATGGGAGCAGTAAGTCCGGTGCCATTTGCAAATGAAGGGTTGATGAAAAAGATCGAAGAGAGAGCAATTATTCCAACAATCAATGGCTTGCAAAAAGAAGGCCTAGAGTACCGTGGGTTTATCTTTTTAGGATTTATGATTGAGAATGACGAGCCTTATATGATCGAATATAATTGCCGGATGGGTGATCCTGAAACTGAAGTAGTAATGCCTCGTCTTAAAAATGATTTGGTTGAATTGTTTCAGGCTGTTGCAGAACAAAAGTTAGATACTATAAAAGTTGAAACCGATGAAAGAACAGTTTGTACAGTAGTAGCGGTAAGCGGCGGTTATCCTGGAGATTATAAAAAAGGATATGAAATACATGGACTAGAAGATGTAAATCTTGCTGATAGTGTAGTTTATCATATGGGAACTACTTTGAAAAATGGTAAAGTGATAACAAATGGTGGCCGTGTTTTTTGCGTTACTTCTTATGGTCGTTCTATATATGATGCAGTAGCAATTTCGAAAGAGGAGATGGAGAAAATTTCATTTACAGGAATGGAATACCGCAGCGATATTGGATACGAATTTGAATAAAATTAATAATCACTAATTTGCGGCTATACGATTTATCAAGTCAAATCAGCAATGGAAGTACAATACCACGATTATCTTCAACTGGAAAAAATTCTGGAAGCACAAACGCTGGAAAGTGATAAGCATAAAATGCCTGCACATGATGAAATGTTGTTTATCATAATTCACCAGGCGTATGAACTTTGGTTTAAGCAACTGCATCATGAAGTAGATTCTATTGCTGGCATAATGAGCCAACCGGCATTAAATGATAATTCGCCGGAGCTGCAAACTGTTGTACATCGTTTGAATCGTTGTGTAACCATCTTAAGAGTGTTGGTGCATCAGATAGATATTATGGAAACGATGACACCGATGGATTTTCTCGACTTCCGGGATATGCTTCGTCCGGCATCGGGTTTTCAAAGCTGGCAGTTTAAAGAACTGGAAGCAAAACTTGGGTTGAAATTCGAACAACGACACGGTAAAGAATATTACACGGCACAATTAAGAACTGAACATGTTGAAATAATAAAAAAAGCTGAAGGAAGTAAATCCTTGTTGCAGTTATTAAACACTTGGCTGGAAAGAATGCCTTTTTTAAAAGAAGGTGCTGATAATTCCTTCTGGGATAATTATAAAAAAGTGTATCAGGATAGTCTGGCAGAAGCAGAAAAGAATAACCTTTCGGCATTCGAAGAAATGTTTAATAGTTCTTCCAACACAGACAGAACCTTATCGCCGGAAGCCTGCAGAGCTGCATTATTCATCATGCTGTACCGTGGCTATCCATTATTGCAATTGCCTTTTCAATTATTAAATGCATTGCTGGAAATAGATGAACAACTGAGCAGTTGGCGCCACCGCCACATGAATATGGTACACCGTATGATCGGTATGCGGATTGGTACAGGCGGCAGCACAGGCAAAGATTATTTGAAAGCTGCAGCCGACAAACATTATATCTACAAAGAAATTGCACAGCTAAATAGTTTTCTAATTGAGAGAAGAAACTACCAACGCTGCCGGTTGAAATTGAAAGGCAATTAGATTCGGTTCTGCTTAAAAGAACCTAGCCTCCGGATCAAAAACTCTATAAGAGTTTGTAAAAAAACGATCAACTATCATATTGAATTCATCTTTAAAGACAACAGGAGTACTATGGCCTGAGCCTGGTAAAATCCATAAATATGATTTTGCAATATTTTTATAAATAAGCATGGTGTGTTCTTCCTTTATCACATCATGATCGCCGCCGATAACAAGTGTCGGGCATTTTATAGTATGTAACTCTGCAAGAGAAATATGCGGTTGTTCCGCTAATAATCTAAAAAGTTTAAGTTGAGTTTTTTCCTGATCACTTTTTGTCTCTTTATTTTTTAGTTCATTAACTGATGGAATTACCATATCCCATATTTCCTGAGGTACTGCGGTTGTATCGGGAACAAGATTGGCGCCGGTAATGGCAAGTTTTTTTACTTTTTTGGGATGACGGATAGATAAAAGTAATCCTTCAATGCCTCCATCACTCCAGCCAATTACATAAGCAGAATCAATATTCATTTTATCGAGCAGAGCTGCATAGTCATCAGCTATCATTTCATAAGTAAGGCTATCTCCGCTATCGGCAGATTTGCCTTGTGCCCTACTGTCTGCAACTATTACTTTATACTTTGTACTAAAATAAGGAATCTGGTAAATGAAATTATTGATTGAGCCGCCATTGCCATGTATAATTAACAATGGTTGACCTTCTCCATACACTTCAGCATACATTTTAAATCCACGGATGTCATAATATTTTCCTGCTGTTTTATTTTGACCATAAGGATTGGCAGGGTCGCTCATTTGTTTCTGAAAATCTTCTGCAATTTTTTTTATATCCTGTGCATTTGAAACAGAAGACACAAAAAAAGCAGTTGCAATAACTAGAATTATTTTTTTCATACAATGACTTTGAAGTAAGGTATGAAAAAAACAGGTACTATGATTTTTAACCATAGTACCTGCGTTGACTCCAGAGAGGGTTTATATTAAAAGGTGTACCTGATACCCAGGCCACCCCAATTGCCATAGAAGCCACGGTTGGTTCCAAATTCAAAAGAAGGCTGCCAGTCAAGCGACATATTAATGGGTGCTCCCTTGAATTTGTAATCTAATCCAAGCACACCATCGATACCGGCGAATGCACCATCACCATTTTTAGAATTATAAAAACCAATATGTGCACCCGGGCCGATGCACCATTGCAAGCCTGTTGCGCCATTAATTGGTCCGTGTATTTCATATAGTCCCGTTATTCTGGTACCTCTGTTCCAGAAATAGCCAATTAATTCCAATGCATTGTTGCCATTTACAAAATGTTTGAAAGAGATTCCGCCGCCATCCCACACTTTTACACCCAATGCTGTTTGATAGGATGAACTGCTAGTGCTTTTGCTTTGTGCATTTGCAGAAATGGTAAATAATAAAATAGCCGTAACTAAAATAAGAGATCGCATAATTGGTTTTTAAAGTGGAAGAATGAAATAATAAACTAGTTATTGCCATTTCTGTGCCAAAAAAGAAAAGCTCAGATTATTGAGTTGGCGAGTTCCTGATTTTCAATAAGAAATAAATAAGAACTAAAAGGCTGATGGTTGCTGTTGTAATAAAGGTTGATGTACTGCCGAAATTTGTCCACAATGCACCGGCAATAATGCTGGCCAATAATGCGCAAACACTTTCGCAGCTTGTATAGAAGCCAATAGCGGTCGCAGTATTTTCTCCATGTGAAAGGTTGGTTATCCATGCTTTGATGACACCTTCAGTAGCTGCCGCATAAATTCCATATATAGAGAAGAGTATAAAAATTAAACCAATGGAAGGATTAAAAGCAAAGCCGCCATATACAATAGAGAATAATATAAAACCGAAAAGAATAATTTTTTTGAAACCGATTTTGTCTGCCAATATTCCCATTGGATAAGATGCAGCAGCATAGATGAGATTATAAAATATATAAGCACCAATGGTAATGGTATCTGAGTTGAAAGTAACTCCCAAAATGGTGAGTGTATTTTCTCCAATGGTTTCCTTAGTAATCAGCAATAAAAAAATATCAGAACTATTGAATAATGCAAATAGCAATAGACCCGGTACTACTTTTCTAAAATCAGGGTTAGCTATTTTCCAGTAGTTGAAAAAGGAGAAAAAATTTCCCTTACCCAATGTAGAAACGGGTTGTTTTTTTTCTTTCAGGAAAAAAATAAAAAGAATAGAAAGCATGCCGGGAATAAAAGCGAGATAGAAAAGTGTTTTATAATCGCCGGGATAAAAGAAAAGAAATAGTAAGGCTAACACTGGTCCAATAGCTGCGCCCACTGTATCCATACCGCGGTGAAATCCAAATACCCTTGCTTTGGTTGCTGGTGTAGCTTCTTGCGAAAGCAATGCATCTCTTGCAGCCGTTCTTACTCCTTTTCCAAGTCTATCAATAGTGCGAACAAAAAATATCCAGAGTGGATAAACAAAAACTGCCATCAATGGTTTGGAAAGAGCACTTAATAAATAACCTAGCTTGACGAATGGCAAACGAACACCTTTTTCATCACTCATTTTTCCAAAATATCCTTTGCTGATGCCTGCGGTAAAATTTACAACACCTTCCAATATGCCAATCAAAAAAACACTGAAGCCAATTTCCTTAAGATACACTGGTATAACAGGATACAGCATTTCACTTGCTACATCTGCAAGCAAACTCACCACTGATAAAATCACAACAGTTTTTGTAATGATTCGCATATGATGAAGTTAGCAGAATTATTTTTTGAAAAGATTTGTTTTAATAATTAGGAGACAAAATTTGATTGTAACAATTACGAAAAATTACAGTTCAATGCAGTAAAAAAACATAGTACTCGTAAGTCATAAAATAGCAATGTAAAAAAAACGGTAGCTGGCAAGGTTTTGGCTTGATTATTCAAATTTTTTCCTTCACCTTTGCTATCTATAAATCCAAAAGAAATTAATGGGACTTTTTAACTGGTTTACACAAGAAATAGCAATAGACCTGGGTACTGCCAATACCCTTATCATACATAACGACGAAGTAGTAGTAAATGAACCGAGCATTGTTGCCTTAAACCGTAATAATCCGAAGGAAGTGCTGGCGGTGGGCAAAAGAGCATTGATGATGCATGAAAAGACTCATGAAAGCATCCGCACTGTTCGTCCGCTGAAAGACGGTGTGATAGCGGATTTCAACGCTGCGGAGCTAATGATAAGAGAGCTGATTAAGCTGGTTTATCCTAAAAAGCCTTTATTTCCTCCAAGTTGGAGAATGATGATATGTATTCCTTCTTCTATTACAGAAGTAGAGAAAAGAGCCGTAAGAGACAGTGCAGAACAGGCTGGCGCCAAGGAAGTTTACCTTATTCATGAACCAATGGCCGCTGCGTTGGGTATTGGTATCGATGTAGAAGAACCAGTTGGTAATATGATTATTGATATCGGAGGCGGAACTACAGGAATTACGGTGATTGCTCTTGCAGGAATAGTTTGCGATCAATCAATCCGTATTGCGGGAGATGAATTTACTGCTGATATTATGGAAGCGTTGCGTCGTTATCATAGTTTATTGATTGGTGAACGGACAGCAGAGCAAATCAAAATTCAAGTAGGAGCCGCAATGAAAGACATCGATAATCCTCCCGATGATTTTCCTGTGAATGGCCGTGACCTTGTAACTGGTATACCAAAACAGATAATGGTGAGCTATCAGGAAATCGCCGAAGCGTTGGATAAAAGCATTTTCAAAATAGAAGAAGCTATCTTAAAGGCGTTGGAGCAAACCCCGCCGGAACTAGCTGCTGATATCTATCGCCGTGGACTTTATATTACTGGCGGTGGCGCATTATTAAGAGGATTGGATAAAAGGTTGGGCAATAAAATTAAATTACCTGTTCATATTGCAGACGATCCATTGAAAAGTGTGGTAAGAGGAACTGGTATTGCTCTCAAAAATTATAGTAGGTATCCTTTTGTAATGAGATAGACAGATACAGGAAGTATGAGGTCTGAGGCAAGAGAGGTCGTTTTAGTTTAAGATGTTTTCTTCTTTTGATTCCGGTTTCAGACTTCTGATTTCAGACTTCCGATTTCTATGCGTAATATATTTCTCTTCATCCGGCGCTACAGAACATTACTTACATTCCTTTTTTTGCAAGGAGTGGCACTATGGTTTTTGTTCACCTATAATCGATTTCACAAAGCAAAGGGATTGGGTGTTGCCAACGAAATTACTGGTTGGGTTAATTCAAAGTATAGTAATGTAGAAAGCTTTCTGACGCTGAAAGAAGAAAACAGACGGGTACATAAAATGAATGACTCCTTGTTGAATTTACTTTCCCGCAACTTTATGCATGTTGATACGAGTGCAAGATTGGTAAAAGATTCAGTACCATTTGATACATTGGGTAATTCCCGTCGTTATTATTTCAGACCTGCCAGTGTTGTGTACAATACAGTTAATAGTCAGAAGAATTATATTCAATTGAATCGTGGATCCAATCATGGCATCAAGGATAATATGGCTGTAATAAGTTCCGATGGTTCTGCCGTTGGTGTTGTTGTTAATGTCAGCCCCAATTTCAGTCAGGTAATGAGTTTATTGCATGTGCAGCAGAAAGTGAATGCTTCACTCAAGAAAACCGGCGATTTTGGTACCATTGATTGGGATGGAAAAGACCCAAGGCGGCTTACCTTACGAGGTATTCCTAAAAGCATTGACATTAAGACAGGCGACACCGTATTGACCAGCACCTACTCTTACAATTTTCCTCCGGGATATATGGTTGGTACAGTTGCCGAAGTTGTAACAGACAAGAGCACCAATTTTTATACCTTGAAAATTAAACCTGGAGCCAATTTTTATAATATTAAACAGGTTTTTGTAGTAGAGAATCTTCAATACAGCGAACAGATAACACTGAATCAGGAAACCCGTAAAAAAATTGAAGACCCAAAAAACATCAAAAAGTGAGTGATTTACTGAAAAATATCTTACGATTTGCTGTATTTATTTTAATACAAGTGTTTTTGCTGAACAAGATTCCGCACCTGCACCGCTTTATCACTCCTTATATATACTTCTTATTCCTGCTTTGGCTTCCTTTTTCAGTTTCCAGGCAGTGGTTACTGATAATTGGTTTCATAACCGGGCTTACATTAGATTATTTCACTATGACTCCGGGCTTACATACTGCCGCCTGCCTTCTCATAGCTTATGTTCGTCCGTTTTTGATATCGGTTCTTACTCCAAAAGATTCTTCAGAATTTAATTACAGAGAACCTTCGCCGAGAGCTATGCTATGGACGCCTTATCTGGTATATGTTTTTGTGCTTACACTATTGCATCATGGGTATATGATTTTTTTACAATGGCTAAGTTTTGGAAGCTTTCTCGATTTCATTATTAAAGTAATCGCTACCACAGCCATTAGTATGTTGCTGATTGTAACAGTTGAATTATTGTTTCCAAGAAAAATGAAATTCAGAACAAATACGGCATAGCCAATAGTAAACTTTACTCTACTCTGTAAAAAATTATCATAAAAAATATTTTATCTGCAAATAGATTTGGAAACCGCCATTGGTAATTCGTACTTTGTAAACGAATTGAAAATATTTTCCTCACTCTTATAGTTTTGTTTTTGTAGCTCCATGTCTGTGTTCAACCAATCAAGAAGCCGTGTCATTCGTATCATTTTCCTTGTAGCCTTTATTTTTATTATTGCTCAGCTTTTTTACTTACAGATTATTGATGGCAGGCATCGCCAGCTGGCAGCTATGGACAATGCTGTTTTTGCAAAAGTGGATTACCCTGAAAGAGGTATTATTTTCGACAGAAAAGGTAAAGCCATTCTTAATAACACCATTATATATGACCTGGTAGTAACACCTTCTGAAATAAAAGGCATTGATACACTGGAATTTTGTAAACTGATTGGAATTGATATAGAAGAGTTTAAACAAAAAGTATTAGATGCAAGATATAAGAACGGACCAGTAAGACCTTCTGTTTTCAAAGGGCTATTAACACAGGACATTCAGGCAAGATTCGAAGAGAACAGTTGGAAATACCCTGGTTTTAATCTGGTGGAAAGGCCATTGAGAACATATCCCTTTAATGCTGCAGCTCATATTTTAGGTTATATCCGGGAAGCAGATGCAAGAGATATTGAACGTTCGGGTAATTTTTATCGCCAAGGTGATTATATTGGTAAAACCGGACTGGAGTCTTATTATGAAGATGTGCTGATGGGTCAAAGAGGTGTGCAGTATATGATTAAGGACAATAAGAACAGATTGGTTGGTCATTACGAAAACGGCGATTTTGATACTGCATCAATAGCCGGTAGAGGTTTAAAGACTTTTATTGATGTTGAACTTCAGCAATTGGCTGAAAAATTAATGACAAATAAAGTTGGCGGCTTAGTGGCGATTGATCCGAAGACAGGAGGAATATTAGCAATGGTTTCCGGACCCAATTATGATCCGAACGATTTAACTGGTCCAGATGGAAGTAAAAATTATAGCAAATTAGTTTTAGATGTTTCTGGTCCGATGTTGAATAGGGCAATTGGTGGTAGATATGAACCCGGTTCTACTTTCAAGCCTTTAGGAGCATTGGTTGCGTTAGACGAAGGAGTGATTACTCCGTCGTATGGTTTTCCTTGTGGAGGACGATATACTCTATGCGGGCATGGCAAACCAGCTTGTACTCATTCCGGCGGCGGCCATGCTGCCAATGTTCGTTTATCTATCGCCAATTCATGTAACTCATATTATGCCCATGTTTACAGATTAGCTGTTGATAATCCGAAATATAAAAATGTAAAAGCCGGTTTTTTAAAATGGGCAGAATATATGCATGCTTTTGGGCTAGGTGTTCGATTAGGGGTTGATTTACCAAGTGAAAGCCGGGGCAATATTCCTGATACGGCTGATTATAACAGAGAAAATAATAATCATTGGACATCTTGTACTAATCTTACGCTGGGCATTGGTCAAGATAAAATGCTTACTACACCACTACAAATGGCAAATGCTATGTGTGTTATTGCTAACAAAGGATATTATTATACACCACATTTTGTAGATAAAATAGATGGAGAAACAGAAGATGATTCTACCTTGATGAATCAATTCAGGGTGAGACATAATGTACTTACACATATATCAGACACTGCTTTTAGTGCTGTTATTGAAGGAATGAATGATGTGGTGAAATTCGGAACTGCAAGAGTGGCGCAAATTCCGGGTATTGATGTTTGTGCTAAAACAGGAACAGCAGAAAACTATACAATACTTGATGGCCGAAGAATAAAGCTACCCAACAATTCTATGTTTGTTTGTTTCGCTCCGAAAGAAAACCCGAAAATAGCAATAGCAGTGTTTGTACAGAATGCAGGTTATGGTGCCACTTGGGCTGGTCCTATATCCCGGTTGATGATTGAAAAATATCTGAATGATACATTGATGAAAAAAAGTGAGGCAGATCTAGAGCGGATTTCAAAAGCGAATCTGATACCGGCTTACTTTAAAAGATTGCAATACAAAGAAGATTCAATTCGGGCATTTAAGTGGTTTAAGACAACGAAGGATAGTGTGTATATAAAAAAATACCTAAGAGCTTTCAATGTACCTGCTAAATCAATTCCTGCTAATATTCCTCTTCCCAAAAGTAACAAGGTTGAAACGGCAGCCATATTGCCAGTAGAAAAATATTTCCGTAAGCCAATAACACAAGTGTTGTCATGAGGGAGCAAAACCCTGCCATATCAAAAGGTGTTGATTGGAGTCTGATTTGGATATACCTCTTGCTAGTTGCGGTAGGGCTTACAGCAATTTTTGCTGCAACGTATCAAGAAGGCGATTCGATTATTCAAAGTTTTATTGGGTTTAAAACAGATTACAGTAAGCAGCTATACTTCTTTATTATTGGTGCTGTTCTTGCCTTTTTTATTCTGCTAACGGATAGTAAGTTTTTTTCTGCAACTGCTAATCTCTGGTATACCGTTGGGATATTCATGTTGTTGTTGGTATTCCCGTTTCACTCAAGAATAAAAGGAACGGAGTCTATCATAAGAATGGGAGCCTTCAATTTTCAGCCGGCTGAGTTTTGTAAAATATTTGTTTCACTGGCATTAGCAAAGTATTTATCAAGACCTGAAACAGAGTTTTCAAAAATTCGTTCACAAATGATTGCTACGGCAATTGCACTATTCCCTGCAGCATTAACTATTCTGCAAAGCGAAACAGGACTGGCATTGGTTTATTTTTCATTCTTTATTGTTATGTACAGAGAAGGTCTGCCTTCAGTAATTCTGCTAATTGGATTTGCAGTAGCAGCATTGATTATTGCCACCATTGTTATGGAGCCCAATACATTGGCAATTATTCTTACTGTCATTGCAGCATTTATCGTTTATATTTTTCGACGACAAATAAAACGGAATAGAACAATTTTAATTCGCATAGTATTTTTCTGGATTATCTGTGTAGGTATTCAACGTTTTGCTGTTCCTTATATTTTTGAAAATATATTGCAAAAGCACCAGATAGAACGTATCTATGATTTATTTGGTAAGAGTAATCCTTATATAGAAAAAGACCCGGCATTAACTAAAGCGGAAGCTAAAAAACAAAAGGAAAGTGGCAGTAGCTATAATGTCCGTCAGTCAAAAATTGCCATTGGCAGCGGAAGAGTTCTTGGAAAAGGAATTTTAAAAGCTACACAAACCCGTTACGATTTTGTACCCGAGCAAAGAACCGACTTTATTTTTTGCACTGTCGGCGAAGGCTTTGGCTTTGTTGGCAGTATTATTTTATTGGGATTATATCTTTTGTTGTTATTTAGAATTGTAACAGTAGCAGAACGGCAACGAAGTACATTTAGCCGTTGTTATGCTTATGGCGTTGCCGGTGTTTTGTTTTTTCATATTGCTATTAATATCGGAATGACTGTTGGGTTGGCACCTGTAATTGGCATTCCTCTTCCGTTTATCAGTTATGGAGGAACATCATTACTTACGTTTACAATCATGCTTTTTATATTAATACGATTAGATGCTGACCGGCAAATGGTTTTACGTTAATTTGCAGTTATCACATTATGAAAATAATCCCTCTTTCAGAAGGCACATTTACCGTAGATAAATCAAAACAGTTTGTTCCATTTGATAATGGAGCAGATGATTTAAAAGAACGTCCTGCTGGAAGCCTGTTGGTAGAGATACAGCCTTTTGTTATTGTTACCTCTAATGATATTATACTACTTGATACAGGGCTTGGTTTTGAAATAAACGGAACATTACAATTGCATCAAAATCTGATGGATGCAGGCATCAATCCTTCTGAAGTTACCAAAGTGGTTATGTCGCATTTGCATAAAGATCATTCTGGTGGAATTGGAATTGAGAGAAAAGGGTTAGGCAGAAGATTGTCTTTTCCTAATGCAACATATTATGTGCAACAACAAGAGTTGGAATATGCATTTGGCAAAGGTTCGTCTTCTTATATTGAAAATGAATTATTGAGTTTACAAAACTCATCTCAAGTCGTTCTGTTGGATGATAAAGGAGTTATTGATGATTATATCCATTATGAAATTACCGGAGCACATTCTCCGTTTCATCAGGTAATATGGATAAAGGAAGAAGGAGAAACGATTTTCTTTGGAGGTGATGATGCACCGCAATTGCAACAAATGAAACATAAGTTTGCTGCTAAGTATGATTATGATGGGAAGAAGGCAATGGAATTACGGCAACAATGGTGGGAGCAAGGGCAACAGGAACATTGGACTTTTCTATTTTATCATGATGTAAAGAATCCGTTTATCAGTCTTTGATAAACTTTGATTTACGTTTTCATCACTTTACTTCAAACAACTCATTCCATCTCGTTGTGTAACGATCGCTGATAAAATTCTGTTGCATCTTCCAGTTACGGGTAGTACCGGATGCTGCAAACTTCAGCACATCATCCCGCTGACTGAAGTTTACATTGTCTATCATATCCATTAATTTTCGTTCACAGTTTTTCGTTTCTGATACAAATAAATTTCCTTGTATAGAATTGTCAGGCACAATACCACCGAGGATTACCCCGGCTTTTTTATACAGTGTTCCTTCAATAAATAACTTATCTACCAACGCAACCGCCGGTTTTATCAATTCATTTGTAAATGATGTAGCAGCAGGCAGTATAATAGACTTACTGCTCGTAGCTCCCCTGAAATCTACATTATGATTTTCTCCCTTCGATACAACGAAAACATTTATTACACTAGCTGCACTATGTTGTCGGCGCAATTTTTCTGCCGCTCTTGAAGTATAAGTCGCCACTGCTTCTTTGATGGAATCAATATTGCCAACCGGCTTACCAAACATTCTTGTGGTAGCAATCATTCTTTTTGTTACCAATTCTTCTTCCATGTCTTTCGATGGAATGCCCTTTAGTTCTCTAAGTAACCGACTGCCCACTACGCCGCCGAGATATACTTTTCCAAAGTCCTCACTCATACGGCTTAGCTGATATGCATCATAAATACTCCATTGCTCTTTTAATTTTTGTGCATACTGATAACCTACGCCCCAAATATCTCCCACTTCAGTTTGTTTCAAAGCGGCTATAATTTTTTCTTTGCTGTTAAGCACCATTACACCTTTATATTGTTGTACATATTTCTTTGATAAACGATTAGCAACTTTTGCCAACACTTTGGTGGGAGCTACACCAACTGATACTTTAATACCCGTCCATGTTTCTACTGTTTTTTTTATTTTTTCTGCAATGACAGGTAATTCATTAGGTGGAAAGATACTAAGGTCAAGAAAAGCTTCATCAACAGAATATACTTCTACATTATTTCTCCCTAATATTATGCGTAGTGTTTCCATCACCCGCCAGCTCAAGTCACCGTATAAATTATAGTTAGAAGAAAAAACAGCTACATCGTATTTTTCTATCAATGGCTTTGCTTTGAAATATGGTCCGGCCATTTCCACCCCTAATTTTTTGGCTTCATTACTTCTGGAAATAATGCAGCCATCGTTATTGCTGAGAACAACAACCGGTTTCCTGTCTAAATGCGGTTTAAATAACCGTTCGCAGGAACAATAGAAATTATTACAGTCTACTATTGCTTTCATCGTTTGTATCCCGGACGGCGGTCTTGACCCCGTCCGCGGTTAAAAGAGATTTAAAATTCTATAATATATTTTTCCAAATCCGACTGTATATTAAACGTTTTATGTGCTTCTTCGAAATGATTAATATTTCCAAACCGGCTTATTACTTTATCAGCGGCTACGAGGCTATTATCATTCTTTAGAATAGGGTGATAAGAAGAAAACTCCCAGTCTGAAAGATTATCTATGAAACCATGATGAACGGGATTACGATGACAGTAATAAATCATCGACATAATATAGCTTTCATCATCTACCAACTTTCTTTCAAAAGGAGACTCAAATAATGGTCCGGTACGCTGGTGAGCTTTATTGATTGACTGAGCATAAGAATTAAAGAAATGCCCTAATTGTTTTGATGCGTTTAGTTTAAACATACCGTTGCCATCCTTTCTGGGAACTTCCACATTTTCTTTTACATATACCAGCAGGTGAAAATGATTTTTCAATAAACAGAATGCCAGCGTTTCAAGGATGTCAGCGCAGTAGAATTTATACTGTTCCAGAAAAAAGTAATAGTTTCTCTTTTCCTTAAAAAGATTTTCACTGTTTACTCCCCGATTGTAGATATGGAAGTATTGTCCTTCGATGATGGGTTGGATATACATAGTTTAATTTTTAATTTCCTAGCTAACTAACCGTCGTCAGGGTTTTCAACCGCTGACGAGGGCTTTGACCGCTGACGGGGTTTTCTCACTTACATCTGATGAATAACATACATTACCACTCCCCACACTACAAAATCATTAAACTCCGCCAGGTTAATTGTTTTATACCGATTGTTCTCCGGTATTAAAAATGCTGAAGAAAAATTTTTATGAAACCGCCGTACCAATAACTCGCCATTTAATACAGCTACAATAACTTTTCCATTCGCCAGTTTTACAGAACGGTCAACAATCAGTACATCTTTATCAAAAATGCCAATGTCCTGCATGGCATCTCCCTTCATCCGGAAAAAATAAGTGGCTGGTTTATTTTTAATCAATTCTTCGTTCAGGTCAATGCCCCGTTCCATATAATCATCCGCTGCGGCACCAAAGCCTGTGGCATTCGATGTTTTCACCTGTTGCTGTGTAAATTGTTTTGAACCTTTATAAGCTGCGCCGTAAAATTCTTCCCCTTCCATAAAAATTAATTTTTGTAAAGCTAAATTATTTAGTAAATTTATACTAATAAAATGGGCAATTATTTTAAATCATTTATGAAATAGTTATGGAAACAATAATAACGGCCATGCCGGGCTACCGGTTATATGAGTATTTATTAGTACTGAGTTCGCATGAGGAGTTGTGGAATCGAATTATGAAAACGAAAGAGGAATTTTCAGACAAATACAAATCTGATCATGCCAAATGGGGCAAACCACATATCACACTGGTAAATTTTATGCAGTACGAAATGATGGAAGAAAGAATTGTGAACCGGTTACGAATGGTAGCAATGGGCAGTCCGGCATTTAAAGTGGAGCTGAAGGATTTTGGCAGCTTTCCTTCGCATACCATCTATATAAATGTAACAAGTAAGTTGCCGGTACAAAATCTGGTAAAGCAAATCAGAACAGAGAGCCAAAAGTTGATGAAAATAAATGATGATAATAAACCTCACTTCATTATGGAACCTCATCTGACAATTGCAAGAAAATTAAAGCCCTGGCAATACGAAAAAGGCTGGCTGGAATACAGTAACAAGCATTTTACGGGACGGTTTATTGCTGATAGCATGACATTGTTAAAAAGACAAGTAGTAATAGACGAAGTAAAAAAGAAATATGTAGTAAGAGAAAAATTTGTATTTCAAAATCTGCCTGTAGCGACAAAGCAGGGAGAACTGTTTGGATAAAAATATTCCAACAGTAACGGAATATATGTGAGAAGGGTTATGTGAGACAAAGGAGAATAAAGAGTAAAGTGATGTTGACACCCCGTCAGCGGTCGAAGACCCTGACGGCGGTTTGAGGAAAAGGATAACTCTTTATTCTCCTTTTTTATTTAATAAAGAATTGACTTTAAAAATATTAGAAACAAATTAAAAAAAGAGTATGAGCAATGAATCTAAGTCCCCCTTTAGGGGGCAGGGGCAACATTTAAAACAAGACCATTTTAAAGTGGCAGCGAAAAAGCAAGAAGAAGGCGAACAGTATTTAGCAGGAAGAGGCGCACAGTTCAACACAAGGAACCGCTTCTTTAAAAATGAAAGCACCAAAGAGCATATTGAAGGAATTGATGATTGGGAAGAAAGTAATGTGCCGACAATCTATATGGAACAAGAATCAAAAACAATCGTCAACAAAGTAGAAAGCAAAGATGTGGGGATGAGTTATAGCATGAACCCTTATGCTGGTTGTGAGCATGGTTGCATTTATTGTTATGCAAGAAATGTGCATGAGTACTGGGGTTATAGTGCCGGACTTGATTTTGAAAGAAAAATAATCATCAAAAAAAATGCACCGCAACTGTTGCGAAAATTTTTAATGCATCCAAAATGGGATGGTACGCCAATCATGTTGAGTGGCAATACTGATTGCTATCAGCCAGCAGAACAAAAATATAGATTAACAAGAGGTTTACTGGAAGTGTGTAATGAGTTCAATCAACCCGTTGGCATACTCACCAAAAATTCATGGATACTGAAAGACAAAGATGTGTTACAAGAAATGGCGAAGAAAAAATTAGTATCAGCAATGGTATCAATAACTTCTTTTAATGAAGACCTGCGGAGAATAATGGAACCAAGAACAACCACTGCCAATCAAAAACTAAAAGTGATTAATGAATTAAGTAATGCAGGAGTAAGAATGGGTATTATGATGGGGCCGATGATACCTGGATTGAACGAACATGAAATGCAACGCATCATGAAAGCAGCAGCCGATAACGGAGCCACATTTACAGCTTATACATTTATACGATTGAATGGTGCCATCAAGTTTTTATTTCATGATTGGCTCTACAAAAATTTTCCTGACCGTGCAGATAAAGTGTGGCACCTTATTGAGCAAAGCCATGATGGAAAAGTAAATGATACCAGGTGGGGGGTAAGAATGAGAGGCGAAGGAAATATTGCTGAGATGGTGGCACAACAGTATAAAAAATATGGAAAATTATATAACATGAATGCAGAAGAATGGAGTTTGGATACGAGTAAATTTCAGGTTCCGGGTGGGCAAGGAAAATTGTTTTAATTAATATTCTTGTAGTTTAGCTTTGATCATGAATCAAAAGAAAAATTTATATTTTATTGCATTAATACCGGCCAGAGAGCTACGGGAAAAGATTAATTTGATTAAGAGAGATTTCGCACTAAGATTTAATAGTAAAGCTGCTCTGAAAGTATATCCGCATATAACTTTAAAAACACCATTCAAATGTCCGGCCAAAGAGCATGTTGAATTAGTAAACTGGTTTTCTGAATTACGCAACTTTCCAAAAGCATTCCCCATTAGCTTAAATGGTTTCGGCACATTCGATAATAAAAACAGTCCCGTTGTTTTTATTAAACCGGAATTGTCAAATGATCTGATGTATTTGCAGAAAGAATTGATTGCAAGTTTTTCAAGCCTTATGCCGGATGATATTCATCCACTTGATCTTAGTTATAAGCCACATGCTACAGTTGCTTATAGAGATTTAAGTCCAGCCATGTTTTCTGATTCCTGGAAAGAATATGGAAATAAGAACTTCAAAGAAATATTTGATGTTACTGCTTTTTATTTGTTGCAACATGATACTAAAAAATGGAATATCATTTCAACTCTTTCGTTAGAAAAATAAGGATTAACTGGATGAGTAGTGGAAATTTTCTGTTCACTGGAATCAACAGGAATTAGTTGCTGAAAAAATATTTTTAAAATTTCTTTCAAAAAATTTGGCAACTCCAAAAAATTAATTCAATCTTTGCATCGCAAAACAAAAACATGCAACGCATAACATTACATATTGAAACAGCGAATAGGTTTAGTCCGAAAGGAGATTATACCATCTGCGGAGCATGTATGCTGCATGAATAAGTTAAAATAACGAATTCGATCAAATACAGGCCCCGCAAGAGATTGCGGGGTTTTTTATTTCCCCTCTCCTCAAGGAGAGGGCAGGGTGAGGTCAAATAAATGAAGAAGAAATATTAATTAGTAAATGACTTGTGTAAAAAAGAACAAATTGAATCTATTGTAAACAGAAAAATAAAAATGCTAAAACAAGAACAACATAAACGATTTATAAACATGAATGAGATGCTATTATCATCCAGATGCTATTGGTATGCACAACTGACAAGAACCATTGTGCCCATTGGTAATGATAATAATAGTATCCATCAACGACCGGATTATGTCCATACATAAGTGCATACTGCATTTACGAAAGGAAGCCCGGTCACAAACGACCGGGCTTTTTTATGCCTGTATTTGAAAAACAAAAGAAAGGAAGGTATGTGATGAAATTTTTACTGGTAGTGTTGGCAATTCGTTTCATTGTTGAATTGATCAGCAACAAAAGAAAAGAAAACAAAAACAGTGATGCTGAAGTGCTGAATAAAAATATTCGTCACCCTGCAGAGTATCAACTGCGTTAAATAATTGCAGAAAGGAGGAAATAAGTGTTCCCTGCTTGTGCCGATGGAATCGGTGTGAGGTGCAACAGGGACACTTTTTCAAAATAGTTCTTTGAAGAAAAATATAGGAGCATTCCAACTGGTTGGATACCCCGTCTGGAGCGGGGAGGCTGCCCCGATTTGTATCGGGGTCTCCTATACTTAATGATCTGATGATGACTAAGCGCAATGATTAAGAGCATTATGCTGATACCGTAAAGGTTGATGGTTCGAGTCCGTCAGTCATCACAATAAATGTGACTTAATTCAATGGCAGAAAACTATCGTTACAAGGTAGGTGTAGTTGGTTCGATTCCAGCAGTCATAACAAAAATGTCTCGTAGCTCAACTGGATAGATGTACCCGGCTTTTAACCGGGGGGTTGTGAGTTCGAATCTCACCGGGACAGCAATGGATGAAACGTAGTTCCATCCGACAAATTTGAAATTGAGAATAACGGATGAAAAGCTCAATGGTTGAGCAGCGGTTTGTTAAGCCGTTGGTTGAAAGTTCGAATCTTTCTTCATCCGCAATGTTTGTTGATGAGTGAATTCGATAGTGATGAAATAGTAATCAATCAATATTCATCACAAACAAAAGGACAAATAGCTCCAATGGTAGAGCACTGCGTTGAAGCCGCAGCCGTACAGGTTCGAATCCTGTTTTGTCCACAATAATCCTGTCGGCGGTTGAAAACCCCGACAGCGATAATGTTAAAAAAGAAAAAAAATGGAACAGAAACAATCTGTCTGTCCGGCAGGCAGGCAATGGAGAAAATTAAACGGTGAACGAATCAGGATTTCAATTGCTGATGAGGTAACTAATGTATTGATGCGGGAAAAAGAAATAGGACATGATTTGAAAGTATGTATTGGTACAGATAGCCAGGTAAAGGGAAAGATTACTGAATTCGCTACCGTAATTGTTTTCATCCGTAAAGGAAAAGGTGGTTTTATGTATATACACAATGAAACAACCAAACAGAAAATGAGTATTAAAGAAAGGATGCTGACAGAAGTGGCAAAGAGTATTGATGTGGCGTATGCACTTTGCAATATTTTTTCAAGGTACAGTGTGGATATGGAAGTACATGCCGACATCAACACTAACCCATCATTTAAAAGTAATGGTGCGTTGAAAGAAGCAATGGGCTACATTATGGGGATGCCCGTCCGACCGGGTCATCCGGGCGGAGGGTTTGCTTTCAGGGCTAAACCAAATGCCTTTGCCAGTTCCTCTTGTGCAAATAAAGTAGTACAGTAACGAAGAAAATTTAATGAGGAAAAAAAATTGTAAAACAATAAATGAATTGAAATGGAAAATAGTAATGAACAAAAAGTGATAAATGCCAATGGGATTTTCGACAATGGGTTTTTATGTGGAAAATCACTTTACCTATACCGCTTTAATAAAATACCATGTGCTAACTACATTGGTAACATTGATGGCGAAAAAGCATTTAATGCAATCAAGGAAAAGTTTGCAGATATGATTGTGTCAATACATACGTACAGGTATTTTGATGCGAGGTTGAAAAAGTATGACTTCAATGAAACTTTTATGATTATGCAAAACGATTGTATCATAGAGTTAAACAGAACGTACTGTGAAATATATCATAATGGGTTGCAGAATGATTTCATAGATGAGTGTACTATGCTGATGAAGAACTTTAAAGAACGACAACGCAGAAGGCCGCTGGAGATAAACCTGATAAGCCGTGGAAGAAATGGATTTGAATTCAGAGAGATTGAAGTAAAGCGTACAAAACTGGATTTGGGTCTTTTTTATGAAGATGATTTTAAGGATGTAAATGATATTATCTGTAAGCGATTGAGTAACGACAAGGATAAGGGAATTGTATTGCTTCACGGTTTACCCGGAACGGGTAAAACAACTTATCTGCGTTACCTGATTGGAAAATGATTTTATTCAGTTGCTTGTAAGCAACCCTAACACAGTGCTGATAATTGAAGACGCAGAGAATGTTATTATGGACAGAAAGGTAAATGCAAGTGCATCAGTATCTAACCTGCTGAATATTTCAGACGGGTTACTGGCAGACTTTCTGAATGTGCAACTGATCTGCACTTTCAACAGTTCGCTTACGATGGTGGACAGTGCATTAATGCGCAAAGGAAGATTGATAGCAAAGTATGAGTTTGGTAAACTCGGTATCGAAAAGTCAAAACGATTATCAGCACATTTCGGACATGATGTGGTGATTGATAAACCAATGACCATTGCTGAGATTGCCAACTCGCATGAAAAACATGAACAACCAGTAACAACTGAAGTAATTGGTTTTAGGCGGCATGAAGTATTGATGAATTAATTTTATATTGATGAGCAGCGAACAGAACCCTGAACGGAGATTCATTTCATCTCTTTCACTGAAAGAAATGAAATGAACAAATCTGAGATTGCAACGAAAGCTCAATCGGAGTTACAGAAGCTGGAAAAATAAACCACAAAGCACACAAAGAAAGAATACACAAAGTTCACAAAGCCTTTGTGTCCTTAGTGAAAAACTTAGTGCCCTTTGTGGTAAAAAAACAAAGAAACTAAAAATAACAGGAAAAGAAGCCCCTCTAAATCTCCCCTAAAAGGGAGACTTACGAAGAGTTTTTAAAAATTGAATAGTCATGAGTAAATTAAAATTAACAGGAAAGGAGTTGCGTACTATCGGCTTTCCGGAAGGACCGGTCATAAGCGTAGCCATGAATGTGATGCAAAAAAAATATAAGCATCAGAAGAAGGAGGATGTGATGGAATTATTACAAAAAATATTAGCGGCACCAGTAGAATATGAAAACGATGCGGTGCTGGGATTGATAGCAGAACAATTGCTACCAAAAAAAGAAGTGGACGGTGCTGAAATATCATTGAATCAGAATGGTATTGCATTCAATGTATTCGGACAAGAACATATTGAAGAAGGAGCTATGCACCAAATGTACCAGGCGGCTAAGTTGCCAATAAGTGTGGCCGGTGCATTAATGCCCGATGCACACAGTGGTTATGGTTTGCCAATTGGCGGAGTGCTTGCAACAGAAAATGCTGTGATACCTTATGGTGTAGGTGTGGATATTGGTTGCCGTATGTGTTTAAGTTTGTTCGACATCAATCCAAAAGAATTGGTGGATAAGGAAAATTATTTCGCAAGGGAAATTAATGAAGCTACTTTGTTTGGAAGCGGTCAGCAATTTGATCATGCAGAAAATCATGAAGTGATGGAGAATGAATTATTTTTTCAATTACCATTACTAAAGAAATTGCATGGAAGAGTGTGGAAGCAATTAGGTTCATCCGGTTCGGGTAATCACTTTGCAGAGTTTGGTGTGGTGGAGATTGCAGAGAAAGATGCTGTGCTTGGTGTTGAAGCAGGAAACTATGTAGGTTTCTTAACACATTCAGGTTCGAGAGCATTGGGAGCAAACATTGCAAATCATTATACAAAAATTGCCATCAGCAAAAGGCGTTTACCACAGGAAGCAAAAAATCTTGCCTGGTTAAATCTGGATGAAGAAGAAGGAATGGAATATTGGTTAGCTATGAATTTGGCTGGTGATTATGCATCTGCCTGTCACCATGTAATACATGCAAAAATTGCAAAGCAGTTAGGGCGAAAGCCAATGACAATGGTGGAGAATCATCACAACTTTGCCTGGAAAGAAAAATGGGAAGGAAAAGATGTGATTGTTCATCGTAAAGGTGCAACACCTGCTGGTAAAGATGTATTGGGAATTATTCCGGGTTCCATGACTGCAGATGGATTTATTGTAAAAGGAAAAGGAGAGTCAGCGGCAGTTAATTCTGCATCGCATGGTGCAGGAAGAAAGATGAGCCGTACAAGAGCTATTGCTTCTGTTACCGACAAACAATTTAAAGACGAACTTAAAAAGTTTGGCGTTAAGTTACTCGGCGGCGGATTGGATGAATCTCCATTTGCATATAAAGACATCAATGTTGTGATGCAATCACAAAAGGCATTAGTAGATGTAGTAGGAAAGTTTACTCCGAAGATTGTAAAGATGGACGGTGCTAAGCACAGAAGCTGGAAGAAAGATAAAAGAGAAGTATTAGCAGGCGAATAGGCAATAAACAATATGCAATGGTCAATGATAAAGATTGACCATTGCTTTTTATATTATTCTACTGCAAACTCAAGTAGCAGGTCTTTATCGTTATAGAGTTTCAAGCTCATTTTGTTTATTTCAAATCTGTTCACTTTCCCCAAAAGATTAAAGTAGCTGTTCTCTGTTTGTTGCACATCTGCACAATACATTTTAGTAGAGAAGATATTTTTGAAACTAATTTTATTTTTTTCAATTGAAGTATTGGAACCAAAACTATTGCAACTGCCATTTCCACCAGCACTTTGCTTTGCCTCATCAAATTTGATGAAAGCTTTTGTATTCACTACTTCAATACCACTATCGGTGTGCATTTTCTTTAATAACCATTTGGTTTCATATAAAGACGAGGGTGTTTGTGCTTGATTTTCTTTTTTCATAATAAAGGCGGAGAAAAGGATAAAAGCTCCTGCACTGATAAATGTAATTAATCGCATAATATTTTTGTTTTAGATAATATTAAGATGCGATTAAGTACAGGCTTACATATAAAGAAATGTTAACAGAATTTCCATCCTACACTTTAATATAAATTTTCTTTTTATCCATCCAATAGCAAATAGCCCACATAAATGTGATAATAAAAAGTGCATAGAGTAATGATCCGTTTTCGGGAGCACCCGGAGTATGTATCAATACTTTTTATACATCCAGTTCCAGGGGTTAACTCCGTCGCCTAGTTTAATAAGTGCAAGCCCTCTTGGCAGAAAAGCACTCAATGCAAATACGAACAAAGCATTTTTTCCAAACACATCAAAGAAACGAGATAGTCCACCACGAATCTTTTTTATCTCTATCATATAGATCATGGTGGCAATTGTTAGTATTGCAAGACCCGTTGTATATATTGTATAAGAACTGGTCCATATCTTTTTATTAATAGGGAAAACCATATCCCAGCAATAACCTGTTACGAGTAATGCAACCCCGATAACAAATAAACCTGTAAGCATTTGGTACATTCCATTTACGGTTGTTTCCATTTTTCCAGTATCATCAACAGGCTCTTTACTTTTGTTTTGAATATAGGATCCAATAAGAAAACCAAAGATGACTTGCACTATTGCAGATAAAGTACTCATCAATCCTTCGGGGTCAAAAACAACTCCTTCGCCTTTGTACATATGGGTAGCTCCAAGATTGCTTTATCAATATCGGTTCCAAACCAACCTTTCAGGCTATATGGATCTTGTGGGTTGCCAACAAAACAAAGCATCCAATAGATTAATAAAATAATGAGGCCAACGAGAAATGCCTTTCTTGGTTTGAGATAGTAGATGATTATGGACGCAAAGAAATAGCAAACGGCTATGCGTTGCAGCACTCCAAATATGCGAATACCTTTTACTGTTTCCACAATATTGCCAGCTTTGTCTTTAGAATAATCTAGCCAGGTAAAACCTTTAAAAATAGTGACTTTGTGTAAATCAGTGGTGCCTTCAATAAGCCGATTTACTTCGGTAACAAAAGGCCACCAGTTAAGAAATAGGCCAATCAGAAATATCAACGCTGATCTTTTTATTACTTTTTTCCAGAAAACTTTATCGCCAGCAGCTTCCAGTCGCGGCATTACAAAAGACATGGCATTGCCAACAGCAAATAGAAAGAAAGGGAACACCAGATCGGTTGGAGTAAGACCATGCCACGGTGCATGTTCTAATGGAGCATAAATATGGCCCCATGAGCCGGGGTTATTAACTAAAATCATGAGGCAGACGGTGGCGCCGCGGAATACATCGAGAGAATAGAAACGTTGTTTCAAAGCCGTAGGTTTAGAGTAGGAAAGATAGCTGAAAGTGGTGAATAGTGAGAGACGAATGGTGTAAGTTGGGTGATAATCAAATGACTTTTTTGTTTGAAACAGATGCAAGGTTACATATTCAGGAATTATCTATGGAGTATCCATGGACTATCTATGGCTCATCTACGTACTATCTATGAACTATGGAGAGAGGTGAATGGAAAGAGAAGAGAGGTGAGTGGGAAAGAGCAAATTGGAGCGGGAATGAGAAGAGAGGGTTGCCGATTTTTCAGCTATTTGGTAGATAGTGTTTTAATAATACAGTAATTATAAATAGGCGGGTTTAAATAGTTATCAACTTATGGGAATAAATCCCTCATAATCCGTTCCTTTTAGTGGCTTGCCACTCCCATTCTTCCCTTTATATTTGCATCCAAACAGAAGGTATTAGAAGCAGAAAAAGCTGCTATTCTGTTCTTTTTACCAGTCATTTTAAAAAAGATATGTGACTGAGGTGGCGAAGCTATGCAATGAAGAATTCAACCCCGATAAAAAAATGGTTGGCTATTTACACCCGGCCAAGGTGGGAAAAAAAGGTGAATCAGCTCTTAAGCGAAAAGGGATTAGAAAGCTATTGTCCATTGAATAAGGTGCGAAGAAAGTGGAGTGACAGGTATAAGGTCGTAGAAGAACCCCTATTTAAGTCATACGTTTTTGTTAAAGTAAGTGATGCAGATCGAAGCAATGTGAGAATGACAACAGGAGCTATCAATTTTGTGTACTGGGATGGGAAACCAGCGGTGGTGAAGGAAAAAGAGATTACTGCCATCCGTCGTTTTTTAAATGAATATGAAAATGTAGAAGCAAGACCTGTGAAGCTAAAAGTGAACCAACGAGTCCGGATTACTAACGGAACCCTGATGGATCATGAAGGGAAAGTGGTTGACCTGCAGCATAAGACTGCAAAGGTTGCAATTGACAGCCTCGGCTATATTTTAGTAGCCACAATTGACAGAACTAAATTAACTTCGGCGCAGCCTAAGTGAAACAAAATTCAATATTTACAGCCTAGCTGTCTTATCCATTAAAGCTTATCAATGAAATTCACAAGGATTTTATTTTTGTTGGCATTCCCTCTTTATTTTATTTCCTGCAAACCAGTTCAGCAATTGCCCAATTACCTTGATAAGGTAAATGACTCTACTAGCAAAGGGGAAGTGAAAATACCGGAATTAAAAATTCAGAAAAACGATCAATTATCTATACAAGTTATTAGTATAAGTAATTCACCGGAACAATCTGATGTTCCATACAATCAGCCAATAATCGGCGGACAAAGTGCACCAGGATATTTTGTTGATCTGAACGGCAATATAGAGCATCACCGGCTTGGCGTTATTCATGCGGAAGGGCTAACGAAGCAAGAACTAGCAGCAGAAGTAAAGAAAAGATTAGCTGAGCCTGTGGAATTGCTCAGAGATCCAACTGTAATTGTGCGGTTCTTAAATTTTAAAGTAACGGTGTTAGGGCAGGTAAGTTCTCAAGGGATATTGACTGTTCCTGGGGAAAAATTAACCGTAATTGAAGCCATAGGTTTGGCGGGCGGAATTACAGATTTTGGGAAAAAAGATAATGTGAGAATACTTCGAGAAATAAACGGGAAAAGAGAAACAGGTGTTATTGATTTATCATCAAAGGACTTGTTTGATTCGCCTTATTATTATCTGGCACAAAATGATGTCTTGATTGTAGATGAAACAAAGCAGAAATTAAAAGATGCAGAGCAAGCCAAAATTACGCAACGTATAACTTTTGCTTTTACAATTGTAACCGTAGCCGCCACATTGGCAAATATATTCATCAAGAATTAATATTCATTCAATCTAAGTTATAGTAATCAGCTACATGGAAGAATCACTGAATAATAAGAATGAAGCCAGAAGCGAACTCTGGAACCTGACCATCAGAGATGTATTTTATAAATATGTACGGTTTCTTCCGGTATTTATTTTATCTGTTGCATTGGCATTATTTGGGGCATATGCTTATTTACGCTATACCACACCTATCTATAGTACTAGCAGTACTATGATTATTAAATCGGATCAGCAACAAAGTCGTTCTAATAAGTTTGATGACATTTTTGGAGGCGGCAAAGGTATAAATATACAGAGTGAGATGGAAGTGCTGAAATCGAGGGGACTGATGACTAGGGTAGTGCAAAAACAAAATCTACAATACAACTATTATGCAATTGGGAATATTAAAACAATCAATATTTATAAAACTGGTCCATTTATTATTCAGCATGAAGAGCTGACTGATTCTTTACGGCCCTTTACATTGAAAATAAAGTTTAGTAATGACCGAGAGTTTAAAGTAAATAAAGACGATGTATTAATTCCTTTTGGCAAGCGATTTAAAAATCAATACGGGATATTCAGACTAATCAGGAATCCATTATCTGGTGTTTCTAAAGAGTATGTGGTGGAATATACTCCTACTAGTACTGCCGCAGGAAGGTTTGCTTCAGCAATAACCGTAGTTCCCAAAACCACTGCAACTGCTGGAATATTGAATATAAGCATGCAAGGCACTAATTCGAATCAATGTGCCGATGTAGTCAATCAATTGATGGATGAATATGGTGATTATTCAAAGGAGTTGAAGAATAAGACTTCAGATCAAATGATCAACTTCATTAATGTACGGATGGATACATTAGGGAAAGAATTAGAAATTGCACAGAATAGTTTACTTAGCTATATTGAACAAAATAAATTAATTGATATTGATGCACAAACAGGTGGTTATTTTAATAATATAAGCGAAGCAGATAAAAATATAAATGAAGAGTTGCTTAAAATGAATACGGCTGACTTTATTGAAAGTTATCTGCAAGATAAAAAAAATGTGTATGGTGCGGTGGTGGTGCCTTCCTCTCTTGGTCTAAATGATGCTACACTGAATGAGTTGGTAAATGGTTATAATGTATTACAACGGCAACGACAACAATTGCTGGATGGTAATGTGCCAGAAAAAAACCCTTCTGTTGTTGAGGCTACCGGGCAAATAGAAAAGTTAAGAGAAAGTCTATTGGAAAATCTTTCCAATATCAAACGGTCTTATACTAAAACGATTGATGCATTACGAAAAAACAGTGGAACGGCACAAGGACAGTTGCAGATTTTGCCATATAAGGCGAAACGATATAACGAATTAAAAAGAGAGGTTGATAATAAACAAGCATTATACAATGTGTTGCAGGAAGAAAAAGAAAGAACCGCAATTTCAAGAGCATCAACTATTGAAAATTCCCAAATCGTAGAAAAGGCATATGTTTCCGGAACACCGATAAAGCCTAATCGTCGGTCTATTCAGATGATAGCTATTTTATTGGGACTAATAGTGCCAGCAGGATTCCTTTTTGCTAAGGAAATGCTGAATGATAAAGTGACTACAAGATTTGATGTTGAAAAAATTACAGGAGCACCAATTTTGGGAGAAATAGGACATTCGTATTCTGAAAAAGTGATGATTGTTAATAAAACCACCCGCAGCATGGTGGCAGAGCAGTTCAGAATCATCCGATCTAATCTACAGTATGTAATTGGAAAGGCGGAACGATTTACGTTATTAGTTACATCGTCTTTCAGTGGCGAAGGAAAATCTTTTTTAAGTACCAATGTGGGTGCAGTACTCGGACTGGCCGGTAAGAAAACCATTATCCTTGAAATGGATATTCGTAAGCCTAAAGTGCTTTCCGGATTGAATATGGAGAAAGGCCCGGGTATCACCAATTTTTTAATAGGCAAGGCTGAACTTTCTGATTTAATAAGACAAGTGCCTGATACAGAAAATCTGTATGTACTTGGATGTGGCCCTATACCACCCAATCCTTCTGAGCTTTTATTAAGCGAAAAGGTTGAAGAATTATTTGCCTGGGTAAAAAAGGAATTTGATGTAGTAATTGTAGATACTGCACCTGTTGGAATGGTTAGTGATGCACAAACCATAAGTAAGTTTTGTGATAGCACATTGTATATGGTGCGGCAAGGACACACTTTCAAAAAGCAAATCACATTGATAGATGAGTTCTATACACAAAATAAATTGCCTAAAGTAGCTGTAGTAATCAACGATGTGAAGCTAAAAACCGGATATGGTTATTATGGCTATGGCCGCTATGGCTACGGTTATGGTTATGGTTATGGTAGCTACTATGAAGAGGAAACGCCTCCTCCTACATTTTTGGAAAAGGTGCTTAGTTACCTGAACCCCATAACTGGTTTAGTAAAAAATAATCTCAAGTCTTAATGCGTATACTCGTAACTGGTGGAGCTGGTTTTATCGGCTCACATATTGTTGCTGCATTGCTGAAACATCCTGAAGTATCACTTGTAAGGGTGATGGATAATTTAGCAACAGGCAGTATGAAAAATATAACTGAATTCAAAGACCATCCAAAATTTGAATTTTACGAAACTGATATTCGACATTATCAGTCATGCCTGGAAGCATGTACGGATATTGACCGCATTACACACCAAGCGGCGTTGGGTTCTGTTCCCCGTTCTATCAATGATCCGCTAACAACTAATGATGTAAATATTACGGGAACACTGAATGTTTTTACAGCAGCCAAAGAAAATAATATTAAGCGGATTGTGTATGCTGCCAGCTCCTCAACCTATGGAGATCATCCCGGACTACCAAAGGTGGAAGATAAAATTGGCAAACCTCTTTCTCCGTATGCTGTAACAAAATTTGTAAATGAGTTGTATGCAAAAGTTTACGGCGAGTTGTATGGCTTAGAATTAATTGGTCTTCGCTATTTTAATATTTTCGGTCCCCGTCAAAATCCAGCAGGGCCTTATGCAGCAGTGATTCCTTTATTTGCCGAAGCAATTTTAAAGAATGAACAGCCAATTATAAATGGTGATGGTGAGCATAGCCGTGATTTCACCTATGTTGACAATGCTGTACAGGCTAATTTACTTTCGCTATTCACAACTAATAATGAAGCTATAAATCAAGTATACAATATTGCCTGCGGGGAGCAAACTTCGTTGAATGAACTTTATGAAGGATTGCGAAATGAAGCCGGAACTTCGATTGCACCAAAACATGGACCCGAACGAACAGGAGATGTAAAGCACAGCCTTGCCGATATTTCGAAGGCAAAGCAACTTTTGGGATATGAAGTAAAAGTTGCTGTAAAAGATGGATTGCAACGAACTTTTCGCTGGTACAAAGATCAGGTAAGTTAAAAAGCTGTCGAATATTTAATAATAAATTTATACAATGAAAATCGCTGTAGTTGGAACGGGTTATGTAGGTCTTGTAAGCGGAACTTGTTTTGCAGAAACAGGAAACCAGGTAACCTGTATTGATATTGATGAAGAAAAGGTTAACAAGTTACAATCTGGGGCGATCACTATTTATGAGCCCGGTCTTGAAAAAATATTTATCAGGAACATAAAAGAAGAAAGGCTTCATTTCACTTCCTCTTTATCCGAAGGGATAAAAGATGCCTCGCTTATTTTTTTAGCCCTACCAACACCAACAGGTGAGGATGGCAGCGCTGATCTGAAATATATATTAGGGGTGGCAAAAGACCTAGGCAAATTATTAATTGCAGGAGACTATAAAGTAATTGTAGATAAGAGTACCGTACCGGTGGGTACAGCAGAAAAAGTAAAAGCCGCTATTATAAAATCAGGTACTGATAAGCTGGCAGATACTTTTGATGTAGTAAGTAACCCGGAATTTTTAAGAGAGGGTGCTGCTGTAGACGATTTTATGAAACCTGATAGAGTTGTTATTGGAACCAGCTCTGAACGGGCAAAGAAAATAATGTTGCAATTGTATGAACCTTTTGTACGACAGGGTAACCCTATCATTTTTATGGATGAAAAGAGTGCCGAGCTTACAAAATATGCGGCTAATAGTTTTCTCGCCATGAAAATCTCATTTATGAATGAGATAGCTGTACTTTCTGAAAAATTGGGTGCAGATGTGGATATGGTGCGAAGAGGCATCGGTACGGATTTCAGAATTGGTAAACATTTTTTGTATCCTGGCCTTGGATATGGGGGCAGCTGTTTTCCAAAAGATGTAAGGGCTTTAGCTGTTTCTGCTAAAGACGCAGCGTATGATTTTAAAATATTAAATGCTGTAATGCAGATAAACACTTTGCAGAAGGAATATTTCAGCAATAAGATAAATCAGTTTTTTAAAGGAAATCTGAAAGGTAAGCGTTTTGCAATATGGGGACTTTCTTTTAAACCTAATACAGATGATATAAGAGAGTCGCCGGCATTGGGGATCATAGAAACTTTATTGGCAGGTGGCGCCTCAGTTATTGCTTTTGATCCCGAAGCTATGCCGAATGTAAAAAAAGAAAGTAGGCTCGCTATTGAATTCTCCGAATTTCAGTACACCGCTTTATCCGAAGCAGATGCCCTTATTATCTGTACAGAATGGAACGAATTCCGCACACCGGATTTTGCAAAAATGGCATTGCTCCTTAAATCCAAAGTAATTTTCGATGGAAGAAATTTGTATGATACGGAGCAAATGAAAAATAAAGGATTCTATTATGAAAGTATCGGGAGAGAAACAATAATTCCATAATTCTACTATAAGCATGAAAAGAGTATTGATAACAGGTGCTGCAGGGTTTTTGGGCTCTCATCTTTGTGATCGCTTTATCAAAGAAGGACATGAAGTGATAGGAATGGATAACCTGATAACAGGTAGTCTAAATAATATTGAGCACTTGTTTCCTTTAAAAGAGTTTAGTTTTTATCATCATGATGTAAGCAGGTTTATACATGTACCCGGTCAGCTAGATTATATATTACATTTTGCATCTCCCGCCAGCCCTATTGATTATTTAAAGATCCCTATTCAAACGTTGAAAGTTGGTTCATTAGGAACACATAATTGCCTTGGGCTTGCATTAAATAAAAAAGCAAGAATATTAGTAGCCAGCACTAGTGAAGTATATGGCGATCCGCAAGTGCATCCGCAAAATGAAGATTACTGGGGCAATGTAAATCCTGTTGGCCCTCGCGGTGTGTACGACGAAGCAAAACGTTTTCAGGAAGCGATGACGATGGCGTACCATACCTACCATCAACTGGAAACAAGAATTGTGCGAATATTCAATACCTACGGCCCACGAATGCGATTGAATGATGGCAGAGCATTGCCTGCATTTATAGGACAGGCGTTACGAGGCGAAGATCTGACTGTGTTTGGCGATGGCAGCCAGACTAGAAGTTTTTGTTATGTAGCTGATCTTGTTGAAGGTATTTACAGATTGCTGCTTTCGGATTACAGCCAGCCCGTTAATATTGGCAATCCGGATGAAATAAGTCTATTGGATTTTGCAAATGAGATAATTCAACTTACTGGTACAAAGCAAAAAATTGTGTTCAGGCCTTTACCAACAGATGATCCGAAGCAACGACAACCGGATATATCAAGGGCAAAAGAGTTGTTGAATTGGGAACCAACTGTTTCAAGAGCAGATGGATTAAAGATTACGTATGATTACTTTAAGTCCTTACCTGCAGA
>JADJKL010000011.1 GCA_016706055.1 Chitinophagaceae bacterium | reverse complement strand
ACTCAAAACGCCTATCCCTTTGGAAGATTCGTCGGATTATTTAAAGAAACTATTCATCCTGGTTTAGAGATTGGGTATGGCAAAATTCTGAAGCCAAAAGAAAAACATGAATGGCTTGGAGAAGTCAAACTGGGTTATTTCTACCATCGCTACGTACAGCATGGTTTACCCCTTTACCTAAATTTTGGTTACAGGTATAAGTTCAACTCCCGGTTGGCAGCAGAAACTTCAATTGGAGCAGGATATATGCACTCGATTCCTGCCACAGCCAAACTAAAACTTAATCAAGAGGGTGAATACGAGAATAACAAAGGTATTGGAAGGATGCAGGCCATGGCAACTTACGCCATAGGCTTTAGTTACGTTTTAAACCCTACTGCAGCAAAGACAATAAGAGTATTCACATCCTACCAACAGCGGCTCCAGTTTCCATTTGTAAAATCATATGTGCCATTGCTTCCCTATAACAGTTTTATGATCGGACTTATCAAATCAAAATAACCAACTAAAAAACTTAACATGAAAAAGCTAATCTTATTTTTGGCATTTTTTTCAATGCTCACAAAGGGTTTTAATCAACAGATTGAAGCACCAAAAAAGGAACTAACAAAACAAGAGTATTTAAAAAAAAGTAAAAGCCAAAGAACAGCAGGAGGTATAATTTTGGGAGGAGGAGCAATATTAATTGGGGCGGGACTTGCAACAAGTCTAGGGAATGGACTCGCAAATCTGTTTGAACAAGAAGCTAAAAAAAATAACTCCGGAGATGTACTCACAGTATTAGGAGTAATCTCAATCGCTGGTAGTATTCCCTTATTAATTTCAGCAGGAAAAAATAAACGAAAAGCTTTAAGCCTATCTGTAAAAAATCAACCTTCGCAGGTTCTTCAAAATAACCGGCTCTACTCCAAGATAATACCTTCCCTAACTTTTAAAATAAACTTATGAGAATATCATTTATCGTACTAATCATAGTTATTGCCTTTTCTTCATGCAGAAAAGCTCAAATATTAATGACAACAACCGTTGGACAAGATATTCCTTGGATTGACAGTAGTATTATACATCCAAAAAATGCAGCTTTCATTTCGTTACTTGACAAATATAAACGTAAAGGACTTCCTGGTATCTCACTTTTAATAAATGATTCTAAAGGAACCTGGGTAGGAGCTGTCGGCAAGGCAGATATTTCAAACAATATTGATTTTGTGCCAGGCACAATTTCAAAAGCTGCCAGTATAACTAAACTCTTTATCGGAACTCTCGTTTTTAAAATGATGGAAGATTCAGTAAATACTGGAATCGGTTACAAAGATTTAAACAAAAAAATTAATGATTGGCTACCATCAAGCACAATGGATAAAATTGCAAATGGAAAAACTGTAACACTTGGTCAATGCATGAAACATGAAACCGGAATTCCTGACCTGATTGAAGAAGATAGATTTTATCTGGCAGTACTTAATAACCCAAACAAAAAGTGGAGTCAGGATGAGTTGTTAGAGTTTATTTATAACAAGCCAGCACTTTTTAGCGCTGGCGATACAGCTGTTTATTCCAATACAAACACAATATTAATAACTATGATATTGGAAAAACAAACTGGGAAAAAACATGCAGACCTGTTAAAACAATACATAATAAATCCACTTGGTCTTAGTAATACTTATTATCAACCACATGATAAGTTACCTCCTTCTGTTGCTCAGGGATATTTTGATCTTTATAATATCCAAACAATTGTAAATGTATCAAATCTGTTAACAGGAAGCGTCAATGGTTATGGCGGCATTTTCAGCAACCTTTTTGACCTTTTCAAATTTGAAAATGCCTTATTGGTTCAACGGTCATTTCTGAAACCCTCCTCTATGACTATTATGGAAACTTATGGTAAACAAGATGATACAAACTTCTACGGATATGGTATTCAGAAGTCATACATCAACGGAGCTGATTTTGGAATAGGTCATAAGGGCCGTGACTTAGGTTATACTGCCAATATGTTCTATTTCCCAACTAAAGGAGTTACACATATTTTCTTTATCAACTATGGCACAGACGCAGATAGTGAATTAAAACAAACCTTCAGGGAGTTTGTGGACGAGTTGATTGAATTGTCACTGAATTAATCATTGAACTTATCAAAATAAAAAATTTAGTGAGCCCAAAAAAATATCTCTTGTTGTATAAAAATATTATAATCGTTGTTTCATTGCTTCATACAAAATCATTCCAGTAGCAACAGATACGTTTAGTGATTCAAAATCCCCTACCATGGGGATTTTTACTTTTTCATCACATATTTTCAGCAACGCCGGATAAATTCCTTTTTCTTCGCTGCCAATCACAATGGCACAAGGATCTTTAAAATCTGCATCTGCAATGTTTTTTTCCGCAGTCATTTCACTGGCATAAACCTTTATACCATTCAAACGGAGTTCATCTACAGCTTTCATCAAACTGTTTACCCTGCAACCAGGTATTTGCTCCAATGCACCGGCAGAGGTAAGTATAGCATCTTCGTTTAATGCCCCTACTCCTTTTTCAGGAATAATGATTGCATGCACACCCGTACAAAAAGCTGTACGGGCAATGCCGCCAATATTTCTTATATCCGTTACACCATCCAAAATAATAAACAAAGGAGCTTCGCCTCTTTCAATTACAAAAGAAATAACATCCTGTAAGTTTTGATATTGCACTTTTGCAATTTGGGCTATACAACCTTCATGATTAGGAACATTAAAACTATTTAGCTTGAAGATTGGAACATAATTTACAGGTACTCCATTTTCTCCTGCTAATCTTTTAATATCGCTTATTTCTGGCCCTATAACTTTAGTATCTAAATAAATCCTATCTAATTGTTGACCACTTTGCATAGCTGTTAGTACAGCATTGCGTCCTATAACAAGAGTATTTTTCTTTGGTCTTTGTTGTTGTCTGTAATTTTTCACATTTCAAAATTAATGGTTTTGCCACTGAGGTATAGAAACAAGTAAAACAAAAAACCTGAAAGACTTTAATTCTCTCAGGTTTCAAAATCTATTAAGGATTTACGAGACTGTTTATTTCAACCCAAAAGCTTTTTTCACTTTCGGCACATAGTCCAATTTCTCCCAGGTAAACAATTCAACTTTTTTTACAATTGTTTTTCCATCGGGAGATGTAAATTTCTTTTCTACAACTTCTGACTTACGACCCATATGACCATAAGCAGCTGTTTCACTATAAATAGGAGTTCTTAGTTTAAAACGTTGTTCAATAAAGTAAGGACGCATATCAAAAAGGTTTTCTACCATTTTTCCGATCTGCCCATCAGTTAATTTAACCTTTGCAGTGCCGTATGTATTAACATTTATACTAGTTGGTTGCGCAACACCAATTGCATAAGATACCTGCACCAGTACTTCATCTGCCACACCTGCGGCAACCAGATTCTTAGCAATGTGTCTTGTAGCATATGCAGCAGAACGGTCAACCTTAGAAGGATCTTTTCCGCTGAAAGCTCCACCGCCATGAGCACCTTTACCACCATAGGTATCAACAATGATCTTACGGCCTGTTAATCCAGTATCGCCATGTGGCCCACCGATTACAAATTTACCTGTTGGGTTAATGTGATACTTAATATTCTCATTGAAAAGCTTCGCAAACTTTTTATACTTAGACTTTACTCTTGGAATAAGAATCTTGATTATATCATCTTTAATCTTCGCTAACATTCTTGCTTCTGAATCAAAATCATCATGCTGAGTTGATATAACAATGGCATCAATGCGAACTGGCTTATTGTTATCATCATATTCTAATGTAACCTGACTCTTTGCATCCGGACGCAAATATTTTATTTGCTTGTTCTCTCTCCGAAGAGAAGCCAATTCAATCAATAATTTATGAGAAAGATCTAATGCCAATGGCATATAGTTTTCTGTTTCATTAGTAGCATATCCAAACATCATTCCCTGATCACCTGCACCCTGCTCTTCTTTCTTCTTTCTGTCAACACCTTGATTAATATCGGATGATTGCTCATGAATAGCAGATAATACTCCACAACTACTTGCTTCAAACATATACTCACTCTTAGTGTAACCAATCTTACGGATAACACCTCTGGCAATTTCTTGTACATCTAGGTAAGCTTTTGATTTTACTTCGCCAGCTAAAATAACCTGACCAGTAGTAACCAACGTTTCGCAAGCCACTTTTGATTGTGGATCAAAGGCAAGAAAATTATCAATTAACGCATCAGAAATCTGATCAGCTACTTTATCAGGATGTCCTTCACTAACAGATTCAGAAGTAAATAAATAAGACATGAATATAATTTTTAGGCGGCAAAGATAAGGGTGAGCTCACAATGAAAAAAGTCCGCTTTCATAAGAAAACGGACTTTTAAACATATCTTGATAACTATCGTTAAATCGTTAAAGTTTAGAATACACAAGTCGTAGCCTCATTCGCTGTGTTGGATGATTTCCACCACCTACCCTCACTCTGCCTTTCGCTACAGATGAATTTATATTTACCGGAATCGTTAAATCAGCTCCAGGAGGTAAGCCATACTGCTCTAAAAATGAGAAAGGAGCAAAAAGACGGAGATTGTATAATGATTGTGTTCCGGTTAAAATATGCTGAACATACCGAGACAGATTAAACTTCCAAACTCTTATTTTATTTCCTCCGCCATCAACATCCATTGTAGGAAGACTTCCAAAGCTCAATAGATTTAAGCCTCCTGTATTATCTATGGCTAAATCGTATGGAATTGTTCTGTATTTATAAGGTGCCGTTATGCTTGGGTCCGAAGCATCTAAATAAAGTAAATCTGGAGCTCTGAATGTGCTATCACTTATGTCATACAACTGTTCTACAATCAACTCAGCTCTATGTATAACCCTATTACCTATTAATGCTAGGTCTGGTATTTTGATTGTTGCAAAAGTACCCGGTGTAGTTTGAATATAGACAATCTGATCAGAAACTGTTCCGCCAACGGATGCTTCAACTGGCGTACCGGTATAATCCCGTTGTACATAATTAGCAGCAGCGCATAACGAACCAACGAAAGAAAAATAAGCAACTGTAGTTTGAATATTTGGTGTAGTAGACACTACTCTTTTGTCATAACGATAATAAATGGCCAGCTTAGTATTGGCTCCATTTAAATTAAATCCCATTACAGCATCACCTGAACTCATAGACCGCACGGCAAATCCTTTGAGATTAGACTTAAATGCAGAGTCACTTGAATAAGCGCCATTCAAGGTATTTTGGGAGGAGTCATAAGACAATAATCTTGTTCCGAAACTATTATCAAGCCGGATTCTTAATTGACTTGCACTAGTGTCGTTGAATGCTTTCACAGAATCTTTCAGCGATTTTGGAGCAAAAGATTTTGATCCCAACAAGCTAGAATATGTAAAATGCTCCTTTCTTATTAAGTAATTAGAATCTACATTAAAATTATTAGCTGGAAGCTGATCCATCTCATAAACATTCACAGTTTGAACTGTGTTCGTATCTCCATATGTTTCAATATAATCCATTACCAACACTACCGAGTCTATAAATAAACTATCCGGATGTGCATTACCAAAACTATAAGGATAAATCAAAGGCTTCAGCTCAAAGAACATCCTTGCATCAGTTTTCCCAAAAAAAGGATCGTTATTGATCTTTCCAAGGAAAAATTCCTGGTTCTTATCTAGATACTGCGAGTCGGTCAAAAACCCAAATGTATCATTGAAGGTCTGTACATTTATTAATGTATCGAATGTATTAATACCATCCACAGGAGGTATTAAACTGCCCCCAAGTTCTGTGGATTCATTAATTTTTCTGCAAGCTGAAAATACAATAGCAACCGTGGCAACGATTGCTATCAAGTTTAAAAAGAAATATCTGTTCTTCACAAAGTAGATTTATGTCCGGGTTAGTGATTTTATTTGCTCGCAAGGTCGTTATAGAGTTGTAAATAGTCTGTTAAATCTCCATCTTCCGTGTAAGTAAGTGTCTTTTTACCTCTTACTTTAGAAAACTCTTCAAGCAGTTTTTTATCTATTTTTTCTGCGCCAAATGTAATTGCATCCGCATAAGTGGCGCCACCACGAAACATTGCAGTATTCGTTGTTTCTTTAAACGGCTCCAGGTCTTTATCTTTTAAAGAAGCATGTATCAATGCCTCCTTTAAAAATTTGGCTCCCAGCTTTTCTTTAAAAGTATTTTGCCCAATTGTATATACAATCTTACTATGAGCAAAAACTGGTTCTTTTTTATATACCGTTTTTAAGTATGCGGGAATAAGTCCTGTCATCCAGCCACTGCAATGAATAATATCTGGAGGCCATCCGAATTTTTTTACTGTTTCTAATGCTCCTTTACAATAAAAAACTGTTCTTAAGCCATTGTCATCATACCATTTTTCATTCTCATCATGAAAATGAAACTTTCTTTTAAACAGTTCTTCATTATCCAGAAAATAAACCTGCAACCTTGCACTTGGCAAAGAAGCTACCTTAATCTGCAATGGAATATCATCGTTATCTACAGAAACATTAATTCCTGAAAGCCTTACTACTTCGTGGAGCCTGTGCCTGCGTTCATTAATAGTACCAAAACGGGGCATAATACACCGTACTTCAAAATTATTATCATTTGCCTTGATTGCTAATTTGTTGACAATTTCAGAAAACTCTGTCAATTCAAGGTAGGGAGACATTTCGTTGGCGATAAATAAAATTCTTTTCTTTGCTGACATTTGCGTCTCGTTTAGTTTATCCGCTTTGTTAAAAGGTGGCAAAGGTAACTATTTTAAGGCTAAAATGGCGATTTAAGAATTATCAACACTAACTTACCTCATCAATGATATTATTTAAAAAGGCCGGGGCTTTACAAATCTGGCTTGATAAACAACGAGAAAAGAGCCTAAAACTGGGATTTGTTCCAACTATGGGAGCATTACATAATGGGCATATTTCTTTGATCAATGCTTCAAAAAAGGTTAACCATATTACTGTTTGCAGCATATTTGTAAACCCTACTCAGTTCAACAATGCGGCTGATTTTGATAAATATCCAATTACCATTAAGCAAGACATTTTGCAATTAGAGAAGGCAGGATGCGATGTTCTTTTTCTTCCTTCAGTGGAAGAAATTTATCCAAACGGTCTTACTATTGAAAAAAAATATGACTTAGGTAACCTTGAAAAAATATTGGAAGGCGCATTTCGTCCCGGACATTACCAAGGTGTGTGCATGGTTGTAGACCGTTTGCTAAATATTGTTATGCCAGACAATCTTTACCTAGGACAAAAAGACTTTCAGCAGTGCATGGTAATAACCAAATTGATTGAACTTATTGGGCTGAAAGAAAAAGTAGCTATTACCATCTGTTCTACCCTTCGGGAAAAGGATGGGCTTGCTATGAGCAGCCGGAACATGAGGCTTAATGAAAACGAACGACGTAATGCTCCTGCAATTTTTCAAACATTATCGTTTATCAAAAGCAATGTTGACAAAATCTCTCCATCATTTTTAAGGAAACAAGCAGTAGATATGCTTGAAGAAGTCGGCTTTAAAGTTGACTATGTAGAAATAGCAGATAGTGCAACCTTAAAAACTATTGAAGATTGGACTGACAGCAAAAAGACAATTGCACTTATTGCCGCCTACGACAATGAGATCCGATTGATAGATAATATGTTCTTATTCGATTAATCAACTGAACTAATTATAATTATTTAATAACATAGAGTTATTTTCGAATTCATGAATAAACGGTTACGTACCATATTACAATACTGCTTTTTTTTAGGCTTAGGTATTTTTTTGGTCTGGTGGTCAATCAAAGACTTATCCGCCGATGATAAATCACATATTAAGTCTGCATTAAAAACAGCAAGGTATTGGCTGCTTATTCCAGTATTCGGTCTTTTGTTATTAAGTCATTTTATAAGAGCTATTCGCTGGCGACTATTGATTGAACCACTTGGCTATAAACCTTCTATATCCAACACATTTTTTGCAGTCTTGATTGGTTATCTTGCTAATCAGGCTGTACCAAGATTAGGCGAAGTTTTAAAATGTACCGTTCTAGCTCGTTATGAAAAGATTCCGGCGGATAAGCTAATAGGAACAATCATACTTGAAAGAATAATAGATGCCTTTACATTATTAGTGGTATTTGCAATCACACTACTCATTCAACCACATCTTTATACCCAACTGATTAACACTTTCTTTTCCTCACCTGAAAGCGGAGAAAATAAAAAAAATACTGGGTTGATGTTTGGGTTAATCATCCTTGGAGTTCTTTTAATAATTCTTATCATCTGGATGATAAAAAAGAAAAAAAGTCTGACTGACCTAAAGTTATTATTCAAAAAAATAATTCGAAGCATTATACAAGGGTTTTCAGCAATCAGATATCTTAAGAAAAGAAGACAATTTGTAATTCTTACAATTCTAATCTGGACAATTTATCTGATGGGCGGTTATTTTGGATTTATGGCTTTACAGGAAACTGAACATTATGGAATCAAAGAAGCATTCACCGTCCTGTCGGCTGGTAGTATCGGCATGATAATTACACCGGGCGATATCGGAGCTTATGCATGGCTTATTCAAAAAACCATGCTTTTGTATGGTTTAAATGAAGGAATAGCACTTGCATTCGGCTGGATCTTATGGTTGGCACAAACGGCAGTCATACTCATTGGAGGATTATTTAGCTTTGTAGCTATTCCCTATTATAATAAAAGAAAACAACTTGCAGAAAGCCGACTTAATACAGAATAAAATATTAGATATTGAGCAAATTACCAAAGAAGTAGCTCAATGGAGATTATTGGGTAAAACGATTGCCTTTACCAATGGAGTCTTCGACATTCTTCATAAGGGACATATTGTTTCTTTATCCACTGCTGCAAAAGAAGCAGATATATTAATTGTAGGCTTAAATGCAGATAGTTCTGTAAAAAGATTAAAAGGCGAAACTCGTCCTGTTAATAATAACGAATCAAGGTCAATAGTACTTGCCGCATTACTCATGGTTGATGCAGTTGTGATATTTGAAGAAGACACTCCACTTGAATTAATAAAAACCATACTGCCAGACGTAATAATAAAAGGCGGCGATTATACTGTTGAGCAAATTGCAGGAGCCAAAGAGGTGATTGCAAATGGTGGCCGTGTAGTAATCAACCCGATTCTTGAAGGATTTTCTACCACTTCAATTATTGAAGCTGCTAAAAAGAAGTAACAGGACTCAAAAAACTTAATACTCCGATTTTTTTGCATTTCGTAATTTCACCAACAACGGAATAACTAACCTTTTATGGCGCACCACGACAAAAGAAAATTAATTGCAAGAGATATCAGCTGGCTTTCATTTAATGCAAGAGTATTACAAGAAGCTGCAGATGCATCAGTTCCCCTTCGTGAAAGAATTAGGTTTCTCGGCATTTTTTCTAACAATATGGACGAATTCTTCAGAGTGAGAGTAGCCACACTTCGTCGGATGATACAATTGGGAAGCAAAGCAAAAATGCATCTGGAAAATAACCCGCAACAGATCATTGATGAAATACAAATGACGGTATTAAATCAACAAGGTGAATTTAACCGGATTTGGGAAGACGTAAAGCATCTATTGACAGAACAAAAAATATACTTACGAACAGAAAAGGAATTAAACAGCGAACAACTACAGTTTGTTCTAAATCATTATGAAGAAGAAGTGAGTTCTGATGTAATCCCTTTAATGATTGAAAGTATTCCTGATTTTCCTGTATTACGAGATAAATCTATTTACCTAGCAGTGGTAATGTGGAAAAAAGAAAGTGCATTAAAAAGAAAATATGCATTGATTGAAATTCCTAGCCGAGCTCTTGGCAGATTTACCATCCTCCCTTCTCCTAATCCAGATGAACATCATATCATTTTACTGGAAGACATTATCCGTGCAAGCCTTCCAGAAATTTTTTCTTACTTCGGTTACGACCAATATTCTTCGCATATTTTTAAAGTAACTAGAGATGCAGAAATTGATATAGACGAAGATGTTTCGATGAATATAATTCAGAAACTTGAGAAGGGGATTAAAAACAGAAAAAAAGGAAAACCTGTTCGTTTTGTTTATGATAGAGAAATGGATCCGGGATTGTTGGAATACCTTATCAGAAGATTAAACCTCTCGAAAAGAGATAACCTGATTCCAGGTGGTCGTATTCATAATTACCGGCACTTTATGGATTTTCCTGATCAGGTATTTAAAGATAAAAAACAACGCAAAAAACCATTTGACCATCCCCAACTTACAGACAATAGGGTTTCAGATGTTATACTCAAAAAAGATGTATTACTTCATTTCCCCTATCATTCTTTTCTTCCATTAATTGATCTTATACGGGAAGCGGCATTTGACCCTGATGTAACAACAATAAAAATTACCTGTTACCGTCTTGCGTCGCAATCTAAAATTGTGAATGCATTAATTAATGCTGTTCGCAACGGAAAAGAAGTAATTGTAATGCTGGAACTTAGAGCCAGATTTGAAGAAGAAGCAAACATAGAATGGAAAAATAGGCTGGAAGAAGAAGGCGCCAAAGTCTTAATTGAAATTCCAGAGTTAAAAGTGCATTCAAAAATTTGCCTGATTAAAAAGAAAACAAAGGATCATAAATTCATTTTATATGGCTTTATCAGTACCGGAAACCTCAATGAAAAAACAGCCAAAGTTTACGGCGACCATTGTTTACTAACCTCCAATCAAAAAATAATGGCTGACATAAACAGAATCTTCAATTTTCTGGAACAGCCGAAATCTGGCATGCACTTTCTTAGGGAATGTAAAACAATAATTCCAAGTCCCGGTTTTGTAAAACAGGAAATGACAAAACTGATTAATGAAGAAATAAGACAAGCCAACAAGAAAAAGCCAGCTGCTATAACCCTTAAAATGAACTCACTTTCTGATGAAGAAATGATTTTAAAATTGTATGAAGCAGCTAAAGCTGGCGTACAAATCAAATTAATCATTCGAGGTGTTTTTTGTATGTTAACTGAAAATAAAAAATATGAAAAGCCTGTACGGGCAATAAGTATTATTGATGAATACCTGGAACATGCAAGAGTGTGGGTCTTTCACAACAGGGGTAAAGAAAAAGTTTTTTTATCTTCGGCAGACTGGATGACAAGAAATCTTGAACATAGAATGGAAGCCACCTGTCCCATCTGGAACAATGAATTAAAAAAGGAACTGATTGACATTCTTGATATACAGTTACAAGATAATGTGAAAGCAAGATGGCTTGACAATGAGTTGAGTAACGAGTATGTAAGAACAACGAAAAAGAAAATCCGATCGCAGGTAGAAACATACAATTACCTGTATAATAAAACAAAAATCCGACGTGAGATTAGCAGCAATTGATATTGGAAGCAACGCAGCAAGATTACTGATTACTGATGTTATCTCAGGCCCACAGGGTACAAAAGAGTTTATCAAAGTAGTATTAGTAAGAGTTCCTTTACGGCTCGGTTTCGATGTATTTGACAAGGGAGAAATTCCACCGGCCAAGGTGGATAAAATAATTAAGACCATCAAATCTTACCAATTATTATTGGATGTGTATGACGTAAAGCATTGGAAAGCCTGTGCCACTTCTGCCATGCGGGATGCTGCAAATGCCGCAGAAATAATTAAAAAAGTAAAAGCAGAAACCGGAATCGAAATACAAGTCATCAGTGGCAATGAAGAAGCTTCTTTTATTTATGAAAATCATATAGCAGAAAATTTAACTGACGAAGAATCTTACCTCTATGTGGATGTTGGTGGAGGAAGCACTGAGCTAACTTTCTTTAGCGACAATAAATTAGTGTTTAAAGAATCATTCAATATCGGTACTATCCGGTTGCTAAAAAATCAAGTTACTGAAGCCACATGGGATGAAATGAAAGAATGTATAACTAAAAAAACGAAAGGTTATCATCATGTAACTGCAATAGGTTCGGGAGGAAACATTAATAAAATATTTTCCATATCAAAAAGAAAAGAAGGAAAATCTCTGTCACTCGATGTATTGAGAGATTATTATAAAGAATTTAGCAACCTTTCTGTAACGCAGCGTATCAGCATGTACAAACTAAGAGAAGACAGAGCTGACGTAATTGTGCCTGCGCTACTAATTTATATTAATGTAATGCGATGGTCTGATGCCGAAGAAATCTTTGTTCCTAAAATAGGGCTGGCGGATGGATTAGTTCATAATTTATATGATGAAGTAAGGCTCAGTAATATCGAAATTTGATTTTACTTACATTTATATCCTAAAAAATAATTGAATGCCTGTTAATAAAGAAATAAAAAAAGTTACGACGCATACACTGCAAAAGATGAAAGCGGCTGGCGAAAAGATAGGTATGCTTACAGCCTACGACTATTCTTTTGCAAAAATAATTGATGGTGCAGGCATTGATGTTATACTTGTTGGCGATTCTGCATCTAACGTAATGGCTGGCCATGAAACTACTTTGCCTATCACTTTGGAGCAAATGATATATCATGCTTCTTCTGTTATTAGAGCAGTTAATCGTAGCCTCGTAGTCGTAGATCTGCCTTTTGGTTCTTATCAATCCAATTCTGATATAGCACTTGCTTCTGCTATCAGAATAATGAAAGAATCTGGTGCACATTCTATAAAACTTGAAGGCGGTGAAGAAGTATTGAAGTCAATCAAAAAAATTGTATCCGCTGGAATTCCTGTGATGGGACACCTTGGACTTACACCACAATCCATTTATAAATTCGGCACTTACACCGTAAGAGCAAAAGAAGAAGAAGAGGCCAATAAATTAAGAAACGATGCTAAGCTTTTAGAAGATGCCGGTTGTTTTGCAATCGTATTGGAAAAAATTCCTGCAACTCTGGCAAAAGAAGTTTCAGCAAGTATTTCAATTCCTACAATTGGCATTGGAGCCGGTGGCGATTGTGACGGACAGGTACTTGTAATGCATGATATGCTGGGTATAAATACCGAATTCAAACCCCGCTTTTTAAGACAATATTCGAATATTGCTGAACAGGCCACCACCGCAGTACAACAATATATTAAAGATGTTAAGTCAAATGATTTCCCAAATGAGAGTGAACAGTATTAATTGTCACTTCCCTGTCATTACTTAAATCATCTAATAAACATTCCAATCATCCACTATTTTTGCGACCAAAATAAACTGTATGCAATTCGCAAAGCAATTGTCTTTTTGGATGATGCTAGTTTTCGTATCTACAAAGGCTTTATCCCAGGAAAAAGATATTGAGTTAAGCAACATAACAATTACAGCTAGTCTTTTAGAACAACAACAAAAAGAAACAGGAAGAAATATAACTACCATTAAAGGAGAAACATTTTACTCACTTCCTGTAAACTCTATTGATGAATTGCTACGCTATATTCCAGGAATAGAAGTACAACAAAGAGGGCCGCAAGGCGCACAGAGCAATATAATATTAAGAGGAGGAACTTTTCAGCAAGTATTAGTAATTATTGATGGAGTAAAATTGAATGACCCGATTACCGGACATTTTAATAGTTATGTACCAATCCATCCATCCGAAATTGAAAGAATTGAAGTTTTAAAGGGAGCAGCCTCTGCCATTTATGGATCAGAAGCTGTTGGTGGTGTTATTAATATTATTACTAAAACATTTGCCGGGAAAATCAGTAACAATAAAAAACTTCGTACAAATCTTACTGTCGGAGAAAATAATTTGTTGAATGCAGGTACACATTTTCAATATGCAAAAAACAACTCTTCTTTTTCTGCCGGAGTAAATACCAATAATGCCAAAGGTGAACAATTAAGAGGAACTTCAGGTTTTTTTCATTTAACAACAGCCAGTATTGCCTTTTCGCATCAGTTTAAAAAAGACTGGAGAGCAAGCATCCGTGTCAGCTGCTGATTTTAGAAAATTCAATGCACAAAATTTTTATACAACATTTGCCAGCGATACTGCAAATGAAAAAGTAAACTCAGTCTGGAGTCAATTGAACATCAATAAAAAAACAAAAAATGGTTTATTGAACATTGACCTTGGTTATAAAAATCTAAGAGATCAGTTTTGGTTTCGCCCTGCTTCCATTCCAAATGACAACAGATCAAATTTATATACAGCACAAGTATATTATAACTGGCATATAAATAAGAAATATAGTATAACACCTGGTGTACAATTTATTAATAAAAAGATTGAGTCGAACGACAGAGGAAATCACAGTATAGCACATGGCGCATTTTATACAATCTTCCGTCAGCAATTTGCTGAAAATATTTTTCTGAATGAAAGCTTACGACTCGATTGGGACGAACGTTACGGTGCAGTGCTTGTTCCACAAATAAATTTTGCATGGACACCCTCAGCATTAACCATCAGGTCTTCTGCTGGCAAATCGATTCGAGATGCAGACTTTACTGAACGTTTCAACAATTATAATAAAGCATTGGTAACAAGTGGAACAATTGGAAATCCAGCTCTAAAGCCTGAAGAATCCTTGAATTTTGAAATCGGTGCTGATTATCACTTCAATAAAAACTTTCAGCTTAGTACAACTTTCTTTTACAGAGACCATAAAGGATTAATTGACTATGCCCCTACTCCATACAGCGATATGCCGAGAAAAGTAAACCTAATCCCAACAGGTTCTTATTCATTAGCTAAAAATGTGGAAAGTGTTAAAACAACCGGAATTGAGATTGATGCCGTTTATTCAAAGAAAATAGCCATTTCGTCTATATTGAATTTCATGTTTGGATACACATGGTTGAATTCAAAAATAAAGACAGCATTCCTTCTTTCTATATTTCATCCATGCAAAACATCTTGTCAACTTTAATGTGATTTATACAATCAAATCTTTTTCATCTCAGCCGGAGGATTGTATAAAAACAGAAACGAAAGAAAAGCTGCATCAATAGGTGCTGAGATTACTCCATCATATTTCATTCTAAATGCCAAACTTGGATATCTTTTGCCAAACGAAAAAGGAAAGTTATTCGTACAAGCAGATAATGTCTTCGACAAAAAGTATAGTGACCTATTGGGCTCACAAATGCCTGGCAAATGGTTTTCAGCAGGAATTGAGTTCAATCTATAAGGGCTGGGAATCGAGCTTCCAGGTTGACAAAAAAGCATTAGAATAAAAAAAAAACTGATACCAAAAGGTTATTTTTAAAACTACGTCTAATCTGAAAACAAATACTTTTTTTATGAGAAAAATAGCGATCAACCTGTTTGTAGTAGCAATTTTATCACACTGGTCTATTCTTGCAAAATCATCTGAACCCTTACTCTATAGCGATACGTTGGATATCCATCATATTTTTGATGGTCATGTTTATGAATGGCCTGAAAGTTCATTTTCTACAGATAAAGAGACCTCAATTAAGTATGCAATTCATAATGATAATGAATTTCTTTTCATTGCACTTATTGCAAAAGAAATGGGCTCTCAAATGAAAATGAGCAAATTTGGAATGAATCTTTACATTGATACTAAAGGGAAAAAGAAAGAATCAAACGGTTTGGAATTTCCAATTAAATCCGGATTAACCTTTAGTAATACCAGAGCGGAAGAAAAACCAACCGGTTTAATTTCTGAAAAAGAAAGAATCACTAGGCTAAGAGAATCAATGCTCAATAGTCTGATGTTCATGAATATATTTGGGTTTTCGAATACTGGACCCGAACCAGTATCCCAGGCGTTGAAACTTGAAAACAAGATTAATATTGCTTTTTCCTGGGATTCTTTAAATGCGCTAATTATTGAATACCGAATTCCGCTTTCCGTAATTGAAGAATCCGGCTCTTTGAACAAAAAGTTATTAGCATCGGATGGAAATTAAAAGGAATAGAAACCCCTTCTGAAGGTGTTGGTCAAGGAGGAGGAATAGTGGCGCAAGTGGCGGAAGACCTTCTGGGGTGGAGCAAGATCCGGTGGTGGAGCAAAGATCCGGTGGTGGAGCAAGATCCGGTGGTGGTGGTGATTTTGATCACGCAACAAAATGGATAAAATGATGCAAGAACAAAATATCTGGACTAAATATCTAATAACAATTAAGGATGCTAAAAAGGCTTTTTAATGATTATTGAAAAATTCTTAAAGGGAATGTGCTATAAAGCACATTCCCTTTTTATTTTAGTCTGGTTCATCATTCATAACTTTGTAACCCAAATTTAAAAGCTATGGATTTTTTAAAGACACTTGGAATAGAACCAATTAATAAAGGAATAAGTACTGGAACAAAGTGGCAAGACTCTTCAGGCGAAAAGATTGACTCCTACTCTCCTGTAGATGGCAAAAAGATTGGTTCTGTAATTGCCGCTGATAAAGAAGGATATGAAGCAGTAGTAAGCAAAGCAGAAGAAGCTTTTAAAACATGGAGGCTGATGCCTGCACCGCAACGGGGAGAAATAGTAAGACAAATTGGAGAAGCATTAAGAAAAAACAAAGAGCCGCTCGGCAAATTAGTTTCCTATGAAATGGGTAAGAGTTTACAGGAAGGTTTGGGCGAAGTGCAGGAAATGATTGACATCTGCGATTTTGCGGTAGGCTTATCAAGACAATTGCATGGGCTAACAATGCACAGCGAACGTCCCGGCCACAGAATGTATGAACAATATCATCCATTAGGTATTGTGGGAATAATATCCGCATTTAATTTTCCGGTAGCAGTCTGGAGCTGGAACACAATGCTTGCATGGGTTTGTGGAGATGTCTGTATTTGGAAGCCATCTGAAAAAACACCATTTTGTGGCATTGCCTGTCAAAATATTATTTCAGAAGTATTCAAAAAGAATAACGTCCCAGAAGGTGTATGTGGACTGGTAATTGGCGGCAGAGAAGTTGGAGAATGGATGTCTGCAGATACAAGAGTAGCTCTTCTCTCAGCAACCGGTTCTACCAGAATGGGGAAAGCAGTAAGTGCAGCAGTTGGGGCAAGATTAGGCAGAGCCTTATTAGAATTAGGAGGAAACAATGCCATCATTATTACAAAAGACGCTGATCTAGATATTGCAATACTCGGTTCATTGTTTGGTGCAGTAGGTACAGCCGGACAAAGATGTACCAGCACAAGAAGGTTAATCATTCATGAAGAAATTTATGAAACTGTTAAAAATAAATTAGTTGCTGCGTACAAACAGCTACGCATCGGTGATCCTTTAGATCAAAATAATCATGTCGGTCCGTTAATTGACAAAGATGCCGTGCAGATGTATCAGGATTCAATTGAAAAATGCAAAGTAGAGGGTGGAAATTTTGTTGTTGAAGGTGCTGTGTTATCTGGTGCAGGTTTTGAAAGTGGTTGCTATGTAAAGCCCTGTATTGCAGAAGCAAAACCCGGGTATAAGATTGTACAACATGAAACATTTGCTCCCATCCTATATTTATTAAAGTATAAAACGATTGACGAAGCAATTGCCATTCAAAATGAAGTGCCACAAGGATTATCATCGTCAATTATGACACTAAACCTCCGTGAGGCGGAGCAATTTTTATCCCATGCCGGAAGCGATTGTGGTATTGCTAATGTCAATATTGGTACATCTGGTGCCGAGATTGGTGGGGCTTTTGGCGGCGAAAAAGAAACTGGTGGCGGTAGGGAAAGTGGAAGCGATGCTTGGAAAGTTTATATGCGTCGGCAAACAAACACTATCAACTATAGCACTTCTCTTCCCTTGGCCCAAGGAATAAAGTTTGATGTATAGGAATCATAAAAAACAACTGTAAAAACTTAGCAGGCAACCTATTAGTATTACCGTCCGTCAAAAAAAGCATAAAATCACCTGCAAAAGGGTGTTTACTTATGTAAAATGTATGAATGGTAATCATTATTTTTACGCCTACACCAATTTTGTATACAAATTAAAAATTCATATGAACAAAAATTTCAAAAGCTGTGCTTTGTTCCTTGTAGCCGGATTAGTTTCCTTCACAATATTTGCACAAGACGTACCCAAAGGATGGCATCTAATGGACAAGGCTAGTTCTGGCTATTATGGAATAAGCATGGATAAAGCATACAATTTTGTAAAAACAAAAAAGTTGAAAAGCAATACGGTAATTGTTGCTGTTATAGATTCTGGTGTCGACACCCTGCATGAAGATTTAAAATCAGTGCTTTGGAAAAACCCAAAAGAAATACCTGGAAATGGAATTGATGATGATAAGAACGGCTATGTAGATGATGTGTATGGCTGGAATTTTATTGGTGGCCGCGACGGCCAAAATGTAGAACAGGACTCTTATGAAGCTGCGAGGTTTTATCATAATATGAAATCTAAATATGAGAATATAAAAGACGCTTCTACGTTGTCAGATGAAGAATTATTTTTTTATGAAATGTGGGTTAGAGCAAAGCAGGAAATTGTTGGCGATGTAAACCCGATGGAAGTAATTCAGATAAGAAGAATGTCCAAAATGATGGCAGCTGGAGATTCAGTTATCCGCAAAGAAATTAAAAAAGAAGAATATAATTGTAAAGATCTTGAAAATTTTACAACAGAAAATGCTGACGCAAAGAAAGTAAAGGATATTCTGACAAGAATTTGCGAAGGCAATGACAATAACGAAATTACCAATCAGCAAATTATGGATCAACTCGAAGCTGATCTGAATAAAATGGAAGCTTCTGATACTGCCCCAAAAAATTATCGTGGAGATATTGTAAAAGACAACTACAAAGATTTCAACGATAAGTTCTATGGGAATAATAATGTAATGGTGAGTAATAAATCAGCATTGCATGGAACCCATGTATCAGGTATAATTGGAGCTGTCCGTGGTAATGGCAAAGGCATGGACGGTGTTGCAGACAATGTAAGAATAATGGCCCTTCGTGCAGTACCAGATGGTGATGAGCATGATAAAGATATTGCATTAGCGATTCATTATGCAGTTGATAACGGAGCACAGGTAATCAACATGAGTTTTGGCAAAGGGTTTTCTCCAGAAAAAAATTGGGTTGATGATGCTGTAAAATATGCAGAAAGCAAAGGGGTTCTTATGGTTCATGCTGCAGGTAATGATGCGAAAAACCTAGACAGTTCATACAACTATCCAACTCCTGTATATGCGACGAAAGCAGACCAAACAACTGGATAACAGTTGGAGCAAGCGGAGATCCTAAAGCAGGGGGCTTACTGCAAGCTTTTCTAACTATGGTAAAAAGAGGTTGATGTGTTTGCACCAGGTGTAAAAATTTATGCAACTGTTCCGGGTGGAAACACTTACCAGAATTTGCAAGGAACAAGTATGGCATCTCCAGTTGTTGCTGGTCTTGCTGCAATGATACTTGAGTATTTCCCAACTTTAAGTGCAGCACAAGTTAAAATGGTTATCGAAAAATCATCTCAAAATCCAGGTGTTAAAGTAAACAACCCTGGCACTGATGAAATGGTTGATCTTAGTGAGTTAAGCAGATCTGGTGGTATTATTAATGCCTACGAAGCAGTTAAACTTGCTTCTACTTTAAAAGGTGAGAGAAACATGTCCATTAAAAAAGGATTTTAAGTTTTCTGCAAAACAAAAGAATAATATTATTTCAAATAACATATTTATAGCCTCGTTTAAAACGGGGCTATTTTTTTCTACCTACTGCATTTTTGAATTACATACGGCCATATTTCTAAAAAAACTTGATTAAATTGCACCCTAGCTTCATCAAAAATTAACACATGAAATATTTATCATTATGTATTGGGATTGCAGCAATAAGTTTTATTACAGCATGCGGCGGTAATTCTAACGGAGAAACAATCTATATCCCAAAAATGATTCAACAGCTGTTAATTCAGTTACAATACCAGATACAAACGGAACAGTACCCAAAAATACTATAACAGCACCGGGCATAATTCCTGTTTCTACATCATCAACAACACAAACACCAGTTCAAACCAATTCCGCCGTATCAGCAGCAGGGCTAAATCCTGAACATGGCAAACCTGGCCACCGTTGCGATCTTGCTGTTGGTGCTCCTTTAAATAGCCCAGTACAACCATCTGCTACACCTACTATAACAACATCTAAACCTGCAATTAGTCAACAACCTGCAACAATAATTTCAAATCCCCAGCCAGCAAAAGAAATAGCTGCCGGAATGAATCCTGAACATGGTAAACCCGGTCATCGTTGTGATATTGCTGTTGGCGCTCCGTTAGATAGCAAACCTGCTGAAGTTAAAACAGTTCAGCAACCAGCAACAACTAATCCCGGTGCTCCAGTTACTCCATTGTTGCCTGCATCTACTACACCTGCTGCACCAGTTACAGCAGGTATGAACCCTGAACATGGAAAACCAGGACACCGTTGTGATATTGCGGTTGGAGCTCCTTTACCAAAACAATAATTTAATATGTCCAGACCTGATTTATCTACAGCACCTGAATGGTTTCATGGCTATATCAATGCTGTTAAAGAAATGATTTAACGGAAGCCCTAAGAAATCAAACGGCTTTGTTCAATACTTTTTTTTGAATCACTACCAGTTGAAAAAAGAGAATTCAGCTATGCCGAAGGCAAATGGTCTATAAAAGAAATTATTCAACATATTATTGATGGAGAAAGAGTGTTTACATACAGAGCACTTCGCTTTGCCCGAAAGGACGAAACACCTCTTCCGGGATTTGACGAAAACACATATGCAGACAATGCAAAGACCGATAAAAGAAAATGGGATGATTTGCTTGAAGAATTCAATGCTCTTCGTCGTTCTACAGAAATTCTTTTTAATTCATTTGATGAAGACCAACTGAATGCTACTGGCATAGCCAGCGGTAATCCGGTTTCTGTTTTAGCAATTGGATTTATTGTTGCTGGCCATGTTAACCATCATATCTCAATTATAAAAGCCAGATACCTTTAATTACTTCTCCAAGAAAAAGACGTTGCAATAGCAACGTCTTGATTTTTTATTTACGATTATTTTACGGTTATTAAACTGCGAAGCTTGTTCCACATCCGCAGGTTGTACTTGCATTAGGGTTCTTGAAAGTAAATCCACGGTTGTTTAATCCATCTTGCCAATCCACCTGCATTCCCAACAAATACATTTCATGCGACTTGTCCATTATGCAGCCTATTCCTTCTACTTCAAAATGTTTATCATTTTCTGTCGGCTGATCAAAGCCAAGCAAATAAGTCATCCCAGAACATCCTCCACCCTTCACTCCAACTCTCAAACGCTGAGTTGTATCAAACCCTTCCACGGTCGTCAATCTTTTTATTTCAGCCAATGCTCCTTCTGTTAGTGCTACTGGAGATGTAATTGTATTTTCCATGTTGCAAAATAATTATTCTTTTTCCTGCCACATAATTTACAGTTTCGAAGTACGGAATTTTAACAAGACCGCTGATAGAATATTGCAGCGTAAACTACGCTCAATCAACCTATTTTTGCAGCAAATAAATTAATATCCATGGATCTTTCAATACAGCTGGGATTCAGTAAGAAATCTCAAAGAGCAAAATATTATGATTATTAATCAGGTGGCAGCTACTTTACCTCCAACTGCATCTGCAGCCGACTTAAACAAAAAAATACTGGAAGTGTTAATGGCTCAACCAAATGGCGCCTTACATGAACTGGTGTTGCAGGCGTTAAACTTTGAAGCAAAAAAAATAATGAATTAATACGGTATTGAATCCACTGCAATTAAACGATTGATATGTCAGAAGAAAATAAAAAATATACTGATTCGGGCATAGAAGTTAAACCGCTTTATACAAGTAGCGACGTTCCTGCTGACTTCAATAATATAAACGATTACTTACCTGGCACATTCCCATATACCAGAGGTGTTCAAAGCAATATGTACAGAGGAAGGCTTTGGACAATGCGTCAGTACGCTGGTTTCAGTACAGCAGAAGAAAGTAATAAACGATATCACTATTTGTTATCACAAGGAGTAAGTGGATTAAGTGTTGCTTTTGATTTACCTACACAAATTGGATATGACAGCGATCACCCATTAGCCGAAGGAGAAGTTGGTAAAGTAGGCGTTGCTATTGATAGTATTGAAGATGTTCAAACACTTTTTGATGGAATAAAACTGGAAGACGTTTCCACTTCCATGACCATTAATGCAACCGGTTATATTTTATTGGCATTCTATGTTGCGTTAGCAAAACAACAAGGTGCTGACCTGAAAAAAATAACAGGCACAATTCAAAATGACATTCTAAAAGAATATGCTGCGAGAGGAACTTACATTTATCCCCCCAAACCTTCCATGCGAATTATCACAGATATTTTTGAGTGGTGCAGTAAAGAAGTTCCAAAATGGAATACGATTTCTATTTCAGGATATCATATCAGAGAAGCAGGCAGTACAGCCGTTCAGGAAATTGCTTTTACTTTAGCAAATGGCAAAGCATATGTACAAGCTGCATTAAAGAAAGGTTTAGACATTAATGTATTTGGCAAAAGGCTTTCTTTCTTTTTTAATGCCCACAATAATTTGTTTGAAGAAGTTGCCAAATTCAGAGCTGCTAGAAAAATGTGGGCACAGATAATGAAAGATCTAGGTGCAACTGATCCCAAAGCAATGATGTTGCGCTTTCATACTCAAACAGGCGGCAGTACATTAACTGCACAACAACCTCTAAATAATATTTCAAGAGTTACTATTCAAACATTAGCTGCGGTATTGGGCGGCACACAATCTTTACATACTAACGGATACGATGAGGCTTTAAGTCTTCCAACTGAAGAAGCAGCTAAGATTGCTTTAAGAACACAACAATTAGTTGCTTTTGAAAGCGGAGTTGCCGAAACTGCTGATCCATTAGCAGGTTCCTATTTTATTGAATCATTAACTAATGAAATTGAACAAGCTGCGTATAAACTAATTGGGAAAATTGACGCAATGGGCGGAAGTGTTGCTGCTATAGAACAAGGATTCATTCAGGATGAGATTGCAAGAAGTGCTTATGAATATCAGCGAAATATTGAAAGCGGCAAAAAAATAATTGTTGGCGTCAATCAATTTCAATCAGCAGAAACTGAGAAAATTCCTATTCTAAAAGTTGATGACAATATCAGAGTTTTACAAACGGAAAAATTGCAGAAACTCCGTAGCAACCGTAATCATGCTAAATGTGACCAGATACTACAGGGCTTAAATGACAAAGCAAGCAGCGGAGAAAATATAATGCCAACTGTTGTAGAAGCTGTAGAGAACAAATGCACTTTGGGTGAGATAGCCGATACATTACGGGAAATTTTCGGAGAGCATAAATAAATAATTAATTATCCTTTAAAATTTGGAAAGCGAATGCGGTTGAAATAAAATCGAATGGATTTGTAGAAAACGATGCTTATCTATTTGCAAAAGATCCGCAAGGTTTGATGATAATATAAAAAACCCCGTCTCGCATAAAGCGAGACGGGGTTTTGATTTTAGATTTTAGATTTTAGATTATCTGTTATATACTATTATCTTCCTACTTCCCATCAGTCTTCCATCCGCCCCACGGATGTCAACAATATATGTACCGTTTGCCAATGGTTGATTCGTCGATAGATCTACGTTGATAGTCGTGTATGGTATTGTTGTCAATACTTTTCTACTGTACACTTCTGCTCCCTTCGCATCAAATACCCTTACCGTTACCTGCTCATTTGCTTGGTTATAGAACCTAACATTGAACACTCCCTGGTTTGGTACCGGATACACATACAAGTTATCCGATGGCTGACCTGTGATATCTACATTGGCTGATGTAGCTACACATCCATTACCATCTGTGTACACTACTCGATATGTACCGATATCACTCACCGTAAGACCTGCTAATGTATTACCTGTTGCTCCCGGTATTACCACTCCATTCTTGAACCATACATAACTGCCACCCCCAGGTGCTGTAGTTGCTGTAATCGTTAACACCTGTGTTGGTAACAAGGCTGGTGGTATCGATGTTGTCAAGTTGATTGTTGGCAATGGATTTACATACAATGTTGCAAAGCCTGAGGTAACCGTAGAACACAAGCCTGTTAAGACTACACGGTAACTGTTCGTATTCATACTCTGTGTTACACTGTTCAAGGTTAACGTTGCTGCTGTGGCACCTGCTATATTATTCCAGGTGCTACCATTCCACAACTGCCACTGGTAGGCTATCGGACCGCCTGCACTTGGAGCTGTTACCGCTACTACCGTGAAGGTTGCATTGCTACCTACACATACTGTGCGGTTAGCTGGCTGTGTATTGATCACGGGTAACTGGCTGTCGGTTACTGTTATTGTGAACGAACAAGTAACTGTTGCACAAATATTCGTTGCTGTTATTGTTACTGTGGTTACGCCTACATTAAATTTCAAACCACTACCACTGCCTGCACCACTGCCTGTTGTTGCGCCAGTTAATACATAGCTAAGTGTTGGTACTGGTGTACCCGTTACTGTTGGTGTGTAGTTAACTGTTTTGTTACATACACCTACATCGCTGGCTACCGTCATGTTTGCAGGACAAGTAATCGTTGGTGTTGGATTAACTGTTATATCAAAGGTCTTCGAGGGACCAGCACAAGATCCCGGTGTCGTTGATACTAACGTAATTGACCAACCATTTCCGATATTACCAAAATCACCACCACTGTGATCGGCTACATATAAATTCCAAGTACCATTATAATTGGTTGTGTTATTAAACACATTGGCAAACGTTGATGTACCAGCTGGTGCTGCTAAATTATACGGCCCTACTGGTGCTCCTGCCGGCATTGTTGTAGTTCCGACTCCAGCTGTAGGTCCATAAGTGCCTGTAGGTATAGGTGTACTTGTAGTAGGCATGGCTGGAGAGCCATCTCTTAATGTAATAGTTGCTGCTGCATCAAAACCACCTGATCCTCCTACACGAGACATAGGCATAAATTGCTGACCCGTTGGTGAAACAAGTAATACGTCTATATCTGATCCCCATGTGTGGGTGATGTTGGTTAACGTTATTGACTCTACCGTAACGCCTGTGGTTGGTAATCCTGACACCGTAATTGCTGATGGGTAAGGTGCTGCCGGACCACTTGTAGTTGCTGGCTGACCCGCAGGTACCAACATACTTGTTGAATTTGTAAATGTAACCGGGGCGGGTACTGCAGGACCGCCTGCAAATATTGGCGTTACCGTTATTGTTCCTGTTATCGGCAACGTCGTACCATTGGTGCCTGTAAAGGCTGCTATATTACCTGTGCCACTAGCTCCTAAGCCTATCGCTGTATTACTATTGGTCCAATTGTACGTTACTCCGGCCACTGGACTACTAAATAATACCGGAGCTGTCAGCGTTCCGTTACACACCGTTTGGTTAGCCGGTTGGTCTACCGTTGGTGTTGGAGCTACTATTACTGTTGCCGTTGTCGTTGGACCAGGGCAACCATTGGCGGTTGGTGTTATCGTAAACGTTACCGTTACTGGTGCATTCGTCGTATTAGTTAATATACCGGTTATCGGTGTGCCTGAGCCATTGGCGGCCATACCTGTTACCGTTGCATTATTATCTCTTGTCCAAGCAAACGTTGCACCCGCTACTCCACTCGTTAATACTATCGGCGTTATCGCTGTTGCATTACAGATAGTCTGTGCATTTGGTGTAGCTATAGCATTTGGTGTTGGATTAACCAATACTGTTGCTGTACTTGTTGGCCCAGGGCAACCATTAGCTGTTGGTGTTATTGTAAATGTTACTGTTATTGGGGCTGCAGTAATATTAGTTAGTGTACCGCTGATATTGCTGACACCGTTACCTGGTAATCCGGTTACCCCAGCTGTATTATTTCTTATCCATGTGAAAGTTGTTCCTGCTACTCCACTTGTTAACACTATCGGTGTTATTGTAGCACCTGAACAGATTGTCTGGCTAGCAGGTGTTGCGATAGCATTTGGTGTTGGATTAACTGTTATTGAAGCAGTTGTCATAACTGCAGGACAACCTCCTGAAGCTGCAATTGAATAGGTTACCGTGTAAGTACCAGGCGTACTGGTTCCTAAAGTAACTGCGCCCGTTGAAGCATTTAGTGACAAGCCAGCTGTTGAATAATAAACACTGCCAGCAGTACCTGTACGGGTAACATTAGCAGTACCTGCATTCTGACAATATGGCGAACCTGTGTATGAAATAGTTGCGTCAGGACATGGACAATTAATCTGGAAAGTATGTGTAACAGAAGCTGTTGATTCTGCATCAAGCAGGATATAATATTCTACGCCGGCAGTTAACGTACCTATGCTGGCAGTTGTTGGGGCGAAAATATCCTGTATACAAGCCCAGCCGGTTGCACTACAACCACCAGAAGCGGCTTTGAACATATAATCAACGTAACCGCCACTTGCTGCTGTAACCTGTAAAGAATGAACACCGGTTACATCTGGTGTAAAACTATAAATTTTTTCATTGCCGGGTGTGCTAAATCCACAGTTACCTGGGCTCCAAATACCAGCTCAACTAATGTTGCTGTTGCAGGAGCTGCACAGGCAATTGTAGTAATACTGGAACATGGGCCAGCAGGCGGACAATCAATCTGGAAAGTATGTGTAACAGAAGCTGTTGATTCTGCATCAAGCAGGATATAATATTCTACGCCGGCAGTTAACGTACCTATGCTGGCAGTTGTTGGGGCGGAAATATCCTGTATACAAGTCCAGCCGGTTGCACTACAACCACCAGAAGCTGCTTTATAAAAATAATCTACAAATCCGCCACTTGCTGCTGTAACCTGTAAAGAATGAACACCCGTTACAGTTGGAGTGAAACTATAAACCTTTTCATTACCGGCTGTGGTGAATCCACAGCTATTAGGGCTCCAAGCACCAGCTCCAACTAATGTTGTTGTTGCAGGTGTGGCACAGGCAATTGTACTAATACTGGCGCATGGGCCAGCCGCCGGACAGTTAATCTGAAAAGTGTGTGTTCTGGAACTTGTTCCTTCTGCATCAAGCAAAATATAATATTCTACTCCGGCAGTTAACGTACCTATGGTGGCAGTTGCAGCTGCGCTAAGATCCTGTATACAAGTCCAGCCGGTTGCACTGCAACCACCCGATGCAGCTTTATACATATAATCAACAAATCCGCCACTTGCTGATGTAACCTGTAAAGAATGAACACCGGTAACAGTTGGTGTGAAACTATAAATTTTTTCATTACCGGGTGTGGTGAATCCACAGCTACCCGGGCTCCAGACACCTGCTCCAACTAATGTTGCTGTTGCAGGGGCCGCACAGGCAATTGTACTAATACTTGTACATGGGTCAGGAGTAGAACCGCTATTGTTAGTTATAGTCAATGCATGACAACTTGCATCAGTTCCGCATGCTGCAGTTGTATTAACATGTACAAAATAAGATCCTGCCACTGTGGAGGTCCATGTTAAGGGAGAAAATCCAAAAGCTATAACGGGACCGCCGGAAGTTCCCTGACGTATAGTTATGTAATTTCCGGTACCACCAGTGCCTGTTACTGTATAAGATGTTGTAGCAGCAGCCGCTGTAACTGTTGAATACTCGCCCCCAAATGCACAGGTTGTTATTGACACAGTAAGACCTGGGCCTGGAGCTGCTACAGAACCAAAAGCAGAGGTGTTGGTACACTGCGCCTGAATATTGAGATTGGAGAATGTTATCGCTAACATCAGCAAACACAAAATCCGCATTCTACTTAAGATACGGATATGTGTTTTTAAGTAAAAATTTCGCATAAGCTTTTTTTAAATAGTTAATGGTTTGTTGAAATCTGAATTATTTCAAATTGAAAGATATTTAATTTCTTAATTATTTGAATAACTATTTCTAATTAAACTGAATTCTTATACTAAAATCAGCACTTTTAGCAATAGTGTCAATACCAGCGACATTTATAGTAGTGCTAAAAGCCTCTGAAATTTTTGTACCTATGTTTAGATACCAGAATTTGGCCTGAAAAATTTGTAGAAATAATAAATCGTAATATTACTAATCAAAAAATAAGTAGATAGATTTTTTGACTTCATAAAAGAAATTTGGCTATTTTTTAAAATTCCAATTTAAAAACACGGGGATCTTTACATTTATTTTGAAGCTTTAGCCCAAGAATCTTTCAATCCTACGGTTCTGTTGAACACCAACTTATCGTCTGTTGATTCTTTATCAAAGCAGTAATAACCTTTTCTGATAAACTGGAAACGATCTTCCAGTTTTGCTTCTTTCAAAGCAGGTTCTGCAAAACCTGTTACTACTTTCAACGAATCGGGATTGATATAATCTTTAAAATCACCTTCCTCATCTGTCGGGTCTTCTACTTTAAAAAGACGATCATATTCTCTTACCTCCACTTCAACTGCATCCGCAGCATTTACCCAATGCAATGTTCCTTTTACTTTAATTTCAGATGTATCTGAACCACTTTTACTTTCGGGAATATAAGAGCAGTGCAATTCTGTAATATTTCCACCTGCATCTTTTATTACTTCATCACATTTAATAATATAGGCTGATTTTAATCTTACCATCTGACCGGGAGCCAGTCTGAAATATTTCTTAGGCGCCACTTCCATAAAGTCGTTGCTTTCTATATAGATTTCTTTACTGAATGAAATATCTCTCAATCCTCCATTCTCATCTTCGGGATTATTTTCACTGTGTAATATTTCTCCATTGCCTTCATAATTGGTAATGATAACTTTTATCGGATCAAACACTACCATTCTTCTCAATGCAATCTTATTCAAATCTTCCCGCAGGCAAAACTCAAGTAAGCCTACATCTACCATATTATCTCTCTTGGCCACTCCTATCCTATCGCAAAAGTCACGGATGCTTTTGGGTGTATAGCCACGACGTCTTAATCCACTGATGGTTGGCATTCTTGGATCGTCCCAACCAGTAACATGTTTTTCTGTTACTAATTGCAAGAGCTTTCTTTTACTCGTAACCGTATAATTAATATTTCTTCTTGCAAACTCGTATTGATGCGAAGGATATATTTCCAAACTTTTGATCAGCCAATCATACAATTCTCTATGTGGCACAAATTCCATTGTACAAATAGAATGTGTTACTTCTTCAATAGAATCGCTTTGGCCATGTGCAAAATCATACATCGGATAGATACACCATTTATCGCCTGTACGGTGATGATGTGCATGTTTGATTCTATATAAAATCGGATCCCGCATCAACATATTGATATGTTGCATATCAATCTTTGCTCTTAGGGTTCTGCTTCCATCAGCAAACTCGCCGTTTTTCATCTGAATAAATAAATCTTTATTCTCTTGAATGCTTCTTGTTCTATATATACTGTCTTTGCCCGGTTCCGTTGGAGTGCCTTTTAACACTGCCATTTCTTCTGCTGTGCTGTCATCTACATAAGCAAGTCCGTTATCAATCAGCTTTAAAGCAAATGCATATAAGTTGTCAAAATAATCACTGGCGAATCTTTCATTCTTCCATTCAAAACCTAACCAGCGAACATCGTCTTTAATGCTGTCTACAAATTCTGTTTCTTCTGTTACCGGATTGGTATCATCGAACCGGAGATTGGTATAGCCAGGGTATTTCTGCGTTAATCCAAAGTTCAAACAGATAGACGAAGCATGACCGATATGCAAATAGCCATTGGGTTCCGGGGGAAAACGGGTAACGATAGATTTATACTTGCCGTTTTTAAGATCTTCCTCAATAATTTCTTCCAGGAAATTAAGGCTGCGTTCTTCTTTTTTACTTCTTCGGACATAGTCTGCAAAGTTAAGGAAATGAAGGATTTAAAGAAGTAACGCCTCTTGGGAAAACAGATTACTGTCTCAACAAAATGATTTTGTTACGGCTGATTAGAATCCTTTTCGAAATCGAAACCTGTATCAACATCAGGCATTTTTTGTAATGTTTGACGAATGGCGAAATAACTGAGTATGGCAAGGCCATAACCAAGCAACAACATAGGGCCAAATTCTTGTGAACCAAACATTGCGATACCAATTGCAATACCTACAATCTCTGAAATGAACCAACCAAGGATGGCATAAGCTTTCCATTTCCCTTTTTTCTGACCTTTTCTTTCGGCTAAATCTCCTATTTTACCTGAAAGGAAAATGACTGCGAGTATTTCAAGCATGAGTTTAGTTTTAAAAATGTATCAGCAATTTAAATTATTTTTTAAACTCTTAAGAAATTAACAGCTATTTAAAATAGTTAACTCATAAAAGAAGTATTATTAAAATTCAGATAAATAATCTGTTATACTCGTTATTAAGAAATTTGATTCAGAAATAATGGCAATCCTGATTTCCAGTCTTCATCAATATATAATTCAAAAGAATAGCGACCCGCTGTTTCAAACTTCAACTGATTAAAATTGATTACCATATTAATGGAAGCAAACTGACCATTTGGAGGAACACCGATATTGATATTACCTTCTATCGATTTAATCACTTCCTTACCTGCTGTATCTATCAAACGAAGTTTGAAACTATGATCGCCAGTTTCTGATGCACCAAAACGTAAACGACAGGCAACAGTACATGCCGGATGTTGAAGAGGAAACTGTTTCCCATTTATACTATCGAACGTACCTACTATAGTCAGTTTTGAATTATTGTCTTGTGCAAAGTCGCAGAGTGTAAAGATTTCAATTTCCATGTTAGTTTATTAATTGGTTTAAAGCTATGACAGAATTATCACTTTGCCTTATACCAAATAACCTGCCGATACAAAATTCATTGTTTTTAAACGACAGTAATGGAGAATGAAGTAATAATAGCTGCCAATGAAGCAGATAATACTGACAAAATATGTTGGAATAGCTCAGAAAATAATGTACAGGTGTCACTCATTCTTTTTCATAAATATTACATTCTTAGATTTTTGAAAGTTGCCTGAAGGCATAGGAAAATTAATTGCAAACTCCCAAGAGCCACCTGCACGGCAGCCGCCATAGTAATTCCATTCTTTCAAGATGATAGCAGGGTAATAATTATCATGGAATACACCAAACTTAAAAGTAGCATGGCAATCGCCGCCAGACTGTGTGAGCCATGTAGCCGTTCCAGTATCTGCATTTGAAACCAAAACAGTATCGCTGTACCTATATTTCATTACAGCATTTTGATCATCGTTAAGAGGTAGTTTTCCTTGTGAAGGAATTTCTATAAATGCCTTTTTGTTATCTCGCATTATCCAAGTCCATTCTTTATTACAAACATTGCGATGGCAATCTTTTTGGCCTTCATCATGTTTGCAATACATTTCACATTGTTTACAAATTTCTTTGCCAAGAATATGATAGTTTGTAAAATCAAAATCTCCGTACCGTGATGAAATGTTATAGCCAAACAACTCGTAAATATCTTTATCACTGATGATGTACAGGTATTCTTTTTTTATATTATGCCAGTAACTTTTGGCAGTATCAAATGGCTCTTTCGTTGGCAAGCCATCAATCAGTTTTACAAAAGCACTGTCTTTCGTAAGCCCGAATGGTTGTGACATTGCAAAATTGCTGCAGAAGATTAGACAGAAAAGAAGTTTCATAAAATGCTTTCCCATTGTATGCAACTTATAAAAAGATTGTACAAGTAATAATACCCTGAATACGGTATTTAAGCAACTATGATTTTAAAATATCGTTGATAATGCTGATATGATGCTGTGTATGGATGGCAATTATCTTTCTTGCCTTGTTTAGCTTCAAATCTCCAAAAACAGGATGGGTGAAATATCTATCGTTACTTAATGTTTCGAATAACTCCGCTTTTTGTTTTGCTTTTTCCAATAGCGGTTTAATAGTTGCTTCGCTTATTTCATCGCCGGGTTTTACGGAGCTGGGAACTTTTGCCTTTCCTCTTGGAATTTTCCCCATTGCTAACACCAATGAACGTTTCCAATTGAACGTTTTTTTATACTCAGTAGGGTTTGAATGTTCTGTTGCAGTTATCATTTTTACAAGTGCCAGTAAACTGTGTTCTATATGCCAGCCGACTGTAACTTGAGATACAGCCTCATTCTTCTGTTCCATAAAAGGCATTGTATTTTCCAATTCAGTAACTAAGGCGGCGAGAGTTTTCATTTGTATGTTTTGGCAAACTTAGTAAAAGAAAGGAAGTGCAAAAAAAAGACCCGTTTATAACCGAGCCTTTTAAGATATATATTTAAGGGTGATTACATCTTTGTTGTATCCTTTGCAGGCATATCATCCATTTTGTGCTCAATAGCAGGCGGCATCATTTTCATCATATCTTTTGGATCCATATACATCCAATGCTCCACCGCTTTCCCATCTTTAAACTTTGCAATATCCACTCCCGTCATTTCCATTTGCTGACCATTCATTGTACCAGATGATTTTGACCAGGTAATCACATATTCATCGTCTGCCATAACTTTAATATGACTGCCTTTCATATCTGGCGCCATTTCATGATATTTTTTCATTTCGGCGACAATATTTTCAAGTCCTGTTATATCACCAGTTTCTCCGCTATGATCAACCGCATCAGCAGCAATATAATCACTCATTTTACTAAAATCGCCGGATTCGTAGGCTTTTGAAATAGCTTCATTTACTTCCATGTTTTTTTTGGCCGTGGCCGACATGCCTCCTTCTGATTTCCCACTACAGGAAATAAAAATACTGCTGACAACTATAGCCAACAGAATGCTTAATTTTTTCATAACTGTATGTTTTTGATTTAATGTAAAAGGTAGAGAAAATTTGAGAATGTACAAAAAAGGGTAACTCTTAATAAATGGCAATAAAAAATGCCGGCCAATACGATTTGTAAAGCCGGCATTGCGATAAATTGGAAAGTATAGTTATTACTATTACCCTCTAAAGCTTCCTCTTGCTGTTTTTGCATTCCTGCGGATATTCCACAGGTCTGTAATAGTGAACAACGGTTGCTTTGCTTCAGGCAGATGAATGTCTGTTGCCAATGTTTCTTTTACTTCTCTTACCAGGTTGTTTAACACTTCTGGCTCCATCTGTACAATAGATGGACTCTCATCAATTTTCATGATATTATGGTTTAAATAATTACGATTTATTTTCCGAGCAGTAATCAGGAATCGTTAGAAGAAGTGTTGAATTTTCAGGGTCAACGGCAAGTGTGCTTAATTGCTCAGATTTGAATTGCAAATGTACACCTATTGTACACAGTGGCAGTTACTAATTTGGTAAAATCAATAGATAAAGATTTAATAAAAAAAGTGTAATATTTTTTTTGATAGCGATTAATTGTTAACGGCGAAGCGAAGTTTTTTTAGTAGGGTTGGCGGAAGAAAACAATAACCATGGCATGAAGTTCCTTTTTTTGTTGAACAGCATAATGGCGGAATCATCTTACTTATACCTCCAATAAAATAATTATACCGACCATCTCGAATTTAAAAGAATACTGATTTAAGATTCCCTACCTTAAAATAATTATTTTAAAAATTATCTGATATGAACAATATGCCTTTTGAACGCCGTCGTTTCTTAAAAACTACTGCATTAAGTCTCTTTGGTATCACTTCGTTAGGTTATGCATCTGCAAACGCTTTATTACCTGTAATAACAATTCCAAAACACGTTGATCCACTTTTTTACAGGTATCCAGCTATTAACGATACTTTGGTAAGCAGTGTAGTTGGTGCTTCTCATTTCGATTTTGATAAAGTAAAGGCACTTGTTACGCAGCGTCCGGAACTGGCTATTGCTTCCTGGGACTGGGGCTTTGGAGATGCTGAAACAGCTCTCGGTGCAGCCTCACATGTAGGAAGAAGGGATATTGCTGAGTTGCTGATGAGTTATGGGGCAAGACCAGATATCTTCACTTTTACCATGATGGGTATGCTAAAAAGTGTGCAGGAAATTATTGAAACTGTTCCGGGTATTCAAAATCACCGTGGACCACATGACATTACCTTATTGCAACATGCAAAAAACAGACTTACTAATAAAAATATTTTAGCCACCGACAGTGCCAACGTAACCAAAGTAATCAGCTACCTTGAAAGCCTCGGCAATGCAGATGAAAAACCAAAAAGCCTTGAAATAAATGAAGAAGAAAAGAAAAAATTTCTCGGTGAATACCGCTTTGGAGATATTGAAGGTGAGGTTTTGTTTGTTGAACTGCACCGACAAGGTTTTTTGCAGTTGGGCCGTAAAGGCTCGTCTGGCAGAGGGCTAAGGAAAGTAGACGAAAATACTTTTTCACCTGCAGGTGCTCCTTCGGTTAAGGTAATTTTTAAGATCAAGGATGATCAAGCTATTTCCTTAAGTATTCATGAACCAGAGCCTTTAGTTATCGCTGTAAGAATTTAAAATATTATTACACTATCGGAATCGTTTTCATTCCGAGGAAAAGCCTGTCCTGATAATTTCGGTAAGGAATTGCAAAGACTCTTTCATATCAACCTTTACATTACTATTGAGCCTATCTTCTGTTACTGTTGTGCAGTTGGTCTCTTGCCTGCCCTGCTTAACCAACACACAATACACAACAGCGGCGTGGTGCTTTTTGCGGAACACCGGCAACGGCGGAAATTAGTATGCAAGATTCTACTGCAATACTTGCACTTGCTTCTTGTACATAAAGTATTAATTTAGCGATAAGTAAACTTTTTAAAAACCAATTCTTATATGAAAAAAATAATTTTCGGACTCTTTTTAACTATTTTGAGTCAAACTCTATTAGCTCAGATAAACAACAATGTCAGTAAAAACATTTCTAAAATAAATAGTAACAATAGTTTATTAAAGCTTAATTCAAAACAATGGATTGAGATTTTTCCTGATGAAAATTTTAAGGGAGAACCGGTTTTGTATACCGCAAAAGGATTAACACCTCAGCTCAATAAAAAATTATCGAAAGTCTCATTCAAACTGAGTGCCGGAACTGTAGCCTATCTTACTATTAACTGTACTGACATACCGTCTGAAGTGATGATAACCGGAAACAATAGTAGTTATTCCATACCTGATATGGGCGGCATTTGTGGCATACGTTTAGATGAACGGGCAGCCATTTGTATAAAGTTCAACGGCATTGAAACACAAATACATAATAACGATTGTAAAAAAGTTACAGGAACTTTAAATGTAAGTGTAATAGAAAAACAAGACGATGGAAGTTTTGTGAGCTGCTTTAATAAAGCGCAGAAACTGAAAACTGTTTTTATGGATGCTCCTAAAGGAAGCACTCCCAATTTTAGCTCTTTTGTTTATAACACCTTAACAGAACCTCCGGCGGAAACCGTGAGAAACTATTCTCTTTCTCCGATTGGCCCCATTCAGGATAGTTTTATTGTAGGCAAATCGGCCATCCGTGACAAAAGAATATTTATAAAAGTAAGTGGCGATATTAATACGGAACATAAAATGGCAGACCTGGCAACTGATTATACAGATAATGTACATAGAGCATTTAATGATGAATTCAATATTAACAGGCTGTCTTTTTTCAATTTGCAGGCAAAAGGTAAAGCATTAATAGCGGGACCATACAGTGCAACTGCTGTTCAACAAAGGAGTCCCGGATATATTATCCAGAAACAATTAAAAATATTTCTAGCAGTTGTATATGATTTCAGAATTTCCGGTGAGTGATTTTGCGACTATTGAAGACTTAACATTAAAGAAGATGGCTAATTCTTAGTTTATGTGTTTGGTGGAAGAAAAAACCACCCAAGGCGTAAAGCCAAATCTCTGAGATGCCTCCAGAGCTTGTACTGACGAAGGAAGTATGGGTAAGACAAGAGTCTTTATCATTACGAGGAACGAGGAATCGCAAAGACTTTATCTTATATGCTTTTGGGATGCAATAGTGTCTATCTTCTCTTACCGTTATGCTGTTGGTCTCTTGCATGCACTGCTTTGCCTACACACAAGACACAACAACGGCGTGGTGTTTATTGTTGAAGATTACCAATGGCGGAAAAGAACCCGGAAGGAAGTAAAGTATGAATTGTATTGAATCGTTTATTAATTTTAATAAAAAATATGCGATTTATTTGTTTTTTAACTTTTGTTGTAAATACATTTTCTACACTTGCACAAAAGCAAGATATCATCCTCAAACACGAAGAAACATTTTACGGAGGTAAAACAATTGTTCGATGGCAATATAATAACCAATTTTCTTTTGAACATCAGGGTGCTCCTTACGCATTAATTAAAGCTCCAGGTAATACAGTGTCTGATTTTGAATTCCCATTCCCTGGTTTTGACAATGCCAATGCGAAGCTTGGCAAAGATTTTACATTGAGTATAAAAGTGGGTAACGGGCTACCCCGTACTCCTGTAGATACCGGCACTTTCATCGGCGTAAACATTGAACTGGCAAAGGGATACAGTATTGGTCTTAGTGTAAATGGGGTAAACAAATTTCAGGCTATTGGTTTGGGTGATAAATATAGACCAATGCATTTAGCTGGCAAGTATCCCGGTCACAAATCATGGGGCGACCTCGCTTTTTCGCATTTAAAAATTCAAAAAAAGACTGATAGCCTTATCTTCTCCATAAATGACAAAGCTGTTTTGCGAACCCGGATATTACTATTAGACAGTAATGAAACAAGACTTAATTCTCCTTCCGAACTTTGCTACCAAAGTGCTTCATTTTATGCCAGCAGCCAGCAATTATTCAGATCATCTATCTCTTTTGTGATAGATGATTTTGAATTGATGTGGCTTTCACGAAAAGGGGATGAACTGCTGGCTGAGGGTTTATTAAATAACGCCTTACAGAAGTACACTTTTTACAGCAAACCTTACTTTGGGAAATACATTATTGCAAAAACGCTTAAAGATGAGCAATGCGTACTAAATCTGTACGGCAATTACATCATCCCTCCCACTACGGACCCGATACGTATTACCAGCCAGCCGGGCATTTTTGTAAAAGAAGATGGTGCACGGGAAGAATTCTATAATGATAAAGGCGAATATGAAGAGTTTAGTGCTACTAAAACAAAAGCTTTGCTGGCCTCACAAAAAGAACCGGTATTTCTGCAAGACAAGCCATTATTATCACCCCTACCCTTGAAACATTTTAACGCCAATGTTCGCTCCATGGATAATGCAAATTCTTATCTTCCATTTATGCGTACCATTAGCATAACCATGGACGGCAGTAAAAAGGGTATGCGGAGCAGTTCCGGTAAAATATATTACCATCCTGGATTTGAGGAAATTTGGATAGAGCAGGTGAGCGGCGTTGATAATATGTATTCGAGATGGGAATCCGATTATCGGATAAAGGCAAAATTAAATGGCAAATTAATTGGTCTGAATCTTGAGGAAACTAATCCTGATAAATTGTTCTTACAATCCAGCACAACCAACTGTAAAGTATGCAAGGGAATGGGCGGCACCACATATTCCGGTTTTGAACGGGGAGATTTTGTACCAGCAGAATACAAAACCACCGATATCTCACATATCTATACCAATGTGTATGGTGATAAATGGAAAAAGACGTATACCAGCACCATGAAAGTAGCTGAAGGGTATTACAAAAAAGGGAAAGCTTATACAACCAAAGTAAATTGTAAAACCTGCAATGGCAAAGGTTATTCCGAAAAAAAATCTGTTTATTTAGTTTGGAATGCCTCCAAAAACAATACGAAGAGACGATTGAAACAGAACATTAAGGTTTCAGTTGTTGGTCTCTTGCCTGCTTTACTTGCCTTCACCAAGATACAGCGGCGTAGTTTTTTTGTTATAGGTAGACAAGGGTGAAAGCTTCTAATTAAGATTCTTAAAATAAATATTTAAGCCAATACGTATTTCCCCATGATGATTTATTTGTTCTTCGATTTTACTTATCAAAAAATCAAATTCTTTTGAGTTCTCATCTGCATTTAGGATAAGATTCCGATTGTTTTCAGTAAGAATTAAATCTCTTTCCTCTTCTAGAATTTTTATGCCATTTGTGAAGGTAAATCCTTGCATGAAATGAGTTTCGTAGCAATTATTGGCTTTTGCATACTGGTTAATCTCTTCGATCAAATCAAAGCCTTGCTTTTTTGCAAAATCAAACCTAACCAAAAGTTGCTCTTTTTTACTTTCCATTTGAGTCTTTTTTTAGAATTAAAGCCCCTACAAAATACGTAAGGGCTTTATCATTAAAATCATTCTTATCAATTCAATCAGCGATCTTATTTCACTTCCTCATACGGCACATCCGTTACATCATCTCCACCGGCTGTTGCATCGGCAGTTTGTTGTCCTGCATCAGCACCCGGCTGTCCTTCGGCCCCCGGAGCACCACCCTCTTGTGTATTCTTATACATATCCTCACTGGCGGCTGTCCATGCAGCATTCAGTTCTGTCATTGCAGTATCAATAGCTGCAAGGTCTTGTGCTTTATGTGCTTCTTTTAATTTTTCCGCTGCTGTTTCAATCGCTGTTTTCTTTTCAGCAGGAATTTTTTCGCCGTACTCTTTCAATTGTTTTTCTGTCTGGAAAATAAGGCTGTCTGCCTGATTCATTTTTTCCACTTTTTCTTTTTCTACCTTATCGCTTTCTTCATTGGCTTTTGCTTCTGCTTTCATTTTCTCCACTTCTTCTTTGCTTAAGCCGCTGCCTGCTTCAATATGTATCTTCTGCTCTTTACCTGTTCCCTTATCTTTTGCAGTAACATGTAAGATACCGTTGGCATCTATATCAAATATTACTTCAATCTGCGGAACACCACGAGGCGCCGGTGGAATATTATCAAGGTTGAAAGTACCAAGGCTCTTGTTATCCTTACTCATACTTCTTTCGCCCTGCAACACATGTATCTGCACACCCGGCTGGTTATCGCTGGCAGTAGAGAACACTTCTGATTTTTTTGTTGGTATTGTAGTGTTAGATGGAATCAACGGTGTCATTACTCCACCCATTGTTTCAATACCTAGTGAAAGAGGTGTAACGTCCAATAACAATACATCTTTAATATCACCAGTCATTACCGCACCTTGTATGGCTGCACCTACAGCAACAACTTCATCCGGGTTAACACCACGGTTTGGTTTTTTGCCAAAGAATTTTTCTACTATCTCCAATACTTTTGGAATACGGCTGCTACCACCTACCATTATCACTTCATCAATTTGTGAAGTTGATAAGCCAGCATCTTTCATGGCTACTTCGCAAGGCTTTAAGCAACGATTGAATAAACTATCAGCCAGGCTTTCAAATTTTGCACGGCTTAATTTTTTTACCAAGTGCTTCGGCACTCCATCAACTGCTGTTATGTATGGAAGATTGATTTCTGTTTCTGAAGAAGAACTTAATTCCACTTTTGCTTTCTCTGCTGCTTCTTTTAAACGCTGCAAAGCCATTGGGTCTTTGCGCAAATCAATTGCTTCGTCTTTTTTAAATTCATCAGCCAACCAATCCATGATTACTTTATCAAAGTCATCACCACCTAAGTGTGTATCACCGTTGGTAGATTTTACTTCGAATACACCGTCGCCCAATTCAAGCACGGAGATATCAAACGTACCACCACCTAAATCGAATACAGCAATCTTCTGGTCATGCTTTCCTTTATCCAAACCATACGCCAATGCGGCTGCGGTTGGTTCGTTCACAATTCTTTTTACGGTAAGGCCAGCAATTTCACCAGCTTCTTTAGTAGCCTGACGCTGCGAATCGTTGAAGTATGCAGGCACGGTAATTACCGCTTCTGTTACTTCATGCCCCAAAATAATCTTCGGCAGTTTTCTTCATTTTTTGCAGCACCATTGCACTGATTTCCTGTGGCGTATAAAGTCTGCCATCTATGTCAATACGAACGGTATTATTGTCACCTTTTGCTACTTTATAGCTCCAATGGCTGATTTCCTCAGTTACTTCGTCGAACTGACGACCCATGAAACGCTTAACTGAAGCGATGGTATTTTGCGGGTTGGTGATAGCCTGTCTTTTGGCAGGATCTCCCACTTTGCGTTCGCCATTTTTAAGAAAAGCCACAATGGTCGGGGTTGTACGGCGACCCTCGTCGTTGGCAATTACCACTGGCTCGCCATTTTCCATTACGGCAACGCAGCTATTGGTGGTTCCTAAGTCTATTCCTATTATTTTTCCCATGTCTTTATATTTTTAATTCGCTATAAATAGTCAATCATTATGCCGACAGGGGAAAAAGTGTAAAAATGTCAGGTTTTTGTTGCCACAGAGGCGCAGAAACACAGAGGATTAAGAAGTAAAACTGATATCTATTTCAGGTTCTTAATAATATTTTCTTGTGAGTCGCTGAATTTTTTCATGAAATTAGAAAGGGCTTCGATAGCCTTGTCTCTCCTGTCCATATACATCTGCATCCTTGTCTGATCCAATTCTCTCATTTCATTCATAGAATTAAGATCGTTTTTCGTTTGTTCAATCATTGCGCCAATATCAGTTTTAGAAAGTTGCTTTCTGACAATACCGGACCTAATGAATTTCACCGTATCAGGGTTCTGATGGTTTTGCAATGCAATGGTTTTGTTTCTTAATAGTTTAAAGGAATCCAGCATTGCTGATCTCATTGATTGCTGCTCTTCTCGCATTTTGGATTGCATGTCTCTCAGTTCCTGCTTTTGATTGTTGATGGCTTTTACTTTAGCCATTATTGCTTTCAGATCTTCCTGTGAACTTTTTGATGCTTGCATCATTACAAGAAAGCACAATGCTTCTATATCCCCAGAATTCAAGTTACCTAACACAGCCCAGTTAGTAGCTTCAGTTTTTACATCTGCATCCGTCATGTTTTTTTCATTAGCCGTCTTTGCAGTAGATTTCACCCATGCCACATGTCTTGGATTTATTGTTGCCATCGCTTTTTTAAAAATGCTTCTGCTTCGGGAGAAGGTTTTTCCTGTGCGGTAGCAAATGAAATGACAAACAGGAAAAGAAAGCTGCTTACAAGTATTGATTTCATATTATTAGGTTTAGGTATTTAAAGTTCTCACTTTTTTGTTTTGTAACAAATAGCATTAAAAACTGGCTTTTTAGCTACAGACGATTAATCAATCAAAAGTTTTCTATTTCAGATTCTGAATTATTGCATTTGATGTTTCGCTGAATTTTTTAAAGATGTTTGAAATTGTTGACATATACTTAGAATACCTATCCATATACATTTGTAATCTAAGTGACATCGACTCTCCCGTTTCACTCATGGAATCAAGGTCTTTTTTCAATTGAAATACCTGGCCGTCTATTGCCGTCTGTGTAACCTGTTGATTGATAGTTTCAGTTTTTGCCATTCTTACAGTATTATTCCGGCTCGCAACCTTTGCAGGTTCACTTGTGTTTGAATTAATTTTAGCAACAAACTCCCTACTTTGTACTGATAAAAGTCTAACTGAATCGAGATGAACCTTTGTTACTGGCTTACGCTTATCCTCTAATTCTGCTATCGTATTTATCAATTTATTCTTTTGATTTTTGAGTGTATTGAGTGCAGATTGTAATTGGGCAATTTTCGACTTTTGGTCTCCTTGAACCAACTTGCCAACTAATCCTATCAAAAATTCTTGTGATGATTCAGAGAGATCTTGTGATGTTGTATAATCAGCAGCCTTTTTTTTGATTTCATCTATTGACAAGTTCTTTTCATTTGCTTCTTTAGCAATGCTCTTTATCCAATTCATATGTCGAACATTTATCTGCGACATTGCATTTTGATAAAATGCCTCCATTTCATTGGAAGGTTTTTCCTGTGCGGTAGCAAATGAAATAGCAAAAAGGAAAAGAAAACTGCCTACAAGTATTGATTTCATATTATAAGGTTTAGGTATTTAAAGTTCCGGTTTTTTTTCTGAATCATAAACAAAAGCAATTTTGGAGAAACGAGAGTCCATAATAGCTATTACATTTGTTCAACAAAATAAAGTTTATGGCAAACTTCATTGCAGATAAGTTGAAGATAAAAGCAAAGGAAACGTTGCTTACAATAAATGCGCCTGCTAATTTTAAAAAAGGACTAATCGGATTACCAGCAGGTGTAAAGATTATAATGGCGGGTAAAGACTACAATCAGGTGCATTGGTTTGTACTTAACAAAGCACAACTTGAAAAAGAAATGAGCAAAGTAATGAAGCTGGTAAAATCCGAAGTAATCGTTTGGGTATATTATCCAAAAGGAACATCCAAAATACAAACCGACCTTACAAGAGATAAAGGATGGGATTGCCTGATGGTAGAGAGTGATAAACTAAAATGGATCAATCTTATTTCGTTTGACAATACCTGGTCTGTTTTTGGTTTTCGGGCAAAGACAGATGCTGATAAAAAGAAAGAAGCCAACCCTGTCGCAAGAGAAATTTTTAATTGGGTAAACCCAAAAACAAAAGAAGTAAGATTGCCGGACGAATTAACAGCGGCTTTAAAGAAAAATAAAAAAATATCAGATTATTTTCATTCGCTGGCTTTCTCGCATAAAAAAGAATACATCGAATGGATAGTAACAGCAAAAAAGGATGAAACAAAAATGAAAAGAGTGGAAGGAACGATTGAGAGATTGGAGAAAAAATGGAAGAATCCGAGAAATGTTTGAGTGAATGGTGAATAGGCAATAGTGAATGGGTTTTACTTATCAGCCGAAGTCTCACCTTATAGCCTCGCCTTAGGTGAAATATGGTCTGTGGTGAACTCGGCTTGTAAGAAAGCAGGTAAATGAACTAACCAACGACCAAAAGATGAATAAGACATTGCAGACGTCATAAATCAGTTCGTCGAAATAAACTACCATTTAGTAATTAGAGATATCTGAATAACTTTCTTTTCTATTACATCACAGCTAAAAAAAACTCCCATAATATTGGCAATTTCAATTGCAAACTGTGGGTTGTGGCCGTAAGAAATTGGCAAAGACTTTTTCCCAATCAGAATCCCGATGCTAGCAGTTAAACTCGGCACTTCAGAAAAATCGTATTTAGGTTGTACAATGATGTTTCCGACTTCACTCATTGAACAAACTCTGCGATCATTTAAATAAATATGATCATTCACCTTTTTAAGTACAACTCCTCTGAAACCTTTGTATGATTTGAATAAAGAATAAAAAAAACTAAAAGAAAGGAACAGAAAAAATATGGCACAGAGTACTACATGAAGTATAGGGATATTTTTCTTCAGCAAAGTTATAAGCCAGACAATTACTACAAAATATACTACAGGGTTAAAAAACAAAAAAAAACGAACTCTTCGCTTTGCTTTTTTTGTTAAGTCAATTTTAATGTTGCATCATTTTCGGTAACAATGGTGCTTCCTGCAATATGTATGTTCTCACCAGAGATACTATTTGTCATAATTCAATTTTACCTAACGGTATCCGATTATTAAACGCTGAGTGCCACAAAACTATCTGACACATCGGCGAAAAAAAGGTTCAAAACTTAGCCGTTTTACCAAGGTCCGCCATCTTGATACTGTACCAATAATTTATTAGTAGAGTCCAAGCAAAAATAATAACTACCTTCTATGTTGCATAAGCCAAACACATGATAAACAAATCCTTTTTGAATAGTAAAAGGCAAACTCCCTTTGTAACAGAGTCCTTAACTCTCGATTCAAGTAACTCTCTTCTCTTTGTATATTCTAATTTTTCCTCTATTGACAATGCATTAAGTGAATCATTCTCAACAATGCTCAAATCAAGTTCGCATAAAGACCACTTATAGTTTTTATTTAGATTCGAAAATAAAATCTCTTTACTACTCTTAGAATTCTTATTCAACGAGCAACAATATCTCGTTACTTCATTTCTATTATTAGGTCTTATATCATCAAGACTGTTATTGTCCCGATAATACTGAGAAATAGATAGATTCTCAATAGTACATTCAGTTCTGGACTTTATTCCCGTAATATCAATTTCATATCTATCGGGCGGAGCCAACGAACAACTATAGGCTTGACTTAAAAAAATAAAAAAAAATATTAAGTTTTTCATATCCTTATTTATTAAGTGCCACAAAACTATCTGACCCACCCTGCCCTATTATTTCGGTATCGGCACGAAAAAAAATTACGAACTATGGGATTCATAAAGAAAAACTTGTTCACTTTTTACAATTGTTGCTCCTCCATCAAGAGTATTTTCCTTATCGTCAAAAAACTCAATTACAAAGAAAGTACCATCTGCGGATACATCAAGTACTACTCCCAGTGAATAACGAGGTATCTTATCGTTAATTTCTTCTTTAGCTCTTACTAAATCATAATTCTTTATCATACTTCTATTATTCTGGCGGCAATTCTTCTTCCACCTCATCCATCCAAATTTAGCATTTTCTCCTTATCTCTTTTTCCTCCTTCAAACTCTTAGCCTATATCTTCACATTACTTTATCCTTTCATTGATTATTTTTACAGCTAATAACCGCCATGAAAGGAAAATACTATTTATTGATTCTAGGCTTAATTGCTTCTCTTTGTTCCTGTTCTCAAAAAGTTAGTCCGAGCTCGCAAAAAATAAACCCGGCCAATCCCGATCTTTCTCCCGGCAATTTTATATTGGATTCATTACCCGAGTCGGAAATTAATATTCCTATACAGATCAACCTGAAGCCAATGTATGTGATGGCGGATAAAAGTGTGGATACGGTTTTCAATTCTCCCGGCTATCCCGACAAATGGATACAGGACGGTTGCGATTCAAGATTCAAATATGAATTTCGCCGTAGTCCATTAAAAATAACCGGTGCCGGAAGCTCTCTCAATATTGGTTTTACCGGCTATTATAGAATCATTGGCTCTACAAGAGTATGCGTTAGTGGAACTGTGCTTTCACCTTGGACACCTGCTTGTACATGTGGCTTTGGCAAAGAACCTGAAAGAAGAGTGGAAGTTTCGTTTTCTAACTCTTTGGCATTTACACCGGATTATAAAGTAAGGTTGTCCGTAAAAAGAAATGACCCAAAGCCTTTGGATAAATGTGAAGTGTGTTTTTGGGGGCAGGATATTACCAAACAAGTAATAAAAGGATTGACAGAAGAACTCGATGCTTCTAAAAAAGAAATGGAGAAAACTTATGGATCTGTTAACCTGAAACCGTATTTCAAACAAGTGTGGGACAGGCTAAACCTGAATTACAATCTTTACAACTTAGGTTGGCTGCAAATCAATCCGCAAAAATTTCGTATCAATAATTTATTTATTAATAATGATTCGCTGAATGTTTATTTAGGCCTAACAGCAAAACCTATTATCAGTTTTGAACAACCGACTGATAAAATTTCTGCAATGCCATATCTTGGAGGCTTTAGCAAGCAACAGGGGTTTTCCATCTTTTTGGATGCAAGATTGAATTATGACTCACTTGGCTGGATTATGAACAGCCAGATAAAAGGAAAAGAGTTTACTTTCAAAAAAGGTTTTATAAAAAAGAAATTCGTTATTGAAGATTGCAGCATTTATGGTGGCGGATTTGATAAAATGGTTATTAAAGTTGTATTCTCCGGTACCAATGATGGTGTTGTTTATCTGGTTGGCAAACCTGAATATGATGACGACAATAAAGTCATCGAGATAAAGGATATTGATTTCGACATCAAGTCAAAAAATATTCTGCTTGGTTCTGCCGATTGGTTATTCGATAAAAAGATAACGAAAGAAATAAGTAAGTATGCCCGTTTCGAATTGAAAGCTTATATAGACTCTGCCAAAATAAACATCAACCAGCAATTGAATCAAGAATTGATGCCTGGCATTCGCAGCACAGGAAATATCAAAGACATAAAACTGATAAAAGTATATCCAATGCAAGAGCATTTAGTCATCCGTAGTAATTGTACAGGAAACTTAGCAGTAAAAGTGGAGTCGATTGATTTTACTCTTTAGTCTCTTCAGTGTATTCATCCGGCAGGCTTGCCTTAAAGGAAAAGTTGCGTTGCGCCACATAACTGACTACTACCACTACACTAATCGTTAGTATTTGTGCAAAAACAGCATACACATGCAAGGTTTCTACAAGCACTTTCAATAAAAGATAATTCAGAAACAGGTTAAAAAGACAAACAATGAAATAACGGAAAAGCTGAATCCTACCTTTTATTTTAGAATCGCTGAACACTACATATTTCAACATAAAAAAACCTACTGGAAATGTTATACAAAAAGATAAGAACAAAGCTGCCATATGTCCTTTGAAAGCATAGTATCCAAAATCAAAGGTCTTTTCACCAAAAATAAATTTGAAACTAACATAGAAAACAACAAAGCCCAATAGTAAATTACCCCCACCTGATGCTGCATACCTGAAAGTTTGCAGGGTCATCAGCCTTTTAAAAGGCGGATAAAAAAAATCAATTACCGGGAGAATAAAATCTCTGGCACTATGTATGTGTTTTCTCATCTATCTGACAAATGTACAATTGGAATTGGTAAATAAAGAACTTGCCTTTCGTAGCAGGTTTGAGGCGGGGTTACTTAAATTTGCAGACTAAACGCCGACCGGATGAGTATCGTACTTGAAATAAAGAAGATTATAGCAAAGACATTGAAAGAACTGTATGACTTTGACGTAGCTGAGCAGGATTTAACCATAAACAGCACCAAACCTGAGTTTGAAGGGGATTATACATTGGTGATGTTCTCTTTTATAAAGCAATTGAAGAAATCGCCTGAACAATTGGGTAATGAGATTGGGGAAGCTTTGGTAAAAGCCAACTCTGAAGTTTTTACAGCACACAATACCATCAAAGGTTTTTTAAACCTTACTGTTTCCGATTCCTACTGGTTGAATTTTCTACGAACAAATTATGCGAAAGCAAAGTTTGGCTCAAGCCCGGCAAATGGTCAAAAAGTAATGGTGGAATATTCTTCTCCCAACACTAATAAACCATTACACCTTGGTCACTTAAGAAATAATTTCCTAGGATGGAGTGTAGCACAGATATTAAAAGAAAGCGGTTATGAAACTATTAAAAGCTGTATTGTAAACGACCGAGGTATTCACATTTGCAAAAGCATGATAGCTTGGCAACAATTTGCCAATGGTGCCACACCACAATCAACAGGAACAAAAGGCGATCATTTTGTTGGTGATTATTATGTACGATTTAATGATGAATATAAAAAGCAGGTAGAAGAATTGGTTACCGGCGGAATGACTAAAGAACTGGCAGAAAAAGAAGCACCGATAATGAAAGGCACACAGCAAATGCTGTTGGATTGGGAAGCCGGCAAACCTGATGTGATGGAGCTTTGGAAAAAAATGAACGGCTGGGTGTATGAAGGATTTGATGTGACGTATAAAAGAATAGGTTCCGACTTTGCTAAAATGTATTACGAAAGTGAAACCTATATTCCGGGAAAGAAATTTGTAGAAGATGGATTGAAGACAGGAGTATTTTTTAAGAAAGAGGATGGAAGTGTATGGATAGATTTAACAGTAGATGGATTAGATGAAAATTAGTATTAAGAAAACATGGCAGTTCTGTTTATATAACACAGGAATTAGGATTGGCACAAGAGAAGTATGAAGACTTTAAATACGACCAAAGTATTTATGTGATAGCAGATGAACAAAATTATCACATGAAAGTGTTGAAACTAATCTTACAAAAATCTGGCAAGCCTTATGCGGATGGAATTTATCATTTAAGCTATGGAATGGTGGAATTGCCAAGCGGAAGAATGAAAAGCCGTGAAGGCACAGTGGTAGATGCAGATGATATGATTGCCGAAATGGTGAACGTTGCCAAAAACAAGACAGAAGAACTAGGAAAAGTAAAAGACTTTACTGAAGAAGAATTAATAGAATTATATGATACAATTGCTCTTGGCGCATTAAAGTTTTTCTTGCTAAGAGTTGATCCTAAAAAAAGAATGATATTTAATCCAGAAGAATCTATCGATTTTCATGGATTTACAGGGCCTTTTGTACAATACACTCATGCAAGAATAAAGTCGATACTGAGAAAGGGGCAAAAAGCAGGGAACAATCTAGAAGTTGGCAGCAGTCTTTTAAAGTTAGAAAAAGATTTAATCATATTACTAGAGCAATACCCAACAGCTATTGAACAAGCGGTTGCAGAACACAATCCTTCTGTTATTGCAATTTATGTTTTCAATATTGCTAAAGCATTTAATAGTTTCTATACTGAACATTCTGTAATGAAAGCAGAATCGGAAGAAAAGAAACAGTTACGTTTACAAATTGCAGAAATGACGGCGAATGTAATTGCTTCGGGAATGAGTTTGTTGGGAATCAAAGTGCCTGAAAGAATGTAAAGAAGTCGGGAGTAAAAAGCCTTGAAGTGCTAGTAAAGAAAAAGCGATTGTAGAAACTCTACAATCGCTTAATTATCTTGAGATCAGAATTCTGATTTCAGACTACGACTAAAAGACTTATTTACATTCCTGGCATCGACTTCTTCTGTTTTAATCTTGCAAGTGATGGGTCTTTCTGTATCGCAATATCACAAAGTTTTATTCCTTTCTCTGCATTTTCTTTACCGCCTTTTTTCTGATAAGCCATTCCAATCATATATAAGGAAGAAAAATTTTCTTTATCATATTCTAGAACTTTATCCCAATACTCAATTGCTTTGTCAAATTTTCCTTTATAATAATATGCCTCTGCCACCATGTTCAGGATATTCATATCGCTGGGCTTTCTTTTCAAAATCTCATCCAGCATAGCAACACCTTCATCAAGGTTGCCAACATTCAGATAAGCGATTGCAAGATTTTCTAAATAATCATTGTCTCGCTTCAAACCCTTCGCTCCTGCCTCAAGCATATATGTCAATGCATCCTTATCATTATTCATGGCATAACAAATAAGACTTAGCTCATAAATCCAATAGCTCTCTGTTGGTTTTAATGCGATGGCCTGTTTGAAATAGGGAACAGCTAATTTATAATTCATCATATCCGCATAGCTGTGTGCAATCATATACGGAGCATCTGCATTTGTGGGGTCTTCTTTTATAGCTTCATTCAGGTATTTAATCGCTTCCCCATAATTGTCCATTTCATAATGACTTCTGCCAACATAGTAAGCTATTTTTTCAGACGGGTCAGCTTTCTTTAATTTATTAGCATACAAAAGAACATCATCCTTTTGTTTCAATTGGAAAGACAAAGTTAGAATTTGTTTAAAGTTGGCAGCCGTTTCATCACCCATTCTTACCAACTTCATAAAAGTTTCTCTTGCCAGTGCATAACGGCGAAGGTCTAGATAAGCAAAAGCCAACTCAGTATTAATAGCCAGACTGTTTTCATCATAGCGGATTGCTTTTTCAAAATTTTTCAAAGACTCAAGCCTTCTTCCATTTTGTTTTTCCACTAAACCTTTTTGTAAAAAATAATCGGCACTATCTACTTTCGGTAAAGATTCGATTGTAGCTAATGAGGTCTGCGAATATGCTAATGAAGTCATCAGCATCAGGCCAATTGCTAAAAGATAACGAGTCATAGGGCTTTAATTTGGATTGGATTGAAATTGCTACTCATATGCAAGATATATTTAGCGTTAGAATTATCAAAGCTTAACCGAGTTCTATTAACGAATATCGTTCCAAAAAAGTACTATTTCAGAACAATTCCTGCAAGTGGTGGTAAATTTACTGTGAGTTTATACTTTTGTTGATTCTTATCAATCAGTTTACACCTAATTTCAGGATTGAAAACATCCCCAGTTCCCCAATAAATCTTGCCATCACTATTAAAAATTTCCTTGCTGTAAGGCTTTCCAATTACTTCAATTTCCCAATCGTTTCGAACCACCGGAGTCATGTTCAAGATAACTAACAAGTCGTCGGTTTCCATCTCCCCTTTTCGTTTATAAACGATTATTGACTCTGCTCTATGATTGAGATCGACCCATTCAAATCCATCCTTTTTAAATTGATTAAAATGTAAAGCAGATTCTGCTTTTAGTAAGCCGTTCAAATCTTTGATACAATGCTTTAGTAAACGATGCCCATCAAATTGTAGTAAATCCCATTGCAATTCTGATTTATAATTCCACTCATTGGTTTGCCCAAATTCATTTCCCATAAACAACAACTTGGCACCAGGATGTGTCCACATATAAGTGTATAATAGACGAAGATTCGCAAATTGCTGCCATTCATCACCCGTTACTTTATAAAGCATAGGGCTTTTACCATGCACCACTTCATCATGACTTATTGGAAGCATAAAATTTTCATCATAGTAATACGCCATGCTAAACGTAAACTTATCCTGATGATCTTTGCGCATTAATGGATCCATTTTAAAATAATCCAACGTATCATGCATCCAGCCCATCATCCATTTCATACCAAAGCCTAATCCATCATCATATGTCGGTCTTGAAATTCCGGGCCAGTCCGTTGCTTCTTCTGCAATGGTTTGCACATCCGGAAAATCACGGTAAATAGTATGGTTAAGGTCTTTGATAAATTCAATGGCTTCTATATTCCCATTTCCACCAAACTCATTTGGTTCCCACTCTCCTTCTTTTCTTGAATAATCCAATTTCAACATGGAACTTACCGCATCTACTCTTATGCCGTCAATATGAAAAAGATCAAACCAATATCTTGCACTGCTGATAAGAAATGATTTTACTTCCCCTCTTTTGTAGTTGAAAATATAGCTGTTCCAATCGGGATGAAAACCTTTTCGCATATCGGCATACTCATAGGTATGTGTTCCATCAAACATAAACAAGCCATGTGCATCATACGGAAAATGAGACGGTACCCAATCCAGTATTACTCCAATATTTTCGTGGTGAAAAGCATCTATCAACCGCATCAAACCCTGTGGATCGCCAAACCTGGAAGTAGCTGCAAAGAAACCTGTGCATTGATAACCCCAACTTCCATCAAAAGGATGTTCCATTACCGGCATAAATTCTACATGGGTAAATTCCAGCTCTTTTACATATGGAACTAACTGTTCTACTAATTGATCGTAAGTGTTATAACTTTCTTCATCGTTTTTATCGGGACGTTGCCAGCTTGCCAAATGCACTTCATATACACTCCAAGGTGCATCGAGAGAATTATTTTTTTCCCTTTTCTTCATCCACTCACTGTCCTTCCAATCATAATACATGTCCCAAGTAATGCTTGCAGTTTGTGGCCGTTTCTCCCAAAAATTAGCAAAGGGATCTCCTTTATCTATTTTGCTTTTACCATAACCAATGATATGATATTTGTAGGCTTCGCCTAATTTGAAATGCGGAATGAAGCCTTCCCAAATGCCGCTTTTATCCCAACGGGGATTTAATTCAAAGGCATGATTTTTCCAGTCATTAAAATTTCCTTTGACAGATACTGATGTTGCATTGGGAGCCCACACACAAAAGTACATGCCCCAAACTTCATTTATCTGTATGGAATGCGAACCAAATTTTTTGTACAGCTGATAATTGTTTCCGTTTTGATAATTGGTTACATCCTCGGCAGTAAGCAACGAATAATTCCAAACGGGCTTGGAAGTGTCGACAAAATTTGATTCTTCATATTTTTCAATTGCTTGATTTACACTATCAACAGTCCCAGTTTCTTTGTCCGAAGGGGTAATTTGTTTTGTTGATTTGGTGTTTTCTTTTGCCATAATAATGAAATCGGTTTTCCGAGATACCATGCATCTTTCTAAACTTACATCTTTTTTTATGGAAAATTAACAATAATGCCTCTTCTCTTAACAACTTTAGTCACCGGAAAATATCACATTTGTGGAGTTCAAATAAATATCGGCACTGATTGGTAGCTAAACTGATATTTTTTCTGGACAAACCATCAAACCAACTATGCGTAAACTGGCTTTATTATTCTGCCTGCTACTATTCACTTTTGCTATAAAGCTCAACAGGTCACTATTACTGGCAGTATTGCAGATTCTTCTGAAAACAAGAAGCTACATCAGGCTGTTATTTCTCTTTTAAAAAAAACAGATACTACCTTAGTCAGCTTTACCCGGAGTAATGCCGAAGGAAAATTTCTGTTCCCAGCAATTGACACCGGGTCATACCTTATACTGATTTCCTATCCAAAGTTTGCTGATTTTATGGAAACAATTGAGTTGAAAGGCGACTTGCACCTTGGCGAAATCAGTTTAACAATGAAAAGTAAATTGCTGGAAGAAGTAGTAATTCGAACCAATGCAAGTATCAGAATTAAAGGTGATACAACAGAGTTTGTTGCAGATAGCTTTAAAGTAAGAGACGGTGCAACTGTAGAAGAGTTATTGAAAAAACTTCCGGGATTGACGGTTAATGCAAAAGGGGAAATAGTAGCTCAGGGCAAAAAAGTGGATAAAGTATTAGTTGACGGAGAAGAATTTTTTGGTGACGACCCTACCATGGCCACACAGAACATCTCGGCCAAAGCTGTAGATAAAGTTCAGGTGTTTGATACCAAAACTGAAGAGCAGAAAATTACCGGCATGACAACAGGCAATGAAGGAAAAACAGTACAAATATAAAATTAAAAGAGGATGCTAAAAAAGGTGCATTTGGCAAAGTAATAGGTGGTACTGATTTTAATAAATACGTTGATTCAAAAATTCTTTACAATTATTTCGCCGGGAAAAAGAAAATATCTGTTTATGGCACAAGAACAAATATTACAACCGGCAGTCTTAACTGGCAGGACCGTCAAAAACTAGGGTTTGAAAATGATTTTGAATATGACGAACTAAGTGGTTACTATTTCAGTTTTGTCTTGTCCTGAAATAGGTTTACGAAAAAAGTAAACTAAGATGGAACAAAAACGACGTAAAAAAGGCGAGCACTTCAACAGTAAGTATCCCGAAAAATTTAAAAGAAAAGTAATTGAAGAGTATCTGCGGACCGGATGCGCAAAGATGGATTTGATACGGAAGTATAAAATTCAATCCAAAAGCGGAAAAGGCTGGTACTATTTTGTCGGTTATTTGGAGTTACACCACAAGCCTTTTATCAACACAACTGGCGAAAGGAAACAACAGGCATTGAAACAGATCTTGTATTGAAACAAGTTGCCAATATAAGATGCTGCCATCCTGCATTAGGTGGCCCAAACTCTATGAACTGCTCCATCCTTTTATGATGGAGCATGGCATAAAATGGGCCGGGATGCTCTCTTTGATCTGCTGGCACAATACCACCTTCTAATTAAACGAAGAAGGCGGGTCATTGCTACAACACAGTCCTATCACAGGTTTCGAAAGTATCCCAATATCATCCGAGATATGGTGCTTACACATATTAATCAACTTTGGGTAAGCGATTTAACCTATTATAAAATAAAAACTAAACCCGTCTATATCAGCTTCATCATGGACGCCTATTCCAAAAAAATACTCGGCTATCAGTTAGCTGAAAACATGGAAGCCATACATACTCAAAAAGCGTTGAAGATGGCTCTTAAAAATAATCCATTGCCTGCCAGGCATACACTTATTCATCATTCAGACAGAGGTACCCAGTATTGCTGCGATGAGTATATTAAAATCTTAAAAAAGCAGCACATACAAATCAGTATGACAGAAAACGGAGACCCGCTTGAAAATGCGATTGCCGAAAGATTAAATGGAATTATTAAAGAAGAATATTTAGAACATTATCAGTTTAAAAACATAAACGAACTGCATTGCAAATTAGATCAGGCTGTAAATTATTACAATGTAGAAAGACCACATCTTAGTTGCAGCATGAAGACCCCGGAACATGTACATAAAAACAATACTGTCACCACTAAAAATTGGAAGAACTATTATAAACCTAAACCAGAAAATCAAACGATGTGAACCTTCTTTTGGTAAGAAAGCGTTTATCTGCTAACTTTCATATCAATAACAACTGTTGAACATTTATAAACCCATTTCAGGACTATAAATACAACAGTAAACCAATAGCAGGATTATTAAAAAAACAGTAAACAGATTTTAGGACGATACATTTGGCGGTGCTGACGACTTTAATGACTGGAATCTGCAAGGACTACCTGATGCTTACACAGCAGGCGGTTTATTCTCCAATAAATGGAATGAAGACAAACACAATGTAAACTTTTCTTACAGGTTTAATAGACTTGGCACTACCAATATTGGTACTACTTTAACGCAGAACATACTTCCCTCGGGTCTTACCTATTCAAACAATTACTCTACAAAAAAAGGATTAAATCAGCAACATGCACTAAACGGAAAATATGAATGGAAGATAGATTCATTGGCTTCAATTAAAATAGTAACGGCCTTTACCCGCAAAATTGGTTTTACTACTGGAACCAACATGAGTGAATTTCTTGACGTTAACATTGATACAGTGAACAGAAGTTTCAGGGATTACTCTAATAATACAATAAGAAACCAAACAGACAATCAACTTGTATATAAACAGCTTTTCAAAAAGAAAAACAGGCTTTGGCAAACAACGTTTCGTTATGGGCTTACCGAAGATGAAAACAACGGATTAAACAATACGATTATCCGGTATTTTAACAATGGTTCGTATAACTATTCTGATACCATAGATCAACAAAAACTATTTGATGGCCGTTCTACAACGCTGGGAGTTAAAACGTTATTTTCTGAGCCGTTATCTGCAACTTGGACATTAATTGTAGATTATGCGTATAATAAAAACCATTCTACTTCCCTAAGAAAAACATTAGAAAAAGATTTCAACGGGAAATATGAAGTGGAGATTCCAGAGTTCAGCAATAATTTTGTTCTGGATGCTTTTTCTCATAGTGGTAACGCCTTATTCAGGTATGCGGGTAAAAAAATCAAACTTGGATTTGGATCAGGATTATCTGCAGTAAGACTTGATCTTGATAATCTTGATGTTAGTACAACTTCTGTATTTAATTTTATAAATTATACGCCACAGGCTCAGTTCAATTTTTCACCTAAACCGCAAACCAGCTATTCGATCAGTTACAGAGGGACTACCCGCCAGCCAACCATCAATCAACTTCAACCACTGAGAGATAATACAGATCCCTTGAACGAATATATAGGTAACCCCGATCTGAAAGTCGGTTTTAATCATAGAATAAGTCTCAGCTTTAATCAATATAAAGTACTTAAGCAAACAGGTATTTGGGTTAACCTTAGCTATGATATTCAGCAAAAAACCATTACCCAGTATAATACAATTGACCTTACTACAGGGAAAAGAACTTATTATCCGGTAAATGTTGATGGCAACAATAATTGGTATTTCTATGCACAGTATAATAAAGGCATGGGAGTAAATAAAAAATTAGGTCATGGCATATACATAGATGCCAATGGCGGTAAATATGTGAATTTTGTAAATGATGCAAAGGCATTAACTAACTTTTTTTCAACTACCCTTACTTCCTTTTTCTCTTATAGTAATGATCAAAAGTTCAGCTTAAATTTCGGGCCATTTATTGGTTATAACGCATCCAACTCATCTCTTAAATCAAGCATTAATAATAACTATTTTACATATGGTGTAAGAGCAGGAACCAATATTACATTACCCTGGAAGATGGAATTCTTTACAGATGTTAATGCAGACCTACGGCAACGTATAAATGCCTTTGCTACCAACACCAATTTAGTGGTATGGAATGCCTGGCTTTCTAAAAAGATTCTAAAGAAAGATGCAGGCAAACTTATTTTATCGGCAAATGATATACTGGATGACAATAAAGGATTTACCCGGACTATCAATAGCACTTTTATTTCTGATAACCGTTTTCAGCGAATTAGCCGTTATTTTCTTTTAAAATTTGAATGGTCATTTAATAAAATGCCTGGAGGAGAAAAGAAATGAAAAAAAATATAATCAGCACAATCATCATTTGCTTGCTAGCATTTATTGCTAACTCACAAATCCGCTTCTTACCAACAATTAAAGTAGATTTTGAAAAAACAACAAGTGTCCGCCAGCTGATGAAAGATATGGAAGAAGGTAACAGTTGGTTCGAACAGAATAAAGACCGCTATCCTGTTTCGTTGATAAATTATTATGAATTTACAGGTGATACAAGCCACTCCATTTATAAACCCGGAAAGAAGTTCCTGTAGATTCTCGTAGTTGGTATCGGCCTGTTGGTGATAAAAATGTTGTGTTCACGGATTACAAAAAAGGAATAAGTATATCGCAAAAACCGGTTTTTGAAGAAACATTTCTGATAGAAGACAGTTTGCTAAAAATAAAATGGAAGCTTACCAATGATACAAGAACTATTGCAGGATATGATTGTCGCAAAGCTATTGGGATATTGAATGATTCAATTGCCGTATTTGCATTTTATACAGATGAGTTATTGGTAACCGGCGGACCAGAAGGCATTCAGGGATTACCTGGAATGATTTTAGGAATGGGCATACCACGGCTACATGCCACCTGGTTTGCAACCAAAGTAGAAGTGAATGATATTAATCTTAATAAAGTGACTCCTGCAACAAAAGTACAGTACTTATGAAATCGCTAGAGGTAATTTTAAAAGATTGGGTAGATTACGGAAGCAAGCTTGTGGTCAATTTTATTATTTGATCATTGAAAAATATAACCAGCGATATTTATCTAAATAACAAACCCATTTGGAATAACTGCGCCTTTCTTTACCACAACAATTCCGTCTTTTACTGTATATAATGCATGGTCCACATTTTCAAGATGAGTTCCTCCATTAATTCGCACATCATTTCCTATTCTCACATTCTTATCAAGTATAGCATTTTTAATATAGCAACGATCTCCCACACCAAGCAAAGGAAGGCCGTTAGAAGAAATATCCGCAATATCATTCAATGTTTCATAGTAATCGCTACCCATCATATAAGTGCTTACAACGGTGCTGCCATTTCCGATTCTTGACCGAATACCAATAACACTGTTCTCTAGTCTGGATGCATGTATGATAGAACCTTCTGCTATCAATGCTTTTTCCAATGTAGTACCACTAATTTTGGCGGGCGGTAACATCCTCGGTCTTGTATAAATATTTCTATCATTATCAAAAAGATTAAACAAAGGAATGTCTTTTGTCAAATCAAGGTTCGCTTCAAAGAATGAATAAATATTTCCAATATCAGTCCAATAGCCTTCATATTGATAACTTGCTACTTTATACTTTTCAATTGAGTTGAGGATTATTTCTTTGTCAAAATCTGTTGCATCTTTATACTCATTCCTTAATAAATCGTAAAGCAGTTTAGTATTAAAAATATAAATGCCCATTGAGGCAAGATAGTTTCTTCCTTGCGCCTTCATTTCTTCGCCAGTATCACTTACCCAATCAGCTAACAATTCTTTTTTAGGCTTTTCAATGAATGATTTTATTAATCCATCACCAGATTTTAGAATACCAAATTCCGGTGCTTCCTTTTCCACAACTGGAATAGTGGCAACAGAAATATCTGCACCTAAGGCTTTGTGATTGTCCAGCATTTCTGCAAAATCCATTTGATATAGCTGATCACCCGAAAGGATTAAAATGTAGTCACTTTCAAATGGTTCAATGTGGCGAAGCCCTTGTCTTACCGCATCTGCAGTTCCCTGAAACCATGTTGGGTTATCGGGAGTTTGTTCTGCCGCCAGAATATCAACAAAGGCTTTGCTGAATGCACTAAAGTGATACGTATTTTTAATATGCCTGTTGAGTGAAGCTGAATTGAATTGCGTTAATACAAACATTCTACCAACTCCATTATTTAAACAGTTTGAAATTGGAATATCTACCAATCTGTATTTTCCTGCAATGGGAACAGCAGGTTTGGAACGGGTTGCAGTTAATGGAGACAATCTAGACCCAGCACCACCGCCAAGTATAATAGCAAGGATTTCTTTTGAATGCGTTATCGTTCTTATTGCCATAACTAATTTTTTATTTCAATGACTTGTATAAATCTATGTATTGTTGTGCAGAACTGTCCCATGAATGATCGATGGTCATCATATGACCTCTCATCCAGCTATAAAGGTCAGGTTTATTATTGTAAAGGTCAATAGCACGGCCAACCGAATAAGTAATATCTCCAACATTCGCCTGATCGAACCGAATTCCAAAACCGTCAGTGTCTCCCATATCAGTTACTGTATCTCTTAAACCGCCAATATTTCGTACCATAGGAACAGTTCCATAACGCAACGCATACATCTGGTTTAATCCACAAGGCTCTACCCTACTTGGCATCAGCAAAAAATCTGAACCAGCATACATTAAATGACTAAGCGGCTCACTATAGCCAATATAAGAATTAAAATATCCTCCAAATTTGTGTTTCATCTGATCTAGCTGATCTTCCAATTGTGGGTCACCAGAACCCAACACTAAAAAATTAGCATGGCCATTATGCTGATAAATGGATTGACTGATTGCTTCGGGTAATAAGTCTGCTGACTTTTCTCCTACCAACCTTCCGATGAAAGATATCAATGGCTTATCCGGATCTAACCCAAACTTACCAGCCAGTTCTTTTTTATTTTTCCGTTTGCCTTTTTCTACTAATTCCTTATCATAGTTTTTTGCAATAAGGCTATCCGTTAGCGGATCCCAAACCTGTGTATCTATTCCGTTTAAAATGCCATGGCTTTTTCCTTGCTCATATCCAAATAAATGTTCCAAACCATTTGCGGCTTCTTTTAGCTCATCCAGATAACTATGGCTAACGGTTGTAACTTTCCAGGCACATTTAACGGCAGATGCCATTGGGTTAATTGTTTTCTCCCAATCTAACATTCCCCATTTCCAGCTATCGAAAGATGGAAGCAAGTAATATTTATCCCAACCGATCCAACCTTGGTATTGTGCATTATGGACAGTAAACACAGTAGGGATATCGGCCATACTATCTTTAAACTCTAAAGCATATTTTACAAAAAAAGGAATTAGGCCGGTATGATGATCATGGCAATGAAGAACATCAGGCTTATGCGCCCATTTACTAATCCAGTCGCAAACGGCTACCTGAAAGGAAAGGAACCTTTCTGTATCATCATCATAGCCATATATTTTTTCTCTGTCGAGCAATCCATTGATATCAACGAGGTACAAATCAAAACCCAACTTATTGGTCTTTTCCTTAATAACACTATAATGAAAAAACTGCGGACCAATATGTTGGCCACCTTCATGCACCAGTTCCCATTCATTATCGTATAAAAATTTAGTACGGTACATCGGCATTACCACTTTTGCCACATGACCAAGTTCTGTTTGATATTTAGGTAAAGCACCAACAACATCGCCCAAACCACCTGCTTTCGCCACAGGATAACATTCTGCTGCTACATGAACAATCTCCATAATTAATTTATAACTGTTTTACTTGAAATTAGGTTGTTTATGGCTGAAACAAAAACACCATATACATAAACAAACCGGACATTTCATATATCTCATTTACCCCTAAATGAATGTACTCATTTTTTATACAACCTGCTAACAATACAAACAACTGTTTTTTAACGTAACCAAAATTTGTTATACTTTCATCACCTTAATAAAAATAAACAATCATTTAATATGAGTCAACCCAAACAACCAACCAACTATGGCGCATTAGGCACTTTGGTAACTGTGTTCTTTTTCTGGGGATTTATTGCTGCCGGCAATAGTGTTTTCATTCCTTTCTGTAAGCACTATTTCCATCTTGATCAATTTCAAAGTCAGCTAATAGATTTTGCGTTTTATACTGCATATTATGTAGGTGCATTATTATTATTCATTTTTGGAACCGTTAGTGGAAAGGATCTTGTTGGCAAGTGGGGATATAAGAAAAGCATCGTTTATGGCCTTCTCTTTTCCGCATTAGGTGCTGCAGCAATGATTATGGCCGTGAATGGCAACAGCTTTGCCGGAATGCTGGTAGGATTGTTCATTGTTGCTCTTGGTTTTTCTTTACAACAAACAGCGGCCCAGCCTTTCGCTATCACACTCGGAGATCCGGCTACAGGTACTGCCAGAGTTACATTAGGCGGTGCGGTTAACTCATTTGGAACTTCTATCGGACCATTGGTTGTTGCATTGGCACTATTTGGAACCACCGCTGCAATTACGGACGATCAAATTGCCGCATTAAGCCTTTCCAAAGTAATCGTTTTATATGTTGGTGTTGGTGCATTATTTATCAGCGCAGCAGCAATGTTTAATTTTTCTAAAAAAGTTCCTTCGGGAGTTATACTTGAAAAAACAGAAAGTGGAAACAAGGCTTTGATCATGCTGCTCATCATGACCGTTTTGCTGGGCGCCATGTTTGTTCCTGTATTCGGCACCTATAAAAATCCTTTGGTGAATGCAACAGAAGCTGAACAGAAAGCTTTAGAAATGTATCGTCTCCGCTGGCTACTTGGTGCATTAGCTGTTGTAGTAATCGGCCTTTTGGCATCTAACCTTAGTGCAAGAAAAAAACCTGCAGGTTGGGGTGCTATGCGTTACCCTCAGTTAGTATTGGGCATGCTGGGCATTTTTACTTATGTTGGAGTAGAGGTTGCCGTTGGTAGCAATCTCGGAGAATTATTAAAGCAAAAAGAATTCGGTTCCTTATCAGCCTCTCAAGCCACTCCTTATATTATGATGTATTGGGGCAGTTTGATGATTGGACGATGGACAGGTGCTGTAGGAGCCTTTAATTTTAGTAAAACAAAAAAACAACTATTACAAGTTGTTGTTCCACTTGTAGCATTTGGAATTCTTATATTGATTATTTACCTATCAAATTATAATGTATCGGCTCTTTATTATTATGTGATATGTGTTATCGTTTTAATTATTGCTTTTTTCTTTAGCAAAGACAAACCTGTTCAGACCTTATTATTATTCAGTTTGCTTGGTGTTGCGGGAATGGTTATAGGTTTGCTATCCACCGGAACAGTAGCAATTTATGCTTTCCTTAGTGCAGGGCTTTGCTGTTCTATTATGTGGCCGTCTATTTTTAGCTTGTCAATTGCAGGTCTTGGGAAAATATGAATCACAAGGGTCCGCTTTTTTGATTATGATGATATTGGGTGGTGGTATTATTCCGCCAATTCAGGGAAAACTGGCGGATGTAATAGGCATTCATCAATCATATATTGTTGCAGCAGTTTGTTTTGCTTACCTCGCATTATTTGCATTTTTGGTAAAAGGAATATTGCGCAAACAGGGCATTGATTATGATGCAGAAATAGCTAGTGGCGGACATTAAAAAAATAAAACAAATAAAACAGTATGTCTGATTTTGCAATTGGTGTAGATATTGGTGGTACTAACACAAAATTTGGTATAGTTGATAAGCATGGAAAAATCCTTTCTCAAGATAGAATGCTTACTAACGAAGCTGAAGGTGTTCAAGGTTTTGTAGATGAGCTATATGAAAAACTGACGCCATTGATTGAAAAAGCTGGTGGTATTGAAAAATTTGCCGGCATCGGTGTTGGTGCACCCAATGGTAATTATTATTCCGGCACTATTGAATATGCTGCAAACTTGAAATGGCGGGGCATTATTCCATTTGCTAAAATTACTTCTGATAAATTCAGCCTTCCCGTCAAACTCACCAATGATGCGAATGCCGCCGCCATGGGCGAAATGAAATACGGATGTGCAAAAGGGATGAAACACTTTATCACTATCACATTAGGCACAGGTGTAGGAAGCGGAATTGTGATTGATGGCAAAATAGTTTTGGGACATGATGGCTTTGCTGGCGAATTGGGGCATACAATCATAAGACCTGGCGGTCGGTTACATGCAGGAACTGGTATTAGAGGTTCACTTGAGTCTTATGCATCTGCAACTGGCGTTAGAGAAACTGCAATTGAGTTGTTGACAAAAAACCCAAAAGAAGAAAGCTTACTTAGAGATTATAGCATCAATGATCTAATTACTAGCAAAACAGTATATGACTGTGCTGTAAAAGGTGATAACATTGCCAATGAGGTATTTAATTTTACTGGGCAGATATTGGGTGAAGCTTTAGCAAACTTTGTTTTATTTTCTTCTCCAGAAGCAATTGTACTATTTGGTGGTTTGACAAAAGCCGGAGACTTAATTATGCATCCAACAAGGCAAGCAATGGAAGCCAGCCTTATTCAGATATTTAAAAATAAAGTCAAGTTGATATTTAGCCAACTGAATGAAGCGGATGCGGCTATACTTGGTGCCAGTGCTTTAATTTGGGACAATTAATAATATTAAAAACCATATTAAAAAAGCCCAGGCAATTAGTTACCTGGGCTTTTTTAATAGAATTATTTTATAATAACTCAGAATGCTTTTTTAGGTTCTTCGTTTCCTTTAACTTTTGCCAGGTTTTGCTGATTAATCATATCATTCATCACTTTCATTGCCTGATCAAGGTAGATATCTTTCTGTAATGATTTTAGCCATTGCTGAAACCTCTCCTGCTTGTTTTTATCCTCTGACCAGCGGTCAGCTTCTTTTGGCAATGCAGTTACATCCAACTCATTTTTTAGTTTTAATAATGACTCAAGTTGTTTAACCGTTTTACGAATAGCCTCTTGTTCTTCTTTATACTTATCTATTTGTAAAGAATATTCCTTGTTGTTTTGATCAGAAAGCCATTCTGCACTTTCTTTAATCAAACTAAATGTGTTATCATTTTGCAAACGGTTATTACTTAATTGCTGAATCGTTTTTAAATCATAACCTGGATTCCAGTTTTTATAGATTGCTTTATTAATCTCATCCCAAGGCAAAGCATCTTCATCATCTTTCTCCCTTACTTTGAGGTATTCCAAATTATCAGGTAAAACGATATCAGAGTTTACCCCTTTAAGCTGCGTAGAACCTCCGTTGATTCTATAGAATTTTTGTAACGTCAGTTTCACAGTTCCTAATTCTGCATTAGAAAGTGAAAACCCGTTTTCATCTAAACCGATATTACGCTGCACAGTTCCTTTTCCATAAGTAGAAGTGCTTCCTATAATTACTCCTCTGCCATAATCCTGAATAGCTGCTGCAAATATTTCTGAAGCAGATGCGCTGAATTCATTTACCATTACAGCTAATGGGCCTGTATATAAAACATTGCGATCTTTATCTTTCAATACACTTGCATTATTTTCTCTGTCTTTAACTTGTACAATCGGACCATCCTCAATAAATAAGCCAGCCATCTGTACTACGTCATACAAAGAGCCGCCGCCATTATTTCTAAGATCAATTACAATACCATCTACATTTTCTGCTTTTAATTTTGTTACCTCATTTGCAACATCAGTAAAACTTCTGTTGCCATTTGGTCTGTCGAAATCAGCATAAAATTCAGGAAGGAAAATATACCCAATCTTGGATGTTTCATTTTTTACAATAGCACTCCGAGCAAAAGTTTCGTCTTGCACAATTTCATCTCTTATAATAGAAACTACTTTAAATGTTCCATCTTGCTTACGTAACGTAAGATTTACTTCAGTTCCCTTTTTACCACGAATTAGTTTTACTGCATCTGTAACTACAAAGCCAGTCAATTCAACAGGATCTTCTTTTGCCTGTGCTACTTTTACTATAACATCACCAGCTTGTATTTCGCCTGACTTCCATGCAGGGCTTCCGGTAATTACACTTGCTACTTTTATATTTCCTTCATCATATTGCAATGAAGCACCGATTCCGTAAAAACGGCCACTCATCTCTTCATCAAAATATCTTTTATCTACCGGTGGAAAAAATTCTGAATGCGGATCAAATGTTGTAGTAATCGCATTTACAAAAATGTTGAACTTATCATCATCAGAAGACTTTAGCCTGTAACGATCGAAAGTTCTGTCCATTATTTTCTGAACTTTTTCTCTCGCCTCTTTTTCCAGTTCTGTATCTGATTTTACAACAAATCCTTCTTTGCCTTTATTCTTCTCCTTTACTTCTAATAAATCTACATACCGCTCAAGGGTCATGTATTTTAATTTCTTTCTCCAACGATCTTTTCTTTCCTCAACTGTTACTGGATAATCAAGCTTGTCTGCATCAAACAAAACAGACTCATTAACTGAAAAATTAAATGGCTTTGAAAGAATCTCATTGCTGATTGTTGCAACTTCTTCCATTCTCGTATTAAATGATTTTCCGGCAGCCAAGAAAAATTCTACAGGTGCTCCCTTAATCTCATCATCAATAGTTGTTTCAAATTTTTTCAAAACCTCAATATCACTTTGCAGAAAAATATTCTTCTCAACATTGATATCTGTAATGAATTTTTTGAAAATTTTCTTAGAAAAATTGTCATTAATATCCTGTGGACTATAATGAGCTTGTTTAAGCATTTCTCCTACTAATTTCAGAATCTGCTCATACTTTGTGGGTGGATTCGAAGAGTTTTTTGTGCCATTTCCCATTGTTTTAAAAGCAAGGAACGATGCAGCTACAATCATCAGAATCACAAACGGAAGTCTTTTCATATTCAAAAGGTATTTAAATGTCTCGGACATAGACCAAAAATAACGCAAAAAGCTTGTTTTTCTTGTCTTTACAACGTTTTAACAACTGTTTTTGAAGAACGGTAGAAAACCCTACGTAAAAACAGAAGCCTTACTTAATAAAAAAGTTTGCTACGATTTCTTTTATTTTTACTGAAAACTCATTTTACCTATTTTTGCAATCCGAAATTTCCGGCTTCGGAAAATAGTGGCGGATAGATGGTGGTTATAGCTCAGTTGGTTAGAGCATCAGATTGTGATTCTGAGGGTCGCCGGTTCGAGCCCGGTTAGCCACCCCAAGAACCCCGTTTCATACGAGACGGGGTTTAATTTTTTTGACAAAAGTTTAAAAATGAGTTACTGGTTCTTATTATTTCCGGTTATTTCTGCTTTTATCGGTTGGATTACCAATTGGGTAGCCATTAAAATGCTTTTTCATCCGAGAACGCCGAAAAGAATATTAGGTATCACTTTCCAAGGAATATTTCCAAAAAGGCAACAGAAGTTTGCGGAGAAACTGGGCAAGCTGGTTAGCGATGAGTTTCTTTCTTTTGATGATATAGAAGCGAAAATAAGCAACCCGGAAAATCTGAAACAGATTATGCCGATAATAGAAAATCATGTAGATGATTTTTTAAGAAACAGGCTTAAAGATGAAATGCCTGTCATCAGTATGTTTATCGGAGATAAAACGATTGGCAATCTAAAGACTTTGTTCATGAATGAGATTGAAACATTGTTGCCAATAGTAATGAAGCAATATGCCGCTAATTTAAAGACAGAGCTTGACCTTGAGCAAATTGTAATTACCAAAGTAGCAGCCTTTTCATCAGACAAATTGGAAGAAGTACTTTACCAGATCATGTCTAAGGAATTCCGGTTTGTAGAAATAATTGGTGCTGTAATTGGTTTCCTGATCGGTTCATTGCAAGTAATTTTTACTTATTTTATCAACAAAGGTTGATAACCCAAACATTTACCACTTATAAGTGTAATACTCTATTCATCAAGTTAAATAAGGTTCGTTAGCAAGTTCTGACACCTTTAAACGTCTAAATACCAAATCAAAAAAATGAGAGTTTCCTTAATCCTTTTAGTTTCATTATTAACTAGTTACATTTCAATAGCCCAGAATCCTAGTGGCGGTCGCCCAGGTGGAGCAAATGGTGGTCAGTCAATAACGGGTACCATGTATGGGAAAATAGTAGATGGGATTTCCCAAAAACCAATTGGCTATGCATCTGTTCAACTGCTGGGAAGCAAGTTTGACTCAGTTACCAAAAAAATGATACCCAATGTTGTTATTGGCGGTATGCTAACTGAAACTAATGGTGATTTTCGCCTTGAAAAAGTGCCGGCATTTGGTGCATTAAAGCTGAAAGTAACTGTGGTTGGATTTAAACCATTTGAACAAGCTGTCGCTTTTGATATAAAGAAAACAGAAAGCGGTGCTCAGATATGAGTTCCATTGCAAATGCACTTGACAAAGATCTTGGAAACATTACTATCAATATAGAAGAAAAGATGCTGGAGAATGTAGTTATTACTGCCGAAAAACCTGGTTTACAATTAGGCATCGACCGTAAAGTATTCAACGTAGATAAAAATATCGTTTCTGTTGGTGGAACTGCAGTTGATGTGATGCGGAATGTCCCTTCATTAAATGTAGATATTGACGGAAATGTGTCACTTCGCAATAACACTCCACAAATATTTGTAGATGGAAGACCTACTACAATGGATTTAGATCAGATACCTTCAGACGCAATCGAAAGTGTAGAGATAATTACGAATCCTTCTGCGAAGTTTGATGCGTCTGGCGGCACAGCAGGCATACTGAATATCATACTTAAAAAGAACAGAAAAATTGGTTATAACGGAAGTTTAAGAGCTAATATTGATAGCAGAGCAAAGGTTGGATTTGGAGGCGATATTAATTTAAGACAAAATAAAGTAAACGCATCTATAAGTGTTAATTACAATCAACGCCAATCTAAAAGTTACGGCACTACCGATAGATTAACCTTTGGAACCTCTCCTAATATTTCTCTTAATCAAAAAGACACTTCAAATTTCAACGGTAATTTTACTTTTCTCCGTGCCGGTCTTGACTACTTCATAACTAATCGTTCTACCATTTCAGGTAACTTTAGCATTGGAGGCGGAAAGTTTGACCCTTATTCAAGCAATACATTAGTAACAGACACACTAAGTTCTCCTGTTTCTTCTTTTAAGACAATAAGATTATCTAACTCCACCCGAGAGTTCAATAGAACTGGTGCATCTCTTGGCTTTAAACATAATTTTCCAAAAGCTGGCAGAGAATTAACAGCAGATGTAAATTACCGCACCAGAACAGGTCCTAGTGACAACCTTATTTCGACTTACAACTATAATAATGATTTAATCACCATAAACAACATTTACAACCAACGACAGATTGGTGACGGTAAGAGTAAAGAAATTACAATACAAAGTGATTTCGTAAATCCTATCACAGATAAATCTAAAATGGAGTTTGGAGTAAGAGCCGAATTTGATGAAGATGTAAACTATAATGGTTTCTATGATGTAGATGGAATAACTGGACAGACTAACCCCAATCCTACTTCTTATACTGATTATACAAGTAAAAACAGAGTGCTTGCCGCTTATACCACTTATAGTAACCAAATTAATAATTTTGGATACCAACTTGGGTTAAGAGCAGAAAGCTCAAACTATCAAGGTGATTTAAAAACTACTAACGAGAAATTTAATATTGATTATGCAATCAGTTTATTTCCGAGTGTTTTTCTAAGTCAAAAATTAAAAGGAGATCAGGAGCTACAAATAAACTATACAAGAAGAATTAATCGCCCCAATTTCTGGCAATTAACTCCTTTTATAGATTCTTCGGACATCCTTAATCCGAGAATAGGTAATCCGGCATTGCAGCCTGAATTCACAAATTCGATGGAACTTTCATATCAGAAAATATTCAAAAACAAAGATAATTTTCTTGCCTCGATTTATTATAAAAATACAAACAACCTGATCACAACTTTTCAGGAACCACAAACCGGTTCTAATGGGAAAGAGCAGATTTTAACTAGATACATAAATGCTAACTCTAGTTATGTAACTGGTCTTGAATTAACAATGAGAAATAATATTACGAAGTGGTGGGAATTAACCAGCAACTTTAATCTCTTCACATCTAAGATTACAATTGACGATCCTTCAGTAATACCGCAAGATCAGTTTGCGAGTTGGTTTACAAAGATTAATAACACTTTTAAAGCCACCAAAAATCTTAGTTTTCAATTATCAGGAAGCTATCAATCGAAAACAATTTTACCTCCTGGCGGAAGTGGCAGCAGTGGTGGTGGAAGAGGTGGCGGAATGTTTGGCCAAACATCATCAGCACAAGGTTATGTAAAACCTGTATATTATGTTGATGCAGCCATAAGGTATAATTTTATGAAAGAAAACAGGGCTTCGCTTTCGCTGAATATGAGTGATATTTTCCGTACAAGAATCTCTAATACTCATTCAGAATCAGCTACATTCTATCAAGATGTTTACCGCAGAAGAGACCCGCAAATATTAAGGTTAAACTTTAGCTGGAGATTTGGCAAGTTTGATGCATCACTGTTCAAAAGAAAAAATAACAAACAACAAGGTGATCCGAACGGTGGAATGGATATGGGTGGAATGGGTCAGTAATAAATAAATATGTCATAATAAAGAAAAAGGTTCTGCAATTTTGCAGAACCTTTTTTCTTTATTATGACATATTGAAATGCAGTAAACAAATTACAATTCCGTTTCTTTGCTTCGAATTGAAACTTATCAGTGAAGAAAATCTATTTTACAGTAACCAACGATTTAACCTACGACCAGCGGATGCAACGCATTTGCACTTCCATGGCCCAAAACGGATATGAGATAACGTTGGTAGGATATAACAAACCTACTTCTCTCCCACTTGCGACTAAAAAGTATAAACAAAAAAGAATTCATTGCTGGTTTCTGAAAGGCAAATCCTTTTATACAGAATATAACATAAGGCTTTTCCTGTATTTGTTTTTTAAAAAAATGGATGCCATCTGTGCAATTGATCTTGACACCATTGTTCCTTGCCTAAATATTTCCAGGTGGAAAAAAATACCGAGGGTTTACGATGCACATGAATTATTTACCGGATTAAAAGAAGTAGTGGAAAGACCTGTTGTACACAAAGTATGGACAAAAGTTGAAAACCGGATTGTTCCCAAATATCCAAACGGATATACAGTTGGCGAAGCTATTGCTGAAGAATTCAAACGCAGGTACGGGGTGAATTATCTTACAATCAGAAATATTCCTGTATTAATTCCGCTAGAAGAAAAACCAAAAGACAATAAACATTTATTATATCAAGGTGCAGTAAACGAAGGAAGAGGCTTTGAAAATCTTATTCCCGCAATGCAATGGGTAAACACAAAATTGATTATTTGTGGCGATGGTAATTTTATGCCACAATTAAAAAAGTTGATCAATGATTTTAATGTAACAGATAAAATAGAATTAAAAGGCATGATGAAGCCGGAAGAACTTGCAATTTTTTCACAATCCGCTTATATTGGTATTGCTACTCCTGAAAACAAAGGCTTGAATCAATACCTGGCATTACCCAACAAATTCTTTGATTACATTCATGCAGGGCTTCCGCAAATAAATGTAAACTACCCTGAATATAAAAAACTGAACGATCAATATAATGTGGCAGTTTTGCTTGACGACCTTTCTCCAGAAAATATTGCTAAGAAAATAAACAATTTGTTAGAAGATGATGTTTTATATAACAGACTTAGAGAAAACTGCATTAAGGCAAGATCTGAATTAAACTGGCAAAACGAAGAAAAAATATTGCTCAATTTCTATCAATCACTTTTTAATACTTGAAAAAACATCTGCATATAGTTTGTTTGGATACGCCATGGCCAGCGGATTATGGTGGAGCCATTGATATGATGAACCGTATTATGAGTATCAAAAAAGCAGATGTGGCTATCCATCTTCATTATTTTTCTTATAATGAAAGAGGTGTTCCGAATGAGCTTAATCAGTATTGCGAAAGCATACATGTTGATAAAAGAAAAAAGAAACAGAATGCCATCTTTTCAAAACTACCCTATATCGTTTCTTCCCGCATCAATGAAGAACTCATAAATAATTTGCAAAAAGACGATTACCCAATTTTGCTGGAAGGCCTTCACTGTACCGGTATTCTTCCTTATCTCAATTTAAAAGAAAGAAAAGTGGTGGTGCGAATGCATAATGAAGAAAGCACATACTACAAAGAACTAGCAAAAGCGGAGTCTTCCTTTTTAAAAAAGATATATTTTCTACGGGAAAGCAAGTTGATAAAAAAATATAATCACAAACTTCCCAATGAATGTGTGTTTGCTTGTGTTTCCACAAAAGACATTCAACAATTAAAAGAAGACTACAAGTTAGAAAATGTAATTTCGATACCAATATTCCCTTCCTGGCAAAAGGTAACAGCAGAAGAAGGCCTTGGTAGTATTTGCTTATATCATGGCAATCTGTCTGTACCTGAAAATGAAGAAGCTGCAATTTGGCTTTTAAAAAATGTATTTTCAAAAATCAAGAAACCATTTGTAATTGCAGGTAAACAGCCTTCGGCCAGATTAGAAAAACTAGCCCATGTTAATTCACATACTTGCTTAGTAGCTAATCCAACCGACAATGAATTGAACGATTTAATTCGAAAAGCACAAATCAATATTCTCCCAAGTTTCAATAAAAATAGCACTGGAATAAAATTAAAACTATTACATGCTTTATTTGAAGGAAGGCATTGTCTGGTAAACGAGCAAATGATAAAAGGAACAGGCTTAGAATCTGCTTGTCATATTGCTGGCAATGCAGATGGTTTTGCATCAATCATTATGCAATTGTACAATCAGCCTTTTACGAATGATGAAATTCGGTTAAGAAAAAGAGTATTGGAAGAGCAATTTGATAATGAAAAAAATACAAAGCTGCTTAGTCCATATTTATGGTAGCATTATCAATCACCTTCCCTCTTTCAGTCCTTATCATTCTCGCAGGAAATTTTTGTACCACGATATAATCATGAGAAGCCATTAATACAGTTGTATTATAATCCTTCGAAATACTGAACAGCAAACTCATAATTTCATCTGAAGTTTCAGGATCAAGGTTTCCCGTTGGCTCATCCGCCAAAATCAGTTTTGGCGAATTCAATAATGCTCTGGCAATGTCAATTCTTTGTTGCTCTCCACCACTTAACTCAAAAGGCATTTTAAATCCTTTTGCCTTTAAGCCAACTTTATCCAGCACATCCATTATTTTTTCATCCATTAATTTTTCATCAGTCCAGCCAGTTGCTTTCAACACAAACTTCAAGTTGTTATTTACGTCTCTGTCTGTTAGTAATTGGAAGTCCTGAAATACAACACCAAGATTTCTACGCAGGTACGGAACTTTTTTCCAGTCCATACCCTTTAAGCTAAAACCTGCTACAGTACATTCCCCTTCAGTAAGCGGCAATTCTCCATACAATGTTTTCAACAAACTTGATTTACCCGTTCCTGTTTTCCCAACGAGGTAAACAAATTCTCCCTTATTAACAGTAAGGTTAACATCTTGTAAAACAAGATTGTTTCCCTGATAAATGTTTACATTATGTAATTCGATTATAACTTCAGCCATTTATTTCCGATTTGTTGCAAAGTAAAGGAAACTAAACCAAGAGAGAATCAAAAAAAGGCAAATAATATATTAAAATACAGCCGATTACAGCCTGATTTTTGCAAGCTGTGGTATTTTGTAAAAAAATCATACTTCAGTGCAAACCCAAATAGCTATTTTTGAACTGCCCGCTAACCCAAAGGTTTCTGCTAATAGAATATAAAAAGACTAAGAAAATGGAAACTTCAATGTACACTTACGATTTGCTTGAAACAGGATGCTATTACCTAGTGAAAATAAAAGAGGACTCTCCTGTTACTTTAATAAAGGTTGCTGTAGCATCAGATCATTGTCTTTTTATTCAACGGTATGACGACCCAATGGAAACAGAATGGAAACTCAAGAAAGATACCCTGCATGATATTATCGAATGCCTTAGTGACGAAATGGTAAAGGCATGGGAAGAACAATTTCTCGGCAGCAAGAATCCCTTTTACGAAGATGACTCAAATGAAGAATAATTTATAAGCCGTTCATCCAAATTGCTACATAGGTTGATTGAAAAAGATTATTTTAGCTTAGCTGGTAAAACAGTATATGCAACCCATCATTTTTTCACACAATACATTCCGATGAAGAAAGTTATTTCAATCGCCTTTGTTTTCGTTTCGTTCAACTTGTTCGCACAACCATCACCAGCAGAATCAAAGAATGACTTACCAACCGATTATCTTACAAAAGATTTTCATGCAGGACGAAGAGAAGCCCTAAGATCCATAATGCCCGACAATTCTGTAATGGCTGTATTTGCATTTCCTACCAGAACATTCTCCAACGATGTGGAATATCTATATCATCAAAACCCTGACCTGTATTATTTCAGCGGTTATAAAGAACCACATTCTCTTTTATTAGTTTTTAAGGATGAACAAGCAGATGCTGAGGGTAATAAGTTTAAAGAAATATTATTTGTACAAAAAAGAAATGCAGGAGCAGAACAATGGACTGGCAAACGGCTGGGCACAGAAGGCGCAAAAGAGAAATTAGGAATTAATATGTCGCTTAACGGCAATGACTTTAAAAGTTCCAACATTGATTTTTCCAAATTCACCAAAATCATTTTCGACAAATTTCCCGACGATATCCCAAATGGATATGATAAAGCGGATCTATATGACCTGGTGCAACAGTTCAAAGAAAAAGCAGCAATACCTGAGCAATTGTCAAACCAATCAAAATTTGACACCAGAATTTATAGAGATTTAACAGGCCAGTTAAGAGCAATTAAAACTGCAGAAGAAAAAGATTTGCTTCGCAAAGCCGTAGAGATTTCCTGCATGGGGCAAAATGAAGTAATGAAAGCTGTGAGGCCAGATATGTCGGAATTGGAAATACAAGGCTTACATGAATATGTACACAAAAGATACGGCGCCGAAGGTGTTGGTTACGGCTCCATTATTGGCTCTGGCGAAAATGGCTGTATTCTTCACTACATGGAAAATACCAAAACAAAAATTGGAACATCAATGATACTAATGGATGTGGGTGCAGAATATCATGGTTACACGGCAGATGTAACGAGAACAGTACCGGTAGATGGTAAATTCTCAACAGAAGAAAGAGCAATTTATCAATTGGTGTATGATGCACAGGAAGCCGCTTTTAAAACATTAAAAGATGGTTCTAAATGGAGTGATGCGAGCAAAGCAGCGATGGATGTAATAGCAGAAGGATTGGTAAAACTAGGTATCATTAAAAATAAAAATGAAGCAGGTAGATTTTATCCGCATGGCTTAGGCCACCATATTGGTATGGATGTACATGACCGTGGCTCTATGAGTACAATAAAAAAAGATATGGTAATAACGGTTGAACCCGGTATCTATATTCCTGAAGGAAGTAACTGTGATAAAAAATGGTGGAGTATCGCAGTACGTATAGAAGATGATTTACTGATTACAGAAAATGGTTACGAACTCCTCTCCCATTTTGCTCCAAGAAAAATAGAAGACATTGAGAAAATGATAAGTCAGAAATCGGTTTTGGATAATTATAAACTTCCTCCTTTGGAATCTGGGAAGAAGAAAGGGTTCTAAATAGATTGAATGGAGGTATAAAAAAAGAAGATGTGCAAGCTTCCTTTTTTATACCTCAACTGCTTTTAGAAAGTTATCTGAAATTCTCCTTCTGTAACCAATTTTGTAGTAGACCCTCCACCATTATTGTCATGAATCAGCCCGGAAAAAATACCGGAAGCACTTGTTGTATTAACAGTATTAATAGTGACTGACGCAGTATTAGCATTAAAAGCAGATGAACCCCAATAAAGATTTGGAAACCCTGTAGGATAAAATGTAATTTGAGAAGCCCGATCAGTTACACCCGTTGAAAAAGTTCTATTATTATAAACTCCAGTTGTAGGTGCTGTTGGATTCGAAATTACAACCCAAAATTCTTCTACAGAGCCAGGAGTACCTGAATTTATTCCTTTCACAGTTATAGAGTAAGGAATTCCTGCGCCAGGTGGAGGAACATAAAAGCCTACCAAACTTGTATTGAAATTAGTTAAAACGCCATCAATTTTGCATCTCAAAAAATTACCTGAACCGCCTCCGCCAGCAACTACAATTACATCAAATGTGCAAGGAGCTGTTCCAGGAACAGGTATATTACTTGTTGCTGCTGCCAATGGTGTTCCTGAACCTGTTAAAGTGATTGGAACTGGTCCGGTGCCTGCAAAAGTACCAGAAGCAGTAAATGTCATTCCATTAGTTGCTGTTGTTGAAATATTGTAAGGTCCGGCTGTTGCAACATTTACAGTAATGTCTACTGTGTGTGCAGCCGTTACAGCTGTTCCGGCCTGATAAGTCCCATTTACAATTGCACTTGCACAATCAATAGAAAAGACAGCTCCCGCAACAGTTGTTACTCCAAAATTACAGGTACTTGATCCTGCCGTTATTGGAATTGTTACTGCACCAGGAGTTCCAGTTGGAGTACCTGAGCCAGTAAGCACCAGTGCTTGTACACCAGTGGCAAGAAATGCACCTGATTTTGAAAAGGTCATTCCATCCTGAGCAATTGTAGAAACATTATAAGTTCCTATTGTTGTAACATTTACAGAAAGTGTTACTGTATTAGTACCATTAAGCGGCGTTCCTATAATATATGTTCCGGCAGAAGTAGCTCCTGAGCAATTGGCAGGTGTTCCTGCACTTTGTATTGTAAACCCAGCTGGTCCACCAGCACCAGCAGGTAATACCTGTACCTGCACATCACAAACAGTGCTATCAAAAGTCACAACAAAATTATTAGTAAGTGATACAAACGGAGTTCCGTTACCTCTTAGTTTAACTGTATTAATACCAGGAGTTGTAAATATGCCTGTTGCTCGGAAAAAATAACCATTTACTGTATCTGTTGAAATTTCATAGGTTCCTGTCGTCAAGACATTCACTTCAATCGAAATGGTATTTGAATCCGCAACCAAGGGTTTCCCTGCCTCATAAACACCATTCACCGTCTTTGGCAGGCAATCTCCAGTTATATCTGCCTGAAGGCTTCCCTCTGCAGGAGTATTTGGCCCTTCAAAACTCAATTCTTTCTGACACCCAACCACAATTATTACACACAAAGCCAACCAATAGAAAAGTATTTCTTCATAAACTAAGAATTATTATAATCTCCAAAAATAAGTGAATTTCTTAAGCTGCAGTACCGAGAGCACTGATTTGCCCAATTACTATACCAAACCTTTATTAAAACAATACTTATTTTTGAAACAAATAGATATAATGAAAAACGTATTACTGGCTCATTTATTACTTTTTGCTTTTTCTTGTAATTCACAAAGCGAAACTCCTACAAAGCTTACGGCTTCTGAATTTGAGCAGGCCATTCAGTCAAAAGATGTTCAGGTCTTGGATGTAAGAACCGCAGGTGAATTCAAATCAGGCTTTATAAAAAATGCCTTGCAGGCAGATTGGACGAATAAAGATCAATTCAAGGATCGTATTCAATATGTTGACAAGAACAAACCTGTCTATATATATTGCCTTGTAGGTGGCAGAAGTGCTGCAGCCGCAAACTGGCTAAGAGAAAAAGGTTATTCGAAAGTTATAGAATTGCAAGGCGGCATCAATGCATGGAAAGCTGCCAATAAACCTTTGGAAGGTGCCAGTGAAGAAACCCAGCTAACGATGAAACAATATTTTGCTAGTATTCCAAAAGATAAAACAGTACTAGTAGATTTTGGTGCACCTTGGTGTCCACCTTGTGTAAAGATGGCTCCTGTTATTGATGAATTACAACAATCAAAAGAAGTTGATTTTCTTTTAATGAAAGTTGATGCCGGTGTTCATACTGACATCATGAAAGAATTAAATATTGAGCCTATTCCTCAATTTATTATTTACAAGAAAGGAAAAGAAGTTTGGAGAAAACAAGGAATCATTTCTAAAGATGAATTTATCAGTCAATTAAAATAACAATTTAAAAATTGCAGCATGAAAAGAAAAGCTTTTTTACAAACAGCGGCAGCAGTAGTTGGTAGCAGTTTATTGCCTTCAATTTCCAATGCCAATGAAACAAAAAAGAAATCTATTCGTTTTGCTCACTTGTCAGATATACATGTTAGCTCCGGATTAATCCAAGAAACAGGGATGGCAAAAGCATTGCACCATGCCCAACAACAAAAGGTAGATTTTATCATCAACGGTGGCGATGCCATTCTTGATTCTTTAGCAGTTGAAAAGCAAAAGACACAACAGCAATGGGATTTATTTAAAAACATATTACAAAAAGAGAACAGCTTGCCTGTTTATCATACTATCGGCAATCATGATGTGTGGGGTTGGTTTATAAAAGAAAATAAACCAGATAATGATAGACTCTATGGCAAAGTGTGGGTAACTGAAACACTGCAACTAAAAAAGAGATTTTATAGTTTTAAAAAAGACAACTGGACATTTATTGTACTCGACAGTACACAATTAAATCCCGCAGGTGGTTATATAGCTAAAGTAGATGAAGAACAATTTGCCTGGCTGCAGCAGGAATTAGCAATAGTGCCTGCAACTGGTTTTGTTTGTATCGTATCACATATTCCTATTCTTTCTATTTGTGCTGGTCTTTATTTTAATAAAACTCAACCCAATGGCGATTTAGTAATTCAAAGAAATCTGATGCATACAGATTTTCTTACATTGAAGAACATATTCATGCAATATCCACAAATAAAAGTTTGCATTAGTGGCCATATTCATATGCAGGATGAATTGAATTACATGAATGTAAGATACTTCTGTAATGGTGCAGTTTGTGGCAATTGGTGGAAAGGTTCCTTCAACGAGTTTGCGCCATCCTACGCAGTAATGGAATTATTCAATGACGGAACAGTTAAACGAACAATGATACCTTATGACAACAAGTAAAATCATCTCAGTAAAAATATTTTTCGTTTTCAGCCTACTTTTCTTTTGCCTTTTTGTTACAGCACAACGACGACCATCTGTAGAAGTGTTGACGACAGGCAATGGAATCAGCCTTCGTGGCTTAAGTGTGGTGAATGATAATGTGATTTGGGTAAGTGGAAACAAAGGAACAGTTGGCCGTTCTAACAATAGTGGTAAAACCTGGAAATGGATGACTGTAACTGGTTTTGAGAAAACCGATTTCAGAGATATTGAAGCATTTGATGGTGCCACAGCAGTTATCATGGCAGTTGCCGAGCCAGCATATATTTTAAAAACAACTGACGGAGGAGAAACATGGAAAGTGGTCTATGAAAACAAAACGAAAGGGATGTTTCTCGATGCAATGGAATTTTGGAATGAACAAGCAGGTATCGTAGTTGGTGATCCGATTGATGGTCGATTTTTTGTAACCCGAACATTTGATGGAGGAAATACTTGGCAGGATATTCCATTTACTAATCGCCCAGTTGCCGATAGCGGAGAAGCTTGTTTTGCTGCCAGTGGCACAAACATTAGGGCATTGGACAGAGACGAAGCTGTTTTTGTTTCGGGAGGAAAGAGATCGAGATTATTTATCCGAGACTCTCCTATGCAATTGCCAATAACACAAGGGCAGGAAACAACTGGTGCAAATTCTGTGGCTGTTTGGGATAAATTAAAATTAAATGGCGGCAAAAAAATGATTGTCGTTGGTGGTGATTTTAATAAGCCTGAATCAAATACAAAGAATTGTTATTACACAATGAATGGTGGAAAATCATGGGAAGCACCCAATACTCCACCACATGGCTACCGTAGTTGTGTAGAATATTTTTCCAAAACAGATTTATTCAGTTGTGGATTAACCGGAGTTGATTATACACATGATGGAGGCAAAAACTGGAAATGGATTAGCAAAGAAAGTTTTCATGTGGTAAGAGCTTCTAAATTAGGTGCTGCAATATTTCTTGCAGGCACTGATGGAAAAATTGGTAAAATAGTTTGGTAAAAGAAACTGCCGGCAATTTACCGGCAGTTGATTCTTTCTTATTATAAATTATTTAGAATTTCTTTTACACTTGGTCGTTTCTTATAGTCTTTATCAAAAAAACGATAAGTGATAGTTGATTCCATGTCGATAATATAAACTGCTGGCACAGGAAGATTAGTTCCATTTTCTCCATTTAGTTTTTCTAAATCCAATCCTGAATTGCGATAACGGGTAACAGTATTTTCAGGCACTTCGAAGTCTACATCATAAGCTTTCATAATTTTCAAATCCTTATCATGTAAAATTGAATATTCAGCTTTCGTTTTCTCAACTGTCTTATCAATCATTTCCGTTTTCTCAGGACTTATAGCCAGCAATGTTGCGCCTTTATCAATTATCTGTTGTAATGAATCCTGCAAAGCAGACAATTGCCTGTTACAATATGGACACCATTGACCTCTGTAAAACACAAGAACTACTTTACCCTTTTTCAGCAGATCTTTGAGTTTAATATCTTTATCATTTTGATCTTTCCCTTTAAAATCAGGAGCCTTAGAGCCAATAAACAATCCTTCGGGAGCTTCTTGTGCAAAAAGACCAAGAGTAGTTAACATGAATACGAATAGCAATATTTTTTTCATTTTATCTGAATTTAAGTTCGAAAATAGTTCTCTTTCATTGATTTGATTGTCATCCGAATGACCTAAAATATAAAATGATATTTTCCTTATTTTTGTCTGCTTTCAAAGCCATCCTTAGCAAAATTAAACTATCGGTCTATGTCAAATTCTCACAGTGAAAGATTTCTTACCAAACTTCTCTTTGGTTTTGCATGTGTAATCGGGGGTATATTTTTTATCCTCTACGCCGCCTTTGACCGTGCAAAGTACGATGACTGGTATCCATGGGCTATCGTTGCATCTGTATTAATATGCGTTGGTCTTTACCTATTGTTAGGCGCTTTTGTACACAAGGTAAAATCAGATTTTATAAGAAGACAGAAGGACAAGGAAAAACAGAGATCTGCAAGATGATAATTTCTTAAAAACGCATTAAAAAAGTCCGGCTTACCGGACTTTTCTTTTCAAAATATTTCAGTGTTCGGAATTCTTAATTCTGTTTTTCCAAATTTCTAAAGTCTACTGGCACTAATTTACTTACGCCGGGTTCCTGCATCGTTACACCATAAATTACATCGACAGTACTCATCGTCATTTTATTGTGCGTTACAATAATGAACTGTGAGTTATCGCTGAACTGGCGAATCATGTTAGTGAATTTGCTAACGTTCGCATCATCCAGCGGTGCATCAACCTCATCCAGAATACAGAACGGCGCAGGCTTGATTAAATAAATTGCAAATAACAAGGCTGTTGCTGTCAACGTTCTTTCTCCACCACTAAGCTGTGTTAACGATGATGGACGTTTGCCTTTAGGTTTTGCAATTACATCAATTCCAGTTTCAGCAATATTCTCAGGATTTTCCAAAACCAAGTCACATTGATCGTCTTCAGTAAACAATGTTTTGAAAACCTTTTGAAAGTTTTCTCTTACCAGATGGAATGTATCAAGAAATTTTTGATTCGCTGTTAACTCTACTTCTTCAATCGTTTTTAATAAACTGTCTTTTGCATTTACAAGGTCAGTCTTTTGTTCTACGATGAAGTCATATCTTTTCTTCATTTCTGTAAATGCTTCTATAGCCGTAGGGTTTACTTCTCCAAGATTCTCTAACCGTTTTTTCATCCGGTCAGCTTTCTCTTGTAGTTCTTCCACTGGCACCTCTCCTGTTCTATCTTCACCTAGTATTGATTCAAGATCAATTCTAAATTCTACATTCAGCCTTTCCTTCATTCCCGCCAACTGCAATTTCAATTCGTTCAATTTGTCTTTGATAGCAGCAAGCATATGTTCTACTTGCTCTCTGTCTTTTGTTTTATGACGAATTGAGCTTTCCTTTTCAGCCAACTGATTTCTGAAATTATAATATGCCTGATCAGCTTCATTCAAATTCTTCTCCTCTTCTTCTTTACTATGTAAAAGATTTAATAAAGCGGCTTCTATATCTTTCAATGAAACTGATGACTCTTCAATATTATTTACTGTTTCGCCAAACTGTGCTGTATTGGTTTCAATCTGTAGTTGTAAATCGTTTAGCTGATTACTCTTAAATTCCAGTTCCTGTTTCAGTCCGCTTATTTTACTCTGCTGCCTTGTAACATTCAGGTTAAATTCATTGTACTGACGAGAAGCATCATTATAATTTGTTTCAGCTACTTTAAATGTCTCATCGGCTTCTGCCAAGCTCGAAGCGGTCATTTGCAACTGCTCGTTAAACAGACCTAATTCATTCCGAACCACTTCAACAGAAGATAAAACCTGCTGCGTTTGCAAGTTCAATTCTTCCAATCGATGTTCGCTTGTGGTTTGAGAAGAATGAATGTTCTCCAATTTATTATGCAGTGAGAAAACCTCGTTTGTTAATTGCTGAATTCCTTTCTCTGTATCACGGATAGCAGTTTCTCTAAGGTCTTCGTTAAAAGCAATTACTTCGTTATGACGAATCTGAATTTCTGAACGAAGTGCATCAACCACCACATCTTGTGTAGCAATTTCATCTTGTAATTTTTCAAGATTCTTTACACGGCCAATTTTCTTTCCCTCTATCAAGCCCACACTTCCTCCAGTCAATGAGTACTTTCCTTTTACATATTTACCATTTTTTTCAATCACCACAAAGCCATTACTGTTTTGTAATGCATCTTCATTGTCTGCAATAAATACATTACTCAATAAATGTTCAGCTAGCTTTTTATACTTGGCATCTACTTCTACTACACTCAATGCAGGAATTGCTCCTTGTAATTGGTGATTAGAAACTTCTGTTTGTTGTTCCGGAAACTTATTCAGCAAAAAGAAATTGGCTTTGCCCTTTTTATTTTCATCCAATAAATGAACGGCTTGTAACCCTTCCTGTAAATCATTCACTACATAGTAACTGAGATAAGGCTCTAATACATTTTCTAAGGCAGTTCTGTATTCTTCCTTCACATACAGCACATCTGAAAGTATTGGTGAGTTATGACTCCAGTTTAAATTCTTATGCAAAAATTTTACAGAATCAGGATACCCTTCCATTGAATCAATCATGCTTTTTAACAAGTCATGTTCATTCTTTTTTGCATCCAGCTTTCTGGTTTCAACCGCAAGATTATTTCTTAATTCATCCAAAACAGATTGAGTTTGCAATATCTGTTCTTTGGTGTTTTCCTGGTGATGTTGCAACTGCTCCAGGTCGACTTTCTTAATCTCTAGTTCCTTCTCTTTTACAATTCTCTCCTGATCCAAATGGTTGCGTTGCTCTTCCCTATGCCTCCGCTCTTCTTCTATCTGCCCAATCAATCTTTGTAAATTCTGAACAGAAGTATCTGCAACAGCTACTTTTTCTCTGCATCAAACTGACTCCGTTGTATTTGTTGGTTTTCATTACGAAGATTATCTAATGCTAAACGTTTCTCATCCAGCACTTTTCTTTTTGCTTCAACTTCGTTACGAATTTGCTCTAATTGCGCATTCAATCCTGCCAAGGAATTTTCTTCTTCTTCAACTTGAAGATTTGTAAAGCCAATGCTTTCATCAATACCTTTCAACTGGCCTGCTGCTTTATCTAAAAAACTTTTTAAACTTGTTTCTTTTTCCTTCAAATGTTCCAATCGCTGAGCAGATAAGTTTTTATCATTCTCCTTGCTACGAACCTGCTGTTGCATTTCATTAAATGAATGCTGCATGGCCTGCAATGCTTTTTCTTTTTCAACAAAAACAAGTTTCTCTTTTTCCAGCGCCGCTTCGTCGGTAGCAATTTCTGCTTCTAACTTTATTTTTTTGTCTGTTTCTATTTCTTGTTGTTCGTTCAACTCTTTGTAAGAAAGATTAAAACCTTCCAATGCCGCTTTAGCTAATTCAATGCTGATCTCTCGATAATCTTTCTTTATCTCATGATACTTCTCTGCTTTCTTTGCCTGACTTTCCAATGCCTTCAACTGATTGTTGATCTCAAACAGCAAATCTTCGATACGGGCAAGATCTTGCTCCGTTGCATCTAGTTTAAGCTTAGCTTCTCTCTTTCTTGTTTTGTAAATGGAAATACCAGCAGCCTGTTCCAGCATTTTACGGCGGCTATTGTCCTTGTCTTTGATTAGGTCGTCCACCATTCCCAACTCGATAATGGCATAACTGTCGGTGCTAATACCCGTATCCATGAACAAATTCTGAATGTCCTTCAAACGGCATTGCACATCATTCAAACGATATTCGCTTTCGCCACTTTTATAAAATTTTCTTGTTACCGTCACCGTGCTAAACTCAGTAGGCAACAATCCTTTTGTATTTTCAAATGTCAGATTAACTTCAGCAAGACCGCTGGCACTACGGGTTTTAGAACCGTTAAATACCAAGCTATCCAAATTCTCACTTCTTAGCTGACTTATTTTCTGCTCACCAATTACCCAACGAATGCTATCCACAATATTGGATTTACCGCAACCATTCGGGCCTACAATACCAGTTATATTGTCGTCAAAACTCACAATAGTCTTGTCGGCAAAACTCTTAAATCCTTTGATTTCTAAACTCTTTAATCTCACTTTATTACTGTTTAAGTCAGCGGCGAATTTACACTAAAGGAGCAACAAACATACTGTGGCTATCAGGCAGTTATTCACAATAATTAGTGAAAAATGTGAGAAGAAAAATGGTGGGTTTCCCAGCTTTGGTTTTCCATGGCATCGGCTGTTGTGTCACTCACTTGTACGTTCCGTTTTCATGGCACTGATTGTAGATTAATTTTGTACTTTTAAGGAAACAAAAAAATGCCTGCACAAAGCTTAAAAGAAAAACTCATCAGTAAGTTAAAAGAAATTGATGATCCAGCTATTCTGGAAGAGGTTTCAAACCTTTTTGAATTACAAGAACCAGAAACAGTATATCAAGTAATCCCACAACAGCAAAAAGCTATTGACAAAGCGAGGGAACAAATTAAAAACAAAGAAACACTTTCTGATAACGAAGCCGATAAAGAGATTGATGAATGGCTAAACAAATAATCTGGACCCGAAAGGCTCAACTTGACAGGAAAGAAATTCTTGAATATTGGAGGGAGCATAATCATTCCAACACATACAGTATAAAACTTAATCTGATTATTAAAAAGGCGATTACTCTTATTGCCGCACATCCTCAAATTGGACGCCGAACTAATGTTGATAATGTTAGAGTAAAATTAGTCCGGGAGTATTTGATATTTTATGAAGAAAGGAATAAACAAATTTTCATTCTTACTATTTGGGACAGTAGAAGAAATCCCGAAAATTTACCTTTCTAAATCTAAAACATTTCTCTTTTTATCAACATTTCCTCTCCTTGGCACAGTTTTTTGGCAGTTAGTTCAAAACCGACAAAATGATACCCGTATTCAGCTCTTCCGTTACCAAAAAATTAGTGTTACAATTTGCACAGCAAAATATAGATTTCCGGAAACGATCTGTTTATTTACAGGAGATAATCTCAATCGGGAAAACAAATGAAGTATGGATAAAAGCCTTGAATATATTCTTTGACACTCCACTTTCCAAAAATTCCTTAAAAGCATTTAGTAAGAATTAAATAATTGTCAATTTCACAGTGTTACTAGCCTATCTTTCAACTATAAGAATCAGTATATTTAGTGCAGTAAATTATTTTAAATGAAGAGGCTACTGCTTTTATTTTTACTTCCATTAATACATCAATCCTGTAGTCGGTATAGTTCAATTAATAGCAAAAAAAGGTTGTAATCTGGCAGCCATCTCACCAAACAGATACTGGTAAAGATTTCAGCGAAGCAGCCACTTGTAACGGTATCGCAGAAGCTGCGATGGCAACTTTACCTTCATTAAAGGAATATAAAGTATGGAGTTTAGGCAAGACGGAATTACACCATGCAGATGTTGGAAGCAACACTAAAAAACTACATACAAGTGATATAATTGATGGCAAAATTTCTGGCTATGCCTATGAATTAAATGAAGCAAATAACAAGAAGCCGTTCGTCTTTATTTCAATTCATAACAATGGAGGAACTAATCGACATGCCGTGTGGGGATACATTCACTATGGCGACGAATATGAACAAGCAAACAAGGAATTAGCAAGCCGTCTTGTAAAAGCTATATGTGCAGCTACAAAAATGGAAGATAGAGGCGTTTTGCTCGATAGTACTACTGGGAGAAATGATTATCGTTGTGCTACGAGTGGCAAACTGAGCTTTTATAGTCTTGATGAAAATATTAATAAAGCTCCTTACCGGGTGCTTCTGGAGATAGGTGATAATGCTGCCAGTCATGATTTTTTACAAACCCCTGCTAATCAGAAAACAATAGGCGAAGCGATAAAAAAGGAATTATCAGCTTGGCTTAGTGAAAAAGGAATTGATAACTAATTCTCAAATTCAGACTCAAAAAAGCCTAAATCAGCCAGAATAATACCTGGAGCGGTAAAATTCATAAGACTGTTATTGAGATTGCATCTGAGCTCTTCCCTTGTTTCCTTAAATGAAGACTTAATCATCGAAAGTTTGTAAGAATTAATCTTGAAAATAGCCAAACGGGCTGTTTGTGATGTAAAGTCATCAACAAGATAAAACGACTCAGCAATATGTGTCTGATCGTTGTAGAATGGTTGGTTCATACAATCGGATATTGGTTTTAAAAAGGATTGGACAGTCCTATGAACGTACAACCTTTTTTAAAAATTGCTTAAACCCTAATATCATATTGGGAATTACGGGTATATACTTTAAAGAATCAAGTAGTATTACCCTTTACTTTCAAAAAAGAATTTATTTTGAAAAAAATCAATCGTTACTTTCTTCTTCTTCACCCACTTCAACCGGCTCTTCTGGTGGCGTAATGTTCTTAATTGTCAATACAAAATCGCCATTAAGGGAAATGTTATATTGCTGCGGACGCATCAACGATCTGGTAGTTTCGTCTTCCTGCAAGATCTCAATCAAGTCTCTGGCAGGAACCGATTTAACAATGGGATTTAAACGACCTTTTACAACATCCACATTGAATGTTACAACTGGCTTGCGAAGTTTAGTTGTTCTTTCAAAATCAATCCTGTTAAGATTAACAGTTTGCTCTGCGTCAACAGATTTTTTTAATAAAATCCGAATAACAGGCAAATATTTCTTCCAGGTGTAAGTGTACATTAAATTTGAATTAATTAATCTAAATAGATAAGAACAAAGAAATACGAAGGTCACATTTTATTTTTACAATTAGCCGGTTTTTTGTATATAAATTCAAAAATATCAGCGTTTATTACTTGAAAAGCAAATCCATGCATTCCTTTTATAACGATGAGCCGCAGAAAATTGCCTATCTTCACCGTGTTTCAGTTCAAAGTCTTCAAAATAGTAATCTTCTTTATTATTTTCTTTCAACTGTGCATTTTAATAATTAAGCCGGTTTCAATACATTTTGAAGAATATTCAATCTGCACCGGAGCAATAAAACATAATATGACGAACGAACAGATTGAGAAATTTGTATCTCAACACAACAATCTCGACAAAGCCCCGGTAACAATCAGTTTTAAAGCCAGAACATCAATTACGGGCCTGTTTATTAAAACGGCAGATTATTCTGAATTAAGAGCTAAGAATCTGTGGAGAATTGTAAATGGAGCAAGTATTGAAGAATATCAAAAATCAAAGGATTTGAATCTTGCCCGTATTTTTAACGGCGTAGAGTTTACGAGACTGAACGTCATCCATTCTTGATTTTAAACGTAAGGTTTTAGTTTTTCCAAAATTTTTAGATAGTGGAAGGAAAAAATTAACTTACCAGATAAATACTTATTAAAGTATGACTTCAGGTACAAATGATTTTTTTTATTCCAGACTGCCAGTAAATCAAATTCCTCTCAGTGATCTGCTTACAGAGGAACATTTGTTTTTTACTGTTCCTCCTAACTGGCATGTTTTAATTACGGATGTAAAAAAATCAACTGAAGCTGTTAGTAATGGTTTACATGAAACAGTAAATCTTGTGGCAACTGGCAGTATAGTTGCTGTTCTTAACATTGCCTTGAAAGAAAACCTTACTGTACCTTATTTTTTTGGCGGCGATGGTGCCACCTTTATTATCCCTCCGGCTATTCTGAATAAAGTAATGGTGGCCTTATGTATTCATCAAAAAAATACAGCTGAAAATTATAATATTTTACTAAGGGTTGGCCATGTTTCTGTTGAAAGTATTTATGCCAACGGACATCAACTTAATATCAGCAAATTAAAATCGGCAGATCAATTTTCTATTCCTATTCTGCTGGGCGGAGGCTTATCTTTTGCCGAGAAAATAATTAAAGGAGAAGATTATGATATTCCAATTCCATCGCTTAAAAATGAAGTTCTTGACCTTAGTGGAATGCAATGCCGGTGGGATAAGGTGAAACCTCCTCAAAATCTGGATGAAGTGGTAAGCCTGGTGGTAATTGGGTGTGAAGGAATAAAGCAGGCTGAAGTATTTAAAAAAGTTATTGATAAAATAGATGAGATATATGGTCAGCCGCAGACAAGAACTCCCATTTCAACTACCCGACTAAAATTAAAAGCCACGATAAAGAAAATAAGTGATGAAATGAAAGTAAAAATGGGAGGAAGCCGCCCTTTATTAATTTTAAAAACTTGGATTACCACCCTGCTTGGTACACTTTATTTTAAAACAAAATCCGGGAAAGATTATTTGGTGCAATTAGTCGACTTTTCCGATACTCTTGTAATAGACGGAAAAATAAACACAGTAATATCCGGAACTACTAAACAGAGAGAACTGCTGGAAATAGCTTTAAATGAACTTGAGCAAAATAATGAAATCCATTATGGACTTTTTGTAAGCAAAGAATCGGTAATGTCTTGCTATGTACGCAGTATGGACAAAAATCATGTACATTTTATAGACGGTTCGGATGGAGGGTACACAAAAGCTGCAACTATATTAAAAAGCAAACTGGCAACCGATAAATCTTAAATCTGCAATCCCTTACATTTTTGGCTTTGCCTAGCAACACTTTTTTAATTTGAATTATGCCTTATCTTTATTCAAAATATATACATCATGTCACTATTGAATCAAAATAATAAAAAGGGTAAAAAGAAGGATAACAAAAAGAGTGCTTCTGCCAGTGGTCAAAGTTCTAAATTCATACAAAAAGCAAAATCAACAGGCTTCGTAAGCAAGCAGTCTAATACAGGTTCTCAAAGAGGAAGCTAATTTTGATTGGCTTTTATTATTTATTGTCGCAGCCTCTTATGAGGCTTTTTCTTTTTGAATTAACGAATGACCAACTCCTTCGGGAACAATAATCAACGCTTCGAAATTCATAGAATATCTTTTCCCGGTTAGTTGTAATAATGTTTAAATTAAATACAATGAGGATATTTCATTTTATTCTATACCTCTGCCTTACTTCTTTGATTGGCTGCTCTCAAAACCAAACACAAGCAGATTTTAAAAACGAACCATCCGTTAATGATCGTAGAGTTGGTGGAAACTGCGAAGGCTGTGAAGGAATTTATGAATCGGCAATACAACTTGATCAACTTAATTCAATTGACACTTTGCCGGATTTTAATGAAGATGGTCCCAAGATTGAAATCAGCGGTACTATTTTTCAATCAGATGGAAAAACTCCGGCTGCCGGAACAATTATGTATTTATATCATACCGATCAGAATGGATTATATTCAGGTGGAAGTGATGAATCCGTTTGGAGCAAAAGACATGGCTATATAAGAGGGTGGCTAAAAACTGACGCCAACGGGTTCTACAAATTCTATACATTAGTTCCTGCATCATATCCAAACACTACCATTCAAAAACACATTCACCCTACAATAAAAGAACCGGGCAAAACAGCTTATTGGATTGATGATTTCGTATTTGATGACGATCCGTTTCTTATTGAAAAAGAAAAAAATAAAAAATATCCGGTTGCTGGAAGTGGAGTTTTAGTTATCCGAAAAGAAGATGGCATCTTGAAGGCAACAAGAAATATTGTGTTAGGGTTAAATGTACAGGATTATGACCTGCAATAACTACTGATCTATTTCAAGTACAAAGTACCATACGCTTTATAGTAAGTAACACTTCTTTCTACAAGGTTTGCTATCATTCCATTCAATTTTAGAACCCAGTGGTCTTTATCTTTATCAAACGAAACATCAATTTTACCACTTGAGATTGGAATGTATGAAGCCTGCTCACCTGACCTGAAAGAGTAAATAGCCTCCACCTCTTTACTTCCTCTAGAACCTGGAGCTATAGAGTAACTACCTGTTTTTAATCTTTTAGTATGAAAGTATAAAGAAACCAATTGACCTTTCTGATCTACCGCAACAGTTAGCTTTCCTTTTACCCTATAAACTTTTAAAATTGCTGGGCGAGCCTCAATGAAAAAATTATTAGAGCTGACTGTATCAGTTATAAAAACCGGACAATTTCTTAATGTAGAATCTCTTTCTTCTTGTGCCTGCACATTAAAAGAAATTAAAACTAAAATAATGATGGATAAGATTCGCATGAACGATTTTTGAAGCATAAAAAATACGTATAAAAACTAATATTTAGACCACTCGTCAGAAATATTCTATTTTTTCTCCCTTTCTCCGAAAAGCAGGCTGCCAATCCTTACCATTTTGCTGCCCTCTTCTACTGCAGTTTTATAATCACTACTCATTCCCATCGATAGAATTTCAAGGTTTGGCACAGAGTCAAAAAGCTGTTTCAAATACTCAAATTCTTTTCTAACCTTCTGCATATCAGAAGAAAAACTGGCCATTCCCATCAATCCACAAACCCTGACATTCTTCATTTCAGACTTCTCATATTTTTTAACAACTGATCGCAATTCCTCCTCATTCAATCCAAATTTTGTTTCTTCTTGGGCTATATGAATCTGGAGAAGGCAGTCTATTACTCTATTATTCTTTTCAGCTTGTTTATTAATCTCTTTCAATAGTTTCAGACTGTCAACCCCATGTATCAGTTGCACAAAAGGAGCTATTAACTTTACTTTATTAGTTTGCAAATGCCCGATAAAATGCCAGCGAATATCTTTTGGAAGAAGCGCTTCCTTATCGACTAACTCCTGCACATAATTTTCGCCAAAATCTCTTTGTCCAAGATTGTACAACTCTTGAATAGCTGAAACAGGTTTAGTTTTAGAAACAGCAACAAGAGTTACCTGCTTTTCGGCAAGCTGAGTTTTTATTGATTCAAAGTTGCTTTTATTTACAGACATTGTTGGCATACCCTGCTTTGGGTATGTGATTTTGATTATTAAATATTTATTTTTATAGCCAAATATAGATTATGAAATTAAAAGCACCCTTTTTGACTTTTATTATTTGCTGCTTTTCATTAATTGCTTTCGGACAAAAAAAATACAATGGAACACTTTTTACTAAACTTGGACAGGAAATAAAAGGTGAAATAAAACTAAACTTAGACGGAAGCAATGATGAACTTATTGAAGTTATAACTGTAGAAAAAACTAAAGAGAAAGGCACTAAACAAACACTTACAACTTCAAGTAAAATAAATGTATCAATAATAGACCATATAGATGTCAATGGTAAATCATACTACTTCAGAGATATAAAAACTGATTATGATGATAAATTTATAAGAAATGTAAGCGTTCAATTAATTTACGGGACTATTACTTGTGGCATATTTCAATCAGGTGATGGAACTGCAATGCATAGTATTAGTGTTAAGTTCCCTAATGAACTACTATATATTCTTGCTTCAGTAGATTTTGAATATTATAATTCATCATCTAGTGTACCTCTTAGAATCAGTAAATGCAAATCCTTACTGAATAAAATGATGGATGAAGATAAAACTGTTACATGGAAAGAAGACGCAACAAGAGAACAGCGAATTCAATGCTTTAAAAATATTATTAGCGATTACAATAAATGTAACGTTCCCGAAAACTAGCCTTTCAAAATACTTCTACTAATTACAATCCGTTGTACTTCGCTGGTTCCTTCATATATCTGGGTTATTTTTGCATCCCGCATCAATCTTTCCACATGATATTCTTTTACAAAACCATAGCCTCCATGTATCTGTACTGCTTCTACTGTAGTCCACATGGCTGTTTCTGATGCGAATACTTTTGCCATTGAAGAGCTCAATGTGTAATCCATCTTATTATCTTTTTCCCAGGCAGCTTTTTGACAAAGTAATCTTGCGGCTTCAATTCTGGTAGCCATATCAGCCAGCTTAAAAGCAATAATCTGGTGATTCATTATCTCTGTACCAAATGCCTTTCTTGTTTTAGAATATTCTTTTGCTAGTTCGTAAGCACCGCTTGCAATACCTAATGCTTGTGATGCTATTCCAATTCTTCCGCCGGCCAAGGTCTTCATGGCGAATGTAAATCCAAAACCGTCATCTCCTATCCTGTTCGCTTTTGGCACTTTCACATCGTTAAACATAACCGTATGTGTATCACTTCCACGAATACCTAACTTATTTTCTTTGGCTGCAACAACTACACCTGGCCAATCTTTTTCTACTATTAAACAGTTAATACCTCTGGAACCTTTAGATGTATCTGTTTGTGCCATCACTAGATATACAGAAGCTGTTCCTCCGTTCGTAATCCAGTTCTTGGTTCCATTTAATAAATAATAATCGCCTTTGTCTTCCGCAGTTGTACGTTGAGATGTTGCATCGCTACCAGCTTCCGGTTCGCTAAGCATAAATGCACCAATATATAACTCTCCGGCTTTTTTGCCCTGTGCCAGCGGAGTCAGGTATTTTTGTTTTTGTTCTTCGTTTCCAAATGCTTCTAAACCATAACAAACAAGGCTATTGTTTACACTTACTACTACACTTACACTTGCATCCACTTTACTAATTTCTTCCATGGCCAGCACATAACTGATTGTATCCATACCAGCTCCACCATATTTTGGGTCGACCATCATTCCTAAAAAGCCAAGTTCGGCCAGCTTCATTACTTGTTCACGGGGAAATTGTTGTTTTTCGTCTCTTTCGATGACACCAGGCAGACAATCATTTTGTGCAAAATCCCTTGCTGCCTTTTGAATCATTAATTGTTCTTCGTTCAGTTGGAATAACATATTGCAAGTATCTTTTAAGTGTGCAAAGATAAGGGCAAACAAGAGCTTTACGAGAGAAGGAAAGATTTGCAACTAATCTGAATTAAACTGATAATCCACACTCTTAAGTAACAATTTTTGGCATAACTTTGCAGTCGCAAACTGAGGATTATGAAAAAGATACATATTATACTACTCGTTTTTGTTGCTGGTTCTATCGCATTGCTGATAAGCTTATTAAATACAGGATCTACTTACGAAACGATCGCAGAAGCAAAGGCAATGCCAGGCAAATTTGTACATGTGGCTGTAAGATTAGATAAAACCAAGCCTGTAGAGTTTGATGCAAAAAAAGATCCTAACTACTTAAGTTTTTATGCTGTTGGAGTAGAGAATCCAGATCAAGCCATGAAAGTAGTTTACAGAAATGGAGAGATTCCGAATCTTATGATTAGTGAACGTTTGGTGTTAAAGGGTAAATATGAAAATGAGACGTTTGAGTGTAAAGATGTTCAGACCAAATGCCCTTCTAAATATAAAGAAGGCATGAAACCAACCGAAAAAAGCATTGACCAAAGTTCAATAACTAATCCTGCTGCAACAACATCTGAAGCAACTAAATACTAATCCGGAATGGAGTATATCGGCGAGCATCTTTTACCCGGTCAACTTGGCCATTTATTCATCGTACTTTCTTTAGTGGCATCGTTGATTGCAACGTTTTCCTATTTTAAATCAGCCCAATCCAAAAATGATATTGACGCTGCTTACTGGAAAAAGTTGGCCCGAATAGCTTTTATAACAGAAGTAATTTCTGTGTTCGCCATTTTTTCAATTCTCTTTTATATTATTTCCAATCACCTTTTTGAATACAAATATGCATGGCAGCACAGCAGCCGCTCATTAGAAGTTAAATATCTTTTGGCTTGTTTCTGGGAAGGACAAGAAGGAAGTTTTTTACTCTGGAGCATCTGGCATTGTGTGTTGGGATTGATATTAATTAAAACAAGTAAGAAGTGGGAAGCACCAGTAATGACTGTCGTTAGCTTGATGCAGTTTGCATTAGCAACAATGATTGCAGGCATTTACTTCTTTGGTTGGAAGATGGGAACCAACCCGTTTATTCTTTTGAGAGATTCAGGAGTGCTCGACAATGCTCCTGCTCTACATATTAATGGCGATGTCGCAATGGGTTTGCGACAAGATTATATGCTATCCATTAAAGATGGTAATGATCTTAATCCGTTATTGCAGAATTATTGGATGGTAATTCATCCACCTGTATTATTTATGGGATTTGCGTCTACAATTGTTCCCTTTGCATTTGTAATAGCAGGTTTATGGAAAAAGAATTTTGGCGAATGGACTAAGCCAGCTCTTCCCTGGGCATTATTCTCAGCTGCAGTGTTTGGAGTTGGCATTATGATGGGTGCAATGTGGGCTTATGAATCATTAACTTTTGGTGGTTATTGGGCATGGGATCCGGTTGAGAATGCATCATTGGTTCCCTGGTTGATATTAATTTCTGGTATTCATACTTTGCTTATTTATAAACACAGCGGACATTCTTTAAGAGCCACAAACCTATTTTTAATATTAACATTCGGATTCGTATTGTATTCAACATTCTTAACAAGAAGTGGAATACTTGGAGAAACTTCTGTTCATGCCTTTACAGATCTGGGAATGAATATGCAATTACTGGTTTTCCTATTAATGTTCGTGTTACCAGCATTGGTTCTTTTAATTATTCGTTACAAAGAGATTCCAACCATCCACAAAGAAGAAAACACTTCTTCCAGAGAATTCTGGATGTTTATCGGTTCTTTAGTTTTCTTTTTATCGGCATTAGTTATTATTGGGAAAACATCTATCCCTGTTGTCAATAAAATTTTAGGAACAAAGATTGCTCCGCCAGAAAAGGCAGAATTTTCTTATAACCAGATAATGGTTTTTATTTCCATCATCATTGCAGTACTAACTGCTGTTACGCAATACCTGAAATATAAAAACACAAGTACCAAAGTTTTTCTGAAAAAAATATTAATTCCATTTGTTATTGCAGCCATCATAGCTACACTGGTACTTGTAGTTGGTAAAGTAAATTACGAAAAGGAAACTTTTGGATTTATGGTTGCCATCTGGATGGCTGTTGCTTGCAGCATTTTTACCATCGTTGCCAATGCAGCTTATATCTGGCTTGGGTTAAAAGGCAAATTGAAACTTTCCGGTGGCTCTATTTCCCATGTAGGATTTGGAATGGTTCTCTTAGGCATACTCATCTCTTCGTCCAACAAAGAAGTATTATCCAATAATATTGGTGGCATTCCTGCACCATTAGATAAAAATGAAGACCCAAGAGAAAACCTTACACTGGTAAAAGGATTGACAGTGGATATGGGAAAATATTCATTGACCTATGAAGGCGATTCATCACATCCAAAAAAGCAACTCTCCTATTACAAAGTGCATTTTAAAAGTAAAGATGGAAAAGAAGAGTTTGTGTTAACTCCAAATTCATTTGTAAATTATAAGGGCAATGAGGGGTTGATGTCGAATCCAGATGCAAGACATTACTGGAACCATGATGTATTTACTTATATTACTTCCATTTCTAATCCCGATAAAACAAAAGATACAACTACATTCAGGCCTAAAGATTTAAAACCCGGCGACACTTTGTTCTACTCAAGTGGTTTTATTATTTATAAGAATCTGAACAAGAAAGAAGATTTACCAGTTGATCTTTTTGGAAAAGATGGTAGCCTATATGAAGCTAATCTGAAAGTTCACTCCAAAACCGGTTCATTGTATTCAATTGCTCCAAAATTGGCAATGGCCAAAGGCAATGAGATGGCAGTTCCTGATACAGTTCTGGCAGAAAGTATTGTACTTCAATTGGAAAAAGTAAATCCGGATAAAAGCATCACTTTAGGCATCAAAGAATCCAATGCAGTAATGGACTATATAACACTTAAAGCTTATAAGTTTCCTTATATCCGTCTGCTATGGTTTGGAGTAGTAATTACTGCTATTGGCATTATCATCAGTATGGTGCGGCGAATCCGCTTAAACCGGGAAAACGTATCTCAGTCATAAATTTAGCTTTTCCAAAACAGCATCCACAGTAGTTTTGCTGTCAGGTATAGAAAATACCAAAACCGTGATATAATTTTGCCATTAATGCCCCGGCTAAAAAAATATTGTAAACTTCTTCTTGTTTTCCTGTTTATTTCAGGTGGTCGCCTGTATGCACAAGTTGATTTGCCGGAACCACTAATAGATTCCAATTACTACGCTTTGCAATTAATGAAAGAACAGCGGAAGAAATGGGGTCCAAATGATACTATCTACCTACCTGCGATTCTTTACCAGAATGAAATAGTGAATTATAAAGAAATGGAAATGGCTTGGGTGTCAAATATGTCACCCGATAAATTAGCCAAGTTTATTGAAGAATGGACAAGGCTTCGCAATGCTGTTTTCGTAACTTATCCTTATGCAAGGGTTGCTGGTGCTACTATAAATGATATAAACAAAAAGCTTGAAGGAGTTAATGGAAAAAGAGCAAGAAAAGCTGAAATTAAGACCAGAGAAAAGGAATTAAAAAACCAATTTAGCGATCCGCTTTCTAACTTATCTGTGTACCAAGGCAAGATATTAATGAAACTAATCAACCGCCAAACAGGCAATAATTGCTATGAAATAATTAAAGAATACAAAGGCGGATTAAATGCAAGATTCTATCAAACTGTTGCTTGGTTCGTAGGCGGCAACCTGAAACAAGATTGGGATTTAAAAGAAAACCTGATGGATCGGCAGATTGATAATATCGTTAAAGAGATTGACGGAAGCTGGTATGGCAACCCTTATCGCCACTAAATCTTACACTTTATTTTTCCTTTATACTTTTGACTTTCTAAACACTAAATATGAAATTAGATATACTTGCTATCGGTGTTCATCCGGATGATGTAGAATTAGGATGCTCCGGAACCATCATCAATGAAATAAAAAACGGAAAAAAGGTCGGTATTGTTGACATGACACAAGGCGAATAAGGAACCAGAGGAACCATAGAAACCAGGTATCAAGAAGCTGCAAATGCTTCCATGATAATGGGAGTACATGTAAGAGAAAATTTAAAGATGAGAGATGGCTTTTTTGAAAATGATGAAGACAACAAGTTAAAATTGATTTCTGCCATACGGAAGTACCAACCAGATATTGTTATTGGCAATGTGCTACATGACAGACATCCTGATCATGGCCGTGCCGGAAAAATGATTGCTGATTGTTGTTTTCTTGCAGGTCTTGCAAAAATTGAAACAAAGGATGAAAATGGAAAAGATCAATTAAGATGGCGGCCATCCTATGTGTTGCATTATATACAAGATTGGTATCATGAACCAGATTTGTTAATAGATATTAGCAATGTATTTGAACAAAGAATGAAAGCCGTCGAAGCTTATTCAACACAATTTCATAATACAGATACAAACACTAACGAACCACAAACATATATTTCCACTCCAGATTTTTTAGATAGTGTAATTGCCAGAGCCAGAATGTTTGGTAAACGTATTGGCGTTAAATATGCCGAAGGATTTATTAGCGAAAAAAAGATTGGCATCAAGACATTGGATGCATTAATCCAAAACGAGACTTAAACAGTTGTTAGTTGATCAAAATCATATAAATAGTTTCTATTTCAGCTTAGTTTTGCACATTAAACAGTATATATCTTTTAAGATAATTTCTAGCTGATATAAACTATCTTTGCACTTCTGAAATTAGTAATATGGCAAGTCCAAAATTCTCAAATACTTCACAATCATTTCATGCTGAACTTAAAAAAAGAATAAGCGATTATTTTAAGCAAGCAGGCAAAGCTTCTACAGGAAGTTTTTCTTTGTATTTAAAAGCTGGAATACTTATCGTTAGCTTTCTTTTCGTATACACTCATCTTGTATTTTTTACGCCAACTACATGGCTGGCTATAGTTGAATGTGTTATACTTGGTGGTTTAACAGCTGCTATTGGATTTAACATTATGCATGATGGCTTGCACGGAAGTTTCAGCCAGAAGAAATGGGTAAATGAAATGGCCGGTCTTACATTAAATTTTTTAGGTGCCAACAACTTTATGTGGCGCAACAAACACAATATCATCCATCACACTTATACAAACATTGAAGGTATTGATGATGACATTGAAGCAAAACCATTATTACGTCTTTGCGAAACACAGAAACATTATAAGATTCACCGTTTTCAACATTGGTATTTTTGGTTTGCCTATTCATTACTTTACATCTGGTGGGTTTTGTTTACAGATTATAAAAAATATTTTTTGGGAAGAATAGGCCCTACTCCCATCAAGAAAATGAGCATTGGCGACCATGTTTCATTCTGGGGATTTAAATTACTGCATGCTTTTATTTTCTTTGCAATACCAATTTATACTTTAGGTTTTTCTACTTGGCTAATCGGATTTCTGATTTATGGTATGTTTACCGGATTTGTTTTAAGCATCGTTTTTCAATTGGCTCATACAGTTGAAGAAACAAATTTCCCTCAAGCCAATGAGTCAACAGGTAAAATGGAAGATGAGTGGGCAGTACATCAATTGAAAACAACAGCAAATTTTGCAACTAAGAACAGAGTAATATCATGGTTAGTGGGTGGATTAAATTTTCAGGTAGAACATCACTTGTTTCCAAGAGTTTCACATGTACACTATCCTGAAATAAGTAAAATAATTAAAAAGGCCTGTCAGGAATTTGGTGTCCCATATATCGAATATCCAAAAATGAGAATGGCAGTTGTATCACATATCACACATCTTAAAACCTTGAGTAGAAAATAAACTATTTCTTTATTGAAAAGAGCTGCCTTGCGTAGCTCTTTTTTTATGAATAAAATTTAATACAATACATCGGCTGAATGACATTTGTTTTGTAAAGAATAGAAAGAAGTTAAATTTGCAACGCCATTAATTTAGTGCTATGATAGATCTCAACAATTACGATCCCAATAAAGTAAGTAATCCTGATAATAATATTTTTGGTTTACCCACAAATGAAGAAGATTCAAGACTTATTATTCTACCTGTGCCTTGGGAGGTTACGGTTAGCTATGGAGCAGGCACTGCCAGAGCACCAGAAGCCATATTAAAGGCAAGTTTACAAGTTGATTTATTTGACCCAGATATGCCAGATGCTTGGAAGCAGGGTTTTTATATGCGTTCTTGTGATAAGAAGATTCTCCTGAAAAGTGACTTTCTCCGAAAAGAAGCCGAGCTATATATCGATTATATTTCAAGGGGTGATGAAGTATCGGCAAATCTATTTATGAGCAAAGTATTGAAAGAGGTAAATGAAGGTGGCGAATTTTTAAATAACTGGGTTTATGAACAAACAAAAGCTTTGTTAGAAAAAGATAAACTGATTGGTCTACTAGGCGGTGACCATAGCTCTCCTTTAGGTTTTTTAAAAGCGATTGCTGAAAAGCATGGAGAATTTGGCATACTTCAAATAGATGCTCATTGTGATTTAAGAAAAGCATACGAAGGGTTTAATTATTCCCATGCAAGCATAATGTATAATGTTCTCAAAGAAATTCCTGAAATGCAAAGATTAGTTCAGGTTGGCATCAGAGACTTCGGTAGTGATGAGTGGGAATATGTAAAGAATAGCAATTTCCGTGTGATTACTTATTTTGACAAAGAAATAAGAAACCGCCAGTTTGAAGGACAAACCTGGAAATATATAACTGATGAAATCATTAGTAAACTACCAGAAAAAGTATTTATTAGTTTTGATATTGATGGATTAGATAGAAAACTTTGCCCATTTACAGGCACACCAGTTCCAGGTGGTTTTGAGTTGGATCAGGTATTTTATTTATTCACCAAGTTGTTGGAAAGCGGTAAACGTATTGTTGGTTTTGATCTGAATGAAGTTGGAATTGGCGGTGATACGGATTGGGATGCTAATGTTGGTGCAAGAGCATTGTATAAACTTTGTAATATATTGGCCACAAGTAATAGTTGATATGAAAGAGTGTAGGATTAGTTTGAAAAACGAAAAACTTACGTCGTATAACCGACTTAGCAATCTTATCATTTTTATACTCTTTGTTTTCTTTTGCTATCTCGCTGTCTTTTCTGAAATAAAACAAATCCGGATAAAAAGTATTGGCACAATTACTTTTCTATCTATTTGCTTTGGCTTGCAATTCTATTTTAGAAATTCGAAATATAGTTTTAGTCATCGTCCATTCTTTTTTATTATCATAATGGGATGGATAAGTTTCGAAAACTATTGGATGGCTGGCATTACTTTATTGTTCGATATTTTCTCTTCAATTACTACCCGTAAGCTGGATGTCACTTTTACAAAAAGTCAAATTCAATACCCTTCCTTTCCGCTAAAGCAAATTAATTGGAATGATGTTAATCAGGTAATCCTTAAAGATGGTCTTCTAACAATAGATTTAAAATCAAACAAACTTTTTCAACAAACAATTGATGAAATTAAAACTCCTGTTGATGAAAAAGAATTTAACGACTTTTGCAGGCAACAATTAGATAAATGAGTTTACAACAATCTCCATACATACTTTACGCCGACGGAAAAGGAAATATTTTCGAAGACACATCTCTTTATGTAACCGGTCGTAGCGACTAAAATGCTGTAGTTATTCCAGAAGAAGATTGGATTGAATTACCATTTGGCGGTTCTTTGTATGAATTACCCGGACGAAAAGGAATTGGTATTGACGTTGAAACCGGTGAAATGAGATTATGCGAAAAAGGATTAGCAGTTGCTGCATTCGTTCCTCCTGCTTATTCAGGATTTTATATGTCTGCTTTTGAGACGGATCCCGATGCTCCAGTACTTCCATTGTTTTGCTATTCAGCCGCAGGCTGGCTCGATGGAAAATTTTATGTTCCTGCTGTAAGAATTGAACAAGATATAAGACAAGATAGTGAAGGCTACGACAAAGAAGAAATAGATACCGGTGTAAAAGGCTTGCTTTCACATTATCCGCATAATCGCTTAGTAAGTCACCTCGCCAATAACTGTGCATTAACTTACCAATGTCCTGCCGCAAGAAATTTTGCATTAGGCAGATGGGAGTGCCCTATTCCCGTATCACCAGCTTGCAATGCCAACTGTGTTGGATGCATTTCCTTACAACCAGATGAAGAAACAATTGTATCTCCTCAAGACAGATTAGGATTTAAACCTACCGTAGAAGAGATAGTTGAATTTACTGTTCCGCATCTTGAATCCGCTCCTTATCCAATTGTAAGCTTCGGGCAAGGATGTGAAGGCGAACCATTATTGATGTGGGAAACTATGCGGGATGCAATTATTGAAATAAGAAAACACACATCGAAAGGAAGCATCAATATCAATACAAATGGCTCGATGCCAAAAGCAGTAAAAGCTTTATGTGAAGCTGGATTAGATTCAATAAGAGTAAGCACAAACTCAGTAAGAAAAGAAATTTATACCCCATACTACCGCCCAAACAATTATCAATTTGAAGATATTGTTGAGAGCCTAAAAATTGTCAACAGTTTTGGTGGCTGGACATCTATCAATTTTTTTGTTTTCCCAGGAATGACAGATTCTATTGCAGAATACGAAGCATTAAGAAAATTCATTACGGAAACAGGATTGAAGATGATACAATGGCGAAGTTTTAATATAGACCCGGATTGGTATCTGGGGAAAATTGGTGTGACAGATACAGGAGAATGTTTGGGTGTAAAACAATTGCAGCAGTTGATTAGAGAAGAATTTCCTGATTTAAAATATGGTTATTTCAATCCGCCAATTGAGCGAATAAACGGGAAATTTGAAATGGACTTTGCGCATCACTAATAACACTTCCCCTTGATGAATGAAAAATTCTCACAAAACAAAATATTGGTTGGTGCCGCATTAGCCATATTGGCCACATTGATATGGTCTGGAAATTTCATCATAGCAAGAGGCTCTAAAAACGACATCCCTCCCATTACATTAGCATTTTATAGATGGCTTAGTGCCACAATTATTTTGCTACCATTTACCTGGCATTTATTTATTAAAGAGATTGCATTGCTGAAAAAACATTTTTGGTATTTTCTCTTAACAGCAGTTTCCGGCGTTACGTTATTTAATACATTCGTTTACATAGCTGGCCACACTACAGAAGCTATCAACATGGCATTATTGGGAACTACCACCTCTCCGATCATGTCGGTAATTCTTGCGAGGATATTTTTGAAAGAATCAATTCCGTTAACAAGAGTAATTGGTATGCTAATCTGTATTTCAGGAATATTATTATTACTAAGCAAAGGAAGTATTGACACTCTATTATCATTCTCTTTTACAAAGGGTGATTGGTGGATGCTGGCAGCGGCTTTTACATTCGCAGTATATAATGTTTGTGTAAGAAAGAAACCGGTAACTATGAGTTCAAGAAATTTTCTTTTCACTATTTTCTTGATTGGAACCGTTCTTCTTCTTCCATTTTATTTATATGAATTAAAAACGGAAGGTGGTTTCGAATTTAACATACAAAACATTGGTGCAATTTTTTATCTCGGCCTTGGAGCATCAGTAATATGCTTCCTGCTCTGGAATAAATCAATTGCCAATTTAGGAGCTGGCAGAGCTTCTTTGTTCGGCAACCTAATTCCTGTTTTCAGCAGCATTGAGGCTGTGTTATTCTTAAACGAAAAAGTATCGCTGATTCATTTATATAGTTTCATTTTAGTAATCGCTGGTTTAATAATTGCCAACCTTCAGATAAAATCTTTTATTCAGGTTTTAAATAAAAAATAGTGTCAGTTTCTGTTCCTAAAAAGATACTTCCTGTCATAGTGCTGGCTCAATTTGCCGGCACATCACTTTGGTTTGTAGGCAATGCTATTTTACCAGAACTAAAACAAACGCTGGGCTTATCACAATATGCTGTAAGTAATATTACATCTGCCATAATGTTGGGTTTTATTGCAGGTACTTTAGTTTTTGCTTTTTTCTCATTGGCTGACAGATATTCTCCGGTGAGATTATTTTTGATCTGTTCTTTGCTTGGAGCACTATCAAACACTGCTGTTGCATGGTTGGCAACGGATGCCACATCTCTTTTTTCACTACGCTTTATCACCGGATTTTTTATTGCAGGCATTTATCCTGTTGGCATGAAAATAGCAGCCGACTGGTACGAAAAAGGCTTAGGCAAAGCATTAGGATTTTTACTCGGAGCTTTAATACTTGGAACTGCTTTTCCGCATTTATTAAAGAACAGAGATTTTGCTTTACCCTGGAAATCAGTTTTATATTTCACTTCTACTTTTGCAGTAATTGGTGGCTTCCTGATGATTCTTTTTGTAGGCGATGGGCCATACAGAAAAAAATCCGGCAGCTTCCAATGGAATGCTTTTGGAAAAATATTTTCGTCGAAGAAATGGAGACAATCAGCTTACGGATATTTTGGTCATATGTGGGAGCTTTATACTTTTTGGGGTTTCTTACCGGTAATTCTTGCTTTATATGCTTCAAAGAATAAAGTTGATTTAAATATTTCTTTACTGAGTTTTCTAATTATTGGCGTTGGAAGTATTAGTTCTGTATTAGGCGGATATCTTTCAAAATATTGGGGTAGCGCAAAAGTGGGAATTACAGCTTTATTTATTTCAGGTCTGTGTTGTTTTCTTTCACCATTTATCTACAACCTTCCACTACCTTTCTTTCTTTTAATACTTTTCATTTGGGGCTTTACAGTTAGTCCAGATTCACCACAATTTTCAACATTAGTAGCTCAATATGCACCAGATGGGTTGAAAGGAACCGCCTTGACTATTTATAACTCAATTGGATTTTTGATTACTACACTCAGCCTCATTATTATTGATAGAATATTTTATTCTGAAAGTTTTCTTGCAAAAGAAAACACAATGCTATTACTGGGATTTGGCGCCATATTCGGCGTATCCAGTATTTTAAGACTCATTAAGAGCAAATAATTAGTTTTTTAAGCAACCATATTCATTTTAACATTTTATAAATAGGTATTTATGCAAGTTGCACGGCGTTTGCATCGTTACTAACGGGTGTGAACAATAATAGTTTGCTCCCCGAATCACCAAAATGTAAATTTGTATGAATAACTATTACACTATGTCCGCAACTCTTGAAGCAAAGAATCGTACACAGGCAACCCTAATTACCATTGGTTTTGCCATTTCAGCAATATTATTGATGATTCTGCTTAAGTGGAAACTACCAGAGTTTACTAAAACACTTTATGAACCGGGAATTGAGGTTGAGCTAAATCTTCCAGATGAGCCTGAGTTACTGGCAGATGGCGGTGGTGGTGGTGGAAACCCTGTTCAAGCAGCAGGTGTTGCGGGGATAGCAGATTATACACCTCCTACTCCTGGAGAAAATCTAGATTCAAAAGATATTGAAGATTTTAACGACCCAAATAGCCCTGCAATAACTAAACCTATTGCCACTAAACCTAAAGCGACAACAATCACTAATACATCCGTTGTAAAAGCAGACCCGAAACCTGTAGTTGAAGTTCCTGCTCCAAAAGTTCCAAAAGCTGTTTTAGGAAAAACAACAACTGGCACTGGAAAAGGTGGCGGCTCTGCTGACGATTATGACAAAGCTGGCGGTAGCGGAACCGGAAGTGGTGTTGGCAATGGAAGTGGGACTGGTGGAGGAAACGGCACTGGCAATGGTGGCGGAAATGGTCCTGGTAGCGGAAGTGGCAGCGGACCCAAAATAAAGAGCGGCGATAGGAAAATTGTCCGCCATTACTCGTTTCAGGGTGATTTAGAAAAAGCGACTATATATGCCAATGTAAGTGTGTCACCAGAGGGTTTAGGAAAGTTTGTAAGTATTGCCAGAGGTTCATCAAGCAGTAACAATGCTTATAAAACAGCCATCATGCAATATCTTCAGAATATTCGTTTTGATAAAGCTGATCATGAATCGATGCTAACAGTTCAGTTCAACTTTGAAGTGAATTAGCAAGAAATAAAATGTTGTTGAAGGGATGTTATGAACACAAATCATAACATCCCTTTCTTATTTTTGTTCAGTATGGATTATCAGCAAACACTTGATTATTTATTCAGCCGCTTACCAATGTTCAGCAGAATTGGTGCAGCAGCCTATAAAGCAGATCTTTCCAATACAATTGAACTTTGCAATTCTCTCTGTAATCCACAACAAAAATTCAAAACAGTTCATATAGCCGGTACCAATGGTAAAGGCTCTGTAAGCCATATGCTGGCGGCCATTTTACAAACAGCAGGTTATAAAACCGGCTTGTACACTTCTCCGCATTTAAAAGATTTCAGGGAAAGAATTAAGATAGATGGCAAAACGGTGAGTGAAGAATTTGTAATTGATTTTACAAATAAAATAAAGACTCAAATTGAAAAACTGGAACCCAGTTTTTTTGAAATAACGGTAGCAATGGCCTTCGACTATTTTGCACAGGAAAAAGTAGACATAGCCATTATTGAAACTGGAATGGGCGGAAGGCTTGACAGTACCAATATCATTACTCCTGAAGTTTCTGTAATTACAAATATTGGGTTCGACCATATGCAATTTCTTGGTGACACATTGGAGAAGATTGCATTTGAGAAAGCTGGTATTATCAAACAAGGTATTCCAGTTGTAATAGGGGAAGCATTGCTTGAAACTAAACCTGTTTTTGAGAAAATAGCAGAAGAAAAAAAGCAGATTTGTTGCTTGGCAAATGAAAATGCTGAAGTAAAGACTCAACTGGAAGCAAAATCATCTTTTTCTTCAAATTATAAAAAAAGAAAATCAACAGACAGCAATCTATGAACTTGATCTACCAGGAATTTATCAAACTAACAATCTGTTGACAGTTTTAGCTACCTACAAACAGTTAAAAGAGAAGGGTTGGAATATTGCCGACGAACATCTGCGAGAAGGATTAAAAAATGTAAAGAAGCTTACTGGCCTATTTGGTCGTTGGGATATAGTGAATACCAATCCAATGCTTGTGCTAGATGTTGCCCATAATGCGCAAGGCATAAAACAATTAATTCGACAAATTGCTTTAACGCCACACAAAAAGCTGCACATCATATTAGGAATGGTAAATGACAAAGATCATGATGAAGTGTTAAGGCTATTACCTAAAGACGTTATTTATTATTTTACTAAAGCAGAAATTCCCAGAGCCTTACCAGAAGAAGAATTGGCCAATAAGGCCTCGAAACATAATCTGAAAGGAAAATCGTTCATGAATGTAAATGCTGCCTTATACAGTGCATCTCTCAAAGCTTCCAAAGATGATCTGATAATTGTGTGCGGAAGTATATTTCTTATTGGAGAAATAAGTTTGAAAAACATCAAATCTATCTGGGAGAAAGATCACTCTTCAGTTTCTGCATTTGAGTTTATTGATGTACTTGATTTTTTTGACTAAAGGATTTTTATTCATTAAACAACTTACTTAGCTCATCTTCTGTAAACAAGTCTGAAATTAAACCGTCATTCAAAATATTTTCTTTTGACAGCTTTTCATTTTTTATTGAATACTTCAAATGATTAATGCACTTTTTAGAATCTTTACTTCCGGCTGCAGCTCTTGCCATCAAAAACTCTGGTTTTAAAAAAAATGCTGTGTTAAAGGAAAGTATTGTAGCAGCTTTATAGGCTTGCTTGTATTGTCTTGATGTCATTAACCAGTTATATTGTTCAATACATAACCGCCAGGTAAAATCAAAAAGCCTTTCTCCGGAAAACTTCTTGTACCCATTTTTGTTTTTACGCAGCGTATTAATAGTATTAATTCTGCTTTTCCATGTATCAATATTTGAAACTTCATCAACATCAGAAAAAACTGCCTGACCAAACAGAAAACTGAACTCGTCTAAAAAAGTAGTTTCATCTGAAAGAACATTTTCAAACATTATTTTATCTTTTGAAAATCCTTTCGTTGATTCAATAATGGGCTTCAACGAATCAGAATAATTAAAGAGTTGTGGAACTTTGCTATTTTCACTTGCCATCATCCACGACATATATAAATATCCGGCGCTTCGTAAGGATTCAATTTCACGAAAATTATCACTTAGGAAAATAGTTTTATCAGATTGCTCTTCCTTCATCAACCACTGCACTGCAATGCTCATCTCCTTTTCAGGTGGCCACATATGATCGCCATCGAAGAATAAAAGTAGGCTCTCTTTGTTTGCTTCCGTGAGCTGCTTATTTACCCTTATCATCTCTTCAAAATTCATGTCCTTATATCCAACTAACCCTGCAAATGCTATTGATTTATTTGAGGAAATGAAAGCAGCGTCAGAAAAGCCTGCGCCACAAGCTATAACACCTTTTATGCTCTCATTTTTAGCGGCATAACTTGAAGCAGCTCTCGATCCGCCAGAAAAACCAGCAAGCCAGATTCGTTCTTTATCTATTTTAAATTTATAAGTAATGTCTTGCAGCATTGTACTAGTGGAGCCAAATGAAGATGAGGGATCAAAATTTTTGCTATTTAAGGAACCAGCAAGAATAACTTCTTGGGTATCTGCAATCTTTTTATATTGTTTTACTGGATAATCACCTCTTGCAGACGGATCGAGAAATATTAGTAGTGGATAATACTTGTCATTTTCAAAATTAGCAGGCAGGTATAAACTATACTGCAAGCTGTCATTAGTTAAAATGGATAATTTTTCAGCAGATTGATTTTCCTTTACTTGTGCAGATACATTTTGGAAAATCAAAATAAGAAAACAAACAATAAATAATTTATAGCGGAAAGCTTGCATAACTAAATTTACAATGATATAGAGTCACCTGACTTGAAAAATAAACGGGCGGTAGTATAAAAATATATACGGAGATTAAATGCAGATTTTATCCATTTCCATCAAAGCATATAAAATACAACTAACATGCATTGCCTGTACAATCTTATTCTCTTTTATTAACTGCTTCAATTCATCAATTGTTAACAATACGATTTCTATCTCTTCATTTTCATCTAACTGCTGCTCTGCTATTTTCTTACCGCCAGTAGCAAGAAACATATGCAACAGATTACTGTTTGTAGAAGGATTAGGAGAAATTTTCCCGAGATATTTATAATCTGAAAAGATATAGCCTGTTTCTTCCAATAATTCTCTTGCCACAGCTTCTTTAAAATCAGCATCCGTATCATCTACACATCCTCCGGGTATTTCTATACAGGTTTCGCCTAAAGCATGACGATATTGACGAACCATAACTATCTTACCATCTTCTGTAACAGGTACCGCTCCTACCCATGTTGGAAAATCATATACATAATAGGGATCAACAATTTTTCCTTGAGGTGTTTCGCAAACCTCTTTTCTAACTTTGAACCAGCGGTCGTTAAAGAGTTGTTCGGATGAGAGAGTTTTCCAGTTAAGGTCTGCCATAAAATTAATCTATACCATTAAAAAGTATGTTCTATCACCACTCCATTCTTTCTCTTAAAGCAGTAATATGTGCCACATGGTGTTTACTATGCCAAGCATACATACCTAATAAATACCAAAGGCGTAAGGTCTTTTTATGTTCGGGATGAAAAACCGTTCGGTTATTCCATTCATCATCACTTACATATTTTAAGGCCTCGTACCAACGGCTATGTAAGGCATGCAACAAAGTAGTGGAAATATTTACCGGAAGTTTCTTCACATCATTCATCTCTGCCCACTGCTTCTCGTCATAAGTTTTTATCGTTGGATTTTCTTCTGTTAATGCTAATTTAAATCTGCAATATGCATTCATGTGGCTATCTGCAACATGATGTACTAACTGATGTACCGTCCAGCCTCCATCTCTATAAGATGTTTGTAATTGTGCCTCATCAAGATTTACTATTGCATTTTCAAGATAAATAGGCAAAAATTTTATTTCTGCTAACCATTCCACTTTTTGCTCAACAGAAAAAGGCTTTGGTTCATATTCGCCAATCGGATAACGAAGATCAATTTCTACTGAAGGCATATTAAAAAAATTTATTTAACAATTTCCAATAATTCTACTTCAAATATCAAAGTAGCACCTCCGGGTATATCACTTCCTGCACCTCTGTCGCCATAAGCTAATTCCGATGGAATCCATAAACGCCAATGGCTTCCTTCTTTCATCATTGGTAAAGCAATTTGCCAGCCTTTTATTAATGCTTTTAACGGTGCAGAAAATGGTTGACCTCTTTTAAAAGAATTATCAAACTCTTTTCCATCCAACAAAGTTCCTTTGTAATGTGCTTTTACAGTATCGCTTACATCAGGCAATGCGCCAGTACCTTCTTTTATAACAAGGTATTGAATGCCTACGGGCAATTCAACAACTTCCGCTACTGATTTATTCGTTTCTAAAAATGCTGCTCCTGCTTTTTTCTGTGCTTCAATTTTGTCTGACATATATTGTTTTAATTTATTTTGAATACTCATAATGGCTTACGGAACGCTGTTCCTTTTGGTTTGCGGAACCCTGTTCCGGGGCTTACTGGTTAACGGAACTCTGTTCCGTGTTATTGATTTATTATTATAACTGAACAGAGTTCAGTTTTACCTTACTGAACAGAGTTCAGTTCACCTTACCCTTCTCTTAATGAATGACCTGTTAATCCAATAAATACATCTTCCAGATTTGCCAGTTTCATTTCTTTCTTTCTGTCGAAACCAGCTGCAATCAAATTATCTATTAACTGATCTGGTGTATCTAATGCAATAATATTTCCATCATCGATAATAGCAACTCTATCACACAAATATTCTGCTTCATCCATATAATGTGTGGTAATGATAACGGTTGTTCCTCTTTCTCTAATTTTCTTTACTAGTTCCCAAAGATTTCTTCTTGCCTGTGGATCTAAACCAGTTGTTGGCTCATCCAGAAAAACAACTCTAGGTTCATTAATCAACGTTGTTGCAACAGAAAACCGTTGCTTCTGTCCACCACTCAGTTCTTTTACTTTTGCTTTAGCCTTATCTTTCAAATTCACCATCTCTAGCAATTCCATCGGATCCACATTCCTGTTGTACAAACCGCAAAAAAGTTCGATCAATTGTGTAAGATTCAATCCCGGATAATAGCCACTTGACTGTAATTGTACACCAATTATTTTTTTTATTTCTCCAGGTGATTTATCAAGATTAAGTCCATCAACAACTACTTCGCCACTTGTTTTCGGTCGTAGAGTTTCAATAATTTCAAGTGTAGTTGATTTCCCCGCACCATTCGGTCCAAGTAAGCCAAATATCTCTCCTTCATATACATCAAAAGAAATACCCTTCACAGCATTAAAACTGCCATAATTCTTTACAAGGTCTTTTACAGAAATAATTGTATTCTTCATTTTCTAAAATTAATCAAGATAGGTTTCTAACTCATCCATCATAAGCTTACTACCAATAAACATTGGCGTACGTTGATGCAATTCAGTTGGCACTACATCCAGAATTCTGATTTTGCCATCCGTCGCTTTTCCACCTGCTACTGCCATGATAAATGCGAAAGGATTACACTCGTAAAGTAACCGAAGTTTTCCTTCCGGTCTGTCGGTTGTTCCTGGATACATAAAGATTCCTCCTTTTATTAAATTCCGATGCACATCGGAAACCATACTTCCAATATAACGTTGTGTGTAAGGGCCTCCATTTGTTTTATCTTTTTTCTGACAAGCTGTAATATATTTTTTCACTCCTTCGTCATACTGAAAAAAGTTTCCATGATTAACAGAATATAATTTTCCTGTTTCAGGACATTGAATGTTGGGATGGCTAAGTGCCCACTCTCCAATAGAAGGATCTAATGTAAAACCATTTACTCCTCTTCTGGTAGCATACACTAGCATGGTAGAAGATCCATAAACAATATAGCCTGCTGCTACTTGCTGACTTCCAGGTTGCAAAAAATCTTCTTCTTTAACAACGGTTCCTATTGGCGTTACTCTTTTATACACTGAAAAAATAGTACCGATAGAAACATTTACATCAATATTACTACTGCCATCTAACGGATCGTAGAGGCAAACATATTTTGAATTTACACTTTTTGCATCTTCAAAAGCAACAAATTCATCTAACTCTTCGCTTGCAATACCGGCGCAGCTGATTCCGTGCTGTAGTATCCCCGTAAACTGATCGTTGGCATATATATCCAATTTTTTAACTTCTTCTCCCTGAACATTTATGGTACCATAATCACCAAGAATATCAACGAGTCCGGCCTTATTCACTTCCACATTTACTCTCTTTGCAGCCAGGCCAATATTCCGCAACAGGTTAGACAGTTCACCAGTTGCATTAGGAAAATCTCTTAATTGCTGAATAGTAAACTCATCAAGCGTCTGTACTTTCCGGTTTATGTTCATTTTGGAATGATTTAGATACTAACAAAAATAAGGGATTGGGAGATAGTTAAAAAGCGACGAAATAAGAAGTAATGGCTTAAGAATACCGAAAAAGGCAAACATTTTGGCGACATTTGCACACTTATCATCAAATCTGCATTCAAAAGCATGAAGGTTTTTAAATTTGGAGGAGCGTCTGTTAGCAGCGTAGAAAGGATTCTTAACCTTGGTCATATCATGAAGCATTGGGACAATGAAGAAATTGTTGTTATTGTTTCTGCCATGGGCAAAACAACCAATGCTTTAGAAAAAGTAGTAGAAGCATTTGTTACAAATAAAAAAGAAGAAGCCTTACAATTTTTCACTCAAATTAAACAACAACACCTTTCCACTGCCAAATACGTTTTAGTTACTCATTATCTTGCTTGCGAAAAGCAGTTAAAAGATTTTTTTACAGAAGTGGAATGGCTATTGCATGATAAACCTGTAAGAGATTATGACTACTACTACGATCAGATTGTTTGTGTTGGCGAATTATTATCCAGCACCATCATTAGTGCCTACCTCAACGAAATAGGCATTAAAAACACATGGCTTGATGTACGGGATATTATCCGAACGGATGACGATTTCAGAGATGCCGATATTGATTGGGATTTCACTAAGCAAAGAGTTGAATCAATTATAAAGCCTGCTTTAGAAGAAAACAACATTGTGTTGATGCAAGGTTTCATTGGCGCCACGGATGAAAATGAGAGCACCACACTTGGCAGAGAAGGAAGTGATTATACCGCAGCAGTTTTTGCCAATATGCTTGATGCCGAAAATGTCACCATCTGGAAAGATGTAGAAAGTGTAATGAATGCCGACCCGAAACAGTTTACTGATTCGATTTCGATTGCGAATTGAATTATAAAGAAACAGTGGAAATGGCTTATTACGGTGCACAGGTAATTCATCCAAAAACAATTAAGCCCTTACAAAATAAAAATATTCCACTAATTGTAAAGTGCTTTATTGATCCAACTCTGCCCGGCACATTGGTACATAACAACCCTATTCAAAACCTTCCGCCAATAATTGTACTGAAAGAAAAACAAGTAATGTTAAAAGTAACTACCAAGGATTTTTCGTTTGTAGGAGATCATGAAGTAAGGCGTTTGTATCAACTGTTTGAAGCATTACATTTAAAACCAAATCTTACACAGATCGGTGCAATAAATTTTACATGTGTGCTAGATTATTGGCCGGAGAAAATTGAAAAACTTGCCTTGAAAGCTTCTGAATTCTTAAATGTGGAAGTAACAAAAGATCTTTCACTTTTAACAATACGACATTACACAAAAGAAAAGTTTGATGAATTAACGAATGAGAAAACTATTATTCTCCGTCAACAAACAACAGACACTATTCAGGTTTTGCTTAAATAAAAGACTATGGCTTTTCTACTGTTATTGTTTGAATCATCTTTTTAGCCACGGGTTTTCCATGTAGTAATGCAGGTTTCCATGTACCCATATCTTCCATACGAATTATCAGTTCGTCTTCAAGTTCCTCTCCTTCTTTTACACCTTTCAAAATTTTGAAGTTAACAGGCACACCATCTTTATCTACAATAAATTCAACTTGAACATATGCTTTCGTAACTCCTTTTGGCAAAAACTCACCAACGTCTTTACCTACTTTATCAAGGTATTTCATAAACACATCGCCACCACCGGGAAATTCCGGCCATTGATGCACTGCTTCAACTAATTCGCCTACTTTTCTTGTACGGTGTTGAACTGGAGGCCTTTTTAATTTTTGTCTCTTCAACTATTTCTTTCCTTTTTCTAGGAGGAGCATCATTGATAATATAATCGCCATTTCACTAATCAACACAACAGGCATCTGCTTATACTTTTCAAAATAATCATATGCATCCTCCATTCTATCGGCAAAAGACTTTTAGCCGGTTATCCGTCTTTGTAAGGCTCTCCAGATATTTTACACTCTTGTCTTTATCAAACCTAATTGGAAAAATGTGAACAGGAATAAAATCCTGACCCTGACTTTTGCTAAATGCTGCCAATACGTAAAGCTCATCAATTTGCTGATCGGTAATTGGTATGCAACCAACCGTAACACAACTGCCATGAATATAAATTGCACTTCCTGGCCTAGTTGCATCACTAAGAATCTTGTCTGAAGCATTTGGATAATTCAAGCCAAGTGATAAATAGTAATTGCTTCTGGGATTAAATTCATTGATATAATAAAACCCTTCTGGCACTTGGTAATCTCCTTCCATTCGTTTAGGGCCAAGTGTTCCGGCAAGGGCACAAACTTTATACGTTTTAAATAATTGAAACTTGTCTTTCAAATCATTTTTCACCCAAACTTCCAACTGACTATCGTATTTAAAAGAACGGATATACATGTACTTTGCCGGCCATTCCAATTTTTTTTCTTCGAATTGTTTTTGCAGTGTATCCTGTTTCTTTTGAAACGCCTCACTTGGCCTTGGGAAATTTCGTTGGTAATCTATAAATGAATACGAATTTGTGCCACCTTTAGAAGGAGGTTGAGCAGCCGTGGTTAATGAAAAAGCTGCGTAAAAAAAACAAATAAGTAGGTTCTTCATAATTTCTTCAATAAAATTAACGGCAGGTGATTAATTATAGTATCATCCTGTTCATAAATTATTGATAAAGATAACTAAAATGAGAGAAGCGTAACATCAGTAAAAGAGGTTATTAACAGTTCTTATGAGATGTTTATAAATTCCCTCTTGCATCTTGTTCTCTTTCCAAAGCTTCAAACAAAGCCTTGAAATTTCCTTTGCCGAAACTTTGGGCTCCTTTTCGCTGTATGATCTCAAAAAATAACGTAGGTCTATCTTCCAATGGTTTGCTGAAAATTTGTAACAGATAACCTTCGTCATCTCTGTCAATCAGGACTCCGAGTTTTTGCAACGGCTCCAGATCTTCATCAATTTTTCCTACCCGGTCAAGCACTGTTTCATAATAACTTTCCGGAATATTCAAAAACTCAATTCCTCTTTTTTGCAATTCAGTTACAGTAGCTACAATATCAGCCGTTGCAATAGCAACATGCTGTACTCCTTCCCCATTATAGAAGTCAAGATATTCTTCTACCTGGCTTTTCTTCTTTCCTTCCGCTGGTTCGTTAATTGGAAATTTGACATAACCGTTTCCATTACTCATTACTTTGCTCATCAATGCAGAGTACTCTGTAGAAATATCATTGTCATCAAAACTTAAAATATTACGGAAGCCCATTACATCTTCGTAAAAGCTTACCCAAGGATTCATCTGATTCCAGCCCACATTACCTACACAATGGTCAACATATAACAAACCGGTTGAAGTTGGATTATAATTCGATTTCCATTCTCTAAATCCAGGCATGAATACACCGACATAATTTTTTCTTTCCACAAATAAATGCACCGTATCGCCATAGGTATGGATGCCACTTAATACAACTTCGCCATTTGCATCTTTCAAAACTTCAGGTTGCATATATGACTTGCCACCTCGTTTTGTAGTTTCTTCATAAGCAGATTTAGCATCATCTACTTTTAATGCTAGCACTTTAACACCATCGCCATGTTTATAAATATGATCGGCAATCGGGTTATCAGTCTTTAACGGCGTTGTTAAAACAAATGTGAGTTTGTTCTGACGAATCACATAACTCACTTTATCCATCATACCTGTTTCAGGCCCAGCATAAGCCAAGGACTGAAAACCAAATGCTGTTTTATAAAAGTGTGCAGCTTGCTTAGCATTGCCAACATAAAATTCTACATAGTCTGTTCCATGCAATGGAAGAAAATCAGTTTGAATATCAGTTTTATTATTTGAAAGAGTTTTTGTACTCATAATCTTAAAATTAAATGCGAATAAATTAGAATGAAGAAATGTAAAACCCCCTTTTAGGGGATGAGGGAATCAATTGCTATCCATGGCCAAAGCCTCCATCAGCAAACTGAAATGTTGGCGATGGTCAGTGAATAATTTATGTGGATAATCAGGAAGCATTGGGCAAATTTAACCAAAATCATACTGATAATCCTTACGCCTCACTGATTATCTTTGCGCCCATGCAAAAATTGGAATCCTCGGCGGCGGTCAACTTGGTAGAATGTTGTTACAGGCAGCAGCCAATTACCCAGTTGAAACATTTCTGCTCGAAAATGATGCTGAATGCCCAGCGGCACATCTCTGTCATCAATTTACGAAAGGCGATATAAAAGATTTTGATGCCGTTTACAATTTCGGAAAAGGATTAGATGCCATCACTATCGAAATAGAAAATGTAAATGTGGAAGCATTGGAGAAGTTGGAAGTTGAAGGTGTAAAAGTTTTTCCAAAACCATCAGTACTAAAAACGATCAAGAATAAAATTCTACAAAAACAATACTACGAACAGCACCAGATACCAAGCCCCAAGTTTATCATCACAAATAATGCAGCAGAACTAAACGAACAAGAAGAATTTCTACCTGCGGTTCATAAAGTTAGTGAAGGTGGTTACGATGGTAAAGGTGTTCAGTTAATAAACACAAAAGAAGACCTCGTAAAAGGTTTTAATGCCCCATCTGTTTTGGAAAAAATGGTGAATATTCACAAAGAGATTGCACAAATGGTGGCCATTAACGAAAAAGGCGAAACCGCTTTATATCCACCTGTAGAAATGTTGTTTGATCATCAACTTAATTTACTGGACTTTCAACTTTGTCCTGCAGAATTGGAACAAAAAACACTTTGGAAAGTAGAAGCTATTGCACTTGCCGTAGTTAGAAATTTTAAATCACCCGGCATATTTGCCATTGAAATGTTTGTGGATAGAGATGGAAATGTATTGGTGAATGAAACTGCACCAAGGGTTCATAATAGCGGACATCACACTATTGAAGCACATTATAGTTCTCAGTTTGATATGCTTTGGCGAATCATACTTGGCTATCCGTTGGGAAATACGGAAGCAATCCTGCCTTCAATTATGGTCAATATTATTGGCGCAGAAGGGTTTTCAGGTGAAGCTAAATATGAAGGATTAGAAGAAGTTTTGAAAATTGAGAATGCTTTTGTCCATTTATATGGGAAAAAACAGACCAAACCAGGCCGCAAAATGGGGCATGTTACCATTCTGAGCAAGGAAAAGCAGGAATTGATACACCAATCGAATAGAGTGAAGAGCACTTTGTTCGTAAAATCCTGATAACCATTTATCCAATTATAAAACCGTTGATAATTAGTGGGTTTTGAAGCGAAATGATTCTGAGGTTGTGGCGTCTAAACATGACCTAATATCCGGTATCTTTAGCTTTATATTTTTTTACCATCGCACTTGTTCATTTATGAGAATAATAATAGCTTTTTTTTCAATTACATCTCTTTTCTTAGTTAGTTGTGGCGGAAAGGACAAAAAAGACGCCTCAAAACCTACCGGTGGCCCGCAAAAACCCTCAGCCATGCAGGTTGACGGCTATGTTGTAAAACCGGAACCATTCCAGGAAAATATAGAAGTACCCGGAAATATTGTTGCGAATGAAGTAGCTGAAATCCATCCTGAAGTTTCGGGTAGAATTGTTCAACTAAATGTAGCCGAAGGCAGATATGTAGGCAAAGGCACAGTACTTGCCAAATTATACGACGGTGACCTGAGAGCTCAACTTAATAAATTTCAGATTCAATTGGCGTTGGCCCAAAAAACAGAAGAACGGCAAGCTCAGTTATTGAAGATTCAGGGCATTAGCCAGCAGGATTATGATATAAGTCTCTTACAGGTTAATAGCCTGAGAGCTGATATTGGTATTTTGCAAACTAGTATTTCCAAAACAGTTGTAAGAGCCCCATTCAGTGGAAAGTTAGGTTTGAAAAATATTAGTCCCGGAGCTTACGTTTCTCCTGCCACTGTAATTGCAGTCATCAACCAGACAGATGTACTTAAACTGGATTTCAGCATTCCGGAAAAATATATTGATCAGATCAAGATTGGCCAATTAGTCACTTTCAGTTTCGAAGGTTCTCAAAAACAATTGGGAGCAAAAGTGATTGCCACCGAATCAAACATTACAGAAAATACAAGAAGCCTTACCGTTAGAGCAGCAGTAATAGGAAAAGATGCGGGATTGCTACCTGGATCGTTTGCGAAAGTGCAATTAAGTTTTGATCCTGACCCGAATGCACTATTGGTGCCTTCGCAAGCAGTATTGCCACAAGCAAGAGGAAAGAAAATTATTTTATATAAAGGTGGCACTGCCATTTTTGCTGAAATAACAACTGGTGTAAGAGATTCATCGAGAGTACAGGTACTCGATGGAATAAGTGCTGGTGATACAGTTGTTGTAACTGGTTTATTGAGTGTAAGGCCGGAGGCGAAAATTCAGATTGGAAAGATTGTCAATGGGCAATAGGCAATTGACAATTAGCAAAAAGCTGAATAGAATTGCTGAACGATGAAGAGTGCGACGCAACATAAGATGATAGTAGCAATGCAGCTAGTAACAAAAATATTTTCATGAATATTTCAGAAATAAGTTTACGGAGACCGGTTCTCGCCATTGTGATGAATATACTCATTGTGGTTTTCGGTATTATCGGTTTCAAATTTTTAGGGATTAGGGATTATCCCGCTATTGATCCGCCGAACATTAGTGTACGAACCTCCTACCCCGGCGCTAATGCAGATATTATTGAAACGCAGATTACCGAGCCATTAGAAAAAGCAGTGAACGGTATTGCTGGTATTAAAAATATTACTTCCTCAAGCAGTAATGGCAGTAGCAATATAAATGTTGAATTCAATCTTGGTATCGATCTGGAAGCTGCCGCAAATGATGTGCGGGACAAAGTATCGCAGGCACAACGTTCGTTACCTTCTGATCTGGATGCGCCGCCAGTAGTTTCAAAAGCAGATGCAAGTTCCGATGCTATTTTGTCAATGACAGTGCAGAGTGTTACTCGAAATCAATTGGAGATGACGGAGTTTGCCAATAACGTATTGGTAGAAAGACTACAAACTATTCCCGGTGTAAGCGGCATTCAAATTTGGGGAGAAAAAAGATATGCAATGCGTATCTGGATTGATCCGGCTAAATTAAATTCTTACAACATTACAGCAAACGATGTGCAAACCGCATTAATACGAGAGAATGTAGAATTACCATCAGGAAAAATTTCAGGTAACAATACTGAATTGACCGTAAGAACATTTGGAAGATTAAATACCGAAGATGAATTCAATAATCTAATCATAAGAAACATCAACGGAGCAGACATAAGATTGAGAGATGTAGGAGAAGCTGTGCTGGGACCGGAAAATGAAGAATCTATTTTGAGAGGTGATGGCATTCCGATGATCGCCTTAGCCATCGTACCTCAACCGGGCTCTAACTATGTTTCTATTTCAGATGAATTTTATAAAAGGTTAGAAGATATCAAAAAAGACATGCCAGAGGATGTTAAGATAAACATCGCTTTGGATCAGACGAAATTTATTAAGAAATCTATTCTTGAAGTAGAAGAAACATTAATGATTGCATTTCTGTTAGTCGTGATGATCATCTATTTATTTTTTCGGGAGTGGATTATTGCTGTTCGTCCGTTAATAGATATACCGGTCTCGCTGATTGGAGCTTTCTTTATAATGTATCTAGCAGGATTTACCATAAATGTACTTTCCTTATTGGCCATTGTGCTTGCTACAGGCCTTGTGGTGGATGATGGAATTGTGGTAACAGAAAACATCTACAAGAAGATGGAGAAAGGAATGAACAAATGGCAAGCGGCATTAGAAGGATCTAAAGAAATCTACTTTGCTGTTATTGCCACTTCCATCACATTAGCTGTTGTTTTTCTTCCCATTGTTTTTATGCAAGGCTTTGTAGGCAGATTGTTCCGTGAGTTTGGAATAGTAGTGGCCGGTGCTGTGCTTATTTCTGCATTCGTATCGCTTACCTTAACTCCGGTACTGAACGTAAAGCTTAGTAAAAAAAATCCGCACAAACATTCCTGGTTTTATAATAAAACAGAACCATTCTTCCGTTGGATGGAAAATAGCTATCAATCCTTATTAAAAAGGTTCATGGGTGTACGGAAAATGGCTTGGATACTTGTTGGCCTTTGTGTTGCAGCCATATTTTTTGTGGGTAGAACATTGAAATCTGAATTAGCACCAATGGAAGACCGGAGCCAATTCAGATTATCACTATCCGCACCCGAAGGAACTTCCTTTGATGCGATGGATAAATTCGTAACTCGCCTGTCAGATTTTGTATTAGATTCCGTGCCTGAAAAGCAATTAGTCTTAACAGTAACTTCTCCGGGATTTACAGGTTCAGGTAATGCGAATACAGGATTTGTGAGAGTAACATTGGTGCCGCCCAATGAAAGAAGCCGATCGCAAAAAGAGATTGTGGACATGGTAAACAAAAATCTTCCAAAATTTAATGAAGGCCGTGCCTTTGCAATAGAAGAGCAAACTATTTCTGTAAGTCGTAGAGGCGGACAACCTGTTTCTTTTGTAGTTCAGAATAATGATTTCTCAAAACTAACTGCAATAATTCCAAAAATACTAGAAGAAACAAGGCAAAGTACCGTATTGTTAAATGCAGATGTGGATTTGAAGTTTAATAAGCCTGAACTAAGAGTAATAATTGATCGTATAAAAGCAGCAGAGCTTGGTGTAACGGTAAACGATATTTCACAAACATTGCAATTAGCTTATAGTAATAGACGGCTTGGATTCTTTACCAAAGATGGAAAACAATATCAGGTACTAACCCAAGTGGCCAGAAACGACCGGGATGAACCCAATGATATGAAAACATTGTTTGTGCGTAACAACAGGAATGAGATGATCAGTCTTGACAATCTTGTTACTACAACAGAGTCAAACACACCACCTACAATTTATCATTTTAACAGATACAAATCATTTACCGTTTCTGCAGGATTACAACCTGGCAAAACAGTTGGCGAGGGAATTGAAGAAATGGAAAAAATTGCAGATAAACTGCTTGATGAAACATTTGCCACTTCTCTCTCAGGTTCATCAAGAGATTTTCAGGAAAGCAGCAGCAATACAAGTTTTGCGTTCCTGTTGGCATTGTTATTAATATTTTTAATTCTTGCTGCACAGTTTGAGAGTTTTGTTGACCCCTTAATTATTATGTTTACTGTACCGCTGGCAATTGCCGGCGCAGTATTGTCGCTTTGGCTTTTTGGACAAACGCTGAATATTTTTTCACAAAGAGGTATGATTAGGCTTATTGGCCTTGTAACAAAGAATGGAATCCTAATAGTGGAATTTGCAAATCAAAGCCAGGAAAAAGGGATGAGTAAAACTGATGCTGTAATTTTTGCGGCTACGCAGCGTTTACGACCGATTTTAATGACAAGTTTAGCGATGTCTTTAGGTGCATTACCATTGGCATTATCATTGGGAGCATCATCAACAAGCCGTATGCCGTTGGGTATTGTAATCGTTGGGGGTATTATGTTTTCCCTGGTATTAACTTTATTGGTTATCCCGGCTATGTATACATTCCTTTCTACCAAAAAGAAAAAAAGCGAAATAGATAAATACGCAGGGGTTAACGCAAAAAAAGAATCATCCATTATTGAAGAGATATAAATTTTTATGAAAAGATTTTTTTTACTAATACTTTTATTCAGCACTTTAACATCTTCAGCTCAAAAGACTTTAACGATTGAAGAAGCTATTGCAACAGCTTTACAAAATAATTATGCAATTCAACTTTCAAAAAATGATTCAGCGGTAGCTGCACTGGATTATAGTTTCAGAAATGCCGCATTTCTTCCAAGAGTAAATGGCAGTTTCGGTGGAAACTATAACAACAATAATCAACGGCAGAAATTTGCCGACGGTACTGAAAGAAAATTAAATGACATTAGCTCTAATACATATAATGCAGGTATACAATTGAACTGGATAGTTTTTGACGGGTTAAAAATGTTTGCAACAAGAGATAAATTGGAAGAATTTGTAAAACTCGGTGAACTGGGAATAAAACAACAAGTTGTAAATACCATTGCCAGTGTTATTACAAACTATTATGCAATAGTAAGGCAGAAACAACAATTAAAAGCCCTAAATGATCAGATTCAATTAAGTGCAGAAAGAGTAAAACTTGCTCAATACAAACTAGATATTGGAGTAGGCGCCAAACCCGATGTCTTGCAAAGCAAAGTAGATCTAAATGCTCAAAAGGCAGCATTTCTAAGTCAGGAAACACTCATGGCACAGTTGCGGGAACAATTGAACCAGGTTATCAATATCGTGCCTGAAAGCAAATACCTTGTTAGTGATACTATTCTTATAAATATGAGTGTTGCCCTTGGAGATATTCAGGCGAATTTAGAAAAGAATAATCCTGATTTATTAATGGCCCAAAAAAACATAGATATTGCAAAACTTGTGTTGAAAGAAAGAAAAGCAGACCGCTTCCCAACTGTTTCACTTAATTCTGGATACACATTCAACCGCACAAATAATAAAGCAACTGTTAATCCGTTTCAACCTCTATACAGCAGAAATTTCGGTCGCAATATTGGATTTACAATTGCCGTACCTATTTTGAACAACTTTACAACAAAAAGACTTATTAAACAATCTGCTCTCGATATACAATACCAGCAATTATTTTTTGAAAACCAAAAATCGATTTTAAACCTAAATGTCATTAATGCATATAAGGACTATGAATTGCAAAAAAGAGCACTGACTCTCGAAGAAGAGAATATAGTGCTTGCAAAAGAAAATGTTACAATCGTTTTTGAAGTATATAAATTAAATTCTACTACACTAATTCAATTGAAAGAAGCACAAAAAAGCCTGGAAGATGCACAAACAAGGCTCATCAATGCAAGGTATAATACCAAACTTGCGGAAACAGAATTACTGAGACTTAAAGGTGAAATAATTAAATAGTATTTTTGACAAAACAATCTACATGAATCCATTGGTAGGAATAATAATGGGCAGCGATAGTGATTTACCAATCATGCAGTCTGCAGCAGAAATTCTTAAGCAATTTGACATTCCGCATGAAGTAACAGTTGTCTCCGCACATCGTACTCCGCATCGTATGATTGAGTATGCCGAAACTGCAAAAGCAAGAGGATTAAAAGTTATTATTGCCGGTGCTGGTGGTGCTGCTCATTTGCCTGGCATGGTTGCGTCTGTTACTACATTACCTGTAATTGGCGTTCCTGTAAAATCATCGAATTCAATTGATGGATGGGATTCTGTTTTGTCTATTCTACAAATGCCAAATGGAGTTCCTGTTGCTACTGTGGCATTAAATGCTTCTAAAAATGCAGGTATTCTTGCTGCTGAAATTTTAGGAACGGCTGATGAAACTATATCTCAAAAAATAGCTGACTACAAAAACACCCTGAATACAGAAGTAATAGAAAAAGTAGAGAAAATGAAAAAGGCTGGTTGGGAAAATAAGTTTGATTAACCCGGGCATTTGAACCACATAGAATCATAGGCACATAGGTTTACACATAGATGATGAGGATTACAAAAAAATATCTGAACGAATTAACTTATAAAGTTATTGGCTGGCAATTGAAGTTCATAAACAACGGGGCCGGGCTTATGGAAAGCGTTTATGAAAAGTTCCGGGTCAACAAGGCATAGTATACAAAAACTTTGGGTCCGTTGAACTATAAAGGGTGGAGCTGACACTGAATTAAGATTAGAGTTCTTGTTGAAGAATTCTGCGTTGAACTCAAAGCACAAGAAGGTTACCAGCTGATGCTATATGTTTACATGCAAGCACAAAACCCAAATTCAAAATTTAGAGGCGAAAACTTTAACAATTTATTTGCTCAATTACCTGACGAGATTCTTTTATCTATCTTCTATGTGGTTCAAATAACGAGAATATTTTCCTGGTATTCATATTAACACATCACTTCTTGCGGCAGTAAAGTTTACTTAAAAAAAAACCTCCTATCCTTCTGCATCTGGTATTGAAAAGCTCAATAACGAATTCTACATTATTGGCGACGATGCAAAAAATTTATTGATTCTTGACAGCAGTCTGAATATAATTGATTCTATCTCTCTTTTCCCATTTTCCGAACAACGGATTCCAAAATCTGTAAAGGCAGATCTAGAATCAATAAGTATTACTAAAGACAATAAGTTACTGCTATTGGGCTCCGGTTCAGCTTCTCCTTATCGCAATACAGGCTGGCATATTTATCCAACCAAAAAAGAAAAATACTTTATTCATCTTGATACTTTTTATCAGCGTTTAATATTAAACGGAATAAAAGAATTAAACATTGAAGGTTCTTGCACTATTCCCGGAGGCTTGTTACTTGCAAACAGAGGTAATAAAAATTATCCAAAAAACAAACTGATACTAACAAGTGATAATTTCTGGGAAAACCAAAAAGATGCGCCAATTTCAACAATTTCTATCGGCATAAATAAAGATAGTACAAAAGTTCAGCGTATCGGGAATGTGTTATTCAAATAAAAGCGACAACTTATCCTTACTGTTTCAACAGAAAACACTCATAATAACGTAGATGATGGAGCTATTGGCAAAAAGTTATCTATGGATTGTAAAAATATGTCTTCCAAAAAATGGAAAGCTATTAATCCCGACAAGATTATTGATCTTGAAGACCTTGACCATCAGTTTAAAGGACAAAAAATCGAATCAGTTAGTATTGCAAAAGAAACATCAGGTTTTCTGCATTTAATTCTTTGTAGCTGACAACGATAATGGTGCCAGCACAATCTTCAAAGTAATTGTGAAAGGATTAGCCTTTAAACAGAAAAGATTTAAAAATTGTAGTATTTTACTTCCGAAATTAAGTTTTCACTTTTACCATATCATCAAACCTGAACCATGAAATCTACAATCTGTATTATTTGTTTGCTATTATTAATTGGTGCTTTCACTAATAACTGAAGGACAAACTCCATTAAAGTTCAGAGACACAACTATACAAGGGCCGCAAACATTTGCAATTGTTGTCGGCGTATCGAAATATAAATATGGAAAACCGTTGACCTATGCGGATAAAGACGCAATACTATTCAGCGATTACTTAAAATCTCCTGGTGGCGGAAGTTTAAATGGCGATAATATTTTTATGCTACTTAATGAAGAAGCCTCCAACTCAAATTTCTGGACAAAAGGATTTCAATGGTTAAAGCAAAAATTACAAAAGGCGATAAACTATTTATTTATTTGGCTGGTCACGGCGATGCAATAGATCAGATCAGTTCTTCTTTTTGGCTTACGATTGTAATCCAGAAGGCGATAAAACAATTACCTCGTAAGCGGAACAATTCAATTATTTAATCTGAAAAAAGAAAATTTCTAACGAAACAGCAAAGGTGTTGAAGTTTTTTTATAATGGATGCATGCCGTTCTAACGAATTACCGGGCAGGATTTTGGGACAAAGTTTTTAAATACTGCTATCTCAGAAAAGAAAGCTGGTGAAAATATAATGCTGGCTACCGGTGCGGGACAAAGAATCACTGGAGGATAAATCAATTGGAACTGGCCATGGACTTTTACTTATTACCTTGTTGATGGATTAAGCGGTTTAGCAGATACAGAAGGTACACCAGACTTTAAAGTCACTTTTGATGAGATTCAAAATATGTTGATAAGAATGTTCCTTCTGTAGCGAAGGAACGTTTAAAAGAAGTCAGGATCCTTATTTCTGTTGTAATGAAAACAGCGAAAAGTAATTAGCAATGTTGACCCAACTTATTTACAAAAATGGCTACAAACAAAAGAGCACAGAATGGCGGTGTAACTCATTCAATGGACTTATAAAATCTGGCAGCAGATATTACTATGCCGATACTTTGCTTGTAGAAACCTATAATCAATTTAATAAGGCAATTAAAAATAATAACATTGTTGGAAACAAATCTGCAGAAGAATATTATCAACAATTAAATAATAAATATCCGGCAACTTCACACCTGGATGCGAAGTCGAGCCTACCAGGTTAAGTATATCGATTTTGCACAAGCCAAAGTTGATCGTTATTTGTTGTGGTGACGATTTATCTGCAAAACAAAACAAGAAAAATACAGGTGCAGCAACAAGATTGGAAAAGGCAATTAACTATGTGAGTGAAGATGATGCAGATTTTGGCACCTTTAAGAGGAAGATTATTTTTATTGAAAGCAAGCGGCAACAATACTCTCATCAGCGGTCTCCTTTCAAAGTGCGTATTCTTGTTTTTCCATTGATCCAAACGGGAGCATATTCAAAACAAACTGGCCCTATTACATCTAGAAACAACAATAAGGACAGTGCTTTATTTTCGTTGATAAGGCCGTAAGAACTAGTTCCTAAATCGAAATGTGCACTAACTACATTGAGCATTAGTGCAAAATGCAGCCAATAAGAATCCTGATAACAAGAATGTAAAAAGAACTCGCTCTTTTGAAAAGCTAGCTTCGGTGGCACAATTGGCGGAGGACTTAACCAATCAAATCCAACTTATTCTGGCAATGCCAATTCAGGTTATGATGATGTAAGACTAAATACTGCTCCTTCATTCGGATTTGGGAGTTATTGTTCAAGATAAACATTGGTCATAATATTTTCATACGGCCATCTGTAACTGCCGGTTTTGGAAATACCGATATTGATTTATAAAGAAACCTTTAACAGGCGGACTAGGAACTGTTGAGTCAATAGGCTGAAAGGAACTTCGTGCACATATTGAGTTACCTTTTATAATCTGATTCTCTTCAAAGAAGATTGCACCAACATTATGCGTCCCTTCATATTAGTTATTTAGTGAGTCAAAATAGCGTGTGGTAGAATTATTACCATTAAAAATCATTATTCAATGGCAACTGTGAATTGAGTTGATATTGGTTTGGAACTCAGGATTGTCCTTATCTCCTCAATTATAAATATACAGCAGGACTTTCTGGGATACAAAAGACCCGACTACAACCTACTTCCTATAAGCCTAGCTCTTCTTCATTGAAGAAAAATACATTTTCTCATTTAATCTATACCTAAGAAAAGATAAAATTATTCAAATCCTTGTTTAGCGATGTAATTGGAATTCAGATAATTCCTAGTGCACCCACGCAGTTTAAATTGTTTCTTACAAGGTCGCCTACTTTGTATTCATTTTTATTTTTTCCTAATCCATCACCAGCATAACAGAGCTTTTCTGCTTCTAAGGAGTCATAGACTCGTCTTCGGGAAAAAGGTAACGGGGTTGCAATCCAATAAACCAATATCAAGTATGCTCTATATGTTTTCTTCCTGTCGGTCTGCTTCCATCGAATTCGTGGGAATATGCCAGAAGGGCTTTTCTTGCTCACCCGTAGGAACAATTGGTTTTTCGTACAACTCAATTACGCAGTATATAATCTAAATACATCTTTATGCATCCCTTCAAATTCCATCAGTAATTAAATTTTCCAAAGAACAAAGCTTCTCTAATTTGGAAATGATTTCACGCCTTTCGGTATTTGCTTTTTAAGTACGGCACGGCAACAGATGACCCACCGGACACCTACTACTTTTCTATTGAATTTGCTTCAATCAATTGTTTGCAGTATAGACACAGTTGTACAAGTTTGTCAACGGACGGCATAATGCCATTCGTAGGCACTGAAATTAGTACCCAATCCTATTATTTCTATGTTGGGTAATTCAAAAGTTTTGTATAAAATCCATCAGGTGTTCGCCCATCACTCCTTCTCGTAAGTCTCCCATCTCCACCATGATGATTAATCTTTGCAGCCTTCCCAGTTTTTAGCTTCTTGCTTAATAATTTAATAGTAGAAAATGGTACTTCGAAAAACTCTTACATCAGCATACTTAACTGTATTAGCAATACTTCTTTTTGGAACAACAGGCTTAATATAAACAGTTTCCAGGTAGTCATCAGCAATTTGTTTTATCGCTTTCAGGTTTGAAATTCTGGTATCATGCATTTCCCTAACACCAAGTCATACAGTTCCTGAATAAAAACTGTTCCCACATAATAGCTTAGATATTACAACACTTCCATTCAATAGATCATTTCTTAAACAACTTGTTCAGAAACTGGATAACTGTGTTTTTAGTTTTCCTCATATACTCTTAAATGCCATTTTAATACTTAATCAACTAAGTAACTCCTGTGAATACTTTCCGGAATCTTGTCAGCATTTCATACTAAGCTGATTACTCATTTTACTGAAAGAAACTACACTTACTGTTTTGTTCTTTGTGTGCCGATCAAAACCACTTCATCACCAATTTCCACCCTTCAATATGGGTAACATCAATTGTACTTGTACTATGTTAACAATACCTACAACTGTAGCTTCAACTCCTCGCACCAGCACTTTCCCAGTATTACTCATACTACGGCTATATCCATGAGAATAACCCAAGGCACTACGGCTACCCTCATATCTCCATGCGTGATAAGATGTACTATAGCCAATAAACTCTCCCTTCTACAGATTTCAGATCTATCAACCTACTTTTCCAAGTAATGGTTTCTATTTTAACTATTTCTTTCCTTGTCGCCATTGTATCGGATAAGCAAATGTTTCATCGTTTGGCCAAAACCATATTGCATAATGCCAACCCGTACCATGTTGCCAATTGTTTCAGGATAGTTAATTACCGCTACAGAACAAGCCGCATGTTTGTATGTTGGTGTTAGCCCAGCTTACCTATCGTTAATAATGTTTGCAAAATTTTCCAATCTGCTGAGATACCCGGAACTTATTGGCCAGCTGTACTTTGCCCGGCAAATGAGTGCAGGCTCCCTTTTACGTCAAAAGTTTTGTTTATTATTAGTTGATCAGCCCTCCCATCTATTGTAATTTCCTTCTATAAAAACCGGTCTCTATTTATCTCAGCTTCAATTTCAGATGAATCTTGCTTCCTTTTAGCTTTACTATACTTCATCGCATCTTCTAATCGTTTTTCATCAAAACACAAAACCCAATTCCTTTGTTAATAGCCTATTCAATTGCTTCCCTTCTACCATTCCACGATATAAAGCTCAGGTGTTTTATGTTCTTTGAAATATGATAAGCTTCATCCGCAGAATACACTCCAAAGTAATGCTGATCGCATTCCATTGCAAGCTTCACAAACTCTGTCAAACCATGCCCATAGGCATTTCCCTTAACTACACTACAGAATTTAATATGAGCACCAGTTTTCTGTTTTAAAACTTAAGGTTTGTTTGTAAAGCTGATTTACTTATTTCTAAGGACTGACGATTCAAACATTATTTATTTAATACCAGTTTAGTAATTCCATAAAACATACTTCCTCCTGTTTCAATAATCTCATCTGGAAATCATAATCCGGATTATGTAATGCAGGATGGCTTTCCAGCATTATTCCAAATATACAACCTTTAAACTTTGGAAGTAAAAGCCAAAATCCTCCCCATTTAAAAGGATATTTTCTTTCTTCAACCTGATAATTTAATTCTGCTGCCACATGTTTTACAAAACCAACAGCTTCTTTATTATTATTGTTTGCAAAAAGGTTTGTACAAACTCATGTTCCACTTCAATTTATGTTTTGGTGGCAATCGCTTTTATTTTTGCAATCAGATCAGCTTCCATTTTTCTCAGCTCTTCATTATTCCAGCAACGTAAAGTATAATGCAGTTCCCCATATCCAGCTGAAACACCATAAGCTATGTTGCCCATATTAATGTGTACAGGTGTTAGCAACCTGAAGTCACTTTTTCTGGATTATTATTATTCTGCTTATCAATGTAACTATAATCTCACTAATTGCCAATGCTGGATTCTCCCCATTTCTGGTTCAGCTGCATAGAGCAGTTCTTCCTTTTAACTTTATAATAAATGCTATTGACAGACGCTGAAAATAAATCTTCTTTACAACAAATAGTTCCTTTTGTATAGCCCGGTAAATTATGAAAAGCAAAAATATAATCTGGCTTAATGTCAAACTGCGAATCTTCAACAACAAGTTTTGCACCTTCACCAGTTTCTTCTGCCGGTTGAAATAATAAATATACTTTTCCAGTCAATGGTTTTTCTGCTGATAATTTTTCAGCAAGACCACATAGAATAGTTGTGTGACCATCATGTCCGCATTTATGTGAAATGCCATCGGTAACGGAACGATATGCAAATTTGTTTATTTCCTGAATGGGCAATGCATCAAGTTCACTTCTGAATAAAATAGTTTTACCAGGTTTATTTGAATCAAATAAAACTAATACTCCATTTCCACCAATATTTGTAACAATCTTATCGGGATGTAATTTTCCAATAAATGCTGCAACATGTTCTGCTGTTTTTGTTTCAACACCCGAAAGTTCGGGATAAGCATGCAGCCAATGACGTAACTGTATTAACTCATTACTCATACAATTAGCGTTGCAAACGCATTTCAAGATATTTATTGGTAAATCCTAATTTCTGATATAAGAATCTGGCTGGGTTGTCAGGTTCCACATGTAGCGCAATACTACCTCTTGCTCTTTCCATTGTAAGAGACATCAGTTTTTTTCCAAGACCTTGTCCACGGAAGGCTTTATCAACAGCAATGTAAACAAGAATGTTTTCCGGAATATAACCGTCCATTCCAGTTTCATTGATGATAACTGCTCCAGCAATATGCATGCCTTCATGTGCAACAACTACAAAGCCTCCACGGTCAGGATTAAAAAACATAATCAAGGCATTTAAAATAAATTCTTTATCACCAAACTGATCCAGATGCTGAACCAAAAAGTCAGCAATCAAATCATTTGTCAGTTGTTCGTCTTTGCCAGTTGCCTGATCTATAATTTGTATTCCATCAATTCGTTTTAAAGTTGAATATTTTACAGGTGCTAAATAACTGCCTGCAATAAATAATAATAAGACTGCCATAATTCCAAATAGGTTTGCACCTATGTTTGAAGGTAAGATATTTACTCTCAGGCTTAAAAAAATAACAGCAGCCACGCAAACTACCAGCAAGGCAACCATATAAAAATAAATATCCCGGCGTCAATCCAGCGCATTTCGAATATTTATGGGGTGAACAAATAAGAATTAAAAACCTCGCCAGTGCAAGACGATTACGGCTTAAGAAGTTGCAAAGGTAACTAATTCAAAGGGGAATTCCTAAGCGAAACAATACTATTTAATAAAATGAAAACCACTGAAACGGTTTACCAGTAAGCATTTGGGTGAGATTAGATTATTTTTCTGTAAGTATTACAAATTCCTGCTCAAGACTTAACGACTCATTATATAATGTTTGAAGAATTGCTGCTCCATATTTTGCATAGTGGTAAGAAATATTTTCGTGTCGCTCCTGCAATCCATTACCAGGAAATAAATGTGCTTTTACTTTTTGTATTTGTCCTTGTTGATCTGTGAATTTCCTTTTTTCTGCCCGCAGCATTTTTTTTTCTAACTCCTGCAAACGAAATACAGTCATTTTTTTCAACGCATCTACATGCTGTTCTAAAGTTGCATCAACTGCTTTTGCCTGTTGCTTAAACGAATCATATAATTTTTCAATAGCTAACAAAGAACCATTCAACTTTGTATCATTTGTAGATTCTTTTAGAACAAGTTGATTGACCAAATCCTGCTCTGGTAAAAAGAAATCTTCAATTGAAAAATTTAGTTTATTTATTAAATCTTTCCATTTTTCTTCCACCATTAAAAACGAGTTACGTAAGATCAAAACAGGGAATGGCACTTTATAGTGCTCAAATAGAGATTTTAATTGCAGCCAATAAGCAGTTTCGCCACCGCCGCCGATAAATGCAATATTGGGTAATATAGTTTCCTGGTATAAACCACGGAGAATTACATTCGGGCTAAACCTTTCCGGATTTTGTTCTAATTCCTTTAATAGTTCATCTTTTGAAAATCTTGTTCCATCGTTCACCACTTTCCATTCTCCATTTGTTTCTTCAATTCGTTCCCGCAAATCATCTTTCAGATAAAACAAATTGATCTCTCTTGGATTGGCTTGTACTTTATACCCAGCATCAGAAAGAGAAGCAATTGATTTTTCTACAATTCCCGAAGCTGTCTGATTCAACAAGTCATCTTCAAATACGGCAGCCAATTCTTTTTTCAACGCAGCATTATCAGGCTTCAAAACAATCAAAACCATATTCAGCAAATAATGTATTAACAAAAAGAAAAGTGGCCTGTTCAATAGTTGCACCTTCTTTGTATGATTCCTTTATTAATACTATAATGTCCTTCCCATGTGGAAGAACAGACAACTGCCCTTCCATTGCATCAATCAGCTTCAACAATTCTTTATCAACTTTCATTCTTCCCACAGCTCCAGTTTGTTTAGTATTCCAAACCAGTTTCTGTCCACAAAGGTTGATATTATTTAATTCAGCAAGATCAGCATCTTCTGAACCAATATAAAAAACAGGAACAAAATTATATTCAGGCAACGATGCTTTTAAACTATCTGCCAGCTTAATGCTATGAAGGACTTTGTAGATAAAATATAAAGGCCCAGTGAAAATATTATTCTGATGCGCTGATGTAATAGTGAATGTATTGTCTGATAAAAGTGATTCAATGCTTTGCTTCACTTTATCGCTGGTTTCAACTCCATCATACTGCTTCTTCAATTCCTGCACCAGCACAACTCTGTTCGTTGTAAACCCTTTTCTTGATTCTATAGCTTTTTGAATGCCTTGTAATGATGGCGGATTTGCCATAAAAGGTTTGATGGATTCAGCCTGATCTATATAATCAAGTACAAGCTTTGAGAAAACGCCTGTTTGCCGGTAAGGTATTCTTGTAGATTTACAATTCATAGTAATTAATGTTGCATCGCAACAGATTGTAAAAATAAGAAGATGAAAACGATACTAAGAAGAGATTATACATTTTTAACGAAACCGTTCAACAGTAAATGGCTTAAATCCATACTTGTCGTTTTCTTATTCACTAATTCATCTACTAATTTACCAGTTCCCGCACCCAAGCTTAATCCCAGCATCGAATGTCCCTGTTGCAACTGTTACGTTTGATTGTTTCGACGACCGGCCAATAAAAGGCAATCCATCCGCCGAGCAAGGACGATAACCATACCATACTTTTTCTTTTGGCGGCAATGGCACATCGTACTCAGGATAAAAACGTTTTACTGCATCCAATATTCCCTGTACCCTGTTCATTCTAATTGGTGTTTTATGAGATGTGATCTCCATCGTTCCACCAAAACGTATTTTATTTCCGTCCATCGGTGTTACTGCAGCACGGCCTTCCATCAACAATGCTGGGTAATTTAATTTATAGGGCGAATCTTCATACGTAACAGAATAACCTCTTCCCGGAATTAACGGTGTTTTCAAATCAAGCAGTTTTGCTGTCGCCATTCCCCATGAACCAGTTGCTAATACTATTTCGTCTGGTTCAAATTCATTGTTAGTCGTCATTATTTTCGTTACTGCGCCGTTTCTCTTTTCAAATTGTATCACTTCCTGATTTGGAATCAGCTTCACCCATTTGCCTTCAAATATGCAATCAAGCTTTCCATTAATTTATTCGGATAGCAATGCGCATCGCAATTATAAAGAATAGCACCCATTCCGTTTACAGTTGTTTGCGGTTCTAATGATTGCAATTCTTCTTTGCCAATCAATTTTGTATCGGTTAATCCTAATTCATGTGCCTTTTCATATACATGTTTGGCATGGCCTGCATATTCTTCTGTCTGAAATATTTCCAGTACTCCTTTCTGTTCATACGCAAAATCAAATCCCCGAATTTTAAACCATGATTCATATTCTCCCTTACTTAGTATAGCAATATCTCTTAATGGAATTGCAGCCGCTTCTACATTTTCTTTTTTTGCACTCCGCATAAATTTTAATCCCCAACTAATGAGATCCCAATCTAATCTCGGCTGCACATAAAACGGACTCTTTGAATTCCACATCCATTTCAATCCCTTTTTTACAATGCCCGGTGTTGCCATCGGTATAAAATGACTAGGACATATATATCCGGCACTGCCATAGCAGCAACTATCTGTAAAATCGCTTTTATCAAGTACAGTTACATCCCAACCGGATTTTTGTAAATAGAATGCCGAACTTAAACCGATAATGCCACCGCCTACAATTACAACTTTCATCTTTACTTAATTATTTTATTTTGATCCCTTCCACTTCCTGTCCGCCTTGATATAAAATTATGCTATTGACCTTTGTGTCTTTATCTCTTATAAATTTCACTTTTGCTTCAACCACTTTCAAGAAAAACATATCTTCTTTTTCAGAAAACAGTTCAAATTTATCCTGTCCGGTAGCCTGTGCAAATATTTTATCTGCTTCCACTGTTATAGTTATTGTAAACGCTGGTGCTAATTCATACTCACCAACGTAATCTTGCAATTTTGACACTTCAACCGAAACTTCTTTTGGAGCTTCGGCTTTTATTCCATTTAGAATATTACGAATTGCTTTAAAAGAAGGTCTTGACGATTCCATGTTTTGCAGAATGATAATAGTTTTATCTGCTTCAATTTCTCTTTCAATCAATGTGGCATACCCGGGCCAGCCTCCTGTATGGGTTACAATTTTACCAACGCCTTTAATTTCACCTATTCCCCAGCCGAAGCCATAGCTATAGGTTTTTCCATCATTCAACTTTGCAGGTTGAAACGCTTCATCCATCATCTTTTTAGACACTAATTTTTCAGTGTATAAAGCCCTGTCCCATTTCAGCAAATCAGTAGTTGTTGAATTAACTGTTCCATCACCTTGTATTCCGTCTAAAGAGTATACAATAGTAGCCGTTTCAGGAAGACTATCAGGCAGAACAAACTTGTTAGTTATTTTATCCAACACATAACCGTAAGCATAGTTATCAATTTTTCTATTCTCATAGCGGCGGCAATAAACCTGTGTCCGTTTCATACCCAACGGTTCGAATATGCTTTTCTTCAAAAAATCTCCAAACTTCTTACCAGAAACCTTTTCAATAATACTTGCCAGCAACGCATAACCGGTGTTGCTGTATTCCCATTTTGCTCCCGGCGCAAACAATGTATCAGGTTTATATTGTGAAAGCAATTTTATTATATCACTGTTAACTGCAATTTTTGTAGAATCCCAATGTTCAATAAAAAGAGGCATATAATCTGGCAGGCCGGACGTATGTTGTAAAAGCTGAAGGATTGTTATATTTTGATATGGCAGTTCTGGAAAAAAATTTCGCAGGCTGTCATCATAGCTGAGTTTGTTTTGCTTTTTTAATATCATAATCCCCATTGCAGTAAACTGCTTGGAAACTGATGCCAGTTCAAAAACGGATTCGCTATTGAGTGCAAGATTTTTTTCAAGGTCAGCTTTGCCAAAACTTTTTTGATAAATAATATTTCCATTCTCTGCAATCAATACATTCCCGTTAAATGCAGGCTTCCCTGTAACAGGTGCAAATAAACTGTCGATCTGTGCAACCCTGTCCTGTGCATAACTGCCAATACAAAAGGCAAAAAGTAAAGCTAAGAAGAATAACGGTTTCGAATATTTCATATTAAGGTTTTACATTTTTATAAATTAATCACCACTCCTTCCTCCGCCACGCCAAAACCTTTTGCTTTTACTTCTTTTTTCTCCTGTGAATTATTTTTTAGCAATGGATTGGTATGATTAAAATGAATGAATACAATTTTTGATTTAACTAAATCTTGCAGCGATGAAAACTTATTCATACTTTCTTCCACAAACGGATGCGGCACTTCACTCATGTCTCTTCCGGGCAATTCTCCGTTTTTATAAAAGGTTCCGTCAAGTAATGCAATATCCACTTTGTTTATTGCTTCAACAATATTCCGGTCCCATTTTTCCCACTTGTCAATATCAGGTATAAAAAGAATTTTCTTGTTGTTGCTTTCAATTACAAACCCAACTGTTTCAGAAAACTCATCCCGATGCGGAACTTTTAACGGCGTTACTTTAAATGATGAACTAATGGCAACAGTACTATCTGCCTTTAATGTTTGTAAAGAAATATTATTCAAACTCACCAACTGACTCCACGGTCCGTTAGTTCGTATAAAAGAATCTAATCGTGGCATTGCAAACACAGGAATTTCTTTTGCTCCCATTGCTTCCCTGCCAAATTCCATTAAGCCTGTATAGTGACCAATATGTGCATGAGTAATAAAAACTCCATCTGGCGAATAATCTTCTTTTGTAAGATAGCTTTGTAATGTATGTAATTGTTTCGCAATATCTGGTGTTGCTTCAAACAACCAATACTGATTTGTCTTTCTGTCAACCAATGCAAGACTGGTAACATGTTTGTTTGCTTCCTTTCCACTCCAATAAGCAGTACAACATTCTTTAGTACAACCAATCTGCGGATAGCCTGCATCCTGTGCAGTTCCAAGCACAACTATAAACTGATCTGGTAAGTTTTTTTTATCAGTATTCTCTTCTTGAGATTTGTTATTTGTTTTACATCCAGCAAACAATAAAAAAAAAGCGAATACGTATAGTATATATTTTTTCAAAAATTGTAATGTATTTATTCCTTTAATAACTCTACTCCAACTCACCATTCACTAAATTACCTGAAACCCTCCTGCATACGGATCATCTTCTTTATCAATCCAAATAGTATTGTATCCATAAATTTTTGCCCAGCCTTCTACTGAAGGCCGGATAGCCGGTTTACCATTCACTTTCAGCTCTTCTTTAATCCGGCCCACGAATTTACTGCCGATAATGCTCTCATGTACAAACTCATCTCCTTTTTTCAATTTTCCTTTTGCATACCATTGCGCCATTCTTGCTGAGGTGCCAGTACCACATGGCGAACGGTCAATGGCCTTCTCCCCGTAAAAAACCGCATTCCTCGCTGTTGAAGCTTTATCCATCACCGCACCAGTCCATAATATATGCGAACAGCCTTTTATCGTTTCATCTTCCGGGTGAACAAATGAATACTTTGCATTAATGTTCTTACGAAGTTCTCTTGCCAATGCAATTAATTTATCTGCGGTGTAATGCTCCAGACCTTTAAAATTTTGCTGCACATCTACAATTGCATAAAAATTTCCCCCGTAAGAAACATCAAGCACCAACTCTCCCAATTCAGGACAATCCACAACCAGTTCACTCGAATGCAAAAAAGATGGAACATTCGTCAACCGTACTGATGCACATTTATTATTGTTCATCTTATAATCAACCAATACCAAACCGGCCGGAGTTTCCATCCTTACAATACCTTCAGTATTTGGCTTTATCAATCCTTCTTCTATCGCAATGGTAATTGTGCCAATCGTTCCATGTCCGCACATCGGCAGACAGCCGCTTGTTTCAATAAATAAAACTGCAACATCATTATCTGCATCATGCGGTGGATAAAGAATACTTCCACTCATCATGTCATGGCCTCTGGGCTCAAACATCAACCCAGTTCTTATCCAGTCGTATTCTTTTAGAAAATGCTGCCGCTTCTCACTCATGTTCTTTCCCTGCAAAGCAGGTCCGCCTTCCTTTACCAACCTCACAGGATTACCGCAGGTATGTGCATCTATGCAATTAAATATGTGCTTCATCAATTATTTTTTTTTACCACGGAGAGATAAAGGCACCGAGTAACACAGAGTCCTCCGTGAACCTCCCTACCTCTCTGCCTCTATGGTTTCTTTAAGTTTTACTAAATTCGTTTCTTATTGCTTGCCAATGGAAACCTACGGAAAGATACTGCTCATAGCTATGCCAGCCTTCCTCCTCCTCGTTTTATTTGAAAAATGGTGGGGCTGGCGAAAGGAAAAAGACACTGTCCGCAATATGGATATGGTCTCTAGCCTTAGCAGTGGCGTTACCAATGTTACCAAAGATGTACTCGGTCTCTCCGTTGCCATCATTGCCTATAGCTGGCTGGTGCAGCAGATCGCCGTCATTCATATTACCATTACCTGGCTTACCTATATAATAGCATTCATTGCAATTGACTTTGCCGGTTATTGGGTACACAGCTGGAGTCATCACATCAATATATTATGGAATCTGCATATCATCCATCATAGCAGCGAGGAGTTTAACCTTGCCTGTGCCTTAAGGCAGAGCATCACTATGTTTGTCAATCCATTTACGTTTTTGCTAATACCAGCAGCGTTGGTCGGTATTCCGCCGATAGTAATTGCCACCGTAGGGCCACTGCATCTGTTTGCACAGTTCTGGTATCATACACAACATATCGGCAAAATGGGTTTCCTCGAAAAGATAATTGTAACACCATCGCATCACCGGGTGCATCATGCCATTAATAAAGAGTACCTCGATAAAAACCTCGGGCAGATATTTATCTTTTGGGATAAACTCTTTGGCACTTACCAGGAAGAATTAAAAGAAGCACCGCCAGTGTATGGAATTACAAGACCAGCGCGAACATGGAATCCCATCAAAATAAACTTCTCGCATCTGTGGTTAATGATACAAGATGCATGGCACACCAGCAACTGGAAAGAAAAATTCATTCTCTGGTTTAAGCCAACAGGCTATCGCCCTGCAGATGTAATAGAAAAATATCCTGTCTATAAAATTGACGACCCTTATCATTTTGAAAAATATGATACCAAAGCCTCCACTCCATTACATGTGTGGACATGGGTGCAACTGATGATGCTCTTACTCTTCGTTAGTTATTTCTTTGGCAGCATTGCCACCATCAATAGTATGGGCACTCAATATATCTTCTGGTACGGTGGTTTTATTTTTCTTACGGTGTATGCACTTACAGAGTTAATGGATCGTAACCCATGGGCTCTCTTTTGGGAAGCTGCCCGCAGCGGTCTTGGTCTTGCATTTTTGTTGCAGCAGAATGATTGGTTTGGCAGCGGCATTTATTTCTCTCCCGTAATGTATGCACTTGGTGCTTATTTTATATTTTCTTTTTAGTTACTGCCTGGTTTGTTGTAAAACACCGGAAGGAAGATGCGTTGGTAATGGCAACTTAGTCTTTTTTGTCATTCTAGGCTTACCCCGGAATCTTTCTCAAAATAATAATTAGCCAGATTAAATCGTTTGACAATTACACGACAAACTGTTTATGCACAATTGCATTACTGGCATAATGTTTTCGGTACTAGAAGAAACTGATTTAGTGTGATTGCTTCTACCGACAATAAAATAAAGCCGCTTCGTATAGCATGGCAGCAGGAAATTCCTCCAATAAAGATACTTCCGCCTTTACCCAACAAGCTTAAGTTAAATAAAACAGATAAGCAGGCGGATAAAACAATTGAAGCCGACTCTGCTTTTAAAAAATGTAATATGCCCGAACAACCGAAAGGTTATTTAAAAGCTCCCCGTTACGAATTCTTTTAGCATGAATGCTTGTCGTTCTGGGGCTGACCCGGAATCTTTCTCAAAATAATTATTAGCCCAGCTTCAGTACTACTATTGAGCTTCCGTTGCACAGTTTACCCTGAGGAACGAAGGGCACTCTTGTGCTGCATTAATTCTACTCGGCAATTTGCCGCACTCCGATATGAATTAGGAATTCTGTATGCTACTCAGCACTTACACCATGGTCGGTATTTTTTTTAACATCTGCAAAGAGGGAACAGTTACTATAGATTATGCTGTTGGTCTATTTGATCAACTGCCTATCTAATACACAAGTTATAAGAGTGGCGTACTTCTTTATGTTAAGACCTGTCAAGGCCGAATCGGTGGGCAATTAGTATACTCAGGATATAGCCCATGTTAAGCTTTTCTCATAACCCCGGTCTTAAGACAGTGGTTAGTTATCAATGAAGGATTTTAGTTCTGATGAAAGTTATTTTGGGGTTGCTTAAAGGCGGCTGTTGATGATTGGATTTTATGACGGGACGTCCGGCCGTAAGATTCATTTATTATTAAATACATCTGGCCCAATCATCGCCTGAGAAGGTTTATTAGGGGAAAAAGTCAACGTTGTACGCATATCCTCACATTGTGGTCGTCAATAATGTGGGTCTGTATTGTACTGAATGATGACTGCCTGTACGTCGGAACAAGACAAGTTCATTTTGCGAGGTTAGCTTTTGTGTGTTTGCTTTGTGTGCCTTGCAAATATGCCTTACTTGATGCATTGGCTTGTTAGTGTATTCAAATTGTAAGATATAAAAATCTAAAAGGGCAATTGAATTATTTATAATCTGCAATTTTAATCAGCTTGGTCACATTAAGTACAATAATTTTCCTACCCTTTGTTTCGAGTATTTTGTCTTCTTTAAATTCTGAAAGTATTCTCACTACATTTTCTCTTGCAGTGCCAACAAGACTGGCTAAATCGTCTCTGCTCATATTTATTTCCACCGGCATACCTGTCTTAAAGTTTACTTTATATTTTTCTCTCAATACAATTAATTGGACTGCCAGTCTTTCTCTTACCGATTTTTGGGCAAATAAGCTAAGGCTGTTCGCCAATACAGCAAACTCATGACTTAGGGTTTTCAACAAGCGTCGACTTAATACTTTTGACTGATTCAATGTCTCTAAAAAATCTTCTTTAGGTATAAAGGCAATCTTGCTTTCTTCTAATGCGGCTGCACAATCGGGATAACGGCTTTCAGAAAGTATCGCATGGTAGCCTAACAATTCTCCTGTGTTGGCTACATAAATAATTTGTTCTTTTGAATCCTTGTCTAATTTGTATTTCTTTACTTTCCCAGTAATAACATAGAATATACCAGAAGGGAATCCACCTTCCCTGAAGATTATTTCTCCTTTTTTATATACCTGCTCGGTTTTATGGGCTGTTAATAATTCCAAATCAGTTTTAGGCAATTCTGCCAAAATAGATTCGCTTTTAAAATCCCAGTTATCTATTTGAAATACGCCTTTGATACTCATGGAAGCAACAAAATTACCTTTAAAAAATTGATAAAACTCACTTTTTATAGTGATAAGGTTTACCACAAGGCAAGAGTATCTAAAATAACTTTGCAGTATGAAAAATAAAGAATCAGGGGCAAAAGATTTGTACTATACAAAAGATCATGAGTGGATTGATTTTCAGGGCAGCGTAGCCTATGTTGGTATTAGCCATTTTAAACTTACTGGATTTAAAGAAATACAACAGGTGATTTTTAATGATCTCACAGGATTTAAGCAAAAAGGCGAATCAATTGCCGCTATAAAATATAATGATTACCAGGTTGAAGTTACTATGCCAGTGGACGGAAAGATGGTAAAAGTAAATACGGATTTGTTATACGGCAATCAGAATTTATTATTAAATCATGCCGAAACTATCGGTTGGGTGGCCTTAATTGCTCCTTCACAACCCTTCGAAAGAAATGATTTACTCCTCCCTAAACAATATCAAATGAATGGAAAAAGCAAATATGCCAAATAATAATCCCGAAGTTTTAAAAATAGATATGCCAGTACTTGAAAGAAGAAAACAGACAACAACAGCGTTTAGTTCCGATAGCCAGTTTAATAAAATATATCCGCCCTCTATTCGATTACTGGCGCATCATCACTGGACTCCTTTGGAAGTAGCCATAAAAGCAGCTGACTTTTTAGCTGCCGAAAACAATGTAAGTATTTTGGATATCGGAAGCGGTGTTGGAAAGTTCTGCCTTGCTGCTGCCAATTATAAGCCCAATTCTTTCTTTACAGGTGTCGAACAACGAATGAGTTTAATAAGCCATGCCGAAAAGGCTAAAGAACATTTACAATTAAAAAATGCTTGCTTCATTAATGGAAACTTTACCCAAATAGATTTTAGAAACTATGACCATTTTTACTTCTTTAATGCTTTTTACGAAAACTTAGAAGGTACAGTTAAAATTGATAATAGTATTGATTATTCAGGCGAGTTATATAATTATTATAGCCGGTATTTATATAAGCAATTGCAGCAAAAGCCATCTGGTACGAGGCTAGCAACATTTCACAGTCTCGAAGACGAAATGCCTCCAGAGTATCATGTAGTTGGAGTTGAAATGGATGGGTTATTAAAATTCTGGACAAAAATATAATATATGAAAATTGATTTTGATTATGAAGTAAGTGAATTAACCCGATACTTGAAATCAGCAGACGGCTATTTAGATTGTGAAAAAATTGTGTTAGCTAATACTAAAAGACAATTGTATAATAGAATTGCAATCCATACGATTGAAAGTTATCTAAAGGAACTCCAAAAATATTTTGAAGACAAGTCAGTCATTAATAAGGGTAATGAAGAAAGCGTAAACTATAAGTATGCTGCAGGTTTTTTAAATACTATAAATAACACTCCTTACTGGCATAGTTGGGGTAAGACTACAGATTAAGATTACAATAAGCAAATACTTATAATAAAAACATACGAAAGTTAAAACACACAAATTATTTATGTCATTGTCTATAACAGAATACCGTGAAAAACTTATTGCAAAAATTATGTTAGCTTCTTCGCAGGATGAGGTGAAACGATATATTGATACAGCAATGAAAAGTCTGGAACAACATAATTTAAATGGGCATATTGTTTCCCGATTTATAGAAAAAATACTTGATGAATTAGAATCTTTTAGCCCGATGAATAAAGAAGCACAACAATGGAGTAATATTAAGATGGGCCGCATCTGTTTTAACCAAATTAAAAGGAAACTAGACCTCGCTTCGCAGCTTTAAAACACACTGTATGTTCAGGCCAAAGCTTTTCGATACCTTAAAAAATTACAATCGTCAGCAATTCACTAAAGACCTGCTAGCAGGAATAATTGTAGGTATTGTAGCATTGCCACTTGCCATTGCTTTTGCTATTGCGTCAGGCGTATCACCCGAAAAAGGATTATATACAGCTGTTATTGCAGGGTTCATTATTTCAGCGATGGGAGGCAGCCGGGTGCAAATAGGTGGCCCCACAGGTGCATTTATTGTAATTGTATATGGCATTGTTCAGGTGCATGGTGTAAGCGGTTTAATCATTGCCACTTTTATGGCAGGGGCAATGCTAATCATTATGGGCCTTGCCCGTTTTGGGTCGGTTATAAAATTTATTCCACATCCATTAATTGTTGGGTTTACCAGTGGCATTGCCCTTCTTATTTTCTCTTCTCAAATGAAAGATTTTTTTGGGTTGAATATGGGTGATGTTCCTTCAGATTTCTTTACTAAATGGGAAAGTTATGCAGCCGGTTTTGATTCAGTAAATATGTATGCTTTTATCATTGCCGCTGCAACGGTGGCTATTATTTTACTTTGGCCAAAAGTTACACATAAGATACCCGGTTCGCTTATAGCAATAGTAGTAACAACAGCGGCCATGCAATTTTTTCATCTTCCTGTTGATACAATCGGCAACCGGTTCGGTAGCATACCTTCATCGTTGCCAATGCCAATAGTTCCTCATCTAGATTTCAATACTATCAAAAAATTAATTCAGCCGGCTTTCACCATTGCTTTATTAGGCGGAATTGAATCGTTGTTATCGGCAGTTGTTTCAGATGGAATGATTGGCGGCAACCATAAATCTAATATGGAATTGGTAGCTCAAGGCACCGCAAATATTTTTTCTTCCATTTTTGGTGGCATTCCTGCTACGGGTGCAATTGCCCGTACTGCAACCAATGTAAAAAATGGTGGCCGTACTCCTGTTGCAGGCATCGTACATGCCATTACATTGTTGCTCATCATGTTATTTGTTGGCAAGTGGGCTGCGCTTATACCAATGGCAACCTTGGCGGGCATACTGGTTGTTATCGCATACAATATGAGTGAATGGCAAAGTTTTCTATCAGTTTTTAAAGGCTCCCGTAGCGATGTAGCCGTGCTTATGACAACTTTTTTATTGACGGTGATAATTGATCTTACCGTTGCTATTGAAATAGGAATGATATTGGCTGCATTCCTTTTTATGCGCAACATGATAAAATTTAGCGATGTTAGCATTTTGAAAAATGATATTAATGACAACGGGAAGGGAACAGATATAAATAACATTGGGCATTTTACAATTCCCGAAAATGTTGATGTGTTTGAAATAACCGGACCTTTGTTTTTTGGAGCTGCTCATAAATTTAAAGACGCCATGCGTTTTATTGAAAAGCCTCCTAAAGTATTAATCATCAGAATGAGACAGGTGCCGATTATAGATGCAACAGGAATAAGAACTTTGAAAGAAGTGCATAAAGATGCAAAAAACAGGGGAACAAAACTTATCTTATCCGAAGTGTACAGCCCTCAAGTGATAAAAGAATTGCAGGATGCAAGGCTGCTTTGCAATCGGCAAAGCCAATGTAACCACTAGTTTTAAAGATGCCCTGTCAAGAAGCATTGTATTATTAAAAGATACAGCTACAAATAAAAATATTCCACTGGCTGATTAATATAATCACTTTCACCACTTGTTTACGTTACCCAAAATAACGAATAGTAGACTGGTTGCCTGCGTTAATGATTGCAGTGGCTCGTAAGTGACTTTGTATTGAATGTCCTGTAACTAGAAAGTGAACGGGAATTGATTTTTAGGACTGTCTACTACACATAAATATAGACACTAAAACCCTTGTTTCCAAATTAGCAATGTTGAAAATAAAATCGTAACCGTTCGTCATTTTCATTGTAATTGCAGTAATTAAATTTTCGATAAATGTTGGGGTATTACAAATTGCCGAATAGAATTACTGAACGATAAAGAGTGCCCTTCGTTCCTCAGGGTAAACTGTGCAACGGAAGCTCAATAGTAGTACTACAGCGGGGACAAAAAAACCGCGGCATTGCTGCTGCGGCTTCTGTTAAGTGACTGATTTGTTTAGAAACGATTGCCTTTTTGACCACCGTTGTTTTTAACGGGTGGTTGTTGTTTGATTGGAGGCATTGGCTTGTGGTCGTTGTCGCCATATCCTTTTTTATCCCACTCGTTATCGTAACGACCGTTTCCAAATCTTGTGTCTTCTTTTACCTGCACTCTTCCAAACTGGTCAACTTTTATATCGATATCGTTGCCACGCATAAGGAAGGTGGTGGAAGAAACAACCTTTTTCATTTTCTGACTGAAAAATCCCCGGTTGATTTTTAAAACGGTGATGGTGTGTTTACCATCTCTAAGGAAAGAAATGTCTGTTACGCTACCATTGCGGGTGAAGTAACTTTTACCGTCGATCTGAATTTCATAGTTCTTGTTTGTCTGCACAGTTACAGAGGGTCTGCGGTCGGCAGCAAATACGGCAACAGTGAATAATGTGGCCGCAACGAGTGTAAAGATTTTTTTCATGTTATTTGTTTTTATTTTTTTGATCCGCTAAAGTATACCGGGTTATATTTCTTAGGATCTGATTTTTTATTTTTTATCCCGGTGTGTTCTGCAGAGTATATTTCAAAGCAAGTGCCAGTGTGCCAAAAATGGTTAAAGCAAATGTTAATGCCATTAGTTAAAGTAATAAATGGCTTTGGTCATTGGCTGTAATGCAATACTGGCAACACTTTTAACCAATGTTATTTATGGTTAATGTAAACAGTTGCTACGTTAATGCAGTAAGGGAAAAGATGAGAATAAACTTCTTGGCAACGGAGTCTCGTACATCTGCCTTTTAGTAGCTAACTTCATTTATTAAATAAGTCGCAAATATTCTTTCGCATAATGGCAAACAAAACCTCTCAACATATACTAGGCACTTCTGCTAACTTACTCGGCTTTTGTCTTTTTATAATTACCTCCTTACACATTACAGATAAAGCAGCTAATACCTTAATTGACGAGTTTACCACATTTGTTGCACTGTTGTTAACAGCTTCTTCTATATTTTCATTTGCAGCTATAAAAACAGAAGTTCAAAAAAACGAACAACGGCTTGAAAAAATTGCAGACTACTTTTTTGTTGTATCATTAATCGGAATTCTTGGAATAATTATATTTATGTTTATCACATTTTGGAATAAATAATAACAATTAATATGGATAGCCTGTTAAAATCAGAAACCGATCAGCTTAAAAAACTTCAGGACATTGTAAAAAAGACAATTGCTGAGGAAGGTCTTATAATTGAAAATTTAATTAACCCGCCAAAAGAAATTCTTACCCGAGGACAAAAAGTATCTGATAAAGTCGCAAAGTTTGGCGGCAGCTGGGCATTTATAATTTCCTTTTTCATTATCCTCATCATATGGATAATATTTAATAGCGTTGCCCCGATTAAAGATGACTTTGACCCCTATCCTTTTATTTTAATGAACCTGATATTGTCTTGCATTGCAGCGTTACAGGCTCCTATAATTATGATGAGCCAGAATCGTAAAGAAGAAAAAGACAGAAAAAGAAGCGAGAATGATTATCTGATAAATCTAAAAGCAGAATTGGAAGTAAGGTCATTGCATCAAAAAATTGATTTGCTTTTAGAGGAACAAATTAAAGTATTGTTTGAAAGTCAGCAGAAGCAGTTGGATATTTTAAAAAAAATCGAGAAGAAAATTGGATAAAGACAAAAAACTTTCCACTTTTATTTCTGCCGGCTATATATTCAAATCAATCATAGTTTTTAAACCGTACCTTTCACAAAAACCAAAACCATGCGACTATTATCATTTCTTATTGGCATTCTGCTTTTACAATCTGCCACAGCACAGGTATTAATTAAAAATGTAAACGTCGTTGATGTGGAAGGCAAAAAGATTTTGGCTGGCTACAATGTGGTGGCACTAGATGGCAAGATAGTTTCTATAGATAAAGACAAAATGTACAAACTGCCTGATGGCACCGAAGTAATAGATGGCAGCGGTAAATATTTAATGCCCGGTCTTACAGATGCTCATGTGCATTTTTTTCAGAGTGGCGGCATATACACAAGACCAGATGTGATTGACCTGCGGAAGTATAAACCTCACAGTGCCGAACTGGATTGGGTGCATACCAATATGGAAGATTTTTTGCGCCGCTACAGCAGCATCGGCATTACATCAGTAATAGATGTGGGAGCATCGTTATCCCCTTTTGCTATAATGGAAACAGAGGAAGGAGTTCGCCAATCTGTAAGAGATCAGTTGCCATTGCACACTGATTTTATAAAGATATGGTACATCGTATTGGATAAAGACCTGGAAGCAGGAGCAAGAAAAAATTTACCATTTGTAAAAGCTGCAATAGATGAAGCACATAAAAATAAATTAAGAGTGGCTGTGCATGCTACAGAACGTATAACTGCGCAACTGGCAGTGGAAGCAGGTGCAGACTTTCTGGTACACAGTGTGGCTGATGAAATATTAAGCAATGAATTTGTGCAGCTGCTGAAGAAAAACAAAACGGTGCTTTGTCCTACTATTGTAGTTGTTGGTAATTATGATAAAGCATTGGGTAACACCTATCATTTCAACACTCATGAACTGTCAGTGGCTAATCCTGTAACGGTTGGTTCTATTCTCGATTATCCGCTGCCGGATACTGCTTTGGCCGCAAAGTATATTGCTGGAATGGGTTCTCCTTTACAAAAGAAAGCAGGACAAAGAACAGATTCTATCATGATGGCAAATCTTAAACTATTAATTGATGCTGGTGTAACGATTGCCACAGGAACAGATGCAGGAAATATTGGCACACAACATGCATCATCTTACTATGAAGAACTAAAAGCGATGAAGCAGGCAGGTATGAGTAACTGGCAAATCCTCGAAGCTTCAACAATAAACGGAGCAAAGGCAGTGGGAGAAGAAAAACAATGGGGCAGCATTGCAAAAGATAAACTGGCGAATATGTTGCTGCTTGAAAAGAATCCCTTGGATGATATTGCGAACTTGCTAACGATTGAATGGGTTATTAATAAAGGATTCCCAATGAAGCCATCTTCTTTTGTGCAACATACACCAACAATACTTGCTCAACAGCAGCTCAATGCTTTTAATGCTCATGACCTCGAAGCATTTCTTGAACCTTATGCAGAGGATGTAGAGATATATACATTTCCTTCTACGCTGGAGATGAAAGGGAAAGTAGAAATGCGGAAGAACTATCAGTTTGTTACACAATTGCCTAAGTTGTATTGTAACTTAATCAATCGTATTGTGCAAGATAATATAGTAATAGATCAAGAGGAAGTGTTTGGGCTTGGCGAGAAACCAGTCTATGGGATTGCCATTTATATAATTGAGAAAGGGAAAATCAAAAAGGTTTATTTCAGCAATAAGGAATAGTGAATGGGAAATGCTGAATAGTCAATAGGGAATCAACAGGTGTTGATTCCCTATTGTATTGATGGGGGTTTATGGCAAGTCTTCTGTGTGTTTGTAGATATACCATGTGTCAGTAGGTTTTACATACAAACGAAATGTTTTGTCGTCTATCTTTTCTACAGGCCATTCTGTAGCCCATACCATTGAGATTTCACCATTAATAATCTTCCATGTGGCTGGTGGGTCTCTTTTTCTACCCGGCGATTTAAGTTCGTATCCACCATCTGCTTTTAATTTTAGTAAAGCCATAGGTGCCATGCTTTCTTCGGCAGTCCATACTTTGCCTTTCAACCATTCCTGCATGACAACATCTTCTGGAGTTTGTTCTTTTTTGTTTTTATTTATGGCAGGAATAGAAGTTTTTGCTTCTTGCTTTGTATCATCATTCCCACAACTGTACAATACTATAAGGCTACAAATAATTAAAATCTTCTTCATGTAATTAGTTTTTAATGGAAAGATTGTTTTACAGCATCTAAAGTAATTTAATAACTATTTTGCTGTATTACCTTTTGGGGTAGTAAAATAAAAACCGGATTCAATGCTTTATAATTATTCGTATGGAATGACAAGTGACTAATATTAACCAATTAATTTGAGAAACTCTCCAATAAAATACTGAAAGTCCTATCTTTAGTTCACCTCAAATAAATAAGATTAAATAATCAATATACAATGTTCAACGACACCGCTACAGCCGAAATAAACATAGCCATGCAGGAAGCATGGAAAGCTTTTCATATTTACAGAAAATGTTCTTTAAAGCAACGGGCCGATTTTATGCGAGCAATTGCAAAAGAAATTGAAAACCTAGGCGATGAATTATTGATTACCGCAGGCAAGGAAACTAACTTACCTGAAGGAAGGTTGCGGAATGAAAGGGCAAGAACAATGTACCAGTTAACTTCTTATGCCGATGCTTGCGAAAAAGGAGATTGGCTCGAAGCAAGAATTAATACTGCAGTGAATGATGTAACACCGCCCAAACCTGACATAAGAAAAATACTTGTACCACTTGGCCCTGTGGTGGTGTTTGGTGCGGCTAATTTTCCGTTTGCTTATTCCACTGCTGGTGGCGATACAGCAAGTGCATTTGCTGCCGGATGTCCGGTGATTGTAAAAGCACATCCTGCACATGCAGCAACGAGTGAGTTGATGGCATCTGCTATTCACAAAGCAGCAGCAAATTGTTATTTGCCTGCGGCTGTATTCACTCATGTACATGGAGTATCTTTCGATGTAGGTAAAGCATTAATAGAAAATTCATTCACCAAAGCGGTTGGCTTCACTGGTTCATTCAATGGTGGCAAGCAGTTATTCGATTGGGCGAACCAAAGAAAAGAACCAATACCAGTGTTTGCAGAAATGAGCAGTGTTAATCCTGTTTTTTTATTACCAGAAAAAATGAAAACTGCTGCGGCTGATACCGCAAAGCAATATGCAGGCTCCATTACATTAGGTGTTGGTCAGTTTTGTACTAATCCCGGATTATTAATCGGTATTGATAATGATGATTTGCAGAACTTCATCAATGTGCTGAGTGAAGAAATAAAACAAGTAAGTCCTGCTGAAATGCTGAATAGCGGCATCTTTAAAAACTATGTGGAGAAGAGAGCAAACTCTATTGCACAAACTGAAGTGGAAGTAAAAGGAGTTGCGGTGAAGGAACCACTGTCTAACCAGGGCATAGCAACTATTGCGACAACTACAGCAAAAGCATTTATTGAAAACCCATTATTGCATCAAGAAGTGTTTGGCCCTTATTCATTGGTCATTCGTTGTAAAGAAATGAATGAAATGCTGCAAGTGGCGAAACATATAGAAGGGCAATTGACTGCAACATTCATGGCAACTGATGATGATGTAAAGAATAATGAAGAACTGGTAGCAGCAGTTAAGAATATCTGCGGACGTTTTATATTGAACAGTGTACCTACGGGAGTAGAAGTTTGTTTAAGTATGCAACATGGTGGTCCTTTTCCTGCAAGTACGGATTCGAGATTTGGTGCAGTGGGTGCAGATGCTATTAAAAGATTTGCAAGACCAATCGCCTTTCAAAACTGGAGTAATGAATTGCTTCCTGATGAGTTGAAGAACGAAAACCCTTCAGGTATCTGGCGAACAGTTAATAATGAATTGACGAAAGATTCAATTGTTTAACCCTGCCGTTTCGGAATATTTAACTAAATATATTTGTTGATCTTTTGTTGGACATAGTGAATGGGACATCGAAACGCTTTGTTCTTTCATAAAAGAGGCGCCTGGAAATTTTTTGGTTTGCCTAAGAACTGTGGTTTTATTATATAAGGTCGGCGAAAGAAAACAACGACCAAGGCGAAGTGAACAATCTCTTAGTCGGTGTTATAAGAGTCGTTTCTCGCTTTCTAATCCATTAGCTATTGCGACTTCACTTATATTCACTTTTGCATAAATATCGAGGCTAATGAATTTCCCATTCTTTACTTCACATTCTATCATTGTTCCTTCATGCTGAAAGTCAAGTTTGGCCATTGCTTTCTTACAGTTTATATTTTCAGTTTCTACAATTCCTTCTATGCGATGAAGTTCAAGTTCATTAAATCCATAATTACAAATTAGTGGCATTGCTTCTGTCATTATTCCTTGACCCCAGTAGTCAGATATAAGCCAGAAACCTATTTCAGCCTTTTTATGTTCTTTCGATAAACTATTTAGTCCGCCTGCTCCATAAAACACCTTGCCGTCCAGCGAACAAACGGCCCACCAAATTCCTGTCCCTTCCCTTACTAGGTCGGCGAAAAATTTCATTTGTGCTTTTGTAGCTTCTAATGAGTCGTAACTAACGCCGTAATATTTAATAATGTCTGGATGCGAAAGTCCTTTATACACATTTTCAAGATCCGTATCTACAAATTGCCTGAGTAGTAGCCTTTCTGTTTTTATAATTGGGAATGCGGTTGTCATATTTTATTTTTTCAGTCTCGTTCAAATGCTTGGTTGAAAGTAATGAAGAATTTCCGGGAATATTTTTTGTCCGTTACATTCTCCATAATGATGAATAGAATTACTAAAGTACAAGAGTGCGACGCAAAGAACGATGCTCAGGGAACTGCTGCTCACCTCCATAAAAAATTACGGTGAGTGAACTGGGTATATAAGATTCCTCCTACGTCGGAATGACAAGAACTATGAAGGTTATCGTTTAGTTGTAGTTGCAAAATAGTATTTAGCTCTTCGCCCATTGCTTTGTCATACACCGGAAAAATAACTTCTACCCTGCTATGTAGGTTTCGACTCATCCAGTCGGCACTGCCCATGTAATATTTCGGGTCGCCATTGTTGTGAAAAACAAATACTCTTGCATGCTCGAGATATCGGTCTACTATTCGGGTGACTGTAATATTCTCACTCTGTCCTTCTATTCCTGCTGCGAGACTGCAAATACTGCGAACAAGCAACTGCACTTTTACTCCGGCACGGCTAGCTTCGTATAGTTTTTCTATCATTGGTCGCTCCTGCAGATTGTTGAGCTTGATAATAATACTGGCAGGTTTTCCCTTCTTTGCATTTTTTATTTCACGGTCAATAAGTTTTTCAAAACGTTTTATCATGTTGAACTGCGATACTAGCAGATGACGGAAAGGAATCTTCATGTAATCTGCCGGTTGTTTGCGGCTTTGTAGGTAATCAAAAAGCCATTCCAACTCCTGTCCCATTTCTTTGTGGCTGGTAAAGAGTACATGGTCGGTATAGAAACGACCAGTGGCTTCGTTAAAATTACCAGTGGCCATGAAGGAATAATTTTTCCACTCTTTATCTTCTACCCTTTTAATGAGTGCTACCTTGGCATGTACTTTTAAGCTGGGTATGCTATTTATGATCTTTATTCCGGCGGCTTTCATCCGCTTACTCCATTTTATATTGTTAGCTTCATCAAACCTTGCTTTGAGTCCTACAAATACAGTTACCTTTTTACCATTCTTGGCGGCGCTAATAAGTGCATTGACGATATGCGAATCGGCAGCTACTCTATATAATGTAATATAAATTTCTTTTACAGCAGGATCAATTGCTGCTTCGTTGAAGAAACGTAAAATATAATTGTAAGAATGATATGGCAGGTGCAACAACTTTTCACTTTCGCTAATGCTATGAAAGATGGAATGATGATTATCGAACCCCGGATGTGCTACCGAAGGCCAAGAAGGATGCGATAATTTTCCTTTGAACGGATTTGGCAGGCTACCAAGATCTTTTAAATTATGATAGCGGCCACCAGCCAGCATTTCTTCATTGCGCAAGCCAAAATAGTTTTGAATAAAATCTTTTGTTTCGGCAGGCATTGTTTCATCAAACAACAATCTTGTGGCATTCCCTGCTTCCCTTTTTAGCAATTGTTTTTCTATTTTATCTGAAATATCGCCGATGAATTCGTCTTCGATGTTCATCTCCGCATCTCTTGTAAGTTTTATACTCCATGCACCATGTATTTTGAAAACAGGAAATACTTCTTGCAAATTTTCCCGGATAACATCATCTAGAAAAAGAATATAATGATCATCGCCCACCATGGCCTGCTCCGAAAAACGGGGAAGGTTGGAGGAAGGAATGTTCAATAATCCGTACTGATGCTTGCCAGGTTCTTCCGGCGACTCTAAGTCGATGATGAAATAGAGTGCATTGTTTTCCAGAAATATGTTTGTCTGGTTTTCTTTTTTTAGAATTACGGGTTGCAAGAATGATAATACTTTGGAAAGAAAGTATTCTCTTGATGATTCCATATGCTCCGGACGAATGGGTTCGTTATAATACAAACAGATGTTGTTGAACTTCAACTCTGGTAATATCTGATTCTTTAATATGCCGCCAAACTCTGTAAGATGTTTTTGTACTTCTGTCTGCACCAGCTCCACTAGATTCTTTGGATATTCATCTCGTATGGAAGTTTTCTTTGCTTGAATACTCGTTAAGGCAAATATAGATGGCATCCGCACCCTGAAAAATTCATCAAGGTTGGATGAAAATATAGACAGAAAAGAAATGCGGCTATAGAGGGGAACAGATTTATCGGCAGCCTCCATCAGCACCCTTTGGTTGAAACTAAGCCAGCTAAGATCTCTGTTTAAAAAAACGTTTTTATTATCAGCCATGTAAGCAGTTTGAGGCCCTCCTTCGCATCGGTCTAAGTCCATTTCAATGCTACGGAAGACAGGTTTATGGTTTACCGTCTAAGATAATGGTTTTTTGATGGTGATAAAGAGAGTAAGTAGAAAAATTTTATTGTCTAATGAGGAAGATATTTTTCTGCCAGCTTTTTGGGTGCAGCAGTGCAGTAAGCTACCGTTAATGCATCTTTGAACATAGCAAGTTTTATTTTTTTGAGATTGACGGTGGTATATCCCATCCTTCCCCAGCCGCCAGCTACCGGATAAATTACTTCTTTATCAAATGCAGAAAAAACAGATTGATCTTCTAACGTTAGTTTCAGGTTTACTGTTTTATCTTTTTCCAATAATGTGGCAAATATTTTCTTTTTGACACGAAAAGCTTTTCGTTCGAAGTGAGGATGCTCGTCCGTTTCGGGAAATGCGAGGGCAAGTTTGCGGACTGTTTCGATGCTGACCATGTCAAAATATTTCAATTTTTAAGATACAATTTTTTTTTTGAACATGGATGGCATTGATTGGACAGATAAACACGGATTCAATTCAACTTCGTTGAATAAGGATTGGCCACGAATAGTAGTAATTACACGAAGAAAATAAATTAAAGACGAATGATTGCCTGCAGCATTTGAAATACAGGTTGGCCACAGATTGCAACAGATTGCTTCTCTAGATTATTTGCTTCGCAGATTTTGTTGGCCACGAATTAAAACTAATGATACGAATGAGAGAATTAAATAACGAATGATTGCGCTGGGTGTTTTACCCCTGCGGCAATTTAACTGACAAATGGCCACGAAAGCACACTAATTAACACGAAAGGAAGTATTTTATTTAATATTGCGGTATGACTAAGACAAGAGTAGAAGCATTTAGCGATGGTGTGATAGCCATCATCATTACAATCATGGTACTAGAAATGAAAGTGCCGCAAATACATTCTATAAAAGAAGTAAACGGTAGTATGATGTGGGCTAATCTGCATTTGCTGTTCTGGCTTTCGCTTATTCCGTTTGCTTCGGGCTGGATGGGAGAAAATCATTTTGAACCAAAAACTTTGGCTGTGTATGCCTTGCTTTTGAACTTATGCGGTGTAGCCTATTATGTACTTTTGAAAGTGATACAAAGCTGTAACAGAGATAATGAAACTTTCCGTGTTGTACTTGAAAAACAATCGAGGAAAGGAATGTTGTCGATGGTGCTTTATACTATTGCGATACCAGCGGCCTTTTTACATGAAGCTATTGCTGGTGTTTTGATTATAATGGTTGCTATTTTGTGGCTGATACCAGACAGAAATATTGAAAAGGCTGAAAAGGAACATTAATCAACCACTTCGCCTTCCAGGTCGTAGTCGTAAGCTTTGGTAACTTTTACATTAACAAACTCGCCAATTGGTAATTTCTTTTTAGAATGAATGACCACTTCGTTATCTACTTCTACTGAATCAAATTCTGTACGGCCAAGGTAACGACCTGCTTCTTTTTTATCAATCAGTGTTTTAAAAGTCTTTCCTATTTTTTCCTGGTTGAGTTCGAAAGAAATTTCCTGCTGAACTTCCATTACATCCTGTGCTCTTCTTTCTTTTTCATCATCCGGCACATCGTCTGTTAATGCAAAGCCGCTGGTTCCTTCTTCATGACTGTAAGTGAATATCCCAACTCTGTCGAATCGTTGCTTAACCAAAAACTCTTTCAATTCTTCCACATCATCCAGTGTTTCGCCGGGGAAACCAGCAATCAATGTTGTGCGTAAACAAATACCGGGCACTTTCTCCCGTATGGCTGCTGTTAAGTCTTCCATCTCTTCTCTGGTAATCTGCCGTTTCATAGCTGCCAGCATATTATTCGCTGCATGTTGCAAAGGCATATCGAGGTAGTTGCAAATATTATCCCGTTGGCGCATCACATCTAAAATCTCCATTGGGAATTTTGAAGGATATGCATAATGCAAACGAATCCATTCTAATCCTTTTACATCGGCCAGTCGGTTTAAAAGATCAGGCAACATTCTTTTCTTGTAAATATCCAAACCGTAATAAGTAAGCACTTGTGCGATGAGCATTACTTCCTTCACTCCTCTTCTTACAAGACTTTCAGCTTCTTTCACCAGATCTTCCATGGTCCGACTAACATGTTGCCCACGCATCAATGGAATAGCACAGAAAGAACAGGTTCTGTTACAACCTTCAGAAATTTTCATATAAGCATAGTGCTGTGGTGTAGCCAGCAGTCTTTCCCCTATCAATTCTGATTTATAATCTGCTTCAAATTGTTTAAGAATCATCGGCAGTTCCATCGTACCAAAAAAAGCATCTACTTCAGGAATTTCTGCTTCTAGGTTTTGTTTGTATCGTTCACTTAAGCAACCAGTCACATATACTTTATCCAACTTGCCTCTTTTCTTTAATTCAACCTGATCGAGAATGGTATTGATGCTTTCTTCTTTTGCTTTCTCGATAAAGCCACAAGTATTCACCACCACAATATTGTGATCTGATTTTTTGTTCTCATGCACTACATCAATCTCGTTAGCCAATAGCTGGCCGCTTAGCACTTCACTGTCAACCATATTCTTGCTGCACCCAAGGGTGATGATGTTGACTTTGTCTCTATGTAGTTTCTTAGTTTTCACTATGCGTCTTTCTTTTCTAAATTAAATAAACTATCAACAAACTCATGTTTATCAAATACCAATAAGTCTTCCATTTTTTCTCCCACACCAATAAACTTAACCGGTATTTTGAACTGATCTGTAATGGCTAATACGACTCCACCTTTTGCTGTGCCATCCAGCTTTGTAATAGCTAATGCTGAAACATCAGTAGTTGCCGTAAAATGTTTTGCCTGCTCTAATGCATTTTGACCTGTACTTCCGTCCAGCACCAATAACACTTCATGCGGTGCATCGGATATTGTTTTTTGAATTACTCTTTTAATCTTTCCCAACTCATCCATTAAGTGGGCTTTGTTATGTAAACGTCCAGCGGTATCTATTAATACTACATCAACCTCTTTTGAGACTGCACTTTGAACTGTGTCAAAAGCTACTGCTGCTGGATCGCTTCCCATTGCCTGCTTTACAATTGGCACTCCAACTCTTTCACTCCAGATGGTTAGTTGGTCAACAGCAGCGGCACGAAAAGTATCGGCTGCTCCGAGTAAAACACTCTTGCCTGCTTTCTTAAAATTGTAAGCCAGTTTGCCAATTGTGGTTGTTTTCCCAACACCGTTTACACCTACTACCAATATGATATAAGGCTTGAAAGGCAGTTCAGAATCGAACGCATAACTATTTGATTCTGGAGCATCTATCAATAATGCCTCAATTTCTTCCTGCAGCATTTTATTAAGCTCTTCTGCATTCAGGTACTTGTCTTTTGCTACTCTTTTCTCAATTCTTTCAATAATGCGAACAGTAGTTTCAATACCAACATCGGCGCCAACCAATGCTTCTTCCAGGCTGTCCAGCACTTCTTCATCCACAGTGCTTTTACCGGCGATTGCTTTTGTGATCTTGGCAAAGAAGCCTTCCTTGGTTTTTTTCAAACCCTCGTCAAGACTTTCCTTTTCCTTTTTTCCGAATAGTTTATTGAAAAAACCCATAACTAATTGTTAGATGTATCTTTTCTTTTAAAAAGAAAGTAAATAATTGTACCTAAGTAAGGTAAAAAGAACACAATAATAAGCCAAGTCAACCGTGAGCCGCTATTGCTAAATTTACGATTAAGAATATCAATCAACGCAATAACCCACCCAAAGATAGTATTCCAAGAAGAACACTGAAAAACAAACCAATCTCGCTAATTATTGATTCCATATACCTGCTCCGGATTTAAACAACAAAAGCCATCCGTTGGTTACGAATAGCTTTTAAATAGTTTGATCACACAAAATTATTTCTGAGCCAGAAAATCTTTCACTTTGTCTTTGTGAACCATCTGCTCTTTAAAAGTGTACGCACCAGATTTTGGACTGCGAACAGCTTTGATTACTTTAGAATAATTCTTTGCATCGGCTGCTGCCTTTGGATCTTTTTTAATCGCCGTTTTTGCTGCTTTTGCCATGATTACTTGATTTCTTTATGAACAGTTACTTTTTTTCAAAATTGGGTTCAACTTTCTTAGTTCCAATCTCTCAGGATTGTTTTTTTTGTTTTTTACCGTAATGTAACGGCTGGTGCCCGACTGACCACTTGTTTTGTGCTCAGTACACTCCAGAATTACCTGTACACGGTTTCCTTTCTTTGCCATGATTATTAAACTTTAAAACTTTTAGATTTTTTCTCCTTCAGCTCTTAACTTTTTCACTACACTCATCAAACCATTCTTATTGATGGTACGCATAGCGTCTGTTGTAAGCTTCAATGTTATCCATTTATCCTCTTCGGCAAGGTAAAATTTCTTCTTCTGCAAATTAGGCAGAAAACGACGCTTAGTCTTGATATTTGAATGGGAAACTTTGTTTCCTACTATCGGCTTTTTACCTGTTACCTGACATACTCTAGCCATGATTAATACTAATTTTTGGACGGCAAAGGTAGGGGTAAAAAGTGAATAAATACGACGGTTTATTTAAGAATTTGCCTAAACCCCTGTTTTTTTCTTAACACCCTGTGGAAAGGCCTTTTTTATTGGTTTTCAGGGATAAAGCTAAGCCTAATTTCCTGATCCTACCCTTTCAGTTTCCTCAGTAGCTCCTCCGCCTGATCTTTTTACAGGTTTCATCGTTTTTCCAAAACGCCAGCTAAAGGTGAGTCTTGCCACTCTGGAATCCCATTTTACCTCGAATGGCTCGTCCGCATTTTCGAATTTAGAATAGCCCGAATAATTCTGGGTATAAAATATATCCCGCATATTGAAACGTACGGTTCCCTTATTTTTCAAAATCTGTTTTGAAATACCAAAACCTATTTCACCCTGCGGCGTTAAAGTTTCTTGCAAATCAATCTGACTGTTTGATAAATAATAACCGCTAATTTCTGCTGCCCAGCCTTTTTTAAATTGAAATTGATTATTCAAACTAATATTAAGTTGGTCAACGGTTGCTTTAAATGGTGCCCAGATAAAACCCTCAATTACTTTGTGATTGAATACAGCGACGGCAGTTAAGCTCCACCATTTTGTAATGGGTTGTTGAAGGCTAGCAGTAAGTCCGAGGTTATGAAAAGTACCAACGTTTCCTCTGGTATAAATAATAATATTCTTGTTTACATTACTACTGTTGGAATCAATAATAAATATCTGCGAGAAATAATCTTTCAGATAGCTATAGGAAATACCTGTTGACAATTTTTGTTTAAAAGTGTGAATCAATTCTACATTCCATGTGTACTGCGGCCTGATGAAAGGATTACCGCCTTCGAAAGTGTATTTGTTAAGTGTTACCAGAAAAGGATTCAAGCTTTGAAATTGTGGTCTGTCAATTCTTCTGCCAAAGCGAAGTGTGAAATTATTGCTGCTGTCTGCATTAAAAGAAACAAAGGCTGACGGGAATAGACTTCCATAGTCTTTTTGAATGATGAATCTTTTACAACAGTATTACCCAATTGATTTGCTTTATAACTCGTCAATTCATAGCGAAGACCTGCTTGCCAATGCCATTTCCCATGGTCTGCATCAATGCTGCTATAAGCAGAATGTATTTTTTCATCGTATAAAAAATGATTACTACGACTCAAATCATCATACCAGGAAGCACCATCATTATAATAATATTGAGCGAGGTTATCCGTCTTTGTATTTGCAGTTTTTAAGCCTGCTTCCCAAACGAACTGGCTAAACTTTTTTGAATAATCAACCTTTGCAGTAAATATTTCCAGGTCTGAAGGGATATTGCCTCTTGTAGCTTGTGCAATGCTACCCGGAGCATCTAGCTGTGTCTCGAAATATTGATTTCCATCGATCGAAAATTTAATAAAGTCTATATCAGTTATAATTTCACTGCTGCTATTGATTTTATGGTTCACATTAAAATTGACACCGGCTCTTTTAAACTGAGAATATCTTGTACCTTTTGTACTAATCGTTGAATCAATAACAAATGATGGTGACATCCAATCGATTGTACTCAAGCTATTCGAATTCCGAGTGGTTAAATTACCCGTAAAGGCTAAGCCAAGTGTTGTTTTTTCGGAAGCAAAAAAATCGACGCCTGTTTTTATATTATGTGAACTGATCTTTGTATTAGTAACATTAGGCTGCTCTAACAATAACGAGTCAACTCCATTCTTATCAAAATATTTCCGAAGGGCATATAATTTCATTCTCTCTTTGCCAAGCCTTGCACCATAGTTTGCATATAGATTAAACTTGCCTGTTCTGTAATTGATAGAGAAGCTATTATTATTTTTTGTGTAAATACCTTGCCCTAAACTTACACTAAGCGATCCGTTAAAACCTTTTTGTCTGTTCTTTTTAGTTTTGATATTAATGATGCCTGCATTACCAGCTGCATCGTATTTTGCGCCGGGGTTATCAATCAACTCTATCACATCTACCTGCGAAGCATTCATGCCTGATAAATAAGCTTGTAGATCTGCACCACCTAATTGTGTCTGCTTGCCATCAATCAACACCATTACCTGAGGCTTACCTTTCATGCTAATGGTTCCATCTCTTCCAACGGTAATACCCGGAGATCTTTCCAGTACATCCATTACAGTAGCTCCTGCATTGCCAATACCTGCATCTACATTAATGATTGTTTTATCCGGAGCAAATTGTACAAATTGCTTTTTTGCAGTTACGGTCACATCTTTTAGTGTTGCCGCAGTTTGTTTTAGTATAATATCCTGTTTTATGACCGATTCGGTTTTAAAATCGATTGCAGACAGAAAAACAGACTCAAAACCTGTATGCGTTATTTGTACTTTGTATTTATCAGTATCAAGATTTTTAAACAGTGCAGTTCCGGATTTATCTGTAGTTGTTGTTTTCAACATTACAGAATCAATGCTTAAAAGAATTACTGTAGCACTATGTACAGGCAAGTTGTTTTCATCCTTCAGGTTAATGTGTATTTCTTTATTTCCCGGCAATTGAGCATAGGAATAAAGACCAATAATTACTGTTAGAAGTAAAAAGATGATTTTTTTCATGGCTTAATGATTATGCAAAATATTTAAAGAAAAAACACATCTGCATTTTATTCCTTTAACGGTTATAAAGGCAGATAAACAGTAATACAGCTGCTTTTTGCCTAATTCCTTGTTTTCAGATAACTTCGCTGCTCGTTAATATCATTCTATTTTCTTACCAACTAATCAATTTAACAATGGCATACGATGTAGTAGTTCTTGGAAGTGGTCCCGGCGGTTATGTAGCTGCAATCAGGGCATCCCAATTAGGTTTTAAAACGGCAGTTATAGAAAAAGAGAGCCTCGGTGGTATCTGTCTTAATTGGGGCTGTATACCAACAAAGGCATTATTAAAAAGTGCCCAGGTGAATGAGTATATCAAACATGCAAAGGATTATGGTATAGAAGCAAGTGGAACTCCCAATTTTGAAGCTGTAATAAAAAGAAGCCGCGGTGTTGCTGACAAGATGAGCAAAGGTGTGCAATATCTGATGAAGAAAAACAAGATCGATGTGATCATGGGCTTTGGAAAGATTGTTGCTAAAGGAAAAATAGAAGTAAGCGATAAAGATGGTAAGAAAGATACAATTGAAGCCAAGCATATCATTATTGCAACCGGTGCCCGCAGCAGAGAATTGCCAACGATGAAGATTGATGGTAAAAAGATAATTGGTTACAGAGAAGCAATGGTATTGCCTGAAATACCAAAATCAATGATTGTTGTAGGTAGCGGAGCTATTGGTGTTGAGTTTGCCTATTTCTATAATAGCATGGGAACAAAAGTTACGATTGTTGAGTTTCTTCCAAGAATAGTTCCAGTAGAGGATGAAGACATTTCTAAAGAATTGGAAAAGAGCTATAAGAAAAATGGAATAACTATAATGACGAGCAGCGAAGTAACCAAGGTTGACACATCTGGCAATGGAGTAAAAGCTACTGTAAAAAGTGCCACTGGCGAAACTGTACTAGAAGCAGATGTGCTTTTAAGTGCTGTTGGTGTTGCTGCGAATATTGAAGGCATCGGTCTTGAAACATTAGGCATCAAAACTGATAAGGGAAGAGTAATGGTTGATAAATACGGACAAACAAATGTTCCGGGAATTTATTCAATCGGCGATTGTTCTCCCGGTCAAGCTTTGGCCCACGTTGCAAGCAAAGAAGGGATTGTTTGTGTAGAAGCAATTGCTTACAACGAAAATAAATATCATCATCAGCCTGAGCCGATAGATTATAATAATATTCCGGGTTGTACGTATTGTGTACCGGAAATTGCTTCAGTTGGTTATACTGAGCAGCAAGCAAAAGATCAGGGTTATGAAATAAAGGTTGGCAAATTCCCATTGAGTGCCAGCGGAAAAGCATCTGCTGCCGGACATACAGAAGGATTTATCAAAGTAATATTTGATGCTAAATACGGCGAATGGTTAGGCACTCATATGATTGGTTATAATGTAACCGAAATGATTGCAGAAACTGTTACTGCCCGTAAATTAGAAACAACTTATCATGAAGTGCTAAATGCAATTCATCCTCATCCAACAATCAGTGAAAGCATTAAAGATGCGATTGAAGTTGCCTATGGAGAAGCGATTCATATTTAAATAATTAATCGAACAAAAAAAAGGATTGCTAGTTATAGTAATCCTTTTTTTATTTATAACTGAATTCTTTAAAACTTCACTTTAAACTCCAATCTTTCAGGGTGATCAAAGAAATCATCAATATCAACTTTCACTGTTACCTTCTTTTTATCTTCTGATAGTGTTGCATTCTTCCCTTCAATTTTTTCGGCTGGTCTTGGCAAATTTATTATTAAAGTAGCAGTTACAGGAATGCCCATTGCTGTAGCTTGTTTGATTCCTTGTAAATACTCATCACCATCTACTTTTGCGTACTTTTCTTTATTAATTGTTCTTTCTATTTTATCATCAGTGAACTTCATGTCAAAATAATCATCGAACGAAGTGGGATCAGGCATATCACCCATTCCCTGCATCTCTCCCATTGGAGCTTTGGCCATCTGATCTTTCATAGCAGAGCCAATAACCTTGTTGGTCAATTTATTCAATTCAACAATATCATTATATTTTGAAAAAGGAAAACTGATATTAGTGCTAAATTGCTCATCAGCTATGCTCATCTTAATACCCATTGTACCCTCTTTCATCAATGCTTTTTCAGCAGCAGATATATTTTCAATACTATCTATCATGTTTGCCATTGCGATAGTTGTATCCATTTTTTTACCACCCATTTTTTCCATCTCTGCACCTCCACCCATTTGTTTGGCCATGCCAAGTAAAGCTCCCATATCACTTGTGGAACTCATGGTACCGCTTCCATCTTCTTTTATAGTAATTTCCTGAATTGTTTCAAGACAACTTGTAAATAGCAGCACAGTTGCTGATAAAAATGTAAATAAGATTTTTTTCATGTAATTATTTTATTGATGAAGTTGATGCAAGACTTTATTCAAAAGTTGCACAAAGAAAAGGCAAAGAGCATATTCAAATTACAAAGGTCAGGACATTATTTTTACAATCATTTCTTTCAGTAACGAAGCATCCTCTGTACCTATGCTGCCAACGCCTACACTTTTAAGGTTATAGTTATGCAGCAAAAGCAAAGCTTTTTCAACGCCGGGGTAAGTATAGAGCCTTGCAGCCTGCATATAGTCTTTCATAAAAAAAGGATTTACTCCAATTGCAGTGGCTATTGCTCTTTCATCCTGAGCATTGGCTCCAAAAATCATGAACACTTTACTAAAGAAGCTATATAAAGATGGTAACACTAATTGTATCGGTGCCGCTTTAGGATTAGCTTCGAAGTATTGAATAATACGAATGCTCTTGGACAAATCTTTTGCCGCCATTGCAGTTTGCAATTCAAACACATTAAAATCCTTACTTACGCCAATGTATTTTTCTATGTCGTCTTCTGTAATACTTGTCCGCTTTCCAAGATTCACAGATAGCTTATCAATTTCGTTTTCGATACGGGTCAAATCGTTTCCAATATGATCTACCAATAAAGCAAGACCCTTAGGAGAAATAGTTAGTCGTTTTGCCTGCAACAATTCCTGTGTCCATTGAGGAAACTCTTTATCATACATTTTCTTAGTGCTAACTAGCACACCTTTTTCTTTCACCAGTTTAGCAAACTTCTTTCTGGCATCAAGTTTTTTATCTTTATATGATACAACTAGAATTGTTGAAGACAAAGGATTGTCGATATATGATTCCAGTTTTTCAACATCCCTCATCTGTTGCGCCTCTTTTAGAAGTACGACCTGTCTTTCTGCAAACATTGGATATCGCTTGCAAGCATTAATAATATCAGCCCAGTTAGCATCTTTTCCATAAAATACACTAAGGTTAAATGATGCTTCGCTTTCCTTCAAAATATGATGTTCTGCATAATCAATAGCCTTATCAATAAAGAACTCCTCCTCTCCTTCAAGCCAGTACACTGGCTTAAAAGTATTTTTCTTCCAGTCATTTATTATCTTGTCAACACTCATAAGCCGCTAAGATACAGGCTTTCAGTAAGGCTATTTACCAAAGAAATCCACCATAAGAAGGTAAAGTGCAATATTTCTGGCACGGTTTTCGAATTTTGCAGACCCGAAATAAGATTTTTTAACAGGATTTAGTATCGATAGTTGCAGGATGCAACTTACCTTGCAGTTGTTTTTTAAACCAGTATCAACGCTAATAGAAACTAAATTCAAATTCCTTTTTTATGACAAACACAAATTATCCATCAGCTTCAACAACAACACCTTCTAAACCACCAAAAAACAACAATAGCAAAAACATCGTTATTGGATTATTGGCAGCCTGCTTACTTGGCTCTTGGGGTTATTTGTTGTGGGATAAAAACAAATCAAGTGAAAAGATTGAGCAGCAACAAGTCCAGATTTCTTCGTTAGATTCTGCTAAGACAGATATTCACCGTGAGTTTGATAATGCATTAGCTCGTTTGGATTCTGTAACTGGTGCTAATAATAATCTTGAAGGTCAGCTTACAAATAGTCAAAAAGATATTGATGCGAAGAAAGCTGAAATCCGTAAAATATTGAACGACAAAAATGCAACTCAGGCTCAGTTAACTAAAGCCAGAAACATGATTGCTGATTTAAATGCAAGGATTAGCGGCATGGAAGAAGAAATCACAAAACTTACTGGCGAAAACCAAGTGTTGACTGCCTCTAATAATACATTAACTCAAGAAAAAGCAGATTTAGAAACGAATTTGGTAACATCTAAATCAGAAACAGAAAGTCTTGCAAAAACAGTGGATGTTGCCTCTACATTCGCAGCCTCAAATATTCAAATACTTCCAGTGAATGAGAAAAAGAGCGGAAAAGAGAAAACTACTACTACTGCTAAAAGAGTGGACAAACTAGTTGTTTCATTTGATGTTGAAAACAGAATTGCAAAGTCTGGACCTGCCGATATGTATTTAATTGTAACAGCTCCTGATGGCAAAGTAATTTCAAGCGGTAGTGTATTAAATACAAGAACCGACGGAGATAAAAATTTTACAGCAAAAATTCCGGTAAATTATGAGCAAGGTACTCGTAAGCCAGTACAGTTTCCTATTACACAGCAGGATTTTGAAACTGGTAATTACAAAATTGAAATTTATCACAACGGCTTCAAAATTGGTGAAGGTATAAGAAGCCTGAAAAAAGGTGGTTTATTTGGTTAATAAAAAGAATATTTCTTAAACCGAGAACCGTGTCGCCTGAGCCGACACGGTTTTTTTTATTACCAATGTCTAATTACTTAACAATTGGAAACAATTTAAATCTGGCAACTTATCAGAGTTAAACACATATTCTGCACATATTAATATAGCAGGACAAATCTATCCTATATACTGCTTGCCAAAACCTTAATTTTATGCCTATCTAAACAGTGCCCCATGCCTAATAAAATATTCCATAAGACAATTCTTTTTTTCTGTTTCTCTCTTTTTACCTTTTTGGGGTTTTCGCAGAATAGCGTTAAAGCAAAATATAATAACTCATCTGTTTATTCCGGCATTGAAGTTGGTTCCAAAGGTGTAAAAATGAGTATGATTGAAATGGGGAAAAATGCGCAAAAAAGCGGTGCAATAAATATCATAAAAGACACATCTGTTAACACAGATTTTATTAGTTTTTCAGATGAAACTTTTTCAGCAACGCTTAATGGGCTATATGCTTTATTTACTACTGCTACCAATAACTATCAGATACCGTCAGAAAATATATTTACTGTAATCAGCAGTGGTGTAAAAATGCAAGCAGAAAAAGATAACAAAACCGAATGGGTGCAAAAACTGATTGATTCATTTCGTTTAAAAATAAATGAACCTGCCCGTGAAGTAGAAGTGGTTGATGTAATGAAAGAAGCAAAACTTTCGCATCTCGGAATAGTTCCTGAATCAAGACGCTATTCTACGTTTCTTATAGATATTGGCAGTGGTAATACTAAAGGTGGCTTTTTCCCGTATGGAGACACTAAAACTTTTAAGCTTTTTGAATTGAACTGGGGTACTAAAAGCGTTGCGAATGCTACAGTAAAAAGATGTGAAGATGATTTTGGACTACCTAATTACAATAAACATTTACAAAGAGTATTAGGAGGGGCTGAAGAAGCTGATATTGTTTATGCGGTAAATGCAAGTGGAGCCTACCCTTTAAGCGATAATATCGCCGTAAGCGGTGGAATAGCCTGGGCCATTGCTACACTTACTCATCCTGAGCTTATTGAAAACCCAATTGTCTCAGTAAGTTATGATGAAGTAAAAAAGTTTGCCGAAAAAGCTTATAGCAACTACACTGCTCTAAGTGCTTCATTCCTTTCGGGTAATGTAAACAGAAAAGCAGAAAAAGATATAATAGTAAAAGCTGTAAATCAAGTTCATAAAGTATTTGATCAGAAAGCGTTGATGGCAGGGTCTGGCTTACTATTAAAAATAATGCGTCAGTTTGAATCTGCCTTTGCCACGAAACATTTTTACTTAGTAAAGAACGGGCAAGTTGGCTGGGTTTCCGCCTATGTGGATCAAACCATTTCAAAATAGCATGAAGCCTTTTCGACATTTTAAATTATCAGTAATTGCTTTTTAATTAAAATATGTAGATAGGAACATGAGAGATACAAAAAGTCTTTTACTGGTATTACTTTCTTTCGGCTTGATAGGTACTTGGATATATCATCTTTACGATAAAACAAAGTACAGTAAACAAAGAACTGAAATTTTTATTAAAGATTCCATAGCTGTAGCCGAAGGTGTTCAGGACTCTTTACACAAACTATATTCTTCTACCATAAATAATCTTGACGCAGAACTGGACTCTACAAAGAGTAATGCTGGACTACTAAAAGGCGAACTTGGTAACAAGTTGTCTGAAATTTACCGGTTGAAAGCAGAAATTGCTGCTATTCTCAAAAAAAATAATGTAAAAAAAGAAGACCTCGAATTAGCTAGAAAGAAAACTACAGAACTCCAACTCCTTGTACAGGAATTAACTAGCAAGAACAATACTGTTGAAGAGGAAAAGCAGCAAATAAGTACAGCATTAGATAATGTAAATATTCAAATGAAGAATATGGAAGGCAATGTGCAGCAGCTAACAAATGAAAACAAAGTGCTGGCAGAAAAAGTTACAATAGCATCCACATTCAATGCTTCTGAGATTTCGCTTACACCAGTAGCTGTTAGAAACGATAAAGAAAAGGAAACCAGTGTTGCAGATAAGGTAAGCAAACTTGTTGTTTCGTTTTCAGTTCAAAATAATATTAGTGATGAGCCTGTTTCTGAAGTCTATATAGTAATAACACAACCAGACGGTAAAGTTTTAAAAACTGATGTTTGGGATGCTTTTTCGATTGACACCCGTAAAGAAGGCAAAAAAAGTTACACTAGAAAAGTGAGGTTTGATTATGAAAAAGGTGAAAGCAAAAAGTTAATTTTCTCTCTTAATGCCGATGATTATATGAAAGGCAATTATAAACTTCAGGTCTATCATAATGGATATATGATAGGACAAACAAATAAGGTTTTGAATTAATAGCTTTTCTCTAAAGCTAAATATTATTTACCCGAAGGACCTGTAATCTTACACCAAGGTTATACTTAAATTGATAATTACTAAGAGTATAAAGAACTAACAGGCAATAATATTTTACAAAAAAAGAAGGTTCCGCCGAAGCGGAACCTTTATACTTAAAACCCTATTTTCTAATTATAGATTGTAACCATAGCTCATATAATATAAACCGCCTACAGCCGGGCTACCGTAACCTGTACGCTGATAATTATTACCTACGTTTGTTCCACCAATTCTGAAAGTACTCTTTGTTCCTTTTGGACGATAAGAAACTTGAGCATCTAACCAGCCAAAAGATGGCAAAGTACCGCTGATGAATGTGCCTTCATAGTAGTTATCATCCTGCCACTTATAAACGACATTGAAGCCTACATTATGACATACGTTGTCATTTCTTACCCCAATATTTATACGATATTTAGGAGCATTGAAGAAGGTAACATCACCAGGAGCTACATCCTTTAAAACATCTGAGAATACGTTTCCGTATAATGAATATCCTTTATAAACCTTATAATCAACACCTATTCCCCAACCATTAGACTTTACAGTTGTGGTAGAATTTTGAGTATAAGAAAGACTTCTTCCTCCAGAAAGTAATTCAGTAAGAACACCTGATGTAGCTTGAACCACAGCTGTACTTAACAAAAAGTTGTCATACTTACTGTAATAAAAATAGGCATCAATCAAAAGCTTTTGGGCAACGATTCCTTTATAGCCAAGCTCATAAGAATTTACAGTTTCTGGTTTTACTTCAGTATATACTGCCTGTTTAAGTACAGCAGGGTTGCCGCTTCCACGGTATGCTAATACACTTTCAGCAGTATAACCCGGTATTGTAGAATTCAACTGATAATAACTTTGAAACTGTGGCAATGCGCCAATTAAATAAGAACTACCACCTCCTAATTGAAGGTTTATGTATTGATTCTGATTAGATGGGAATCTATAAGATGTTTGATATGATAGACGGATATTATTATCCTTAGCCACTTTAACAACTGCTGCAAACCTTGGTGTAATCCTACCTTTATAGTTTGTTTGTTTATCGTAGCGACCAGACACTGTAAGTGTTAATACATCATTCAAAAGTTTCTTTTTCAATTGAAGATAAGTTCCATACTCATTCACCCTTATTGGCATTACTGTATCTGCGAATATGGTTCCTTTAGAATTCAGTATCCATTGTTTCCAGCTTGCTCCATATAATACTTCAACTACATTTGAGAAGTTCCCTATTTCTGAGATATTTAGTTGTCCCTCAGAAGCCCAAAGTTCAGACCTGTCTAAAAACTTTGATCCTCCAAATTTATTAACTGCTGTCGATTTAATAATATTTGCGGCATTATTGAAAGCTGCAGAACCAGGTACGTAACGACCTATATCTGCAGTATTACGGGCTGTATTATGCAAAGCCTGATCAGATAAAGCTCCCATAGATTGCCTTTTAGCTTCAGAAAAAGTAACCATATACTGAGGAAACCATGAACCCCCAATGTTTGCAGCATTAAAGCTTGGCTTCCATGCTTCAGTCAAAAATGATCCTAAGGCATCTCCAATATAGGAATCACCTGAATTTTCTTGTGTAGTATATCCTCTTAAAAACCAATTTTTGGCTTTAAATTCTAACTTATGCTGCCCCATCTTAAAATTCCTAAGTGAATACCTGTTTGCGCCGGTATAAACAGTTGTACCTGTTCCAAAATATGAATTAATAGAAGCTTCGATTTTGTCATTGATATTCCAATGGAAACCTGCGTTGAATTTCGCATTTAATGTATTATAATCAACAACATCTTCCTCTTTATACCCTGTTCTTGTAACATTTGTATTTGAGCCAAAATAACCTCTGGTCAATGCGAGATATAATGGTGTATATAATGCGATTGTCGGCTGATTAGCAGCTGGGAAACCGCCTATGAAGGCTTGAACCTGAGCATTTGTCGGATATTGAGGATTCATTAGCAGAGTGCCAAAATAATTATCTGCTGCATTTCTGATTGTTACACCTGGTGCAATAAAATTTCCACCAATTGAGCTTGATAATAAATTAGCTAGGCCAGCAATGTTTACAACAGTTTCATCTCCATACACATTCACTCCATTATAATCGGGATTTGTCATTCTATCGCCTGAAGTAACAGCACTAATGATTCCTATTTGTTTTTTATTCTGATAATCTTCTGCTTGCCAGTCACTACCTCTTATCAACTCACCAGAAATACGGAAGGCAAACTTATTATTAAAAGTTTTTGCCCAGCGCATAGCTATATTATTATATGGAGCAGGTGTTCTTTGTTTACTATCAGTATGAGAAATGCCCTGCTTTATATTAAAACTAAATCCCTGATACTTAAAAGGATTCTTCCCGTTAATCAAAACAGTACCATTAATACCACCAGATCCATATAAAGCAGATGATGCACCAGACAGAACTTCAATATTATCGATATCCAGATCTGTAAGCCCAACTATACTACTAACAGAAAAGTTAAGACCAGGTGCCTGATTATCCATACCATCCACCAACTGATTCAGCCTTGTGTTACCACTGCTTACAAAACCACGGGTAGTTACTGTACGGAAAGTTAAACTAGCTGTATGAACGTCCACACCTTTAAGATTGGCAATAGCTTCATATACAGATGGAGCCGCAACATTTTTAATAAGTGACTGACTCATCCTTTCAACAGTAACCGGCGATTCCAAAATCTTTTGCGGAGCTCTTGTGGCTGCGATTACAACCTCCTGTCCTAATGCGTTGTTTACTTTAAAATCTACATTAATTGATTTTGAAGCGTCGGATACAGTAATATCCTGGCTCTCGAATCCGATAGAGCTAAATGTAAGTACTACTGGTAATTTGTCCACTTTAAGACTGAACCCACCATTTGAATTGGTATAAGTTCCTTGCGATGTTCCTTTTACAACAACAGATACAGCTGGAACAATTTCTTTTGTAGTATTGTTTGTTACTGTTCCCGACACGGTTACAGATTGTGCATTAGCTGTAAAAAAAGACAGGCAGCTAATAATCAAGGCAGCTAATACGTTATAGCTTTTTCTCATATTTAGGGATTTAAGTTTTGGAATTAGGCGGAAAAATAAGCATTGTATAGATTATCTAAAAATTTAATTTTTAAGGCGATATGTAAAAAATTACTATCCGAAATAGGATAGGTTGTCAAAACCTAAGAACTACGTAGATTCGCTTTTTTAAATATTTCACATTTTCTATTATGAGTACATTTTCTTTTCCAGGTCAAAACGCCTTTTACAGCGGAAAAGTAAGGGATGTTTATAGTGTCGAAAGCGACTTATTGGTAATGCTCGCATCCAACAGAATTTCAGCCTTTGATGTCATTTTACCCCGACCTATTCCTTATAAAGGACAAGTTCTGAACCAGATTGCTGCATATATGCTGAATGCCACTAAAGATATTTGTCCCAATTGGCTAATCGATGTGCCAGCACCGAATGCTTCAATCGGTAAAAAATGTGACCCTTTCAAAATTGAAATGGTAGTAAGAGGCCACCTTACAGGCCATGCCTGGCGAACCTATTCATCTGGAAAGAGAGTTTTATGTGGAGTCAAAATGCCAGATGATTTAAAAGAAAACGACTACTTCCCTACCCCGATAATAACACCAAGCACCAAAGCTTCTGAAGGCCATGATGAAGATATATCAGCCGAAGAAATAATAAAAACAGGTCTTGCTTCTGAAACTGATTGGAATATTTTAAAAGATTATACTCTCAAACTTTTTGCAAGAGGCAAAGAAATTGCGGCAAAACAAGGGCTAATACTGGTTGACACAAAATATGAGTTTGGGAAAATTGGCGACACAATTTACTTAATGGATGAAATACACACACCTGATTCGTCCCGGTATTTTTATGCTGATGGTTTTGAAGAAAGACAAGCAAATGGTGAAAAGCAGAAACAACTTAGTAAAGAATTTGTAAGAGAATGGCTTATTGAAAACAATTTTATGGGTAAGGAAGGTCAAACTGTTCCTGAAATGAGTGATGAATGGATTGATACCATTTCGAAACGATATATAGAGTTATATGAAAAAGTAATTGGCCAAACATTTGAGCCAAAGGAGCTTACTGATAAAGAAACTATTGAGTTAATCACAGCTTCCCTAAAAAAAATACAGGATAAATAAAAGCCGCTACCAAATAAATGGCAGCGGCTTGTTTGTAGTTATCAGGGTTATTTCTTTTTAATGGTTGACTCTTTAAAAACTCTTTTTGCAGCATCGCCTTTTCCATAAATAGGACAATAGTAATCCAATGCATCCTGAGCTTCATTATAGGTTAACCAATAGTCAGTGACAGTGCCAGTAAACACATAGCCACTTGAGTAGTTGTACATATCTCTTGTGCCGCGGCTACTGAAATTACCATAGACGATTGTTCCTTCAGAAGGTTTGTAACCAGCATACGAACGAACAACATTGTATCCATAATAGGTTTCCACAACATAATAGTTACAGTAGCTATCGCTGTAAACAACTTCGCCCTGTTCTTTGCTTAGCCAGTAGTTTTCATTATTACCGTTTCCAATAGAATTGTCGCGGTAGCAACTGCTTAATAAAACTGTTGCAAATAACAGTACTGCTGAAAGTGTAAATATTTTTTTCATAACGGTTCGATTTAAATTGTAAAAAATGTTTTGTCGATTAACTAATGATAAGACTGTGCCAGAACTTCAAAAAGTTGATTTCGGTTTTGTTAAAATGATTGGAATGCCGATATTCACTTTCAGAAAGTTTAATATGAAATATCTTATTTTATTTTATTTAACACTACAAGTATGTACTGTGAAAGGACAAGACCATTACTTACTTGTTGGCACATATGACTCTCCAAAGAGTGAAGGAATCTATGTTTACAAATTCAATAGTAAAACAGGAATAGCAAATGTAGTGAGTCATGTCAAAACATCTAACCCTTCTTTTCTTGCAATTTCTCCCGATGAAAAGTTTGTTTATGCTGTTGCAGAAAATGCCCCGAAAGATGGAAAAGGTGGCGATATTGCAGCATTTTCTTTTAACAAACAAAATGGCATTCTAACATTTATTAATAAGCAACATTCAGGCGGAGATCATCCCTGCCATGTAGAAATTGACAAAACAGGGAATTGGATTTTTGCTTCTAATTATACCAGTGGAAGTTTATCCGTATTGCCTGTAAATAAAGATGGCAGTCTTGGCGAAGCCGTTTCTTTTCAACATTATGGCAAAGGGCCAAATGAACAAAGGCAAAAAAGCCCACATGTTCATGGAGCAATTATATCACCCAACAATAAAACGCTGTTTGTAACTGATCTTGGAATTGACAAAGTAATGTTGTATGATTTTAGTGCATCATCAGGAAAATTAACTCCCGCCAAGAACCCATTTATTCAAACTGAGCCTGGTGCCGGACCAAGACTATTCACCTTTCATCCTGACAATAAATTTGCTTATTCAATACAAGAACTTTCCGGTACAGTTGTTCTTTATAAACATAAAAAAGGAAAGCTGAAAATAAAACAACGCATCAGTACAATGCTTAAAGATGATAAACGATTTGCGGGCAGTGCAGATATTCATGTTTCACCGGATGGGAAATTTTTGTATGCCAGCAACCGTGGTGAAGTGAATACAATTGCCATCTTTAGTATCAATAAGCAAACCGGCAAGCTCACCTCAATCGGATATCAAGCAACTTTAGGTAAAGGACCGAGAAATTTTAACTTTGACCCTAGCGGAAATTTTTTATTGGTGGGCAATCAAAATAGCGATGAAGTGGTGATTTTTAAAAGAGGCATTGAGACGGGTTTGCTTACTGACACTGGAAACAAAATTGCAGTAGGTAAACCAGTTTGTATTAAATGGATTTCTATTGCTGGTAATTAATTCTTCTAAAGCAGCTAAAATGACAAAACCCCACATTTTTCTTTTGCCGAGAAATAAACTATCATTTATTTTCTAATTATAAATAACTAAAGGATTATTTGTAACAGGATTATTAATAATTGTTGATTTTACATTAAAAACTGCTTCTATCAAACCCTGCGTAAGTATCTCCTTTGGTTTTCCATAAGCTACCAAACGACCTTCCTTTAAAAAATAAGTTTATCGGCAAATTGTACTGCCAAATTAATATCATGCATTACAGCAATTAAAACAGTGTCATTTTTTGTAAACTCTCTGGCAATCTGTAAAAATTCCTGCTGGTAGTTAATATCGAGACTCGTCAATGGTTCATCTAAAAATAAATAACGGAATCCTTCTACAGGTTTTTCCCATATCTGTGCAAGCACTCTGGCATATTGTACTCTTTGTTTTTCGCCACCGCTTAATGTCAGGTAATTCCTTTCTTTAAAGGATTCAAGATTCATCCTTTTTATTACTTCACTACAAATAGTCTCATCTTTTTTGCCTGGGTTGAAATCAAAATGAGGATACCTTCCCATCATTACTACTTCATCAACCGTAAGAGGGAAACTTAATTCAGGCTGCTGACTCATTACGGCTCTACCCTTTGCCAGTATTTCCTTTTTAATTGTTCCTATTTTTTTATCTGCATATAAAACGCTGCCACTAAAGTCATTTATCTCGCCACTGAATATTTTAAGAAATGTTGATTTGCCAGAACCGTTTGGTCCAAGAATCATATTAAATTCTCCAGGCAAAAAATCAACTGTGATGTCTTGTAGAATTTTTTTCTTGCCTATACTGTAGTTTATCTTTTCAGTTCTAAGCATTATATCCTCCTTTCTGTTGCAACACATTTGACTTCTTCAACAGTATAATAAAAATTGGTGCACCAACCAATGAAGTGATAATGCCGATAGGTATTTCTGCGGGAGCTAATAATAATCTAGCTCCCATATCTGCCAGTGTTAATAAAAATGCTCCGGTAATCATAGAAGCTGGTAGCAATCTTTTATTATCACTTCCAATTAATAATCGCATTACATGCGGAACAATAAGACCCATAAAACTTATAACACCGACAAAAGCTGTAGCAACAGAAACCATTGCTGTTGTTAATATCATCACTCTTCTTTTCAATTTGTTGGTATCCACACCAAGATAAGTTGCTTCCTCCTCTCCCAAGAGCAATGCATTCAATTGTTTTGAATAACGAAGTGATATGATAAAAATAATAGCTGCTACCGAGCCAACTATAAAAACATGCAGCCAGGATGCTCCTGAAAAAGTACCAAGATTCCAGAAAGTAATACTTCTTGCCTGCGGATCTCTTGCGATGTAACTCATAAATCCTGTACCACTTAAGCCGATTGCATTTACTGCAATACCGACTAATAGCAAAGACATTATAGAAACTCTTTTTGCATTCTTGGCTAATGAATAAACCATAAACGTAGCCAGCAACCCACCAGCAAATGCAAACAACGGAACTAGTAATGGACCGGCAAGACTTTTAACTTCAGGACTCATCTTAGCAGCCATTACAAAAACAAATGATGCACCAAATGCGGCACCGGCACTTGTTCCTACTAAGCCAGGTTCTACAATTGGGTTTCTAAAAAGTCCTTGCATTAAAACACCTGAGACAGCTAGAATGGCTCCGGTAATTGCACAAAGCAATACTCTGGGCAATCGTAATTGCAGAAAAACAGCTTCATGTATATTGCCAGGTTTCTCTCCTAGAAAGAAATGCTGAATGGCTCCCAACATATTCTCACCGGAAATATGCACAGCACCAAATGCAATAGCAAGAACCATTATAATAAATAGTAATAACAACAAAACCGGAAAAAAGAATTTATTTTTTCGCAGCATCAGTAGTGGGATGAAGAAGGTTCATTAATTTAATTGCATTCTCACCGGTTCTTGGGCCAAAATAAACTAGGTCATGTTCTTCAAAACGAACAATCCTTTTGTTCTTTGCAGCATTTGTCAATGATACTCCCGGAACATCTGTAATAAATTTATCCATTCCTCCCATCTGATCATAACCAAAATCTGTAGCGATAATAATATCGGGGTTTGCTTCGGCCACAGCTTCTGCACTGATTTGCCTTGCGCCTTTTGCATCATAGTGAGCTGTCTTTCCACCAGCTAAAGCAATCATTTTATCGCCAACACCACCACGGCCACTCATTACAAAATAAACATTATTGGCACGGCCAAAATGAATAATCATTACAGTGGGAGTATCTTTTATATTTAATGCTTTCAGCTTTTCTGCAGCAGTTGCAATATCTGCATCCATTTTACTAATAATTGAATCTGCTCTATGTTCTACACCAAAATAGTTACCCAATTCTTTGAGTAATAATTTAGCACTATCAATTGTATTAGCACCGCCAAACACTTTTATATTCAATCCAACCTTCTCAATTTGTGGCAAAACATTTTCTGGTCCGATATCATTACTATGAATAACAAGATCAGGTTCCATTGCTATTATACTTTCAGGGCTTAATGCTCTATGATACCCCACCGTCTTTAATAATTTAGCACTGTCAGGGTAAGTACTGCTTAAATCGCAGGCTACAATATCATGCCCTTTTCCGAGAGCAAATAACATTTCAGTTAAATGCTTGGAAAGACAAACGATACGCATATCTTTCTTGCCATCTTTTTCTTTGTTTCCGAATCTGCCGCAACTTGTAAGTAGCAACAGTAATGGCAACATTATGAGTAATATCTTTTTCATATATGAAATTTAAAAACTAAAGGCGATACTCATCGTACCGCCTTCTTAGTTTATCTTAAAATATATAATTCAATTTCAATGTTGCAAAATAATTTGCTTTTCTTGGCCCTGCTACATAAGCATCGGGTAACTGATTCACAAATATCATGATCGGATATTTGGTACTGGTGATATTATTTACTCCAAAACTCAAATCAATATCAAAATGTGTTGAAACCCTTTTTCTGAAACCCAACTTTGCATTTAGTAAATTATAACTTGAAGTATACAATGTGTCAGGAGAAGTTACAGACATTTTATCTCTGTACAAATGATTAATATTTCCGTAGAATCCACATTTTGTATCAACATCAATTCCGACAGCAGCCACTATTTTGGAAACTCCGGCAACTGGTGATCCGGAAAAATCATAGGTCTTCTGATTTGCAGTTGTAGTTCCTGTCATGAACTTATAATTCTCATATTTGAAATCAGAGTAAGTAAAATTTATAAAAGGAGCAATAGAAGTAAAGAATCCGTCTTTACCACCCTTTACATTGTATTTTACAAATGCTTCAACTCCTTTATGATCTTGCTCGCCTCCATTTACCACATATGAATATAGTGTAGCCGTGTTGTTTGGATTAGGCACAGCTATTGTTGTCATCTTATTAGAGAAAGATGTATGGAATAATGCAAGCTGATAACTTAACTTATTACCCAGCAAAGATCCTTTTGTTCCAACTTCAACCTGCTCACCTTTTTCTGGTTTCAAAGAACCATTTACTTTGCTTGAAGCTGGTGCAGGACCCGCAGCTGGAGTTACAACATAGAAGTATGAACTTACCGGAGCTTTGTATGCTGTACTATATGAAGCGTAGACTGAGAATTTCGTATTAAACACTTTGTTTATTGCAAAATGAGGTGATACCATTCCTTTATAGGTTGTATCATAATGCGATGGCATAGTAGCCGTAGCTGAATTGAAGCGATCATCCAATCTGATAACCATATTGCTTACTCCCAAACCTGCGGTAAAAGACAAATCATGTGGTAATGCTAATGTCCATTCTGTAAACAGTGAAGTCGTTGCAGTTTGCGTAGCATTATTGGAAGTAGCCGTATTGATTACATAATAAGGGCGACCAACAACCCATGGATTTGCTCCAGTAGTTTGATTGTCAAGCGGATTTATTTTCATATTATAACCAACAGCTTGTGCATTTTGTCTTTGTGTTTCTACACCGGTGATTCCGCTGAGTGATGCACCACTTTGCATATTAAACTTTGTGGCGAAAGTGGATCGTACTCCAAGGTTGGTTGAAGACTTATCAGACCACCCGCCAGCAGAGCTGGCATTATTGTTAAAGCTGGTTCCAAAAACAGTAGTTGTATTTGCAATATGACTATTAAAAATGTAAGTGTGACCCAACCCTGCCCTTACACTTAACACTTCGCTATGTGCATTATTTCTTATATAAGCGATATTGCCCGAATAATCATCGTTATTATATTGATCAGGAGTTAATTCACCACTTCTTTCATCATAGCTATTGCTATAACCAAAATAAGTCATAATAGTCTGTTTTGCATTCGGCTGAAAGTTTCCTGCCACATTCACAAAATTCTTTTTAGAACTATTATGAATGGTAAACCCGTCTGATTTTTGATGACCGTAATTAACCAACAAAGATGACTTATCAGTTGCATACTGAAAATGTGTGGTGTATCGTTGTAAACCGTAGTTACCTATCAACACTTCCTGACCGATTGAAGTTCCCTTTGCTGGTTTTACTGTTTCAAGATTTACAACTCCGGCAATGGCCAATCCATATAAAGTTCCGGCTGGACCTTTCACTACTTCCACATTGCCAATAGAACCAAAATCAATATCATCTAAAACAGTAATTCCTTCTGCATCGGTAATTGGAATACCATTCAAATAAACTTTATAACCCTGTCCATCAAAATTACTGCTGATGCCTCTTGTTCCTCTTGAACCGTTACCATAGCCTCTTATATTAAATTGCTGACCAGAAGAAACTGCTCTCCTATTCATCGTAACACCCGGAACATTACTGTTAATTGCATCATCCAGAAACAAACCATTGCCTCTGTTAAGTTCGGTTGTACTTAATTTAGTAATAGAAGATGGTTGATATAATAAAGATTTATTCTGGTTGGATGTAGCTGTAATCTCTACATTATCCAATGTATTACCAGCAACAGCAAGCTCAATATTTAATTCATCATTACAGTTTGCAGTTCTTTTTTGAGTTTCATATCCCACAAATGAAACTGAGATTGTAACTGACGAGGTACACTTAAATGAAAACATACCGTCCTTATCAGTACTGGCAATATCCTTTCCTCCCATCATTACTGTAGCACCTGAAAGTGGACTTTTAGTAGCAGCGTCAACAATTTTTCCTTTTATAGTTTGTGCCTTTGTAAATAATACGCATATAAAACAAGCAGCGAATAATATAATTCGTTTCATAATTTTTTTATTAATTTAATAAATAAGTACACAGTCCTGCTTTCAGTATTGAAGCAGTATGTGAAGACTTGATTGGAATAAAAAAACTATACGAATTGGGGAGGAGGAGTTATTACTTCACCGTTATTGAACAAAAGAGAAGGGATTGGTAAAAAGCATTTTTATGCTTGCTTCCAGAGAAAGCAAATTCTTATCAGCAATTGATATTTGTGTGTAGAATGTGCTAATTAGTTTTATAATAAGTGAAGTTCGTTTTTTGGATGACCCTGCAAAATCGTCTTTTGTCATTTTTCTATAATTATCGACAAGAGCTGTTTCCCTTTTATCACTAACACAGCGAACATATATTTTCCCGTCCTCAATCCTCTTTTCTATAACATCATACATCTCGCCCCGAAAACTGAATTCATTGTCATCTTTCCACTCTGGCATTTCATGTCCACCTGAAAGGGAGAAAACAAATTCTTCCGTATTGCCTTCTTTTAATCGCTGCCGTATTGCTCTTTCGACGGCTTTTTTAATGTTCGCCTGCTGGTAATGAAAATAGATATGATACCCTCTGATTTGAACAGAGAAGCTAATAAGTAATAATATAGCGAAGAATTGTCTCACAGCATGTAGTAAATCGCTGGTAAAATTAGGGGTTTTAATAGCTACTTGGTCAGCGTTGATTATTTTTTATCAGGTGACGACAATTTCTCAGACATCATAGCCTTCGATTTATTAAACACATTTCTGCCTTTATCAATTCCCGAACGAAGTTTCTTCTGTTCGTCTTCAGGAAGATGGATAAAATCAAGGCATTCTTTACAACATGTGCCTTCCATTTTTGTTTTACACTCTTCACATTGTATAAATAATAGATGACACGCATCATTTACACAGTTTACATGTGTATCTGCTAGCTTTCCACATTGATGGCATTTTGCAATGATCTCATCTGTTACCCTCTCCCCCAATCGCTGATCGAAAACAAAATTCTTTCCATGAAATTTATTATATAAACCTTTCTCTTTTGCTTGATTTACATAATTAATAATGCCACCTTCGAGGTGAAAAACATTTTTAAATCCTTGATGCTTCATATAAGCAGAAGCTTTTTCACAACGAATACCGCCAGTGCAATACATAATGATGTTCTTTTCCTTATCGGTTTTCATCATATCCACTGCCATCGGCAATTGCTCTCGGAAAGTATCACTTGGCACTTCTATAGCATTTTCAAAATGGCCGACTTCATACTCATAGTGATTACGCATATCTATAACTATCGTATCAGGCTCATTGGTAAGTTTATTAAATTCTTCAGCATTTACATACTTACCTCTATTAACCATATCAAAATCAGGGTCTGCAATGCCATCTGCAACTATTTTATTTCGAACCTTTATATCGAGCACATAAAAGCTTTTCCCGTCATCATCTACTGCTACATTAAGCCGTAAACCATCGAGCGGTTCATGAGAGTAGAGATACGACCGCAGCAATTCGAAATTTTCCTTTGGAACACTTATTTGTGCATTGATTCCTTCATTCGCCAGATAAATTCTACCAAGCACATCCAATGCTTTCAGTTCTTTGTACAACTGATTGCGAAAAAGTTCAGGTTCTTCAACTCTGAAATAACAATAAAATGAAATAGTAATTCTTGGAGTTGGATCAATGAGAATTTTCTCCTTTAACTCCTTACGGGAAATGCGGTTGTGTAGTTGAGCCATGATGTTTAAATTTTATCCCGCCTTTGGCGAAACCCAATTCAGGTTGGGCAAAATTTATAAAGCATGGCAAAGATAAGTGAAGATTTAAAATCTATGGCCAGTCGTCTCCTCTCCTTCCTCCCAATCTGGAGAGGCCTATACGGAAGCCGTTTTGCCAACGTCTGCCATCAAGATATGACTGAACGAAATCTACACGAAGCTGTTTGAAAATATTATCAAGTCCCACAAATAATTCATAATAATATTTACTGTTATTAATATAAAATCCATTGCCGCCGGTAACGAGGTACAGATTCAGTTTTCTGAACCCAGGAATCTTATTAGTAAGAAATCCTTTTAAATTATATTCAATATGTGCCAGCGAATAAAATTTATCCGTGTTGCTGTATTGATAAATCGGTAGCAGTTGAAAACTATTCAGTGTCTCTGTGGCAAGCGTTGAAATATTTCCATTAAAATGATTGTAATCCGGCAGCTCAACTTTTTTATTACTGATAAATCCACCAATGCCGATACGATAATTCAAGACTCCTTTCAGTTTTAAATTAATATCATCCTTCACATTAAATTTCCATTTACTAAAATCAGCATCGCTGCCAAAAATTTTATTATGCCCAGTTATAAGTTGTACAGACATAAGCGGATATTTTGAACCAAGACTTATTTTTCTGTCAGGAAACTCAATATACTTTGCTCCGGGTTGCCAGCTTAATCCAATTAATGTTACAAAAGATTGATGTCTTTTTATATTTTCTGTAGCTATTTCAAAAGGATAATTTGGAGTGTATTCCCTGTTGTCTTTGTCATTCCAGGTATAATCAGTCAGGTTATTCAATGGCGACCTATCCTGGTATTGAAAACCTCCTACAATAGAAAACCCGTCTCCAACATTCTTTCTATAACTTCCCCTAAAATAAGTTGCTTCGTAACTTTTAAACCGGTTTTCCTCGCTTAGTAAACTACTGATGGTGTTTCCTCTTTCACCAATTGGGCTGTTGTTATTAAATTGAAAAACTCTTTTCCCTCCTGATAAACTTATTGATGAAGCATATTTTTTCCCATATACATAATTCAATGTAAGATTTGGGTTGAAATGCTTATTCAAAAAACCATAACGGAAATTGGGTTCTATTGAAATTTGTTTTCTGCTAAATGAAATACTATCAAGCTTCTTTGTCCATTTAAATCCAGTACTAATTACCCAACCTTCTGCCGGGTTAAAATTAACCTGATCAATCAATGGAGCAATACTTACAGAAGTCCTTTTTCTTTCTTTTGTAAACGTTTGCCCTAAAAGGAAGAGACCAGCTATATTTATTTTATTCCTTCGTCTATCAAGTGAATCGATATAAGCCGGGTCTTTTCTTAATTGTTCAAGGCTATCTTTTTTTCTATAATCACTTTGTTCATCAGTCAATAATGGTATCGGTCTATTTTTCTCCCAATATTCTTTGGTTCTTCTATTCGAACTGTCGGTGTACTTTAAGATTGTATTGTTAAATGTTTTCTTTGTAAATGATGGATCAACATTAATATCAGAATAGATATTTACAAAACTTCCGTAGGCATCAAAGCCGAAAATTTTGATTGAAGGATAAATAACCTGGCTACTAATAAACCAAGTATCCTTATCAAGAGGAATGTAGAGTTGTTCTATACGCAGTGTATCCAAAATTTCCATCTGCGATTGTTTGGTTAACTCTAATTGCACAGAATGAATTCTCCAATCATCTTCTACAATATTAATATAACCACTGAATAGTGGTTCATATTTTCGCTTAGGAATTACTTTTATACGACTGATAAGATTATTATCCTCAAAAAAACTTCCTTCAAATTTATAGCGATAATAATTCAACGCATTATCGGAGATAGGAGAAATAAAGCCTCTTGGATTAAGATTATTCCCAATAGAAATATTATTCTCATAAAAAGAAAAAAATTGAGGAGCACTTAATCCATAGCCATCGCTTTGACCGCTTACTTTAGAAGAAACTACTTCTACTTTTACTTTATCTGGTGGCCTGGATGAATACTTAGAGATCGTTTCAGACAGGTAAAGCATTTTCGTTTACTTGTATCGCCATCTTCAAAATCCACCGTTCTTCCTAATATTTTGTTGGGATAATTTCTAACCCGAAGCTGTCCCTTTGTGTAAACCATACATTCATAAGCTTCAGGCTGATTTAGATAATAAGTTCTTTTCTTTATCGTATTCCTGATAATCTGGTAAGCAGGGTCTTCCCCATTTTTCAAAACAACTTCGCCCAACACTGTCTCCTGTACTTTCAATATGAAATTGATCTCTTGATCATCATTATTAATTGAAATGGATATTTCTTCTTTTTTATATCCTACATATTGACAAGCTAATGTGTATTTACCCGGTGCTAACTTAAGAGAATACTTTTCCTTCACTGTTTGCATTGGTTCCTTTGCCTGTATTTTTTACAAACACAGATGCATAAGGCAATGGATTCCCTTCACCATCTGTAATTATTCCTTTCACTTTTTGAGAATAAGCAGAAAAGAAAGACGAAAGCAATAAAAAAACGAGGAAAAATTTTATCATAATAAACAGCTACGGAAAGATAGCATCATTCAGTTATCTAATAGATAAACGGAAATATGTTTGGAAAAGTTTTAACTACCTGATTTAGTTGAACGAAGAAAGCTGCCGCTCATAGCAGCCATTCCTGCTACTAATCCACCAACAATGCCTGTTGCCAAAATCAGATAAAGAGTATTGCCGCCCAACGGCACACATTCGCAATTTTTGCAGATAACACTCCACTATTCTTCATATCAACCCACCAAGCAAGTCCGGCCCATAAGAATAACAAACCAAGAAAGCCTGCTAAAAAAGCTTTGCCTGCTTTTTGATGAACCAGAATAGCTACCAATAATGAAGTAATTGCAAATCCCCACCAGGGAGAAAAAGATAACAGACCTGCAATAAAAGCAAGAATAGCTGTAAGAATTGTTGCCACTAAAAATTTCATATGTATTTTTTTATCAGAATTAAATTTCAACAAAAAACAATATCAATTAGCTAAAGCTTTTGCCTATTGTCCATTGCCTTTTGCCTTCTCTTCACTATCCTTTTTTAAATTTCATTGTCCATTTAATATTCTTATCCATCCTGTCTCCTTCTCTCATAAACCAGAGCTTGTTATATTTTCCTGCTACCCAATTATCAATATAGTCATCATAAAATTTACTGCCGGGGTTTCCACTTTGCCCACCGGGATAAACACCATAAGCGACAGTTGGTGTACTCATTTGCACAACCATTCGCCAGCTTGGGCCATGACTATGTGTAACAGCATTAATGATATTATTATTACCGCCAACATTTAAACCCTTTCTTGCAAAAGCTGGCAATGCATCTTTCAGTAAATGATAAACTGTCGGGTTTTTGAATTTTGTCCATTCCAGTTTTCCTGCGGCTTCTGCTTTTGCTAATTCAATGGAAGCATTTTTTAATGCTGTAGTTACAACATCATGCAATGTTTCTACTTCGGGAGTATTTATATCATCAATAAATTTAAATGCAGTATCTCTTTTCAACCATTCCATTGTAGTTTCCTCATTTGGCCAAGGCAGCATTGGTTTCATTTTTGTCATATCATCTTTCCAAATTCCGGCTTCCAGTTTATCGTACCAGCATTGATATACAGTTTGTCCTTTTGAATCTGGCGAAGCCATCAAATCCCAATTCTTAAAAATATCAAGGTATTTTTTCTCCGTTGCATTCAGGTCTGCTTCTCTTACAAAACCTAATAAAATACTTTTCGCATCTTCTGCCAACGTATTAAAATAGTTGTTCTGTAACTTCATCATATCATCCGGAGTAATATTATTCATTCCGCTCAGGTAATGTTCAATAGTAACTCCTCTTTCTGTAATATAACTTCCGGGAATAAAATAAGGATACGTAGAATCAACCGGACGCTGATTGGCACTTTCCAAATAACCTCTTGCCGGGTTTTTGCTATGTGGATTTTCAGCCTGCGGAATAAATCCCTGCCACATAAAGCTGCTGTCTTCACCCGGCATTACATACAAACCTTGCCTATCCCAACGAGCAGGGAATTTCCCTTGCTGCCATAAAGCTATATCGCCTGACTTAGATGCAAATACAAAATTCTGTCCGGGACATTCAAATGTTTTTATCGCCGCTTCATAATCATCATAATTTTTTGACCTGTTCAATTTATAAAAAGTTATCCCTTCGTTGCTTGGATCATGTGCCGTCCAGCGAACAGCAAGATTTCTATTGCCTCGTAAAGTGTCCTGAAAACTTTTATCAAACATTACGGGGCCAAAAACAGTGTAAGCAACTGTATCCAAAACATCTTTGCCATCTTTTACCTTAATCGTTTCAACTCTCAAGTCTGATTTTTTCCATTCACCATTGAACCAATACTCAGCCTTTGTTTTATCGTCTTTAAATTTTATATCATAATAATCTTTTACATCTCGTTGAGCATTCGTAACACCCCATGCAATGCTATCATTGAAACCAATAATAATAAACGGACTTCCGGGCAAAGAAACTCCATACGTATTGCTTGTTGGTGTTTGCAATTGCATTTCGTACCAGATAGATGGCAGCGATAATTCCAGATGCGGATCATTACTTAAAATAGGAACACCGCTTTGCGTTTTACTACCTGCAACCACCCAGTTATTACTTCCATTATTAATATCTGGTTTTGAAATTTCATTAGCACTAACTGTTTCTTTGTTATCAAAATATAGCGAATCGGCTAAAGCAGGTTTTACAGGAACAATCCCAGGTTTATCAAATGCAGTTCCCGTTGGCACTATCGGCATCAGTGAATCAGGCACCTGTGGATATAATCTTTTTAACTCGTCGGGAATAAAAACAGATTTTGCATTTGTATATGCCAGATCATTCTCCGTACCAGATGATAACATTTTCGCCATCATCTTTAATAATAAAGCCGTTCTGAGGTTTGTCCATTTTTCTGGCTTAAAGTTGAGCAGCTTATATTCTAATGGCAGATTACTTTCTTTTAAAGTTTCGATATAAGCATTAACACCGTTTGTATAGGAATCAAACAGTTTTTTACTAACAGGGTCTTTATCAATCTCCTTCATTGCATTCTCTGCCGCAAACTTCATCCCCAGCCTTCTTTGTTCTTTATCATAATTAATGGCTTTAGCTCCAGCAATTTCGCTGGCTCTTCCTTCGGCAGCTTTTGTTTGCAAATCCATTTGAAACAAACGGAATTTTGCATGTAAATAACCTTGAATGAAATAAAGGTCTTCATCATTCTCTGCAAATACATGCGGCACTAAGCGATCATCAAAATATACATCGGCCTTTCCTTTTAAATTGGCAAAAGAAAGATCAGCATCAAAACTTTGCGCAGCTGGTTCCGCATTTTGCCAGAATCCATATTGCGGATGCAAAAATTTTCCCATCGGAGGAATGGAACCCCATTGCTTATTCAATGCAAAAACTAAAGCAGATGTAACAACTGTAGAAATAATAAAGGGAGCTACTCGCATAATATATAATATAATGAGGAAAGATATTAAAGTTGAATGATATCAATCAGGAAAACTTTACCAATGAAAATGGCATTTAAATCAAATCTCTTTTGGTTTGCGTCTGTTTTTTCCTTAAATTACCAGTACCACGGTTTCAATAGTGATAAGCGGAATCTGTAAATACAGAGTGGAAACCAACATATTTATTAATTCTCAAAAAACAAAAATTATGACAAAGAATTCAAAACTTGCTTTAGGTATATTAGGTGCGATAACTGCTGGTGTAGCAATCGGAATGTTGCTTGCCCCTGAAAAAGGAAAAGACATGCGTAAGAAACTTAAAAAAACTGCTAACAAGTGGAGCGACGAAATGACTCATTTATTTGAAAAAGGCAAGGACAAATTTTCAAAGTCTGACCTGAAGAATAAGGCTGAAATGATGAAAGAAACCTTAAGCTAAAAAAGAAAGAATAAAGGATTTAAATAGTATACGGTTCAAATTTATTTGACCGACAAGTACATATAAATACCGAAAATAGCCTTGCGGTATTTAAATATGTACTTTTGCTATTTAAATCCTTTTTTCTATTAACATAAAAAGATGGAAAACGAAACAATTAAAACCAAACTGGAAGAGTTTGTAACTAACAGTACAGATTTAGGCGAAACAGCCTATAAACTTGCGAAAATAAACGCAATAACAAAAGTCACTTCGACTTCAGCCAGTTTTCTTTTTACAATCATAAGTTCAGTTTTCTTTTTGTTCATTCTATTATTTGCTAGCACTGCCATTGCCTTTTGGCTAGGAGAAAAGTTTGATTCAACTACTACAGGATTTTTACTTGTTGCAGGTTTTTATCTTGTTCTATTTATTTTATTTATGCTATTAAAAGGCAAACTGATTCTCCCTTGGTTACGAAATAAACTTGTACAGAAAATTTATGAATAAGAAAATCAATTCATATGAAGATTTGCTGGCTGAAAAGCGAAATCTGGAAGCCTTGTTTGAAGTACAGAAGTCATTATTCAAAATGACTGTTGATGAAATCAAATCAGATCTTGACCCGGCTTTCAATGCAATTGAATTTTTAAGAAAACTGGCATTTCGTAATACTGATAATCCATTACTTCAATCGGGGATTAATTTACTTATTAATTTTTTGAATGAGAAACTGAAGGGTAAAAACCCCGGGTTTTTGAGATCAACAATTGTTCCCTATGTATTAAAAAACTATGCCTCTAATTTGCTTGCAGGTCATGCTGACGATTTGATTCATTACCTCGTTTCACTTTTTCACAATGAAAAGAATTCTGTTGCTGAAGAGTAGAACAAAATAATATTCTATCTTATTTTTGCACTTCTTTTCTTAACTTCATAATTCTCCTTAAGGAGAAATTAAAAACAAATAACTATGCCAGTATTAATTATTGTCGGTATTCTCGTTTTGATTGTAATATGGGTTGTCGGTCTGTATAATGGACTTGTTCGTTTACGTAACAGACGCCAAAATGCATTTGCCGATATTGATGTTCAGTTAAGACAACGTCATGACCTTGTTCCGCAGTTAGTGGAAACAGTAAAAGGTTATGCCTCGCATGAAAAAGAATTGTTGCTGAAAGTAACCGAAGCAAGAACGGCTGCCATGGCTGCCACAACGATTGATGGAAAAATTGCTGCTGAACAGCAATTAACGTCAGCCTTACAAGGATTAAAAGTGCAGGTAGAAGCTTATCCTGATCTGAAGGCCAATCAAAACTTTTTACAGCTTCAGGAAGAATTAAGCGATATTGAAAACAAGCTGGCTGCAGCCCGTCGTTTCTTCAATGGTGCTACTACAGAATACAACAATGCTGTTGAATCATTTCCTGGTAATATGATTGCCAGAAATTTTGGTTTCAAGAGAGAAGTTATGTTTGATCTGGGAGAAGATACAAGGAAGCAGATGGATGAACCACCGAAGATCCAATTTTAAATACCCCTCTAAATCTCCCCTGAAAGGGAGACTTGCTAAGCACAGACCCTTACAGTGTAAAGGTTATTTGCTTTTAGAAAACTAATAATTGCAAATGCAGTATGTCGGTTTAGATAAACAGATTCGCAAAAACAATTTCAATTCAATTTTACTATTGATATCATTCCCGGCATTGTTGCTGGGAATGGTTTATCTTTTTTTATACTTCACCAAAGGAGAATATGGCGAAGACCAAAACACACTGTTTGCAAGATATATTCCTTTTGTTCTGATAGCTGTTGCTATCTGGTTCTTTATTGCATGGACAGGCCATTCTGCTTTTATAAAAATGGCTACACACAGTAAACCGCTGGAAAGAATGGAAAACAAAAGAGTTTATAACTTGCTGGAAAATCTCTGCATTTCGCAAGGCATGAAAATGCCAAAGCTGAACATCATTGATGATGATTCATTGAATGCATTTGCTAGTGGCATCTCTGAAAGAAGTTATTCCATCTCTTTATCAAAAGGCATTATTGAAAAACTCAATGATGAAGAACTGGAAGGTGTAATTGCTCATGAACTTTCGCATATTAAAAACAGAGATGTTCGGCTTTTAATTATCTCCATCATCTTCGTTGGCATATTTGCTTTCCTAGCTGAACTGGCTTTTCGTAGTCTTCGCTTTGCAGGTTCTGGTAAAAAGAGTAAAGACAGTAAAGGTTCTGGTGCTATTATTTTAATCGCTATTGCTATTACAGCTGTCGCTTACTTGCTATCTATCTTACTTCGCTTTGGCATTAGCAGAAAAAGAGAATACCTCGCCGATGCAGGTGCTGCTGACATGACCAAGAGACCTCATGCTCTTGCTAATGCACTCCGTAAAATTTCTGAAGACCCATATATTGAAGCAGTAGAAAGCCGAGATGTTGCTCAGCTATTTATTGGCAATCCAAAACCATCGAGTCACAAAGCATCTTGGGATAATATGTTTGCTACGCATCCGCCGATTGAGAAGAGGATTGCACTTCTTGACCAATTCGCCTAATTGTTTTTGCCATAAATCATAGGAACAAAAGAAAAATAATCGAACACTTCTTCTTTCAACGAACCGTTTTCCAGTTTAGTGATACGCATCATTTGTTGCAAGTCGCCTGCACCAAGCGGAATCACCATCATACCACCGGGCTTAAGTTGTTCGATTAATTTTTGTGGAATTTCAGGAGCAGCAGCGGTTATGATAACTCTGTCAAACGGACCGTAGGTTGGCAAGCCGTCATAACCATCCCCATAAAAGTTTTTAAAATTTATATTTCTTTAAAAAATCAAATTTTTTATTGTTGTCAAATAATTTTCTCTGTCGTTCTATTGTAAACACCTGCACTCCCATTTCTGCCAGCACTACTGCCTGGTAAGCACTGCCAGTGCCAATTTCGAGTACTTTCATAAAAGGTTTTACTTCTAGCAACTGGCTTTGATAAGCAACAGTATAAGGCTGTGAAATGGTTTGCCCTTCACCAATAGGAAAGGCTTTGTCTTCATAAGCTCTTTTATCAAAAGCAGAATCCAGAAAAAAATGACGAGGTACGGCTAACATGGCATCCAATACTCTATCATCCGTTATGCCTTTGGCATGAATAGATTGTACCAATTGTCTTCGTAACCCTTGATGGTTGTAAGTATCTTCTGTTAGTCTCATAAGTTGGTTGCAAGATAAGCTATGAAGAATAAAACATATAAACCAAAATATCGATTTTTATGTTACTTAATTTCGAAAAATAAATTTCCCCATCTGCAAAAAGACCTATCAATAAGATATACCGTTTACCCTTCAATATTGTCACAAAATCGGGAATAGACTTAATACTAACGAATGTATCAATTATTCGCAAAAGGCACTATTTTCATATTAAGTTAGTTATATTAAAAACTTCCGACATACAGTAGCTAGTGGTATTTAAAACGAATAAACGATGGGGCTTTACAATAAATATATTCTTCCCAAAGTAGTTAACTGGGCTTGTAAGCAAAAACCCACCATGCGTCAACGAGAAAAAGTAATTTCATTGGCTACTGGTAACGTATTAGAAATCGGAATTGGTTCAGGGTTGAATTTGCCATTGTATAACTGCGAAAATGTCAAGCACCTATCTGCTATTGACCCTTCAAAAGAAATGTGGAATAAAAACAAAATTGACACAAAAAAATTACCGTTTGAGTTTTGCTTTACTACAGCATTTGCCGAAGATATCCCAGAAGAGAATAACAGTTTTGATACAGTTGTAATTACATATACCCTTTGTACAATTTCTGATACGAACAAGGCTCTTCAAGAAATGCGAAGAGTCTTAAAACCAAATGGGAAATTGATATTTTGTGAGCATGGAAAAGCTCCTGATAAGGATATTCAAAAATGGCAGAATCTGATTAACCCTTTTTGGAATCGTCTCGGAGGTGGATGTAATTTGAATAGAGATATCCCTTTAATTATTGAAGAAAGTGGGTTTAAAATAAATAATATGGAAACAATGTATATCCCCGGATAGAAACCAACAAGCTTTAACTACTGGGGTACGGCTGATCCTCATTAAAAAATCTGCCGATATAAAATAAACGTAATAAAACAGTCGGCTATGTAAACCCTTAGTAGTTACAAAAAAGGAACCTATGGCAGACTTCTGCAAAAAAAATGGGATGAAAAGTACAGTGAAAAAGAGTATGCTTTTGAAAAAAATAATGATAATTTACGCCGATGTTGATATTTTCTTCCGCTAACATCATAAATTGTTCTTGCGTTTCGACTTGGACATTCTTATAAAAGCCAGTAACGATTATAAAATATTTATGCCTCACTTAATTTGGAAGTAAAAATTTATATACCGCATCCTTCTTTACAGAACTATGTTTTAAATATATCAACTGTAAATGTCATATTACCTGAAGGAATTAATGATGCGATAACTCCTTATCCTCCTACTCCATTTCAATCGTTGATTTTCTACTGCAACAATCCAGTATCCATGAGCAGAACAGGGCAAAATGATTTTGAACTTCAACCACCAATTGTAATAGTGGGTCCGCAGTTTTCACGGGTAAATGTAAAAGTGAATAAACAGCTGAGAGCCATCCGTGTCGATTTTCTTCCGGGTGGCATGTTTAGAATGTTGGGTATTCCTATGCAGGAGTTGTTTGATGGTGGATTTGATGCACTTGATTTTTTCGGTGCGAAAATGAAGATCATCAATGAACAACTACAGCATATATCCAATTTGGAAGATGGCAAAAATATCGTAGAAAAATTTTTAATAGCCCAGCTAACAACAATGAAAGAAATACTGCCGCTGGATTATGCATTACAAATTTTGTTGAATAGTAACGGCAATATGGCTATAGAAAAGACAGCTTCGCTTTCTTGCCTCAGCCTGAAACAATTTGAAAGAAAGTGCCTGGAAAGAATAGGGATGAATCCGAAAATGTATGCCCGTATTCTACGTTTTTCAAAAGCATACCGAATGCATGAAACTTCCCCAACACTCAGCTGGATAAATATTGCACACGAAGCAGGTTACTACGACCAAATGCACATGATAAGAGATTTCAAAGTCTTTGCTGGTGTAAATCCATCGGTAATAGAACAGCAACTGCTTTCCACACCGCTGAGAATGCAAAAAGACCTTCCTTATTAAATTGTCGATTTTATACTATGCTGTCGGCAATAGTTCAACATAAATTTGTTGAAAAAAATAATGGCAAGGAATTTAATAGCAGGCAAAAAGAAAAAAAGCATTCACATCATAACAGCGTTGCTGTTGTTTTGCAATGTTTCACTGGCACAGGATAGTTCGGGAAAGGCTTCGCTGCCTGTTGGCATTGAAGTATTAAACGGCTTCACACAAAAAATTTATTATAGCACTGGTTACAATGAAAGAGCAAGAGATATTGCTGTGTTTATGGAGCAGGCAGGTAAGTATTTTCAAAATGAGATTGGTTTTACACCAAAAACAAACATGTACATACTTGGCCCAAAAAACTGGAAAGACTTTGCTGCTAAACCTTTGCTCGATGTATATGGATTTCCGCATAACCTAGATCAGGTACGCCTTGTAATTGGAGCAGAAGACAATGATTTTTGGCGCAGCTTTTTGCCACCTGTTGACCAACTACCGCCACACATAGCAATACAGATTAAAAAAGCTTATGGCAAACCAGATGGCTCATATAGTATGATGCCTTTCTTTGATTTATTAGCCCTACATGAAATGGGACATTCGTATACCGCACAGGCGGGACTTAAAATGCAACGGAACTGGATGAGTGAGTTGTTTGTAAACATCATGCTGCATACTTACGTTGCCGAAAAACACCCTGAACTTTTACCTGCACTGGAAGCATTTCCAAATATGGTGGTAGGTGGCAGCACATCCGACTATAAATTCACCAGCCTTGAAGATTTTGAAAGATTGTATGCTACGCTGGGTATGGGCCCAAAAAATTATGGTTGGTATCAATGCAAACTCCATTCAGCAGCAAAAGATATTTACAATGCCGGTGGCAAAAAAGTGTTGAAGAAATTATGGAAGGCTTTGAAAAAGCATCAGGAAAAAATGACAGATGAAGTATTTGTACGTATGCTAAAAAAAGTACACCCATCTGTGGCAGATGTATGTTTAAAATGGGATAAAAATTAATTAATACTATACCTGTTTACGCTTTGGAAGCTGTTCGCCGAGGTTGGTGTTTTCTTGCACCAACCTCATAAAAAATTTGCATACTTTTATTCTCGATGAAAAAGATATTATTCTCAATACTCTTTAGTCTTCCTTTTATTGCTATTTGCCAAAACAAATATTCATTAGAGGATTTAACTAAAGCAAAATGGATTAATATTTCTAAAGGGATAGATTATATAATCACAAAAAATACAAATGATTTACAAGACTCAATCGATAGAATCGAATTAACTTTAGTAGGAATCTCTGAGGAAGATTCAATTATAACAGAATTTCCTTATTTAAATCTGAAACAAGAAGATTTCAGTTTCATTCAAGATATTATTACCAAAAATCTTCAGACAAGTGAAAAAGGTTACATCAGATTAAGCTTTTCTGACCTTTTAAAAACAATAAAGAAAAGTATAGTTGTATACCTTAAAGAGCCATTGGATGTCAATTATTCACACACAAAAGACTCTATCACTTTATCTAGAATAAATGGAGTAGATTCCATAAAATTTATTTCAAAAGATGATGCAAAAGAAAAATTTTTGTTTGAAGGAAATGAGGATTGGAATAATGTCCTTGAGGAAAACCCACTACCAACTTCATTCGACATATTACTCACTAATTCTGATTGGAATGAAAAATCATTAGAAGAATTAAAAGAGATTATTCTCAAAAAATTGCCAAATGCTTCGTCTGTCAGCTATCCTCTCTCATTTTTAAAAGAAAATAAATATTACTTTTTTAAGTATCAAAGGCAAAAATAAAAGGAAATGTTTTTATCTATTGATTCCTCTGCTCCTTACAACTTCATATCCTCAATCACTTGCTTAATCTTATCATCCATCGCTGCATTCACTTTTTCAAACTCAGCAGCACTGTTCAATTTTGTATTCACACTAAAATAAAATTTAATTTTTGGTTCTGTGCCACTTGGTCTTGCAGAAATGCTGCTACCATCTGCTAATATAAATTGCAGCACATTCGATTTTGGTAATTCAATCGGCCACTCCTCTCCTGTTTGCGGGTTCGTTCCTTTTTGTAGTTCGTAATCCAATAATTGCACCACATCAGAACCGTTAATCACTTTCGGCGGGTTGTTTCGATATGCTTCCATCATCGCTGCTATCTGCTCCTGCCCATCCATTCCTTTTTTGGTAATAGAGATCAGGTGTTCTTTATAAAAACCGTACTCCACATACAGGTCAATCATTTTTTCATACAGGCTGCGGCCTTTTTCTTTTTCATAAGCTGCCATTTCGCAAAGCAATGCTACGGCACTAATGCCGTCCTTATCCCGTATCTGGTCACCAATCATCAGGCCAAAACTTTCTTCTCCACCAATTACATAATTTTTCTTGCCTTCTTTCTGACGAATCAATTCAGCAATCCATTTAAAACCTGTCAGCACTCGGTAGCAATTCACACCGTTTCCTTTTGCAATCGCATCAATCATTGGTGTGGTAACGATTGTTGTCACCACCATATCATTCGGCTGTGCAATCCCTTTTGTTTTCCGAGCTTCCATCAGATAATTAAAAGCAAGCACCGCAGTCTGATTGCCATTCATCAGCACCCATTTGCCATTGCTGTCCTTTACACCAATTGCAATTCTATCTGCATCCGGATCAGTACCACTTAGTATATCAGCATCTAATTTTTCTGATAATTTCAAACCATAACTCATCGCTTCGCTTTCTTCCGGATTGGGATAGGCCACTGTTGGAAAATTGCCATCAGGCTCACTCTGCTCTTTTACAATATGTACATTATCAAAACCAAATTCTTTCAACACCTGCGGTAATAAAGTAATGCCGGTTCCATGTATCGGTGTGTAAACAATTTTTAGGTCTTTGTGTTTTTGAATTACTTCCGGATACACACTCAGACTTTTCACCATGTTGATGTATGCATCATCCATATCTTTCCCAAGCATTGCAATGTTAGCTTCTCCACCACTCCATTTCACATCATCCACAGATGCAATTTTATCCACTTCCTTTATCACATTCTTATCATGCGGCGGCACCAGTTGCGAGCCATCATTCCAATAAGCTTTGTAGCCGTTATACTCTTTCGGATTATGCGAAGCAGTTACTACCACACCACCCTGGCATTTTAAATGACGAATAGCAAAAGATAATTCCGGCGTTGGCCTCAATGCCTCAAACAAATAAACTTTTATACCATTCGCTGCAAAAACATTGGCTACAGTTTCAGCAAAAAAGCGACTATTGTTGCGGCTATCATGTGCAATCGCCACACTCACACCATCAGGAAAACATTGTTTCAAATAATTGGCATAGCCCTGCGTTGCCATTCCCACTGTGTATTTATTCATGCGGTTTGTACCCACTCCCATCAATCCACGAAGTCCACCTGTACCAAACTCCAAATTTTTATAAAACGAATCGGCCAGTTCATCCGGATTATTTTTTTGCAGATCAGCCACGGCTGTTTTTGTATCCACATCAAAATTTCCTGCAAGCCATGTATTTACTTTCTTCGCTATTTCCTCTTTCATATCGCAATATTTAAATGAGCCTCTAAGATATTGAATTTCCTGCCCGACTGCGTCATTCAGGCGGGCATCTTTTCAATCCGGTTAAGTCTGCGAGTCGTAAATTTGATGTTTATGAGGTCATCGGCATTACTACTATCGTCTTTCGTTGCGTCGCACTCTTCAAGGTTCTGTTCGCTATTCAGCATTTTGATAGTATTCCTACTTCTTTCAACAAACATTAAAGCACAAACAGATAGTACTTTAAATGTTCCAGATGATTTAACCTTAACCATAGACACTCAATCACATTCTTTAAAGCAAGACCCCAAATATTACAGCCTTACTCCACAACAAAAGGAAAAAAGAATATGGTTTGTTGCCGGTGCCAATGTTGTTGGCTACAGTGCTACCATGATTGCACTTTCATCTGCTTGGTACAGCCAATATGAAAAAACAAAATTTCATACGTTCAATGATTTTCCAGAATGGAAACAAGTAGATAAGGTTGGTCACTTGTATAGTGCTTATATCGAGAGCCGTGCCAGTATGGAAATGTGGCGATGGACAGGTATTGACCGTAAGAAAAGAATCTGGATTGGCGGAATGAGTGGTGCAGTGTATCAAACAGTAATTGAATTTCTGGATGGTCATAGTGCTGGCTGGGGCTGGAGCTGGGGAGATTTTGGTGCCAACATTCTCGGCAGCGGAGCAATGATTGCACAAGAACTTGCCTGGGATGACCAACGAATCAAACTAAAATTCTCTTTTCATAAAAAATCATATTCAGATCCAACATTAAATCAGCGAAGCGATGTGCTGTTTGGAAAAAGTATTCCAGAACGATTGCTAAAAGATTATAACGGCCAAACCTATTGGGCAAGTGCTAATTTGAAACCTTTTTTTAAAAATTCAAATATCCCCGAATGGTTATCCGTAGCTGTTGGCTATGGCGCCGAAGGAATGTTTGGCGGTACAGAAAATATTGGTAAAGATGCTAATGGCAATATTATTTTCAACCGAACGGATATAAAAAGATACCGCCAATGGTATTTAGCTCCGGATATTGATTTAACAAAAATCAAAACAAATAAAAAAGGATTGAAATTTCTTTTTACTGTTTTAAGTGCATTCAAGTTTCCTACGCCTTCGCTGGAACTATCAAATGGAAAATTTAAAGTTCATGCTTTGCATTTTTAAAGTTGTTGCCCGTTAATTCATTATTTGAATGTCATACCGGGCTTGACCCGGTATCTGTTGCTTCTTGTCTTGCAGGACTTGATCCGGCATCTCTCTCTGAAATATCTTTTGAAAAAGATACCGGGTCAAGCCAAGTATGACGGAATAGTAGTACTATACATTTAAACTATTTGAAATCTTATTTTTCTATAAAAAATTCAACCTTTTCCATCCCCTCCTTGTCGAAGATTCCGATAAAATCGGAAGAGAAGGGCAGCAAAACTGCGCAAATAAAATTTTGAAAGGGGGTGGGTTTAAAACCGATGCCGTAAATTAGCAGCTGTAAACATCTGCCATGCAAATTATTCAACAGGTTCTCTTTATTCTTGTCAGTGCCTTTTCTGTCTGGTTTTTTTCAAAAAAAGTAAGAGAGATCAGCCGCAACATCAAGCTCGGCCGAGATGAAGATATCACCGACAACAAACCGCAACGCTGGAAAAATCTATTGTTGCTATCATTTGGACAAAAGAAAATGTTTCGCAATCCATTGGTAGCAGTCATGCACTTTTTTGTTTATGCCGGATTCGTCATCATTAATATTGAAGTACTAGAAATTGTTTTAGATGGAATTTTTGGGACACACCGTTTGTTTGGTCAATACTTAGGTGGCCTTTATACATTTCTTATTAATGCATTTGAAGTACTGGCTTTATTGGTTTTAGTTTCCTGTGTCATATTTTTTATCAGAAGAAATATCGTCAATATCAAACGGTTTGTAAGTAAAGACCTAGATGGCTGGCCAAGAAGTGATGCAAACTATATCCTGATTACTGAGATTGTATTAATGTCGTTGTTTCTTTTTCTAAATGCAAGTGATACATTGTTACAAGCAAGAGGTGCCGAACATTATGCAGCACATCCAACAGGTAATTTTATATTATCACAATACTTGCATCCTGTAATCAGCGGCATGAGTAATGACTCGCTGATAATTTTGGAAAGAGGTTGCTGGTGGTTACATATCGTTGGCATATTCGCCTTCTTAAACTATTTACCTTATTCAAAACATCTGCATATTATTTTAGCGTTCCCGAATGCATATTATGCCCGTTTGAAACCAATGGGACAAATGGAAAATATGCCATCCATTCAAAACGAAGTATTGTATGCCATGCAGCCTGAGTTAGCCCCAACTGGCGAACAAGCAGCCGTTATACAAAAGTTTGGCGCAAAAGATATTCAGGATCTCAGTTGGAAGAATCTGATGGATGCTTATAGCTGTACCGAATGTGGCAGATGTTCTGCTGCTTGTCCGGCCACACAAACCGGCAAACTTTTATCGCCAAGAAAGATTATGATGGATACCCGTGACAGAGTGAACAATGTTGGAAAGAATATTAATGCAAACGGCGAATTTAGAGATGATGGAAAGAGTTTGTTACATGATTATATTTCGGTAGAAGAACTAAGTGCCTGCACCACTTGTAATGCCTGTGTGCAGGAATGTCCGGTTAGTATTAGTCCACTGGATATTATTTTACAACTACGCCGTTATCTTGTAATGGAAGAAAGTAATACCTCGCCAGAATGGGCAGCCATGTTCAGCAATGTGGAGAATAATTTTGCGCCGTGGAAATTTAGTCCGGATGAAAGAGATAAGTGGGTGGAGGAATTAAAATGAATAATTAGTAATTAAAAATTAATAATTGAAACTCGATTCATTTCCATTCCAAACAATTGACTGGTCTTCCATTCCCGCGGAAGAACATAAAGGCGAAACCGGCACTGCATACTGGAAAGTACAAATGATGAATGAGATCAGAGTAAGAGAAGTCGTTTATTCTCCTGGCTACAAAGCCGATCATTGGTGTAGCAAAGGCCATATTATTTATTGTGTGGATGGAGAAATGGATACAGAGCTGGAGGATGGCCGAATCATGAAATTAACAAAAGGCAAGTGCTATTTTGTTGGCGATAATAACGAAGCACATAAGACATCAACTAATACAGGCTGCAAACTATTTATCGTTGATTAATCAAAATTGCAAGGAAGCAAAATAATTATGGCATCCATTCGTTTTACTATTACTTATGCTACGATTTTCTTTATTACTCATCGCAATATCAACTACAATAGTAAGCCAGGCTCAAAAACCTTTTGAACTTGGTGGCGAATACATGCGGCTCATTGGCAAAGGCTATAACAATGCAAAAGCTGCCCTTCGGGGAGAATCATTTAGTAATAAAAATAGTTTTAGTGCAGGCATTACGTATCAGTTGGCCTCCAAAAAAGCTTATTCAGTTTCACATGGCTTCGGCGTATATATCGGCTATCGTTATGCTTTCAGCGATAAAATTATAACGAAAGGCAGCAGCCCTTTTGCTGGTGCAAGGATTTTATTCTCTCTCGAAAACTTCGAAGGAAAAACGAGCCGAAACAGTTTATTGATTACTCCATTTGCAGAAGCAGGCTATCATCTTGTATTTGCAAAACGGATTTATGCCGCACCTTCAATTGGCTATGGTTACACATTGAAAATTAGTAAAGATTATAATTCGATGGATGAAGACAATGGCGGCAGGGTTATTCCATCGCTTTCGGCAGGCTATCGTTTTTAAAACTATTTGATCATCTTTTTTTCAAAAGGTGTAATTGCATCTTCTGGATGTTCCAAATTATGAGCAGGGTCTTTTTTCTTTAATATTCTCCACAGTTGAAAAATTGCAGTTATAGCAAAAATACCGCCGATTACCCAACTAAGAATATCCTGGTTGTTACTGATCTTACTTGCAACTAACCGGCCACCAAAAATAAAAACACAATTGCCGATAAAAGTCCCCATACCAATTCCAATTATATAAATATTGTAATGCTCATTCTTAGGCAGTAAAACTTTCTTGTAAAAAGTACCGTACTCCAACCAAACCAAAATGGTATCTGCACTGGATTTAATGCACTCATTACAAAACCCAAAATAAATTTAGGCATTGGACTATCTAATATTGCATTTTTTGAAACAGATGGATGCAAAGCGGCATAAAAACTGGCAGCTGCCAATGCCAGCACAATAACCAGTGTTACCCATTCCAATGCCTTTAGTATTTTCTCCTGCTTTCGTATCCAATCCATTGCCACCAATGAAATGCGTACATAAATTATTTCTGCCAATAAAGAACCTGCTGAGAAGAGGATGGCTGCCATTACTCCATCGCTTATTGAAATCTGCATAGCCGCAATATTCAGCGTTCCCAATGGCAATGAGCCAAGGAAACTAACCAGCATTCCAACAAAGAAGATTTTAATTAACGGCCGCATAAAACGAAAATAGGAAGTAATGGTCAAGTTACCATTACCAGTTGCTGTAGTTTTTTAACATCTGGTATTTCAATTTTCTTTCTTGAGATCTTTACTAAGCCTTCTCCTTCTAGCTGATTGATGAGTGTAGTAACTGTTTGCCTGGCACTACCAATCAGTTTTGCGATATCATCATGTGTTAAAAAATTATCAATAGAATAAGATGTTGCCGATCCGTTATACCCATCCATAATGGCAAGGTGATAATAAAAAGCAACCAGTCTTGCCCGTACATCTTTGTTGAGCATATTCAACAAACGAAACTCTGCTCTTCGCAACTTCTCCCCTACTTGTTTGCTATACTTAATTGCAAGCTCCGGTTTTTTCTTCAACAATTTTTCGAAGTCTTCAATAGAAAAAGCACAAAGGCTAACATTTCCTTTATATGCTTTGGCGAATTCTCCATTCAAGTTATTCCGTTCCAGAGCAAACTGTCCAAATATTTCACCTTCCTTAATAATTTCTTTAATAATTTCATTGCCCTCATCATCAATAAATCCAATTTTGATATAACCGCCTTTTAAAAAATAGAGTTTGTTTAAATGATGAGAATCGAAGTAGATATAGTCGCCTTTCTTAGCTTCGATAAATTGGTGAGCAACATTTAGTTCATCATATTCCCGATCCTCCAGATTACACCACAAATCATAATTACGGAGCATTATAAACTTTTCATCATCCGGCATTAGAATTATTTTAGAAACTAAAGTTAGTGAAAGCAAGGAGAATGCTGTAACGGCTTAGTCATACTTTTCAAGCATCTTAAAATGCTTCTTAGCATCCTGCAGGTATCTGTAGCCTTTCATAAAAGACCAATAAGGCACCCCTTGTTTATGATTATAGCGGCTAATCTTATACAACACTTTCCAGTGATGTAACAAAACGCCGTATGCTTTCCAGATGCTCATATTACAATCATAAATATGATTCGGTTCTGCACCGCAACCGTTAAATTCAAGAATCAAAAAATTCTTTCCCTGTTTTAAATCTTCGATAGAAGTGGTTTTAATATCATAACGGCCATAATAAAACTTATCGGTGAAATGGCTCAGTTCATCAAATACTTTATGAAGGCTTTCATCAATTTCATTGTGCAGATTAGTGAAATGTGCGCCTCTGTTATGATTACCTGCATAAGACAGATAAAATATTTCTCCTTTGGGAATCACTCTATCGAAACGATGTCCATGACGATGCTCCATTTCTTCCATCCGAAACTTTGCACGGGGATGCATCGCCACTAAATCTTTTAAAGTTGTATTTCCATCTCCTTTTACCTGAAGCAGTTCCTTATCAATAAATCCACTCACAACACCTTTTTCTTCCCATGGATAGCGGTAATAAAACACACTGACTTCTACTGGTAACTCAATTAAATCCTGCACAATATATTCTACCGGAATTCTTTCATGATATTTTTCCAACTGGTCTTCACTATCAATTTTTCGAAATAAGATTCCTTTCATGCCCACATCAGGTTTTACAATATAGGGAAGCGTAAATCCTGCTTCGTCAATTTTCTTTTTCACTTCGTCAAAAGACCAGTCATGCATAATGTAAATAGTGCGGGGAATAAGATGCGTTGGCAACTGATCATACATTTCCTTCTTACCCTCTCCTTCAAAACCTCCAAAAGTGATAGTAGGATTAGACGGACTGAAAAACCAGAAGTTCCAGCTACGAATACAATGCCATAGCCAGACAAAGCTGATTGGGAAATACAGAACATAGAAATTCCACAGTTCCCAGTTGGTTATTTTTTGAAAGAATTTTTTAATCTTCATATTGATATGTAACAAAAATAAGTTTCCTGCTAATAAACCAGCATTTTTTGTTTTTAATACCTTAATATTCAGGATATATCAATTTCAGTAATCCTAATTACCAGAATTGATAAGTGCTGTGTTTTCAGTAATATTGTTGTTGAAATTGAATTAAATGAATGTTCCAACAGTAGCTGAATTATCTGCCGAAGGCAAAAGCCCCGAAGTTCTATTCTGGGTGGGCTGTGCCGGTAGTTTTGACCAGAGAGCACAAAAAATCACTAAGGCCTTCGTTACTATTTTGGATAAAGTAGGTATAAACTATGCCATACTTGGCAAGGAAGAAATGTGTACCGGCGATCCTGTTCGCAGAGCTGGTAATGAGTTTATGTTTCAGATGATGGCTTACCAGAACATACAAATCCTTAATAATTACAATATCAAAAAAATAGTAACGGCTTGCCCGCATTGCTTCAATACGCTGAAAAATGAATATCCGGAATTGGGCGGCAACTATGAAGTGATTCATCATTCTACTTTTTTACAAGGATTAATTGATGAAGGGAAAATAACTATGAAGGAAGGCGGCACATTTAAAGGTAAAAAAATTACTTACCATGACAGTTGCTATCTAGGTCGTTCCAATAATATTTACGAAGCTCCAAGAAAAGTGCTGGAAGCTTTAGATGCCGAACTGATAGAAATGAAACGTTGCAAAAGTAACGGACTTTGTTGCGGTGCCGGCGGTGCGCAAATGTTTAAAGAAGAAGAAAAAGGAATTACAAGAATAAATATTGAACGTAGCCACGAAGCTATTGGAACCGGTGCTTCTGTTATTGCAGCAGCTTGTCCTTTCTGCAACACTATGTTGACTGACGGAGTAAAATTGGAAGAAAAAGAAGATTCCGTACAGGTTTTGGATATTGCAGAATTGATTGCCGCCAGTATGAATTAACTTTACTCCATGAGTTTCGAATACAAACATCTCCTCAATAAAGATTTTCACGCAGACTCTAGAGTTTGGGTCTATCAATCAAACAGAGTATTTTCTTTAAGCGAAGCTTTTGATATAGAAGACAAGTTGAATGCATTTACTGCAAATTGGTTAAGTCACGGCACACCAGTGAAAGGCGAAGCTCATCTTTTCTTTGGCCAGTTTATTGTTTTATTGGCTGATGAAACTGCAACAGGAGTAAGCGGATGCAGCACCGATAGTTCAGTAAGACTAATAAAAGAAATGGAAAAACAGTTTAGTGTAAATTTATTCGATAGAATCAGTTTGGCATTTATTGTAAAAGATAAAATTCAGTTATTGCCCATCTCACAACTTACTTACGGTGTTGAAAACGGATTTATCCAACCAGAAACATTATACTTCAACAACCTAGTACAAACAAAAGAGGAATTAGAAAATAGTTGGATTGTACCAGTGAAAGATAGCTGGCTAAATAGCCGGATTAATTTTGAAAAAATAATTCCTTGAGCATCTTTAATTAATACCAGGGAACTAATCTTTTTAATGTTGATTTGTCTTCCGCTGTATACACCATACTGATCTCAAAACCATTTCTTGTCTGGCCGCCTGTTTTTAATTTTGAAGTTGTATAATCAAAACTAAACCCGGTTTGCAAGCCACCCAATTGATAACCTACATACGGAATAATAGCATCATTCAAACGATACCAAGATCCCAAACTTATTATATTCCTTTTGGCATCACCCAGCTGAATTCCATAAGATGCTCCTACTGTCGTTTCATTTGTAGTCCCCTGCTGCTGGTAATTCATCGAAAAATAAAAAACACCATTTGCACCAACATCAAGATCACCACCTGCCATTAACATATATCGTTGCGGTAATTTGAATTCGGGATCCAGAAATATATCTTTTTTCTTCAGCATATTAAATACACTAAAGCCTGCAAAAAATGACTTATCCTCCAATGAGGCGTGGTAGGCAGCACCTACACCCATATCAAAATAACTTTTAGTTCCATCGGGTAATGATTCACCAACTGGTAATGAAGGATCGAATCCACCAACCGTCAATTGATTTTCAAAAGTCAGTTTATTAAAATTGATCTGTCGTTGATTATAAACCCCCTGAAATCCCAACCCAATTGTATGTATATTATCCTGATCAAGCGATAAATTATAAGCAGTACTTACGCTTATTGAACTATTCTGAATCGCTCCTTCCAATGATTTATCATTTAATAAAGACAAACCAAAGCCTAACTTATTCCCTTCCGCCAATTTGTTTTTTAAGAGCCTGAAATCAGTTGATAAAGTACTTGTGCTGTAAGATGAACCGCCATTTCCCCATTGAGATCGGTAATTACCAGCCACCCGAATGTTTCCAGGAATAAATCCAGTGTTTGCCGGGTTCATCAACAATGGTGCTGAATAAAACTGCGAAAAATGCGGTGACTGACCTTTAAGTATTCCAGTCAGCATTAGAAAAAATACTACAATACAATATTTCATTTCTACAATTTTTTTTAACGAATTAAAACAGTTTTTCCATTTGCTTTTATCACACTTCCATCAATAGATTTACCTGCAAATACCCAGTTATATGTTTCCATTGGCTGTGCTGCATTTCTAAAAGTACCATCCCAACCTTCGCCAATGGCTTGTGTCTGATATACTAATTGCCCCCATCTGTTATAAACTCTAAAATATTCTATAGAGGAGAATCCGACCAGTAATGGTCTTAAAACATCATTGGCATTATTACGATTCGGAGTAAAGGCTTTTGGAACAAAAATTTCTGACTTATCAAAAACCCTGATAAATAAAGTATCAACAATATGACAACCTACATTATTTGTAATACTTATTGTGTACTCTTTATCTGTAGCTGTCGTAACAAGAGGGTTTTGAATTGAAGGGTTATTCAATCCTGTAATTGGTTGCCATACATATTGAAGACCAATATTCCTAGCCGTTAATGATGTGGCATTATTTTTTAGCACATTTATTGACGGATATCTTATTCCGGGAACGGCTGCATTTATTGTCAACACTTTTTTGATAGTATCTGCTATTTGCGAACATGAAGCTGAAGTTGCAATTAATGTTACGGTGAAAGTTCCTGAAGAATTATAGATATGTGAAGGTGCAAACAAAGAAGAATTTGTTCCATCTCCGAAATCCCAAGTCCAGTTTACAGTTCCGACACCAGCGGTCTGACTTAGATTATTAAAGACCGTCAGTTCCTGCTGGCATAAAGTGCCCGAACTAAAAGCGGCTATTGGCTTAGCAAAAAGTGTAAGGATACTATTATTCGACGCCAAAGACTCACAACCATTGTTTCCAATGATTCGGGCAGTATACGTACCGGGTAATGATGCATTGTAGGTTGATAAATTCGCACCCGGAATTGCTGTACCATTCAATAACCATTGGTAAGAAGCTCCTCCAGAAACGGTAAGTATTTGCGTAGTACCCGGACAAATAAAAGCATTTGCCGGACTGATGGAACCTATCGGAACAGTATTGACAGTTAAAACCAGCGTAGCAATTGAATCACAACCATTCGCTCCAGTAAATAAAACATTATAAGAGCCTGCCGAATTATAACTGTTTCCATTCCAGTTATAAGGTAATTCGTTTGCACAGACTGCTGCACTTGTCTGACTGGTTGAAACAAGTTTTACGATTAAATTTAAAGTAGCAATAGAATCACATCCATTTGAACCAAGAAGAGTAGCACTAAATGTACCTGAACTAGAATAGTTGTTTCCGTTCCAGCCATACGGTACTTGGTTGCTACATACGGAGACATTCGTCGTACTGGTTAATACAGGATTCACCGACAAGTTTAATGTTGCGATGGAATCACAACCAGTTGTAGTGGTCAGAGTGATAGTATACGTTCCTGCTGTGGTGTAGTTGTTTCCATTCCAAACATAAGGAAGCTGATTATTACAAACGGATATATTTGTTGTGCTAGTTAAAATCGGGTTAACTGATAAGTTCAATGTTGCGATAGAATCACAACCAGCAGTACCAATCAGCGTCACATTATATGTTCCGGCGGCGGTGTAACTGTTACCGTTCCATGAATAAGGTAATTGATTAGCGCAGATTGCAACATTTGTTGTACTCGTTAAAGTCGGATTCACTGACAAATTCAGTGTTGCTATAGAATCACAACCAGCAGTACCGAATCAATGTCACATTATAAGTTCCGGCGGCGGTGTAACTGTTGCCATTCCAGTATAAGGAAGTTGGTTGGTACAAATCGCAACATTTGTTGTACTTGTCAAAGTTGGGTTCACTGATAAATTCAGTGTTGCTATTGAATCGCAACCAGCAGTTCCGATTAGTGTTACGTTATACGTTCCGGCGGCGGTATAGTTGTTGCCATTCCAAGTATATGGTAATTGATTAGTGCAGATTGCAACATTTGTTGTACTCGTCAAAGTTGGGTTTACAAATTCAGTGTGCTGTCGAATCGCAACCAGCAGTACCGATCAGTGTCACATTATAAGTTCCTGCGGCGGTATAGCTGTTGCCATTCCAAGTATGCTATGGTAATTGATTAGTGCAGATTGCAATGTTTGTTGTGCTGGTCAATGTGCTTGGTTCACTGATAAATTCAGTGTTGCTATTGAATCGCAACCAGCAGTTCCGATTAGTGTTACGTTATACGTTCCGGCGCCGGTATAATTATTACCATTCCGATGTTCATGGTAATGATTGCCGGACTTATCGTTTGCTGTGCTGGTCAATGTTGGATTTACAATTACAGTTACTGCATTGATGCTGGACCACTACAACTACCATTGAAAATAATTACGGTACACGTTCCTGCAAGTGTTGCTGAATATGTTACATTCACTTCTCCGCTGATTAGTATTCCATCTTTGTACCATTGGTACGATGTTCCACCTGTTGCCGTTAATAACTGAGAACCACCGGAACAAATAGATGCAGTAGCCGGACTGATTGTACCTGTTGGTGTTGTACCAACTGTAATAACTGAACTGTTTGATGCTGGACCACTACAAGTTCCATTGAAAATAATTACTGTATATGTTCCTGCAAGTGTTGCTGAATAAGTTGCATTCACTGCTCCGCTGATTAGTATTCCATCTTTGTACCATTGGTACGATGTTCCACCTGTTGCAGTTAACAACTGAGAACCACCTGCAACAAATAGATGCAGTAGCCGGACTTATGGTGCCTGTCGGTGTTGTGCCAACTGTAATAACTGAACTGTTAGATGCTGGACCACTACAAGTTCCATTGAAAATAATTACTGTATACGTTCCTGCAAGTGTTGCTGAATAAGTTGCATTCACTTCTCCGCTGATTAGTATTCAATCTTTGTACCATTGATACGATGTTCCACCAGTTGCCGTTAACAATTGGGAACCACCTGAACATATCGATGCAGTCGCCGGACTAATTGTGCCTGTTGGTGTTGTACTAACCGTAATAACCGAACTGTTAGATGCTGGACCACTACAAGTTCCATTGAAAATAATTACGGTATATGTTCCTGCAAGTGTTGCTGAATAAGTTGCATTCACTTCTCCGCTGATTAGTATTCCCATCTTTGTACCATTGGTACGATGTTCCACCAGTTGCAGTTAACAATTGAGAACCACCTGAACATATTGATGCAGTCCCCGGACTTATGGTGCCTGTTGGTGTTGTGCCAACTGTAATAACAGAACTGTTTGATGCTGGACCACTACAAGTTCCATTGAAAATTGTTACGGTATATGTTCCTGCAAGTGTTGCTGAATAAGTTGCATTCACTTCTCCGCTTATTAGTATTCCATCTTTGTACCATTGATATGATGTTCCACCTGTTGCCGTTAATAATTGTGAGCCACCAGAACATATCGATGCACTAGCAGGACTGATTGTACCTGTTGGCAAAGCCGTAACTGTAATTACAGAATTGTTTGAAGTATAGGTATTAGAACATCCGTTAATAGTAGTTGTAACACTATAAGATCCAGCCGCAATTGCACTGTAAGTAGAACTAGTAGCACCGGATATAGGAGTTCCATCCAACATCCATTGATATGCCCCATTGCCAGATACAGTTAGTAACTGCGACCCGCCTTGACAAATGTTAGCCGTAGCAGGTGTAACTGATAATACTGGAGCAGCAGATGGAGATACAAAAGACATCGTTACCCAATCAGTAAAACCAAAATTTCCAGATCCACATCTGGCACGGATATGAATAAAAAAAGTAGTCCGGCTCCAATATTTCTAGTGATAGAAAACGATGATGTAATTGTTCCAGTGGCTGGCGGTGTTGGATTATTCGTAACACTATATTCGAATAGTTGTAATAATTGTGTAGGACCTATAGGATCCCAACTGAAAGTAACTTCTGCTGATCCAGGTGTTGTTGGGCAAAGGTTTGTTATTGTAAGGCCATTTATCTCGGCAAAACCAACAAATACATAATTAGAATAAACAGTATCACATCCTGGTTTTGTTGATTCAACAATATATGTACCTGCTTGTGAAGGGCTGAGCATTGTAAAATTTAAACTTTGATTTCCACCACCTCCACCGATTGGAACATATTTGAATTGAGGGCCTAACCATGTATAATCTTGTTCGTTCTGTGTTTCTGGAATACCAACATTTACATTATCTCCTAAACAATAAACTCCGGTTCCTCCTAAACTAGGGGCTATAGATGGGGACTGCAATAAAACTTCATTTGAATATTTTCCAGTACAGCTTCCTACATTTCCGGTTACATAATAGGAGCCAAAAGATGTGGCGGTATATGTAGAACCATTTTCTCCGGTAATAATTGCACCATCTTTATACCAAACATATGAAGTTCCACCTGATGCAGTTAATGTAACTGGATTGCCATCAAAACATATAACTCCACTTACTGGAGAAAGCAATATTTCGCCTGGACAGGGAAGTTGATATCTCCATAAATCGTTTAGTATATCACCAGGAAATGTAGTTGCATATCCGAAACCACCAAATAACCATAATTGATTCCCATTTGCTTTCCATGAAGCTACATTTCGCCTACCACCAGGTTTATTATTATTATCAGGAACACCCATAGTTCCGTACTCACCAAGGCCTGTTTCATAACCTTTTATCCAAGTCCATTGGTTTGAAATAATATTATATTTCCAAAGATCGCTTAACTCCACATCTCCACTATTACTGTCGTATCCGTTCCCTCCAAAAAGCCATAAATTTCCAACCCCATCGGCCCATGATACACTACCATGCCTACTTCCTTATTATTATTACCGGAATCTCTATCGTTCCATAAGAACCATAAATATTTCCATTTTTATTCCCTTTTACCCATGTCCATTCATTTGTAATTATGTTATATTTCCATAAATCATTCAAATCCTGATAGCTGGTTGATTCGTCGAAACCATTTCCTCCAAATAGCCATAAATTATTATTTCCATCTGTCCATGTTGAAGCTGAATTACGACTCCCCGGTTTATTATTTTGATCAGCAATTCCCTGAGTTCCATATTCTCCATTATTATCTGATGTTGTATTACCTTTTACCCAAGTCCAAGTATTAGTCGTAATATCATATTTCCATAAATCGTTTAATTGTCCATTACCAGAATCCGAAAATCCTACACCACCAAAAAGCCAGATGGTGCCATTATTATCTTTCCAATTAGCCTCACCACTTCTTCCACCGGGTTTATTTTGAATAGGTGTTTGATTATAAATGCCTGAATTATCAATAGAGCTATCACCTTTTACCCATGTCCAGGTATTAGTAGAAATTGTATACTTCCATAAATCATTAAGATTTCCTTCAACAGAATTCCCATAGCCATATCCCCCCAAATAACCATAATTCATCTGGACCTCCTTTCCACATTACCGCCCCGCTCCTGCTGCCTGGCTTATTATTTATGTTTGGTTGGTTTAGTGTTCCATAAATGCCAATACGATTGGTGGTAGAGTCACCTTTCATCCATGTCCAGATGTTATTTGATTCTGTATATTTCCATAAATCATTGCCTGTACCTGTATTCGAATTACCACCAAATAGCCAGTAATTTCCATTATTATCAGAACAATATGTTGCGAAATTTTTCCCTCCGGGTTTACTACTCAAGTTGGGAACCCCTTGCTGATTATAAAGTGAAGGGTAATATGTTTCAATAAGATTATTATGCCTTACCCAAGTCCATTGGTTAGTAACAGGATTGAATTTCCACAATTCATTCAAAAAAACTGCATTTGAATTGGAAACAAATCCATAACCAACTCCCCCATATAGCCAGAAAGAACCGGATGCATCTTTACATACAGCAACAAACTTTTTTGAACCAGGAGTATTATTATCATCAGCAATTCCCTGAGTTCCATAATTTGCTGGTTGATACCATGTATCGCTGCCTTTTATCCATGTCCAGGTATTTGTTGCAATATTGTATCGCCACATATCATTGAAATCGTAGGGAAATGTAGAATTACGATTTCCTGCGAAGAGCCAAAGATTACCTGTATTATCAGCCCATCCAGCAGAAGAATATCTTCCACCAGGTTTATTATTTATATCTGGTATGTTTTGAACTCCATATACATTGTCTACATTCAAAACATTATCCCCCTTTACCCAAGTCCAGATATTAGTGGTAGCATTATAGCTCCATAAGTCATTTAGATTACCTGTCGAACTAGATGTTGTTTGCCCTGATCCACCAAACAACCAAGCAATTCCGCTTGCATCCACCCAACTTGTGGCCTGGTACCTGGCCCCAGGTTTTCTGTTAGATGCAGTAGCACTTGTATATACACCGACATTACTAATTGTATTATCTCCTTTAACCCATGTCCAAGTATTTGTCGCTATTGTATAGCGCCACAAATCATTTAACCTTCCATTTGTTGCAGTGTTTGCTCTTCCCCATCCGCTAAATAAATAAAGATCTCCTCCTGCAACCCAACCAGTTGCTTGATACCTACTGCCTGGCTTATTTAATAATACTGTTCCGTTGCTGTACACACCGGTTACGTTGATAATATTATCTCCTTTAACCCATGTCCAAGTATTAGATGCAATATTATATTTCCAGAGATCATTTAATAAACCTGAACCAGCACTGGCATAACCATTACCGCCAAATAACCAAAAGTCGCCATTGGTATCTACCCATCCAACGGCCTGATCCCTGGCCCCAGGTTTATTAAAAGAAGCGTTTACGTCACTATAAATTCCAATATTATTTATTGTATTATCACCCTTTACCCAAGTCCATTCATTTGTTGCAGGATTATATTTCCATAAGTCATTCAAATAACCATTATTATAACCATCAGAACTACCCAATCCGCCAAATAACCAAATACTTCCGTCAGCAGCTGCCCACATTGTTGCGTTTGATCTAATACCTGGTCTATAGTTAGAACTTGAAGCACCTAGTGGGCCATAAACGGGTTGCGAACTGTCAACAACAACAGGATTATCGTCCCCTTTCATCCAAGTCCATTCATTTTCCTGACTATACAAATCAAAGAAAATAGAAAATAACAAAGTCAGTAATAAAATTATTTTTCTCATCCGAGAGCCAGTTTTTTTCAAAATATTATCATCGTAATAAAATCCATGCAGCCCATTTGTAGGGTTCTTTTTTATATTTATTTTTCATCAACATTTGCGCTTCATAAAAGGATTGATCAATGGCTTTGCCATCAAACATTTTTTTATAAAACAACTGCATAAACTCTGCGGTTTCTGTATCCGGCACTTTCCAAGGCTCATCACCAGATTTTTACGCCAGCCATTTTAAATGCCCGTTGTAAGCCATATACACCTTCGCTTCCTTTTATATCACCCAATGCAGTTTTCGCAAGCAGAGAGTACTACCAGTCTGGTATTTGGTAAATAAAGATTAGAGACTTCATATGCAGTAAGAATTCCATCCTCCTGAGAACCCTCTATATATTTCCCTTTCCAGGTATCATTGGCTCCTGCAAATAATAATCCTGAACGGAATAAAGGATTCTCAGCGTTTTGAAAGGCTTCTCCCCCTCCCAAATTCATTTTTTTATTTTCTGAGCTATTACTCTCAGGGTCATCAAAGAAATACCCATGTGTGGCAATATGTAAAACTGTAGGAGAATTTATGCCGTTTAATGCTCTTATTGAATCCTCTTTTGCCAACCAGCCTTTGAGAACAACCGGAGTATATTTTTTTCCAGCTCCTGATGCTGCTATCTCATCTACTTCTTTTTCTGTACCTGGCAGGTAATTAAATCCGCTTCTATTTGCAAGACTGCCAGAGTCAATCAGTGGTTTTGTTTTAGTACTATCCTGGGTATACCGTACCCCTCCATACAATAAAATCTTATCTCGATTATTTACATAATCGGATTCCAAACCGGGAATAGAGGCAGTAGTAGATAGCTGTACCAATTGATATTTATCACTTAAAACTTCAGTACTATCAACAGCAAGAGCTGCAAAGGAAATACGATGTAGTAATCCCGCCGGTGCATAATAAATTTTGGTAACGCCGGCTAATTGATTTTCCATTGGCTTCCAGATTGTTTTGTAAGCCTGCTGCGAATAGCTATTATCTTCTGTTAACTCTAATCCTCTTGTATAAAATTGATTGATACCAACACTGCCGAAAAATGCTTTTCTAAATAAGCTATCCAGCTTTTTCTTTTCAAACAGCGGTATATATGCAGGTTCGGTCATTCCTTTTCGCAAAACCTGTGCGACATAAAAAGTGCTATCAGTATTGCGGCGTCCGTCAAAATAGCTAAACTCAATAAATTCAATGGCGGCTTCGGTCGGGCCTAATTGATTGCGAATCAGTTTCCAGTCAACTTTATTCTGCGTTGCTTTCTTTAATGTTTTTGAACTTCGGACAATATCCTTTTCCAACACATCTGCTTTTTCCAAAAGCAATTGCAACTGATCTTTTGGAGCCGATTCACCTTTTGCATATAGCGTAGCAATTTGCTTTTTTATAGTTACCCACTTTGCATATTTATTGGTAAGCAATGTATCCCTGCTATCGTAAATCAATTGCCGCATTTCCTGTGATGATGCAAGGATCTGGTTTCTTTTTTGCAATGAAATCTGATAAGGCTGGCCATTATTTCTCTGATTCATTTTTTGAAAATAAAAAGATTGATATTCATCTTCTGAACCAGCAATATTCTTTAGGTATAGTTGTTTTTCTTCTTCAGATGTAAATGAGAAAAAACTACCAGCCTGTTTCAGCTGTGCATCAAATGCCTCTACATACAACTCATTTGCTTTTTGAATTTCATTGTCTTGCCAGAAAACTCTTGCAAGGCTTAATGAATTATCAGTATAAAAAGGATGTGTCTCTCCAAGATTCTTTTTCCAGATTTTTCTTGCTTTATTCAAATAGTCTTCTGCTTTATCAAATTTCTTCATCGCAAAAAACAAAACTCCAAGACTATTATAATTAATTGCAATATCTCCTTCTGCTGCATTTCCAAAACTTTGGTAAATCGTATCAGCCCGCAATGCCAGCAATTCCGCTTCCTCAAATTTTCCCATTTCTCTGTATAATGCAGCCATATTACTGCAACTCTGCCCATAATAGAAACTGGCAGTCGAACCTATTTTTTCCCTGATAGCTTTCGATTCAATATAAAGTGGTTCTGCTTTATCATATTGTTTCATGAAATAATAGAGATCAGCAAGTATATCACAACTCAACGCATATTCATCATTATCTTTTGTCAAATATGTTTCCCTGATGTTTTTTGCTTCGATATATAATGCTTCTGCTTTTTCATACTTACCCATATCCCGATAAATATTGGCAAGGTTGACACAGCTAATCGCATAAGTAGGTTTAGGCACTATTGCAAGGCTTCCTCTTATTTCTTTAGCTTCCAATGCAAGTGGTTCGGCTTTGTCTGGCTGACCAAGATTCCAGTAAATAGCAGCAAGATTATTACAACTTTGGGCATAATAGGCAGAATCTTTAAGCTCTTTTCTTATTGCCCTTGCTTCAAAATGCTGTAACTCAGCTTTATCATACTCACCGTTATCATTGTATAGAATACCAAGTGCATTACAAACAGCGGCATATTGTTTACTATTTTTTCCAAACAGACTTTGCCAGGTGAGTTTTGCTTCTATGTAAAATTTTTCGGATTGTGATATATCTTTAAGTCTATAATAGATTTGTCCTATCATAAAGGCATTCATAGAAAATGAATTATTCCCCGTCCCATTAATCTTACTTATAATATTTCTGGCCTTTAAATAAATGGATTTTGCCTTCTCATATTGACTCATTGATAAGTAATAAAAGTTGGCAGTTAATGTCAATAATTGAATATTTGAATCCGTCTCTGTTGAATCCTTAGGTAAATATTTAGCAGATTGTTCATAAAAGGTTATTGCTTTCTCAAAATCCTTATTCGTTCTGCATATTTCAGCACTATCCAGATATTCCTTCCACGACTGCGCCTCTAACTGTATAGACATAATAGGTACAACAAGAAGCACACATACAAATTGCCTGAGCATATAATGTATCAATTATTACATGTTAAAAGATAATACAAGAAAATAATTACTAATTATTTAAACCTTAATGAGGTTCTCAAGAATTGGATTGTTTCCAGGGTTGTAGGGGATTATTACTCAAGCATTCAAAAAAGCAAGTATGCTTTTCCGTAAACTTCGTTTGAAAGTAATACTAAAAGTAGAAGAAACGAATTTTTCTAGAAATATTTATAAAAATACCCATTTCTAGGTATATTCTATTTACCGGCGGGAACTACTTTTGAGTTAGACCAGGCTTTTCTTTGGAGTTTTAGTAAGATTATACGCAATACTCAATCGGAAGTTTCTTGTTTGTGTGATGCTATAACTTTCTAGATTGAAATTTGGAGCATAGGTGAATATTCTGCGCTGCGGGTTTACGAACGGATCAATAATATTGATTGTCGTTATCAGTTTCTTATTGAAGAATCTTCTTTGAATTCCCATATTCATGCTGGTATTCCAACGGGCAAAACCTTGCGGATTTCCAAATCGGTTGATATTAAATCCTCCAGTAAAATTCCAGATATCTTTTGGAGAAAAACTTGATGTTATATTAGAAGTAAATGAACCGCCATTTCGAAACCGGCGAACTGTAATATCAAAATCGCTGTATTTGCTATAAGTATAACTTGCACTAGCATTCAGTTTTAGCTTTTTTGTAACTGTGATGCCATTCCAAGAACTTATCTCATACTCTTTTCTTCCGCTAATATTCTCCCAGGTAATTTGTGTTTTACCTTCTGGCAACAATGTTCTTACTTGGCTAAAAACATCATCCACAATATTGTAACCCATTCCAAGATTCAAAAAATACCTTGGCTTTGTACGACCAATCACAAAATCAAAATTATGAGAAGAAGATGCTTCCAATTTATCATTACCGAAACGTACATTATACGGATCTGAATAGTCGATAGCAGGGTTCAATTGTGAAATACCCGGCCGCTTGATTGTACGACGGTAGGCAAATGTCAGGCTCAATTTATCTTTCCATGTTTTGTTGATATTAGCAAATGGCAACCATGTGAAATAATTGTTCTTAACGTTCTTACTTTCTTTTAACAACTCAAACCATATATCAGTTCTCTCAACTGATGTTCCAACTGTAAAACTAAAAGCAGTGCCCAACAATTGTTTTACTGAGCCACGAAAGTTGGCAATAGTTTGATGAAACCAAAAATCATTACTCAGCAATTCCAACCTTTCCATTGTCCCTTCAGGTTTCTTTTTATAACTGGCATCTACAAGCACATGATTATTTGATCGATTATAATAACTTCCTATCGAAAGAAATGTTTTTGTTTTTGCCAACAGTCTGTCATAATTTACTCTTACACTATAATTATTAATTGCTGTTGTATTTACCTGTCGTTGTGTGGAATCAATTCCTTTTGGCGTATAATCAGGATTAAAATATTCCTGAAAGAATAAGCGATCACTATTATTCGATGAAAAATTATAACCAGTAATAACTTTCAATGTTTCACCAGGTTTACCTTTCCAGGTATAGCTAAAATTCAAATTTGGGCTATAGGTATCGCCTTCGCTTGTTACTTGCCGCTGGCTTAATTTCCACAATTCATCAAAACGATTAATATTCTGGTATTCGGTGTTACTTGTGTTATCAAAAGAGTTTTGATTATAATTAAAAACAAGGTTCAGGCTGTTGTTCTTATTTAAATCATAATTCACATTCATCCGGAGGTTTGGTCGAATGTTTTTATTGGTGTAATTATTGGTCGTATTAAAAAAGTTAGAAGAGTCAGTATAAATATTATTTCGGATAGAGTAACCATTTCCTTCATAGCGATTGAAACCACCACCAGCATTTATATTGATGGAAAAATTTTGTTTTCTATAAGTAAAACTTCCATTCATGCTAGCTTCTCCTCTTGTGCCAGCAGTAAGCGAAACTCTTCCGCTTTTACCAACTTTTCCTTTCTTAGTTACAATATTTATTACGCCGCCTTCTTCATTTGCATATTGGGGTGGCGGGTTGGTCATTACTTCTATCTTATCAATGGAACTTCCGGGCATTGACTCTAGTAAATCCTGTAGCTGTTGTAAATTAAGTTCAACAGGTTTATCATCAATCAAAATTTTTGGCTCCTTACCTCTTACAGTAATTTTTCCATCAGCATCTTTTGCAACTAACGGAACATTGGTTAATAAATCACTGGCATTGCTACCTGCTGCCAATGCTGATTCACCAACATTAAAAGTAATATTCCCTTCTTTGGACTCAATCAAAGGTTTCTCAGCATAGATAATTACCTCACCGAGATTTTCAGTGCTTTTTGGTTTTAATGTAAGATCAGAAAGATTGAAGTCGAAACGTTCAGTCCTGAAATGGATACTATCAATATTGAGCATCTGCATCCCAACATAATTGATTCGAAGCCGATAATATCCAAAAGCAATATTGTTGATTGCAAACTCACCATCCTTATCAGTAAGTATGGTCTGTTTCTGCAAACTATCTTCCAGCTTGATTAACTCAACAGTTGCACTTTGCACTGCTTTGCCTTTATCATCCAGCACATTTCCGGCTATAATGCCTGAATTGCTCTCCTGAGAAAAGGAGATAAGACCAATGACTAAAGTGAGAATTAAGAAGGTAATTTTTTTCAACACACAAAATTAGACGCAAATATATTATTTAGCTTGCTAACTAACTGAAAAAGAGAATACTAACAAGTGATAGCATAAACAAATGAGTTTTCTTAAAGCTCTGACATACTGTCGCAATTAGGGCATGAATTTGTATATTTGCTGTTCTAATTTTTACTCCATGCTTGACTATGTGTCAGATAAAGTGCATGATGAAACGAGACTGGGTGAGGCTTTCGCCCCGTTTCCAGAAGATCCAAATAACTATAAGAAAAGGTTCTTTATAGAAAGCTATGGCTGTGCTATGAACTTTGCGGATAGTGAAATAGTAGCTTCCATATTAAATAATGAAGGATTTGGAGCCACTAAAAACTTAGAAGAAGCCGACCTGATTTTTATTAACACCTGTTCCATCCGGGAAAAAGCAGAGATGACTGTTCGCAAAAGGCTGACAGAATTCAGATCATTAAAACATAAGAAAAAAGGATTGCTAGTTGGTGTGCTCGGCTGCATGGCTGAACGATTGAAATCAAAATTTATTGAAGAAGAGAAACTGGTTGACTTAGTAGTTGGGCCAGATGCTTACAGAACTCTTCCGGCATTAGTTGAAGAAGCAGAAACCGGACAAAAAGCAGTAAATGTTTTATTAAGCCGTGACGAAACTTATGCTGATATTTCTCCCATTCGTTTAAATAGTAATGGTGTTACAGCTTTTGTAAGCATTATGCGTGGCTGTAATAATATGTGTTCCTTTTGTGTGGTTCCATTTACCAGAGGAAGAGAAAGAAGCCGAAGTGCTGAAAGTATTATTGCTGAAAGTAAAGATTTATTTGATCAAGGATTCAGAGAAGTAACATTGCTTGGTCAAAATGTGGACAGTTATCACTTCATGGATGAAGAAAAAGATGTTGCCATAACATTTGCAATGCTGTTAGAAAAAGTAGCATTAATTTCTCCTTTGTTACGAGTTCGTTTTTCAACATCACATCCAAAAGATATTACGGACGAAGTTTTGTTTACAATAAATAAATATGAGAATGTATGTGACCACATTCATCTTCCAGTGCAAAGCGGTTCTACAAGAGTGCTTCAATTGATGAACCGCACTTATACCAGAGAATGGTATATGGCTAAAGTTGCAAGGATAAAAGAAATAATTCCACATTGTGGTATTAGTGCAGATATTATTACCGGATTTTGCACAGAAGAAGAAAAAGATCATCAGGACACATTGAGCATTATGGAATATGCACAGTATCATTCTGCTTATATGTATTACTATTCTGAAAGGCCGGGCACACTGGCACAGAAAAGATATACTGATGATGTACCATTAGAAGAAAAGAAAAGAAGGTTGTATGAAGTAGTGGCATTACAAAATAAACTTTCATTAGAAAGCAATCTAAAAGATATTGGCCAATCATTTAAAATATTAATAGAAGGCGATAGTAAGAAAAGTGAGACTGACTGGATGGGAAAAAATTCGCAGGGAAAAGTTTTTGTATTCCCGAAAGAAGAAAATCAATTAATGAAAGGCGACTATGTAATGGTGGAAGCAACTAGTTGCACACAAGGAACATTACTGGGAAAAATTATTAAATAAATTTAGAAAGAATAGTGGCATGGAAATTCAAAGTATAAAAAATCGGTTTGGTATTATAGGTAACGCCCCTGCATTGAATTATGCATTGCAGGTGGCAACGCAAGTTACCAACACTGACCTTACCGTTTTAATAAATGGAGAAAGTGGTGTAGGTAAAGAAGTTTTCTCACAAATCATTCATTCACTTTCTCCCAGAAAACATAATCCATTTATCGCCGTAAACTGCGGAGCAATTCCTGAAGGCACCATTGATTCCGAATTATTCGGACATGAAAAGGGTTCTTTTACCGGAGCAGCAGATTCAAGAAAGGGGTATTTTGAAACGGTAAATGGAGGAACAATTTTCTTAGATGAAATTGGCGAATTACCATTGGGCACACAGGCAAGATTACTCCGTGTACTGGAAACAGGTGAATTCATTCGGGTAGGTTCATCCAAAGTGCAGAAAACAGATGTAAGAGTTATTGCCGCTACTAATAAAGATTTATTACAGCTAGTGCAGATGGGAAAATTTAGAGAAGATCTTTATTACAGGTTAAGCACTGTTCCCATCAGAGTACCTTCTTTACACGACAGACCGGAAGATATTCATATACTGTTCAGAAAATTTGCATCAGATTTTGCAGATAAATATAAAGCTGCACCTGTACAATTAGATGAGGAAGCAAAACAACTGTTAATAAACTATCCCTGGCCGGGCAATGTGAGAGAATTAAAGAATATTGCAGAACAGATTTCTGTTCTTTCTCATGATAAATTAATTACAGCAAAAGATCTCAACAAGTTTTTGCAGCCTTATTCCAATAATAGGATGCCTATATTAGCGTCTGCTAATGGCAACTCTCATGAGTTTGCCAATGAAAGAGAAATTCTTTACAAACTTTTTTTTGATATGAAGAAAGATGTAACAGAATTAAAAAGAATGTTTTTGGATGTGCTGCAAAATCCTGAAATGGCAAACCATAGTCAGTCATTTATGAATGATTTGCAAGAATTGAAAAGTTCAGAATCATTGCAACCAAAAATGACGCAGCAAGCATTACAATCTTCACAACCAGTGCTAATGAATAACGATATTCATGATCATGTGGAAGTGGAAGAAAGCTTGAACATCGTTGACAAAGAAAGAGAACTGATTATTAAAGCCTTGAAAAAACATAAGAGCAAAAGAAAAGATGCGGCATTAGACCTTGGCATCAGCGAAAGAACATTATACAGAAAATTAAAAGAATACGATATAGAAGACTAATGAATACAATAAAAAAAATATCAATACTTGTTGTGCCTGCTATTCTGTTGCTTTTTGCAGTCTTAAGCAATAGCAGTTGTAATATTTATAAGTTCAATGAAGCAACTATACCCGACAGTATTAAAACTGTAAAGATTGTTCAACTGTTAAACAAGGCGAGATACGTTAACCCACAAATAAGTCAACGTCTTTCGGATAAACTTCGCCAGAAAATAGTTGGTCAAACCAAGCTTTCACAAACAAATAGTGATAATGCAGATTGGGAAATCAGTGGTTATATATCAGAATACAATTTCAGCACTTCTGCAATATCTGGGCAGCAAGTCGCCAATAACAGGCTTACCGTTTCTGTTCATATTATTTTAAACAACCGTAAAGGAGAAAAAACTACGGAATATGATGTTTCAAGAAGTTTTGAATTTAAAGGAGACCAATCTTTTCAACAGGCAGAAAATGCATTGAGCGACGAAATCGTCCGCACAATAACGGATGAAATATTTAATAAGCTTTTTTCTAACTGGTAATCAGTTCTTATCTTGTAAATTATGAATGTTCAGATTGATCAATTAGTAAAATCATTATTGGAAAAAGATTCGCTGGAGAATTGTAGTCTGCAGGAGGTAAAAGAGTATGCCGACCGTCATCCGCATTTTGGTGCAGCACAATTATTACTTACAAAAAAAATGCAGGTTGAAAATGTTTCAGCATACGACGAACAACTTCAAAAAACTATTCTCTTCTTTCATAATCCATTATGGGTAAAAAAAATACTGAACGATACTGGTGACGCAACAGTTGTTGAAAAAAAGAAAGAAGAGCCTGTTGAAACAATTAAAGAAAAATAACAGAGGCTCCTCTAATTGAAATAAAAGAAGAAGAGATAGTGAATATAGCTGATTCAACTTCACTTCCTGACGAAACGGAAGAAACGGCAAACTCCGAAAATGACGATTCAATTGAGTTACCAACTTTTAAATTTGAACCGATAGAAAGTTCAAAGTCTGAACTCTTATTTGAACCCTTTCACACTGTAGATTATTTTGCCTCACAAGGCATCAATTTTAAAGAAGAAGAGAAACCGACAGACAAATTTGGGAAGCAATTAAGAAGTTTTACAGATTGGTTAAAAACCATGAAAAGGCTTCCATCTGTCGAAAATTCAATTAGCGAAGAGCCTTTGGCGAATAAAAAAGTGGAGCAAATGGCGGAACATTCAATACAAGAAAAAGAAATTCTAACGATTGCAATGGCAGAAGTTTGGGAAAAACAAGGCAATAAAGCCAAAGCGATTGATATTTATACCAAATTAAGTTTGCTTGATCCCTCTAAAAGCACTTATTTTGCAGCGAAAATAGAAGAATTAAAGAAAACAAATTAAGATGACAACCCTTTTCATAATACTTATAGTTATTGCGTCTGTAGCACTTGGTCTGATTGTACTAGTTCAAAACCCTAAAGGCGGCGGTTTGGCCGGAAGTATTGGCGGTTTTAGCAGCCAATTTATGGGTGTAAAACAAACAAACGATGTGCTTGAAAAAGGAACATGGATTTTTGCAGGTCTTGTAGGAGCATTATGTATGCTTTCAGTGTTCTTTATCTCAAAATCGTCGTCAACGGTGCCGGACAGAACAATTGATGCTACTGGTGCGCCGGTTCCATCTACTTCGCAGCCTTTGCCATCGAATACGGTGCCATTGACACCAACTCCTGCACCTACTACGCCACAAACGCCTTAATTAATATAAACGCTGTATAAATTTTAGAACCCTGCCTCCTTGAGACAGGGTTTTTTATTTATATTGAACTCCATGAGTAATTAAATTATAGCCTATACTATGAAAAAGAAAATATTTTTTGGGATCGTTGTACTAATATTAATCGCCGGAGCTTTTATCGCTTATAAATTTTTTGGTCCGGTCACCGCTACCCCATCAGGAGAATTCTTCTATGTAAAAACTGGTGCAACCTATGCTGATGTAAAAAACGAGCTGGTTGAAAAGAAATTCATCACATCAACTACATGGTTCGATTATGCAAAAAAAATACTTCGCTTTAATAATATAAAACCTGGAAGATATAAGATCACAAAAGGGATGAGCCTTTTTAAATTAGTCAGAATGTTGCGCAGTGGAGATCAGAGTAAACTAAATCTTGTAATTACAAAAATCAGAACCAGAGAAGACCTCGCAAAAAAGGTTGGCAATTTATTTGAATTTGATTCTTTGCAAATGATTAATCTGCTGAACAACAATGAGAAATTAAAAGAATACGGACTGGACACAAATACAGTAATGGCAGTTGTAATGCCTTACACCTATAGCGAAATATGGAACAGTACACCGGAATCTATTTTTGAAGATTTCAATACTGCCTATAAAAAATTCTGGACCAATGAAAGAAAAGTAAAAGCCGATAGTTTGAAGCTGACTCCGTTGGAAGTTTCTACTATTGCATCTATTGTAGAAGAAGAGACTAATAAGAAAGCAGATAAATATAACATAGCAAGTACTTATCTGAACAGAATAAAAATAGGCATGAAATTACAAGCGGACCCAACAGTAAAATTCGCCATGAAGAATTTTGCATTGAAAAGAGTAACGGGTGTTCATCTCAAAACAGACTCCCGTTTTAATACTTATATGTATGCAGGCATTCCGCCCGGGCCAATTTGTACACCATCAATTGAATCCATTGATGCAGTGCTTGATGCGCCAAAAACGGACTACTTATATTTTGTCGCCAGTCATAAGTTTGATGGTACCAGTATCTTCACCAGCAACTATAATGATCATTTAAAGTATGCAAGAATGTATCAGCAGGAATTAACAAGAAGAATGGACTCAACTAAAAAAGCAAAGGAGAATCAATAATGCCGGTGTTATCTAAGATAGGAACTAAGTTTGCAAATGCGCCGCTGGTAAAACAGATTATAGACAAAAGCAAAGAGACTTCTTTCCCTGGTTTCAGAGGTATTCCTTTATATGATGTTGTACAATTTTTTGTATCACAGGTAAAAACTGTAGGAATGACAGAAAGAGCATCTTCCATTGCTTTTAACTTTGTAATGGCCATTCCGCCAGCATTAATTTTTCTTTTCACATTGCTGCCCTTCGTTCCTATTACAGAACAGTTCGAGAACCAGTTGTATGGCTTGATAAGGGATGTTATTCCCGGCGAAAAAGATAATGCGGTATTAATAAGTTTTTTAAAAGACTTTATTAATAAACCTAGAAACGGATTATTATCACTGAGTTTTATCTTATCAATGTTCTTCTCATCAAATGCTTTGATGGGCATTATGCGATCCTTTGATCAAAACTATATAGGATTTAAAAAAAGAAAAGGTTTGCAGATGAGAGGCATAGCATTAAAAATTACATTAATCTTATTTTTAATAGTAATTGTTTCCGTGTTACTCCTGATAGGAAGAGAAGCTGTTTTGGAGTTGTTGGGAATTGAAAATGAAACAGTCAGGTATATTATTCTGAATGGCAGATGGATTGTAATCGTATTGCTATTTTTTGCTTGCATATCATTAATCTATCGCTATGCTCCTGCCGTTCACAAAAAATGGAGATTCATAAACCCCGGCTCCATATTAGCAACTTTTCTAATGTTATTAATGACGATTCTTTTTTCATGGTGGGTTAGTCGCTTTGGAACATATAATCAATTATATGGATCTATTGGTACAGTACTGATAATCATGATACTTATATTTATTAATTCTCTTGTTTTATTAATTGGGTTTGAATTAAATGTAAGCATCAGTTCTCTTAAAAAAATTGCCGATGAACGGAAAGATAAATCTCCCGACGGTACTGACAAATCGGAATAATTGCACGAAATTTGAGGATATAAGTAAAAAATAGAAACATGAAAAAAATATTATTTTCTGCATTACCTATTGCCGCTATTGCTGCCATCACATTATTTCCTGTAAGTGATCCATTACCAATTGGAGCATCGCTTCCTAAAGCTGATCAGAAAATGCTGAATACAGCTGGTGAAAACGTTTCTTTTAAAGATGCAAAAAAGAAAAATGGCTTGCTGGTAATGTTTAGCTGTAATACATGCCCGTATGTAGAAAAAAATCAGGGAAGAACAAATGAGATTAGCCAATATGCTTTAGCAAACGATATTGGTGTTGTTATCCTTAATTCAAATGAAGCTTATCGTGGCAATGAAGATTCTTATGAAGCCATGAAAGAATATGCGTTGAAACAGAATTACAAATGGCACTATCTGGTTGATAAGAATTCTGAAATGGCTGATGCCTTTGGTGCCAACAAAACACCAGAATGTTTCTTATTCGACAACAATAATAAACTCACTTATCATGGTGCTATAGATGATCATCCAGGGGATGCCAATGCAGCTGGCCGCAAGCATCTGGAAATAGCTATTGATGAAATGAAGTCGGGCAAAGATGTGTCAGTAAAAGAGTCAAAATCCATAGGTTGTAGTATAAAAAGAAATAAATAGCCTCCTATTTTTAATAATTCCTTTAATCCTCCGGAAAACTCGGAGGATTTTTTTTTGCAAAATTTTATGGAATGTTTTTATGGATGCATCCAAATAGGCAACTGACGCTATTTTTTATCACTTCCGCCCTCAGCGGAATTAAAACTACAGCTTATGCTATCCAAACAAACAATCAACCGGCTTATCATTATCGGCTTTATGGTCTTAGTTGGATTTTGTCTTGCTAAGGCTATCTATCACCAAAGTGTAATGGGAATAATTCTGGCCTTAACAAGTCTTGGAGCAGGAATTTACTTCCTATATATGGTGGCAAAGGCGAATGAAGAAATGAAAAGGGAAGAAATTAGATAACCTTATTTTAGTATAGCCTTGATTTCATCTTTCAATTGGTCATGGGAGATTTGTTCTTCAACAAAATTCCGGTAACCGGATTTATTATTGATAAATAAGGTTGCCGGAATTGCTCCCGACCATTTGGCATCTATCTTAGGGCAAAAATAATCTGCATTGGTTTCATTCAACCAAACTATTGGCGCATTGATATTTCTTTTCGTAGCAAATTTTGAAATGCCGTCGGGAAATGAAAGTGCAAAATCAAAGCTAACCAGTAATAGTTGAATACTATCCGCTGTTCCTTTCGAAGCATTATACTTATTCACTTCTTCCAAAAAGTAAGGAAGTTCCTCAACACATGGTTTGCACCAAGTAGCCCACATATTAACGATTAAAGGAGTTTTGCTTTCAGCAATAATCTTTTCTACATCAGTAATCTTTACACTTTTAATCTCTTGCCCTTGCACATTTGCAAAAACAAGAAATAACAAAAACAATAATAACTTACACTTCTTCATAAACTGACTATTAACTATTGCCTGCCCGGATGGCTTGCCGGACGGGACTATTGACTATTGTCCATCCTCCTCTCTCCTATTACGTTCCCACTCTTTAAATAATTCATCATACCTGACGGCATCTAAACTTTGTTGGTTGTACTGTCCTGCATTTGATTTCTGGCGAAAAGCTTCATATAAAGTAACAGCACAAGCAACACTTATATTCAACGATTGTATAATACCAACTTGTGGAATAATAAAATTTCCATCGGCCATTGCTCTTATCTCTTCACTTACACCAGTTTTCTCATTCCCAAAAACCAATGCAATGGGTTGAGTAAAATCAATACTGTGTAAACTTACGGCATCACTACTAAGATGAGTTGTTAAAATGGTTGAATAACTTTTTCGTAAAGCAACAAAACACTCATCTGCATTTTCAAACTGATGAACGGTTAGCCATTTAACGGCGCTGGAAGAACTTCTGGCACCCCATTTTTTATGGCTGGGGATTTTTGTATTTAAAATATAAATGTCTTGTATGCCAACAGCATCCGCAGTTCGCATTACAGCCGAAATATTATGCGGATCAAACACATTCTCCAAAACGATTGTAATATCGCCTTGTCGTTTATTAAGTACCGATGTAAGCCGTTCTGTTCTTTCCGGTGTCATTGAAATTGAAGTTGTTAGGTTGTAAACTTCGCTAAATTAAGTATATTTATAGTTGTTGAATTTAAACACAAAATTGCAATATGAAATACTCACCTGTTCAGAATTTTATCAATGGAAAATTTGTTGATGCCGCAACACAAAAATCATTGGAAGTTATTTCCCCTTTAGATGGAAATTTATTATCTAAAGTACCGATGTCTTCAGCAAAAGATTTAGATACCGCAGTAAAAGCTGCCAAAGCCGCTTTCCCCGCTTGGAGCAAAACACCCATAAAAGAAAGAGTGCAGGTTTTTTTTCGCTATAAAAATTTATTAGAAAGAGATTTAAAAGAATTAGCTGCTTTATGCAGTGAAGAAAATGGAAAGACTTACAGTGAATCCGTAGCTGAAGTAGAAAAAAGTATTGAGCTGACTGAATTTGCCACTTCACTCCCACAATTAGTTACTGGAGAAATTCTTGAAGTAAGTAAAGGAGTTGAATGCAGAACAGAACATGTTCCATTAGGAGTTGTTGCATCTATCGTTCCATTTAATTTTCCAAGTATGGTTCCTAACTGGACATTACCAAATGCGATTGCTCTTGGCAATTGTATGATAATGAAACCATCTGAAAAAGTACCATTGAGTTGCGGACGATTAGCTGAACTTTTGAAAGAAGCAGGACTACCTGATGGTGTTTTCAATATTGTTCATGGTGATGTAGAAATTGTAGAAGCCATTTGTGATCATCCGGGAATAGAAGCTATTTCATTTGTTGGCTCGACCAAAGTGGCAAAGATTGTTTACCAAAGAGCAACTTCTAATTATAAAAGAGCATTGGCGCTGGGCGGAGCAAAAAATCATTTAATGGTTTTGCCCGATGCAATTCCTGGAATGACGGCACAAAATGTAGCTGCAAGTATGAGTGGCTGTGCAGGGCAACGTTGCATGGCAGCATCTGCAATGATTGGTGTTGGCAATGTGGATGTAATTATTGATAAGATATGTGAAGAAGCCAGAAAAATTATTCCCGGAGAAAATCTCGGTGCCGTTATCAGTAAAGAATCACAAGAAAGAATTGAAGCCTATATAACCGAAGCAGAAAAACAGGGAGCAAAAATTTTAGTGGATGGACGAAATACAAAAGTAAAAGGAAAAGAAAATGGCACTTATGTTGGCCCGACTGTGATTGATTTTGTAAAACCGGAAATGAGTGTAGCCACTGAAGAAATTTTCGGACCTGTTATTTCCATTATGCGAACGAATACAGTTGATGAAGCATTAGCCATTGAAAATGCAAATCCTTATGGAAATGCTGCATCTGTGTTTACACAAAACGGTGGCATGGCCCGTTACATCATTGAACGATCCAGTGCCGGAATGATTGGTGTGAATGTAGGTGTACCCGTACCAAGAGAACCCTTCTCCTTCGGCGGCTGGAATGAAAGTAAATTTGGCGTTGGTGATATAACCGGAAAAAGTTCGATAGAATTCTGGACGAAGTTAAAGAAGAGTACGACGAAGTGGAATGCTGAGGCAGGGGTTAATTGGATGAGCTAAAAATTATTATAAATGTTGAATTTTAAATGTTGAATGAAGAAAATGCATTTAAAATTCAACAATCAACATTTAAAATAAATAAAGTGACAGATACTAAAACAATTTCCGAAGCACAAGAGATAATCCAGAACAATCAAGATTATACTTTATTCTCCTGGAGCAAACAAAAAGGCACCAACCCGATTGCAGTAAAACATGCCGAAGGTGTTTATCTATATGACTACGATGGCAAACGTTACCTTGATTTTTCATCTGGGTTGATGAATGTGAATATTGGTCATGGCGATCAACGCATCACCAATGCCGTGGTGAAACAAATGCAGGAAGTGAGTTATGTAACGCCGAGTTGTGTAACCAAAGTGCGTGGCGAGTTGGGGAAGAAACTGGCAGAAATTTGTCCCGGTGATTTGAACAAAGCATTTTTTACTTTATGTGGTGCAACATCCATTGAAAATGGAATAAAACTGGCAAGGCTATTTACTGGCCGTCATAAAATTCTAAGCCGTTATCAATCTTATCACGGTGCTTCTATTGGTGCTATGTCGGCCAGTGGCGATCCAAGAAGAATTCCGGTGGATGCACAGCAGGCTCCCAACTTTGTACATTTTGATTTACCGTATTTATATCGCTGGGAATATGGCGAAGAAAATTTTCTAAAAGAATCAGTTGTTGCATTAGAAAGAATAATTGCATACGAAGGTTCTGGAACTATTGCTGCAATTTTATTGGAAGGAGAATCCGGTTCATCAGGTTGTTTGCAATATCCTGTTGGCTATTTAAAAGCAGTACGAGAAATCTGCAACAAGCATGGCATCTTATTAATTATGGATGAAGTAATGAGCGGTTTTGGTAGAACCGGCAAATGGTTTGGTTTTGAAAATCATGGTATCGTTCCGGATATGATTGCGATGGCAAAAGGATTAACCTGTGGTTATTTGCCTTTTGGTTGTTTAATGGTAAGCGATAAAATTGCTGCGAAGTATGATGATACAGTTTTGGCACTAGGCCTCACCTATTCTGCTCATCCCGTTAGTTGTGCTGCTGCATTGGAAACATTAAAGATTTATGAAGATGATAACTTGATTGACAATTGTGTAGCTATGGGAAAATATGTAGAGCAAGAAGTAGAGAAATTAAAACAAAAACATCCAAGCATCGGCGATTTCAGAAATACAGGTTTACTCGGTTGTATTGAACTGGTGAAGAATAGAAAAACAAAAGAACCAATGGCGCCTTTTAACGCCAAACCTGATGAAATGGTAGTGATGAATAAAGTAGCAGCAAAGATCAAAGAACTCGGAATGTACACTTTTGTTCGTTGGGGTTTTATTTTTATTGCCCCGCCATTAATAGTTACGAAAGAACAGATTGATGAAGGGCTGGCGATCATCAGTGAAGCGATTAAGATTGCAGATGCAGAAGTAAAATAAGATTTCTCGCAAAGACGCTAAGGAGCAAAGGTGCAAAGCCTACTCCTTAGCGTCTTATAAACTTTGCGCCTTTGCGTGAAAAAAAATGACAGATAACCAAAACATACACGACCCATCTCTTACCAACGAAGACCTTGCCCCCATCCCCAACACAAACGAACATGGGGCACCTGGAATTATGCCGCCTTATGGATAAGCATGAGTTTGTGCATACCAACTTACATGCTGGCAAGTTCATTGATAGAAGGTGGCATGAACTGGTGGCAATCTATTCTCACAATTTTTATTGGTAATACAGTTGTATTAATTCCAATGATATTAAACGGGCATGCAGGTGCTAAATACGGAATTCCATTTCCTGTTTTTGCAAGAGCAAGTTTTGGAACAAAAGGTGCAAACATTCCGGCCATACTAAGAGCAATAGTTGCCTGCGGTTGGTTTGGCATACAAACATGGATTGGCGGATTCGCTTTGTATCAAATGATGAAACTCTGGATTCCATCATTGGCAACCATGCCTCAAATTTTTCCTGCTTCCTTCGGATTAGAAACCGGACCCGCCATTTGTTTTATTATTTTTTGGTTCATCAATATGCTCGTCGTTTATTTTGGAATTGAAAGCATCAAAAAATTATTAATCTTCAAAGCATTCTTTTTACCCTTTGCAGCATTGGCATTATTATTTTGGGCCATCAATGCAGGTAATGGATTAGGACCAATACTTTCTCAACCGGCAAAATTGACCGGCTCCGCATTCTGGGCATATTTCTTTCCGGCATTAACAGGTATGGTTGGTTTTTGGGCAACACTTTCTTTAAACATTCCTGACTTTACACGGTATGCAAAAAGTCAAAAAGCACAAATCAACGGACAAATAATTGGCTTGCCTCCTTCTATGACGTTGTTTGCATTTATCGGTGTTGTTGTTACTTCAGCAACATTTATAATTTATGGAGAAACCATTTGGGACCCGGTAGTGCTTGCAGGGAAATTTGAAAATAAATTATTAGTCAGCTTTGCCATGATAGCTGTTGCTTTGTCAACATTAGCTACCAACATTGCCGCCAATATTGTAAGTCCTGCAAATGATTTTGCAAATATTTCTCCAACAAAAATAAATTTCAGAACCGGCGGATATATCACCGGCATCATTGGTATTTTAATTTTCCCCTGGAAATTAATTGCCGACCCCAACGGATATATTTTCACCTGGCTTATTGCTTATTCAAGTTTGCTCGGACCTGTTGGAGGCATCATGATTGCTGATTATTATTTTATACGACAGCAACAATTAAATGTAACCGAACTTTACCAGCATAAAGGACAGTACGGATTTAAAAATGGTTTCAATACAGCAGCCATCATTGCATTGCTGGTTGGCATCATTCCAAACATTCCGGGATTTCTATTACAAATAAAAGTTGTTTCGTCCACTGCATTCCCTGATTGGATATCCGACCTCTATCATTATGCATGGTTTGTCGGGTTTTTTGTCAGTGGTTTTGTATATTGGGTAATGATGCAAAGAAACTTAGGAAGGGTAGGCCATATCTCCTGCATAAACAGTAACAAGTGAACATTAAAAAAGCACAAACTTGCGATTGCCTACCCTTTGCGGGAAAAATAATTGTATGAGCATCCTTATCAAAAACGGAAGAATAATAACTGCTGATGCAGATCAGCTTGCTGATATTTTTATTGAAGGCGAAACAATAAAAACAATTGGCAAAAGCCTCAATGTAAAAGCAGATAAAGAAATTGACGCTGAAGGGAAATTAGTTTTCCCCGGCGGCATTGATCCGCATGTACATCTTGAAATGCCATTCATGGGAGCTTTCTCTTCCGATAATTATGAAACAGGAACAAGAGCAGCTTTGTTTGGCGGCACAACAATGGTCATTGATTTTATTTTACAGAAGCAAGGCAATAGTTTACGTTCTGCATTAGAAGAATGGAAAGGAAGAAGCGACAATAACTGTGTAGGTGATTATAGTTTCCATATGGCGGTCACCGATTTTAATGAAAACACAAAAAAAGAAATACAAGAAATGATTGAAGTGGAAGGCATCACTTCCTTCAAAACATTTATGGCTTACAAAGGTGCGTTGATGATTGATGACCGGCAGATGATTGGATTAATGAATGAAGTAAAAAAACATGGCGGCTTGATCAATGTACATGCCACCAATGGTGATATGATTGATTTCCTAATTGACAAACACAAATCCGAAGGAAAACTTTCACCGTTATATCATTATTTATCACAACCAGAAGTAACAGAAGCCGAAGCCAGCGGACGTTTCGCTGACATGGCCAACTACACAGGTTGCCCCGGCTATATCGTTCACCTTACCTGCGAAGGCGCATTGAATGCTGTACGAAATGCAACCAAAAGAAATCAACACATTTTTGTAGAAACCTGCATTCAATATTTAATACTTGATGCATCACTCTATGAACAAGAAGATGGTGCCAAATGGGTAATGAGCCCGCCATTAAGAGAAAAGAAAGATCAGGCTACATTATGGGCAGGTATCAATCAAGGATTAGTTAATGTAGTTGCAACCGATCATTGCCCTTTTAACTGGGAAAAGAAATTGTTGGGCAAAGATGATTTCTCAAAAATTCCGAATGGTCATCCTGCAATTGAAAACAGAATGGAACTTTTATACAGCGAAGGTGTACACAAAGGAAAAATCACATTGAATAAATATGTAGAAGTAGCTTGCACCAATCCTGCAAAAATTTTCGGCATGTTTCCCCGCAAAGGAACGATTGCTGTTGGCAGCGATGCAGACATCGTCATCTTCGACCCCAATGAAAAACATATACTCTCTGCTAAAACACATCATATGAATGTTGATTACAGCGGCTACGAAGGTTGGGAAGTTACCGGAAAAGTAAAAACAGTTTTATTAAGAGGAAAAGTTGCCATTGAAAACAATCATTGCAATATTGAAAAAGGATATGGTAAATTTATAAAGAGAAATAAAGTTTCTTCTATAGTTTAGAATTAAGAGTTTAGAGTTATGAATAATGTAGTTAAAAATGAAAGCATCATTGCAACCAAAGCTTATTCGTTTGCTTTGGGAATAATTACTCTTTACAAATATTTAGTGACTGAAAAGAAGGAATTTGTTCTTTCAAAACAACTTCTTCGCTCAGGAACATCAATAGGAGCAAATATTAATGAAGCTTTATCAGCCCAATCTAAAAGAGATTTTGTTCATAAACTGAGCATATCATTAAAAGAAGCAAGAGAAACTTCTTACTGGCTCAATCTTTTAAAGGATAGCGAATATATAAAACAAGAATCTTTTACTAACTTAAGCAATAAATGCAATGAGATATTAAAGATACTTAGCAGCATAATCCTTACAACAAAACAAAAGTATTTTACAACTAAGGGAAACATTAACTCATAACTCTTAATTCTAAACTCATAACTCAATAAAATGCCAAGAATCATTAAATCAGGACTAATCCAACTCACCCTTCCAAAACCGAAGGCGAAGGAACCATCGCAGAAATAAAAGAAGCAATGGTACAAAAGCACATTCCCTACATAGAAGAAGCAGGTAAAAAGGAGTGCAGATACTTTGCTTTCAGGAAATATTTAATACACCATATTTCTGTCCGGGGCAGGATAAAGCATGGTACGGAAGTGCAGAAACAGTTCCCGGCCCTACGATAGAAAGAATGCAAGAGTATGCAAAGAAATATAGTATGGTTATCGTTGTCCCGGTGTATGAAAAAGAACAGGCCGGTGTATTATATAACACAGCTGCAGTTATTGATGCCGATGGAACATACTTAGGCAAGTATAGAAAAAATCATATTCCACATACATCAGGTTTCTGGGAAAAGTTTTTCTTTAAACCCGGCAACCTTGGTTATCCTGTTTTTCAAACCAAGTATGCAAAAGTGGGTGTGTATATCTGCTACGACCGTCACTTTCCAGATGGTGCAAGATGTCTGGGATTGAATGGAGCTGAGATTGTTTACAATCCTTCTGCAACAGTAGCTGGCCTTTCACAATATTTATGGAAGTTAGAGCAACCTGCACATGCTGCTGCCAATGGATATTTCATGGGCTGTATCAATAGAGTTGGCGAAGAAAAACCCTGGAACCTTGGAAAGTTTTATGGCACCAGTTATTTCGTTGATCCTAGAGGACAAATATTTGCGCAGGCATCAGAAGACAATGATGAATTATTAATTGCCGATTTTGATTTAGATGAAATAGAAAAAGTAAGATCTAATTGGCAATTTTTCAGAGATAGAAGACCAGAGACTTATGGTAAATTAACCGAGCTATAGTTTTCTCGCAAAGACGCCAAGGAGCAAAGTGAAAATTTCCTTCTTTGCGTCTTATTTTCTTTGCGCCTTTGCGTGAAATAAAAAATTCAAGGAATGATTGAAAACAACAGACTATCAAAAGAACAATACGAAGAAAACTTCGCCGACATTCACCCGCCGTTTGAAAATATAACGGCAGCAAAAGTGGATGCCAACCGTTGTTTGTTCTGTTATGATGCACCTTGCACAAAAAGTTGCCCTACAGAAATTGACGTCCCTAAATTCATCAAACAAATTTCAACAGAAAATATAAAAGGTTCAGCAAAAACAATTTTTTCCTCCAATATTATGGGAGCAGGTTGCTCCAAAGTTTGCCCCGTAGAAAAATTATGCGAAGGTGCCTGTGTTTATAATTTACTGGAAGAAGAACCGATACCTATTGCAAAATTGCAACGCTACTCTACTGAAATAGCAATGGAAAAAAATTGGCAACTATTCGAACGAAAACAATCAACAGGCAAAAAAGTAGCTATAGTTGGTGCAGGCCCCGCCGGATTAAGTTGTGCTCATGCCCTTTCAAGAGAAGGAATTGATTGCACTATCTATGAAAAAGAAAGTAAAGGCGGCGGCTTGATGACCTATGGTATTGCCGCATATAAAGTAACACCACAATTCTGCGAAGACGAAGTAAATTATATTTTATCCATCGGCGGAATAGAAATAAAATACAATCAGGAACTGGGAAAAGATGTTACATTAGCTCAATTAAAAAAAGAATACGATGCAGTATATCTCGGCATCGGCGTTGGCGTAGCCAGGCAATTAGATATTCCCGGTGAAAACTTAGAAGGCGTAGTTGATGCCATCAATTTTATATATGACATCAGTGCAAAAGGTTATTCCACCGTTCCTGTAGGTGATAAAGTAGCAGTAATAGGAATGGGCATGACTGCCATTGATGCCGCCACACAGGCAAAATGTCTTGGAGCAAAAGAAGTAACAATGCTCTACAGAAGAACACAAGAAGAAATGCCTTGCACAGAAGTGGAATTAAACATCGCAAAAAAAGATGGCTGCAAAATAGTCTGGCTGGCTTCTCCACAAAAAATAAAAGGCGCACAAAAAAAGGTAAAGCAACTTGTTTGTAGTGTAATGAAACTTGGCGAACCAGATGTCAGTGGCCGCCGCTCACCTGTTGATACAGGTGAAACATTTACACTCGATGTAGATATGGTCATCAAAGCAGCAGGACAAGTGCCTTTTGAAAAATTAATAAAGAAATATAACCTGGATAATAAATACGGTAAACTGATAATTGATAATAATTGCGCAACAAACATCAAAGGCGTCTTCGCCGGTGGCGATGCAGTGAATGGTGGTAAAGAAGTGGTGGATGCGGTGCAGGCTGGTAAAGATGGAGCTTTCTCGATATTAAAATATCTCGGAGTTAAGAATTAAAAGTTTAGAGTTAAGAGTTGTAACCTCCAATCATTCACGCCTTACTCTTAACTCATAATTCTAAACTCTAAACTGCTAAAAACTCGAACCCAAAAAATAAAAAGACATGGCTGACATAAGAAGCAACTTCCTCGGCATAAAATCCCCCAACCCCTATTGGCTTGCCTCTGCGCCACCAACGGATAAAAAATACAATGTCCTCAGAGCATTCGAAGCCGGCTGGGGCGGTGTGGTTTGGAAAACGCTGGGCAGCCAGGTAAAAAATGTTTCCTCACGGTATTCCGCAGTAGATTTTAATGGCGGCAGAATGATGGGCTTTAATAATATCGAATTGATAAGTGATCGTCCGCTCGATATCAACCTCAAAGAAATTGCGGAGTGCATCAAATTATTTCCCGACCGGGCCCTAGTTGTTTCCTTAATGGCCGACAACGATAAAAAAAGCTGGCATGAGTTAATAAAAAAAGTAGAAGACACCGGCGCACATGGCCTCGAATTAAATTTCGGTTGCCCGCATGGCATGACGGAAAGAGGAATGGGTGCCGCCGTGGGGCAAGACCCTGACATTGCCTGCATGGTAGTAGAATGGGTAATGGAAGCCGCCAACATTCCCGTCATCACCAAACTTACTCCCAATGTACATTCCGTAGTGCCAACCGGCCGTTCGGTGGTAAAAGCAGGCACCAATGCCTTGTCATTAATCAATACCATTCAATCCGTAACCGGTGTTGACCTGGATACACTGGTTCCCAATCCTTATGTGGCGGGCAAATCTGTTTTTGGTGGTTATTGCGGCCCGGCCGTAAAACCCATTGCATTAAAATTCCTAACCACCATTGCGCAGGATGAGTTAACCAAAACAGTTCCCGTCTCCGGTATCGGTGGCGTAAGCACCTGGAAAGATGCCGTAGAGTTTATGCTCCTCGGCGCCAGCAATGTGCAGGTATGCACCGCCGCTATGAAGTACGGCTTCCGCATCATTGATGATCTATGCGATGGCCTCAACAACTGGATGGATGAAAAAGGATTCAACACCCTTGATGATTTCATTGGCAAATCCGTCGACACTATCACACATTGGGAAGACCTCGACATCAACTACCATCACATTGCCAAAATAAACCAGGACAAATGTATACACTGCGGTCTTTGCTATATTGCCTGCGAGGACACATCGCATCAATCCATCAACATCCACTTGTACGTCCCGTTTTCATGGCAGCATTTTATGGAATAAATATGAAAAGCAATCTAATTTAAAATTTTATGTATGTGAAATATCTATTTACTTTTTGCTTAATACTTATTCTAACCTCTCTGTTCATCACCTGCAATAGCCATTCCGAAAGCCCGACTAGTTGTATGGAAAATCCAGATGCGGAAGGGAAACTAATTGTTATTGTCGGAGAGAAAATTGATATTACTGAAGTCGAAAACCCAGTTGAAGGTCTTTCGCTTCCATATTCAAAATATATTGCTAATTATAAGATATTGCAAAAAATATGTGGCGATTATGAGAAACAGAACATAACATTTACAGCATTTGACCATTATGGTTTTCCAGCATTTGGGAACAATAAGCAAGCTTTACTTTTTTTAAATAAGTATAAGAATGATGACACCATTTACCATGTGAGATACCAGTATTTTCCTTTATACTTGACAAAGGATGGAAGATGGGCAAGTAGTTATCAGTATCAGGAGTACAGTGATGAAACAAATGTTAAACCCGAAAAAATAGAATTTGCTGAAGAAGTTTCTTACAGTATTGAAGGAATGACAAGAACAACAACTCAAAGTCGTTATCCAGAACCTTTCTATAAAATAGATAAAATAAATAAAAAAGCAATCGCAGTTTGGGGTAACTATGTCCCCGAGCTATTTCAATTAAAAAAAGATGGAGTCCTAAAAGGTCGAGGTTATTATGGTAAAACAGATCCAATAATTTCGAAGAATGAAATAGAATTGGAAAATATTGAACCGATCAAATTATCAAAAACCGACTCTTTACAATTAATTAAAACATTGTTTTCTTTATTAACGGCAATAAAAACAAATGATTCTTCCGGAATAAAAAAAATGTCATTTGACAGCATTATTTGTTCAGTATGTGAAGGAATGCCACAAAACTATTATGAAAACAATTTTGAAAGCATTAATATGTTTATAGACTCTGCAAATATCAATTTTAAAAAAGGAGGTTTGTGGGATATAATACAACAAAACAAATTCAAAATTTTCGCAACAAAATATCCTGAGCGAAAGCCAACATCTTTCTCTCTTGGAGAAAAAGAAAAATTAGTACTTTATTCAATTGATATTTTTAAGAATAAGCATTCCTTCATTTTCGTAAAAGTTGACAATCGATTTCGGCTTTATGCTATGGAATCTTTTTAATTTTATTCACAGTAGTATCTTCCGCAAGGGATGTTGCTTTTTTATCATTTCGACGTAGGAAGAATCTCAAACTTATAATTCTCTGAGATGCCTCGTACCTCGGCATGACAAATGCAAACCGTTGCATCGTTTCTTCAACCACTGCCCTTACGCAAATAAAAAAAACAGAATCTCCCAGTGCCTCTTTTTCGGCACAACAAACGCCACAACACAGCATCACATCACCTGTCGAAAAAGCAGCACTTGCATGGTCTTACCATAACATGCAGCGGAGTCTTGCACTATCCCTTTACCAACCAATAGTAAAATATAAATCTTTCGGAGTCCCTGTGCGTTGGCCCGGCAAAACGGGCGGAGCCTTCGTGTTTGCCTAGACCTTTTTGTTACTTTTTGGGGCAATGCCAAAAAGTAAATAAAGAATACTCTTGAGTTTTCAAAGAAAAAGGAATCTCAAACAAAGAAACCTATCGAAGAGTGTAAATCTCTGAGATACCTCCTTCGTCGGTATGACAAATACAAAAAGGCTGTACTTCCTGATAGATTGCTTCGGCCGTTCAGCATCCTACTCACATAGTACCTTCATCATCGGCCTCGCAATGACGAACTATGAATGAGGTTCGTCATTGTGAGGCAAGAAAACTAAAAACCCTTACCTTTCAAAGATTCGAATCATCAATCAGTCTCCTTGAGTGCATTTATTCATGTATAAATTCTTACGAAATGAAAAAGAATCTACTTCTAGTTTTTTCTGTAATGATCTCCATCACTTCGTTAGCACAAAAAGATGGCGCCATCACCATCGGAACCATTGATAGTGTTCAGTCAACCATCCTGAATGAAAACCGAAAGGTCTGGGTATATCTTCCCAATGGAGGTCAACCCGGCGACTTTCCAAAACGGTATCCTGTAGTTTATTTATTAGATGGCGATGCTCATTTTTATTCAGTAGTCGGCATGATTCAGCAACTGAGCCAGGTAAACGGCAATACCATTTGCCCGGAGATGATTGTAGTAGGTATTCCTAATACCAACCGCACCAGAGATCTTACACCAACACATATAGATGCCGATCCCCCCTTTATGGATAGTGCCTTTGCAAAACCATCCGGAGGCGGCCCGCAATTCATCTCTTTTATTGAAAAAGAACTGATGCCTTATATTGATTCAACGTATCCTACTGCACCTTATAAAATGCTTATCGGGCATTCCTTTGGTGGCCTAACAGTTATGGATGCCTTAGTCAACCATACAGGATTATTTAATGCATATATATGCCTTGACCCAAGTATGTGGTGGGATAAAACCAATTTTCTCAAAACTGTAAAAAAAGAACTTGCAACAAAGAACTTCTCCGGTACCACACTATACCTGGGTATAGCCAATACAATGGATGAAGGGATGGATATTAAAAAAGTACAAACAGATACTTCTCTCGCCACCCGGCATATCCGGTCTATATTGGATATGGATACTTATATTAAAAATAATCCACCAAAGGGATTGAAATATGCCAGTAAATATTATGAGAACGATGATCATGGTTCGTTACCGTTAATTGCAGAGTATAATGCACTGCGATTTATATTTGAAAAGTATCGGTTCAATTTACCAATGGAGTTTTTTTTCAATCCGATGGTAAACGTAGCAGCAGCAATGGAAAAACATTATGCTGAAGAAGTCTCACCAATATTTGGTTATAAAGTATCGCCACCGGAAGACCAGGTAAACTCGATGGGTTATCAGTTCATGGGGATGCAACAAATGAATAAAGCCGCCCAGTTATTTAAAATGAATGTAGAAAATTATCCCGCAAGTCAGAATGTGTGGGATTCCTATGGAGATTATTTTTTAGCGATCACCGATAAAGAAAAAGCCATTGAGAATTTTAAAAAAGCTTTATCAATAAAAGAAACACCTGAAACAAGGAAGAAGTTGGATGATCTGATGAAGTAAAGAATCGTAACATAGTTAAGATTCGTCATTGCGAGGCAAGTAAACCTCTACAATAACAAACTATCGCCAATTCGCCGAAGCAATCTCATTAAAAGAAGGACTTACAAAACATATTTCCCCATCCATCATTGTCTCAATTGAAATTCAGTAACTTACTATGTAAATAGCAACCCGAAACTATTTCTCACCAGTTTTATCAATTTGAACAAATGAACAATCAAAAACTAATACAGTTTTTTCATAGTACAAATCTTGTTTCACTTGCAACAGCAACTGAAATTGCCAATGCTTTTGTACCAAAAGAAATAAGTAAAAACAACTTCCTGCTGAAAGAAGGTCGGATTTCAGACGAATATTTTTTCCTTGAAAACGGGTTTATCAGGGCCTTTGCCCATGATATAAATGGGAATGAGATTACCACAAATTTTTATTCCTCCAATCAAGTCGTTTTTGAAGTTTCATCATTCTTCAACCGCAGTAAAGCAAAAGAAAATTTCCAGGCAACTGAAGATTGCGATGGATGGTACATAAATTATGAGCAATTGAATAATTTGTTTCACTCCTTACCGGAGTTTCGGGATTTTGGTCGTGCCATGCTGGTTAAAGGCTTTGCTTCCTTAAAAATGAGAATGCTATCGGTGATAACAGAAACCGCAGAGCAGCGATATCAGACATTACTGAAAACAAATCCTGAAATTTTTCAACATACTGCATTAAAACATATTGCCTCCTATCTCGGCATAACAGATACTTCATTGAGCCGTATCAGAAAAGAATACCAGAAAAAATAACTCCTCACTTCTTGCCATTTGGCAAGTACGAACTTGTCATTTGCTAATCAGAAAGCTGTTTTCATCATCGTTCTTTGTGGAATCATTCATTGCTAAATAAAACAAAATGAAACAGCCATTTTCTTCGCCGGGTTTTCTCTGGATTCTACTTGCCTTAATTTGTTTGATAATTATTTTAACCGGTTTAAATTCCGTACTAAAAAGAACAGGTTGGGATAAGCCAAGAAAAAACAAGCTCCTTTTCTTCTCCTTCTTTTTTATTGCATGTTGGGTTGCATTATTGACAGTGCTTTCACAAAAAGGATTTTTTACTGACTTTAGTAAACTTCCACCCCGTCCTGCTTTTGCAATTCTTATACCCTTACCACTCATACTACTCATCACATTTTCAAAAACAGGAACCAAGATAATAAAACTCGTTCCCTCACATTGGTTCGTTTTTATGCAGAGCTTCCGCATTTTTGTAGAAGTGCTGATATGGCTTGCATTTCTTGCAAATAAATTGCCGATACAAATGAGTTTCGAAGGAAGAAACTTTGATATATTGACAGGCATTCTTGCATTACCTGTTGGCTATTTCTTACTGAAGAGAAAAAATTTCTCTCCAAAACTAGCAATAGCATTTAATATAACAGGCATCATTCTATTACTCAATATATTGGTCGTAGCAGTTCTTTCCATGCCAACATCTTTCCGTTATTTTATGAATGAGCCATCCAATAGCCTGGTAGCAACATTTCCTTTTATTCTTTTGCCGGGTGTGCTGGTACCAATTGCATACAGCATGCATATTTTTTCCCTGCGGCAACTTTTACTTAAAAAATAAGCGGTACTCAATTATATTCCAAGCAACGTCCTCTGTAAGGAATGTTTCGTTCTTGCCATTCCAACGAAGAGGACTAAGCCTTCCCGAACAAGTTCGGGACAGGCAAACCTCAATCAACATAATTCACCTGAGTTGCTCTCCTGCCCCGTTTGTGGCATAATCCTTCAGTTTCTAACAGTCATCAATGGCCTCGCAATGACGAATCTAGGAAAGCTCCGTCTCAAAATTCACCTATTGATTCTTGGTAAGAGAAAAAATTATGTAGAAATCTTTGTAACTTTCTTCACAGCAGCAACAAGCGAAAATGGTTTAATTTTATTTAAAAGAATACTATGAATCCTAAAGTTGATTGGTTTTTTGATAAAGACACACAGTGGCAGAAAGAATATGAAAGATTAAGAATGATTGTTCTTGAATGCGGCCTCACCGAAGAATTAAAGTGGGGTTGCCCTTGTTATACGTTGGGGAAAAGTAACATTGTCTTAATACATGGGTTTAAAGAATACTGTGCATTGTTGTTTTTTAAAGGTGTCTTATTAAATGACCCGAATGGTTTACTGATCCAACAAACAAAAAATGTGCAATCGGCCCGGCAAATGCGGTTCACCAATGCCAAGGAAATAGCGAAGCTGGGAAAAAATATCAAAGCATATATCTATGAAGCCATTGAAGTAGAAAAATCCGGCTTAAAAGTAAAATTGAAAAAGACCGCTGAATACGAAATACCGGAAGAGTTCCAAACTCAATTAAATAAAAAACCTGCTTTAAAAAAAGCCTTCGAAGCATTAACGCCGGGAAGACAAAGAGCCTATCTCTTTTATTTTTCACAGCCCAAGCAATCCAAAACCCGGGAGGCAAGAGTTGAAAAATATACAAAGCAAATTCTTGCTGGTAAAGGATTAAATGATTAGTAAACTATCTCTGTGGGTATTTTAAAAATAACCTACTTCCAGAATTTCACTAACTTGTCTTTGGCTTTATTTTTGTCTTTATAGGACTTCACACTCTATAAGCCAGCACATTATGAAAAAATTCATTAAGATTACATGCATAACTCTCGTTGTATTAATAGTTTTAGCATTCCTTATTCCGGTTGTATTCAAAAAGCAGATACAACGGCTGGTAAAAAAAGAAATCAATAAAAGCATCAATGCCAAAGTTGATTTCTCCGATGTAAAACTTTCCTTATTTAAACATTTCCCAAAAGTCGCCATAGTAATAGAAGGCCTTACAATTATTGGCCTAAATGAATTTTCGACAGATACATTACTGGCTGCAAAAAAGTAGATGCTTCCGCCGGGTTATTTAATGTGCTAAAAGGAAAAGACATCAAACTTTATGGACTCTTTTTGATTCTCCAAGAATTCATGCATTGATGAATGCAGATGGAAAAGCCAACTGGGATATTGCAAAGGCCAGTGGCGATACAACTGGCGGTAGCGACACTTCAGCATCAGCATTTCAACTTACATTAAAAAAATACGAGATTAATAATGGCTACCTGTTATTCGAAGATAAACAGGCAAACACCTATACTGAGTTAACCGATCTCACCCATTCCGGTAGCGGCGATCTTACAGCAGATGTTTTCACACTTTCTACAAAAACAAAAGCGAAGTCCGCCACATTAATACAGGATGATATTCCTTACCTAGCAGGAGTTCAAACAGATATTGAAACTGATATTAAAATTGATAATAGAACAAATACTTACACATTCGAAACAAAAGATATTAACCTTAATGACCTGGAATTAAATGCAAAAGGTTTCTTTCAACTGGTGAACGACAGTACTTATAACATGGATATAAAATTTGAATCCCCTTCCAACGATTTCAAATCAATTCTGTCAATGATACCTGCCATGTACACAAAAGATTTTTCATCCATCAAAACAAGTGGAAAAGCAGTATTCAACGGATTTGTAAAAGGCACTTATACGCCGCAACAATTACCTGCTTACGATGTAAACCTAGAAGTTAAGGATGGCTCATTCCAATATCCTGATCTGCCAAAACCAGTAAAAAATATTCAGTTATCGCTCAAGGCAACTAATCCCGATGGGCAACCAGATAACTCAGTTATTAATATTCCAAAAGGCCATTTGGAAATGGATAACGAACCTTTTGATTTTCGTTTCATCTATTCAAAACCTGTAACAGTACAACTAATAGATGCTGCTGCAAAAGGTAAAGTAGATTTATCACAACTATCAAAATTTATAAAGTTGGATGATGGAACAAAACTATCAGGGCTTGTTTGGGCCGATGCATTTGTAAAAGGGCCGATGCAAGCATTACAAAATCAATCTGGCAACTTTACTGCCGGTGGCTTCTTTGATGTTCGAAATCTGTTTTATTCCGCAGCTAGTTTTCCTCAACCTATTAAGAACGGAAACTTCAAAGCAACATTAACTAATAGCGGCGGCATAGCTGATAATACCTCTATTAATATTTCATCTGGCCATATAGAAATAGGGAACGATCCGTTGGATTTTTCATTACAACTAAGCAAACCAATGTCGGCTATCAATTTCGCAGGTAATGCAAAAGGAAGATTCACATTGGATAATATAAAACAGTTTACAACACTTGAACCCGGGACCAGCATCAGCGGCGTTTTGAATACAGATATGGGTTTTGCTGGAAATAAAACCGCCATCACCCAAAAACAATATGATAAGATAACCCTTAGCGGAAATGCTTCGTTAAATAATTTCAATTATAAATCAGCTGACTATCCTTCTGGTATTGCTATTAATGGCACACAGTTATCATTTAATCCTTCCAATATTACATTGAGTAATATGTCAGGCAAATACCTGAGTACATCTTTTACTGCCAGCGGAGCTTTAAATAATTTCATTGGCTTTTTAATGAATGACCAAACACTAACAGGAAACTTGAATTTGAATACTGGAACATTGAACTTGAATGAATGGATGGGAACTTCTTCAAATGCTAATACAGATGCGGCTATAACCACTGCATCCACCAGTTCAGCAAGTCCGTTTCTTGTTCCTGCCGGTGTCAGTTTTTCTGTAAATGCAAATGCTGACAAAGTACAATACGATGGAGTTGATTATAATAATGTAAAAGGCAATATGCAGCTTGATGATGAAAAAATAAGTTTGAAAAATATCACTACTAATGTATTAGGTGGCGATGTAATACTGAATGGTTCTTATTCTACTAAAATTCATAAGAGTGAACCAGATATTGGATTCACTTATGATATAAAGAACATGGATATCCAAAAGGCATTCCAATCGTATAATACTATACAAGCCTTAATGCCTATTGGAAAATTTCTATCCGGCACATTAAATTCGCAACTTACACTTACTGGAAATTTGAAAGGCGATATGATGCCGAAGCTTAGTAGCCTTTCAGGAAATGGTAATCTACTTTTATTGAAAGGAGTTTTACAAAAATTTGCACCGCTTGAAAAACTGGCAGCAGTCTTGCAGATTGACAGATTGAAATCAATCAGCGTGCAAGAAATAAAAAACTATATCGAATTTGCAAATGGAAAAGTATTAGTGAAACCATTTACACTTAAAATAGATAATATAGAAATGGAGATTGGCGGATTTCATGGTTTTGATAATTCTATTGATTATGCCATCCAGATGAAGCTACCAAGAAGTGTTATGGGTTCGCAAGGAAACAATCTTATCAATAATCTTGCAGATGCCGCTATAAAAAAAGGGTTTCCAATTAAATTAGGAGAAACCGTCAACCTTCATATTAAAATGCTCGGAAGTATTTCAAACCCTTCATTAAAAATTGATTTACAAGAAACAGCCGGAGATGCAATCAAAGAATTAGAAGAACAAGCAAAAGATTTTGTGCAAGCAAAGATTGACAGTGCAAAGGCTAAAGTGAAAGATTCAATACAAGCTATAAAAGAAAATATTACTGATAAAGTAAAAGATAAATTGTTGGAGCAAATTTTCGGCAAAGACACAACTAATCAAAATAAGCCGTTAGATACTGTTCCCAAAAAACAAGACCCTTCAATTAAGAAAACAATAAAAGATATTTTTATTAAGCCGAAGAAACCGGTAAAAGACTCATTATAATTACTAATAAAAAGGGCAGCCACATTTTTAAAATGGCTGCCCTTTTAAAAAATTTCCCGATTTAGTCGGGACGACAAGATTCGAACTTGCGACCCCCAGACCCCCAGCCTGGTACGCTACCGGACTGCGCTACGTCCCGAACATAAATACTCCAAAGAGCATTTAATAAGGGCTAAAAGTAAGTCATTTTGCTATTTTTCTGTACCAAAAACAACCTTTAACTTCGCTCCTTAATGACAATACTCATTAAGCAAGCCAATATAGTTGATTCTTCTTCTCCCTTCAACGGGCAAACAGCAGATATTTTTATTGAAAACGGTGTTATTCTTAAAATTGATAAGAAGATAACTGACAATGCCAATCAGGTAATTGATATTCCCGGTCTTCATGCATCGCCAGGTTGGGTGGATGTATTTGCCAATTTTGCTGATCCTGGATATGAATTTAAAGAAACATTAGAAACAGGTGCAGCGGCAGCGGCGGCCGGTGGTTATACAGATGTGTTTGTAATTCCAAATACAAATCCGGTCATTCATAATAAATCAGGAGTAGAATATATTGTTCAAAAAACAAAATCACTTCCTGTTACAATTCATCCAATTGGTGCTATTACAAAAAAACAAAAGGCGAAGAACTTGCAGAGATGTATGATATGAAAGCCAGCGGTGCTGTTGCCTTTAGTGATGGAATAAACGGAGTGCAAACAGCAGGATTGCTTGTAAAGGCTTTACAATATGTAAAAGCATTTGAAGGAATATTGATTCAACTGCCGGATGACAAAAGTATTAACCCTCATGGATTGATGAATGAAGGAATTGTATCTACTCAATTAGGATTACCGGGAAAACCAGCCATGGCTGAAGAATTAATTGTAGCTAGAGATATTAAGCTGACAAGATATGCTGAATCTAGAATGCATTTCACCGGAGTAACAACAAAGAAATCGTTGGAATATATTAAGCGAGGAAAAGAAGGTGGCACAGCAGTTAGTTGTTCTGTTACGCCATATCATCTTTTCTTTTGTGATGAGGATATGGTTAGCTACGATACTAATCTTAAAGTAAACCTTCCGCTCCGGAATAAAGCAGACAGAGAAGCATTGCAAAAAGGAATTGCAGACGGAACGGTTGACTGCATCGCAACGCACCATCTGCCACATGAATACGATAGCAAAGTATTAGAATTTGAATATGCAAAATTTGGAATGATAGGACTTGAAACTGCTTACGGGGTTTTATGCACAGCATTACCTGAAGTGAAACAAGAAAGATGGGTTGAACTGCTTAGTGTAAATCCAAGAAAACTATTCAACCTTGAAGAAGCAAGTATAAAAGAAGGAAGTAAAGCTTGCATTACCTTATTTGAACCAGGAAAAAATGGACTGTTACCGAAAAAGATATTTTATCCAAATCTAAAAACTCTCCATTTATCGGAAAAGAACTGACTGGTAAAGTTGCAGGCATCATCAACGGAAATAAAGTTTCCCTTTCCTAAAAAATAACTAATAACTGAATGAAGATTTCACCAGCAATAAAAGGAATAATAACCGCTGCATTAATGATAGGTATGATCCTGCTGATTTTTAATATTGGTAAAGATGCAGATGCAAGACTTCAATATGCAGTATATGCTATTTATGCGTTGGGCATAGTCTGGACATTAGTCACTTTTCGTCAAACAATTGCTTATACTGGAAGTTTTGGAAATCTTTTCAATCAGGGATTCCGATGCTTTATTGTTGTTACATTAATAATGGCATTATTCTATGGCATCTTTAACTATTCACATCCGGAATTTGCTGAGGAATCTGCAATAGCGTATAAGGAACAATTATTAGCAGAAAAAAACAGTTCGAAAACACCTGATGAAATTGAAGAAGCTACCCATAGTTATAAAAGGCATACAATATGGCTGTTGTTTATGGTTCTATTTTCGGATATTTGATAATTGGAGTGGCAGTAACTGCTGCTATATCCGTCTTTTTAATTAAGAGAAAAGAATAAATGGACTTATCAATTGTAATACCGCTTATTGATGAAGCAGAATCGTTGCCGGAATTAACGGCATGGATTGAAAAAGTAATGGATGAAAACAATTTCAGCTATGAAGTGATATTTGTAGATGATGGCAGCAGCGATAATTCCTGGGAGATTATTGAACATCTTCGTTCGAAAAATTCTAATATAAAAGGCATAAAATTCCAACGCAACTATGGAAAATCTGCCGGACTGAATGTTGCCTTTCAGGCTGCTTCAGGTGATGTAATTATTACAATGGATGCAGATTTACAAGACAGCCCAGAAGAAATCCCTGACTTAAGAAAAATGATTGTGGAAGGTGGCTTTGACATGGTGAGCGGCTGGAAAAAGAAACGTTACGATAATACACTGACCAAAAATATTCCTTCCAAGTTTTTTAATGCTGTAACAAGAAAAGTTTCTGGTATTAAACTACATGACTTCAACTGCGGATTAAAAGCTTATAGCAAGAGAGTAGTGAAAGGCGTAGAAGTGTATGGCGAAATGCACCGCTATATTCCTGTGCTGGCAAAATGGGCTGGCTTTAAAAAAATTGGTGAGAAAGTAGTAGAACACCGTGCAAGAAAATATGGTGTATCTAAATTTGGCTGGAGAAGATTTGTAAATGGTTTTTTAGACTTACTATGTATCACTTTTGTAGGCAAATTTTCTAAACGTCCAATGCACTTCTTCGGGCTGTGGGGTACATTCTTCTTTCTGGCTGGTTTAGGAATTTCGTTATACCTGATTATCTCCAAAATTATGGACAGCAGTTTTGCGCTGACTAATCGTCCAGGTTTTTTTCTTGCACTTACTTCTTTAATTATAGGAATGCAACTCTTCTTAGCAGGTTTTATAGGTGAACTAATTTCCCGCAATTCGCCAAACCGTAATTCTTATTTAATAGAAACGAAAACAGGTTTGTGATGGCAAAAGTCATCATCATAGGGCCCGGGCATCCGCTACGGGGAGGATTGGCTACTTTCAATCAACGATTGGCTAAAGAATTCATTGATGAAGGACATGACTGTTCTATTTATTCGTTCTCGCTACAATATCCCTCCTTCTTATTCCCAGGTAAAACACAATACAGTGACGAACCAGCTCCTGAAAACCTGGCTATACACTCTGTTATTAACTCAATTAATCCGTTTAATTGGATAAAGATTGGCAACAGATTAAGAAAAGAAAATGCTGATATTATCATTGTTCGCTTCTGGCTACCTTTTATGGGGCCAGCACTAGGAACCATTTGAAGAAAAGTAAGAAAGAACAAACACACAAAAATTATTTGTATTGCAGATAATATCATCCCGCATGAAAAAAGAATTGGCGACAAACTATTCACCAAATATTTTCTGAAAAGCTGCGATGCATTTATTACGATGAGTGAAAAAGTGATGAGTGACCTACGGTTGTTTCAAAAAACCAAACCAGCCATTTTAGTTTCGCATCCTTTGTATGATAATTTTGGAGAAATAATTTCAAAAGAAGAAGCAAGAGAGAAATTAAATCTTACTAAAGAAGAGAAAATAATATTGTTCTTTGGATTCATTCGCAAATACAAAGGTCTTGATTTGCTATATGAAGCAATGGCAGACGAAAGAATAAAAAAATTCGGTATTAAACTATTGGTTGCAGGGGAATATTATGAAGATGCCAAAACTTACAATGAACAGATAGAAAAACTGGGCATAAAAGATCAATTAATTTTAAAAACCGATTTCATTCCCGACAGTGAAGTAAAATATTATTTATGTGCTGCTGATGCAGTGATACAACCATATAAAAATGCGACACAAAGTGGTGTAACTCCCCTCGCCTATCATTTTGAAAAGCCAATGGTAGTTACAAATGTTGGCGGTTTACCTTTTCTGGTTCCGCATGAGAAAGTAGGGTTGGTTGTTGAGCCAAATCCACAAGATATTGCAGATGGCATTCTTAAATTCTATGAATTAGGCGAACAGTTTTTTATTCCTCATCTTCGCAATGAAAAACAGAAGTACAGCTGGTCAAATCTTGTAAAAGCTATTCGAAGTCTTGCTGAGTAATGATATGCAGTACAAGAGTGCGACGCAACGAAAGTTGATAGTAGCAATGCAGCCCACCTCCATATTAAATTTCGGTGGGTAAACTACTCCTTCGCTAAAAGCTACGGAGTAAAACTAAAAATCAAAATAATAAAAGGAAGATGATATATAGAAGTAAAGCTCCATTGCGGATTGGATTGGCTGGTGGTGGCACAGATGTGAGTCCTTATAGTGATTTGTTTGGCGGAGCAATATTGAATGCAACAATTTCGCTGTATGCAAATGCTACATTGGAACCAAACGATGAAAAGAAAATTGTACTGGAAGCCTTGGATAGAAATGAACGAGAGGAATTTGATTGGGCTAAAGAATTACCTATTAATGGAAAATTAGACTTGCTGAAAGGTGTATATAACCGAATTCAAAAAGATTACGATTTAAAAGAACAAGGTTTTCGTTTGTCAACATTTGTTGATGCCCCAGCTGGTTCAGGGTTAGGTACTTCGTCTACATTAGTGGTTGCAATTCTTGGTGCTTTTACCGAAATGCTTCGTTTGCCATTGGGTGAATATGATATGGCACATTACGCCTATGATATTGAAAGAAATGATTTGAAACTTGCTGGTGGTAAACAAGATCAATATGCGGCTACATTCGGTGGCGTAAATTTTATGGAGTTCTATGCAGATGATAAAGTAATTGTGAATCCGCTTCGGGTAAAACAACAGCATTTGTTTGAATTAGAAAACAACTTGGTGTTATATTATACAGCGACGAATAGAGAGTCTGCTGAACTTATTAAAAAACAAAGCAAAAACGTAACAGATAAAAAAGAAAAGTCGATTGAAGCCATGCACCAATTGAAAGAGCAGGCACAACGAATGAAAGAAGCATTACTGATGGGCAAGCTGAATGAAGTTGGTGATATTCTGGATTACGGCTTTCAGCAAAAAAGAAAAATGGCTGATGGCATCAGCAATCCACTGATGGAAGAAATTTATGAAACAGCAAAAAAAGCAGGTGCTACTGGTGGGAAGATTTCTGGTGCTGGCGGCGGAGGCTTTATGATTTTTTATTGTCCAGGGAATGCAAAATATACGGTGATGCAACGGCTGGAAAAATTTGGCGGTTATAGTAAGAATTACCAATTTGTGGAGCATGGGTTGAAGACATGGACGATTTAAAGTGAATAGGCAATGGTGAATAATGAATGGGAAGTTGAAAACAGTAATTAGCTTTAGGATAACTAAATAACTATGGAAAAAATTAGAGATATAATTCAGGCTTCAATAAATACGAAGCAGGAGATTCTAAAAAATGAGGAACTGTTATCTACTATTGAAAAAGTAGTTGGGTTAATCACTGGTGCTTTTAAAAATGGCAACAGAGTATATTTTTGTGGTAACGGTGGTAGTGCTGCAGATGCACAACATCTTGCTGCGGAATTCTCTGGCCGCTTTTATACCGATAGGAAAGCTTTACCTGCTGAAGCATTGCATTGCAACACCTCTTACCTGACTGCTGTAGCAAATGATTATGGATTTGATGTTGTGTATTCAAGAATGATTGAAGGTATTGGTGAAAAAGGTGATGTGTTGATTGGACTTTCTACGTCTGGCAATTCAACCAATATTATTAAGGCATTTGAAGCTGCAAGAGAAAAAAAAATTCATACAGTTAGCTTTACAGGAATGAGCGGAGGGCAAATGAAATCGTTAAGTGATTATTTAATAAACATTCCTTCATCTGATACAACAAGAATTCAAGAATCTCATATTACTATTGGCCATATTATTTGTCAGTTGGTAGAAGAGAAAGTATTTGCCCCCATCCCCCGTCCGAACGGATCATCCGGGCGGGCCTAACGGGGTGAAATTATTGACTACTCTATGTATAATGAAACCTCAAATTATAAAGACTCTTCGAAAGCCCCCTTTAGGGGGTTTGGGGGCATTAAAGAAGCAATTATTTTAGCAGGCGGTTTAGGAACAAGACTTCGGGATGCAGTTCCCGATTTACCAAAGTGCATGGCACCTGTTGCAGGGCGGCCTTTTCTTTTTTATGTAATCAATTATCTGAGAAGCCAGGGAATTGAAAAATTTATTTTCTCGCTGGGTTACAGGCATGAAGTGATTCAGGAATATTTGACCAATCAATTTTCTACACTCAATTATGAATGTACTATAGAAGAAGAACCATTGGGAACTGGTGGTGCTATCCAATTAGCTTGTACCAAAGCAACTGAAGAGAATGTACTAATCACCAACGGTGATACAATTTTCAAAATTGATATTGAAAAATTAGCTGCAGTTCACTATGAGAATGCAGCAGATGCAACTTTGGCTTTAAAACCAATGGCTGATTTTGACCGCTATGGCATTGTTGAAGTAAATGAACAAAATGCCATTACAAATTTTCAGGAAAAGGAATTTTGTAAACAAGGCAATATCAATGGCGGCACTTATCTATTAAACGTAAAATCATTTCTTGAAACTGAATGGCCTGCAAAATTTTCTTTTGAAAAGGACTTTTTGGAAACTCAACAATTCAGGCTGTTTGGCTCAGTGCAAGATGAATATTTTATTGATATAGGAATCCCTGAAGATTATAACAAAGCACAAACTGATTTTGCAAAGCCACCACTTGATTTGAAAGCAATAGATAAAAGCTGGACGCTGTTTTTGGACCGGGATGGAGTAATTAATGAGGATAAGATTGGAAGCTATATTTTCAATGCTGATGAATTTGTTTTTATGAAAGGTGCTCCAGAATTGTTCAAAAAACTTACTGAATTATTCCGCCACATAATTGTTGTAACTAATCAGCGAGGTGTTGGCAAAGGTCTAATGTCAGTAAATGACCTTTCAGCTATTCACAATAAAATGAATAAAGCTATTGAAGAAGTTGGAGGTAGAATTGATGGAATTTATTATGCGACTTCCTTAGATAATAATGATTCGCTTAGAAAACCAAACCCCGGAATGGCCTTTCAAGCCAAAACAGACTTTCCTGATATAGATTTTTCTAAATCAATACTTGTAGGTAATAAGCTTTCTGATATGCAAATGGGAAAAAATGCCGGTATGTACACCGTGTTTGTTGCCACTACCAACCCCGAAACCCCTTTTCCACACCAAGATATTGATTGCCGGTTCGATTCACTATCGGATTTTGTCAAAGCTTTATAAATCATTATAAAATTTTTGTCGGCTTTTTTCGTTTAGCCAACTTAATCACTATTTAAAGGTGCAACTGGTCTACCTTGTTAAGCATCTGTATGAAGTCGTAACTTAGCTTATAAATTCAAAATTCATCCGGTGAAAAAATATTCCTTCTTCTTCCTTGCTCTATTTATTCTGCTTTCTTTTTCGCAGGCCACATTTGCACAAAAAATAGCTGCAGCCGACATGAAAAAGCTTCAGGCAAAAGAAGATACCCTAAAAGAATATTCATATTACCTAAATACGGACACCCTACAGGAAGACCGGATGGTATCTGACAGCGTTTTTACTAAAGTTTTAGTAAGGGCATTATTGGTAAAAAACTCCTTCTACTACCCTTTCGATTCTGTTTTGGGTATTTCTAAAATATATTCTCCCGACACTTCTTTCCGCATTATCACCTGGAGTCTTACTTACGACGATTATTACTCAAGGCAACGGGGTGCTATCCAAATGAGAACAGCTGATGGTTCTTTAAGATTGTTTCCACTTCGGGATGTTTCTGAATTTACAGCAAAGGCGGAAGATTCTGTCCGTACAAGAAGTAATTGGATAGGCGCCATGTATTATAATATGGTAAAGACACAGTACAAGGGGAAAAATTTCTATACCTTATTTGGCTTTGACCCCTTCGGAGTACAAAGCAGTATGAAGTGGATTGAAGTACTAACCTTTAACGAAAAAAGAGAACCTGTTTTTGGTGGGCCATTTTTCACATATGAAAAAGATTCAATTCCACTACCGCCAAAATACAGATTTGGGTTAGAGTTTAAAAAAGGTGCTAGAATTCTGGTCAATTATATTCCCGAAGAAGAAATGATTTTAGTTGATCATCTTATTTCCGAAACTGACCAACCTGAATTACCCTGGACTTTTATTCCCGATGGGGATCAGGAAGGTTTTAAATGGGAAAATGGCAAATGGGTACACATCAATAAAGTGTTCACCTTTAAATTACAAGATGGGCAAGCTCCGAATGAAGATCCCATTTTAGATGCAAAAGGGAACAGGGACGAGAAGAAACTACAGGAAAAAAGCGATAAGAATAAAAAGAAGGAGAACGAAAAAGTGCCGATTAATTACGATAATTAAAACTTCACAATTTTCACTTTCACCGGGCAATGGCTATCTTTAGGGCCATGTCAAAATTCACTCAGCATATCAAGCCACCTTCGGGCTTTTCATTGGGATTGAAAGAGTTATGGCAGTACCGTGAGCTTTTCTATTTCTTTACCTGGCGGGATATAAAAGTTAAATACAAACAAACTTACCTAGGGATCATCTGGGCTTTATTACAGCCATTAGGCATGATGGTCATTTTTACTTTTTTGTTTTCCAAAACATTGAAAATAGATTCTGGAAATGTGGTTTATCCCATTTTGTTTTGTCAGGATTGATTCTTTGGAATCTGTTTAGTTCATCAGTATCCCATGCTGGCGAAAGCATGATTCAAAATTCGAATATTATTAAAAAATATATTTTCCTCGTTTAATTATTCCCGGTTCAGCTATTTTAGTTGCTTTCTTTGATTTCTTAATGGGGTTATTAATTTTTATTGTGCTTTGTATAATCTATAAACAACCCATAAGTTGGCAAGCTGCATTTTATTTTCCTGCTGGAATAATTATTGTTTTGTTAGCAGCATTTGGCATCGGAACTTTTTTAGCAGCTCTAAATGTAAAATTCCGTGACTTTCGATATACAATTCCATTTCTATTACAAGTTTTATTTTTTGCTTCGCAAATAATTTATCCTTTATTTTCAATACAACAGCAATGGCTTAAATATTTGCTAGCCATAAACCCGATGAATGCAGCCATTGAATTATTCAGGTCGCCTTTGTCAGGCACTACACCAGATATTACAGTTATAAGTATTGGGCTGCTAAGTACTTTTCTTTTTTTTGCCATTGGCATTTTTTATTTCCGTAAAACCGAATCTTATTTCGCCGATCTTTCCTGATGAAGCCAGCCATTGAAATACGAAACCTTGGTAAAGAATATACGCTGGCTTCGGCACAGCCGTATATTTCGTTGAGAGATGTCATATCTGGCTCAATGAAAAACATATTTAAATCTTCAAAAAGGAAAAAAGAAAAGTTCTGGGCATTACAGGATATTAATGCTGACATCATGCCAAGTGAACGGGTTGGCATAATTGGAAGAAACGGTGCAGGCAAAAGCACTTTACTAAAAATAATCAGTCGTATAACTCCACCTACAACAGGCGAAGTTATTATTCGTGGAAGAGTTGGAAGCTTGCTGGAAGTTGGAACAGGCTTTCATCCTGAACTAACCGGCAGAGAAAACATTTATCTTAATGGTTCAATTCTAGGTTTAAAAGAGTTGAGATCACAAAACAATTAGATAAGATTATTGATTTTAGTGGCGTAGAAAAATTTATTGACACTCCATTAAAACATTATAGTAGCGGAATGCAATTAAGACTTGCCTTTTCAGTTGCGGCGCATCTAGAACCAGAAATATTATTAATTGATGAGGTATTGGCTGTAGGCGATATGGAGTTTCAGAAAAAATGCTTGGGCAAAATGGAAGAGGTGAGTAAAAATGATGGGAGAACGATTTTGTTTGTGAGTCATAATATCGGCGCAATTCAAACACTATGTAACAAATCCATCTATTTAACAGAAGGTAAAATTCGTTTGGTTGGTGAAACAAACAAAGTGATCGAAAACTATTCAAATGATATAAGCACTGGACTAAATAAAGAAATAGGTTATGGAAATAAAATGGCGGAAATCCTGGATTGTAAGTTATTACAACATAGCAAACCGGTTGTAGAATTATTGCTCGGCCACCCGGCTAGCATCGAATTAAAAATAATAGCTAGACAATTTCTACAAGAAGTAGAAGTGGCATTTAATCTAAAAAATATTTATGGAGAAATCATTACACATTCTACCACACTTGATCAGCAAGAACTAATTCGACTAAATGCTAATGAACAGTTAACTATACAAGCAAACCTTTCTGCCATCAATCCGGCACCGGGTACATATTTGCTTGATATTTTTGTTTTGGAAAAAGGAGATATTGCTCATGCATATTCAGATTATCTCCGTTTTAACATTATTAATTCTGACAAGGCTTTACGTCCAGCTGGATTCCCATCACATATAAAAACTTATACCGAAACGAAATGGCAAATATTAAGGCATGAAAATATATGATTGTTTTATATTTAATGATGAACTGGATTTGCTTGAGCTTCGGTTAAAGTTTCTGGAGGACACAGTTGATTATTTTGTGTTGGTGGAATCAGAAAGAACTTTATCTGGCAAACCAAAACCTTTAAATTATCAATTAAACAAGGAACGATTTGACAAATTTCTTGATAAGATTATTCATGTAATAGTTCCATCAAATGATATGGACGCCTGGGCCTATGAATTTTTTCAACGCAATTCAATTAAAAATGGATTAGAGCAATGTGCCAATGATGATATCATTTTTATTTCCGATGCAGATGAGATCATCAATATCAAAGCAGTATTATCTGTTCCAGGTATTCGGCTACCAGTATTGATTGAATTACCTGTGAACTATTATTTTCTTAATGTGAAGGCAAATTGTTCCTTCTTTGTTAATCTTGCTGCTAATTGGTCCTTTATAAAGGATAAAGATCTTGGCTACAGGAGCCGTGATTATCCTTTATTCACCATTGATAAAGTTACAACAGGCATGACGTACACCGGCTGGCATTTCAGTTATCTTTTTGGGTATGACATTTCCCGCTATCAGAAAAAAATCAGCTCATTTGCTCATCAGGAATTCGATACAACTTATTATCTTAACCCAGTAAGAATCAGGCACTGTGTAGAATTATTAATCGATATTTTTGAGAGACCACTGATTAAATTAGTTTTAGACAACAAAGGATTAGAACCTTTAATGCCTTATATCAATGGCACATCATTAGCCTCACTTGTATACGATCCTGCCATTACAAATAAATTATCTCCAGCAAATATTTTATTCTCCTTGCATAAAAAATATTTCCGCAAGGCAAAATATAGACTTCAACAATTGTTCAAAAAAAAGCATTAGTTCTATAGTCCAACCATACCATGCCACAAGCATCTGTCATTATACCAAATCATAATCATGCCTCTTTTCTAGAAGAAAGGATACAATCAGTTTTAAAACAAGGTTTTACTGATTTTGAGATGATTATATTAGATGATGGCTTACTGATAACGATGGCACATCTTATAGGTTTAAAAATTCTGCTGCCTTTAAAAACTATTAGTTCCATACTAATAAATTGGGAAACAAAAAAAATTAAACAAATGATATGTCATTATTCAGAAGAAATCAAAATTTTAAACTAAAGTCTATTTTTAAGGGCCATCACCATGTGACATATAAAGATGTTCCTGCAATAAAATGTCCTTTTGATTATACATTATATCAAATGATAATTTGGGAAATAAAGCCAGACCTTGTCATAGAAATTGGCACAAACAAAGGAGGATCATCCTTGTATATTGCTGATCTTCTTGAGTTAAATAAAAAAGGTGAAATTCATACAATAGATATTCCTGAAAATAATGAAAACGAGTTGGTGCATCAGCATGAAAGGATTAAGATATTTAAGGATGGTTTCGAAAACTATAACACAAGTTCATTGTCAAAATATAAAACAATTTTGGTAATTGATGATGGTTCACACCAATATGAAGATAATTTAAAAGCCTTAAATAAATTTTCGCAATATGTTTCAAAAAATTCATATTTTATTATTGAGGATGGCATTGTAAATAAAATGGGAATACAGGGTGCCTTTAATGGTGGGCCACAAAAGGCAATTAAAGAGTTTTTAAAAGATAATAACGACTTTATAATTGACAGAAAATGGTGTGATTTTTTTGGTCCAAATGTAACTTTTAATATTAATGGATATCTGAAAAGGATAAACTAAAAATTCGGACGAAAGCAGAAATGTTGTTGATTTTTATATTTAATTCTGCTAAATTAACTAACAAAATTTTTATAAAAAGGGAAAAATAATTTTACGATTTTTGACGAAACTGTTAAACTATAGCTGGCAACAAAGCAAATATGCAAAGCCGCTACACAAAAATGTTTTTATTAAACTGAGTTTCTTTTATTAAAAAATATTCATATTGATGCCTAAATGCTCAGTTATCATACCAAATTATAATCATGCAGATTACCTTGAGCAAAGGATTACCTCAATATTGTTGCAGACATTCACCGATTATGAATTAATTATACTTGACGATTGCTCTGAAGACGAAAGTTTAGCAATCATAGAAAAATACAAGCACCATTCTAAAGTTTCACAAGTAATTACAAACGATAATAACAGCGGCTCTCCTTTTCATCAATGGACAAAAGGTATCACACTGGCATCAGGTGAATGGATTTGGATTGCAGAAAGTGATGATTATGCTGAACCGGATTTCCTGGAAACAGCTTTTGCTACTATTGCAAAATGTCCCGAAGCTGGAATATTCTATTCCGATTCAATCTACAATACAGACGATGGAACACCTTACAGATTTAAGAACTCTGCTTCATTTAAAAACGATTACTTCCAGACAAAAAAATGGTCAGATGATTATTGTATAACAGGGACGGAAGAATTAAACTATTTTCTGAAATATATCTGCACAATCATTAATGCCAGTTGCACAGTAATACGGAAAGACAAACTGCTAAACATTATAAACAATCTCAAAGATTTCCGCTATCATGGCGATTGGTACTGTTTTATTGCTATTGCTCTCAATACAAATATCTGCTACTCATCAAAACCACTGAATTCTTGCAGAATGCATCAAGAGAATTTTTTAAACAATATTCAGAAATCACAGAGTAAAAAAGAGTATTTCAGAATATTAAACTTACTCGTAAAAAATGATGTAATTACAGATAAGAGGACATTGATTGATTTTTTTACACTTCAATTCCTTGGTTTTGGAATGATAAAAGATGGCTCCGTACATGCAGTTAAAATTCTTAGATCATATTTTTCTATAAACCGGCGCTTAGCTTTCAAAGTCTCTGCAATGCTTTTATGGCAAAAAATAACTTTTAGAAAAAGAAAAACTATATATTAAATAATAGCTGTATTAATGACCATCTGCATTGCCACATCAAATTATTTTCCAGACACGGGAGGGATAGCAACCTACTCTCGTCGATTGGCAACACTTATGGCAAATGCCGGACATAAAGCTATAGTACTTACAATTGCTTTAGAAGCAACAATCAATGATGAAGACGGTGTTGAAACTGAAGAGAACGGAATTGTTATTATAAAATTCCGAAAATCATTTCACACACATTACAATTATTACAGAAAATATTTCAAACAAGGCAGTATGGATGCTCCTTACTGGATTGCAATGGGATTTGCGATGCAGGAATGGCTAGCAGCTAATCACTGTAAGTATAATATTGACATCATAGAAGCTTCTGCATTTGGAGGAATTGGATCTTTTTTAAAAGAAAATGGCTTCCCTCCGATTCTTTTAAGCGGACATGGCGCCTTTTTTCAATACAAGCATTTTAACAATAATAAAGAGGATGAGCAAACAAGATTGGTTGAAAAACTGGAACGGCTGGCTTTTAAAAATGCTGACGGTATAATAAGTCATAGTCCGCAGAGTAAAAAAGATATTGAACAATATACTTCAGCCAAAGTTCATATTGCAAGAATTGCATTTATCCCAGAATACAATTCACTGATTGAAGATATACCGGAAAGTAATTCTACTCCAAAATACGGCCTTGTTGTTGGCGGGCTTCAGCTATTAAAAGGGCCATTTATTTTATTGGATGCATTGAGAAAGCTAAATATTCGGAATGAAGAATGCATTATCCGCTGGGCGGGAACTGATAATTATTTTCAGGAAACTGGAGAGTTAATGTCGAAAGAGTTGGGAAAAAATTATCCAGAATTATGGAATAAGCAAATCATTTGGGAAAATAACCCAGATGACAAACGATTATCTGAACTTTATAAAAATGCATCTTTCATTATAATACCAACAATCTGGGAATCATTCAATGTAATTTCAATAGAAGCCTCTTTCTTTAAAAAAGCAATTATCATTACAGAAACAACAGGATCTTCTTTTTTATACAAGGATAAAGAAAATGCATTAATAATAAATCCAGAAAATTCAGAAGCACTTGCAGATGCAATTACACAACTACAAAACTCACCGGAGTTATGTAAAAAAATAGGGCAGGCTGCTTATAACACAATAAGTGAACTATTGAAAGAAGAAAATATAGTTGAAGAAAGAATAAAGATTTATAAAGAAGCAATGAAGGATACTAAAAAAGAATATGCATCTTTAAATCCTACATACTTCAGACAGTACACTTCACTATCAAGATTAATTTATTTCTCCGTTCGAAGGGTTATAAAGAAAATATTAAAACCTTGACTAAGACCAATACACATATTTCAATCCTCTGCTCCCGCCTCGATCTCCCTGGCGGCATTGAAAGAGCTATAGTAAATACAGCAAATATTTTTATTGAACATAATCACACAGTAAGCATAATTATCCTTGATGATACAGAAGAAATATTTTATCCTATTGATAAAAAAGTAAACATAGTTCGACGGCCGCTATCGTTCGGCATTACAAAGGATGGCAATATTATTTCAAGAAAGCTACGAATGCTTAGCGATGTATTGCAATTACGAAAATTATTGAAGAAGGTAAGCCCAGATATTGTTATAGCTACCGACTATCCATTTGCAGTAGCAGCCATTCTTACCGGAATAAAAAAGCAGGCAACGCTAATTTCATGGGAACATCATCACAGGTATGAATTAAATAAAAACAAATTCTGGACAACACTTTTCAATAACACATATCCAAAGCTTGATGCAATTGTTTGTCTGAATGAAGATGAGAAAAAACTATTTCAGCCACTCAACAAACACTCTTTGGTAATACCCAATTTTATACTAATAAGTAGCGATGTGGCATTGCTGGAAAATAAAACAATACTTACAATTGCAAGACTAGTACATGTAAAAGGAATTGATTTGTTAATTAGCACAGCTAAAAAAGTTTTTCAACAGCATCCCGATTGGAGTTGGAAAGTTATTGGCACTTGTGATGATGTGGACAGCATTAAGAAGATAATTATACAGGAAGGTTTGGCCCAAAACCTGATCATTCAAGAACCTGTTGATCACAATGTAACATCAGAATATCTAAATGCCAGTATTTATGTGATGACATCGAGAAATGAATGCTTCCCTATGGTTTTACTGGAAGCTCAATCTGTAGGGTTGCCTTGCATTGCCTTTGATTGTGAAACTGGCCCAAGGCATATTATTTCTAATAATACTGATGGAATACTAGTTGAAAAAGAAAACACAACTAAATTGGCAGAAGCAATTAATTCACTTATTACGAATGAGGAGAAAAGAATTAAGATGGGAGTAGCAGCCTTTGAAAATGTGCAACGATTTTCTCCAGATGCAATCTATAAATTTTGGGAAGAGAAGATTTTACTTAACAAGTAATCTTCCGGTAGAATCAATTCTGTTTAAAAAGGAAGGGCCGTTTTCAGCAAAATACTCATCCACTGCTTTTCTTGCACCTTGCCATGCTCCATAATCATCAATAATCAGTACTCCGGATTTTTCCAGTAAAGGAAAAAGATGAGTGAGTTCATGCTTGGTTGATTCATACCAATCTGTATCTAATCGTAACATTGCAATCTTATCTGGCATAGTTCCCGGAATTGTGTCTTCCACTTTTCCTTTCACCAATTTGATATTTTCTGTTGGGTAACCTGTGGTTTGCATGTTAGCTAACGTTTCTTCATAAGTAGCAAGACACCAATTGCTGCCGCCATCATCTTTTTTATTCTTTTCCCATTCAATCTTCTCTTTTTCGCCATCATTATCACCTGGTTCTGTCATTCCAGCAAAAGTATCATACAAGTATATTTTCCGATCAACTACATTTTCAGTTTTCAATAGTAAAGCAACCAGCATGGAAGAGCCACCCTTCCACACACCACATTCCACAAAATCACCAGAGATATTGTTCTTCAAAATATATTTTACCGAAGTATAAAGAGCATGGCATCTTTCTATTTCCACCATTGTAAATTCCCAAACCCTATTATACAACTTTATAAAATCAGCATCTTTCTCAATATCATTAATATTAAACTTCAAATAACCAGACTGCAATTTTTTCAGGCTTGATTGTCGAACAATCTTTAGCCCCAGCAACGACAATGGATAATTTATAATATCTGAAAACTTCACTCTTATCTATTTAAAATCTAAAATACAACAATAAAAAAAGGCATCCTCTTATGATGCCTCACAATATATTTCCCACTCACTATCATGAAGCGATACGACATAGGAGTATCTGCTTCATGGCCCTCTCTTAATCATCCAACTTCAACACTGCCAAAAATGCCTCCTGCGGTATTTCCACATTGCCAATCTGCCTCATTCGCTTCTTCCCTTCTTTTTGCTTCTCTAATAGTTTGCGTTTACGACTGATGTCACCACCATAACATTTTGCAGTTACATCCTTACGCATAGCAGAGATAGTTTCTCTTGCCAACACCTTAGCACCAATAGCCGCCTGTATTGCAATCTGGAATTGCTGACGGGGAACCAGTTCTTTCAATTTCTCACAAAGTTTTCTACCAAACTCCTGCCCTCTTGCCCGGTGTATCAATGCACTTAAAGCATCCACTTTATCTCCGTTCAATAAGATGTCCATCTTTACAATATCTGCATCACGGAAACCGATGGGGTGATAATCAAACGAAGCATAACCTCTCGTTTGCGATTTTAATTTATCGTAAAAATCAAAAACAATCTCCGTCAATGGCATTTCGAAAATCAACTCTACTCTTGTTGTAGTAAGGTAGCTCTGATTCATCAGCATACCTCTTTTACCCAAGCAAAGTGTCATGATGTTGCCAATATATTCCGGCTTGGTAATTATCTGTGCTTTAATAAAAGGCTCTTCAATCCTTTCTGTCTTTACCGGGTCGGGAAATTCAGTCGGGTTGTTAACAATAATTTTTTCTCCAGCTGTTGTGTAAGCTATAAAACTTACGTTGGGTACAGTAGTAATTACCGTCTGGTTAAATTCTCTTTCCAAACGTTCCTGTATAATCTCCATATGCAGCAAACCAAGGAATCCGCAACGGAAACCAAAGCCTAATGCCTGCGAAGTTTCTAACTCATAAGTCAGCGAAGCATCATTCAATTGAAGTTTGTCCATGCAATCCCGCAGTTCTTCAAAATCTTCTGTATTCACCGGGAAGATACCGGCGAACACCATCGGCTTCACTTCCTGAAAACCTTTGATGATTTCCTGGGTAGGATTTGCAGCCAGTGTAATCGTATCACCCACTTTTACTTCTTTGGCATTTTTTATACCGGTAATTAGATAACCTACATCGCCACATTTCACTTCACTTTTCGCAGTCATCTTCATTTTCAAAATACCTACTTCATCCGCTTCATATTCTTGTCCGGTGCTTACAAACTCTACTTTATCACCTTTCTTTATCGAGCCATTTCTTACCCGGAAATAAACGATGATTCCTCGGAAGGAATTGAACATACTGTCAAATATCAAAGCCTGCAACGGTGCATCAGGCTTACCAACTGGTGCCGGTATTCTGTTTACAATTGCATCTAAAATTCCTTCCACACCAATGCCGGTACGGCCGCTGGCATGAAGAATTTCTTCCTTCTTACAGCCTATCAATTCTATAATCTGGTCTTCCACTTCCTCAATCATTGCCCCGTCCATATCTATCTTATTGATGACAGGAATTATCTCAAGATCATTATCAATTGCAAGGTATAAGTTGCTGATAGTCTGGGCTTGAATACCCTGCGTAGCATCCACCAAAAGCAGGCAACCTTCGCAGGCAGCCAGTGCACGGCTCACCTCGTAGCTAAAGTCCACATGGCCCGGAGTATCGATCAAGTTCAGGGTATATCCCTGTCCATCCGTATGCTTATAATCAATTTGAATAGCATGACTTTTAATGGTAATTCCCTTCTCCCTTTCCAGGTCCATATCATCCAGCACCTGATCCATCATGTCTCTATCGCTAATGGTGCCGGTAGATTGTAACAAGCGGTCAGCCAAGGTAGATTTGCCGTGGTCAATATGTGCGATGATGCAAAAATTTCTGATGTTCTTCATGTACTAAATACCTCTTTTTTCAGGTGGGCAAAGGTAGGCGTTTTAGGCGGCTTTTAAGGTATTGTTTACCCAGCATTTGAGCCTTGATTGAGCTTCAGTTGCGACGCTCCGTTCGGGGTTCTGTTCGCTATCATCATCAATAATAGCCCATGATTTTAATCATGGGTAATCGTATCGATATGTTTTCGAAACCATTTTAATGGTTTATCTTGAAATATTAAATCTATCCTCATGTCACATTCATATAACAGGCTTTGGATACATGCCATCTGGTCTACAAAAGACAGGCATTCACTCATTACTCCTGCAATTGAAAATATTTTATACGACCAACTCAAAAACCAATTTATAGAATCAGGTTGTTCTATAAGTATTATAAACGGAGCTGCGGATCATGTTCATTGTCTTTTTTTGCTTAACCACAAAAAAGCTCTTGCAGATATTATTAAACAGGTAAAAGGTGCTTCCTCACATTGGATCAATCAACAGGATATTATTACAGAAAAATTTGCCTGGCAAACTGGTTATGCTGCCTATTCTGTTAGTGAGTCGGTATTTGATAAAGTTTATCAATATATTTTAAATCAGAAAAAGCATCATACTAAAAAGACCTTTGTAAAAGAATATGAAGAATTCATAGCTGTGCATGGGCTTAGTAACGAAACAACATAATAATAACAAATGGCTAAAGCCATTGAAAATACCAAATCCACATTTCCTAGCCCACGGTTTAAACCGTGGGCTAGATTTAAACCATGGGTTAGAAAAACTATTATTATCCTACCAGTTATAACTGTAGCAATACTATTGATTGTTAAATACCTTTTACCCCAGCAGTCATATCCTTCTGTAAGCAAACAACGAAAAACTCTTAAGAACAAACCATCGATCACTCCTTTCAGAGTATTAGATAGTGTACAGATTGTTGATGATCTTAAATTCCTTTCAGGCGATAGCTGTGCAGGAAGACAACCAGGCACAAAAGGTCATCGACTCGCAGTAAACAGAATACTGATGCGAATGCGACAATCAGCCCTTGATAGCTTCAATTCATCTTTAATACAAAATTTCGAGGGTAAGATTATTAATATGTCTCTTAAAGGACAGAATATAGTTGGCTGGGTAAGAGGCACTGCGCATCCTGATAAGTTTATTGTCATCAGTGCACATTACGATCATATTGGTAAAGATGAAAATGGCAACATATTTTATGGAGCATCAGATAATGCAAGCGGCTCGGCATGCCTTCTGGCATTAGCCAAGCATTTTAAACAATATCCTCATGCTTACTCACTAATCTTTGCCGCCTTCGACAGAGAAGAATCAGGAATGGAAGGAGCTACTTATTTTGTTGAAAATAATTCTTCCGATACACTTCAACCCAAAATTATATTCAACCTTAATCTTGATATGATAGCAAGAGGAGCTGACAGAGAACTGTTCGTAAGCGGTATCTCACACAATCCATCCTTAAAATATATTGTGGACGAGTTACAACAGAAAACAAATTCAAAAATATTGATGGGTCATGATAGAGGCGGCGGCTATCACGACTGGACAGACAAAAGCGACCACTACCCTTTTTATGAAAAGCATATCCCTTTTCTATATTTAGGCACAGAAGATCATCCGGATTATCATAAAACAACTGACAGCTTCGATAAAATTGATCTTAACGATTATATTGAAAACTGTAATCTCGCCTTTCAAATGCTTCTTGCAATAAAATTATAGTACCCTTAATCAAACATATTTTACGATTAAGGAGACGACTTAATTAACTATTCTTTCAGAATATGATCTTTAGTAATAAAAAAACTTACCTGTAACATGCCAGTTAAATGGTATCGTATACATTTTACTTACAGTTACCGGGTAGCCATCACTTCTATAGGTGTAAGTATTATTCATTTCGAATAACAAAGTTGAGCTAGCGGCTGAATAAAGTTTAAAGGCAAGTATATTATTTTTTGATGGCCCAGTAAGCACTAAGTCGTTTGGATAAGGATAGTTAACATCAAAAAAAGATGCAACAGGTTGTAATTTTTTAAACGGATGCTTTTTATCATCCAATGTACATTCTACATTCTTTACTCCGTTAAAAAATTGCTCCCATTTATTTCCCGGTAGACTGATTAAATTCAGAACTATTTCAGACTCTGCACCGGTAGCACTTGATTTCCTATATTCTTTAATTAAAGAAGCTGATTCATAAACAAATCGCCTGTAAGAGATGTTGCCACTGGTTTGAGAAACTGTAGTATCATAAAAAATCTTTCCATCGCTGGTGTAACCCACCCTTCTAATAGAGCCTCCATATGTCAGTAAAGTATTAGCATCATCATATTGATTCCAACTGGATTTATAACCTATTGGAGTTTGACTACTGCCGTTGTAATGAAAAGTAATTGTATCCCTATATTGGTTCATCTGCGAGGTTACAATATCTAAAGTTCTCCTCCATGATATTATTGATTTCAATCGAAGTTCGGCATCATACTCATATTTTTCATTTGCCACTTCCGTTGTGCTTGCTCCTTCATATCCAATATATTGTCGCAGATAGCTGCTGTCTGGTGTTAGGATATTATTATCAAAGCCATCACCTAATCCGGATTTCTGACAACCTACTGCCAGCATACCAATAGCCACTATATATAAAAGGAATCTTTATCATCTACCAAAAAAAAACAATTAATCTTATCCAGCCAAAATTTGATATTTTATATTGGTAGCAATTTCACACTCAAATAACAATGCAATGTCAATCCTTAAAAGCAATACTTTCCCCAATTATCTTTGCCACATGAACATTACCATTCGCCGCATAGTAGTAAAAGACAATGCGGCTATTGCTACAATAATCAAAGATGCGTTGACGGAGTTTGGTGCTAACAGACCAGGCACAGTTTTCACTGATCCGACTACAGATACTTTATTCGAATTATTTCAAAAAGATGGTGCAACTTATTTTATTGCAGAGCAAGATGGCATTGTTGTGGGCGGAGGCGGCATTTATCCAACAGAAGGATTGCCGGACGATACTTGTGAACTCGTAAAAATGTATTTAGCACCTGCTGCAAGAGGTACTGGCCTTGGCCGCACACTAATTGAAAAAAGCATTGCCTGTGCTAAAGAGTACGGCTACAAGAAAATATATTTGGAAAGTATGCCCGAACTAAAACAGGCATTGAATACTTATGCAAAGTTTGGTTTTGAATACTTGACCGGCCCGATGGGCAACAGCGGTCACACAGGTTGCAGTTTGTGGATGCTGAAAACATTATAAAAAAGGCTTAAACAGCCGTAACTATTTCCACAGGATAAACCGGGCTGAATAAATAGAGTTTGCCTGTTTTCACTTCCTGGCACTTGAATCGTTTTCTTAATTGCTCACCACGGCGAAAGATGCGTCCATCTTTTGTGCGGAACAATTTATTTAATTCAACTTCTTCTACCAGTTGCTGATTGGGATTGCCTTCATCATATTTTCGTAACACCCGTAGCAATCCGTCTTCGGCACAACTGCTGGCTGCAGGGCTTTTGAGTGAAAGAAGAATTTCCTTTTCAATATCGGGTGGAAATATTTTGTGTTCTACAAATTGTGCAAGCAACTGACCAAAAATCATCTTCCACTCTTTACCATGCGATTGGACCTTGTTGCCATATTGTTCAAAAGTGAGCAGATGCGCCAGTTCATGCAACAGAGTAATAAGGAACGCATATTTATTTAGATTGCCATTTACACTAATGCGATGATTTGCATGATTGGTACGATGACGATAGTCGCCCAAAATACTTGTCCTTTCTTTGGCGATTGTAAGATGCACTTTGTGCTGCTGCAAATATGCCATAACTGCATCACCAGTGGCGGGCGGTAAATAATTTTGCAGATAATTGACAGGCACTTCTTTCTTAGGCATGCTTCTTAGGCTTCAGTAATTGCAAGAGTTTTCTTGTTTCCAATACAGTGTAAATAATGTACAGTCCACCGCAAATCATTAATGCAGGTTTGCTAACCGTTTTCTTTGCTACCATGATATAAGCAAATGCAGAAATGGCGACAACAAAAAATTTTATGATAAATCCGGAATAGATAGCTCTTACAAATGCTTGTGGATTTTCTGACTTAAAGGCTCGCTGCGTAATAACGAGTGCAGATAAAGAAACAAGAAAGAGAATAAAATTGCCAATGATGACAACAGTACAATAAATGTCATTATTATCAAACACTCCTCTCCTTTCAAAAAATAGAAATAAAAAATTAGAAGCAATCCAGAAATAAGTGACTGACTGATTAAAAACCGTTTTCCTATTCATTGTTATTTTTTCTGGAGGTTTCTTTGAAGAGTTTGTAAAAAATTGCTGATAATACCAGCAAAGGTAAGACACAGGCAAATAAAGGTGACGTATGCAGCCATTTATCAATTTTCAAACCAACAAAAACTGATAAGCCTATCGCCACCAATAATTGTGTGCCGAGCCCGGCATACTTCATTAAGAATTCCTTATTGCTACTTTGCGATGGCTTGTGCTTGTTGTTCATTTTTATTAATCTCTACTACGTTTGCACCCATATGGCATTGCCCATTAAAGGTAGCAGTTGGTTCTATCTGTAATTTACCGGCATAGATGTTTCCGGTTACAGTAGATTCACCTCTTAATTGCAATAATTCCTTTGCACGGATATTTCCAGAAACCTTTCCAACAATGTCGGCTTGGTTGCCCATAATATCACCTTCTACCACACCACTGGTACCGATGATGATTTTTGCATTGCTATTAATGTTTCCGATTACAGTTCCATCAATTCGCAAATCGTTATTGCTTTTGATGTCGCCTTTCAGTGTAGTTCCAGCACCAATAAGTGTGGCACCACTTCCATTGTTAGTTGTGTTTGGCATTTCGGTTTTGTTTTTAGTAAACATAAGTATTGATTTTAGTCATTGGATATTTCTGCATTCGGCAATTTTAACATCGTTGTATCCATTACAACGGTATTATTCCCTTTTAATGGTCCGTTTCTTAATCCTGCATCAAATTGTTGTAATAATAAAATCTGTTTGTTGGCTTCATCTACCTGATATTTCAACTGTCTTAGCTCCGTTACAGATTTATAATCAGTACTGGCTCCGGGAATATAATATTTCAAAGGTGTGAAAACAATGAGGGCTACTGTTAAGCCCACCAATAACACAAAAACTGTGCTTAACATGATGTAAACACTCAATCTTGATAATTTAAAAGTTACCACTTCCTCGTAAGTGTCATCATTCATAACGACAAGCCGGTAGCGGTTTCTAAGCCTTTTAAGGGTAGAACCTGCATCTAATTTTACCATAACCACATTTTATGGCTTTAAAGGTAAGGAATGGCTGTTTGTAATGTCGATTTAGCTCTATCAAATTGAACTAAAAAAAATGGCCTATTTTTATACTAAATTGTTTGAAATTCAGTTAATAAGACTTTAGATTGCGACGGAAAATGCGACTGACCCGAAATACTTTTACTGCTGTTCTCCTCCTTATCCTCTGCCAGATCAGTTTACCTGCTTTCAGCCAGTTGGGAATCCCTATTACTATCTCAAAACCAACGGAATACGAAGACAGAGTATTACGTTCCGAAAAATCGGAAGACTCCAAATTTACCCTGCCAAAAAGGTTTATACAAAACACAGTTACTCATTACAACTATTACTTTAATGCCAATACCAAACTGAATGAAGTTTTGGAAAGAGCCAAACTGGGATTTAAAGATGATTATTCAGAATTGCTACCTTTCTATAACTATTCTCTCGATATAACTGCCGGAGATTCTATACAACTTGATTCCATAACCTATAAAGCATCCAGCGGAATTGCTTTGCATGATCTGCGAAATGATTGGGTAGACAATCTTTATTTATTATGGGGAGCATCATTTTACCTGCAAAAGAAATTTGATTCTGCTTACCTGATGTTTCAATTCATCAATTATGCTTTTGCACCAAAAGAAAAAGACGGGTATTATCTGACGATTGGAAGTGCAAGAGATGGCAACTCTGCCTATAGTATTGCTACAAAAGAAAAAAGCAGTTTACCTAAAAAAATATTTTCAGAACCACCAAGTCGCAATGATGCCTTTATCTGGCAGATAAGAAATTTTCTAGCACAAGATCAGTTTGCCGAAGCCTCGAGTTTGATTCTTGCGTTGAAAAATGATCCTGTATTTCCAAAACGATTAAACAACGATCTTGCTGAAGTGCAATCTTATTGGTTTTACAAACAAAATATGTGGGACAGTGCAGCATTGTACTTAACAAAAGCTTTAAGCAATGCCACCAACCTGCAGGAAAAAGCCAGATGGGAATACTTGGCAGCACAACTTTATGAACAAGCAGGGAATTATAAAGATTCAGAAAAATATTACGGCAAAGTAAGCAGCCACACTACCGATCCGATACTTGATATTTATGCAAGACTTTCTACCATTCGTGTAAACAGAGATGGCGGCGAGCAAACCATTGAGAAAAATGTAGCCAAACTAATAAGAATGGCGAAGCAGAGTAAATATGAAGATTATCGTGACATTATTTATTACATGGCTGCACAAATGCAATTGCAGGGAAATAATATTGACGAGGCAATGGCATTGCTTTTAAAAAGCACCAGATATGCTAACAACGGAATAGAGCAAAGAAATAAAGCATTCCTTCAACTGGCTGACCTGTCTCTTGCAAAAAAGAATTACAGACAGGCTTATAATTTTTATGACAGTCTAAAAATGGATGATCCTACATTGAAAAATGTGGAGGAAATAACAGCAAAGAAAAAATCGTTGGGACTTATTGCTGGCAATTTGGAAATTATAGAACGACAAGACAGCTTGCAACATATTGCTGCAATGCCTGAAGATGAAAGAAAAGATTTTGTAAAAAAACTGGTAAAGCAATTACGTAAACAACAGGGTTTGAAAGATGAGCCTTCATCAAGCGGTTCTCCTTTTACCACTCCAACTATACCATCCTTATTTCCTACCAACACCAGAGGTGAATGGTATTTTTATAATGCTACTTCCCGATCCAGAGGGCAAGCAGATTTTAAAAGCAGATGGGGAACAAGAGCCAATATGGACAACTGGCGGAGAGCTGCGGCAACGGGAAATATAATACCTAATAATGTGTCTGGGCAAAACCCAAATAACAGAACTCCCACTGGGCAACAAGAAACAGAATTATCTTTTGATGCGTTGTATGACAATCTTCCATTAACACCAGAAACAATAAAACTTTCTAATGATTCTATTCAGGAAGCTATGCTTGCACTTGGAAAAGCTTATATCCAAAATATTGAAGATTGTAATGCTGGTACCACTACATTAGAAGAGTTAAGAACAAAATTTCCTGAATTTGCAAAAATGGATGAAGTATTATTCAACCTATTCTACTGTTATAATAAAAATGGAGATGCGGCCAAAGCAGCAGCCTTGAAAAAATCATTATCACAGAACTATGCTAACAGCAATTACAATAAAATACTGACAACAGGCATTAATCCAAATTCGGGACTACCAAACCCTGAAGCGACAAAAACCTATGAAGATATTTATGATCTATTCATAGAAGGAAACTTTGCCGAAGCAATTGCACAAAAGAAAAAAGCAGATAGCATTTACAACAAAATTTCTGGACACCACAATTGCTATACATTGAAGCGGTTTATTATGTAAAACAAAGAGAAGATAGTGCTGCCAAAAAAGTATTGAACAACCTGATAGCCCAGTTTGGAGATTCTCCATTAAAAGAAAAAGCAACTACAATGCTGGATGTATTGGGCAGAAGAGCACAAATAGAAGAGGAATTAAGAAACATGGTAATAACCCGCATACCGGGTGATTCTGCATCGGGCAAAGAACCTCTTACAATAATTACACAGCCAAAACCAGATACTTCAAATGTGCAGCCTGTAAAACCAGTGCAACCGCTTGTAGTGAACAATGTTCCTCAACCAGACACCAGTGCCGTAAAACCACCAGTGAATGTTTCATCGTCTTATGTAAACTCTCCTAACGAAGCACATTATGTGGTTTTGTTGTTAAATAAAGTTGATCCGGTTTTTTCCAACGAGGCTAAAAATGCATTTCTAAGATTTAACCGTACTAACTATCAGGCTAAAAATTATTCTGCCGATCTTTTTGAATTGAATGCAGATTATAAATTGCTCTTAATTGCGCCATTTACAAATGCACAAGATGCAATCAGCTATATTGAAAAAACAAAGCCTAGAACTGCAACTGAAATAATACCGTGGTTGAAAGGTGGTAAATACTTTTTCTCCATATTAACAAATGGCAACTTTGATGTGCTAAAACTTAATAAGGATGTAGATGTTTATAAAGCCTTCTTGAACCAGCATTTTCCCGGAAAGTTTGAATAAACTTAACAGAAAGGATAAACAACGAGGCATTTAAAGATACTTTTGCAAAATATTAGCCACTTAGGCTACTCCACCGCAATCTATTTTCTTAATTTCGATGATTGAAAAAACTATTCACTTAAATTACAATAACCTAAGTATTAAATGAGCAGTAAAAATATACAGATGAAAAAACCCGTCCGAATTTTCTGGCGCATTTTTGCAGTAGGTTTTATTTTATTTATTGCTTTGGTATTGATGGCCAATTTTGGCGTATTCGGAAAAATGCCTTCGCTTTCTGAATTAGAGAACCCATCCATTCTTCAGGCTTCAGAAGTATATGCAGAAGATGGAACGCTGATGGGAAAGTATTACACTGAGAGAGGAAACCGAAGCAATGTGAAGTACAGCGATATTTCAAAACATGTAATCGACGCATTAGTTGCAACAGAAGATGAAAGGTTTCATCAACATAGCGGCATAGATTTCAAATCCACATTCAGAGCAGTTCTTACACTTGGTTCGCAAGGCGGAGGAAGTACCATTACCCAACAGTTAGCAAAAGCATTGCTTGCACAGGGTAGTAAAAATAGAGCTACCAGGGTAATTGAAAAATTAAAAGAATGGATTATAGCTGTAAAACTCGAAAAGAATTTTACTAAGGAAGAAATCATCACTCTTTATTTAAATGTAGTTCCATTTGGAAATAATATTTATGGCATTCGCAACGCAGCCCGATCTTTCTTTCAAAAAGAACCGGATCGTCTGAATGTAGAAGAAGCTGCATTGCTCGTTGGAATTTTAAAAGGAAATACTATTTTCAATCCTACCCGCAATCCAAAAGCAGCTTTAGACAGAAGAAATATTGTAATCGGCCAAATGGAAGTAAACGGAAAAATAACTTCGGCTGAAGCTGCAAAATATAAAGCCACACCAATCAAACTAAATTATAGAAAGCTGGATGAAAACACTGGCTATGCTCCATATTTCAGGGAGGTACTGAAATCAGAGTTGCGGACAGCTTTAAAAGGACTTAAAAACTCCAATGGCGACGACTATAGCATTTATAATGATGGATTGAAAATATATACAACCATTAATATACAAATGCAGGAAATTGCTGAAGAAGGAATGGCACAACAGATGTTGATGCTACAAAAAGGGATCAATGCAAGATCTGATTTTAAAAGTGGCAGCATCTGGAAAGGAAGAGAAAAATTTCTAGAAAAAGCTGCTAAAGAATCTGACCGCTGGAAAAATCTGGAAGAAGACGGATTAAGCGATAAAGAAATAAGAGCAAGCTTTGATGTAAAAGTGCCGATGAAGGTTTTCGTATGGAATAGTAAAAGAGAAAAAGATACTACGCTAACGCCAATGGATTCTATCAAATATCATTTGCAAATGGAACAAGCCGGCTTTATGGCAATGGATCCTGTAACGGGGGAGGTAAGAGCATGGGTTGGTGGTATTGATTTTAAAACGTACAAGAATGACCATGTAAACCTAAATACAAAACGGCAAGTTGGCTCAACCATAAAACCTTTCTTATACACACAGGCTATGGAGGAAAGAGGTTTTACTCCAGAAACAGAATGTGAAAATGTTGCCCAGTTTTTCCCGGGAAGTGGCTGGGTTCCTTCCGGAAGAAAGTGTGGTGGCGGCAGCATGTCAATGGCAAATGCATTAGCTTTTTCTAAAAACTGTGCCACAGCTTATATAATGAAGCAAGTTGGTCCACAACAATTTTCAGATTTTCTTTCACGAATAAATATTCCGACGAAAGTAAAACCCTACCCTTCAATTGCGTTAGGCACTTGTGACCTGTCCATTTATGAAATGCTTTGGGGTTACACCATTTTTGCCGGCAGAGGTTTTTCTACAAGGCCATATAGCATCAGTCGTATAGAAGACCGAAATGGCAATGTTATTAAACGATTTGATTACAGTGTAAATAGAAAAGAAGCAATAAGCGAAGTAACAGCTTACACCATGGCAAGAATGATGCAGGGCACTGTTGATAAAGGAACCGCCAGAGGTATGCGAAGCCGTGTTGGCGCTGCAGAAATGGGTGGTAAAACAGGAACGACTGATGATAATGCAGATGCCTGGTTTATTGGTTACACACCACAATTACTGGCAGGCTCATGGGTTGGTTTCGAATACCAGTTTATGCGTAACCAGGGCGATGGCTCAAGAATTGCCCGGCCTATTACAGAATATTTCTTTAAAAAAGTATTGGCCGATAAAAAACTTGGAATTGAAAAAGATGCCAAATTTGTGAAACCTGCGGAAATGGAAAATGAAATTAATAGTGCTGATATAATAATTAGTGATACTGATCCTAACCCCGGCGCAGAAGGAAATGATCAGGGTGTGGGTACTGAAGATGATTATTTTAATAATTATGATTCGCCAGATACACTTGGGCCAGAGTCAAAGCCTTTGCCAGCTGAAGACAATAACAAAATCCCAAAAAAGGATACGACGAAATCATCCGCAATAAAAAAGGAAGACCCTAACAATAAACCTATTGGTTCCGCCAAAGAAGAGCCTGAGAAAAAAAAAGGATTCTTTAAACGGCTATTGAAAAAGAAAAATGATTAAATATTCAAAATGGGTTTTGCAAAAACAAAACCCATTTTTATTTTTGCCATCTAAAACTATCGGCCAGCATGTTTAAGGATATTACAATCAGAAATGCAACTGTTAATGATATTGATCTTATCAGGGAATTGACATTTAAAGTGTGGCCTCAAACCTATTCATCTAGTATTTCGAAAGAGCAGATTGATTATATGCTAGAAATGATGTACAGCAAAAAATCATTGGCTGATCAGATTGCAGAGGGCTCAAAATTTATCATTGTTCAGGATAATAAAGAGCCAGTTGGTTTTGCTTCTTATAAACCAAAGGATACTACTACATACAAACTGGATAAAATATATATTCTAAAAACGCAGCAAGGAAAAGGAACTGGGAAATTTGTAATTGAATATATCCTGCAGCAAATAAAAAACGAAGGTGCCTCGTCTTTACAGTTGCAGGTCAACAGACATAATAAAAATGCAAAATCATTTTACGAAAAAAACGGTTTCAGTGTAATACAAGAAGCCGATTTTGAAATAGGTAATGGCTATTTTATGAATGACTATGTGATGGAAAAGAAAATATGATATACTTTCTTTGAAAGAAGTTTTAATTCCAAACGCCTCCTATTCTGTTTTTAATACTTTCTTACAATCAAGATATTTTACAGGATCCACTGGTGTTTCAAAATTGTACATTAAAAATTCCAGCTTTCCACCTATAGGTATATAGCCCAGCGGCTGCCCCGTTTTTACATTATCTCCTCTTCTTACCAAAGCTTTTGAAAGTCCAGCATACCAGAAATAATAATCACGGTAGTAAAATACAACATCCCAATTACCATCATCATTCTGCACTACGTTCGATACTCTTCCAGTAATAACAGCCTTTACAGTTGTATCGGGAATACTTACCAATACTATACATAAATCAGGTTCATCAAACTTCATAATGTTTTTAGGAGGCGGTACCACCATCGCATCATCCAGCGGACACTTTAACCAAATGCTGTCTTGTTGTGCATAAACACAAACAGGTAACATAAATAAAGCCGCTATTAGCAGACTCTTAACCATTTTAATCATAAGGTAAATTTATAAATCAGAAAACCTAAGCTTCTTTGCCATTTCTGCACTTATGCCTTCTGCAGAAATTCCATACCCACTTACCAATACACCCTTCACCCCATTCACAGATTCTATTCCATATACAATTGATTCATCTGAAGGATTCGAATCTCCTTCAAAACGATGAAACTCTACAATTTCAAAATCCTTCAGATCAAACTTATCGCCATGGCAGACGAGACAATTCTCCTGAAGGTTGAAGTCAACTGTAAAACCTCTTTCTCTCATTCCATTAATTGCTCCGGATAATGTGTCGTAAGCCTTCATTCCTATTACTTTGTCTTTCTCAAATTTATTCTTTATTGTTTAAAACACCTTATGAATAACGGTATTAATTATACAAATAGTGTTATTTGTATGTGCAAAATTTAAAGGCCTAAAGAAGCAATGTATGGGTAAATAATCCATTGGTAAACCGTACCTTTGCCGCCATAAAATAAAAAGAAACATAATGTCAACAACAACAAAATCAATTGATTTTAGCCTCTCTTATAAAGTGGCTGATATTTCCCTTGCAGCTTGGGGACGTAAAGAAATAAGACTTGCCGAAGCAGAAATGCCAGGTTTAATGGCTATTAGAAGTGAGTACGGTCCTTCTCAACCTTTAAAAGGTTCAAGGATTGCTGGTTGCTTACACATGACCATTCAAACTGCTGTGCTAATTGAAACACTGGTTGCTTTGGGTGCAGAAGTAAAATGGAGCTCTTGTAATATATTTTCTACACAAGATCATGCTGCAGCTGCAATAGCAGAAGCTGGCATCGGTGTATTTGCCTGGAAAGGACAAAGTCAGGAAGAAGCTGATTGGTGTATTGAACAAACATTGTTCTTTGGTGCGCAGGACAAGCCTTTGAATATGATTCTTGATGACGGTGGAGATTTAACAAACATGGTGCTGGATACTTATCCTGAACTGGTTCAGCATGTAAAAGGAATTTCAGAAGAAACAACAACTGGTGTTCATCGTTTATATGAAAGAGTAGCAAAAGGTACATTACCAATGCCTGCTATCAATGTAAACGATTCTGTTACCAAATCTAAATTTGACAATAAATACGGTTGTAAAGAATCTTTAGTAGATGCAATTCGCAGAGCTACTGATGTGATGATGGCCGGGAAAGTTGCTGTTGTTGGTGGTTATGGTGATGTTGGTAAAGGTTCTGCCGCTTCATTAAAAGGTGCTGGATGCCGTGTTATAGTTACTGAAATTGATCCTATCTGTGCATTACAGGCAGCGATGGATGGTTTTGAAGTAAAGAAAATGATTGATGCAGTAAAAGAAGCTGATATCGTTGTTACTGCTTCTGGTTGCCGTGACCTAATCACTGGTGAGCATTTCAAATTGATGAAAGACAAAGTTATCGTTTGTAACATCGGCCATTTTGACATTGAAATTGATATTGCCTGGTTAAATACAAACTATGGCAATACAAAAGATACAATCAAACCACAGGTTGATATTTATACTGTTGATGGAAAAGATATTATCATTCTGGCAGAAGGGAGATTAGTAAATCTTGGTTGTGCCACAGGTCATCCATCATTTGTAATGAGTAATTCATTTGCAAACCAAACGTTAGCGCAAATAGAACTTTGGGCAAACAATAAAAATTACGAGAACAAAGTTTATGTGCTTCCAAAACATCTTGATGAGAAAGTTGCCCGACTGCATTTAGCAAAAATTGGCGTTGTGTTAGACGAACTTACTCCTGCACAGGCTTCTTATCTTGGCATTACAAATGAAGGACCGTTTAAGCCAGAACATTACAGGTATTAATCCTTAATTATATTTTTATGAAAGCCCGGCCAATTTGGTTGGGCTTTTTTTATGCATAAAACGAGAAATATATTAATTATAAGTTCAGCTATTAGGAAAGATACCGGTTCAAGGCCGGTAAGACGGATATTCATTAAAGTGAGATAATGGCACAAGTTCTGCAAAACCAAAGATTCAATATATAAAACTTAGTGTCGCTCCGGCCTTGAGCCGGAGTCTATTTAATAGTATGTAGAGTGATTATAAAAGTGTCTTCGATTCATTGATAAGACAAGTGGCCAATTTCAATATCACATCTTGATCCGCTGGTGCAACAGTTAGTGTAGATTCTTTTTTGTTACTATCAGTAAATACAATGGAAGCAATCTTATAAGTCATCAATCGTTGTAATATAGTTGTAGTAGAGGCCGAATTTTTGAAAACAAATTGGAACAATCCTTCACAGTTCATGGTGCCGCCATTTCTTGCAGATGTTTTGGATTTTAATCCATCAAAAATGATGATGGCAGTTGAGTTATTATCAAAACATCTACCAGTATTGTTTATAGAGAAAAGAACTACTACTTCTTTTTTGTCAGCATCAATAGTAAGTGAACCCCCATTTACAAAAATAAACCCGGTTGAAATTTTTGTCTCTTTGGTAAACGGATCTGTCTCCCGGATTAACTTGCAATCCTGAGCAGTTCCGATAAAAGGCAATAAAAAAAGAAGTCCAAATAGTTTTTTCATATAGCTGATTATATTGCTAAAATAATTATTAATTAGCTTTTATCCCGTTCAAGATTGTTAAACAACCAACATAGTTGCAATTCGTATTATTATGTCAACAAGACAATTTATTTCATCCCTGATTACCATAATAAAGTCACCTGTTTTCTTCTGGTGACTCAAATCAATTTGTGAATAACTTTAATTCATTACAATCTTACTCATAGCACAGTTCTTGTAGTAAAACAGCTCAATTTAAATAGTGTGATATGCAGATTCAATTCAATAGAGCTGTGCAGTTTTCCTTATTAATAAAACTTGATGGTCGGTTAAGAGAGTTCAATTTCAGGAAGATTAGAGATGCCGAAGAAGATACCTTTTCGGCGAATGTTTGTAATGAACGGGGCGACAGAGTATTTTTCGATATGAAAAAACAGGAAAGTAGCTGGGATTTTAGTCCATCGAACCTTCCCGCATGGATTGAGCAAAACAAAAAAATAATACGACAGGCTGTGGAAGACGAACTGCCTAAATGGCAATAAAATATCTACAATTCATTTTCCCGGAACCGCTTAGCAATTGTTTCAAGTTCTTTATTACCAAGTGAAGTAGTTTTTTTCAATACGCTGATAAAAAAATCTACTTCTCCTTCACTGGCGGGGCAGCCACTGTTTTCGCCAGCTTCGGGACCTTCTCCCGGTTTTCTAATTTTAGAATCTGACAGCAGCTTTCCATCCTTATCAAAGATGAGCCAGAATGGTATGCCTTGCCCTTCGCCATGATACTTTGTTTTCAATTCTTCGGCTCCAGGGTTTTCAAGATGCTTTTTATCCGCTGATTCATTAACCACCAGATGGCGGACAACAAAATTGTTGTCAAAATATTTCTTACAGCTTTCATCATTCAAACTTTTATCCATCCTGTGACACCAACCGCACCAAGATGCATGAAACATGATAAATACTTTTTTATTCTCTTTCGCTGCCAATGAATAAGCCTCACTTAAAATCTCCTTTGCCGATTGCACAGGTTCCTGAGCTTTTGTTGCACTAAAGGCAAGCAGCAACGATAGCGAAAAAAATAGTTGTTTCATTCTATATTAATTTTAATTAAAGATAAAAGAAATACGAGGTTTTAATTTGTTAAATAAAGATGTTAAACAAACCCCTCAATACTTTGTTATATCGCTGGAAAACAAAATCTTTGCTTTCTTATAATCAATCAGCAATATGGTTCAGGCATATAACTTTCTGGCTTCATGGCAGCTCTTTCCCGAAAAAGGAACTTACGAATTGGGCGAAAGACCAAAAAGTGGCATCTATAAAATAGAATCAGTAAAAGATACAAAACAACTCATCATTCATCACAATTGGGTATCGCTGGAAAACACAGCCTTTGCCAGCAGCTATACAATTAATGCAGACGGAGATTTAAACGATTTCAATAATCTTGAGTTAGCAGATAAAGTGCAGGCATTATTTCCCGACAGTATTAGTTTCGAAATACATTTTTACAAAAAAGGAGAAGTGGTGCTCCATATTGTGCATGAAATAATGCCCAATGGTTATTTAAGAGTTACTCAACAAGGAAACAGAGAAGATGGAACCGCTTACACCAATGCAGAAATGTATCACAAGCAATTAAGTGTGCTCCCCTACTCTGCTTCTGTTTCTGGTGCAGTAATAAAAGCTACGGAAGAAGGTGTTATCAAACACAAGGCTTTAACGGCAATGGAAGAGCAAACAAATATGCAGCTCGATCAGATACGTAAGCAAATAGAGTTGCTGGCATTGCAAGCACATGAAATTCAGAAAAGAAAAGAACTGTCGATGATGATATATCAGGCAAAACTTTCTTTTAAGCCCAACATCGGGCAAACCTATTACTTATATGAAAAGAACGATGACAGTTGTATGCTCTCGCTGGTTTCTCCTAAGGAATGGGGCAATAGCGGTCCTTTTAAAAAATTTGTATCAGCAGTTCAATTGCTCGCCGATCACACATGGAAAGAGTTATAAGAAATGTATTTTTGTGATATGACGAAACTTTCAGTTAACATCAACAAGTTTGCAACACTCCGCAACTCCAGAGGCGGCGACAATCCCGATGTAGTAAAAGCAGCCATAGATGCGCAGCTATTTGGTGCCGATGGTGTAACTGTTCATCCACGGCCAGACGAACGGCATATCCGATATGAAGATGTGCGGCAAATAAAAAAAATAATAACTACCGAGTTTAATATAGAAGGCAATTGCAGAGAACAAAAGTTTATAGACTTGGTGCTGGAAACAAAACCTCAGCAAGTAACATTGGTACCCGACACATTGGGGCAACTAACCAGCGATCATGGATGGGATACAATTGCAAACAAAGATTATCTGCAACAAACAATTAAAATATTTAAAAATGCAGGCATCCGTGTCTCCATCTTTGTAGATCCTGACATAACAATGGTAGAAGGTGCTGCTGCCACTGGCACAGATAGAATTGAATTATATACAGAAAGCTATGCCAAGCAATATGCAATGGGCAATAAGCAAGATGCGGTTGCTACTTATCTTCAAGCTGCTAAAAGAGCAAAAGAATTAGGGCTTGGCATCAATGCCGGCCATGATCTTGACCGACAAAATCTACAATTCCTGAAACAACAAATACCGTGGATAGATGAAGTAAGCATTGGTCATGCACTTATCTGCGATGCACTGTATCTTGGTTTTGAAAATGCGATACAATTGTATAAAAGGCAATTGCAGTAAAACTTTTCCATTATAAAAAATAAGAAAGATTTGTTATCCGGCATCAGTTCCCTGAGCATCGTTCCTTGCGTCGCACACTTGTGCTGTATGAATTCTACTGAGCATTTTAATCATCTCACTCATTGTCCTATAAGGGCATTTTATTGGTAACTACACAAAACCAGCAAAAAGCAACTTTCCGCAGAAACACTTTGCTATTCTTCCCTACCGAGCCTTTCAACATTATCATTTCACCGCCGATGTCTCTCTGCATCGCTTCAGGTGAAATCATCTGAAACTCGTCTAAGAAATATTTTGAATCTACTTTGCTATAGAAGCCGGTTGTTGCATGCTGATGCAATGAATTCCGCCACCTCCCAAATTGACAGCCAATGCATCTATCATTATTACTTTTCGATTTGGAAAAACAGATTGCAAAACTTGGGCAGCCTTTTCGTCTTGTAGTTTCACCTCATTTGGCATTCCTTCTCTCCAACAAGATTGCCCAATAATTACTGAATTAGCAATTATAAAATTGAGATAGCTTAGCGCCGCTATAACTTTTACTGTACCTCCCGTGGGAAATGTGTTTCCATTTTTGTAGTCCAGCGTTTTAATATAATCATATACATAGTCACCCGGACTCATAGTTGAAAATAGAGTGTGAGGAAGTTGCATTCTAATAATTGTAAATGGTTTGCCATCCTGATTGGTGGCCGCAGATAATATTTGATAGTTTTCTTCCAATCGTCTGTGGTTTTCAAAAGCGATTGGATTGTTGAAGTCGGCACTATCTACTTTTGCCAACAAGATGGTGGAGTCATTTACAAAACGGGCAAACTCATCAACATGACCATTTGTGGTAACTACCGTATAAGCTTTTGTACCGTCGGCAGTTTTTATTGGCCCAAGGAATGTATGATCATCTTCAGTCAAACCTTGCTTTAACCAAATTACTTTTTTTATCCCTAACAGTCGCTTGTATTCTGCTTCCATCTGCTGCTTACTCATACTAGGATTTCTACCTTTTTCTACCGACTCAGTAGTCATTAAAGTCCCCTTGCCATTTACTTCTCTGCTCCCACCTTCACTAATCATAGGGCTGGAGATAACAGGTAGCTTTAATAAATCGGCTGCTCTTTCGTCGTACATTTCTTCTGTTTTAGTATCGGCATCTAATGTGTCAGCATAGCCCCAGGAATTAAAATTGAAGTCGGCAATTGCCATTGTGTTTTGATTGGTCTCCACGAATATTGGCCCCATATCTCTGGCCCAAATTTCATAAGACGGAAGCTCCATGATTGTAAGGTTCTTGTGTTCACCAAAATTATTCTTTAGTATTTCTTTTGCATGGGCTAAAAGTGCTGTATCCCGGCAAGTAACTACCACTTTTTCTGTTTCAATTAAGGCTTTAATAATTGAAAGAGTAACTTTTTCAACGGATTCATCTTGCTTATGATTAGTGGCAGGCCATATCAACCAGATTGCCTGCTGTGTCTCAAACTCTGCAGGTTGTCGTACAACATATAAATCATCATTTTCTTTTGTACTTGAACATGAGAATATTATCAGAGAGAAAATAAAACTAAGCAGGATTGACTTCATATTATTTTTTTAGATGGTGTGCAAGGCTATAAATATACTACACTAAAATTTTTGCAGCATACAATTATAATAGTTTATTACTAGTTACACAATCCTTCTATTTCGCTAAGAGCAAGATTCCTCTTACTTAATCAGCACATTTGTGTAAATTTAAAGTACAGCTATACCTCATCTACTAAGTACTGAAATCAAATAAAAATGAATTCAACAACCGCACAAATAGCAAAACAGTTCCGTGAAATTCATTTTGGTGGTAATTGGACGGCCTCAAACCTGAAAGATAATCTTAAGGATGTAACATGGCAGCAGGCTACTACAAAAATTGATTCGCTAAATACTATTGCGGCACTTGTTTACCATATTAACTATTATGTAAGTGCTATTTTAAAAGTGTTGCAAGGTGAAGCATTGGAAGCACATGATAAATTTAGTTTTGATGTGCCATCTATTCAATCGCAACAAGATTGGGAAACACTACTGAATAAAGTTTGGACAGATGCAGAAAACTTTGCCAACCTTGTGGAGCAGCTACCGGATGAAAAGCTTAACGAATTTCTTGCGGATGAAAAGTATGGCAACTATTTCAGAAATCTACACGGTATTATAGAACATAGCCACTACCATCTTGGTCAGATCGTTATTATTAAAAAGATAATTCTGCAAGGAGAAGGTAAATGATTTCTCTTCTCGCAAACCTGCCTACCGGCAGGTAAGGACGCAAAGGAAGGAAGGCGCAAAGAATTTGTATTTGTCATACCGAGATACGAGGCATCTCAAAGATTCTGATTGTATGAAGATAAATGGTTTGAGATTCCTCCTTCGTCGGAATGACAAGAACTCCCATGGGAGACATTGCGGGCAAACATAAAGTCTATCTTTAGTTCTTACTATTTAACTTTATTAAAAGTAAGGCAGCGGTTCTGAGCAGAACGAGCAATAAAACCACACCTGCATATAGCTTGGCTTTTGTAATATGATACGCTAAAAATCAACAGATGGACTCAAAAGTTAAACATTACATAGAAAGCCAACCCCAAAACAGACAGGGCATACTGACGGACATTCATTTAATAATTGTTCAAGAGGACAAAACAGTTGTTCCAATAGTAGAACCTATGATGGCAAAAGAAATGATTGTCTATAAAGGAAAAGGCTTTATGAAATATGGACTTGCTAGTGTAAAAAATTATATGTCATTACATGTTATGCCTATATATGGCTCAAAAATATTATTTACAAAATATCAAGCTCTTTTAAATAAAGCAAAGTTTCAAAAAGGGTGCATTAATTTTACCACTGAAGATGAAATGCCTTTGGAAATAGTAAGACAATTATTTGCTGACTGTTCCAAAATTGACCTATTGAAAATTAGAGAAGACTATTTAAAAGAAAAAAAGGCAAAGCAAAAAAAGTGAATTTCTGATCCTGATTTCTATTAAAAGTAACAGATAGAACTAAAGATTAAAAACTGTTGGTCTATTTGCTATGCTGCTTTGCCAACACACAAGACACAACAGCGGCGTACTTCTTTTTGTTGAAGACCTGCAAGGGCGGAAAAAAGGTTGATTAGTGAAGACTCCGTAGGGAATAAATTAAGACATTACTGAGAATTAGTCTTGATGCAACTATTTATTCAATTCACATACTGTGTATATTTGATACGTAAATATTTTTTTCACAATCTATAGTTAGTTATAATATTTTACCCATGATCCGACTCTCACTTTTAATATTGATCGTTTTCATTCTATATAGTTGCAAAAGCAAAGTAGAAGTTGTATTAACCAAATATACTAATGGAGAAATCCACGAATTATTAATATTGGACAAGCCAATTACTAAAGATAGTCTAGGTATTAAGAAAGTTTTTTTTGAAACTGGAAAGCTTCAATGTTCAGGACCTGTTTCTAATAACAAAAGAAATGGACTTTGGACTTGCTATTATCCAAATGACTCTATTGAATGGAGAGCAACTTATAAAATGGAATTGGAAGATGGTGAAGTGTTTTATCGATATCCAAATGGTGCTTGGAGAAAAACAACAATTGTAAAAGGGGCAAAAAACGGGAAGACTTCAGAGTATAATTACGATAGCACAAGTAAGGAGCATTTTTATATTTATGGACAATACGCCAATAATTTAGAGCAAGGGCTTTGGACAAAGACAGACACAAATGGAGTTCTATTAATTGAGATGACTTTTATAAAAGGCGAAAGGATTGGCTATTTTTCCAATCGCTACAAAAATGGACAAATCCGAATAAAAGGAGAACTACAAAAAGATAGTTCTGTGCAAAATTTCACATTTTATGACGAGACTGGCAATAAGGCTACCAAAGACAGTTACGTAATTAATCGAATATAAAACACAAGTCAAGATTAGTTTCTTTACTTTTCCTAGCAGTGCTCCACTTTGAGGGGTGTTGTAGATGGATGCTAATAAACAGAAATGCAACAACCCCTGCGGAAGACATTACTGAGAATTAGATTCCTCCTTCGTCAGAATTATTAACACACCTGCAGGAGATATTACTGGGAAACAAATACCAGCCACGCCATGAAAAGAACTGCTGTTACACCTAAGACTCAATACTCAATGACAAAATGATTTGTCCATCTCTTGTCTTATATACTAAAATTTCAGATAGAAGCAAATCTGCAATATCATGCCCCCATATTCCATACTTCCCATTTGTTGTATTCCTATTATACATTATAGTTCTTTTATCAATTGGAATTGTTTTAATGGTTGCAGTTTTTTCTTCCTCTTCATAAATTTTATAGTAGTTAATGCTTATTTCCCGTAACAATTGTTCTCTTGTAAAACCCTTTTGAGACGTCAGTACAAATCGATATTCGTTTGTAAGAGGATAATCTATTATTACATAAACTATAGTATCCTTTATGACAATTTCATTTTTTTGATATAAGTTAGGAATATCTTCTTCAGGACTTTCTATACTTGCCCAAGGGATAAATCCATCTTCAAAGTCTTTTTTATTTTTCGTTTTCACTTTAAATGAAACAGTTGTTATCAAATCTCCTAAATCATCAACTTGCTTCTCAGAAGATTTCTTTTCATTTTCTTGAATAACAGTAGTTGGGTCTTTTACGACTTCATTAGAGCTAGTCTTTTGGGTATGCCCTTTACAACTTATAAAAGAAATCGTCAGAATGAAAATAGAAAATCTTGTCATTTCTTAGTTTTAATTATAATGGTAATCTTCAAGGCAAAATGTGATATCATTTCACCCAACACATAAATATACGCCACTAAAATCCTTTGTTTTAAATTTTCGATGATGATACTTGACAAGTTCAATAGAATTACCGAACGATGAAGAGTGCGACGCAAGGGACGATGCTCAAGGAACTGAAGCTGAGTAACAAAAAATGGTTAGTGAAGACACAAACCATTGCAACGTTTTAATTCTCCATCATTACAAATGCGCCCCAATACAATGGCTCTTTGAATTTTGTCATTAGTTGCACCTGTGCATCTCGAAAAGCTTTTTGCTTGTCGCCACCTTTTATCCAGTTGGTATAAAAAATATTCATAAGCTCTTGTGTGGCGGCATCGTCTACTTTCCATAAGCTCATGATAATAGCATCTGCACCGGCTACAAGAAATGCCCGTTGCAAACCATAGACACCTTCGCCGGCTTTTACTTCGCCCAATCCTGTTTCGCAGGCACTAAGCACTACCAAGTTTGTTCCTTTAAGATCGAGATTCATTGCTTCGTAGGAAGTGATGATTCCATTGTTGCTATTGTCCAATCCGGGAATTAATTTGTCTGCATTGGATGCACCAGTGAGCATAAGACCGGAACGCAGCAACACATTATCTTTTGCATAATCTGTATGCACACCCAGCGGCCAACTTGGCTTTACAACATCTTTTAAGAAATAACCATGCGTTGCAATGTGTAATACTTTTACATGCTTTGCAGATTTAAGATTTGTTTCTGTTGCATCCTGTTGCATTAGCTCTGCCACATCGTAACCAGAAGTTTTTAATTGTCCGCCAACACCTTCTACTTCTTTTTTTGTTGCTGGCAATGGTGTAATATTTCCTGCGCCATAATTAGGAAAACCAATTACTGTTGCTTTTTTATCGCCACCGTCTTTTCCATTTTTGTTTCTTATAATTATATCCCGGGGATTACTTAGCAGAATGAAATCATATTTTTTGATCAGATAATCATTGCCGGTTTTCTTTAGTGTGTTTAGGTTTACTTGGTTGTACACACCATCCAATGAAACATAAATTGTTTTCTTACCGTTTAGTTCTTTTTCAAATGGCTCCCAAAAGTTAGTGTACGATTGTACATCATTCACTTTGTTCTTCATCATTACTCGGTAGGTTCTGGCATGTTTTACTTCGAGATCGTTGCCTTTTTCAAGCACTACTATTTCTGGTTGTGATTTATCTTTTGTGGCTACAAGTCCAATGTAACGGCAATCATCTGTAAAGCCCTGCTCAAACTGCTGCAAGCGGATTATTTCTACCAAAGCCTCATCTCCTTTTAATTGATTTTGCATGGCATTGAATTTTGTTTTGCCTGCAAAATAAAAATCAGCAAATTCTTTTGAATTTTTAGAAAGTTTTTTCTCCATACTGTTTACATTGGCTTCCAACGAATCTATATTTACAGCCTGTTCTTTTAAATCCTGTTTGGAATAAGCATAAAGCTTAGTAAGTTGTTCTTTATGATCAATCCAGTTTGTGTAATCATCAATTAACTGTTGGTTGCCACTGCTAGTAATGTTCTCACTTATCTTTCTGCTTGAACTGAGTAAAATTCCTTTTGTGGCCACTCGGTATTCAAACATATCTTTCAATATTCCCTTATCTGAAGACGCTGCTTCTAATGCAAAATTGTAAAACCGCTGAAACCGTGACGAAAGCATATCCCAATACCTTGTTTTTTCGGCTTCACTCATTGGGCCAAAATAGCTGTTGATGAAATCCAATGTTTTTTCCATTACTGTTTTGTACAGCGTAATAGATTTATTAAAATCCTTTTTCTTCCAATATAGCATTGCCATATCTTCCTGCGACTGCACATACATCGGATGATTTACGCCCAATACTTCTTCTCTAATCTGTAATGCTTGTTGCAATAAAGGTTCTGCCTCGGCATATCTTGCTTTGAAGCGATAAAAATTTCCAAGGTCGCTTATCACTTTTGCATAAGCCGGACTTGACTCTCCCATCGAAGTTTTATAAATGCCTGCTGATTGCTTGAGCATGGATTCAACTTTATCTTCTTTCTTCATCAATAAAGAAAGAATTGCATAGTTGTTCAGCATGTTTGCCTGCTCGGGTTTTCCTTTGTCAAGCTTTTTATCAAGTTCTAAATATATTTTTTCAGCCTCTGCATATTTTCCCATTTGCTGATAAAGCAATGCGAGGTTGGATAAAAATTTTAATTGATTTCTTGCTTTGGCAGATTCAAGCTTTGCAGACAACGTCATTGCCTGTTGCAATACTTTTACTGCCGCTTCATAATTGCCCATAGATTGATACAACATTGCCTGATTGTTCAACACAATTGCATAGGGCATTGCTTCCTGTAACTTATTTGTTTTAATTACAGCAATTGCATCATTAAATTCTTTTTCTGATTCATTGTATTTACCAAGATTGTAATGCAGCACCGCATAATTATTCAACGAGGCAGCCACAGCCATATTAGTGTTTCCTAATTTCTCTTCCCGAAGCTGCAATGCTTTTGCAGTGTATTCTTCTGCCAACTCGAATCGTCCGGTCGTTGTATATAGCAATCCGCGGCTGGCAACTGCTTTCATATAATTCAACTCACTAGTGCGATAAGATTTTTCAAAATAATACTGTGCCGCTTTCAATCTTTTTTCTGCAAACACATATTTGCCCATTGCATAGGAAGATTGCCCCATTTGCAAATTCAATGTTGCATTTTCCTCATCATCCAGATCAAAATCTTTATACAATGAATTGGCGATACCGCCTAATCTTAAAAACTTAGAACCGAATCCGCCCTTGCCCTGCCCGCCAAACAAACCGGAATTGTCGCTTAATAAAATAGCATAGTCAATATCTGTAGAATCGAAGTCGGCTTTTACATCTTCCATTTCGTTGCGAGCCGCATCTCTTGCTTTTACCTTTGCTTCATACTTAGCATCCCTTACTTCGCTTTCGGCTTTGCCTTTTACTTTGTTCTTTATTTTATTGAGTATCTGCGCCGGACTGGCAATTGAAATAAAAAGAAGCAGGGTTAATGAAAGAATTTTCATAATAGCATTTTGGATTTAGGTTATAACTGAGTTCTAAGGTACTATATAATTTACAAATTGGCACTGTGACGAACATTATCTGTTATTCGTTGCCGCTTAAAAAACAGGATATCTACGCTAAAAATTCAGTTACTTTGGCAAATAAAAAATAACCCAATGAAAAAAATAATACTTATCTGCACACTGGCAATTTTATCATTAAATAGTTTTTCTCAAACCTGCGAAGAAAGGGAAGAAAAATTATTGACTACAATTGGAGGAGTTTCTGCAACAATGTTGTACAATACATATGTATTAATTGATGTAGCCAAAGATGCTTTTTTAAATAAGACCTATGAAACAGAAAAAGTAACCCAGCTAATGAATTCTCAGAAAGCAATGGCTGATATTCTTATTAAAATATTTGAAGACAACTTAAAAGAAAAAGCATTTTCTAAAGAAGATGATAAGAATTTTATCGAATCGCTTACTGAATCTATAAAAGGGTTGAAAAATCAGGCAGTTCTCCTGCTAAAAATAACTGAAGATAATATTGCTTCAAATACTGAGGCATATACTAAACAAAAGGAGAAAAACTGGGGAGCAATAGCTAAATTATTAGGAATAGCCGAAGAGTAGCATTAAAAACTCTTTGTTTCGCAACCAAGCAACTCGCAAAGCTTTTCTCGCAATGCAGGGCCTCTAAGATTTTTTGCTATTATTCTTCCTTCCGGATTTATTAAAAAATTCTGAGGTATGCCTTGCACTTTGTATAGTTTGGCTGCTGCATTATCCCAGAATTGCAGATCGCTTACTTGTGTCCAGGTGAGTCCATCTTTTTGGATTGCTTGAAGCCATTTATCTTTTTGTCCTGGTTTATCCAACGAAACACCTAATACTGTAAAATTTTTTGCATTAAAGTTGTTATAGTTTTCAACTACTGTTGGGTTTTCCTGACGACAAGGACCGCACCAACTTGCCCAAAAATCTACTAACACATATTTTCCTCTGAAAGAAGAAAGAGAAACAGCATTGCCTAACGTATCTGGTTGAGAAAAATCCATTGCCGGTGTACCTATAGCACCAATTTTACTTTCGGCAATAAAGCCTGCAAGAGCTAATCCTGTTTCGGTTTGCTTTACTGCTGCATCCAATTGATTAAATCTATTTTCCAACATTACTATATCCTCGTTAAAACCATATGTCACATTCAGGATAAAAGCTGTAACGATTGATTTAGGTTTATCATTTACAATCTTAGTAATAGATTTTTGCACATTCTCCTGTAAGGCATTATAGGTTTTCATTAAATTATCCCTTTCAGTGCCAGGCATTGTATTATTAATGGTAGTAGCAATACTGCTAACTTGTTGAATAAGCGGTAAAAACTCTGTTGTAAAATCAGTAAATTCTTTATGAGAATCGGAACCAGAAATTTCTACTTCCAACGGATTTACTTTTTTTGCTTTAACAGAAGCCTTTCCGCTCTCTACAAATATTTCTACAGGCTTATTGTCACCTATTGCCAGAAAACATAGTACCGGTTCTTTTACTTTTCCTTTTAATGTAAACTTTGTTTTAAGTAGTTTGGCTGAAGCCATTTCGGTATTGTCGCCATTTTTGTACAGTTTTATTTCTGTACCATCTGGGATACCATCGAGTTTTCCTTCAATTGTAAAATCCTTGTCAGCATTTTGAGCTAAAACAAAAATGGGACTAAGCAAAAGTAGAAGCAATAATTTTTTCATAGTAATATCTGATTTTCATAAATGGGTGATCGGGCTACCAATCTGCAAATTTAAACATTGAAATTGAAAACCTCAAGTCATTCAGCCGACAATTGATGAAAGAAAAGATTTTGTGGATGCATTAACATCTGCGCTGTTTTCCAATGCTTTAATGTAGGCAGTTCCGATAATTCCGCCATTAGCATGTTCGCAAACTGCATTAAAAGAAGATTTATCTTTTATACCGAAACCAACCAATATAGGATTTTTGAGTTTTAAAGCCTTTAATTTTTTCAGGTATTCTTCCGTATTGCCCGACTTCTTTTCACTTCCTGTAGTAGAGGAAGAGGAAACTGCATATAAAAAGCCTGTGCTTAAGCTATCTAATTTTCTAATTCTTTCATCAGATGTTTCCGGTGTTACCAGAAAAATAAAATCGAGACTATATTTTTTTATAATTGCGCCATATTCTGATTCAAATTCAAACTCAGGCAAGTCTGGCAATATTAGTCCATCAATGCCAACTGCTGCTGCATCTGCACAAAACTTTTCGAAGCCATATTGGAAAACAGGATTCATGTAGCCCATTAAAACTACCGGGATAGTAATCTCTTTTCTGAAATCTTTTAATTGTTCAAAAAGTTTGGCAATTGTCATACCGTTGGAAATTGCAACAGAGCTGCTTTGTTGAATTACTGGTCCGTCTGCTAGTGGATCGCTGTAAGGCATGCCAAGCTCAATAATGTCGGCTCCGTTTTGTTGCAGGGCTTTCATTATGGGCAATGTGCTTTCTGATTCCGGATATCCGGCAGTACAATAAATGTTTAGAATTTTATTGTACTTTTCTCTAAATAGTTTTGATATTCTGTTCATGGTTTTTTGACCTCATCCCTCCTTCTCCTTAGGAGGTTATTTTCTAACCTATTTTTTCTATTATTTTTCGGATTTCACTTAATACAAATTCAATGTTATTTTCTACTTCACTATTCTTAAATCGTACGACATTAATTCCAAAACCTTCCAATTCATATGTTCTGGCACTATCATAATCAGCATTCATTTTGTCATCATGGACAGCTCCATCTAATTCCACAACTAACTTCTTTTCATGACAATAAAAATCGGCTATAAACTTATCTATTGGATGTTGTCTTCTAAACTTCAATTCTCCAATTGTTAGTTTTTAAATATTCCCACAAGAATCTTTCAGCCTTGTCAGCTTGAGTTCTCTTCCATATTCATATAACTTCCCACTGCACCTTTTGTAAATTTTCATTATATAGTTCTTAAGACATATTAGTAGTTATTCAGCTACCTATTTATACTCAAAAATTTTAACACTCTGTCTCCCTCTCCTACAGGAGAGGGTATAAACACTCCTATTATCAAACACTCAGATGGGGTGAGGTCAAAGATGCTTCATATAAGTTGAAAGATCCTTATCGCCTCTCCCACTCAAACAAATCACCACCACATCTTCTTTTTTAAATTTCATTTGCTTTAATGCTGCTAATGCATGTGCCGTTTCCAATGCCGGAATAATTCCTTCCAGCTTTGCCAATTCAAATGCAGCTTGCAATGCTTCATCATCAGTAGCACTTAAAAATGTGCCTCTGCCGCTTTTAAATAAATGTGCATGTAACGGACCAATACCCGGATAATCAAGCCCAGCAGAAATACTATGCGGTTCCACCACTTGTCCATCTTCTGTTTGCATCAGTAAACTTTTACTGCCATGTAAAATACCAGGCTTGCCTAGATGCAGTTGTAGCTGCACTCTTACCACTAATCACTCCTTCCCCAGCGGCTTCAATAGCTATCAACTGCACCGAAGGTTCATCTAAGAAATGATAAAATGCTCCTGCCGCATTGCTGCCACCACCAACACAAGCCATTACATGAGTTGGTAATTCGCTACCTGTTTTCTCCAACAATTGTTTTCGCATTTCTTCACTTATCACACTTTGAAATCTCGCCACCATATCAGGATATGGGTGCGGACCTACCACACTGCCAATTATATAATGTGTATCGTTCGGATTGTTTATCCAATCCCGTATCGCTTCATTCGTTGCATCTTTCAATGTCTTACTGCCGCTTATAGCCGGAATTACTGTTGCTCCCAGCATTTTCATTCTTGCCACATTCGGCGCCTGTCGTTCAATATCTTTTTCGCCCATGTACACAATGCACTCCACACCCTTCAATGCACACACCGTAGCCGTTGCCACACCATGCTGACCGGCACCTGTTTCTGCAATAATTCTTTTCTTACCCAATCGTTGCGCCAATAATATCTGTCCGATGGTATTATTTATTTTATGTGCACCAGTATGGCAGAGGTCTTCCCGTTTTAAATAAATCGTTGTACCAAATTGCTCACTCAATCTTTCTGCCAGATACAACGGCGTTGGTCTGCCCACATAATCCCGCAGCAAATCCTGAAACTCTTTTTGAAACCCTTCCTCATAAATTATTTCCAGATACTTTGTCCGCAACTCTTCCACATTGCGATGCAACATTTCAGGAATGTATGCACCACCGAATGGGCCGTAGTAGCCTTGTTCGTTTGGTGAAGTATATGTTTGTGTTGTTGTCATTTAAAAATTTTATTAGCCCATCTTCTGTACTACTATCATCGTCTATTGCGTCGCACTCTTGTACGTTCGGTTTTCATGGCATCAAAACCCACCCCAGTTTTCTTAAAGCAAAACATCTCCTCAATTCGCCCCTCCAAGGAGGGGAAGAACCCTAAAGGACATTGCATTACCGCTATTGGATTGAAACGACCTACATCCCCTCCTTGGAGGGGCAGGGATGGGTTATTTCAACCCCAACTTAAATTGCAACAACTTCGCCATATCCTTCACTCCCGGTTCTGTTTCAAAACGACTGTTAATATCCACCCCAAAAAAATCAGGGTGTTTAAAGGCTTTTAATTTCGCCGCATCTTCCACCGCAATGCCACCACTTAAAAAGAAAGGTTTTTCAATCTTTGCTTTCTTTAAAATATTCCAGTCAAACTGCTGGCCGGTGCCGCCAATACTGTAATCAGTGGCTTTATCAAACAAATAATAATCACATACGGCATCATATGCTGCCACCATTTCATCAATGTCTTCTTTATTATCTTTTATACTAAACACTTTTATCACTTCCACTTCCGAACTCAGGTCTTCGCACATTTCTGGACTTTCATCGCCATGAAGTTGCACAACTTCCAAACCATATTCATCAATGGCATCCAGCACATCAATCATTTCAGGATTTACAAACACTCCCGTTTTTTTTAGATCGAAGTCTGCTTTCTTTACATCATTTTTAGAAAGTTTATCGCCAATGTATCTTGGTGAATCTTTGTAAAAAATCATTCCTGCAAAATCAATAGCCAGTCCGTCTAATTGTTGCAATTGTTTCATTTCTGTAATGCCACATACTTTAATATTCATATTGTTTTGTTTTTGAGCCACGAAATCACACTAAGAAACACGAAAAATACAAATAAAGATTTAGTGTGTTTTCGTGTTATTTCGTGGCTACATTTTTTTAATAAATTCTTCAAACGCCTTTCCTGGCTGTTCTTCTTTCATAAAATTCTCACCAATCAAAAATCCTTTAAATCCGGCATTTCGCAAAGTTACAATAGTCTCCACGCTATTGATACCACTTTCTGCAATAGCTGGTTTATCAGTAGGAATTTTATCAATCAACTCTAAAGATGTATTGATATCCACTTCAAATGTTTTCAGATTCCGGTTGTTCACTCCAACCATCGTCACTTCATCACAACAATGCCCAAGTTCTTCTTCATTATGTACTTCGAGAATGCTTTCTAGTCCGATGCTTTTTGCATAAGATGCAAAGTCTTTTACTTTCAACAGATAAGCAAGCAGCAATCAATAAAAATAACATCAGCACCAAAGGCTTTTGGCTTCTGCTATCTGCCACTTGTCAATAATAAAATCTTTTTCGAAGTACCGGAATATCAGTTACCACTTTTGTTTGAATCAGATCATCTAGATCGCCACCAAAAAATTCATCATCTGTCAAAACGGAAATACCTGCTGCTCCTTTGTTATATGCAACCACAACAGGCTCCACCTCAAGTTCTTTTGTTTTAAACCAACCCTTACTTGGGCTTTTTCTTTTGAATTCTGCAATGATACCATTGCTTCCCGGGAACAATAAATTCTCTGCCAAAGAACGGTTAGCAATCTTCCAGAAAAAACCCATCCTTTTCAAACCGTTCTATGCTGCTCATCGGTTTGAACTTTTCAACTTCTTTTCTTTTTGCTGCAACTATTGTATCTAAAATATCCATTGCCATAATTATATGCCACCCCTACGGGGTTTTGAAAAAACATTTCATTCTTTTCCCCGGATTTCATCCGGGCTACCAAAATATCGCCCCTACGGGGCTTGCAATGCAATCAATTTTTTTAGTGAATCATTTGCTTTTCCACTATCCAAACTTTCAACTGCTGAAAGATATGCTTCGTCGTATGATTTGAATTTTCCTGTGCAATGTAATGCCATTGCTGCATTTGCAAGCACAACCGCATTCTGTGCAAAGGTTCCTTCACCTTTTAATATAGTAGTAAAAATTTTTGCAGCTTCATCCACTGAATTACCACCGTTGATATCATTGGCCGAAACCATTCGTTTGCCCAATTGTTCCGGCGTCATTATTCTTTCTCCTTCATTAGTGATTACTTTAGTATCATTCGTCAATGAAATTTCGTCGTAACCATCTAAACTATGAATAATGGTAAAAGCCTTCTCAGATTGCTGTAATAAATAATTATAAATTCTCGCCATCTCCAAACTATACACACCAACTAACTGATATGTTGGATGTGCAGGATTTGCCATCGGCCCAAGCATATTAAAGAATGTCCGCATAGCAAGATTCTTTCTGATTGGTCCAACCGTTTTTAATGCCGGATGGAATAATGGTGCATGTAAAAAACAAATGCCAGCTTCTTCAATTTCCTTTTTCAATTTACCATTGTCACTTTTGAAAGTATAACCCAATTGCTCCATCACATTGCTAGATCCGCTGATGGAAGATGCTCCGTAGTTACCATGCTTCGCTACTTTTTGTCCGGCACCGGCAACAATAAAACAACTAAGTGTAGAAATATTAAATGTATTCTTACCATCACCACCTGTTCCAACAATATCCATTGTTTCAAATCCATTTAAATCTGCTTTCACACATAACTCTAATAAAGCATCTCTGAAGCCTTGTAACTCTTCAATGGTTATGCTCCGCATTAAATAAACAGTCATAAAAGCTGTTACTTCATGCTCATTGTACATTCCCTTGCCGATGTTCACCAGCACTTCCTTTGCCTTTTCTTTTGACAAGGTTTTGTGTTCGAATAAATATTGTAAAATCTTCTTCATGCCCCTGTCCCCTAAAGGGGAACTTAGTTTTATAAGTTATAAAAATGTTTAGTCAATCTTTAATTTACAAATACCCTAAATAATTTTTCGGTTTAAGTTAACCAAAGCCCCCTTTAGGGGGTTGGGGGCTTCAACCAATTTCTCATAATCACTTCTCCATCCGGCGTCAATATACTTTCCGGATGAAACTGTACACCCTGCACATCATATTTTTTATGTTGCAATGCCATGATATAATTATTCTCATCTCTTGCTGTAATTTCTAACTCCGCTGGAAAATTCTTTTCATCAATAATCCAACTATGATAACGACCTACTTCAATTGTTTTGTTCATTCCTTCAAATAGTTTACTCTTTTTACTTTCATCTACTTCAATCGGCGTTGCTACACCATGATAAACTGTTGAAAGATTAATCAATGATCCGCCAAAAGCCTCACCAATTGCTTGGTGACCGAGACAAACACCAAGAATTGATTTCGTTGAAGCATATTCTTTTATCAAAGGCAACAATAAACCTGCTTCTTCCGGAATACCCGGACCGGGTGATAAAATTATTTTATCATATTCTTTTACTTTCTCCAAAGCAATCTGGTCGTTTCGAAATACATCCACTTTTTCATGTGTGATCTTCTCCACTAAATGCACAAGGTTGTACGTAAACGAATCGTAATTATCAAAAACTAAAATCTTCATACTTAAATATCTTTTGCGAGGTCAATCGCTTTTTTTAAAGCTCCCAATTTATTATTCACTTCTTGTAGTTCATTCTCGGGATTGCTTGCCGCTACAACTCCGGCTCCCGCCTGATATGTCAATGTATTATGCTGACTTAAAAATGTTCTGATCATGATTGCATGATTGCAGCTCCCGTCAAATCCCATAAAACCGATTGCACCGCCATAATAACTTCTTGCAGTTGGTTCATAACTGTCAATTAATTCCATTGCTTTGAACTTTGGTGCACCACTTAATGTTCCGGCAGGAAAAGTCTTTGCCATCAACTCAAATGGGTTACTGTTTTCTCTCACTTTAGCTTTTACTTCACTCACCAAGTGAATGACATGAAAATATTGCACCTGACGGTATTGAGCTACAGAAACCTCATCGCAAACACGACTTAAATCATTTCTAGCTAAATCAACCAGCATAACATGCTCCGCATTTTCTTTTGCATCTTCAAGCAGTCTTTCTGTTGCTTTTTTATCAGCTTCGTCATCACCAGTTCTTTTAAATGTGCCGGCAATGGGATGTAATATAGCCTGACCATCTTGTACAACTATTTGTGCTTCGGGTGAAGACCCCATCAACTTATAATCACCATAATCAAAGAAGAATAAATACGGCGATGGATTTACACTCCGTAATGCCCGGTACACATTGAACTCATCGCCAATAAATTTTTGCTGAAATCTTCTGCTTAACACTATCTGGAACACATCACCTCTATGACAACTGGCAATTCCTTTTTCCACCATCATTTTATATTCCTCATCCGTCATATTTGTCAACTCCTCTCCTTTTGAAGAAAAAGGATAAACAGGAACATCTTTACTTCTTATCAATGATTCTACAACCGCCACATCGCTTTCAATACCTGCAATTTTGTTTTCACAGATAAATAATTCGTCTTTAAAATGATTAATAGCAATTACATATTGATAAAGCCTGTAACGCATTAGTGGAATAGCTTCGAGATTTGGGCTGCGAGTTGTGAGGCTTACCGTATCAAAAAACTGCACCGCATCATATGTTGTATAACCAAATAAACCTTGTGCAAATTTTTCTTCTTTTGTTTCTCCCTTTTAATATCAAATTTTTGCATAAACTCCCATAGCAACTGAGGAACTTCATTTTTATTTTTTAAACTGACTTTCTCAGGATTTCTCCCGGGTAATTTGAATTCAACAGATTCCTTTGAACTGATTTCCATACCACCAATTGCATTGATGCATATAAAAGAATAGCTATTCTCCGAACTATGATGATCTGTACTTTCCAATAATATGGTATCCCTGAACCGATCTCTTAAACGCAGGTAAATGCTAACCGGTGTAAAAACATCGGCCAACAGCCTTTTGCAAGAGGTATTTATTTCTATTTTCTTCATGCCCTAAAAATTAAAAGCCCCGAACTCTGTCGGGGCTTGAATATATTTTTTCAAATACAGTAATTACATTACAGCCCCATTCGAGTTGTATGCCACCACCATATTTTGTTTGCTATCTGTATCATTACAGGACAAATATAAAAGCAAATTCATTATTGCCCAATTATTTTTAGCTTTAGTGAATGAAAAGAATTTTGATCACTGCTATTTACCTGATTTCTGTTTTGTCATGCTTTGGTCAAGTAAATGACAAATATATACTACTAAAACCCGACCGTGTTTTTGATGGCGAACAAATGCATACAGATTGGGTGGTGCTTATAAAGAACAATACAATTGAAAATGCAGGCCCCATGAAATTTAAACTTCCTTCCGGAACTGAAATAATTGAATTAAAAGGGCAGACATTATTACCTGGATTAATTGAAGGTCATTCCCATTTATTCCTTCATCCTTACAATGAAACTAGCTGGGATGATCAGGTATTGAAAGAATCAAGAGCAGAAAGAATAGCCAGAGCCACCAATCATGCCAAAGCAACATTGATGGCCGGTTTTACAACTGTAAGAGATTTGGGAACAGAAGGTGCTATGTATGATGATGCCGGATTGAAAAGAACGATTGAGAAAGGAGTTATACCTGGTCCAAGGATGATTATTGCAACAAGAGCTATCGTTTTAAAAGGAACTTATGGACCAAAAAGTGAAAATCCTGAAATTGAATTGCCACAAGGCGCTGCAGAAGTAGCCGGAAGAGTTGAACTGATAAATGAAGTTTTAACCCAAATAAAAAATGGAGCTGATTTGATAAAACTTTATGCAGATTACAGATGGGGAAAGGATGGAGAGGCCAAACCAACTTTTTCACAAGAAGAAATAGAGATAGCCGTTAGCACTGCAAAAAATAGTGGACGAAAGGTAGTTGTTCATGCCGCCACAGTTGAGGGGATGACCAGAGCCATCAATGCAGGTGTTTCCACAATTGAACACGGCGATGATGGAAATGAAGAAGTATTTAAGTTGATGAAAGAAAGAGGTGTTGCACTATGTCCAACTTTGGCAGCAGGAGATGCAATTTCACAATATAGAGGATGGAAGAAAGGTATTGATGCTGAACCAGCAAGAATTACTAATAAGAAAAAAACTTTTGCAATGGCCTTGAAAACTGGTGTTACCATTTGTATGGGTGGTGATGTAGGTGTTTATAAACATGGCGACAATGCAAGAGAAATGGAATTGATGGTAGAATATGGTATGAAGCCAATAGATGTTTTAAAATCTGCAACATCCATTAATGCTGATGTATTTGGCTATTCCGATAAGATTGGGAGAGTAAAAAATGGTTTGCTTGCAGATCTGATTGCTGTTCAAAGCGATCCTTCGGTTGATATTAGAAATATAAGGAATATAAAACTGGTTATTAAAGATGGAATTGTTTATAAACAATAACTTTCTCATTATTTATAACATTTTATTTCAACGGCTCATTAAGCTATTCAATTCTTACTTATCTTGTTTCACTAAAATATTTTCTATGCTTACCAAACGTTATGCTCTGATTTTTCCCTTTTCTTTCTACTACTTACAATTACCACAACGGCACAGGATGATGCCGGCTACACTATGCCACCAAAAGATATTGCTGATATGCTATTAGCAAAACCAACACCTGGTGTAAGAGTGGATGATAAAGGTATTTGGATGCTGTTTATGCAAAGCGACAGTTATCCATCGGTAGAAGAACTGGCAAGGCCAGAATTAAAAATTGCTGGTCTTCGAATCAACCCTGCCAATTTTGCTCCAAGCCGTCAGAATTTTATTAATGAACTTTCGCTTCGCAATATTCAAACCGGTAAAGATTATAAAATAACTGGTCTTCCTTCTCCGCTTTATGCAGGAAGTGTTTCTTTTAGTCCAGATGATAAAAAAATTGCTTTTACAAATACAACTCCAAAACAGGTGGATTTGTATGTAATTGACGTAGCCACACAAAAAGCTATGAAAGTAAATAAAGCAGCACTAAATGTAATTTCAGGAGGCTTTCAATGGTATGACGCTACTACTTTACTTTACAGAACAATTATTAAACCAGCTGCTGCTGCGCCAATAAGACCTGCAGTACCTACCGGACCAACTGTTCAGGAAAATTATGGCAAAGCATCTCCAAGACCAACGTATCAGGATCTTATTAAAAATCCGTACGATGAAAAACTTTATGAGTTTTATGCAACTACTCAATTGGTAAAAAATACAAATGGTGCTGAAACAAAAATTGGCAGCCCGGCAATTTATGCAAACACAAATATTTCTCCAGATAAAAAGTATATGATTGTCCGCACATTAAAGAAACCTTTCTCATATACTGTTCCGGCCAATGGTTTCCCTTCTACGTATGTAATTACAGATATGAATGGAAAAACCGTTAAGCATTTAGCCGACATCCCTTCATCCGAAACCGCACCGGCAGGAAATGATAATGTAATGATGGTACCTCGAAGTTTTGATTGGAGAGACGATCAAGCGGCAACAGTAATCTGGTGTATGCCATTGGACAGCGGCATGATTAAAAAGAATATTGATTTCCATGATGCAGTATACGCATTACCTGCTCCATTCAATACAGAAGCAAAACAGTTATTCAAAACTCAAATGCGATACCAGGGAGTAGCCTGGGGCAACGCAACTTTCGCAATGGTAAATGAAGGTCTGAGGGGCAAACAAAAAACGCAAGTCAGTCAATACAATCCATCAACAGGAGAAATAAGCTTACTGATGGAGAGAAATGTTACAGATGCTTACTCAAACCCTGGCAATCCGATTACTGAACAAAATCAATGGAAAAGAGATGTTGTAAAATTAATAGATAATGGTACCAAGTTATTAATGAATAACACAACCGGAAGCTCACCAAAAGGCGACTTACCATTTCTGGCAACGTTTGATCTTGCAACTAAAAAAACAGATATTATCTGGAGAAGTAATGAAGGCTTTTATGAAAGCATCGTAAAAGTTTTAGATGCTGACAAACTTGAATTGCTTACAAGAAAAGAAAGTGAATCTGTTGTTCCTAATTACTGGATCAAAAACCTAAAAGCAAAAATTGCTGACAGGCAAATTACACAATTCACCAATCCATATCCACAAATGGAAGGTGTAACGAAAGAAAAGATAAAATATAAAAGAGCTGACGGCGTTGACCTAACTGGTGATTTATACCTACCAAAAGGTTACAATAAAGACCGTGATGGCAAACTTCCTGTTTTCATTTGGGCTTATCCAAGAGAATTTAACTCTGCTGCAGATGCTGCACAGGTTCGTGGAAGTGAACATCGTTTTACATTGGTGAATGGCGGATCTCCTATCTTTTACGTAACACAAGGTTATGCAGTTTTCAATAATGCAGAAATGCCTATTGTAGCAGCAGGTAAAGACAAAAAGCCAAACGATGATTTTATAGAGCAATTAACAATGAATGCTGAGGCAGCTGTTAATACGCTTGATTCTATTGGTGTTGGCGACAAAAACCGTATGTCAGTTGGAGGTCATAGTTACGGTGCATTCATGACAGCAAATCTTTTAGCACATACTAAATTATTTAAAGCAGGTATTGCAAGAAGTGGTGCTTACAACAGAACATTAACTCCATTTGGTTTTCAGAATGAAGACCGCACTTACTGGCAGGCTCCTGATTTATATAATGAGATGAGTCCATTTAGCAATGCCGATAAAATAAAAACTCCAATATTGCTAGTGCATGGAGAAATGGATAATAACACCGGTACTTATCCTATACAAAGCGAAAGAATGTTTAATGCTATAAAAGGAAATGGAGGCACAGTAAAATATCTAAGCTTACCTTACGAGGCACATGGCTACCAAGGAAGAGAAAACCTGCTACATTTATTAAATGAACAGTTTCAGTGGTTAGAGAAATATGTAAAAAATCCTGATCAGAAAATGAAAAAGGATGATAAGAAAGGATTCTAATAAAAAGCCCGGTTGAAAGACCGGGTTTTTTATGTTCCAAATAAATTCTTTTAAGGTCTGTGCACTACAAAATTAAAATTACAATCAATCAGGTTACCTGTAATATCAAATACCCGAACGATCAAGTCGCCGTTAAAACTGGTTGTTACTGCAATGCGAGGAGTACTGACAAACGATGGTGTGACAGTAGCGAGATAAGTCTGGTAATGAAATGTATGCGATGAAATCGTTATAACATATCGGCCAACACCTGTTTTGTCTATACTAAAATTATTTGAACCTGTATTTACTGTGCCATCAGATTCTACATTTCCATAACATACAGGCAGTAAATTCGCCGTACCAGTTTTTGATGGATTATTTATTTCATCAGTCAAGCTAATAGTTCCTTTTACATCTAACATACTTGCTGCTGGTAAATGTGACCCAACTGATAAGCCATCTAAATTAAAATACAAATTATTGTCACTAAGATCGTTAGGACCTAAAACCTGAAACCGCAAAGCAGTTCTTTTGTTGGCAACTGTATTTACATTTTCTAAAATTGAAGAGATTCGGCCAGAGGTTGTCATAATCTGATCATTCAGTTCTGTTCTAAAAACAATACCAGATCCTATTCCATTTTGTGGTACACCCGAAGTTCTTCTTTGGATTGACAAAACATCCTCTACATTGTCACTTTGCATATGCACTTTCATGAGTCCAAGAACGCCATAAGTAGAAGGATTATAAATATTGCTGTTTGAAATTCCGACAAAATATCTATTTCTGTTTACAGGAAACACTTGATTATTAGTCTCCCAATGGCCATTATTATAATCGCTAAGTTCTATCCATGAGGACACACCCCGGTACCAATAGCTTTGTGTATCTGTATCGTATACCATAAGCCCCGTTGCTGGTGAAACAATTGCCAGCCTCATAATTGTCCTCATCCTTGGTGGCAAAAAACCCTTTTCCTGGCTAGTCACTTCTAACATGGCACTGGCATCAGGTGTTGCACCATCATTATTTATAGCTACATTCTGAGCATTTAAATTTGTTGTGAAAAATAAAAGGCCTGTAATCAGTAGTTGGTTTAACAGCTTCATAATTTTTGTTTTAAAATATTATTAATTCAGAATTGATTTATTTATTGCACAATAATCTTTTGTGTTAAATCCTTTTGCCCGGCTAATCTTAAAATATAATGACCCGGAACTAATCCACTAATTTTTTCCTGTGTATTATTCTTAATTGAAATTTGCCGAACTAATCTTCCACTCATATCAAACACTTGCAACAAATCTTTATCAATTCCAAATAATAAAACATTGACATCGCCACCCGATGGAACCGGCCATACCTTTAAACTAGTTGTAGCATCCGAACCTCCAACAACACGAATAACAGAGTAAGAAAACCTTCCGTCAATATCTTGTTGCTTCAGATAATAATAAGTTTTACCTGCATAATCATTAATATCAATTTTGGAATATCCTAATGGTATTGTGCTGTTACCACCGGTTGCTAAAGAGTTTACAAAACCTCTTGAAATGAAATTGTTTTCATTTTCCTTTTTACGTTCAATGCTAAAACCAAGATTATTAAATTCCTGCTGGGTTTTCCAGTTAAGTTGTACTTGATTGTTATTGATTCTCTTTGCGTCAAACTCAAGACCAATAACAGGAAGTGCTCCTGATGCAGAAGACAGCGTCCATCTTGAAAAACTATTGATACCTGCATTCTCTACAAAATTTTCTGTTGTATTTCGGTTGCCAAAGTTCTGGCTCGACCAATTAACACCATCATCAACACTTTTGAACATTGCCAGATTGTTTTCTGTCTGGCTATTCATTTCAGCATCAAAATAATAATACCGGAAAGTTGCATCTAATGCTGCATTATTATCCGGAGTAATATCAAAATATCGATGAACACTACCAGACAAACCAGTTCCTGACTGCTCTTTATGGCCCCGTTTGATAACCACATTTCCAAGATTGGATGCTGATGTAATTACGGCTCCAAGATTTCCCGCATTTATGCCAGCAGGAGCATTCAATGATGAAGTAATTACTACCTCACCGCCAGCAAGTCCGGTAATACGGCTTGCTTCTGATTCATTTATCAGTAATGCTGTATCGGCAAGAGTAAGTTTAAAAAGATTCAGATCCAGTATACCAGATGTAAACAATACCCGTTTAGCGATATTAGCATTATTGGCGAGTAAAAGTTTATTGGCTCCTGTTTTAGCCATTTCCAAATCAAAAAAACCAGTAACGGTGCTTCCTCCAATACTATTATTGGCATTGCCGGTAAATTTTACTACACTGTTTCCTGGTAACATGATTCCATTATTTATGAAATCAATGTCCTCTAATACAACATATGGCGATCCACTGCTTACCCATTGTGTTCCAGGGGTAATCGTAAGCTGACCAAATACAACAGGACTAACAAATGCAAGCATGACAATTAAAAGATTCTTTTTCATAATAAATAGATGATTATATAAATTTTCAAATCACACCAGCAAAGTATGATGAATGAACCTGAGTAACCAGATGAATTGAGTTTACGGTAGCATAAAACTTTTTAAAGGTAAATTTTGAGAGATTTTATTATTTTGTCATGTGTTACAGCCGAAAACAAAGTGTTAGTTATCACCCTGAATTTTAATATTTTTGAATAACCACATTCCATATATAAAAATGCAATTCACTCTTCGCCCTTGGTCACTATCTGATATTGATTCTCTGGTTGAATATGGCAACAACTTCAACATTGCAAAAAATATGCGTAATGTTTTTCCGCATCCGTATACAAAAGAAGCCGGAATAAGATTTATTGAAAAAATGAAGCAATTCAATCCGGCGCAGGTTTTTACAATTGACATTAATGGAAAGGCAAGCGGAGGCATTGGTATCTTTCCGCAAGATGACATAATGTGTAAAAATGCTGAATTAGGATATTGGCTTGCAGAACCATTCTGGGGTAAAGGAATTATTACTATGGCAATTAAAGAAATGGTGAGTTATGGTTTCAAAACTTTTGACATTAGTCGCATTTTTGCCATTCCTTTTGGTTCCAATATTGCTTCGCAGAAGGCTTTAGAGAAAGCTGGATTTAAACTTGAAGCAAAACTTGAAAACACCATTTTTAAAAATGGAGGATATCAGGATGAGTTGATTTACGCTGTAAGAAGGTAGCCACCAAAAGTCTGATAGTTGTAGAATAACGGTTATAAATGGCTTGTTGCCATCATTTTAGGATTAATGACAAAACCTTACCTTTGCCGCACTTATTTTTCAAATTTATTTTCTAAATCATACCAACTTTATGGCAGATATTTTTGAACGTTTATTAAAAAATTATGGCCCACTTGGCCAATACCGAGAAAGAGCTCATGGTTATTTTGCATTTCCAAAATTAGAAGGAGAAATCGGCAGCCGCATGCTATTTCGTGGAAAAGAAATGATTGTATGGAGCCTGAACAATTATTTAGGACTAGCAAACCATCCTGAAGTAAGAAAAGCAGATGCAGATGGTGCAAAAGATTATGGTCTTGCTTATCCAATGGGTGCAAGGATGATGAGTGGCAACAGTAACCTTCACGAACAATTGGAAGAAGAGTTAGCTGCATTTGTAATGAAAGAAGATGCTGCCTTACTTAATTATGGATACCAGGGAATGGTAAGCATTATAGATGTGCTTTGCAGCCGTCATGATGTAATTGTGTATGATGCAGAAAGCCATGCCTGTATTATTGATGGTTTACGTTTGCATCCAGGTCATCGTTTTGTTTATAAACATAACGATATGGCTGATCTTGAAAAACAATTGCAAAGAGCAACTGCTTTAACTGAAAAGCAAAAAGCAGGTGGCATATTGGTAATTACCGAAGGTGTGTTTGGTATGGCAGGCGACCAAGGAAATTTAACTGCCACAGTTGCTTTAAAAGAAAAGTATCCTTTCCGTTTATTGGTAGATGATGCTCATGGTTTTGGTACTCTCGGAAAAACTGGTGCTGGGGCCGGTGAGGAGCAAGGTTGCCAGGATGCAATAGACCTCTACTTCTCTACATTCGCCAAATCAATGGCAAGTATTGGTGCATTTATAGCCGGCGATAAAAAAATTATTGATTATATCCGCTACAATATTCGTTCGCAAATATTTGCGAAGAGCTTACCAATGCCATTAGTTGTTGGTAACTTGAAAAGATTAGATCTTTTACGTAACCATCCAGAGCTAAAAGAAAAGCTTTGGAGCAATGCCATGAAGTTGCAAAAGGGATTAAAAGACCGTGGATTTGATATTGGCAAAACCGATTCGGTGGTAACTCCTGTTTATATGCAAGGGGATGTTCCCGAAGCGACAGCTATGGTAATGGATCTTAGAGAGAATTATGGCATTTTTGCTTCCATCGTTGTATATCCAGTTATTCCAAAAGGACATATTATTTACCGTTTGATTCCTTCTGCTGTTCATACAGACGAGGATATAGAATTGACATTAAATGCTTTCTCCGAAACAAAGAAAAAGCTAGAAGCCGGTGAATACAAGGTGGAAAAGATCCCAGATATGGCTGATGTTGCAGGGAAAAGATTTGATTATATGAATGAAAAGCTAAAAAATAAATAATTAAATAATAATTGAATTAAGCCCTGCCGATGCGGGGCTTTTTTATGTACGGCATTCGCTATATATCATATTATGCTACTTTTACTGGTATTGCTTCGTCAATAGATAGCAAAACAATCATCAAAAAATAAAACGACTATGCGTAAGCTTTTTTTACTATTGTTTTTACTGCCATTAGTTACAATGGCGCAAACTAAACAGATTACTCTTGAAGACATTTACAAAAAAGGAACTTTCAGAGGTGAATTTGTTAGAGCTGATTTCGGATCTGCAAAAACGGAAACTGAAATAAAAGCTGCCGACCTGAAAGATGAGAATGGTAAATCAATTGGAGAGCCAGAAGATATTATTCGTACTGATGCTAATGCGAATATTGTCTTGATCAGAAAAGGTATAGAAAATATTTATCGTAGATCTTCCAAAGCTATTGTTTATCTATTTGATGTGGCTTCTAAAAAATTAATCAAATTGGAAGATGAAAAAGTGTTACATCCTACTTTTTCGCCAGACGGAACAAAGATTGCTTATGTGAAAAACAATAACCTTGTTCTATACGACATAGCCAGTAAAACATCTAAAGCAATTACTACTGATGGAGAATGGAATAAAATCATTAACGGCAATTGCGATTGGGTATATGAAGAAGAGTTTGAATTTACACAAGCTTATGACTGGAGTCCGAAAGGGAATCACATAGCTTACTACAAATTTGATGAGAGCAAAGTAAAAGAATATCAGTTTACTGAATTTGACAATAAGTACAATGCACAATACACTTATAAGTATCCAAAAGCAGGCGAAGAAAATTCCAAAGTAGAAATACATATTTATGATGTTGCTACTGGAAAAGATGTTAAGGCACAATATGAGCAAGGAGACATTTATATTCCTCGTATCAAATGGACAAAAGACGATAACACATTAGTTGTTTACTGGATGAATCGTCATCAGGACGATTTAAAATTGTTAGCAACCAATGCACAAACTGGTGCTGCCAATTTATTATACGAAGAGAAAAACAAATATTTTGTTGAGATAAATGATGATTGGTGGTTTTTAAAAGATGGAAAGAATTTTCTTTTCACCAGTGAAAAAAATGGTTATCGCCATTTATACATGAACAGCCTTGACGGTAAAACCTCTACACAAGTAACTAAAGGAAGTTTTGAAATCACCAATATTGAAGCTGTAGATGAAACCAACAAACGTATTTTTTATACCATGGCTTATCCTACGCCAATGGATCGAAATCTTTTCGTTACAGATTTTAATGGTAAGAAGGCTACACAATTAACACAGGGAAATGGAACACATAGAATTCAGCTAAATGATGATTATACAAAATTCTATGATTTCTATTCAGACCTTAATACTCCACAAATTGTGACTGTCCATGATATTACAGTTGACAAAAAGAAAAACATCAGCTCCACACTTGTAAAAACAGTTAATGAGAGTGCTAAGTTGAAAGAAAAGCTTACTGAATATGGATATGGCAAAGCTGAATTCATAAAAGTACCGAACAGCAAAGGAGATACCTTAAATGGCTGGATGCTAAAGCCTGCTAATTTTGATGCGTCAAAAAAATATCCGGTTCTTTTCTGTAACTATGGAGGCCCTGGTTCACAACAAGTAGCCAACCGCTTTGGGGCAGTTAGTACTTGGCACCAGATGCTGGCACAGAAAGGATTTATTGTTGTAAGTATAGATAATACAGGCACAGGTTTTCGTGGAGAAGAATTTAAAAAGAAAACTTATTTACAACTTGGAAAGTTTGAAATAGAAGACCAAATAGATGCGGCAAAGTATCTTGGCACTATGCCATTTGTAGATAAAGATAATATCGGTCATTGGGGATGGAGCTATGGAGGTTTTATGAGTTCATTAGCCATTACAAAAGGGAATGAGGTATTTAGCGCAGCTGTAGCAGTAGCCCCGGTAACAAACTGGCGTTATTACGATAATATCTATACCGAAAGATATATGCGTACACCCCAGGAAAATCCAAAAGGTTATGATGACAACTCACCAATAAATTTTACGGATAAAATAAAAGGTAAGTATCTCCTTATCCATGGCACTGCAGATGATAATGTACATTTTCAAAATTCTACACAAATGGTAACTGCATTAGTAAAAAGTAATATTGATTTTGAAAGTGCCTATTATCCAAATAAGAATCATGGCATTTCTGGAGGAATGGATAATACTACGTTCCATCTATGGAGCAAAATGACGAATTGGATTCTTGAAAATATGGGAAATAAAAACACTCAATTACCAAATAAACCAGCGAAACAATCCAAAGGCTTCTAATCGAACCGGATATTCAAATAATTAAAATCCCTTCTCAAAAAAGAAGGGATTTTTTTTATTAAGTACTTAATTTTTCAATGCAGAGGTATGGGCAAAAAAGAACCCCCGAAGTAAATCGGGGGGCCCTAATCAAAAACCATTAACCATTAAACCTTATCCTATGAAAATTCATTGCTAATATCGTTAATATATTCATAACACAAGTTATTTGTTGACTGTTTTTTGTCCAATTAACCAAAATCATATAGATATTTAATATTTATTGATTTTGCTCAACAGAGTAACCTTTGTTAGTTTAGAATTTCTATTAACAACTTGTAGTATTAAATCTACAAGAACTAATTTTGAAAACAGTTATTAAATCATCCTACTTAATTCAACTTTCCTGTACATTGAGGGTTATAAAGTCATTATGAAAAAGATTGTTGTTGCAATTACTGGTGCCAGCGGTTCAATTTATGCCAAAAATATATTAGAAAAATTATTAATCCTAAAGGATCAATGGACTGAGTTATCAGTTGTAATGTCCGAAAATGCCAAAGATGTGTGGGCGACGGAACTTGGGAATGAAGCATACAAGAATTATCCAGTTAAATACTATGGAAAAACAGATTTTAATGCGCCTTTCGCTTCTGGTTCAGGCAAGTATGATACGATGATCATAATTCCATGCTCTATGGGAACATTGGGTAGGATTGCATCAGGCATATCAAATGATTTAATCTCCAGATCTGCAGATGTAATATTAAAGGAAAGAAGAAGGCTTATTTGCGTTGTAAGAGATACGCCTTATAACCTGATACATATCCGAAATATGGAAGCCGTTACTCTTGCTGGTGGTATCATTTGCCCTGCCACACCTTCTTTTTACAGCCTTCCGAAGACAATAGATGAAGTAGCTAACACAGTTGTAGATCGAGTACTTGATTTAGCTGGAATTGATAGCAAAACTTTTCGTTGGGGAGATTAAAATGGTCGAAATCTATTTTTTCAAAGCTTTATAAAATCTCTCTAATTCAGTTTTTTCCGGAGGTGTAAACAACTCATTGTTATCAAACTTTGCCCGAAAAAACAAGACTCTTTTGTGCTCAGGGTATTTCTGAAGCACTTCGCCTATCATTTTTTCAACCACTTCATCCTTTTCATATAAAGGCACATTAGCCGGCAATTCAGATTTCTGCTTGCTGTGTTTTCTTAAGATGATAGCCTCAAGGGTAGCCATCTTATTTGGAGGAATCGTTTTTACTTTAAGTGCCTTATTATACAATCCTTCCAGTTGTTTTTTACTCAATCCTCCCCTTTCAATATATTGATGATGGATGCTTTTGGCAAAAGAAGACAATTGCTGTGCTTCCACAACTGCTTCAAGAATATCAAGCACAATATCTACATCCGGATTTAATCTGATCATATCCAATTATAAGCAAAATTGACCATTTTATTTTTATAAAATAGAATTACTAAATAAAAACCCTCTTCGATTGAAGAGGGTTTCTTATAAAACTGTTATTATATTATTTTGCAAACTCAGCTCTGATAACATTCAATGCACCACCTGCTTTAAACCATTCTATCTGCGGTTCATTATAAGTATGATTTACAGCAAATGAATCTTTGGTTCCATCTTTATGATTTAATACAACCGTCAACTGAACACCGGGTGCAAATGAAGTTAATCCGTCAATATCAATACTATCGTCTTCCTGCACCTTATCGTAGTCTTCTTTGTTAGCAAATGTTAACCCCAGCATTCCTTGCTTCTTCAGGTTTGTTTCATGAATTCTGGCAAAACTGCGGACAATGATTGCTCTTACACCCAAATGCCTTGGCTCCATAGCCGCATGTTCCCTTGAAGAACCTTCACCGTAATTTTCATCACCAACTACTACACTTCCAATATTAGCCGCCTTGTAAGCTCTTGCCGTTGCAGGTACAGGTCCGTATTCACCAGTTAACTGATTTTTTACAGTATCAGTTTTCTCATTATAAAAGTTAATAGCACCAATCAGCATATTATTACTGATATTATCCAAGTGTCCGCGGAATTTCAACCAAGGGCCGGCCATTGATATATGGTCAGTAGTACATTTTCCTTTTGCTTTGATCAACAATTTCAATCCTTTCAAATCAGTTCCTTCCCATGCTTTAAATGGTTCAAGCAATTGTAATCTTTTTGATTCTGGATTAACCACTACTTGTATACCGCTTCCATCAGCAGCAGGCGCCTGATAACCTGCATCTTTCACATCAAATCCTTTTGGAGGTAATTCAAAACCAGTTGGCTCTTTCAACAACACATCTTCACCTTTATCATTTTTTAATGTATCCGTTAATGGATTAAATGAAATCGTTCCTGCCATTGCCATCGCTGTTACAATCTCAGGACTTGCAACAAATGCATGGGTACTTGCATTACCATCATTACGCTTCGCAAAGTTTCTGTTGAATGAAGTGATGATTGTGTTCTTCCTGTTTGGATCATCAATATGTCTTGCCCACTGACCAATACAAGGTCCGCAAGCATTTGCTAATACAACTCCACCAGCATCTTCAAATTCTTTAATGAAGCCATCTCTTTCGATTGTATATCTTACCAACTCACTACCCGGAGTTATGGTGAATTCAGATTTGGTTTTTATTCCCTGGCTCACTGCATCTTTTACAATAGAAGCACTACGGCTTATATCTTCATATGATGAATTGGTACAAGAACCGATCAACGCCACTTCTAATTTAGCAGGCCAGCCATTCTTTTCAACAGCTTCTGCCATTTTAGAAATTGGTGTTGCAAGATCCGGAGTAAACGGTCCATTTACGTATGGTTCCAATGTGCTTAAATCCAATTCCAATAATTGATCATAATACTCAGCAGGATTCGCATACACTTCAGCATCCGGACGAAGATGCTCTTTTATTCCATCTGCTAAAGCAGCTACTTCTTTACGGCTCGTTGCTTTCAAATAGCTACTCATTTTTTCATCGTAAGCAAACAACGAACAGGTAGCACCTATTTCAGCACCCATATTACAAACTGTTCCTTTTCCGGTTGCACTCATACTGTCTGCGCCTTCGCCAAAGTATTCTACAATGGCACCAGTTCCACCTTTTACAGTCAACTGACCAGCCACCCAAAGAATCACATCTTTACAAGATGTCCAGCCACTCAACTTTCCAGTCAACTTCACACCAATCACTTTTGGCATTTTTAATTCCCATGGCAAACCAGCCATTACATCCACTGCATCAGCACCACCAACTCCTATTGCCACCATTCCTAAACCACCTGCATTTGGTGTATGCGAATCGGTACCAATCATCATTCCACCGGGAAAAGCATAATTCTCCAGAATCACCTGATGAATAATTCCTGCACCCGGCTTCCAGAAACCGATTCCATATTTATTAGAGACAGAAGAAAGAAAATCATATACTTCTCTGTTTGTTTCAATCGCCAATTCTAAATCCTTCTTGGCTCCAACCTTTGCCTGTATAAGGTGATCGCAATGCACTGTTGATGGAACAGCCACTTTTGAACGGCCAGCCGTACTGAATTGCAACAAAGCCATTTGAGCAGTTGCATCCTGCATAGCTACTCTATCTGGCGCAAAATCCACATAATCACTTCCTCTGCCATGTTCTACCGAAGGCAATGCACCATACAGATGGCTATATAAAATTTTTTCTGTCATTGTTAATGCCCTTCCAGTCAATTTTCTGGCTGCATCAATTTTTGCAGGCATTTCAGCGTATACTTTCTTAATGAGGTCTAAATCGAATACCATGTGGAGAGTCTTTAGAAGTGAGTAAATGTGCGGCGAAATTACGAAAAAACAGGGTGTTAATAAAGCTTTGTTGCTTGTTTTCCAGCAAATTTCTACTTTAGAGGTATGAACAAATTAAAAAGCTTTGTAGAATGGAATGCATTTGGGGTTTGTTCGGCCATTGGCAACAGGATGGGAATTGCCACCAGCAGCATCCGCAGGTACTTTATGTATGCCTCTATCCTTACAGTAGGTTCGCCAATTCTTATTTACATGGTACTGGCTTTCTGGCGGAATATGAGAAAATATATTTGGGCAGCGAAAAGGAATCCTTGGTATTATCTGTAAGAGAATTAAACTTATTGGCGATAATAAAAAAAGGACTGAATTAATTTCCAGTCCTATCGTATTCATAAAATTTTTTTTCTTTTAGTTCTTTTTTGATGTAATTATAATTACACCATCTTTCCCTTTCTCAGCATATAAGTCTGTAGCGTTTTTTCCTTTCAATACATTAATTGATTCAATTGAATGAGGGCTTAAATTATCCATTTCAGTTTTTGTAACAATTTTTCCATCCAATACAACCAATGGATTGCTTTCTTTTAATCCTTTCGCTTTTGTCTTGATTATTAAAACACCATCTTTACCTTTATCGCCATATAATGCAGTTGCTGATTTGTCTTTTAAAACATCAATAGATTCAATTGTTTCCTGATCAAGTTTTGCCATTACTTCTTCACTAACTATTTCTCCATCAATAACTATCAATGGTGTTTTACCATTGACATTCTTAATTTGAATGGATGAACTAGTAGGATTTCTTTGATCATTATTTTCAAATTGATTTGCACTAATTCTTTCATTGCTATTTTTCAAGTAGAAACTACTTCATCCAGTCCGTTTGATGGCAGTACTGGTGGCACGGGCGGTACTGGCGGTGGCGGTGGTGGAGGTATTTTTCCATACTTCTTTTCAAATTCATTTTTCTGTGAAGAAGAACTCATGTCATAACTTTCCTTAGCTCCGTTTTTCAACCATACAGTTGCAACTTCATTATTAATATTTATTTGTCTCACATTTTCAGGTAAATCAACCGGTGCTGGTGGAGCAGGAGGCGCAGGCGGTGCTGGTGGCATTGGAGGAGGTGGAGGCGGTAATTCGCCATACAAACTTTCATAATAATCTCTGCGATTGTTCCATTCGTCAATTGTTAACCTATTTACTTCCTTTTTATCTTTGTTTTTGATAACGATTAACGGGTTGTCCTTTTCCTTATTTTTTCTTACTTCAATAATATACCCTTTATCACTCTGTTTGCTTACTATTGGAACGGTGTCTGCAACTACTGAAGGCACATCAATAGAAGGGTTGCCATTTAATTTAAGCGTATCTCCGATTTCTTTTCTGAAAGAAACCAGAATAATGGCGAATAGAGGCAGCACAAAAAGAAACCGTAGAAGGTTTACTTTTGTTGATTTGAGTTTGTTCATCATGGCTATACGTTTTTTGAGTGATGAGAAATTAAACTTTTGGGCTATACTAAAATGATTGTTTCCGATTACTTTTAAAAGAAGATACTGGTATTGCTTTCTATCTATTCCATTGTCCAATACTTTATTGTCTGCAATAAATTCCAGATTCTGACGAATGGCCTTGCGGATCAACCATGCAAAAGGGTTAAACCAATTGAACAGGCAGAGAATTTCACTCCAGATAATATCAATGCTATGCTTTTGTTTTACATGCACAATTTCATGTTGGATGATTTCTTGCAACTCCGTTTCGCTATGAAGATGGCTATTGATAAAGACAGAATTTCCGAAAGAAAAAGGAATTATTTTTTCATCTACCTGATAAAGATTCAAGCCCTGATTTGAAACCAGCGTAGCCTTCTTCTTCATTCGTTGAAAAGAAACAAGCTGAACAAGCAGGCGAATCGTCATAAAAATAATTCCTGCCAACCAGAAACAAGGAGATAATATTCCAAGCCGTAAATGATGATTCGTTAATGGCAGCAGATTCTTTCAATTGAAATATTGGCAACCAGTTTATCATTTCACTCTCCGCCAGTTTATTCTGATATAACGACCCTGAAATATCAATAAAAGGCACAACAAATGAAAACAAGGTGTAGCTCAAAAGATAAATTCTGTTCCAGTTGTAAAATGTAAGTTTCCTCAGCACTAATTGGTAGAACAGAAATACTACAGCAAGACTGATAGAAAATTTTATAATGTATATTAATAGAAAAGGCATATTAATAATTTATTTTTCTTTTTCAATAAGAGTGATAATTTCTTTCAGCTCCTTCGCAGATAATTTTTTCTGCTCCACAAAAAAGTTCACCAGTTCTTTATAGGAATTATCAAAATATTCCTTCACTACACTTCCCCATAAACTTCTTTTTATATTCTGCTTCACTCACAGCCGGTCTATACAAATATGTGTTACCCAACAACCTGCTGCTGAGGTAACCTTTCTTTTCTAAATTCTTAATTACGGAAGCGATAGTTGTATAAGGAGCCGGTTCATCCAGCTTTTCCATAAAGGTTTTTACATTGCCTTCACCAGTGCGCCAAACGGCTTGCATGGTTTCTTCTTCTACATGGGTCAACTTTTCCATATCTACGAAATTTTCGTAAAGCTACGAATATTTCGTAAAGAACCAAAAATTATTTTTCTAAAAGAGGAAATTTAACAAAAGGATTTGATCAAATCCTTAGATATGTTCTTTCAATTTTACAATAACTGCATCCACCTCTTCTTTAGTATTATGCTTACTGAATGAAAAACGAACTGTTACAAGATTGGGATTATTATTGATGGCTCTGATAACATGAGAGCCTTGATCGGCACCACTGCTGCAGGCACTGCCACCGGAAACACAAATGCCTTGCATATCAAGATTGAAAAGGATCATTTCTGATTTTTCTGTTTTAGGAAATGCGGCACTCAAAACGGTGTATAAACATTTGCCTTGTTGATCGCCATTGAGTTGAACACCATCAATATGTTGCTGCAATTGTTCAATCATATAATCTTTTAATGATTGAATATACTGGCTGTCTGCATCATGATTCGTCATCGCCATTTCAAGAGCTTTGGCAAAACCGACAATACCATACAAGTTTTCAGTTCCTGCCCGCATATTCCTTTCCTGTCCGCCACCAAAAATAAATGGCTTGATCTTTATATTGTCATTCACATATAAAATACCAATTCCTTTTGGACCATGAAACTTATGTCCAGCTCCGCTTATAAAATGTACTGGTGTCTCTCTTAAGTCTAAATGATAATGTCCAACTGTTTGTACACAATCTGAATGAAATATCGCATTGTATTTTTTACAAAGGTTACCGACAGCATGAATATCAAGGATATTTCCTATTTCATTATTTGCATGCATCAATGAAACAAGACATCTTTCTTCATGTGTTGCCAATTGCTCTTCGAGATCAGCTAAATCTACATGACCACTTTCCAATAACTTAACGAAGCTTCTTGTAACTTTTTCACCACAACCATAATGCTCTACCGTATGCAATACAGCATGATGTTCAATTGCAGAGGAAATAATATGTTTACAATCCAGATCTTTTATTGCACATGAGATCGCCGTGTTATTACTTTCAGTGCCACCGCTGGTAAAAAATATTTCGCCCGGATGAGCATTCAATAATTTTGCAACTGATTTTCTAGCTGTTTCAATAGCCAACCTTGATTCTCTTCCATAAGAATAAATAGAAGATGGATTACCAAACTGAGTAGTCATATAGGGCAACATAGCATCCAGCACATCTTTATCTAAAGCTGTCGTAGCGGCATTATCAAAGTAAATTCTGTTCATAAAATTGACTCATTACAAATAAGGCAAAGATAAGTAATCAGAATGCCTGTAGAAGAGTTCTGTACAAATCAATTCAAACGATGGACAAAACAGCTGAATTGCACCCATTTATCAAAACTATTTTTTTTCATTGACCTCAATAGGTTAAATTTATTTCTACAAATTTTACTATGGATAATAATTGTAAAAATGAAGGGCGGCGGGACTTTTTGAAAAAGTCAACAGCCCTTGCTGCCTTAGCCGTTGCTTCTCCTGCTTTAGTAAAGGCCGGAGAGAATGACGAAAAAATTGCTGCCCTATTTGAGAAAATTCCGCTCAATATTGAAGTGAATGGAAAAGCGTTTAGTCTTTCGGTGGAACCCAGAACTACTCTCCTTGATTTTATTCGAGAACAATTGCATCTTTTCGGCACAAAAAAAGGATGTGATTACGGCCAATGCGGTGCTTGCACGGTTCATGTAGACGGAGAACGCATTAATTCCTGTTTGTCATTAGCAGTGATGAATGAAGGAAAGAAAATCACTACCATAGAAGGCTTGGCAAATGGTGAAGAACTGCACCCAATGCAAAAAGCTTTTATCAAGCATGACGGATTCCAATGTGGTTATTGCACTCCCGGGCAAATCATGTCTGCTGTTGCTTGTATTAATGAAGGTCATGCCAATAGTAGAGATGAAGTAAGGGAATTCATGAGTGGTAATATTTGCCGCTGTGGTGCATATCCAAATATAGTAGACGCAATAATGCAAACAAAAAAGGAGGGAAGTACTCATGATTAATTTTGAATATATAAGAGCCTCTTCTGTAAAAGCAGCCGTAGAGGCGTTGGCAAAAAATCCGACAGGTGGTTTTATTGCCGGTGGTACCAACCTGATTGATTTAATGAAAAGAGGTGTTACCGCCCCTACCCGATTGATTGATATAAATAATCTGCCACTAAAGCAAGTGGAAGAAACATCAGCCGGATTACACATCGGTGCATTAGCTATCAACAGCGAAGTATCAGCAAATGATTTGGTAAAAAATAATTACCCATTACTATCAATGGCGTTTGCTGCTGGTGCGTCTGCACAGTTGAGAAATATGGCAACCGTTGGCGGCAATATGATGCAAAAAACAAGGTGTAGTTATTTTTACGATACAGCAATGCCTTGCAATAAACGTCAACCCGGGAGCGGATGCGGTGCTTTACAAGGTCATAATCGTATGCATGCCATCTTTGGTGCTTCTGATAAATGCATTGCTGTTCATCCGAGTGATATGTGTGTAGCATTAGCTGCATTAAATGCAACTGTTACTGTTAGCGGACCAAAAGGTGAAAGAAAAATTCTATTTACCGATTTCCATCGCTTACCCGGTGACAAACCTGAACTAGATAATACTTTACAAAAAGGAGAAATTATTACTGGAGTTATCATTCCAAAAAATACTTTCAATAAAAATCATTACTTAAAAATAAGAGACAGAGCTTCCTATGCTTTTGCATTAATATCTGTTGCCGCTGCTTTGGAAGTTTCTGGTGATACAATCAAGAAAGCAAGTCTCGCAATGGGCGGCGTTGCTCACAAACCATGGCGATTAACTGAAGCTGAAAAATTCCTTGTTGGCAAAACTGCAACAAAAGAAAACTTTAGTAAAGCTGCTGATCTGGCAATAAAAGGAGCAAAAGGTTACGGACATAATAATTTCAAATTAAAAATGGCACCAATAGCAATTGTGGAAGCGTTGATGATTGCTACAGGTATTGCATAAAAATATTTTATGGATAAAATAAAAGATCAACCATTCATCGACCGGGTAGATGGTGTACAAAAAGTAACAGGTACTGCAAAATATTCTGCAGAATACGATTTCCCGGGAATGGTGTATGGTGTATTAGCAACAAGCAATGTTACCAAAGGCACCATTACAGCTATGGATACAAAGCCTGCCGAAAATGCTCCCGGTGTATTGGCAGTTATTACACATTTGAATTGTCCTGAACTTCCCGGTTATAAAAACCTGCCCGACCAATCTAAATTAGCCGATATAAAAAAAGGATACAGAGTATTCTACGATAATATTGTTCGCTTCAACGGGCAACCAATTGCCATAGTTGTAGCCGATACTTTTGAAAGAGCTACATACGCTGCTTCCTTGATAAAAGCAGCTTATGCAAAAGAAACATTCAATACTGATATTGATGTAGCTGAAAAATCTGGGAAAGCATTGGAAGGAAATAATTTTAAAGAATATGTTCGGGGCGAAGCCAATGCCTGGAAAAATGCAGCGGTAAAAATTGAAGCCGAATATAAAATGCCGATTGAAGTGCATAACCCAATGGAGATACATGCCATTACTGTTAATTGGGAATCTGACACCAAATTGACAATGTATGAAAAAACCCAGGCACTCAGCAGCACTCAACAAAGTGTAATGCGAGCATTCGGATTGAAACAGGAAAACATAAGAATCATTACTCAGTTTATAGGCGGGGCATTTGGTTCTGCTTTCAACACTTGGCCACATTCCATGGCAGCATTAATGGCTGGAAAAAAAGTTGGAAAGCCATTAAAGTTGATGATTACAAGAAATCAAATGTTTAATCTGGTTGGTTATCGTCCGCAGGCAATACAAAAAATGAGTATGGGTGCAAGTGCTGATGGTAAATTAGTTGGCATTACTCATGATGCAACAGCAATGACGGCTTCTTATAATGAATTCACTGAAGGGATTGTAAACGCATCGAGGTCTTTATATAATTGCCCGAATGTAAATACAACGTACAAAGTATATCCGTTGGATTTGAGTCAACCAACATGGATGCGAGGACCGGGAGAAACCACTGGTGCATTTGCATTGGAGTCTGCCATGGATGAATTGGCTTATGCAGCCAAAATAGATCCGATTGAATTTCGTTTGCTGAATTATGCAGAAACAGATCTCGAGGATAAAAAACCTTACTCAAGTAAATTTTTAAAAGAATGTTATCAGTTAGGTGCCGATAAAATAAAATGGTCAGCAAGAAATCCTGAACCCCGATCAATGAAAGAAGGTGACTGGTTGATTGGTTACGGAACAGGCAGTGGCATTTTTTCTGCATGGAGAGGTGCTGCCAAAGTGGGAGCAAGATTATTACCTGATGGTAGTTTGATTTTAGCAAGTGGTGTGACCGATATGGGACCGGGAACAGCTACTGCCATGACACAACTAGCTTCTGAAACTTTGGGCTTACATCCAAGAGATATAAAATTTGAAATGGGTGATACCAACCTTCCTCCTGGGCCAATGCAGGGCGGATCTGGAACTACTTCTACATTGGGAACTGCTGTGCATAATGTTTGTCAGAGCATCAAGAAGAAGTTAGCTGATCTGGTAAAAGACAATCCGATGTTTCATACAGAGATTGTTCATGAAGTAAAAGTAGATGACTTACTTTTTGAAAACGGTTTTATGATGCTGAAAACAGATAAGAGCAAAAAAATAAGTTATGCGGATGTAATTAAAAATGCCGGACTGAAAGAAATAGAATTACAAGAAGACTCACCGGGCAACCCGATGGCAAATCATTCTGCATTTTCGTATGCAGTGCATTTTGTAAAAGTGATGGTACATTCAAGAACAGGTGTAGTAAAGATTGCAAGATGTGTATCGGCTGTTGATGCAGGAAAAATTGTAAATCAAAAAACTGCCGAAAGCCAGATTGTCGGTGCTGTAGTTGGCGGTATTGGTATGTCTTTAATGGAAGAAGGAATAATTGACCACCGCTATGGCCGTTGGGTAAATAATAATTTTGCTGATTACCATGTAGCCGTAAATGCTGATGTACCGGAGATAGAAGTATTATTCGTTAACAAACCTGACCCAGTATTAAACCCGATGGGTTCTAAAGGAATGGGTGAAGTTGGTATTGTTGGTTTTGCAGCAGCAGTTTGTAATGCTATTTTTCATGCAACGGGAAAAAGGATAAGGGAGATACCGGTGACGCCTGATAAGTTGATTTAAATATGCAGAACTATTGAAATTCATTTTCAAAATTTTGCATATTTATGTACATAGTTATTCAAAACTAAAAGCCAGATGATGAAAATGAAAAATATTACTTTTTTAGCTATAGTGATTTTATTAATCTCTTGTAACCGAAGTAAAAAAATACAACAGTCGCAGCATTTTTCAGAAGCAGAAGTAATTATGAATACTGAAGAGAAACAGAAAAATACCTGGATATTTATTATGGCTGGCCAATCAAATATGGCTGGACGAGGTCTTATAGAACCTCAGGACACAATTCCATCAGAAAGAATATTAACTATTAATAAGAATGGACAAATTGTAATTGCAAAAGAGCCTTTACACTTTTACGAACCTTCCATGGCTGGTTTAGACTGTGGCTTATCTTTTGGAAAATCTTTATTAAAAAACATTCCTGATAGCATAACTATCTTAATGTTACCAACTGCAATTGGCGGAAGCTCTATTAGCCAATGGCTTGGAGATTCAACTTATAGAAATGTACGGCTGCTCTCTAATTTTATTGAAAAGGTCAATCTTGGCAAAAAGTACGGAGTTATAAAAGGCATTTTATGGCATCAAGGTGAAAGTGATGCGAATGAAAATAATGCAAGCCTTTATAAGGTGCGACTGCAAAAACTAATTGAAAAATTTAGAGAAGTTGTTGGAATCAATAATCTGCCGGTTTTAATTGGCGAACTAGGAAGTTATTCTGATAATAATAATTACTGGTCTTTAATTAATAAACAAATCGAAAGCTATGTTTCCACAGACAACAATGCTTATGTGATAAAAACAAATGACCTGAAAGATAAAGGAGACAAAGTTCACTTTAATTCAATTGGACAGCGGTTATTAGGTCAAAGATTTGCTAAAGCCTTTTTAGGAATTAAGAACTAGGTGATTCTTGGTCTTTTCTTTCATTAATCATGTCGCAAATAAAATATTTCTGCATAAAAAATGACAGTAATTTCAAACCATGACAACTACACCCGAACATGATGAGAAGATAGCAAAATTGACTTTTGCTTCTGTTTATCCGCATTATATTAAAAAAGTAGAAAGTAAAGGAAGGACAAAGGCAGAATTGCACCAGGTAATAGAATGGCTGACCAGCTATGATAATAAAAAACTGCAAGAATTAATTAAGGAGAAGGTGACTTTTGAAACTTTCTTTAAAAAAGCAAAAATAAACCCCAATGCTCAACTTATTACAGGAGTAATTTGCGGTTACCGCATAGAAGAAATTGAAACCTCTTTAACCAAACAAGTAAGGTATCTTGATAAATTAGTAGATGAATTGGCGAAAGGCAGAAAGATGGAAAAGGTTTTAAGGAATCCACTTCCTTAAAGAACTATTGAAATATCAGTGACACCGAATAAGTTGATTTAAAAATAAATGTATCGGTAAGTTATACTTTCCCGCCATTTTACATATTCCTTTCTCGTTATTCTTTGACAGTAATTGGGCTCAATGATATCAACTGCTTCAGCTTTAATTTCTTTTGCAGTCGATATAAATTCAGAATCTTGAAGCCAATATTCAAGTACAGTTCCTGGTAGTGTAGTAGGAGTGTAAGGCATGGCTCCCTTTGGCAAATCAGGTGTAAACCACACATAGAATGTATCTTCTTTACTTCTCCCAATCGCAAAGTAACATTGATACCCCAAAATAGGCTTTGTACTATCAGTAATTTCCCAAGTACCAGTCGTACAACTATCAATTATCAGATATTGTTCGTCTACCTTTTTTTGATGTCCTCCTGGTGATAATGTATAACAATTCTTAATATCAACAAATGTACTCTTAGACAAAAAGAAACTACCAAGAGGAGCTTTCATTGCTCTTTTTTTGGCTTTCATTACTCCCGGGTTATATGTATATGAGACCGAATCATTAATAACCATTTCAAATGGGCTTAGGCTATAGGTTACATTTTTTTCATATTTAACCCGCTTCGACTTGTAAGTGATGGTAAACCTTTCTTGAGCTTTACCTAAAAAGGGAATTGCTATAAATGAAAATATAAAAATAAATCTCTGCATTAAACACTTCTCTGAATTAAAAATATCTTACTAAATTCCTTTTATTTTTTTGCAACAATTGGATCTACAATTGGTAAACCTCCCTTAATAACTTGACTAGCCTCAATAGAGTAACCTGTGTCTTCATTTTTACTTTTAAGTATTGTTCCCGGCAAGCTTGTTAACATCAAGGGACCAAAATATTTCGGCAAATCGAGACTAAACCAAACTGTATACTTATTATAATTATATTTCCCCGTTGCTTTTATACAAGTATAGCCTGCAACTTCTTTTTTTTCAGTTGTAATCACCCATTTACCTTTTTTACATTTGCGTTTGTAATATCTATACGTTTGGGGCTTACCATATCTGCCCCATCTTTGAATTTTAAATCCTTCTTTAGAATTATGGAAACTTGATTTTCCCCAATATCCACTACCAATTGGTATTGGTGTATTTTCAGAAGGAACATACCAAAACGATACAGAATCTTGAATTACAAGATGAGCATTTCCAAAAACAATAGTATAGTTATTCTGACTAAAAGAAGAATAAGTTGAAATAAAAAATATCAATGACAAAAATAAAGTACGCATGGTTTAAAATTAACTAAACTCCTTTATATCCCTCATCAACTGCATCGCAATATTATTCGCCTTAGTTTCAAAATCACTTTCGGCATAAATGCGAATAATGGGTTCTGTATTGGAAGTGCGGAGATGCACCCAGTCGTTATCAATCTCAATCTTTAATCCGTCTTCTGTATTGATAGGACTTTTCTTGTACTTGTCTTTTATCTTTTCAAAAATGGCTTTTACATCAATGCCATTGCTCAGTTCGATCTTATTCTTCGAAATAAAATAATCAGGATATTTATTGCGGAACGATTTCATGCCATTGCTATGATTTGCCAGATGGCTTAAAAACAAACCAATCCCAATCAGTGCATCTCTTCCATAATGAAAATCAGGAACGATGACACCACCGTTTCCTTCGCCACCAATTACTGCATCCACCTCTTTCATTTTCTTCACTACATTCACCTCTCCCACTGCCGAAGGAAAATATTCGCCGCCATGTTGTAGTGTAATTTCTTTCAGCGCTTTGGTGCTGCTCATATTGCTGACGGTATTCCCTTTTATCTTGCTCAATATATAATCTGCTACCGCAACTAATGTATATTCTTCTCCAAACATGCTGCCATCTTCACACACAAAACAAAGTCTGTCCACATCAGGATCTACAGCAATACCGAAATGAGCATTTTGTTTTACCACTTCATTGCTTAATTGTGTAAGATGGTCAGGCAATGGCTCTGGATTATGAGCAAACTTTCCATCTACTTCTCCATTCAATATAATAATATCATTTACACCCAATGCCTGCAACAATGCTGGAACAAAAATGGCTCCGGTAGAATTGATAGCATCCACCACCACTCTGTAATCTTGTTTGGCAATTGCTTTTGCATTCACCAACGGATATTCCAGAATCGCATCAATATGTTTTTGTAAGTAACTGTCATCAACTGTAACGGTTCCTAATTTATCAATCGAAGCAAAAGAAAAATCTTCGGCAGCAGCCAGTTCCAATACATTAGCTCCTATTTCAGCTGAAATAAATTCTCCATCACTGTTCAATAATTTTAAGGCATTCCATTCCTTCGGATTATGACTAGCTGTTAAAATAATTCCACCATCTGCTTTTTCCATCTTCACCGCCACTTCCACCGTTGGTGTAGTAGATAAACCAAGATCAACGACATCAATACCTAATCCAATCAATGTATTAACTACAAGGTTCTGCACCATTGCACCGCTTATACGGCCATCACGGCCAATAACAATCTTTGTTTGTTTCTTTCCTTTGGAAATAATAGTGCCGTAGGCTGCACCAAATTTTACAATGTCAATCGGTGTAAGGTTGTCGCCGGGTTTTCCTCCTATCGTTCCTCTGATGCCTGAAATGCTCTTTATTAATGCCACTTTTAAGGTTTAAGGGTGCAAAAATACGTTTTTCAAAATCAATCATATTTATAGCTGCATCCGTACTTTTGCTCCATGGCAGACAAGGCATGGTATAAAGATTGGTTCAATTCCCCGTTTTATCACAAACTATATTTCGACAGAGACGATCAGGAAGCAAGTGCTTTCATTAAAAAATTAATTGGACATCTAAAACCATCTCCCGGAAGCAGAATGTTGGATGTTGCCTGTGGCAAAGGAAGGCATAGTAAAACGCTGGCTTCAATGGGCTTTCAGGTAACCGGGATTGATATTTCTTTTGACAGTATTCTCCAGGCAAAGCAATATGAATCAGAAAAACTTGATTTTTATGTGCATGATATGCGATTGCCATTCTGGGGCAATTATTATAATTATGCTTTTAATTTTTTTACCAGCTTTGGCTATTTTAAAACAAGGCGGGAACATGATGATGCCATCCGCACCATTGCCAAAAGTCTAAAACCCGGTGGTAAACTGGTGATTGATTATCTCAATGTTCATTATTCAGAAGACCATTTGGTGCATAATGAATCCAAACAACTGGATGAAACGCTGTACGAAATTCACCGCTGGGATGATGAAACACATTTCTACAAGAAAATAACAGTGCATGATCCGATACTGGAAGCACCAATGGAATTTACAGAGAAGGTTGCTAAATTCAACTTGGGAGATTTTACAGATATGCTGAGCTTTCAGGGTTTACAAGTACAGGAAGTTTTTGGCGATTACCAACTTGGGAGTTATGATATAAGAAAAACACCAAGGCTTATCCTAATTGCTACAAAAGGAACAGATATAAAAGAGGATAAAGAAAAGCGATTGTATAGCGATGGAAGAACAACAGATGCGTTGACCTAATCTTTCTTACTTTTTTGCATTATTAACTAATAAATACTTTGCTGTTTCGAAGTAAGCAGTTGTAAACGCTGATAATTTTTTCAAAGCAGAATCTTTCTGCTGCTTACTAAGCAATGTGGCCTGCATATTTAAAGGACTTAATAATTCCTCGCCTGAATTAATGTTTCTGCTGAAATAAAAAGCATCCGACACCATTCCAATCATATCAGCCGTATTTGTAACAAAGGCATAATTGTATTTCTTATTAGGGTCTAACAGGTCTCTACCTAATGTAGTATTAACATACGACTGATGCAACATGCCTGCAATGGTCGGTAGTATATCAATTTGAGAAACTATTTCTGATCTCCGTTGAGGTGTTAATAATCCCGGAGCATAAAATAAAAGCGGTACATGTTCGTCAGTCAATCGCTGATCTGTCCATACCTGCGGATAAACAGCCTCTGCATTTCCGGCAAGACCATGATCTCCCACAAAAATAAAAATGGTGTTACTGAAATAAGCTTCTTTCTGCGCCGCCTCTAAAAATTTTTGAATACAATAATCAGAATAGCGGAAGCAATTATATTCATCCAACGATTCAAACCCGTATTTATTTAATTCATCGTCGGGCACAAACTTTTTCTCAAACCCGGTTTCATTTTCAGGAATCGTTTGATTGTATGGACGATGATTGCCTGAAGTTTGTATATAAGCAAAGAAAGGTTTGTCTTTTTTTCTGAACACATCATTCGCTTCAAGAAAAAGGTCTTTATCGCCGATGCCCCACACATTCACATCGGGAATATCTTTTCTTTTACCTGTATGCTTTTGCAAGCCATCAATATTATCCAACAATCCTTCAAAGTTTCCAAACTCAGGATCGCCACCCAAAAAATAATGCTTTTCATAATCAACAAAATGATCAACGATTGTATTCTGACTAACAGCTTGTGGATTACGACTCGAAAATTTAAACAGCTGTGCATCGGGTATGCCAGATAAAATGGCAAACAATGCTCTCGCCGTGGAAAAGTGTGGCGTAAAACATCTATCGAAAAATATTCCTTTATTACTGATGGAATCAAAATAAGGTGTTGCATTCAACTTATTGCCACTCATGCTACTTTTGTACATGCTATACGATTCGCATTGCACCAACACAATGTTGGGTTTGCTTTCCAAAGCATTACTTCTTGGTCCAATCTCCCTACGATACGAAAATGTATTCTTATCCGGCAACTGCATCCATTCGGCCATAATAGGAAATGCTTTCTTAGCAGCTTTTTCATTGTATTGCGGTTTTCTCAATTTCAAGGTTGAGAAAAAATTCTGCAAAGGATTTATGGCGAGGTAAGACTTGAACCTGTTATCAAATTTAAAACTATCATTACGACTAAGCGGTGCCCAGGCCAAACTGCCCCATGAAAATATGAATAACACAATGGCAGCAAAACAAAAATATTTTCTACGGTATGGAATTCCCAAACCATCTGTTTTATTAATTACCTGCCAATGGCTGCGATGATACATCCAACGGAAAAACAAAACGGCTACTACAAGGCCAAGCAACATCCAAAATAATGGATAAGTTTGTTTCATCATTCTCCAGGAAATTGAGAAGTCTTCTGTAAAATTCATGGCACCTGCATCCAACGGTGTTTTGTTATAAGAAAAGCTACCAAAGCCTGCTGCAAAAAAAACAAACATGATGAATGTAACAATAGCCAGATACCATGTCCACCATTTTTTATTTAGGGAAGAATAAAAAAGGAGACAACTGTGGCAACATGCTGAATAAAACAATCGGTAACAGTATAAATGATATCCAGCGAAGATCATATCGTATTCCCATTAAAAACGAAGGAATAGCATCCCCAAATGAAATATTATTGGGTTTGAAAGCAATAAACGTAGCCACCCTAAATAGTGTAAAGATGAGCAGGAAGATGACCAATAGATTAGCCACCCACATAATTGTCTTCGGTATTTTAAATCGGCTTAGCATTACTTCTTCTCTATTGCAGAAAAACTACAAAATAAGGTAATAAAACTGCTTTGAGCAACTTGCCTTTACTTGTTTGGCAAAATCATATCATAGACAGATGATTTCAAACAGTATTTTTGCATTAATGATATTTTTGGCATCAAACTTCTGGCAACAAATAAATCATTGGGATCAACAATTGTTTGAAAAAATAAACGGCGATTGGGCAAACCCATTATTTGATGCTATTATGCCTTTTCTAAGAAGTCCATTGAACTGGGCTCCTGTTTATTTGTTCATCCTGCTTTTTGTGCTGATGAATTTTAAAATAAAAGGGTTATGGTGGATTGTTTTTTTTATTTCTACTGTAGCCTTTACTGATATGACAGGAAATTACGTTTTCAAACATGGTTTTGAAAGATTACGACCTTGCAATGACCCTGATTTTTTTGACCATGTACGACTACTCATCGATCATTGCGGAGCAGGTTATAGTTTTATCTCCAACCATGCCGCCAATCATTTTGGCATGGCGGCATTTTTCTTTGTCACTTTCAGGCATATATTAAAAAAATGGGTCTGGATTGGCATTGCCTGGGCTGGCCTGATAGCTTATGCACAGGTGTATGTAGGTGTTCACTATCCCTTTGATGTACTTGGCGGAGCTTTGCTGGGATTAGCTTTTGGCATTACCATGGGTTCATTATTTAATAAGCAATTCGGATTTGCTATCTTCGATAAATAACGAATTAGTTTCATGGAAGTATTTAGTTTAGTGGCCCTGATATTTGTAAACGGATTATTTGTAATGTCCGAAATCGCTCTGGTATCAGCCCGCAAATCAAGGCTGGAACACCAAGCGGAAAAAGGAGATTTAAAAGCCCGAAAAGCACTCGATCTTGCTAACAACCCGGAAAAATTTTTATCAGCAGCACAGATAGGCATTACACTGATTGCAATCCTTACCGGTGTTTATTCCGGTGAAAGGTTTTCCAGGCATTTGCAGCCTTCTATAGAAAAAATTGATTTCCTGCAACCATATGCAGCTACAGTTTCTACTACGATTATTGTGATCATTGTGACCTTTCTTTCTATCATATTCGGAGAATTAATACCAAAACAGATTGGTTTGTTACGGGCAGAACGTATCTCCAAACTCGTAGCAGGTCCGGTAAATGTTTTCGCAGTCATCACACACCCTATTGTATGGTTGCTAAATAAGATCAGCAAACTGTTTTTCCGGATTTTTAATATCAAACGTTCTAAAGATGATGCCATTACCGAAGAAGAAATCAAAACGCTTATTACCGAAGGAACAGAAGCCGGCACCATTGATGAAGCAGAGCAAGAGATTATCGAAAGAGTTTTTCATTTAAGCGACAGAAATATTACCTCGCTGATGACACACAGAAGTGATATTGTCTGGTTTAACTTGGATGATAATGAAGAAAAAATTAAAGAAAAAATATTAGCAGAACCTCACTCAGTTTATCCTATTTGTGAAGGCAATATCGACGAAATAAAAGGATTTGTATCAATCAAGGATCTTTACATTCCTCCCGATCATCGTTTGTTTAAAGACATCATGCAACCGGCTCTTTTTATTCCGGAAAATAATACTCCTTATCAAGTATTAGAAAAATTTAAAGAATCACAAAACCATTCCTGCTTTATTGTTGATGAATATGGGAGTGTATTGGGATTAGTTACACTAAATGATATTCTTGAAGCAATTGTTGGAGACATTCCACAGCCAGATGTGGAAGACTATGAAATCATTAAAAGAGATGATGGCACTTACCTTGTAGATGGACAAATTCCCTTCTACGATTTTCTGACCCGTTTTGAAAAAACAGAATGGATGCATGAAGGCGAACATGATTTTGACACCATCGCAGGTTTTATTTTACATGAATTGGAGAAAATCCCAAAACCTGGTGATAAGTTAGATTGGAAAGGTTTCAAATTGGAAGTACTGGATATGGACGGACATCGGATTGACAAGATACTGGTAGACCTGAGTCAAGAATTAAAAGATGAAATAGAAGAATAAGTAAGTGCTTTCTCAGAAGGAAAAAGAGATCGATTTGTCAGGATACGTCAGCTTATTACTCTTTCTTTTTCCTCCAACAATCACATGCATGATATTAACCTGATCATCAAACTGATCATACATCAAGCTATTGGTTATATCAATTTTTGTAACTGATATAGTATTATTTACTTCAAAATAACCGTAAGCCGCCTCTTTGTCATTTTCAAAACCTACGTATGAAAGAGCAACTGGTCTTCCATTTATCTGAATAGATAGATGTGATAGTATATACTTCTTAACTAAAGAATCCATGGCAGCCTTATTCGGCGGATTAATCAGGTCAACTTTCGTTTTATAGTTTTGTGTCAATATTTTTTCAAAATCATCGGTAAATATCTTACAGCTAATTTCCAGGTTTTTGTCTGCGGCATTGTGGTTAATCTCTATAACACTTACATGAAAAGGGTGATCTACTGGCTTTGCCGAGGTAAGAACGAAGGATAAACCTAAAATAAACAACCATTTATTGAGCGATGAAGCCATTTGCACTATTATTTTTTTCGTTACAAAAGTCTGTACTATTTTGTAGCCCTGAAAGCCGTTGATGTAAAATTCTTTGCAAAGGACGGCTTTCCTTAATAATAAGATGCAGGATTTCGGATTTTATTTTGGATTAGGCTGGGAGCATATCATCAGCAAAAATGCACTGGACCATCAATTGTTCATTGCCGCATTGGCAGCTATTTACCTTATTAAAGACTGGAAACAGGTATTAATATTAGTAACAGCTTTCACCATCGGGCATTCTGTTACACTGGCATTAAGTGTATTCGATGTTATTCGTTTTAGCAGCAGTTGGGTAGAGTTTCTAATTCCTTGTACTATTATCATAACAGCATTGAGCAATTTCTTTCAGAAAAAATTTACAGCCAAATCAATCCGTATCAATTATTTTCTTGCACTTACATTTGGGTTGATACACGGCATGGGCTTTGCCAATTCCATCCGATTTATTTTGGCAGACGACCAGGGCATTGGTTGGAGCTTGTTTGGATTCAATGTAGGATTAGAGGTTGGGCAAATTGCAGTGGTGGTGGTATTATTATTATTAGCATACCTTATTATAAATATCTTCCGTGTAAACAGAAGAGAATGGGTAATATTTTTATCCGCTGCTGTTTTTAGTATTGCATTGAAAATGGCATTGGAACGTCTTCCGTTTTAAAATAAATTTTAAAATATAAAAAATGAAAAAGTATCATTTGTTGATTATTATTCTGGCTTGTCTCACAAATACAATACAGGCGCAGATTCAGAATAATGCAAGTTCAAATCATGCCAATAAGTTTGAACAGTTAGGTACTATTCTGCCAACTCCAAACGAACAAAGAACAGCCAGTGGTGCGCCGGGCACAAAATACTGGCAGCAAAGAGTAGACTATGATATTAAATGCGAACTGGATGAAGTAAATAATAAACTGACTGGATCAGAAACAATCACCTACTTTAATAATTCGCCGGATGTACTCAGTTATTTCTGGATGCAATTAGACGAGAACCAGCACAGCACCGTAAACAATTCGAATTATCAGACACAGAATACAATTCCTCAACAGGCAACTGATAAAACGTTGGACAGATACGAAGAAAAAATGTCTGACAATGGTTATGGTTTCAACATTACGAAACTGACAGACGTTGCTGGCAAGCCATTGAAATATACCCTCAATAAAACGATGATGAAAATTGATTTACCTGTTCCGTTGAAACCCGGACAGAAATTTGTTTTCAATTGCAGCTGGAATTACAAACTCGCCGACCGTGGTGATTTCATTCGTTTTGGTGGTGCAAGAGGTGGCTATGAAAAATTCAGCGATGGAAATAATAATTATACCATGACACAATGGTATCCCCGCCTTTGCAAATACAGTGATGAGATCGGATGGCAGAACCATCAATTTACCGGCACAGGTGAATTTGCGTTGACCTTTGGAAATTTCAAAGTGCAAATGACAGTTCCTGCTGATCATATCGTTGGTGGCACTGGTGAATGTCAGAACTATGTACAAACATTATCATCAACACAAATGAGTCGCTGGCAAAAAGCACAAACAGCAAAAGAGCCATTGCAAATAGTAACATTGGATGAAGCATTGAATGCATCAAAAGGAAAAAGTAATGCAAAAAAAACCTGGGTTTTCAAAGCAGACAATGTGAGAGACTTTGCATGGACAGCCTCAAGACGTTTTGTGTGGGATGCAATGCCTGCGATGGTTGAAGGTAAAAAAGTAATGACAATGAGTTATTATGCAAAAGAAGCTTATCCGATTTATAGCAAGTATTCAACAAAAGCGGTTGCACATACTGTAAAAACTTATTCTAAATTTTCAATTCCCTACCCTTATCCTGTTGCTATCAGTGTAGAAGGTAATCAAGGTATGGAGTATCCGATGATTTCTTTCAACCCCGGTAGAGCAAACGATGACGGTTCTTACTCAGAAGGTTCAAAGAATGCGGCCATCTTTGTTATCATTCATGAAGTTGGCCATACTTTCTTTCCAATGATTGTTAACAGTGATGAGAGACAATGGACATGGATGGATGAAGGATTGAATTCTTATCTGCAATATCTTACACAAGAATTATGGGATAATACTTTCCCTTCCAACGGCGGACCAGCATGGACAATCACCAACTATATGAAATTGCCAAAAGATCAGTTGGAACCAATCATGACCAATTCAGAGAACATCAACAACTTTGGTGCAAACGCCTATTCAAAAGTTGCGACTGGTTTAAATATTTTAAGAGAAACAGTTGTAGGAAGAGAACTTTTTGATGAAGCCTTCCGCACTTATGCAAAACGTTGGGCATTCAAGTCGCCAACACCAGCAGACCTTTTCCGTACGCTGGAAGATGCAACTGGCGAAGATCTTGATTGGTTCTGGAGAGGATGGTTTTATGGAACAGATGCTTGTGACATTTCGATCGACACTGTAAAACATGCAGTGCCTGATATTGCTGCTATACCAGCAAGAACAGTTGATACAACATTCATGGTGCCTTTGGCAAAACCTGCCGTTAACCCATTTGATGACATTTCGAAGATGAGAAACAGAACAGACAAGAATATTGTTTTCGAAACAGACAAGGACACTTCTCTCCGTGATTTTTACTGGAAGTACGACCGTGAAATGGAAAAATATGATTCAACAAAATATCCTGTTGTAGTTTCTCCACAAACAGAAGCGTTGGATGAAGAAGGAAAACAGAAATACGGAGATAAGCAATTGTACGAAATCACATTTTCTAATAAAGGCGGATTGGTAATGCCAATCATCATTGAATGGACATTTAAAGACGGCTCTACAGAAATAGAAAGAATACCTGCACAGGTTTGGCGAAAGAATGAACAAAAGGTTACAAAAACATTTATGAAGGACAAAGAAGTGGTATTTATAAAACTGGATCCATACAGGGAAACTGCCGATATAGATGAGACCAATAACAGCTATGGTGATATAAAATCACCAAGTAAGTTCAAATTGTTCAAACAAAAACAAAATGTGCCCCAGTCACAAATGCCAACTCCTATGCAGAAGGCACAGGAAAAGAAAGGGTTCTAATGTGGAAATGTTTTATAAAAGAACCGCCCGGCTAATAATCGGGCGGTTCTTTGTTTATAAGTCACTTAAATAAAAGAATTGGAAACCGTTGATATAATTGTCATTACTTATAACTCAATTAAATTGTAAAATTGTAATTGAAAGTAGTTCGAAAGCATTTTATCCGTTGCCGTAATTACCTTAGTTTTGAGAACACTTACATTTTTCTTTATAATAAAAAATCATAATACAAATGAAAAGTATCATTTCATGTTTATTGATGATGGCAGGCATTGCTACAACTGCAATGGCACAGAACATTCAAAACAATGCCAACAGCAATCATGGTAATAAGTTTGAACAGATGGGTGGGATTTTGCCTACACCCAATGAATATCGTACCGCCAGCGGAGCACCTGGACCAAAATACTGGCAACAACGCTGTGACTATGATATAAAATGTGAACTGGATGAAAAAAACAACAAACTGACAGGAAGTGAAACAGTAACTTATTTCAATAATTCTCCTAATGAGCTTACATATCTGTGGTTGCAGTTGGATGAGAACCAGCACAGCAGTGTGAACAATGCCGACTACCAGACAAGTAACCCGATGAACAGAAATATAAGTCCGCAGCAAATTGATAGAGCGGATGAAAGTAAAACTGATAATGGATACGGTTTTAATATTATGAAACTAACTGATGCCACTGGCAAATCATTAAAATACACTGTCAACAAAACTATGATGCGGGTTGAATTACCAATGGTTTTAAAACCGGGTCAGCGTTTTATTTTTAAATTGGACTGGAATTACAAATTATCTAACCGTTCAGAAAGAGGTGGCCGTGGTGGTTACGAATTTTTCCCGGAAGATGGAAACAGTGAATTCACTATGACGCAATGGTATCCTCGTCTTTGTGTGTATAGCGATTTTCAAGGTTGGCAAAATCACCAGTTCACTGGCCGTGGAGAGTTTGCTTTGACCTTCGGAAATTTCAAAGTACAAATGACTGTTCCTGCAGACCATGTTATCGGTGCAACAGGCGAATGTCAGAATTATGCTCAGGTTCTTGCTCCTGCACAAATGAGCCGTTGGCAAAAAGCCCAAATAGCCAAAGATGTAATTGAAGTTGTTACATTAGATGAAGCTGTTGCCGCCGAAAAACAACAGAGCACAAAGAAAAAGACTTGGATTTTCAAAGCAGATAATGTTCGTGACTTTGCATGGGGCTCTTCCCGCAAGTTTGTAATGGATGCGATGCCGCAGATGGTTAATGGCAAGAAAATTATGTGTATGAGCTATTATTCAAAAGAAGCTTATGGTTTATACCGTAAGTATTCAACTAAGGCCGTAGCACATACTATCAAAACTTATTCTGATTTTACAATTCCTTATCCATATCCAGTTGCACAAAGTGTAGAAGCAAGTAATGGTATGGAATACCCGATGATTTGTTTCAATTATGGAAGAACAGAAAAGGACGGCACATACAGTGAGAGTACAAAAAATGGAATGCTGGGTGTAGTTATACATGAAGTAGGTCACAACTTTTTCCCAATGATCATTAACAGCGATGAACGTCAATGGAGTTGGATGGATGAAGGCTTAAATACTTTTGTAGAGTATCTGACAGAAGAATTATGGGATAATAATTTCCCAAGCCGTCGTGGACCAGCAGCATCGATAACGGATTACATGAAACTATCTAAAGATCAACTGGAGCCGATTATGACCAATAGCGAAAATATTATTGGTTTTGGTCCTAATGCATACTCTAAACCAGCGACAGGTTTGAATATTCTGCGGGAAACAATTATGGGCCGTGAGTTATTTGATTATGCTTTTAAAGAATATGCAAGAAGATGGGCTTTCAAACATCCTGAACCTGCAGACCTTTTCCGCACATTGGAAGATGCAAGTGGTGAAGACCTTGACTGGTTCTGGAGAGGATGGTTCTATAGCACAGAGGCTTGTGATATATCGTTGGACACGGTTAAATATGCAAAACCAGATTTGAGTGCAGAACCAAGAGAAACTAACGAATCTACAGTAATGCGTGGCGTTGCCAAACCATTACAACCGGCTTACGATGATATTTCAAAAATTAGAAACAGGGGTGATAAGAATATCGTTTTCCAAACTGATAAAGACACCAGCCTCCGTGATTTTTACTGGAGATATGGCCGTGGTTTAGAACCATACGATACAACTAAATATGCGGTTACGATGCCTGCCCGTTCGCAGGAGGAATTAACAGCAGAAGAAAAAGCGGAGTATGGCAATAAGAATATGTATGAACTTACTTTCAGCAACAAAGGTGGTTTGGTAATGCCAATCATTATTGAATGGACTTATAAAGACGGGACTACCGAAGTAGAAAAAATACCTGCACAAGTATGGCGGCTGAATGAAAATAAAGTAGTGAAGACTTTTATAAAAGATAAGGAAGTAGCTTCTATCAAACTTGATCCATTCAGAGAAACCGCTGATATTGATGAAAGCAATAACAGTTGGAATACTATTGCTGCGCCTTCTAAGTTTACTATCTTCAAAGGAAGACAAGGTGGCGGACCAAGAGGTGGTGGCGGTCAGGATGGTAATCCAATGCAGAAAGCACAGGAGAAAAAAGGATTCTGATAAGACTAAATAATTAACAGGCTTATAAAGATGCGTTACAGTAAAATGTGACGCATCTTTTTTATCTTTAAGAAATGAGATACATCATATCTGCTATATTATTATTGACCGCATTTCTAAAAACAGAGGCTGCAACTGTTGATACAGTAAGCATCTACAGCAAAGCCATGCAAAAAGAAATTAAATGTGTGGTGATAAAGCCGACACTAGTACAGGATGAAACGATTTCGCTACCTGTTGTTTACTTACTACATGGCTATGGTGGTTGGTATAGCAACTGGATTATCCGTGTGCCAGAGCTAAAAGATTATGCAGATCAATACAAGATGATGATCGTTTGTCCAGATGGAGCAAACAGTTGGTATTTTGATAGTCCCATAGATTCCTCATTTCGATATGAAACTTATGTGAGCAAAGAAGTACCCGAATATATAGAAAGCCATTACCCTGCCATAAAAAACAGAAATGGTAGAGCCATAACTGGTTTAAGTATGGGCGGACATGGTGGATTATTTCTAGGCTTTCGTCATGCAGATTTTTACGGAGCCTGTGGCAGCATTAGTGGCGGTGTTGACATCCGTCCTTTTAAAAAGAACTGGGAACTTAATCAAAAATTAGGCGACACTTTAAACTACTGGGATAACTGGAATAAATATTCTGTGATCAATGTGATTGAAGCTCCGCTGAAAGAGAAACCTGTCGTTATTATTGACTGCGGCACAGAAGATTTTTTTCATACCGTTAATCGCAGCCTGCATGAAAAAATGCTGGAATTAAAAATTCCGCATGATTATATTGAAAGGCCCGGTGCACATAACTGGGATTACTGGAAGAATTCGATTCAGTATCAATTGTTATTTTTCAGTAATTATTTTAAATCAATGAAGATTTAAATACTAAGGCTTTGGTAAATTCCCCGTACTACCGGTTCTTACTTTTATTTTTTTCTTACCAGAATTTTCCTTTTCGTATTCTTTAATTTTCAGTAAGGCAGGGTCGGTGGCTTTGCGTAAAGAATCTGAAAGTTGTTTTCCTTTACTTATTTCTATAGGTCTTATATCATCATCGCCAGCAAGGCTGCCATCATCAATCTGTAATTTATTCATTACATAGGTTTCTGTGGCTTCCACTCTTCCCCACACCGGATCATAGTAAAACCATTTACCATGTTTCATAGCATAGCCATCGTTCTTTACCACTACTCTATCTACAATTTTAGATGGATCATGTAAATCAAATACCGGCACAGTATCATACGCATTGGCTGGATCAATGGCCCGCCAGCTTTCTTCTCTTTCTAATCCACCGTTATATGTAAAATATTGTTGCTTACCATGCAGCTTGCCCCAACGGTAATTTTCATCAGCAATCTTCACTCCTTCTATTGAATATCTTTTCCATTCCCCTTCTTTCAGGTCATTTTCAAAATAACCTTCTGTTTCATAGCCTCTTTCTCCCCGTAGATCAGCTACTTTAATAACCCACGGTCCCTGCTTAAGCCCCTTTAAATCAACCCGGTTAAGCGTATCACCTTTTACACTTATGACATAATCTTTCCACTGGCCAAAACCGTTTGAAGAAATAAACAGAAAGAGAAGAACAATGAATCGCATAGTTTAGTATGTTTGAGTGAAGCTAATAGCTTCTGATTTAGCATTTTAATATACTGCAATTTACTAACGAAAAACAACTGCTTTTATGTATCGCCTGTTAAAAAATAATTCATGGCTTAAAAAGGTATTAGTACCAGCCATTTACACCATTTTTTGTTTAGCAATAACACCTTTTGCTTTTTCGCAGGTAAATCCAACACCTGCAGCGGAAAGAATGCAAAGCATGGATCAACGACGCAAGCTGGAGTCCAATTCGTTGCTTAAAGAAGTTCCTTTTCGCAACATCGGGCCTTCTATTATGAGTGGTCGTGTAGTTGATATTGATGCTAACCCTGAAGACCCTACAGAATTTTATGTGGCCTATGCCACTGGCGGTTTATGGCATACCACTAACAACGGTCAAAGTTTTATTCCCATTATGGACAGTCTTGATATGCTGTTCATTGGTGATATTGCGGTAAACTGGAAAACAAAAACAATTTGGGTTGGTACAGGTGAAGTAAACAGCAGCCGTTCTACCTATGCCGGTGTGGGTGTTTATAAAACAACCAACAATGGCAAGACATGGGAATACCTTGGTCTTCCAGAATCACATCATATAGGTAAAATAGTACTACACCCTACCAACCCTGATATTGCATGGGTGGCTGCATTAGGGCATTTATATTCTGCCAATAAAGAAAGAGGTGTTTATAAAACAATGGATGGCGGAAAAACATGGAAACAGACTTTGTTTATAGATGATAATACTGGCTGTGTAGATTTAGACATCAACCCTTCCAATCCGAATGAAGTGTATGCAGGTATGTGGTTTCGAGTACGCCGTGCCTGGAAGTTTGAAGAAAGCGGAAAGACAAGTGGTATTTATAAAAGTAATGATGGTGGCGAAACATGGAAAATAGTTTCCGGTCCCGGTTCTGGTTTTATGACTGGTGATAAAATTGGACGCATTGGTATTGCGGTATTTCCACAAAAACCGAATATCGTATATGCCATTGTTGACAATTATAATTCAAAACCGGATACTGCTAAAAAAGTAGATACGATTTACAAAAAAGAAGAATTCAAAAATATTACCAAAGAACAGTTTAAGCAATTAGATAATAAAAAACTAGATGCTTTCTTACGAAGCAATTTCTTTCCTCGTAAATACTCTGCAGTAGTAGTAAAAGAAATGGTAGCTAGCGATAAAGTGACTTCAGCTGCTATATGGGACTATCTGGATACAGGTGATGATGGTTTTCAAAACAGTGGTATTATTGGTTGCGAAATTTACCGGAGTGATGATGCAGGCTTAACCTGGAAAAAAACTCATGATAAACCAATCGGCATTTACAGTACGTATGGTTATTACTTTGGGAAAATTTTTGTGTCGCCAGTAAATGAAAATAAAGTGGTGATAACAGGTGTGCCTTTACAAATGTCTACTGATGGTGCTAAAACTTTTAAAAATATTGATAAAGCCAATGTGCACAGCGACCATCATGTAGTTTGGATCAATCCCAAAAGAGATTCACACATGATTAATGGTAATGATGGTGGTTGCAATATAACCTATGATAATGGTGAGCACTGGTTTTTTGCCAATACTCCACCGGTAGGACAATATTATTCTGTTGTTACAGATGATGACAAACCATACAATGTATATGGCGGCTTGCAAGATAATAATGTATGGTATGGGCCTTCAACTAATCAGGAAAGTCCCCGCTGGCAAAGTGCTGGTGATTACCCTTACAAAGCATTGATTGGCGGCGATGGTATGCAAGTGCAGGTGGATACAAGAGATAACACTACTACTTATGCCGGCTCACAATTTGGAGCATACTCAAGACTTAATCGTAAAACAAGAGGCGACAGAAAATCAGTTCGTCCACAACATGAGTTAGGCGAAAAACCGCTTCGGTTCAATTGGCAAACGCCAATTTTGCTAAGCAAGCACAATCAGGATATTTTTTACATTGGTGCCAACAGGTTATATCGTTCGCTAAGCAAAGGGGATAGCCTTATTGGAATGAGTGGCGATTTAACCAATGGTAAAGTAGCTGGAAATGTACCGTATGGAACATTAACCACCTTAAGTGAATCTCCTTTACGCTTCGGCATGTTGTATGCAGGAACAGATGATGGCAATATCAGCCTATCAAAAGATGGTGGTTATACATGGGAGCAATTAAATCAAACAAAAACAACTCCACCGGTAAAGAAAGGTTCTAAATCCATGGCTTCTGACTCCAGACTACAGACTAATAATCTCTGGGTAAGCCGTGTCACAGCATCAAAACATAATGTATCAAGAGTATATGTTTCGCTGAACGGTTATCGCTTCGATAACTTTGCTCCTTATTTGTATGTTAGTGATGATTACGGAACCACCTGGAAACAAATTGGCAATGATCTTCCTTACGAACCAATCAATGTGGTGAAAGAAGATCCCAAAGATGAAAATATAATTTATGTAGGAACAGATGGCGGCTTATATGTAAGCTTTGACAAAGGAAACAACTTTATGTTATGGAATGCAGGCACACCAAAGTCAATGCCGATACATGATATTGCTATTCAGGAAAGAGAAAATGAAATTATACTTGGCACTCATGGAAGAAGTTTATACATCGCCAACCTAGATGATGTACAAAAATTAAAAAATGATCCTGAATGGATGAAGAAGAAACCAATACCCAAGAAAGAAACAAGAAGAAGGAATAATGATGAAGATGATGAATCAATACCGGAATAAACTAGTTACTGTTGAAAAAAAATAACAGAATTTGGATTATTGTAGTCATCATAATCCTGATAATGCTTAGCCAGGAGTACACAGAAATGGCCAAACAAATAGGATTAAAGATGCATTAATTGGGTTTGCTTTTTTAATAATTGTACTGGGAATTCATTCTGGATAAAAAAAGTAAAAAGTCAGGATGATGATATCAAGCCTAGTTATGAATAAGCCAGTTATTATTTTTATACCCCTGAAATTAAATAAACAGGCAGACTTTATTATTTAGCATAGTGATGAAAAAATTACTTTATTTTTTTCATGTGTACTTATTTATCTGCTAATCGCAGCTTCAGCGATTGCTCAATCTGGATTTTTTCGATTTACTCATTACCGATCTGAACAGGGATTGCAGCAAAGTGTAATCAGGAAAATTTTACAAGACAAAAATGGTTTTATATGGATAGCCACTGAAGATGGATTACAACGGTTTGACGGGTATAGCTTTAAAGTTTATCGCAAAAAACTAAACATAAATTCCTTAAACTGGAACCATATTTATTGTATGCAGGAAGATGAAAAAACAGGCCTACTTTGGTTAGGAACCGCTTTCAATGGTATTAATATTCTCAATCCAGCAACCGATTCCATTGTTCATATTTCAGAGACAATTAAAGAAGGAGGATTGATTGACAGAAATATCACCTGCATTTCAATTCTACCGAAACAGGTAATAGCTGGTAATAAAAAAGGTGTAAGTATAATAAATAATGGAACTTATAAAGTAGAAAAGAATATTGCTACTAAAAGTGAAGTCCGAAATATTTATTACGATTCCCTTTCCAGTCAAACATTAATTTTTTGCAAGGATGGAGAAACATTATTGCTCGATAAAATGTTTACAACTATTCGCAGCTATTCTTCCGAAGATTTTTTTCGGCTTAAGCAAACAGATATTTGGGAGGTCTCCAGGACTAAGAATGGATTATTTTGGTTTTGCACAAAGCAGGGCCTGTATACTGCGGATCTTTGACAAAATTGTTCAAAAGAAGTTCAACAGAAAGAAATAATAATAAATGGCAAAAACTATTCATCCAAAAATTACACTTCCGTATTTCAGGATAGTAAAGACCGTTATTGGGTGTCCGTAGATTCAATTGGACTGATTTTGTTTTCAAAACAGATTAAGCCCCTGCAAGTGGTCAGGCATAGTCCCGATAATACCAATAGCCTGGGAGATGTAAATGTTAATCAGATTTTTGAAGACCGGCAGCTTAATTTGTGGTTTGCAACAGACAAGGGATTGGATAAAATATCATATACATTACCTTTTATCAGTACATATAGTTCAGAGAATGAAAAATTCAACAATTTGTTTGACAGAATTTTTGCTATCTACAACGAGATGATAAAAATATTTTTCTCGCACAATTAGGACGAATCAGTGTTTCAACAGAGAGACTAATACCGTAAAAAGAGTTACCAATAAAACAGAAATAGATATTGCCCGTATCTATTTCAACACTCTACAAAGAAAATATGT
>JADJKL010000010.1 GCA_016706055.1 Chitinophagaceae bacterium | reverse complement strand
GATTCAGGAAGCATCGTTGCCCATGTGGGACGTAATCAACGCTTCCGCAAATTATTTGAAGCTTATCCAGATGGTGAGCATGGTAAAGATGCGGCTACATTACAATGTAATAGAACGATTCGGTTATGTTACATTAGTACAATGTGTTTTTAGAAACGGGAAGAACTCACCAGATAAGGTGCATATGAAATACATGGGTCATCCTTTGTTCAACATTAATGATTTTATGGTGGTGATAAGATTGTAAAGGCACAGTGTATGCAAGTACAAACAATTTGTAGATAATTGTTTTAAAATTTGTCAGCGACAAGCTCTTCATGCCAAAACATTAGGATTTGCACATCCAACAACAGGAAAGGATATGTTTTGAAGCACCATTGCCTACAGACATTGAACAGGTAATTGAAAAATGGAAAATACGGGAAGCAGAAAGCGGAGATTTGATTTTAAACTGGGAATTTATTTTTCCGCCCAAAATATTAAAAAGTTCTTCTATTAAAATAAAAGAAGGCTATATAATATATAACCTTCTTTTATAAATATCTTCATTATATTAATTATCTTTTTTACGGTGGTGCTACAGGTTTTTCTTTATGGGCTGCATTACCTATAATAACTTCTTTAACATCACTAGCCAGGGCAACGATCTTCGTGGCTGCCGGTGCTTCACCATCTTTTACAATTGTAACAACTGGAGCTTTTGCAGGTGCTATTATGGTAGTAGTAACTGGCTTTGGCTGCATATTCTTCAATTGGGTATCAGTAGGTTTGTCTTAAGCAAGACCCTTGTACAGCAGTACTTTGAGTAGTAGCTGCTTTGGTTTCAGCTTTTTTTTATTTCAGCCTGTTTTAATACCTCTTGCTGTGCTTTATACTGGCTGTAAGAATACCATTTACCAATGGATCGCTGCTTGCCTTTACATCCGTAGTACTCTGCTATTTTGTGCATTTGCTGCCATAATTAATAACCGGACAAGGGCTGATAAAAATATTTTTTTCATGTTGTAATTTTTAATTGTGATTCTTTATCTGTGAATTAAATGGATACCAAATTTACAATGCATTTGAGTTTTTGAACTAGATTCATCGGTCCGCTGGTATTTTGATTGGCGGAAAATCTGATTATATCGCCGGCGTTAAAATTTCGTTCTACCTGAGCATGAGCGGGGATGGAATGTTACCAGCTGGTAAAGTTGAGCTGTAACTCCCAGCAACACCAGAACCATTCATTAATCTGTCCAAAATAAAATCGGCTCCGGATGAAGGTGCAGGATCATTCCATTCCAGATGCAAAAAACAGAGTAATAGCCGGTTACCGGTATAGTGTACTCTCCTGTTGCAGGATTATAATTTGCTCCACCGGCTTCATCAAGAGCACCCCATTGAGTTGTAATATTGGTTTGAGTAGACGGAGGAACGGTGACAAATGCAGTAGTGCTTGCTGCACTCATATGTATCGCAGGAATAATAAAATCCTGCCAGCTTGCATTACCAGCTGCATCGCTGGTTAATACCTTCCGGCACCTTCTGTGCCATCTGCCAATTTAAAAGCTCCTGCTAAATCCAGTTTAGCAGTTGGTGCTGTAGTACCGATTCCAACATTTCCATTGGACAAAGTCTAATAACACTACCCACTACTCCTGGATTTGCACCCGTACCATATCCTATATCAAAGGAACCATCCGTTTGCCGCTTCAAAGCCCATTGATTCGTAAGGTTTCCTGTTCCATCGACCTCTTTGGATATTATTATAGCACCAGACCCTACACCATTTTTGAAGACTATATAACGACAATTGTGCATCAACACTGTTAATGCGAATATCTTCATCACTCCACATAGCAGCAGGCAATACAGTAATAGGAGTGTTATCAACTAGGAATCGTCCGTTTACGTTTAGCCTTTCAGTAGGTGTTGTTATTCCTATGCCTATATTTCCGTTAGATAAGGCCTTAATAACACTTGTGCAGCTCCCGGATCTGCACCTATGCCAAATCCAATATCAAAACTTCCATCTGTTCTTCTTTGAAAAGCCCATTGATTAGTAAGTGCACCCGTACCGTCCACTTCTTTAAATGAAAATTGCCGGATGATAAGCCATCTTGAAGACTGTATAATGCTAATTGAGCATCTCCACTATTTATACGAACATCTTCATCAACCCAAGAGCAGCTGGCAATACTGTAATGGATTATTATTTTGAACTAACAACCTACCTCGCTAAACATGCATTCGTTCGGATGGTGTTATTGTTCCAACTCCTACATTATTTCCATCATCAAAAATCTGTGAGTTGCCAAGCTAAAGCTCCATCGGGTGTCCACTTAGATACATAGTTTAATATACCGCTTCCTGTTACTATTCCAACTGCTGCATCTTTCCATGTTGCATTTCCAGATGCATCGGAAGTAAGTATGCGGTTGTTCGCTTCATTAATTCCAGTGAAACGTAATCCACCTGTTGTTCTCCAGGCACTTGGTGTTGCATTGCTGCTGGTTATAGTTGCTGCCCAACCGTACCTGACGCTATTTGCTTGTAAAGCATCGGCTGTACTAGCAGAATTCTAATTGTAAATATGCCTGCTACCCCAGTATTTGATCCATGCACACCTGTGCCCGAACTTGAATTACCATTTACACCTATGCCACTAGGTGTGATACCACGCTCCCCAGCCACTGCCTGCCTGGCTCGTATACGCCTATTCCGTTGCCCCGGTTCCATATGTAATACCACGAACACCGGCTGAAAATCCGCCGATCTCACTTGCTATGTTCCTATTAATGCATTGGCACTAGCAGTAGAATTTATTAACCCTTCCAATGCTGTACTGCGGAATTGGTTCCGCTATTTGTGATCTTAAATAATGTACCATTATCATTCTGTTTTTTATTAAACAGCTAAAAAATCCCCAAATGCAGCTGCAAAATAATAGAAGGTACCGGGGCAAGCTGTGCTGTTCCAATTTGATAAAAGTAGATCCTCCATTCGGGTCTATTTCTACCTGTATAAACTTGGCACCTATAGCCAGTTTGCTCAGTTACTATGCCTGATACCCACTGGCTCCGGGCTGCCTACCTGTACGTTGAACAAGCCAAACGGGTTAGTAGTAACTGCTGCTTTCTGATATACCGTTGGACCGGCTGCTGTATTGTTCTGATCGTTAACCGTAACGTTATATTTTGATTCACCAGTACGTTGCCAACACTATTGCGGGCAACACCTTGATAATTTAATATGCCCGGTGCCTGACTATAGCCTTCGGCAGTTAGCAGCATACCGCGGTTATTAATAATAAAATCTTTTCATTTGGTTATTTTTAAGTTTTGATTTTGGTTTTATTTCTGATCCAGTTTGATCACCTTTAATCCACTATGACGGATCACTTCTTGGTTATCTATCGGCCCGTTTGCTATCCGGTTTTAAATCCGCCACTACGAAGTAAATTCCGTTGGGATAACGGCTAGGTCAAACAACTCGATACGGCAGCAGCCATCGTAGTGATAGCTTCTTGATTCTAGTATCTGACCCATGGTGTTAATTAGTTGCAGACTCATAAAGCCCGGTGTTTTGACAAAGAAGTCCACTTCGAAAGGACCAACTGTGGGATTGGGGAATAATTTGTAATCTCTTTTCAAATAATACCGTGTAAGGCGATATTCCCAGTTTGTCGGTACAAGGTTGCAATACTCCTTGTGTAACAAGGATAGAACTGTCCGGCGGTAAAAAGCCTGTACTAGCACCAGCTCACCAAAAACTCCACTCGTAACGGTAATACGACAACGCATTATCATACGTTCCACCCGCGGTATTGAATACTGCAGGCACTACACCGTTAAAAGGAGAAAGGGATGGAACCTGTGCTTTACAGAACGAATTGCCAGCATTACCGCTAAGCAAGACAGAGTAATTCTTTTACTCATAAGCTTTGGTTTTAATGGTTATAAAAGTAGAGCAGACTAATGAAAGGCTGTTGTAAGGATAATGGTGGCGCTGCTAAGGAGAGAGATTAACTTATAGGTATTGAAAGCAATTTAGATAAACATTATAGTATTGCAAATTATATTTTTATTACAAAAATAAAGTGGCTAACCATTAATTAGTTTCTTCCAATGGTGTAGGTCAACCTGGAAAAGCCATCTTATAATCAACAGAAACTTTACCCTTAGTAATATCGTTGAGCTTACCTTTCATTAATTTTCTTTTTAGCAAAGAAATGTAATCGATAAATAGTTTCCCTTCGATATGATCGTATTCATGTAAGATGACTCTGGCAGTAAGACCGGTAAATGTTCGGGTATGCGATTCAAAATTTTCATCATCAAAAGTAATGGTTACACTTTCTTGCCTGTAAATATCTTCTCTAATCTTTGGAATACTCAGACATCCTTCGTTATAAGCCCATTCATCACCACCTAACTCATCAATTTGAGCATTGATGAAAACCAATTTATCGCCAGGAATCATCAAATTCTTTTCTTTCATCTTCATTCATATTCTCAAACATCTGAGCAGTGTCAATAATAAACAGACGGATAGATTTATTTATTTGCGGCGCTGCAGCCCTACTCCACTACTTTCATACATGGTTTCCCACATATCTTCCAATAGTTTTTTCCAGCTGAGGATAATCTGGTGATATTGGCGAAGCCAGTTTTCTAAGCACAGGATTGCCGTATGCAACAATTGGAAGAATCATTATTAAATATTGATTAAATAATTAAGCGGCAAATTTAAGCTATTTCACTGTGTTTTAGTAGCTAAAAAAGAACTATAAATTGCGTAAATATTCCTGTAACATGATGGTGGCAGCTATTTCATCAACAAATGCTTTGTTCCGGCGGTCTTTTTTCTTCATCCCCATTTCGAGCATAGCAGCTTTTGCCATTTTGGAGGTATAACGTTCATCTACTTTTACAACAGGCATTACTGGAAAATTCTTTTGTAACTCCTTAATACATTTCTCAACCAGCGGTGTGGCATGAGTGCTGCTATCATCCCAATTGGTTGGCCAACCGATGAGAATTAACTCTACTTGTTCTTTTATAAAATAATCTTTCAAAAAAGGAATTAGTTCTTTTGAATGCAAGGTTGTTAAACCGGTTGCAATAATCTGCAACGGATCTGTAACAGCAATGCCTGTTCTTTTTAATCCGTAGTCTATACAAAGTATTCTTGGCAAAGTGATGAATTAGGAATTGATGAATAAATCTGCAATAACAAAGATGGCGAAAACAACTGAGGCAATTCCGTTTGCTGTCATAAATGCAAGATTTACCCTGCGCAAATCATTTGGTTTAACGATTGAATGCTGATAACCTAACATAAGTACAAAAATTGCTGTGCCAATCCAGTACAACCATCCAAAATTCCCATAGTACCCGGCAAATACAATTGTGGCAGCGCTTAGTAAATGTAAAAACTCTGAAACCCGTAACGCTTTTGCTTTGCCCAGCCATGCAGGAATAGAATACAACTTTGTGATTTATCAAACTCTTCATCCTGCAATGCATAAATAATATCGAAACCACTTACCCAAAAGATAACAGCTATTGAAAACAGAATTGGCAATAAAGCAAACTGACCAGTTACAGCAAGATATGCCCCGATTGGTGCTAGTGATAAACCTAACCCCAATATTAAATGACAAAGGTGAGTAAATCGTTTGGTATAACTATAACCCAAAACAACAGCCAATGCAACAGGTGAAAGGTAAAAGCAAAGTTTGTTAATGAAGAAACAACAGGCAATGAACAATATGCAATTGACAATGGTGAATGCCAAAGCATTTTTGCAGTAATAATACCTTTGGGAATTTCTCTTATCGCCGTTCGTGGATTTTGCATCAATATTTCTGTCGAGATAACGGTTGAAAGCCATTGCGGCACTACCGGCAAAAATCATGCAGAGGACTAAGCCTCAGAATAAAAAGTAATAGTTGTTAATTAAAACAGCATTTGTTTTGCCAAGTTGTTTGAATCAGGTCCTATGAATTTTTAACTCCGAATGCCAACAAATACTGAAACCAATTATAAAACCAATCAAGCAAAAGGCATTGCAAAAATCGTATGCGAGAACTTTATAAGACTTAGATAATTTTTTACTTTACTCATTTCAATTTTATTTCACGCAAAGCCGCAAAGAAAAGACAAAGAAAGAAAACCACTTTTTACTTTAAACCTTTTAGATAGATAAAAGAGTCTATGGCCTAAGTCTCCCCTTTAGGGGACAGGGGCATTCTCTGCCTCACTAATTCCCACAACACCACACCTGCTGCCGTTGCAATATTCAACGAATGCTTCATTCCTAATTGTGGAATTTCTAAACATCCATCTGTTAATTGTATTGTTGATTGCTCAACCCCTGTTACTTCATTGCCAAATATTACGGCTATTTTTTCATCAGGTTCAAACTCAATGGCGTTTAATTTATAACTGCCTTCGGCTTGTTCTACGGCATACACATTATATCCATTTGCTCTTAGTTCAGTAATAGCTTCTGCTGAAGTAGCAAAATGCTTCCATGCAACAGACTCTTCGGCACCCAAAGCTGTTTTCTTTATTTCTTTATGTGGGGGAATGGCAGAATAACCAATAATATAAATGGCTTCTACCAAAAATGCATCAGCAGTACGAAACACACTGCCGATATTATAAGCACTGCGGATATTTTCCAATACAACAATTACGGGTGTTTTTTCAGATTGCTTCACTTCTTCTACCGATTTGCGTCCCAATTCGTCCATGCTTAGTTTTCGCATCGGGCAAAAGTAATTCACAAGCATTACACTTCCTGAATAAATGCCTGTAAAGCCTTTATATTTGTCAGCCCCGATGATATGGGACAAACAATGGCAAAACACAATCATCCGATACAATGAATGATGCAGCAGCACCGGGCTATCAGAAATACCCTGATGCTATTTTGCTGTTTCGTGTCGGCGATTTTATGAAAACTTTCGGACAGGATGCTGTGCTGGCTTCCGGCATTTTAGGCATTACGCTGACTAAAAGAAATAGTAGCGCCGCCTCTTCATCTGAACTGGCAGGTTTTCCGCATCATGCTCTCGATACCTATTTGCATAAACTGGTTAAGGCTGGTCATCGTGTTGCCATTTGCGATCAATTGGAAGATCCTAAACAAGCCAAAGGCATTGTGAAAAGAGGTGTTACAGATATGGTAACGCCCGGCACCACTGTAAATGATAAACTTTTAGAACATCATAGCAACAATTTTTTAGCAGCTATTCATTTTGCTGAAAACGAACAATACGGACTGGCTTTTCTTGATATTTCCACCGGCGAATTTTTTATTGCCGAAGGCGACAGAGAATATGCTGATAAATTATTGCAAAGCTTTAAACCGGCAGAAGTTGTTTTCCAACGGCATCAGCAAAAGAAATTTAAAGAATACTTTAATAGCAAAATTTATACATACACTTTAGACGAATGGATTTTTGATAATGCTTATGCAGAAGACTTATTGCTAAAACATTTTCAGACACATTCACTAAAAGGATTTGGTGTAGATGAAATGAAAAATGGATTAACCGCCGCAGGTGCTATTATTCATTATTTAAAAGATACTGAACATCCGAACCTGCAACATATCACTTCGTTACAACGCATGGATCGAGATGATTTTTTATGGATGGATCGGTTCACCATTCGGAATCTTGAATTGGTATATGGCAATTCCGATGGCAATCACACTCTACTAAGTGTATTAGACAATACCGTTTCTCCAATGGGAGCAAGATTATTAAAACGCTGGATTATTTTTCCTTTAAAAGATATTCAGAAAATCAATGAACGATTAGATACAGTTGAATACCTGATAAAAGAAACAGAGTTTAGAAACAAAATTTCACAACACCTGAAACAATGTGGTGATATTGAACGATTAGTTTCTAAAATTCCATTGAAGAAAATTAATCCAAGAGAAGTTTTTACAATTAGCCAGGAGATTAAAACAAGTGGCTGCCATTAAAGAGCTTTGCCTTGCATCTTCAAATGAATATTTAAAAAGATTAGGCGATGCATTAAATCCATGTCCTTATATAGCAGAAAAAATATTTAAAGAGATTGTTGATAATCCTCCAGCCATTGCAGCTAAAGGCGGTATGATGAACAGCGGTGTAAGTAATGATTTAGATGAGCTTCGAAAAATATCTTCCAGCGGAAAAGAATACCTGACTGAACTGCAACAAAAAGAAGCAGAAAAAACGGGCATCAGTTCATTAAAGATTGGCTTTAATAATGTGTTTGGCTATTATTTAGAAGTAACCAATTCGCATAAAAACAAAGTGCCTGCTGAATGGATGCGGAAACAAACACTCACTAGTGCAGAACGATATATAACTGCAGAATTAAAAGAATACGAAGAAAAATAACTGGTGCAGAAGAAAAGATTCTAAAGATTGAACTGGAACTTTTGAAGCATTGCTGAATGAGTTGTCGGATTATCTAGCACCGGTGCAAACCAATGGCAACTTATTAGCGATACAGGATTGTCTTTGCTGCTTTGCCAATAATGCTATTCAATTTCAGTATAAAAAACCGCAATTACATAAGGGTGATGAGCTCATCATTAAAGATGGCCGCCACCCAGTGATAGAAAGAAATTTACCCGTTGGAGAATCGTATATCGGCAATGATCTGGAATTGAATAAATCAGAACAACAACTCATCATCCTTACCGGACCAAATATGAGTGGTAAGTCTGCATTGCTTCGCCAAACGGCATTGATTACATTAATGGCGCATACAGGTTCCTTTGTTCCCGCCGCAGAAGCAAAAATTTCATTGACAGATAAAATATTTACGAGAGTCGGCGCATCAGATAATTTAAGTGGCGGCGAATCTACGTTTATGGTGGAGATGAATGAAACCGCTTCCATCATCAATAATATTACAGACAGAAGCCTGATTCTGTTGGATGAAATTGGCCTGGCACATCTACCTACGATGGCATTTCAATCGCCTGGAGTATTGCAGAACATTTGCACCAATCTCCACATCAACCAAAAACTTATTTGCCACTCACTATCATGAGTTGAACGAATCTGGAAGAAAATTTCCCCGTGCAAAAAATTTTCATGTAACGAATAAAGAAGTTGGCAATAAAATAATCTTCCTGCGCAAACTGGCAAGAGGTGGCAGCACACATAGTTTTGGTATTCATGTGGCAAAAATGGCTGGCATGCCACCTTCGTTGATTGAAAGAGCTAATGAAATATTATTGCATCTGGAAAGTATTCATGCAAATGGAAATTCTGAAAACACCACCGATAAAGTAAAGAACATCAGCAGCTCAAAAATGCAGCTCTCTATTTTTGATGCACACACCGAAACTTTTGAGGAAATAAGGAAACTGCTGGAAGGAACAGACATCAACAGACTTACTCCCGTTGAGGCATTATTGAAATTACAGGAGATTAAAAGCAAACTCAAATAACCTATTTAGCATTAAACCACAATGGTGTTGCATCATCCCAATCTCCATTATAATTAATCAACAACTCCTCTCCTTTTATATCTCTGATTGTTGTGACACTGATTTGCTGATTCGGATAATCCATCACATACTCACAATTGCTTTTGTAAGAATGATTATACACCGCTACATAGCCCATAGCCATACAACATTGCGTACTATCGTCACCCCACTCAAAAATATAATCATGTAAAGCAGTTTGATACAGCAATTTTCTTTCTTCCGCACTCATTACTACCACCGGCGAAATCTCTACTACTGCTCCCGCAGCAATATGCTCCGATGTGTAGACACCACGACCCATCGATGCTGTTGGCGCAATAAATAGAAACGGAACTATCATTTTCCCGATTATTGTTTCAACGAAGTAAAACATTTTCTATGTTTTTCTCCCCATTTTAAAATAAGGTAATCTGCATGTCGGGTCAGACTTCGTATTTTTGACTTATGTCAACGGAACTGGAAGAACCAACATTTCATGAACAGTTTGAATCCATCATTCAAACGGAGGATAAATTAGTCATTAAACAATTTTTGGATGACCAGAACATCAGTGATGTAGCACAACTGGTGGAAGAGTTTCCAGAATACGACAGCCAGATTATAGCGAATATGTCGGTACATCGTGCCGCCAGTGTTTTTAAGATTCTTGACCTGCAGGAACAAAAAAGAGTGATTCAGGAATTACCCGCCAACACCACTGCCAATCTGCTAAATGAATTACCAGCGGATGACCGTACCGACTTTTAGAAGAGCTATCGAGTAATACCGTCCGTGAATTGATTAAATTGCTTGACCCCGAAGAAAGAAAGATCACTTTATCATTATTGGGTTATCCAGAAAATAGTATCGGACGATTGATGACGCCGGACTATGTTTATGTGTATCCCTGGAATACGATTGAAGAAGTATTTGCCACTATTCGTAAATACGGCAAAGACAGTGAGACCATCAACGTAATATATATTATCAATGAAAAAGGCGAACTGCTGGATGATATACGCATCAGCGATTTTATTTTAAATGCACCGGATAAAAAAGTTTCTGATCTGATGGACGAACGTTTCATTTCGTTAAATGCAAATGATGATCAGGAAACAGCAGAAATATTTAAAATGAATAACCGGGTGGCATTACCTGTTATCAGTCAGTCAAATGAATTACTCGGAATTGTTACTATCGATGATATACTTTGGGTGGCGAGTGAAGAGTTTAGTGAGGATATGCAAAAAATGGGAGGTACTTCTGCATTGGAAGAACCTTATCTCGATGTGCCAATTTTAAATTGTATAAAAAAAGAATAATCTGGCTTATTATTTTATTTGTTGGAGAAACGATGACCATTGCAGCCATGGCAAGTTTTCAGGAAACATTAGAACAGGTATTAGTGCTCTCCACATTTATACCATTGATTATTTCCAGTGGAGGAAATAGTGGATCACAAGCTGCTACCTTAATTATTCAAGCGATGGCATTAGGCGAAGTAGCCGTTGTAGACTGGTGGCAGATTGCTAAGCGAGAAGTGAAGTCAGGATTGCTGATGGGTGTTACGTTGGGTATCGTTGGTTTCTTCATCGTATTTGGCGGTCACTTTGCATTTGATCTTTTTGGTGAACATTTCATTCGGATTGGTTTCGCAATTGGCATTGCCATAATTGGTGTCGTATTATGGGGAACTATCATGGGTTCTATGCTTCCCTTGCTATTAAAAGATTAGGTGCTGACCCTGCCACATCTTCTACTCCGTTTATTGCTACGTTGGTGGATGTTACAGGCTTGCTTATTTATTTTGGTACTGCATTTCTTTTATTGAAAGGTGTGCTATTATAATTATGCGGTTTTATGCGGTTTATTACCACTCAAATAGCTAAATCAATACCTTTGTCCGCATTGCAAAAAGGCCATAGCAAATCGTCAATTAAGCATTTAAAAACTCAATAATCTATGTGTGGAATAGTTGGATACACCGGCCCAAGGGAAGCATATCCCATTATCATTAAAGGATTAAAAAGATTAGAATACCGTGGCTACGATAGCACAGGTGTTGCATTACAAAACAGTACAGGCCTTAAAGTATATAAAAAGAAAGGAAAAGTAGCAGAGCTGGAAGAGAGTATCGTTGGTAAAGATCTTCATGCCAATGTAGGAATTGGTCACACAAGATGGGCAACGCATGGCGAACCAAGCGACCGAAATGCACATCCACATCAATCGGCCAGTGGGAAATTAGCGATGATACACAATGGTATTATCGAAAATTATACTCAACTGAAAAAGAACTCGTCAGCAAAGGGTATGAATTCTCCAGCGATACAGATACAGAAGTGCTGTTGAATTTTATTGAAGAGATCAAGAAAAATAATGACTGCTCGTTAGAAGAAGCCGTTCGTGTTGCGTTGAAAAGAGTAACAGGAGCTTATGTTATTTTATTATTGGATGAAGATAATCCTGACACCATCATCGCTGCAAGAAAAGGAAGTCCATTAGTAATTGGTGTTGGTAAAGGAGAACATTTTTAGGTTCTGATGCATCACCAATGTTGGAGTACACTAAAGAAGTAGTGTATGTAAACGATTATGAACTGGCCATCATTAAGCCCGATGAATTGGATTCTTAAAAATCTCGGCAACGAAAAATTACTCCATACGTTCAAAAACTCGATTTGGAATTAGCTGCTATCGAAAAAGGCGGCTACGAACATTTCATGCTGAAGGAAATTTTTGAACAACCACAAACTATTTTTGATTGCCTGCGGGGAAGATTAGATGCAGAAGCAGGCACCATTACCATGAGTGGTATTCAACAATATGCAGATCAGATCATCAGTGCTAACAGGATAGTGATGGTTGCATGTGGCACCAGTTGGCATGCAGGTCTTATTGCAGAATATATTTTTGAAGAACTCTGCCGCATTAATGTAGAAGTGGAATATGCATCAGAGTTCCGCTATCGTAATCCAGTTATTAATAAAGGCGATGTTATTATTGCTATTTCACAAAGCGGAGAAACTGCTGATACATTAGTTGCAATCGACAATGCAAAAGAAAAAGGTGCCATTATTCTTGGTGTGGTAAATGTTGTTGGTTCTTCTATTGCCAGAACAAGCCATGGCGGAGCTTACACCATGCCGGACCAGAAATTGGTGTTGCCTCTACCAAAGCATTTACTGCACAGCTTGCAGTGCTTACGATGATTGCATTGAAAGTTGGTTACATGAAAGGAACGATTTCAGAAGAACGATATATGCACTTGCTGAATGAGCTCAATGAAATCCCTGAAAAAGTGGCCTGGACATTAAAAGCAAAGCGATGCCGTAAAAGCAATTGCAGAAAAATATAAAGATGCAAGAGACTTTTTATATCTCGGCAGAGGCTACAACTTCCCTGTGGCATTGGAAGGTGCATTAAAGCTAAAAGAGATTTCTTATATACATGCAGAAGGATATCCCGCTGCTGAAATGAAACATGGACCAATCGCATTGGTAGATAAAGACCTGCCTGTGGTATTTGTTGCAACAAAAGATACGTACCATGAAAAAGTGGTAAGTAATATGCAAGAGATCAAAGCAAGAAAAGGATGGTCATCTCTGTAATTACAGAAAGGGGATGAAGTATCAACAGAACTGTCGGATGATGTAATGATTGTTCCCGCAGCAGATGAAATATTGGCGCCGATGTTAAGTGTTATTCCTTGCAGTTGTTATCATATTATATCGGTGTGGCCAAGGATGTGATGTAGACAAGCCGAGAAACTTAGCAAAGTCTGTAACGGTGGAATAAGTAACCCTATACTTCAGGATGGTGAGATGAGCACTAACCTCATGCTTTAGCATGAGGATTCGAAGACAGCAACTAATGAAGGGCTTTAGGCCCGACAATAATAAAGCACTATGGCCTTCGTCAATATAATGATACATGCAGTCTGGGGAACAAAAAACAGGTATCCTTTTTCTGAAAAAGAAATAAGGCCTATTATATTTGAACATATCCGCCAAAATGCAAAGAGCAAACAAATATTCATTGATAGCATCAACGGAGTTGAGGGCACACATGTATTGCTTGGGTTGAAATGCAGATATGACAATTGCAAAAGCAATACAACTTATAAAAGAGCTATAGCTTCTTTTGGATCAATAAGCAAAACTAACTGCTGCTGCTTTTGAATGGGCTGATGGAATACTATGCAGTATCTGTAAGTGAAAGCCAGTTGTCAAAAAGTGAGGAATTATATTTCAATACAAGAAGAACATCATCTAAAAAAAGTTTAGGAAGGGTGATTTTGACTCTATGACTTTGGTGAGGTCAGGTAAAAGCCCTTTCTTCTACCCAGAATGTACTCCCCTAAAGGCGGATACTCTAATCCATGTTTCCGCTGGTCGGAAAACTCACGGACCAAGAAGAGTGTGATGCGTTCTTGAAGCTATATGACTTTGGAAGAGGTCAGGCTCAAGCCCTTTCTTCTCCGCAGAATGTACTCCGTCCTAAAGGACGGAGATACCCCAACTCCATGCTTCAGCATGGGGACCAAGAAGACACCAACAAGAAGGGCTTCTGAGTACTAACCTCACTCTTCGAGCGAGGTACAACAGACTCTCGGCAAAGTACAGAGTCTATCGATAAAGGAACGAAGAAGACTCTAACCTCATGCTTTAGCATGGGGAGAATAAAGGAACGACAAAGAAGGGCTTTAGCCCTGAACTAACCCCATGCTTCAGCATGGGGAGACCAAGAAGACAACAATCAAGAAAGGTTTAGCCCTGAACAATTAACTACTTTAGTAACAACTATGAATATCATCAACAAAAAAACCAATCTCCTCTCTCGGCTATGGCTTCGTTTAAAGAATATATCCGGGAAGGAAAACGAATACTACCTCCGCAACATTCAAAACAGAAGCGGCAGTCAAATACCGCAAACTGACTGATGCGGAAATCAAAGCGCTAGAAAAAAATGCCAACAGTTCCGACGACTGGGCAAAGTACTTGTAGCTAGTTTATTTAATCCCAACTTAATAAAGAACTGTTCGTTCTGGATTGGTTCGCATCGGAAATTTAGAACCTTACTTTGTTGAATTCAATAATCTGCGGATGCCTGTTGGTTTATACAACGGCACTATCATCAGTTGCGATATTGGCAACAATGCAGCGATAGACAATGTTGCTTTCTGGCCATTATATTATTGGTGATGATGTAATACTCGTCAACATTAACGAACTGGCAGTAACCGACCATTCCAAATTTGGCAATGGTGTTTTAAAAGACGGAGAAAGAAGCAGTACGAGTTTGGATAGAAATATGCAATGAAAATGCAGTAAAGTGTGCTACCGTTCAATGGTATCTACGGCCGGCGATGCATGGCTTTGGAGCAAGCATAGAGCAGATCATAAACTGCTGGAGAAGTTCAAACAATTTACAGACGAACGTTTTGATACACAACGAGGTTATTATGGAAAGATTGGCGACAGAACCGTTATCAAGAATTCTAAAATAAAAAAGACACCTGGATAGGAAGCGATGCTTATCTGAAAGGTGCCAACAAAATAAAAAACATCACCATCAATTCTTCTGCCCAGGCAAAATCACAAATAGGTGAAGGTTGCGAAATCGTAAACGGCATTATTGGTTATGGTGCCGCATTTTTCTACGGAGTAAAAGCAGTGCGGTTTTGTAATGGGCGATAATTCGCAGTTGAATATGGAGCAAGGTTGATCAACTCGTACTTGGGTGACAACTCAACTATTTCTTGTTGCGAAGTATTGAACTCATTGATCTTTCCGGCGCATGAGCAGCATCACAACAATTCATTCTTATGTGCTTCCACCGTATTGGGGCAAAGCAATATGGCTGCGGGTGCACTATTGGTTCCAATCATAATTCGGGAGGTGAGATGGAGAGTTGCTCGCTGGTCGTGGTTTTGGCCGGACTTTGTGTAAGCCTCAAGCATAATTCAAAATTTGCATCCTTTCACTATAGCCAAAGGCGATTTTCCGGCAGAGTTAAATATTCCAATTCCTTTTTCATTAGTGAGTAATGATGTAAGCAATGATAAACTAGTGGTGATGCCCGGTTACTGGTTTATGTATAACATGTATGCACTGGCTCGCAATGCAGACAAGTATGCAAGCCGTGACAAACGTATTGATAAATCATTGACAATTGAATACGACTATCTGGCGCCGGATAGTGTAAATGAAATGATGGATGCACTGCAATTGTTTAAGCAATTGACTGCAACAGCATGGGCTACAAAAGAACAAAAAAAACAATCAGCGAAAAGAACTGCTGAAAAAAGGTGAAGCATTACTAGAAGCAAAAGCCGATGCGATTAACGGACTGGAAATATTGCTCCTGCCTTTGAGAACAGTAAAGAAAAACAGAACTGGTAAAAGTTCCGGGAGGCATACTAACGTTTTTAAGAGATGATTATTTATTACGGCATACAGCAGTTGATGCTGTTCATCCAAAATAAAAATCAATAGCTGGCAAAATTTAAAAGCATTTCCGGCAAAACGTGTTCGTACGGCTTGGAAGGATGTTGGCGGCCAACTGATTCCTGAACCAGCCATCACGGCACTCATGAAAAATATTCGCAGTGAGAAATAAACAGTTGGGACGAAGAGCATGATTTCCGCCAAAAGAAAACGCAATGACTATGCTGCTGATAAATTCCGTCTTCGCGCATTTGCGCCATACTCGAATGTTACAACTAAACCCCAAAGAAATTTACTAAAAAATTATTTCTGCAGCTTCTGCAAAATGCAGTTGTTACCAAAGAGTGGGATCTTGCACCGGCATCCATGCATCAAGTAAGCAAAAAGATTTCGCCAATCCTTTCCGAAATATGTTGTACGAAACAGAACAGGAAATGGAAAGTAGTGGGCAAACTATCTGAGAATAGTTTTGTAAAACAAAAACAAAGGTGGAAGAATTGGCTTGCTCCCCCTTTGCACAACAGGCTTACCATTAAGGCACAGTATGAATGAATTTATTTGTAGACCAATACATCGAAAGCCTGCCCGGAAGAAAAGCAGGAACTATGCGAATACATCCGCCAACTTATTTTTTGAGAAATGTAAACGGTGTAGAAGAACGATTTAGTTACAAACTTCCTGTTTATCATTACTGGCATACCCTATTTGAAGGAACAATACCAAGAAGGCATTGATGTTATGCTTTTTTATGCAAGCAAAGATTTGTTAGAAGCATTTCCACAAAGCTGGAACCTAAGGACAGAGCCATCATTGCATCTTTCGTCTGTATCAAAACAAAAAGATATTGGTTAACTACGATGTGTGCAAGATGACTACTGCTGCCGCTGCCCTCGAACATGGAAGCAAAGCAATTGCAGATTCCTTTCTCGCGGTAAAAGTTGGTGCAACAGCAAAGAAAGCAAAAAAGAAATAATACTTACGCTTCATGAAGCGGAATACCACTCTTCTCATCTGGTGACAGTTCCAGCACATGATACGTACCGCCGCCCAGCTCCGGTAAAACATTCATAAAAAAGTGGTATTACTGCTCCCTCTGCCGATAGTCATTGCTTTACTACCGTGACCGGAAAGATCATATACTTTAAAAATCAACAGTGCTTGGTTTGGCGTTATTAATGGTAAGCGATGCAGTCGCAATCGATTAGAGCAATAGAAGCAATTATAAATCCTTTTTCTCGTTTACAATAAGCAATTACTTTACGTGTATTTAATTGAGCCATCGGTATCCGTCATCTTAGGCGGTAGTAGCTGATGCCTTTCCCAAGTGACAATACGGGAGCAGAAATGTAAAATTTATTCGTTTCGCCGGGCCGTTGATGCTGCTTTGCAAGAGTAAAGCTCTACCGTCAGGTAGATTTTTCTTAATTCAAACAATGCATCTTT
>JADJKL010000009.1 GCA_016706055.1 Chitinophagaceae bacterium | reverse complement strand
GAAATACTAGTTCCAATTGGAAAGAAAAATTCGTTTTGATGATTCGGTAAGTGAAAAACTGAACGCTGTAAATGTAAGAGAGTAAGAAGAAGCTCTATGCGTAACAGAGTGGTGAATGTGGAAATTGATGACAGATCTTCACGGTTTCTTCTAGGTGTAGATTACACAATGGGAATTAATGGAAAACTAAAACTGAAACTGCGAGGTAATTGAAAAGCAGCAGCCTTGACAATGAATACTGTTATCCCGAACTGATAATAAAGAGAAAAACGATATTCAAAAACAAATACAAGAGGAAGAACGTAAAAAGAGGAAAGTGATAGGAAGATAAAAGAATTGAAAGAAATAAAGCCTGAGGCAATTGTACCTGTAGAAAATAAAGAAGAAAGATTGTAACCATGATATTGCTGACATTCATCACCTGTTTCTTCGCTGGTGCAATGGTTCTAAATAAAATAGGTTGAAGCCTGCTTTCGCACAGACTGATGGAAACTATGATGCCGGAATAGAAAGGCTCTGTAAAAGGAGCTTTTCTTTTTTTATATTATTAGTGAAGAAGCAAACAAGTGATTTTGCTCTACATTTGCGTTCAAATTTGCTTATATGAAGAATACCGCATTTACCCAAAAACATATTGCATTGGTGCAAAAATGGCTTAGTTGCAGGATATAATATGCCAATATCATACACTGGCATTGTGACGAACATGCAACAGTAAGAAAAAATGCAGGAGTGTTTGATGTAAAGTTCATATGGGTGAGTTTATTTGAAAGGAGAAATGCATTAGATCTTATTCAAAGAGTTACAAGTAATGATGCCGCTAAATTAAAACCAGGTCAGGCGCAGTATAGCTGTTTGCCAAATGAAGAAGGCGGCATCGTTGACGATTTGTTAGTGTATTGCATTGAAGAAAATAAAGTTTACATGTTGGTAGTAAATGCTTCCAATATTGAAAAAGACTGGAACTGGATTGCAAAACATAATACAAACAATGTGGAGATGCACAACATCTCTGATAAAACTTGTTTGTTGGCAATACAAGGACCAAATGCAACAAAAATATTAGAATCACTAACGGATATTGATGTGTTGAATTTGAAGTATTACACTTTACCAAAGGAACATTTGCCGGAGTGGAAAATGTATTGGTAAGTGCAACAGGTTATACAGGTGCAGGCGGTGTGGAGATTTATTTCGAAGATAAAGATGGAGACGCTGAAAAAATCTGGGATGCTATTTTTGCCGAAGGCGGGCCAAAGGGAATGAAAGCAATTGGCCTTGGTGCAAGAGATACACTAAGATTGGAAATGGGTTTCTGCTTATATGGTAATGATATAGATGATACCACTTCGCCAATGGAAGCAGGGCTTGGATGGATTACTAAATTCACAAAAGAATTTACTGCTAAAGAAATATTTGCTAAACAAAAAGCAGAAGGCATTACAAAAAATGGTGGGTTTTGAAATGATTGAAAAGGAATTCCCCGTCATGGCTATGAAATAAAAGATTTTACAGGCGCAACAATTGGTCATGTAACATCCGGCACACAGTCGCCTAGTCTCGGAAAAGCAATTGGAATGGGATATGTATCTAAAGTTTTTTCAGCATTAGATACGGAGATTTACATTAAGGTCAGGGATAAATTACTAATGGCAAAAGTTTCTAAAATTCCTTTTTCATAAAATGATAATGCGGTAGGATTTTTGTGAATACAGCAGTATATTGTTAGTACAAACTTTCTTCAATGCCAACTATTCATCTTACAACTTTTATAGCAGCTCCGGTAAACATAGTCTTTGACCTGAGCCGTCATATTGATTTGCATAAAGAATCTATGATCTCTTATAAGGAGGAAGCCGTTGCTGGAACAAGATTTGGCCTAATTGAAAAAGATGAAACTGTTACCTGGAAGGCAAGGCATCTTTTTAAAAACAGAATATTACGGGTAAAAATTGCGGAGATGATAAAACCGGGCAAATTTTACTGACGAACAGCTACAGGGAGATTTCAGAGAAATGAAGCATGAGCATCATTTTAAACCTTGTGACAATGGAACTATCTTAATCGACCTCTTTCATTACGAATCTCCTTATGGCCTCGTTGGCGAATGGTTTAACAGTCTTTACCTTACAAGATATATGCGTCGTTTGTTAGAAAAGAGAAACCAAGCTATAAAAGAATTTGCTGAGAGTGATAAATGGAAAAAACTACTTATAAAATAACAAGGAGCTTTTATTTCTGTTACTTTATTTTTGCTGTCTTATATGACCGATAAACCAACCCTCAGCACTTCCTTATCTCCAGCCTTATTACACCTGTATGATTTAAGCAACAGCGTTGTAGTAATTATAGATGTATTCAGAGCTACTTCTACCATTGCTTCTGCATTGTACAATGGAGCTAAATCGGTAATACCCGTTGATTCTGTTCCCAAAGCAATTGAAATTTCAAAAAGCATTGATGGCATTGCTGCTGGCGAAAGAGATGGAATGATAGCCGATGGATTACAGCATGGCAACTCTCCATTAGAATATACAAGAGAATTTATTGAAGGTAAAACGTTGGTACTAACAACAACTAATGGAACAAGATTGTTACACATGGCGTTGGAGAAAAATGCAGATACTATTATTTCAGGTTCCTTTCCAAACATATCAGCTGTTTGCGATTTCTTGTTAAAGGAAAAAAAGAATGTGGTACTTGGTTGTGCAGGATGGAAAGACCGTTTTAACCTTGAAGACACATTATTTGCTGGATCGGTGATCAGCCGTATTAAAAAAGAATTTACCATTCATTGCGATAGTTCTGTAATGGCAGAGGCAATGCATGCATCGCATAAAAACAATATCATGGATTTTGCACCGAAGCTTACACACTATCATCGTTTGGTAGAAAGATTCGGATTGATTGATGATATTAAATATTGTTTGACGGATGATGTGGCAAATGTGTTGCCATTGTACAAGGAAGGAAAACTGATTGTCGGGTAAAAAATCTACTAAGATACTTTATTTTTTCCTGTATACTTCTGATATAAAATTTATTATTTATTTCTTTCATTTTGTATGGAAATACGCTGTTATTTCTTTTAGTTTTGCCGGTTATCCATTTTCGATAAGTAAGATTTGTTTTATTGAAAATCTTCAATCGTAAATTTAAAATCTAAAATAGTTTGGCTTTACCGCACCTTGTTAAGTTTGTCTATACCCATGGAACGGATGAAGTAATCCGCAGAGGAAAAAAAATTCATTCAATCGGTTTTGTAGAATTGGTGGATTATGATGATCTGTTTGGCTCCGCCGTTTTTCGTGTAAAAGACGATAGCTATTCTACTTTTTATAAAGTATATATTCAAAAGTTTAAAGATGCCAAAGCTACATCATTGCGCTGTGCATGTCCTTATAACTTAGGTGATATATGCCGCCATGAAGTAGCCGCATTATTTCAATTACAAGATTTGATTGACAGAGGACATCTGCAATCAGAAAATTTGCAGTACGATCAGCGGCACACAGTTGTAAAGTTGAAAACAATTGACCTAAAAAATATCCGCCACTTTACTTCGCAGGAAGTGTTTTCTGATGCAGAGATATTTTTACGAACTAATAAAGCCAAGATTGATTTTGCCGAAAATGAAACGGTAAAAGCTACTGTTCCTTTGAACGGTCAGGATTACAAAGTCATCATTAGTAAAAATGAAGAAAGAAGTTTTGATACAAGTTGTGATTATGAGGATACAGAGAATCCACTTTGTTTACCAAAGGTGATTGTACTTACCCAATTATTAAACACACATGGCGCCAATTATTTTGACAGCATCCGCAATTGGGATAAAGAAAAAAACAAATTGCTGGAAGCATACGGTTATTCATTGGCTGACGATTTGAAGAAGAAATTTGAATTTGTTTACAAAGAAGGGAAACCTTTTTTAAGAGTATTGGATATAAAGATTAAAAGAGTGGCGTTGGCTACCGCACCAGTCCGTCCCGTTTTATTGCCGATGAAGGAAAGAGAAGCGGCCGAAGCTGCGCCGCCGGAAGTTGCAGTGCAAGAAGCTATTCCATCACAACGTTTAGGAGTGGTTTTTAATTTTAATAAAAAACGTATCCTCAGTTTACTGTTGATGTTGTGGTTGGCGAGCCGAATGAAACGAATGAAGCATTTGCGGGCACAGTAGAAAAAGTAGATATAAGTCGCTATGTAAATTCCGACAGCTTATCGGAAGCAGATAAAGAATTACTTACAGCGTTAAGAAAATTGCAGGAATCAGAAATCAATAAATATATCAGCCGCAATTCTCCTTTTTCTGGTATCTGGGAAAATATTATTCATGATGAGAATGATGATTTACCGGAAGAAACAAGAGAGTTAATGGCGGAATATTTGTTGCCGAAACTGAAAAAAATATTTATTGAATCGGCAGACAATCCATTTGTGTTTATACTGGATCAGGGAAAGGAATTTAAAACGGCAAATCTCGAAGAGTTACAATTGCAGGCAGAGGAAGCACAGCCACACTTTATTGTAGTTAAAAAAGAAAAGGGCTTTACTATTGAGTGTCGGGTAAAAGCTGGTCCGCTTGAATTTGATTTAGGTGATAACGAAACAGCTACTCCGCTATTTTTTACGTATAACAATCAATCACACCTCTGGAATAACAACGACGTTATTCATTTAGTAGATAAATTTTTACCAACGGGTAAAATGGAAGTCGCTGCCGAAGACTGGAGCAAAACGTTGAATGAATTTTTATTACCACTGGCAAAAGAACATAAAATTGATTTTGATAAATCGCTGGTGTATGAAATAAAAGATGGTAATCCAGATGTTAACTTGTTTTTATTAGAGAAAGGCGAACATTTAGTTTTTCAACCAAGATTTTATTACAAAGGTTTTGAAACAAAAGTATCTGACAGAGATGAATTAATAGTTCCGCAGGCTGATAAAGTAGTGGTGGTGCATCGTAATAGAGAAAAGGAAAATGAATTTATTCAAAAATTACAAAACCTTCATTCCAACTTTGCATATAATGAAGATTCGGGAACACTGGCATTAAAAGGTGCTGATGTATTAAAGAATAACTGGTTCTTTTTGTTTGTAGATGCAATGAAGGAGATGAAGACGCCGGTGTTTGGATTTGAGGCATTAAAAAACTTTCGGTTCAATACAGCAAAACCTTCTACAAAAATTTTCATCAGTAGCAATACAGATTGGTTTGATGCAAAAGTGGATATTCTTTTTGGTGATCAACAAGTATCAGTAGCAGAAGTCAAAAGAGCTTTAGCCAATAAGCAACAATTTGTACAATTGAATGATGGCACTCTCGGTATTTTACCAGAAGAATGGTTGAAAAAATATTCATTGCTATTTAGAGTTGGCGAAGGAAAATCTGATACACTGAAATTATCCCGCTATCATTTAAGTGTTGTGGATGAATTATACGAAACAAGAGATGAAGAAGAACTCGTAGTAGCATTGGAAGAAAAATATGAAACCTTAAAAGAGTTTAATAAGATAAAGGAAATTGAACCTTCCGAGCACCTAAAACCAATTCTTCGTCCATATCAGGTTGCGGGCTATCAATGGTTGAATTATTTGAAAGATATTAAGTGGGGCGGCATTCTTGCAGACGATATGGGTTTGGGTAAAACAGTACAGGCTCTTTCTTTTATGGAATATTATAGGAAAGAGAATAAAGCATTAAAAGCATTGGTTGTTTGCCCTACAACATTGATCTATAACTGGGAAAATGAGATAACAAAATTCACTCCTGAACTTACCTATCGTATTCATCATGGCGCAGCAAGAACGAGAACGAAGGAAGAAATAATGGATCATGAAATTACCATTACCACTTATGGTACGTTACGTAGCGACATTAAACTTTTAATGAGTATTGATTTTGATTATGTAGTATTGGATGAGTCGCAGGCAATAAAAAACCCTGGAAGTAAAGTAACTAAAGCCGCCTGTTTGTTAAAAGCAAAGAACCGTCTTTGCATGAGCGGTACACCGTTGCAGAATAATACTTTTGACATTTTTGCACAAATGAACTTCCTGAACCCCGGTATGTTGGGCACTATGGAATTCTTCCGTCAGGAATTTTCTATACCAATTGATAAATTTGGCGAGCAAGACAGAAAAGACCATCTGCGAAAAATTCTTTTTCCATTTATTTTAAGAAGAACAAAAGAACAGGTAGCAAAAGATCTTCCGGAAAAACAGGAAATGATTCTCTTCTGCGAAATGGAAAGCAAGCAGCGTAATATTTATGATGCGTATAGAAATGATTTCAGAAACCAGATTTTGGGAACGATAGAAACACAAGGCATTCAGAAATCGCAATTAACCATTTTGCAAGGATTAATGAAGCTCCGCCAGATTTGTGACTCACCAGCCATTTTAAATGAACAGGAAAAATTTGAAAACCATTCCATAAAACTGGATGAACTGGCAAGAGAGATTACAGAAAATATTGGCGATCATAAAGCATTGATCTTTTCTCAATTCCTCGGCATGTTGGCATTGATAAGAGCCAAATTAGAAGAGCTAGGTGTTAAATACGAATATTTTGATGGAAGCACTTCTGCACCAGATAGGCAAAAAGCTATTGAAAGCTTTCAGAATGATGAAGAAAAAAGAGTATTCCTTATATCATTAAAAGCCGGAGGTGTTGGTTTGAACCTTACCGCTGCCGACTATGTATATATTGTAGACCCTTGGTGGAACCCAGCGGTGGAGCAACAGGCCATTGACCGAACACACCGTATCGGGCAAACCAAAAATATATTTGCATATAGAATGATATGTAAGGATACAATTGAAGACAAGATCCTTAAACTGCAGGAAAAGAAAAGGGCATTGGCAAAAGACATTATTTCCGACGATTCTTCATTTGTGAAGACACTCACAAGGGAAGATGTGGAGTACTTGTTTAGCTAAATCTTTGATCAATAAATACCTAAAGGCTACCTTTTCTTTTAAATATTTAACCATTCCCGAAGGTTATACCTTCTTCTTACGTCTATTTTCGTACACATTTTAAGTTTATGAAGAAGATATTTACCTTATCCCTCCTGATTTTAGTCTCTTTTTTAGCTGTTCAGGCTCAGAAAGCCGATGGCAGTATTAAAGGCAACTTGCTGGATTCCAGTTCAAAACAACCGATTGTAGATGCTACGGTTTCTGTAATGAATGTTAAGGATTCAAGCCTGGCAACATTTACATTAAGTAATAAACAAGGCGGTTTTGAGGTAAAAGGCCTCGCCGAGGCGGAATATCTATTAATTGTCAGCCATAAAAGCTACGATCCGTTTAGCAAGTCGTTTTCTATTTCTGCTGAAAATAAAACAATAGACTTCGGAAGTGTTTTCCCTGGCACAAGCGGAAAGTCGCTGGAAAATGTTGTTATCAGTTCCTATGTACCCATCCAGGTAAAAGGCGATACGGTTCAGTTTAATGCATCTGCATTTAAAACAAAACCTAATGCTACAGTTGAAGATCTTTTGAAAAAATTACCAGGTGTGGAAGTAGATAAAGACGGTAATGTAAAATCGCAGGGCGAGGATATTCAGAAGGTATATGTAAATGGAAAAGAATTTTTTGGTAACGATCCAAAACTGGCCACCAAGAATCTGACAGCAGATATGGTAGAAAGCATTCAGGTATTTGATGATATGAGTGATCAGGCAAAGTTTACCAAGATTGATGATGGTAGTCGTTCCAAAACAATCAACATTCAGCTAAAGAAAGATAAGAACAAAGGAGTTTTTGGAAGAGCATTAGTTGCCGGCGGTACAGATGGTCGTTATGAAGGCAATTTGTCTTTCAATAAGTTTAATAATGATAAAAGGATTTCTGTTTTATTCAACGGCAATAATATTAATAAGCAAGGATTTTCTTTTTCAGATATCATCAGCTCCATGGGAGGTTTTAGCGGTGGCAGAGGTGGCGGTGGTGCTAGCTCCGGCGGCGGCGGTAGAGGCGGCGGTGGCGGCGGAATAGGAAGTTTTGTGAATAGTGGCAGCAGCACAGGTATTATTAAATCACTATCTACGGGTATCAACTATTCTGATCTTTGGGCAAATAAAATTAAAGTAAGCGGTAGTTATTTCTTTTCTGATTCAAAACCAGAACAGGAGCAAAATAGTTTGCGTCGTACTACTTATAATCTTGCAACAGGCGATTCAATTGCCATTCGTAATAACGAAACGTATTCTAATAACTTAAACCAGAATCACCGGTTTAATTTAAGAATGGAATATCAGATAGATTCTATGAATTCACTGATTTACATTCCATCTTTAACCATGCAGCGTTCAGAAAATTTTAGTAGCGACACTACTTTTGTAATGGCTGATGATGCTTTTGGTAAAAACCTTGCTTCTACAAGTAAATCAACGAACTCAAATAGTAGAGATGGATTTACTTTTTCAAATAATTTTATTTTCAGGCACAAGTTCAGTAAAACAGGCCTTACGCTTACATTAGGCTGGAACAATTCATTTGGCAACAGTAACAGCGATGGTTTAACTTTTTCAGATAATTAATTGTTCAACAGGGATGGATCTTTATTCAGAAGTATTTTTGCAGAATCAGCAATACATGCAAAAACAAAAATAATAATAACACCATAAGTGCCTCTGTTACTGAATCATTCGGATTGAATAAGTTGTTGGAATTAAACTATGCTTTCACTAAAAATGTAAGCAATTCCACTAGAGAAACCTATGATTTTAATGGTACTTCAGGAAAATATGATAATCCGAATTTACGTTTGACGAATGATTTTGAAAACCTTTTCCTTGCTCACAGAGTTGGAGCTAATTTCCGTATTCAAGAAAAAAAATATAACTATCAGTTGGGTATGTCTGTGCAGCAATCAACTTTAGAAAGTGATAGCTATCAAGCTTTCACAGCTAAAGATTCTGTAACCAGAGCAAGTTATGTTAACTACTTCCCTACATTTAACTTTAATCTTACACCTGGTAGAAATAAAAATTTACGCTTCAGGTATAATGGAAAAACCAACCAACCGAGCATATCTCAATTGCAAAATGTATTAGATGTTACAGATCAGTTGAACCAATCAATTGGTAATCCGGATTTGCAGCAGGAGTTTACGCATAGTCTTAATTTGAATTATAACACATTCAATATTCTTACATTCAAATACATTGCTGCTAATATTAGCTACACGGCTACCAATAATAAAATTGTAAATAGTATTGACTCTATCGGCAGAGGTATTCAGTTAACCAAACCGGTGAACTTAGACGGCTACTCAAGGGTTAACTCTTTTATTACATTGGGAATTCCTTTTAAAGATCCAAAGATGAAGGGCTCCAGTGTCAACTTCTCAAATAATTTTTCTTATACAAAAGATGTAAGCTTATTGTTCAAGCAAAAGAACATAGGTAAAACATTGGTGATTAGTCAAGGAGTTGGTTTGAATCTCAATAAAGAAAAAATAGAGTTTGGTGTAAAAGCAAACCTTGCATACACAAATAATAAATACTCAGTAAACGCTTCATTGAACGAAGATTATCTTACACAAACCTATTCTTTGGATGCCTCTTACACATTCAAAGGCAACTTTATATTGGCAACCGATTTTGATTACTACATTAATACTGGCCGTGCAGATGGGTTTAATCAGGCTATTCCATTGTGGAATGCAAGCTTTAGCAAGCAGGTATTTAAAAATAAAAATGGGGAAATCAAATTTTCAGTAAGAGATTTATTGAATCAGAATCAAAGCATTACCCGTACTGCTGCAGAAAATTATATTCAAGATACAAGAAGTATGGTGCTGCAACGTTACTTTATGGTGAGCCTGTTGTTTAACCTGAACAAAATGGGGGGAAACAAAAATGCTTCACCAATGCAAGGAATGCCTCGTAGCATGGAAAGAGGGATGAAAGACATGAGAATGCAATAAGAACTATATTTTATATACAAAAAGGGCTTTCAGAAATGAAAGCCCTTTTTAATTTATTGGGGTAGTGTGATTCTCTTTAATATGCTTACCGCTTTCTTTTATAAGTAGCATTAGCCGTAGCGCCATTCCCAGTAATAAAAACGGCTAAAACCGATTTTAATAATCGCAATGGATTTACAGATGACTTATAATAATGGCGGTAAATTTTTGCCGCTTCGTGATGATGAGTGAGGTTCCTGTTTTTCATATATTGGATATTTTACTAAGGGTTAACGAATAACTTTCAACTAAAAGTATATTTTAAATTGAAAATTTAATAATATTGGCAATTAATTCTAACCCAACAAATCCGAACTTATGCGAAAACCAGTAAAATCACTTGTACTTCTTACTATTATTTCCTTCCTTTTTTTGAATAGCGATGCCCAGCTAAAGCTACCAATGGCTAATGGTATAGCTGGCGATGTAAAGAAAGTAGTAGAAGATTATCCTAACAGATTTATAAACCTGATGGGTGAAGTGCTTAATCAGCATCCCCAATCAACAGACTATTACTGCAACTTTAAAGTGAACGGTGCGGAAGAAACTTTTGTAACCCGCTACTCTGCTAAAAAAGAAGTGTGCAGTTGGGAAGCGTTAATGCTGACTACCGAACACTTTGAAAAAGCAAAACAGAAGTTTAAATCGTTATACAACCAATTACAAAATATGCTTGTAAAGTTTGGCGGCGTTGCATACAAACTGAAAGGAGAATATGAGAGTCCAGATGAATCAAAAAAATTCACCAGTGTTTTATTTTCATTTGAGCCAATGAATGAAGCTGCAGTAAAATTGAAGATTGAAATCTCAATGCAGTTTATAGAACCCATGGAATGGAAGGTAAGACTGATGGTGTATGACAGAGACCGGGAAGATAATGAGAGAGGGCAGACTATCGAAGAATAGTATAGAGTCGTTAGTCAGGAGTCAAAAAGTAACAGTACTACCGACTCAGGACGATAGACTCTTCACTTAAACATTAACCTTCATTAACCTTAAACCAAGTACTGTTAACGCTTAAAGCAAAGTTGTATGAATACTTTCGTAGCAGAAATGGATTAGCTATGAGAAAATATTACTTACTTCTTTTATTGATTTGTTTTACCACTATTGTGTCGGCACAAAAGAGCGGCGCTGTAAAAGGAATTGCTTTTGATACCATCAGCAAACAAGCTGTGGCAGGTGCTACAATTACGGTACTTGAAAAGAAAGACTCTTCATTAGTAACATTTACCATGGCTGGAAACGATGGCCGCTTTTCAGTAACAGGGTTAGCCAATGGTGAATACCGGCTAATGATTTCTCATGTCAATTATTATAACAGCAACACTTATTTCAAAATATCAGATGAGAAGAAGAGTGCCGATCTTGGCAATTTGGTGATGAACGATAAATCAAAAGTGCTGGAAGAAGTGGTGATAGCTGCGGAAGCACCACCGGTTACACTGGTTGGTGATACTATTCAGTACAATGCAGGTTCTTTTAAAGTGCAGCCCAATGCCAGTGTGGAGCAGCTATTAAAGAAACTTCCGGGAGTAAAGGTGGAGAAAGATGGTACAATAAAAGCACAAGGCGAAAAAGTAACTAAGGTGCTAGTAGATGGAAAAGAATTCTTTGGTAACGATCCGAAGATTGCAACAAAGAACTTACCAGCAGATGCAATTGATAAAGTGCAGGTGTATGATAAGCAGAGTGACCAAGCACAGCTAACAGGCTTTGAAGATGGTAATACAGAAAAAACGATTAACCTCAAGCTTAAGAAGGATAAGAAGAAAGGAATGTTTGGCAAAGTGAATGCAGGTGCAGGGAATAAAGAACGGTACGAAGGAAAGTTCAACGTCAACTCTTTTAAAGGTGCAAGACAGTTTTCTGCAATCGGAATGGGAAACAATACCAATGCAGAGGGCTTTTCTTTCATGGATATTTTAAACTTTACCGGAGAGCTTGCAAGAATGCAAAAAGGCATGAGTGGCGGCGGTGGAAATATTAATATCAATGTATCTTCTGATGATGCAGCAGCAATGGGTATGAATGTGGGTGGTAGCAACAGTGGTATCAATACAGCCTGGGGTGGCGGATTGAACTATAACAATATTATTGGGAACAAGCTTGACTTTCAGAGTAATTATTTTTATAATCGTCTTAATCCAAATAAAGAGAGCCATGTGCAGCGACAATATTTTTTACCAGACTCTTCTTACTACTATAATCAAAATTCTTTTTCTGACAACCTGAATAATAGTCATCGCTTTAATCTGAATACATTGTACCAGATCGATTCGTTTAATTCGATACGCATCACCCCTTCTTTTAGTTATCAGAAAACCAATAACCGTTCGCAAACAGATTATCAGACTTTATCGGAAGATAGGCTACTGACCAATGAAGGATTCAGTAACAATACAGCCGCCAATGAAGGTTATAATTTTAGGAATGATATTATATGGAGCAAACGATTTAAAAGAAAAGGAAGAACTTTTTCGCTTACACTTCAAACAAGCTTGAATGAAAGTAATGGTGATGGAAGCCTTTCTTCTATCAATAATTTTTATAATCCTAATGGAACATTATTGAGAAGAGATACGCTGAACCAGCTAAATAATTCAACCAGTGACATGAAGAGTTATAATGTAAGAGCAGTGTACACCGAACCTTTATGGAGAAGATCGCTGCTGGAATTTAGTGCAGGTAACAGCAACAGTAAAAGCACAGCACAGAAAGAGACCTTTGATTATAATAAGAACAACGGTAAGTACGACAACTTGAATAATTTCCTGACCAATGATTTTGAAAATACGTATGGTTATACTAACGCAGGCCTTCGCATACGTACACAACGGAAAAAGTATAATTATTCTATTGGTGCTAACTGGCAACTAGCTGATCTGGAGGGAAGAATAATCAGCGGCACAAAGGATTCGATAATCAGTAAAACATTTCGTAACATATTGCCCAATGCAAGATTTCAATATTACTTCTCCCGGTTCAAAAGCGTATCGGTAAACTATTCTACTTCTACCAACCAGCCATCGATGGCGCAACTACAGCCGGTACCGGATAACAGCAATTCATTGAACATACGGGAAGGTAACCCTGACCTGAAGCAGGAATACACCCATGCTATTCAGACAAGAGTTAATCTTATAAACCCCTATAAGAATAAAAATCTTTTCTTCTTTACAAATATGCAATCCACTCAAAATAAAATAGTAAACAATGACTCTATTAATCAAGAGGGAATAAAAAGAACAAGACCGGTGAACGTAAACGGAGTATATAACCTGAACTCGCAGCTGAGCTACAGCATGCCTGCAAGATTTTTAAAAGGATCAATAGAACTTGCAACGAGTGCAGGAGTATTTAAGACCAAACAATTTATTAATGGTGTAGGAAATGATATACGGACAATAACGGTTGGTCCGGACATACGAATAGATATGAACCTAACAGATAAAATAAATATTGGACTAGGCGCAGGCATTAATTATAACAAAACAAAATACTCATTACAATCCGCATTGAATACTGATTATTTGTCGCAGGAGTTCTCGGCCTCGGTGGATTGGGAATTACCGAAAGGGTTTTTTATGAGTACAGATTTTATGTACACTATTAATAGTCAGCGAGCCGCAGGATTTAATACCAAAGTGCCATTGTGGAATGCAAGCATTAGTAAACAAATGCTGAAGTTTAACCGTGGCGAATTAAAATTTAGTGCAAGGGATTTATTAAACAGAAATGTAGGCATCAGCCGGAATACAAATAATAACTATATAGAAGATTCCAGAGTATTGACGCTGCGTCAGTTTTTCTTGCTAAGCTTTACCTATAGCTTAAGTAAAGTGGGATTGAATAATGAAGGCGGCGGTGGCAACATCCGCATAATGGGCAGATAAGTGATGGGTAGGTAGTCTAATACCTTGCTTTGATGCTTATTGTTTTAGATTGATTAGCATTATATAGAAAACTAGCTTTGGAAAAAGAAGGCGGCCCAAAATTGCCCATTACATTGTTAGAAAATCCATATCCTTCTTTCGGAAGACCAAGAAAATTGCTGTTCATTTTTCCATCATCATTTTCATCATGGAGTATAGCAATGGCATAATTGCCAGAAGCAAACCCTGCGAAAGAAACAGTTGCTGTTTTGTTGGTGATAGTAAGTTTGGCTCTGCGAACAGCTTTATCTACTTCTTCGGGATAACCGATGCCATCTTTGTAAACAGTAATCAACACATGTCCTTTGTTGTTACGTAAATCTGTGATGGAAAGGGAAAGCTTGTTTTCTGTTACCCGACTGATAACAGTAGCAGCAACAAGCAAGAGAATTGATAACAAAAAATACCTGTAAAAACGATTCATAATTAATTAACAGATAAAACCAAAAAAGGTTTAACAAGACCAGACACTTTGTAACGGAAATAGTTAAGAGAAAAGAGGAGATTGTCTTTTTGGATATTAATATTTTTACACCCTTAACGAACCACGGAAAGCTCTGCCGCCATAATATGATTCTGCACCGTTGTGATAAGTGAATACATGATTGAAACGTCGGTCGCAAAAAATAGCACCCCCGAGTTTTCTAATCTCATCGGGTGTTTTTACCCAGCTTGATGTTTTGGTATCAAATTCCCCAAGCTGTTGCAGTTCTCTGTATTGTTCTTCGGTTAGCAACTCAATACCCATTACTGTTGCAGCATCGACTACATTATTTTTAGGCTTATGTTCTTTTCTTGAATCAAGAGCCTTGCGATCGTAACAAAAACTACGGCGGCCTTTGGGGCTTTCAGCGGCACAATCATAAAAAATATATTCGCCTTTCTTTCCTGCCTGCCGGCTAGGCAGGTTATCAAACCCAACTACATCCGGTTCGCCGCCTGTATTTTCCATTTCATTGAGTGACCATAATTTTTCAGGTTTAGCTTGAAGCTTTGCTTCTACTTTGGTCCAATCGATTCCTTTATGAAGATGTTTATTTTTCTCAAAACGAGTTTTTAATGTTTTGAGTAGTTCTTCTGCTTGTTTCGCTGAAAGCTTAGATTTTTTTTTCATCTGAATATATTTATGCTATTTGTTTCTTGAAATACCGAAATAAAATGATGCCTTTATAATTATACAGCTAGCATATAAATTTACAGAACTTCAGGAATATACTTTTATAAATACTTAATGAAAATGTATTTCACTTGTTTAGGTAAAGTGTTAGAAAGCAGAAGTCATTAACTTTCTTTCTTCAACTCTTTTATATCGTTCGTAGGGATTGATACTGTTTGGATCTAGCCCATTATAAATACCTCTGATATGTCTGTCTTTATCTATCAGTACAAAATTTTCTGTATGTAGAAAACAGCTGTCACTGTTTACTCCCAAATCTTCTACAAAATAAATTGCGACCGGTTCATAGATATCACTTGCCGGTTAGTGTCGAGATTGAAATTAACTCCATTTCTTCGGCATATTTTTTAAAACGGGTACACTGTCTTTCTCCGGTGTTACACTATGAAAGTAATATCTGGTTATCATTTAAAAATGTAGTTTGTAAGCCTGACATACTCGTTGCCAGCTTGGGGCAAATACCGGGACATGAGGTAAAGAAAAAGTCTACTACACATATTTTCCCATCAATATCTTTTTCAGTAAAAGATTCGTTTTTTTGATTGGTTAATGTAAATGGTCTTATCTGATGAAAGGTTTTACTATCTGCCATTTCCCACTTGGGCCTAAAGTCAGGCGTATCATAATAAGGTAATTTTCTTTTTGCCTCTTCTTTGCAGGAAATAAGAAATACACTTAGTAATATGAATGAGAAGAACCTCATTAGTTTGTTGCTTTAAATTTTCTTTTCTAATGTATAACACAGGTTTGATTTTTGCAGCCCATACCTAAAGCCATCTTTGCTATTAATATAAGGTTTGCCATTTCTCCATGCTTGCTGCATACCGCTTCCGTCATCTTTGAAATTCATAAATGCATACGGCGCACCACTTTCATACCATTGTTTATTACTACCTTCTCTTTTATCATCCAGGTAATAGAACTCAAATTTCTGATTTCCATTTTGCCAGAATCCGATTTGCTTACCAACACTTTTATTCTCCCGGTACATTCTGATGTCTTTGCTGTTCCCATTCGGGTAATAACTAACCGATCTTCCATGTATCATCCCGTTTAGGATTCCGCCAATTGAATTAACGCTTCCATCCGGATACAATACTTTGATATAACCAGAGTAGGCCAGATTGTTTAAATAATAGAGACCATTATTTAGTTGAAGATTTTTATCGGTGGAACTTATAGTATCATGGAATCGCAGTAGTGTCAACAAAGAGGAAGCAGAAACTACTTCCTCTTTTTGTTCAATGTTTTTTGAAGAACAACTTGCTATTGCATGAAAGTTATTACTAGATATAATAACTTAAAATGTAAATGTTCCTTTTGTACCATGATAACTTCCTGCTTTTAACACATAAAATCTTGAACCCATATAGGCCACATTCGATGCATGATAATGATAGATAGCTGTTGAAAAATCTGCTGTAGTTCCAACATGTCCACCATTCGCATCTAAATTAGAAGGATAAGAACCGTCATTATCTTTTCTTGCATAAATAGGAAAGCCGTCTCTTAAAAAACCAATCAATTTTGCGTCATCATTCCCCGTAAAATCGCCAGTGAAATGATAGTGATATGTATTACCCGGACCAGGATGAGCACCTGCCCTGTCAAAAGATTGTAATACACCTGCATCTACAGGAACATTACCGCCTTCTCTATCGTTAAAAATTGCAACACCATTTAATGCCATACCAATTGGTCCGAGTGAAGTAGCTTCTTTACTTGTAGCTTCAGCAGGATTTGTAGGAATTGTCATCGCATAACTTTGTACACCGATGCTTCCTGGGTTAGTGTTTTGCCCGGCTATCTGCGCTTCATAAAGTGCATGTCCAACCAACCAATACGGTGAAACGTGGGCAGGTGTTCCATTTGATCTGAGGGTAGTTGCCGCCGGGTAGCAATGTAACTGCAGAGTGTATTTAGCAGTCACAACACTTGTAACTGATACATCACCACCGCTATCACCGCCTGAACTATCATCTTTTTTGCATCCACTTGTTGTTGCAGTAATAAATGCCGATGCTGCTAAAATAAATCCCAAAGTTAATTTCATAATTCTTGTATTTGTATAGAACATTATACGAGATGTTTATAAGAATCCTTCGGTGATAGAAAAATAAAACTAAAATGAAGCAGTGAATGAACCTGTTACACCTTAAAAGGCCAATAAACTGATGCCACCAGGACCACATGATAGTGATACCCACGAATAGTATCATAATGTCCCGGTGCTCATCTAATTTCAAAGGTCTTTCCTATTTCATCTAACAATTCAAACATACCATAACCGTCCTGGCTATCCAATCTGGCTGCATGGCTATCTGTTTGTTTTACCTTTTTGTTTTGCCTGTGGCTGCATGATAATGATAACCAACATGAGTATTTATATGTCCGCCATTATCATCCAATGGAGCAAGTGTGTATGCAGCTAAAATACTGCTGTGGTGCAGGCGACAAAATTCACCCGTTGAAAGCAATACCAATTCGGATCCACCACCACCCTTCGTCCATTCGGTGGAGGTCCACCTGCGCACCATTTCGTGGCGGCCCCTGTGGCAAATTTTTTGTATCGGAAGAAGACTTTACTGGAACAACCGGGATATAAAATATTTGTTTTAAACCATCAACATAGGAAGGCATACACTGTACGCAGAAATTTTTATACGCCGGGTCCACATCTGGCCGGGCTGCAGCTTCGCAGGCTTCTTTGTTTTGTTACATTAATGCTGCCATCAGCATTATACATTTCCGGTAGCATCTTTATAAAAAGTAGACAGGTTTTTAATAAACGCACCATCTACATCATACGCTGTTCCTCCTTCCATCCAAATGCCGCCTTTATCGGCGCCATCATTAATATTATCCGGACACCATGGCCCATTGATGCTTGTTACAATTTAGCACTCCCTACTGCCATCCAAAGTTTGTAGTTACTTTGTATGGGTTCCGTAATCCTCGAATAAAAAATCTGGGTTTAGTATTACTATTTCATCAAACTTGATGTTGTTGCACTGCTGATTTTATTGTTATTGCAACTTACCCAGGAAACAACAGGCCAGACAATGCGATAGCAGCAAAAGCTATTTTAGTTTTGATTTTCATCTTGTTATTTTAAAATGAATGATGGGTTTACTGTGGTTTTATTTCTTTTTAAAAGAAAACCCTGCATAAGAATTACTCCAATTAATGTCGGAATCAAATATGCAAGTTTGAATAAAGAAGATTGATTATTTTCCAACACCAATTTATTGTTTTTATTAATCAGCGAAAGCTCAACTTATTGTCGTTATTGAAACGAATTTCCCGTTTTTATCAGCCAGCGAAATCTGCAAAAAGTGGCGCTGAGATATTAAAGCTGCGTATTTTAAATGAAGTGACTGTACCGCCTGCGGCAAACCAGAAGCTCAAAATCAATTGCGTTTCATGACCGATACTTAGCTTCCGTTACTAACAGCGCAGTAGCTTGGCAATAAATTGAATTTTTTTAAAATGTGAGGAGTAGTTCCGAAACTCATTTTAGAAAGCGTCAATTTTAATGGAAGGATAACTGTTGCGTAGTTCATTCTCGCAGGTTAATAGCGGAACGTTAATAAGCAAATTGTATTTTTGCATCCTGTTAATGCTGATATTAGACACCTGTGGGTTATGTGCCAACGTTTTAAATGAGATTAATATCAATGCAAAGGCCATTTATTTTCATCATAGAAATGTATTATTTTCAGTTAAGTATTATTGCTTTCGTTTTTAGATACTTATACGACAGGACAACGCGATATTTTTCAAACAGGCGTCTTCGGCTACGAAAAACCTTAAATAAAACGACAATGAATTTTTAAACCCAGCAATTACATTGCTGAGCATTTGGAGCACATCCAAAGGACAAGCGAGCCGCTTACTTGGCGGTTTTAAATGCGGGAAGAGGAACAATAAGGCTCACCTGGGATACGCCCGGCACAATCCGCTAAAAGTGGGCTGCACCCCGCCGCCTAACAAGGGTTAAGATTAGCACTCTACTCCTGCGTGGCAAATTTGAAAGACAGTGTGCTTGATGTAAACTCAAATTGCCAGCAGACCGACAGATGCGATTTGGGATATAATTTCCCTTTTCCTGAATGCCGCTGATGCAACATTCCACGTTATCAAACTTTAACGCAAAAGAACTGTCATTTATCTAGAAAAGGAACGAACAAACTTAATTGGAAAATTTGCGGGACACAGGGGGCAACAAGATGAGGGGGTGATTTTTCAAACAGCATTGCCCTGGTACGCCGAAGTTCGCCTTTACAAACTGGGCTACTTATCTAACGAACTGGCAGCCAAATCTTAAAGGAAATTGAGGCCTGGGCCAACAGAAAATGTTGCACTAGACAAGCCGCTGAATAATGAAAAAAGAAGGACCTCGTGAGGAATCAGAAATGCTGAATACAAACCAAGTGGAGCGGTAAATAAATCTGAATTAATCTCTTGCGGAACCTTTTTGGCGGCGAAACGTTTAGGAGTTAACTTGTGCAGGTAAAGTTTTGCCGGGCCCCTGTTGAAAGACCGAGTTTGCAATCAAAGCTTTACAGAAATGTCGCGAAAAAGTTCGCCCTTCTGATGCTTTTGGCGACTTGAGCTGAATCATCTTCATCGCCGATCAAAGCAACTTCAAAAGATTTTGCCTCCGTCCGTCCTTCCTAGGATGCGCGTTTTAAAAAGAGGCAACATGCCAGCAATCTTAGCCCGATAACAGCAATCGTTAATAATTTATCTTACTCATTGACAATGAATTTGAGTTTGAAAGATCTAGAACTACTACGTTTCAATACCAGTTTGGTGCTGAACTGTGGGGTAAAGAACAGAAATTCAAGCAAGAATAATATAGCAGACGCAGAAATGCCCATTCATTTACGGGGCGGTGCATTGCCCAGATTTTGAATCTGTTGCTTATAGGGTAAGCAAAAAGGAGGTTCACCTGCTTTATTTTTTAGTGCCTAATTTGTTATCAATTTATAACTTTCTGTTTAGTTATACGACAGATGGTTTAAATCCTCGGTATCTGTTAATTTTTTGCAATACTTTGTTTAGCCCTTTGAAAAGCGATTCTACCGCTTTCACACTGGTATTCGATCTCCGCTACCCTTTTGGGAACGGCTTATTTGGTTAAGATGATGGCTGTTCTGATTATCCGGTAGTGTGTAAATGATACTTAATGTTGTCGAACCCTTCTTTACTTCGCAACAATTCCCGGATGGTTGATAGAGCTGCTTCGATTGGTTCGTTGGTTTCTGGATTAAAAAATGATGTAAGAAACCCGAAACCTTATTGTTTTTAGCTTTTAAGAAATCAAGGCCGATTGTGGAATCTGGCAAATCCATGTTTTAATTGATGCTGAAGCAGAATGTATTGATGAAAACGCTCACTTTCAACCCTCTTGTAACATCGGCATTGGATTCAGTTAGTAGACATAAGTTATAAACGAGTTTTTGATGTTCGTTGTATAGTTGTTCAAATTGTACTGCGGTTAGCATTAATACCTGCTGATTGTTAATTAGTCAGGTGAATGTAAAAAATATTCGCATCAGACAAACAATCTGTAAAAGTTATTGTTGACTTCTTATATATAACGGCGTAGCGGCATATTAAATATTTGTTTTGTGTTAATTGTCACTTTATAAGTAATGATTATTCTTTAAATTGCCGCAATAGCTTAAATCATTTTTAAAATAATAATAATGGAAAATAATTCACATGAAGACGATTCAATACTTGCAGAAGTTAATCATGAAAGTGCAGCTAAATGTCCTTTTTCAACTGGGGCATTAAAACAAACTGCCGGTGGGGGATCCAGAAACCGTGATTGGTGGCCCAACCAGTTAAAGTTGAATATCCTACGTCAGAACTCTTCTTTGTCTGATCCGATGGATAAAGATTTTAATTATGCTGAAGCATTCAAATCACTTGATCTGAATGCAGTGAAGAAAGATCTTTTCGAATTAATGACAACTTCACAAGACTGGTGGCCGGCTGATTATGGTCACTATGGTCCGTTTTGTATCCGTATGGCATGGCATAGTGCAGGAACTTATCGTATTGCCGATGGCCGTGGCGGCGGAGGTTTCGGTACGCAACGATTTGCACCACTTAACAGCTGGCCCGATAATGCAAACCTTGATAAAGCAAGATTATTACTCTGGCCTATCAAGCAGAAATACGGGAAGAAAATTTCATGGGCCGACCTAATGATACTCGCCGGGAATTGTGCGTTGGAATCAATGGGATTTAAAACTTTTGGTTTCGGTGGTGGAAGAGCTGATGTATGGGAACCGGCAGAAGATGTGTATTGGGGATCAGAAGGAGAATGGCTGGGCGATAAAAGATATACTGACAACCGTGAATTGGAGAATCCATTAGGCGCTGTGCAGATGGGATTGATATATGTAAACCCGGAAGGACCAAATGGTAATCCCGATCCACTGGCAGCAGCAAAAGATATACGGGAAACTTTTGGCCGTATGGCTATGAATGATGAAGAAACAGTAGCATTGATTGCCGGCGGACATAGTTTTGGAAAAACACATGGCGCTGCAGATCCCGGAAAATATATTGGCAGAGAACCAGAAGGTGCCGGCATTGAAGAAATGGGTCTCGGTTGGAAAAATAGTTTTGGCACCGGTAATGCAGGTGATACTATAACAAGTGGTCTCGAAGGAGCATGGACTAAGACACCAACCAAATGGAGTAACAATTTTTTTGAAAACTTATTTGATTATGAATGGGAGCTTACGAAAAGTCCGGCGGGTGCACATCAATGGAAACCTAAAGGACAGGCAGGTGCTGGAAGTGTGCCTGATGCACATGATCCGACAAAACGCCATGCACCATTTATGTTAACAACAGATATTTCTTTAAGAGTGGATCCGGCATATGGAAAAATCTCCAGACGTTTTTATGAAAACCCGGATCAGTTTGCTGAAGCTTTTGCAAAAGCCTGGTATAAATTAATACACCGTGATATGGGACCAATCTCAAGATATCTTGGTCCGGAAGTGCCGAAAGAAGTATTGATTTGGCAAGATCCTGTTCCTACAGCAGAACATGAAATCATTAACGATGCGGACATCGCTGCATTAAAAACGAAGATCATTGCTACCGGATTATCAATATCACAACTTGTAGCTACAGCCTGGGCTTCTGCATCTACCTTTCGTGGATCAGATAAAAGAGGTGGTGCCAATGGTGCAAGGGTACGACTGGCTCCGCAGAAAGATTGGGAGGTAAACCATCCGAAGGAACTTTCTTCTATATTGAAAACATTCGAAGCTGTTCAGGAAGAATTCAATAAAGCACAGACAGGTAATAAGAAAGTTTCAATAGCAGATATTATTGTTTTGGGTGGATGTGTGGTATTGAACTTGCAGCAAAAAATGGTGGCCACACCGTAACCGTTCCTTTTACAGCAGGTCGTACCGATGCTTTGCAGGAGCAAACAGATATAGAATCATTTGATGTGTTGGAACCGGGTGCAGATGGTTTCCGCAATTATTATAAACCAAAGCATAAAGCTTCTGCAGAAGAAATGCTGGTGGACAAAGCACAACTGCTAACACTTACAGCACCGGAGATGACGGTATTGCTTGGTGGGCTGCGGGTGTTGAACATTAATTATAATAATGCACAGCATGGTGTGTTCACTTTGCGTCCGGAATCTTTAACGAATGATTTCTTTGTAAATCTATTGGATATGAGTACCACCTGGAAGGCAACTTCCGATGCACAAAACGTATTTGAAGGTACTGACCGTACAACAGGTAAAGTAAAGTGGAGTGGAACAAGAGCTGATTTAATTTTCGGTTCCAACTCCGAACTACGGGCTATTGCTGAAGTGTATGGCTGCGAAGATGCACAGGAAAAGTTTGTCAATGACTTCGTAAACGTTTGGAACAAAGTAATGAACCTTGACCGGTTTGATCTGAACTGATATAAATAAATTTATAAAGTAAGAGGCGGCTCATATTGAGCTGCCTCTTTTATTTTTTATGATTTGTAGGCAAATGAAGCACAGCAGAGATTTTTTATTTGCTAGTGCAATGAATAAAGATCATATCATCAACCGTATCATCACCCAATTGTTTTGCTCTTTTTAAATCTGCACAGGCATCTATTGTTTGATTTTTTGCAGGAATCGCATTTCCTTTTTTTGAAAGCAAATTAATTTTTGCCACACCTCTATTGGCATAAGCTTCCATATAATTTAGTTTGTAGTGAATAGCTCTTGTATAATCGCTGATGGAACCTGCTGCATCCATCAACATATCTTTTGCTGCACCACGGTTGAAGTACACTTCAGCATCAGTAGAATCGAGGGCAACATACTTGTCGTAGTAAAGAACAGATTGCTGAAAATAATTTTGCTGATAAGCAATCTTACCCAAAAAATAAAAAGCAGCCTGGGCCTGCTTGCCGGTAGTATCTTTTGTAAGAATGAAAAGAAAATCCTGTCTTGCGCCATTAAGATCTTTGGCAAATGCTTTTGCTTTTCCCCGATCGGTATAGGAAGCAAGGTCTGCGGGATCCAATGCAATGGCTTTATTCATATCTGCAATGGAGTTTTTATAATTGGCAAGACCGTTGTAAGCCATTGAACGATAGATATAGCAATATTTTTTTAAACCATCGTCTGTGGCTTTGGTCAGCAAATCAGTAAATGCTTTTTCTGCCTGCAGATACTCGTTTGATTGCAGCAGCTTTATAGCTTGTTCAAAATCTGTTTTTAATGCAGCCTGTGCATGAGTTTGTTGAAACAAAAACAATAATAAAAAAGGAATAATTATATAGCGAAAGGATTTCATCTGTCTTACCTGATTAAAAATGAGGAATGAAAGTAAAGCTTTAGGGTGGAGAAGAGAACTGAAGGGGAAAAATTTAACAACGTTACGTATTACCGATGGTTGAGCATTCATTGAACTTCCAGCCCAGCAACCGAAGTACAATGTAATTACTAATGTTTGAAAAAATATTCAAAAGCCTAATAGATATTCTTTCGCTGGAACAAAGTCTGATTGCGTCAATTTGCCGGCCAACTATGGGCAATACATTGTTGTGCACAGGTTTCTATTATTCCTTAAAATTGAGAATTTGTGTTTTTATACTTGGATCATCAGGAAAGCACCATTGTTCAGCTATTTTACCATTACTTATCCGATAAATAGAAACCTCGTATATTTCAATTTTAGCTCCTGTCGAATCAATTCCTTCGTAAGTTCTCGTATGAGTTGCTGTCGCTTTATAACGAGTTACGACTTTATCTTTTTCTTGAATGATATCAACTATTTCTTCGTTCCAATCTGGAAAAAGTGTTCTCCAGTCCGAAATTGCTTTTTAGCATCTTCAATACCTGTCCATTCTTCACTTGTTAAATAATGACAAACAAAGTCTGAAGTTAGTATATCATTTAAATTTTCAAATTTGCCTTCATTCCAGACTTTGTGATACTTAAAACAACTTCTTTGTTTTTCTCTAAAACTGAATTCTTATCTGTTGATTGGCAACTACAGAATAGTAAAAGTGAAGTTAGTATTGTTAAAAATGTTTTATACATATCTCTCGGTTTGAATTTTTATTCTTTGTTATACTTGTGCACAACACATAAATATACGCAACTCCTTGTACAGTTTTCTATTGAGTGCTAACAAGAATTTACGCAAATAAGCCCTGCATTATAATTATCAACTATTTACAAAATCACTCATAAGGGTGACATTGATATGGAGCCGCTGCATTAATTTAGCCACAAAGCAATTTTATGACAAGTACTTATCATTATCATCTGCCTTTTAATAAAAATCTTTGGACAGTAACGGGCTTCTTTGCTTTGGTTGAAATTGCTGGTGCTATTATTCCTCCGTTTGAATTACATGGAAGTAGGTACACTGTATCCAACAACACATTATTGATTGGCGGTCTTGTAATAACGGCTCTATTTCTGGTAGCCGCACTACTATTGAAATTAAAATCAAATGCTTCTAGAAATAATCCTCATCAATTGGAGTTGACGCAGGACTATTTACAATTCCCGATAGGAAAAGATGCTTTAGTACAGGCAAAGTATACTGATATAGCATCTGTAAAAAATATCGGTAATAAAATGAATGGAGATATATTGGAAGTAAAATCGAAGAACAAAAGTTTCAAGTCCTTTTATATTCAGGGAAGTGGTTTTTCATCGGAGCAAGAGTTCAAAAGTTTTGAAACTATCCTTTTTAAAAAATATGGCTGCGGATAAAGCTTAATTATTTATTCAGCAGTACAATTAATTGGCCTCGGCTTTCTACATCAAACTTGAGGTAAATGTTTTTAAGATGCGTTTTCACCGTGTTGATGGTTGCAAATTGCGACTCGGCAATTTCATGGTTAGTTTTCCCTTGCATCAGATGTTGAATGGTTTCTACTTCTCTATTGGTAAGCGTAGCGTTACTTATCTTTTTCATTTTTCAGTAAGGCTTTGGGTATTGGGTTGCCATTTACTAAAGTTAGAGGCACCTACTTGTATGGCTGCTGTAAGTCCGCCACGGCTGATTGGCTTTACCAGATAGCCAGAAGGGAAAGTGCTTTTCGCCTGGCTCAATGTATTATCATCGAAAAAAGAAGTAATGTAAATAAAAGGAATACCAAATTCCTCGTTAGTTTTTTCCCAAATGTGATGCCATCGTCCTTGTCACCAATGCGAATATCTACTAATGCAAAATTAGGATTGCGGAGTTCGGCTTGCTGAAGAGCTTGTGTATAGTTGTAACAAACAGCTACCACATTATGCCCTAACTCAATACAAAAATCTTTTAAGTCCATTGCAATAATGGGCTCATCTTCCAGTATTAATATATTGAGTGCATCCATCATCTTGTTGGATCGAAAGTAAGTTTATAAACGGTTCCGCTTACGTTACCAATACTGAGTGTGGCGTTTAACTTATCGCTAAATGCTTGTATAAGCCGCATTCCCAACGAATCGCCTGGTGCATCTATCATTTGTATACTGATACCGCTGCCACTATCTTTTACTATAAGTTCTACCTGATCATCTTTTATTGGATGCATTAATATATCTATGGTGCCGGTTTTACTACCGTTGAAAGCATATTTAAATGCATTAGAAAGAATTTCATTTAGTATCAGACCGAGGCTCATTAACTTCTCGATATCCATATTCATTTCTGCAATGCTGGTATTAATTTGTACAGACTTGTCAGGAATTTGATAAGTAATAAAGAGCTGTTGTATTAATTTTTCAACGTATTCCTTAGGTTGTAATTTTTTGCAGACTGGAATGACTGTAAATGTTTTGATGAATAAGCGACATGGCCTGAATACGGAAATACCATCATCAAAAATCTTTTAGATTGCGGGTCCTGTACTTTGCGAACATGCATATTCAACAAACTACTAATAACTTGTAAATTGTTTTTAACACGGTGATGAATTTCTTTTACCAGATCTTCTTTTTCTTTACAAGACTATTTAACCGATTATTAGACTTATGCAACTTGCTTCTTAACCAAAACAACCAGAATGCCAATAGTAGCAGTAAAGCAGAGATACCACTTACTATCCAAAGGGTTTTATTTCTATTTTGAATAGTTGTTTTGCCGAGTTGAATTTCTTTTTCTTTTTCTTTGGTTTGATAAATCACTTCCAGCTTATCCATCTCCTTTTGCCGATCTGCCTGCGTAATTTTTTTCTGAAAATCATTTTGCAAACGTAAATGTTGATAAGCTGATTTGTAATCGTTGGTCAACGTATCTAATGCCGCATAAACCTGATAGATTTCCATCATTTCATGTGGCTGATCTAAAGTTTTTTCCTACTTCAACTCCTGATCCAGATATTTTACTTTCTGCATATTTTCCTTGTTCCATTTTAGTTGGGCAAGTGCAGCAAAGTTTGTAATCTGGTTGTTTTTGGATTTTATTTTTGTTGTAATTCCTGGCTTTGCAATAAATATTTTTCTGCCTTATCATATTGTTTTAAATATTGATAAGCAGTACCCAGATTGGCCAGTGCATTAAACATACCAACTGAGTCGTTTGTTTTTACTTTTAAATCGTATGCATGATTATAGGTTTGAATGGCTTTGTCGTATTGATGTTGATTTCTGTACACCGCACCAAGATTATTGAGTGCTGCACCCATTCGCTTTTCGTTATTGACCTTAGAATAAAGTGTTAGTGCATTGTTGAAATAACTTTCAGCTTTGCTTAAATCTTTTTAGTGGATTTGTTTTATCATTAGCGAATGAAAATAATAATTTTAATGTTTGCGATTACAAAATTTTGTAAAGTGCAATTTACTAGTGAACAAATAGTAACGCATCTGTATCTGCCTTCAGATAGTTGTTTATTTTAAAATATAAATCTTTTCTGTTTACAGGCATAGCATTGGTTCCTGACGAAAGAGTAACTGTTTCTTCGCTGATTGAGTAAATCATTTTTCTTACCAGCTTATTATTTTCCAAAACAAAAGCCCAGTCATATTTTTGAATTAGTACAGGTGCAATTTGAGTAACTTCTTTTTTTATATTATCTGCGAATTCTACAATGAATAAACGATCAGTTTTTTCTAAAAAAATTGCTTCTTGCCAAAATCCATTTTCTTCATTATATGCTAATACGGTTGTATTGGGTTTTAGTTGCATAATGCCTGCTCTCTTACCTCTGATCACAGCATTTTTCAAACTGTTGTCGCAAGCATAGCTTCTGCAGCAACTTCGTTTCAGATGGTACAGCAGTCATTCCTATTTCAAGTTTTACAATGCGATATAGGCCGTTCTCTTTTTTTATTTCTAAAAAACTGCTATCCTTTTGTATTTTATTATACCAGCAATAGGTGCTATCTGTTTGTGCTTGTTCGGAAGGGAAGCCGCAATATTGAAAGTCGTAGGTTTCTTTGTCTATACTCCAGGCCTTTTGCAGTTTCGTCATCAACGTTTCTCCTTCTACAGTTAACGTCTTTCTATCTTTTTGGGTAAAATAATTGTTGCTGAGTGTTGCTTTAATTTTAGACAGCGATTGCTTGGGTTCAGCACTTCCGAGGTACATAGCATTATGTACAAAATCAAATACTTGATATATATTGTTTAATGGCGAAGCTTTTGCATTGTTGTTTGATTGTGCAACACAAGGTATAATTAAGCTATTGCAAAGAATAAGAAGGATAATTAATTGACGCATAAAAACACTTTAATAGCTATTGAAAAATTGATTGAAGATATCTGTTGCATTTACTGTGTTATTCACTGGGTAAATATGGGTAAGCCCTCTATACACCTGTATCTCAAAATATTTTCTATTATTTGCTTGCCCGTTATTCGGCTGATTATAAATTAGCTTGTATTTACTGTTTGTTGCTTGTTGTGTAAATGTAGAGTTTAATTGATTGCGTTGCAAATGCCAACTAATAAGTTGATTGAAAAGTGGCGTTGCGACAAAACTATTTGGTGTTGAAGGAAACTGTGGAGCGTTGATATGCAATGTATCTAAAAGATGTTGGTCATTGGTACCATAAATGATAATACTGGGAACTGGTTGTGCAGGCTGCGTTATTGTTGTTGCAGGCATAAAAGTAGAAACTACACCTGCGGCAGTTATTTTATCAGCAGCTTCCATCATTAGTTTACTGCAAAAAAAGGCGCCGTTAGAAAATCCACTGATGAAAATTTTTGTGGGGTTAGGAGTAGTTTCAAACTTGGCTAAAGAGTCCCGATACCTATTTACCCATTGAACCATGTCATTAAAAAAAGTACATCATCGGCCGCTGTTACATTTTTTTTTAATTTTAAGTTGCCATCATTCCATCGGCTTTTTACCGCCTGGTCGTCCAATGAAAAATAGCACAACGAATTAGGAAAAATAACAAGAAATTTTTCTGTATCTGCTTTCTGACTCCATTCGGTTTTGTTAAACATCTTCATGCCATCCTGGCTTGCGCCATGAAACATAAAAACTACTTTGCCTTGTCGGCCTGCCTTGTAACCTGCGGGAATATAAACTAAAAAACTTCTTTCAATACCGTTTGAGTTTATAAGTATGTTTTTGAGTTTTGGGTTTGTAATCCTAAATTGATTATGACATTTCAATTGCGATGAAGCCTTTAACGGAAACATAAGCAAACTACTTACAGCAATTAGTAGAAGATAAAGTGATTTATAGTTTACCATAATTTTAAATTGCATAATTTAATGTTAGTTAGTTTGATGAAGTGAGCTTTATATTTTCCAACATCTCTTGAAATTTTTTGCATGTTCAGTTCCTGCATTTTTAAAATTCCTTGAAATAAAGCAACTCATTTCCCTTTGCAATACCATATAAATGAATTCGCCATTTGATAAGCCATCTTCAGTTATATTGATTGACATTTTTTCCAGAACCCATTTTCGCATGATGTCCTAATTTATCTGAAATGTCTTCTAGTTTTTCATCTGATATGGCAACGTAATCTAATTTTTTATAACCTTGTAACAATCCATTTATAGCTCCATCTAAGGATGGCTTTACTTTTTGCTTGCTATAATTTACACCAATCTTACCAATGCTTTTCGGAATGGTAAGATCATAGTATGCAGCTTCAACTGTTTTGTTATCAGGGGTATTTATTTTTTCAGTCATTATTACATTTTTAACGAATGCATAATTGGAGAGATAGATAAGTTTGTTATCACCTAATTTAAGTTCTTTAGATGTTGGTGCTTCCTGCTCTGCATTGGTTGAAGTTTTGGCTTTTGACTTGGCTACCATTTCATCCACCACATCAGGCTTTTTCTTTTCATTCTTGCAGGCAACAAAAGAAATTGAAAACAGGACACATATAGCTAGTAGTATTTTGCTCTTTTTCATTTTTTTAAGTTTTTTGATTTTTAGGTTGATAATGGAAACCTACGTATTTATTTAAAAACAAGCCTGACATTTTATAATTGGTATTCTGACCATTAAAATCAATTACCACATCTGTACCATTTACCGATTTTATGGTTACTTCTTTTAAACTACCATCTTGTAGTTTTACAAAGCCTTATCTCCTGCAAGAATTTCCATAGGTACAATTTTTCTAACCTTGCCTTTTGAATTATCCATGAAGTATTGAATGTGGTAATAGTAGTTTTCATAACCAAGATAAAAGGCAGGATACCAAAGCTTGTCGCTTTCGTAATAAGCCAATACATGATCTTTTACTTTTATCTTGCTAAGCTCTTGCTGTGTTCCTCTTTCTACTCGTGCCTAACGAAGTTTTTGTGCAGGGTAACGATTTAATTTTGTTCCAACTTCGCCTTGCAATACATACATGGTTGCGCCTGTTATTTCCACGCATTATTTTCTAATCCAAATTCAAAACGGCAATAGCTGCTGCGGTCTTTGTTGTACACATCCACACTGCTTTGGGTGATTCTTTTACATCGATTAATAGCAATATTGTTCTTTGTATAAGTAATCACCGTTTACAGCCGCATTCATTATTTTTTCATACCGTTCTTTACCATATCTGGTAAACACTTTTCGTTCTGGTGCTTTAAACGCATCAGAAGGCGACATATATACATCAATGATCTTACTTTCATATCATCACCTTCTATCAATATATCATTTACAAAAGAGGGGCTTCAAATACTGTTTTGAAGCAGGAATGGTAAGTGGTTTTAGGAGTTCTTGCCCAAGGACCATTGCTTCTTTTAAATCAACTTGATCGCCCCAGGTATTTATTTTTCTAATTCTTCCACAGAATATTTTTTTCTTTTCAAGCAGAACTTCAGAATCTAATTCTTTGCCTCCGTGGTTTGTGCTTTTGTCCAACTGCTCATCTTACTGCAAACAATTATTTTTAGTTTCTGCTTTTATTTTCAGTAGAGATTGTGTTTGTTATTTCATACGTTGTGTTACTCAATTGTATTCTGTCAAAGTCTAACAAACAAGTTTTCCAGTTGGTACCTAATTCAAACCTTGTGTTTGATAAGTAGGAATATTTATTTGTGAAGATTTCGCTTTTATTAGCATTTAGGAAAGTAAGAATTTCTTTCTTGTTAGGTGCTGCATTCCTTCTATAATTCATCACCTGATTAAATTTTTACAAAAGAGAAACCACTACCAGCTTTTGATATTTTACTGCACCTCTAAACACCCATTTAGCATTTGGGAATTTAGCATTATTAGCAGGCACACATTTACATTTTGCCGGTGTATGGTTTGCCATACACTGCTTTCAAGCTCTTTGGTGTTTTACCAGCTTAATTTATATCAATCAGCGTAGCTTTAGGAAACTTCTGTTTTTTACACTAAGCTTTAGTTTTCAAAGCGTTTTCGACGGCTGGGCAAAAGCAAAACCAGAAATTAAAACGAAAATAAAAAGAGGGCACTGTTAAACTTCATATTTAATTGTTTTGAAAAGGTGTATTAGTTATTGTATAAACAAAACTAATTAGGTTAAGAGAAATAGCATTTAAATTCGATAGTGTGAATTACTAAATGGGGGTTGGAGGATTCAGCTTAGTGCTCTAACGCCTAAGCAGTAAAACTATTTGTTTTTTGCAAGTCAAAACGGATAGATACTTTACTTCCTTCACCCTTTTACTTTCAATATGTAAAAGCGTTCCCATTGTTTTCAACAGGTCCTTTATAATAAGATAGCCTAGCCTATGCCTCTTTTGTTATCGACATTTGCAGAATCCAAATAACTACCTGATCAGCCATCAGGCTTTTAATTTTTCCGGCGTCACATGCCAATTTCTTCGTCTTTACTGAAACAGTAATATATCCATCACCTACTACAGCATCAACCGTACAGCTCCTTCTCAGTAAAATGAATAGCATTCGTCAATAGATTGTAAATAAGAATCTTTAGTGGTTCATAGAATTGATTAACCTCGACTTTTTCATCAACAAGGTTTTCAATCATTAATTTTTTTGTTTAGCCAGCGATTAACAATATGCCCAGCACCTAAGTGCACCAGTCTGGGCGGAGATTAAAGTTTCTTTAGCAGTCGCCTATTTTCATTTTGGTATTTAATCCTGTTAAGAATATTTGTAGAGAGTAGCTGCAATTCCTGCGAAGTATTTGCCATTTCCGGAAATGGTTTCCTGCTGTAACCTTTTCGGGCATTTGGCTTCTTTTCTTTGCAGGCTTTTCCGTTACAAAGTTAGAAACTTCAATGGTGTGATGCGGTCGGCTGATAATCGAAATCAGCTCGGTGTTAATTGAATTACTTTTTCGAGTACTTCATTTTTTGAAGTAGCTCTTTTGTTTTTTCTGTTACTTGTTTTTCAAGTTTCTTCTGTCGTTGTTTAAACTGTTTTGTTCGTAACCCAAAGTAAAGAGAAATCAAGGCGAGCAAGAGCAGCATACATACAGGTGTAGAACCACCATGTTTTATGCCGTGGTGTATTTATAGTAAACTTTATTTTTTTCTGTAGGAATAATTATTAATACCAAAACCATTTAACTGCTGTATTTGTAGTGCCATATTTTCCTTGCGCAGATTGTTGAATTGGATTACAGCTCCATTAGTTGTATTTAGCGGAGTCCATTGGCATCGTTATTTAATTTATAATCGATGTAATATTTTTCCTTATTACACCAGGCAGAAAACCAAGATAGAATTTTACTTCTGGTGTTAAAACCAAGATTTTAAGTGAGAGTGAATTCCATATTTACTTCCAAGTTATCTGCCAGCACTTCATCTATGTACAATTCTCCTTCTTGGTAATAAAATATTTGCCTGCTCTGACCTCTACCCATAAAAGTCCGTCCATAGTAGGAAAAGATAATGTCCTTTTTTAATGCAATAGCACAGGGAGTACAGCTCCATTCTCATTTCTGTCATATCCATGCCATCGTTTTTCCTTTGTGGCAATGGTAATAGACAGTATTGATATTTTTATCAAAACGCATTGAGTAGTTCATCTAGTTTTACTTTGAACAAGCCACGGTTAGTACTAATTCAGCAATAACCCACCCTATCAGGCATAAAGCAATGTATACAGCAGAAACTGCCTTTATCCAACGGCATTGCTTTTAGCCTTGTTGCCTTTTATTATATAAAATCCTTTACCATAAGTGCCGATAAAAATAATCTTTATACCAGAAAAGGGTTCTCGAGGATAAAGATTTTCTTCCTGTAAAACAGCGTATCCAGTTTTAAAGAAGAAGTATTAAAACTTAAAATAACGTCACGGGACAGCAAATGCTACTTTGCCGGGTTCCGTTTCTACCAGATCGCTGGGTATGTTTTTTAATTTCTTTCGCCAAACAAAACAGATAATGCAAAAGAATCATCCTGAAGTTCAATACCAAGACCTGCTCTATTCAGCACAATTGTTTTGTTATTCTTTAGTGTAATTACAAATGAACGATGGACTTTATTTTTGAATAATTTTGGTAATACCAGTTCGAAAATTATAACTGTGTAGGTGTTGAACTTAATATCTGTTTTACATTGCGAATACTGTGCCAGGTTCTGTCGCCAGTTTTTGAAATACTAAAACCAAACTTTCCTTCGATCGGAAGCGGTTCGGAGGAAACTGGTTTTGTTCTGATGATATGCCCTTCATTAGTAAGTATATTTCCATTGCTTAGCTCCGATCTGTGAATAATAGCCCTTTTCATCGCCTTCGATATGCTTGTTTTTAGCAGGTTGTACTTTATTCGAACTGATTACAATCAATCCCTTTGAGTTGGTGCCATGAATAATAATTTTTTCTTTGCTGTACAGCATGCTGGAACAAAATACCAGTGGGAACAG
>JADJKL010000008.1 GCA_016706055.1 Chitinophagaceae bacterium | reverse complement strand
AATGGAAATAAAAAACCGGTTGTAGGATTTATTGCTGGTCAAACTGCTCCTCCGGGCCAAAGTCGTATGGGTCATGCCGAGCCATTGTTGGTGGTGCAGATGATACTGCCGCTATTAAATGAAGATCATGACTGAATGTGGAATTCATGTGGTAAGCAAGTCCAGCTGATATTGGTAAAAAAAAATGGCTGAAGTGATTAAGAAATAAAAACCTTTCAAATAAAGGAAAGCCTCCCCCGAATTAACGGAGAGGCTTTTTATTGGGGTGTGTATGTATTTAACGGGATTGACGGAGTAAAACCGGCCAGTTCATCTTTGCTACTGCTAAAAGTCAATGCATCATTTATAGAAAATAATTATTCTTATCTACTGTTTTACTAAATGCAAGCTTCGCAATTTCAAGCCTGTTATTTTCAAAAGTAAATAGCAACATCATTTCTTTTACTTGCAGTAGTAAAATTATTTTTCGATAATATACTTTTACTGAAGTAATCCGGTTGTTTTCAAACCATTCTTGGCGAAGATGTTTTTACAGTTTCAAACTCTCTGGTGTTCATTACATTACCTGTAACCGTTGTTCCATCCACCATTATCACTGTCAAGTAAATCATCTTGGTCATTATACCATTCGTCAATAATGTCCATCTTGCGTTCATCCACTAATACTCTTACCAAACGCAGTTAGATAGTAATCTCAAGTTGAAACCCTCTTTTCAAGGTAAAACTGAATTGGTGTAGATGATTACATTTCTGCCAAATGTGTTTCCATTACCTCTTTTAGCCTGGCCGTGAACTACCTGATGATAACCTTCGGTAAGATAGCTTAATGCAATACTGTTATCCTTCTATAATCGAAAAATTTGCGGCCATCAACTTCCACTGAAAGTTACTTGGCTACTGGTTACTGCTGATATACTAAGGCGGCTTCCATCAAAGGCAAGCAGCGAAAAAGTGAGAACAGTGAACTGATAATTAGGTAAAATTTTTCATAACGTTTGTTTTAAATGATTATTAATTGTTTTCCATTTATCCAGTTTCCAATCTCCTGCTATCATGCCAAAACCTATCAAAAAAATTAAGGAATAAGGCTGCAAATAAGCCTTTTACAGCTTATGCCGGAGTGCTTGCTGATGAAGCGTTTTAGCGGAATGTTTTTCGCATTATTAAAATGAAAAATAATAATCAAATTGAAACATTTTGTTCCATCAACATTTTTGGTAACTTCCTGTTTCTGACGCAACAAAGAACCTTTTGAAATTTATCTTCTGACTTGCATCTTATTACGCATACATTTCGTCCTGCAAAAGAAGATTTAAAAAAAAACTTAAAGAATGAAGTATCAATTCGTAGGAAACCTATAATCCTATTAGTTACAATTTTTAGTTTGTTTACTATGAGACATCGTTTAGCTAAACCCGATAAAGAATGCAGAAAAAGAATGGAAGAAAGTGGAGACTTTGTTAACAAAGGATTGCCAAGTCTGCATTAGCAGAAGTGAAAACTAATATATGCTCTTGCTAAAAGGAAAAGCAGGATGCTCAGGTTATAAAGTCATTAGTATATATGATGGGGCTGCAAATGAAAATTCGGGAAGAAAATGCTGTATTCTCCATTACTGAAATAGAAAAAGAAAATTAGTTCCAGTAAAGAACCTGTTACTTCCCATATTAGTAGTCTTGAAGCCGATATGTATTGGAATTATTATCAGCAAAACCGCTGGAAACTGTATAACCGTACTAAAACTGGTGATTTTGTAACAAACTGATATAGCCACTTGGGATGCCGAAGATTTTCACAAAAGATTGAGAATTGTATTTGCAGTCTATAAAAAGTCGAAAAGCTACTACAACAAACAAAACTTGATCCGTTTGATGCAATTATAACAAAAATGTTCGTCATCTACGACCAACGCTATATGATCTTAGCTCACCGTGCAATTGCTTATTTGATAATGATGAAAGGGATATTAAAAAACCAGCCTATGCTTTTGAAATTGATTTAGCCAGTGCTTTGATCTAGCAGCAGATTTTGTTACCAGAAAATTTCAACAAAGGATTCAATGTCCTTGCAACATAAAGCATTACTTATTTATCAAAAAAACTAATCGCCTTTCATTTAAATGATGCAAAACCAGATGCATTAATTGATGCAGATATTCATCGGATACAATTTGTAAAACAAAAATCAACTCATCGGATAAAGAACAACTTTATTTTAATGCATTAAATCACTTGCACATCAATATGGCTAAAGTTCCTGCTGCGGCTCAGGCTTGGTATTTGGTTGCACAGATATATGAGCAAAAGGCTAATGCTTATAAACCTTTTGGTGATACCACCAATCCTACAGTCGCATTAAAAGCAAAAAGAAATATGTGAGCAGGTTTCTACAAAAAGATTCTTCCGAAGGAAGAATAAATTATTATAATCTGCTGAACAGTATTAACAACCCTTCATTACAATTCACTGTAGAAAAAGTAAATGTGCCTGATCAGCCATTTAGAACGTTGATTCAATATAAAAATATAAATACACTTTACCTACGGATTGTAAAGGCTGACGACAATCTTAAAAAATTATTAGAAACTCAATATGATAATCGCTTTTGGACGGCGATAGCAGATGCAAAAGCTGATAAAAGTTGGCAACAAAATTACCAGCCACAAATGATTTGCAAACACATAGTACAGAATTAAAAGTAGATGCCCTACCACCGGGAGAATATTTTTTAGCCGCATCTGACCAAAATGATTTTAGCGGAAAGAAAACAGTTATTGGAGCAAGATTATTTTATGTATCTGGAATTAGCTATGTAAACAATGGCAGCGATTATTTTGTACTGAACAGAAATTCAGGACAGCCTTTGGCAAAAGCCACAGTACAACTTTGGCAACAAACCTATAATTATCAGCAATCAAAATATGAAAAAACAAAAGGCGACTCATATACAACAGATGCCAATGGGTTTTTCAAAATAAAAAGAGTAAAAGATGAAAAGAACAACAATAGAAACTATTCTTTTTTATTGGATGTAAAACATGGTAATGATCATCTTTTCATGAATGATCTTGCTTACGATTACTATTATTATAACCAACAGCCGCAGGAATCTAAATCAATCACTTCCATACACTTGTTTACTGACAGGGCTATTTACCGTCCCGGCCAAACGGTTTATTACAAAGGAATTGTATTGACAAGAAATAATGTAGAAAAAACAGGTGGTGTAATGGCTGGCTATTCTACAACAGTTGTGTTAAGAGATGCTAATTATAAAGACCTTGATACAATTAGATTAACTACAAATGAATTTGGTTCTTTCATTGGCAAATTTCAATTACACAAACTGGCATGAACGGCCAATTCTCTATTTATACGAAGAAAGATGGTGGCAATATTGGTTTTAAAGTAGAAGAATACAAACGTCCTAAATTCTTTGTTGACTATGAACCTATTAAAGGAACTTATAAAGTAAATGACAAAATAAAAGTAACAGGTGTAGCAAAGCTTACGCCGGAAACAATATAGATGGCGCCAATGTAAAATACAGAGTAGTAGGCAACCTCGCTTTTATATCCGTGGTTCTTTTTGGCGTTCATGGCAGCCGCCAACCGAGCAAATGGAAAGTGCACATGGCGAAGTAAAAACAGATAAAGACGGAAAATTTGTAATTGAATTCACAGCAATCCCTGATCTGAAGATTGATAAAAAATTAGAACCGGTATTTGACGACACAGTGTATGCCGATGTTACTGACATAAATGGTGAAACAAGAAGCGGAGAAAAATCTGTTTCTGTAAGTTATAAATCACTTATGCTTGTTTCTTCTGTTCCTTCTTCTTTACCTGCCGATAGTTTAAAGTCATTATCTATCCGCACACAAAACATGAATGGCGAATATGAACCAGCTAAAGTGAAAGTAACCATCACCAAACTGAAAGAGGAAAAAAGACTGATCCGTGACCGCTATTGGGAAAGGCCTGATCAGTTTGCCAATGAGCAAAAACGAATACATTAAACAATTCCCTTTTGATGAGTATGATAATGAATCCGATTCAAAAGCTGGGAGAAGGGACAGGAAGTTTTCAATAAAGTAGATTCTGCCAAAGCAAATGGGCAATGGGCAATAGGCAATAATAGCTTTACTCCCGGATTCTACATTATTGAGATAGAAACAAAAGATAAGAATGGAGAAATAGTAAAAGATGTAAAATACATCGAACTGTTTGATGAAAAGAGCAATCAGCTGAACCGGGCAGATTACTTATGGTTAGGCAATACAAAAACTTCTGTTGAACCCGGCGAAACCGCAAACATTGAGTTAGGAACATCCGCAGATAATTTATTTGTAGTGTACCAGTTGGACAAAAACGACAATAAGAATATTCCTTCGGCAGTTGACTATTCTTTCATCAAGCTAGATAATGAAAAAAGAAAATTCAATTATCTGGTAACTGAAAGAGACCGCCCAGGTTATGGTGTTGGCTGGATGTTTATTAAGCATAATCGTTTTTATCAACTGAATCAAACCATTAGTATTCCCTGGACAAATAAAGAACTCAGTATTGAATATGCCACTTATAGAGACAAAACTTTACCCGGCAGCGAAGAAAAATGGAAGCTGAGAATTACCGGATTGAAAAAAGAAAAGGTGGCAGCAGAAATGCTGGGCAGTATGTATGATGCTTCATTAGATCAATTTGTACCACATAATTGGTATAAACCTTCTATCTGGCCTTCATATTACAACAGAAATAGATGGGCTGGTACACAAAACTTTAATCAGGTACAATCTAATCAGCGTTATATTAATGACCAAGCAGGAAAATATGTTGTAAAAAAATATGACTATTTACTTCTTGGCTCTTTTACTAACGATGTAACCTTTTATAATGACAACATAATGGTGAGGGGAATGAGTCCTGCACCAACTGCAAGAGAAAACGCTGATGGAGCAGCACCTAACGATGAATACAAGGAGCAAGGCGAAATGTTAGTTGTCGGTGAAGTCGCAAAAAAAGCAAAAGATTCTGATGGCGATGGTAGAGCGGATCAATCAGACGAACAACAAACAAGTCAACAATCTGGCGATGTCAAAATCAGAAAGAACTTCAACGAAACAGCTTTCTTCTTACCAGATTTAAGAACAGACAGCACTGGTGCAATTGAATTTTCTTTCACTATGCCAGAAGCATTAACCAAATGGAAATTCATGGCATTGGCACATACAAAAGATGCTGCCTTTGGAACAAGCAGCAAAGAAATTGTCACACAAAAAGAATTGATGGTGCAGCCTAATCCGCCAAGGTTTTTAAGACAAGGTGATAAGATTGATCTCAATTCCAAAATAGTTAACCTGTCTGATAAAGAAATGACAGGAACTGTTTCCTTACAATTATTCGATGCCACTACCAATGAACCGGTCGATGGTCAGTTCCAAAGCGTAATTCCTAACCAGTATTTCACTGTAGCAGCAGGACAAAGTGAAGTGGTGAAATTCCCAATAGAAATACCTTATCAGTTTAATAATGCGTTGGTTTGGAGAATTGTTGCCAAAGCTGGGAACTATTCTGATGGCGAAGAAAATGCATTGCCTGTGCTTACCAACAGAATGCTGGTAACAGAAACAATGCCTTTGCCGATGAGAGGAACAGGAACAAAGAATTTCAGTTTTGATAAATTGCTGAACAGTGGCAAGAGTGAAACATTACAGCACTATGCACTCACATTGGAATACACTTCTAATCCCGCATGGTATGCAGTACAGGCTCTACCTTACCTGATGGAGTATCCATATGAATGTGCAGAACAAACTTGGAACCGGTATTATGCCAATTCATTAGCAACGCATATTTCCAATTCATCACCTCGCATTAAAGAAGTGTTTGACAAATGGAAAATAAAAGATACCGCTGCGCTGATGAGTAATCTGCAAAAGAATCAGGAACTGAAAGCCGTAATGCTGGAAGAAACACCTTGGGTATTACAGGCAAAAAATGAAGCAGAGCAAAAAAGAAATATTGCGTTGCTATTCGACATGATAAAAATGAGTGAGCAGTTGAATAACTCCTATGCAAAGCTGAAGCAAATGCAAAGCAGCAACGGTGGTTTTGTTTGGTTTACAGGTGGACCGGATGATCGTTATATGACACAATATATTGTAACAGGAATTGGCCATCTGAAAAAACTGAATGCTATTGCCAACGGTCAGGATGATAAAATGAAAGCAATATTGGCAACAGCTATTCCTTATTTAGACAGGAAAATAAAAGAGGATTATGACAACCTTATTAAATACAAAACTGATCTGAAAAAATACACACCGGGTTATACAACGATTCAGTATTTGTACATGAGAAGTTTCTTCCCTGAATATAAAATCGCAGCAGCTTCAATGACTGCCTACACTTATTTCCGTGGAAGAACACAACAAACATGGGTTGGTCAAAGTAAATATATGCAGGGTATGATCGCATTAGCATTGCACAGAACAGATGATGCAAATACTCCTGCTGCCATTCTTAAATCGTTGAAAGAAACTTCCATCAACAATGAAGAACTGGGAATGTATTGGAAAGATCAAACCAATGGATGGTTCTGGTACCAAGCACCAATTGAAACTCAGGCTTTGTTAATTGAAGCTTTCCAAGAAGCAGGGAAAGACACCAAAACGGTTGACGATCTTAGAACATGGTTATTAAAAAACAAACAGACCAATAACTGGAAAACAACAAAGGCAACCGCCGAAGCTTGTTATGCATTGTTATTACAAGGAACAGAATGGCTGAATAGCGAACCAGTTGTAGAAGTAAAACTTGGAAGTACAACAATTAAATCAACTGATGCAGGGCAAGAAGCAGGAACAGGTTATTTCAAAAAAGTGATTGAAGGAAACAAAGTAACTCCGCAAATGGGAAATATCAATGTTACTGTTTCTTCTCCCAATAAAAATGTATCAGCAACATGGGGCGGAGTTTACTGGCAGTATTTTGAAGACCTTGATAAAATAACAACAGCAGCAACGCCATTGAATTTGGTCAAGAAACTGTTTGTTGAAAAGAATACCGACCGTGGACCGGTTATCACTCCTGTAAAAGACGGTGATGTTTTGAAAGTAGGCGACAAGATAAAAGTAAGAGTAGAACTTCGTGTAGACCGTGACATGGAATATGTTCACATGAAAGATATGAGAGCATCTGCACTGGAGCCTGTAAATGTGTTGAGCAGTTATAAGTATCAAGGCGGATTAGGATATTACGAAAGCACCAAAGATGCAAGTACCAATTTCTTCTTTAGCTATTTAAGGAAAGGGACTTATGTTTTTGAATATCCGTTGTTCGTAACGCATACAGGTAATTTCAGTAATGGCGTTACAACAATACAGTGTATGTATGCTCCGGAGTTTACTTCGCATTCAGAGGGAGTAAGAATTACTGTAGAATAAATAACATTTAAAAAGATTCCGGCTCAAGGCCGGAATGACAATATGCAAAAAGTCATGCCGGGCTCGACCCGGCATCTTTTTCTAAAATATCGAACAACAATAGCTGTTCGACTTACATTTGCCTATGCAGATAGATTATCTCATCATCGGGCAAGGCATTTCCGGCACATGGCTTTCTTATTATCTTGAAAAAGAAGAAAAGTCTTTCATCGTCATTGATAAAAACTATTCAAATTCCCCTTCCAGAATTGCCGCAGGCATCATCAACCCTGTTACCGGAAGAAGACATGTAGAAGTATGGCTGGCAGATGAAATTATTCCATTTGCAAACAAAGCATATACTCAATTTGGAAACGAACTCGGAATTACTGCTTTCTCACAAAAAAATATCATCGACTTTTTTCCCAGTCCACAAATGCGGATAAGCTTTATGCAAAGGGTTGAAGAAAAAGCAGCTTATGTCAGCGAATATCAAGACCAAGAATACTTTAGAAATAATTTCAATTATGATTTTGGTTGCGGCGAAATAAAAGCAGTTTACACTGTTCATCTTGATTCTTTATTACCAGCCTGGCGCAGGCATTTGAAAGAAAAGAATCTGTTGGTCGAAGAAGAATTTGAAATTGATCAATTAAAATTATCAGCAGATAAAATTCAGTATAAAGACCTTACGGCTGATAAAATTATTTTCTGTGATGGAGCAGATTGTGCTGAAAATTCCTATTTCAAACTGCTTCCTTTCGCCCCAAACAAAGGGGAAGTATTATTAGTTGAAATACCAGATCTTCCCACTACAAATATTTACAAAAAAGGAATGATGCTTGCACCGCTTTCCACACCCGGACTGTGGTGGATAGGCTCCAACTATGCATGGGAATTTGACAACCCCGATCCCACTCCTGCATTCAAAGAAAAAACAGAAGCCTTATTAAAAGAGTGGTTAAAGGTTCCTTTTAAAATTGTTGACCATTTAGCTGGCATCCGACCTGCTACATTGGAAAGAAGACCGTTCGTTGGTTTGCATCCAATACATCCAAACATCGGAATCTTAAACGGCATGGGAACTAAAGGCTGTTCTTTGGCTCCTTACTTTGCAAAACAATTGGTAGAACAACTATTATATAACAAGCCTGTATTGCCCGAAGCCGACATAAGTCGTTTCACTAAAATTTTAATGAGAGGATAAACCTTTTGAAAGGGAATGCTATGTGGCGAGCAGCACTTGCTTCCTTCTTTTAACTTCCAGAAAATGACGTCGGATATAATAAATGATGGCAAGGGTAAGCATGGCGGACGGATTTAAATTGGCTTCTTTGCTATAGGGTTTAGATGCTATACTAAAAGTATAAAGACTTTTCTCAAATTGCAAGCCATGCTAGCTTCTTATTAATTATTTTCTCCAGATCAAGGGGATCTTGATTCAATAAGCAGGTAATAGAATGATATAAATCGGGCATAGTACGTTTAAACTCTTCTGTGTTTTCAAAAAATGTTTCTACACAAACAGCCCAAAACTCATCAATATTTGTAGCTGCATAGTTATCCAACAAATGACTGTCGCCTGCCCGCATAGCTCTGAATACAGGCCTTCCCAGTTTCCTGAACTCTTCCAGCCTTCTCTTAAATCTTGCATCATGCAAATCTTCCGCACCAAGAAATGCGTCATACGAAACAGCATGTGCCATTTCATGCAAACCAACATTTATACAATCCTTATAATCACCAAAGCCATACAGAAAATGATTCCAAGCTACATGTATTCCCCTCCGGCTTACATGGCCATGATAAATATCTTCATCATTACCCGGAATTCTGTACTCACCTTTTATTATATGAATGACGGAGAAATAATCCATCAAAAAATTTCTTAGCCCAAAGGTTATTTGCACAGCAGCACCACTTATCAATACAGGAATATATTCTTCAGGTATCATTGCATGATACCTAAATACCTTCGACTGCATAAATGCAGCGGTACGTATAAGAAACCGTTCCTTTCCCGCCTCCGTTAGCGAAGCATAATATGGGTTATAAGAGATTAACCAGTTGTGATATTGAATACCTCTTTCATCTATCAGCACTTTTGCTTTCTTAATCCTTTTCCGCCTTTCTATCCATTCAGGAATAGCTTCAACTAAATTTGTAAGCACTGCTAAAACAACCCCAGTAATAAGAAGCACAAGAAAAATCACCCAGGAAAAGTCAGATTGTTCCTTCTTATATTGAATTTCATTTTGCTTTCGTATTTGTTCCGCTATAACCCAACCTTCATAGCCTCCCGTTCCAAAAAAGGAATCCGGCAAGTAAATAGAGTCGCCTGATGGATGGATATAAAGATGCTCCTTCTCTAAAGGTGTTCGAAGCCATTTTGGAATTATATAAACAGTGTCTTGCGGCATTTACGTAGCACAAAAAGCGAATATACAACTCCCATTCAATGCATAAAACATTCAAAATAAGGCCTCGCCTTGCTATCTTTGCGCCATTGGGAATGTATTGATTTTTGTAGCCAGCAACAGTACTACTAGCATCGTCTGTTGCGTCGCACTCTTCATCGTTCCGTAACAATATTCAGCAAAATTCGAAGCTTAAAATTATGTATAGAACTCACACTTGTGGCGAATTAAGATTAGCAAATAATGGAACTGAAACAACCCTAGCTGGTTGGGTGCAAACTATTAGAAAATTTGGCGCCATTACCTTCATTGATCTCCGTGACAGATACGGCATCACTCAATTGCTATTTGGCGAAGAGTTGAACAAACAATTAGAAGAAAATCCTTTGGGAAGAGAATTTGTGTTGCAGGCAACCGGAACAGTGAATGAACGTAGCAATAAAAATCCAAACATACCAACTGGTGATATTGAAATTGTAGTTACATCTTTTAAAATATTAAACAAATCGGCTGTTCCACCTTTTACGATAGAAGATAAAACAGATGGTGGCGATGATCTGCGGATGAAATACCGCTTCATGGATCTGCGTCGTAATCCAGTTAAGAAAAACATTGAACTACGTTATGCTGTAAACCGTGCTGCAAGAAACTATTTACACAATCAGGGTTTCATGGATATTGAAACGCCTTTCTTAATTAAATCCACACCAGAGGGTGCTAGAGATTTTGTAGTGCCGAGTAGAATGAATCCCGGACAGTTTTATGCATTACCGCAATCTCCACAAACATTTAAGCAATTACTAATGGTAAGTGGCTACGACCGCTATTACCAGATTGTAAAATGTTTTCGTGACGAGGATTTGAGAGCTGATCGCCAACCAGAATTTACACAGATAGATTGTGAAATGGCTTTTGTAGAGCAGGATGATATTTTAAACATGTTTGAAGGAATGGTAAAATCCATTTTCAAAGATGTAAAAGGAATAGATTATACAGAAAAGTTGGAACGTATAACATGGGAGGATGCTATGTGGAATTATGGTAACGACAAACCAGATATACGTTTCGACATGAGGGTTCTGAACCTGAAAAAGCCGTCGACTGTTTATGTTGACAAACAAGATAATGCCACATTAATTAACGGAGTTGATTTCAAAGTTTTTGACGAAGCCGAAACAGTAGTTGCAATCGCAGTTCCGGGTTGCAGTGAATACAGTCGTAAACAAACCGATGAATTGACAGAATGGGTAAAACGTCCGCAGATAGGAATGAAAGGTTTGGTGTTTATAAAAGTAAATGCTGACGGAACTTATAAAAGCAGCGTAGATAAATTTTATTCTGAAGACAAATTAAAAGCAATTGCTGAGGCAGCCAATGCAAAAGCAGGTGACTTAGTTTTAATTCTTGCTGGTGCAGAAGAAAGAACAAGAAAAGCCATCAGTGATTTGCGGATGGAAATGGCAACAAGATTAGGTTTAAGAAAAGAGGATGAATTTAAATTGCTTTGGGTATTAGATTTTCCGTTATTTGAATACGATGAAGAAGGCAATCGCTGGGTAGCCCGCCATCATCCATTCACTTCTCCAAAGCCAACACAGATTGAAACAATGATCAATAATAATCCTGTTATTGAGAATGCGGCTGAATATTTAAAACATCCCTATGCCAATATCAAAGCCAATGCTTATGATATGGTATTGAATGGCAATGAAATCGGTGGCGGCTCTATCAGAATTTACCAAAGAGAATTACAAGAAAAAATGTTTGCCGCTTTAGGCATGAATGAAGAAGAGCAGCTACATAAATGTGGTTTCTTATTGGGAGCATTTGAATATGGAGCACCACCACATGGTGGTATTGCTTTTGGTTTCGATCGTCTTTGTGCTATTCTTGGTGGCAGCGAAAGCATCCGTGACTTTATTGCTTTTCCAAAAAATAATAGCGGAAGAGATGTGATGTTAGATGCTCCAGCTACTATTGATGAAAAACAGTTTGAGGAGTTGCAGATAAAGTTGAATTTGAAGTAAGCGATAATAATTTTTAGTTATATTTAGAAGCCTGTTAGTTTTACTGACAGGCTTCTAAATTTTAAAACATGATACCTGATTTCCAAAGCTTAATGTTGCCTATTCTAAAACTTGCAAGTGACAGAAATATCCATACAATACGAGAAACAATTGAAGTTCTGGCTAAACAATTAGAGTTGACTGATGATGATTTGAATGAATGGCTTCCAAGCAAAAGTCAAAAGAAATTCTATAATTATGTTTATTGGGCCAAAGCTCATTTGAAGATGGCGGGAGCATTAGAAAATAAAGCAAGAGGTGAATTTCAAATTACTAATAGGGGTATTGAAATCCTAAGTGAAAATCCAGAGGCTATTGGTATTAAATATCTAGCCGATAAGTATGGGGAATATAGAAATCCACTAACAAATGAAAAAGAAAATATCTCTTCATTAGAAGATGACAAGACAGAAAGTCTCAATACTAAGAACAAGTTATCACAAGAAGTTCTAAAATCTAAACTAACTCCTGATGAAATAATGGAGAAAGCATATTTAAATATCAAACAATCTCTGGAAGCCGAAATTTTAGAAGTTTTAAAATCTGTAAACCCATATTTCTTTGAAAAGATAGTTGTTCAACTACTGGTAAAGATGGGCTATGGCGGTTCGATTCAGGATGCAGGAAAAGCTATTGGAAAAAGTGGCGATGGAGGTATAGATGGAATTATAAAAGAAGACAAACTAGGCTTAGATGTAATATACATTCAAGCTAAACGTTGGGAAAATGTAATTGGCAGGCCTGAAGTACAGAAATTTGTTGGAGCATTAGCTGGACAAAGAGCTAAGAAAGGAGTTTTTATTACCACCTCCCGTTATACTAATGAAGCAATTGCTTATGCAAAACAAATGGATGTAAAAATTATATTAATTGACGGCGAAGACTTGGCTCAATACATGATTGACAATAATCTCGGAGTTTCAATTCAATCAACTTATGAAATAAAAAAAATTGATTCTGATTATTTTGAAGAAGAGTAAAAAATTATTATAAATCTATACTTGTGAATTGGAAATTCTTTCAGGTTTGTTGTTGTTTGCAGTTAATGTTAGTTGGCTTGCATGGCATCGTATCTCTTTTTGCAATTTTCTACTCTACCCACCCTTTTTATTTTTTCCTTTATTCAGTTGCGTATATTCTTATTATGTGGCTGGCTCTTTTTGGATTACAAATATTTAAAAAACTATACCCCGATGAACCAGTTGATGGTAAAGACAAAAAAACTTTCAACCGCCTGTTCATTATCAATTTTTTATTGACTGCTTTTTTGTTTGGGTTATTTTTTTCAGAATTAAGATCGATTAATGCAATTCGAAATAGCCTTGGGCTACCTTGGTCAGGATTGCCTTTTTCATTCTTCATCCAATTGATCTGTTATATATTGATGATGATTTTTCATCTGCTGATATTATACGGATTATACAAGCTCCGTGTCACACTATACCTTAATTATAGAAAGAAGAAATTTGATTTTGAAGGGGCTAATTCTATCCCTTGATAAAAATATTGCAAAATCTAATCTGTTAATTCTTCCTATTTCTTAATAAAAAGAAATGAAGATGCTTACCTTTAAGCATGCCTGATTCTCCAAAAAACCTTAACCTTTCTTTGCTTTTTATAGCGGCAACCCTGTTATTAATAAGTTCCTGTTCTAAAAATGATAATAACAACACGGTCGCACAAAAAAACATGTTGAATGTTGCGTATGGTACAGATGCTCAACAAAAGATGGATATTTATTTACCTGCAAACAGAACTGCCACTAATACTAAAGTGCTTATTTTAATTCATGGTGGCGGTTGGACTAGCGGCGACAAAACTGATTTTAGCTCCGCTCTTATTGACACTTTAAATAAGCGGTTTCCAAACTATGCCATTTTTAATATTAATTATCGCCTAGGTGCTTTACCTGCAAATAATCCATTTCCCACACAAGAACTGGATATAAAGACCTCAGTAGATTTCATTTATAACAATCGGGCAGATTATCTTATAAGTGATAAATACGTACTGATGGGAGCTAGTGCAGGCGGGCATCTTTCTTTATTGCATGCATATAAATATACAAACCCCGTAAAAATAAAAGCAGTAGTTGATTTTTTTGGCCCAACCGATATGCCAGATTTATACAACAATCCAGGGGCTTACCCAATAGCTCTACTGGAACTTTTATTAAATGGAACTCCTATTACAAACGCTGCTCTATATTCATCTTCAAGTCCTTTAACCTATGTTTCAGCAACAAGTTCACCTACTATAATTTTACAAGGAAGTTTAGACCCTTTGGTAAATGCCAATACACAATCTTTACCATTAAAATAAGTTAACAACTATGGGTGTCGCAAATCAGTATGTGTTATATAATGGCTTGCATCATGGCGATGATTGGAGTCCTGCAACATATACAGACGCCTTTAATAAAATTCAAGCTTTTCTTACTGCAAATGTTCAATAAAGTATTAATCCATTTTTTTTGCTATGGCAACTTCAGGTTAAGTTCTATTAAAAAAAACTTCATTCATTAATTTCAATTCTCGAGAATTGTTCTTATTTCATTAGCAATAATAACGAGGCCATAGGTGTCTGGTTTGCCTTCAATCTCTTCTTCCCTACTTCTTATAGGAGTAAAATGTTTATCCTCATCTCCCGGGCCCAAAAAACCAACTAATATGATTTTGTTTTTCAGAAGGCTACAAACCTCTTTGTCATGTAAATCCTCCCTAACAAAATAATAATATTGTTGCAGTCTTCTTTGAAAAAGTATTGGGATTGATTTATTTGCTGTGATTAAGTTCAACCTCTGGTTTCCATTGCTTACTAATTTTCAAAGCAAAGGATTCATGTAACTTCCCACCTACTTCCTTTACCGGCGTAAAATGACTAAGCACTCCATCCTTTTCCTCAGCATTTATAAAACCTTCTTCACTCGCAAATTTCCTAAATCGATCAATGCTTCTTTCTTCCCGTCCCCTTGAATCAAATTTATATGCAATAATATCATTTGTAACTCTTTCCAAAGCATCGGCTAAAACAGAGTCATCGAATGCTTTTTTGTTTTCTAAAAAAAGAATATCTATTCCTATAATTAATGGTTTACATTTTTCTATTTCAATTAACAATTCACCTATTTCAGCTCTACTAATATTACCAATGTTAAAAAGAATAATATCCTCATCAATTTTATCAGTTCGTACAACTTCTCTGTATACTTTTTTGGGGTTACATGAGAATGCAACAAATATTATTAAACCAAATAGGATTCTAATCATAAAAATTTATTGACTGTTCATTCCATTATTATTGCTTATAATTTCAAATGCAATTTAAAAGTTCATCATTTGATTAAGAATCGCAATCACCTTCTCCCCATCTGGCAACATCTCTTTCTCCAAATCCATATTCATCGGTACGGCAGGTGTATTTAATGCACCCAGCACTTCCACTGGCGCATCTAAAAATTGAAAACAATTTTTAGAAATTCTACCTGCTAATGCTTCGGCAAAAGAATTGTTTTGTTGTTCTTCCGTTAGCACCAAACATTTTCCATGAGCTTTTACTCGTTCAAAGATCAATTCTTCATCTAATGGAAATAAGGTCCGCAGATCAACTACTTCTACCTGTTCATTAAATTGTTTTGCAGCAGCTTTCGCCCAATACACTCCCATTCCGTAAGTGATCACCACACAGCTTTCACCGTTGTCAATAGAATCAGCAGATGCTTCAACTACAATGTTGGCTTTACCAAATGGCAGTATGTAATCTGATGAAGGTTCAGGTGTTTTTGCATCTTCTGTTCCCGGCACTTTACTCCAGTATAATCCTTTATGCTCCAGCATTACTACCGGATTGGGGTCGTAGTAAGCCGCTTTCATCAATCCTTTCATATCCGCCGCATTAGAAGGATAAGCAACCTTAATTCCTTTTATAGAAAGAACAGTTGTTTCTACACTCCCACTATGATAAGGACCGCCGCCGCCATAAGCACCGATTGGTACTCTTAAAATCATTGAGACAGGAAACTTACCACAACTCAAGTAACAGCTTTTAGATACTTCTGTTACCAGTTGATTAAATCCCGGATAGATATAATCAGCAAATTGTACTTCTATGATTGGTTTCAATCCCACAGCACTCATACCAACTGTAGAGCCGACAACGTATGCTTCCTGTATAGCAGTATTAAACACTCTGTGATCACCAAACATTTCACCCAATGTTGCTGCTTCACGGAAAACACCGCCGAGTCTTTTCCCTACATCTTGTCCATATAAAATCGCTTCCGGATATTTTTCCATTAATTCTCTCACTGCAAATAAAGCAGCATCCACCATCACTATTTTTTCTTTTCCCGCAGGGCTTCTTTCTCCTTTTTCTTCTGTTACAGGTGTTGGAGCAAATATATGATCCTCGATTGTTGAAGGATCTGGCTCAGGTGCAGCTACTGCTTTTGCAAAATCAGCAGCCACTAATTCAGCAGCTACCCTTTCAACTTCTGCAATTATTTCTTCACTTACATTTCTCTCTATTAATTTCTTTCTGAGTTTTGGATTAGGATCATGCTCCTCATGCTTTGTCCAATCTTCATCACTGCGATAAAATTCTTTTCTTACGCCACTTGTATGATGTCCTAATAACGGAACCTGTGCATGAACGAGATAAGGTTTTCTTTCCCTGCGAACAGATTCACAAACATCTTTCATCACGGAATAAGATGCTTCAAAATCGCTGCCATCCACCTGCACTCGGTTCATTCCTTTAAATCCAGCAGCAAACTCAAAAGCATTCATGGCTCTTGCCTCATCGGCAGTTACACTTATGCCCCAGTCATTATCCTGCACTAAATAAATAATCGGCAATTGTTTTAACACAGCAAATTGAAATGCTTCACTTACTTCGCCCTCTGTAATACTTGCATCACCAAGCGAACAAACTACAATTGGCAATTCACCATTAGCTCCTTTTTTTAATCGTCCCGGTAAATGATTTTCCAAATATTGAACACCTTGCGCCAATCCTGTTGTTGGAATGGCTTGCATACCTGTTGCACTGCTTTGGTGAATCATGGTAGGTTTGTCATCACCTTTATAATTGGGATGCGAATAATATTCTCTACCACCTGTAAATATATCGTTGCATTTGGCTAATAGCTGAAGCATTTGTTCATATGGAGTAAAACCGATACCCATGATGATACTTTCATCTCTATAGTACGGACTTACAAAATCATGTGGCTGTAATTGAAAAGCTGTTGCTAATTGAATGGCTTCATGCCCTCTTGAAGTAGAATGAACATATTTACAAATCGTACGATTGGCCTCATACGTTTCTGCCATCACCTTTACCTGACTCATCAAGCGGTAGGCCTTCAATAATATAGTAGTATCAATCATTTATTGCAAACAATGGTAGTGGCAAATTTAAGACAAAGCAATGCCCTTAAAAAAAGAAAAGCCACCCGTTTTACGAATGGCATTCTGTTGCAGTTAGTATTGATTCCTGCTAAATTAATCATGCAGGCAGATAATAAATTCTATATTATTTCACTTCCATTGTAAACATGCTGTCATCTTCAATAAAACCTTCCAGTTCGTCTCCAACCACCGCTTCTCCTACGCCAGCTGGTGTACCTGTAAAAATCATATCGCCAATATTTATTGAAAAATAATTGGATATATAAGCTACAATTTCATCGAAGCTGTGAATCATTAAATTGGAATTACTTTGTTGTACCAATTCCTTATTCTTGTACATGCAGAAATTAATATTCTTTTTGTCTTTGATATTGGCTATTGGTGTCCATTTACCAATTACTGCTGAATTATCCCAGGCTTTGGCTTTTTCCCAAGGGAGACCTTTTTCTTTTAACTCGTTTTGAATATCACGGGCAGTAAAGTCAATACCCGTTGTTATTGCATCGTAATATTTGCCAGCAAATTTATCCTGTATATATTTTCCATTCTTACAAATACGAAGCACTAATTCACATTCATAATGCAACTCATTGGTAAACTCGGGATAATAAAACGGTGTATGCGGTTGTAGCAAAGCACTTTTAGGCTTCATAAAAATTACTGGTTCATCAGGAACTTCGTTTCCTAATTCAGCGGCATGGGCTGCATAATTTCGGCCAACACAAAAAATCTTCATAAAAAGGTGGTGTTTTTAATTAAATACTTTGGATACATTCCCTTGTGGTTGTTCATCACAAGTATTCATTGGCTTCAATAAGTAGATTGGATTCGAAATAACCCTGTACTTTACCTTATTAGGGCTTCCGGGGACTATTAGTCGGACAGCTAAAGTAAGTAATCAATCTGATTATTCATAGCGAAAAGGCCTGATTATTTATCTGGTTCATAGCAGTAGCTATTCCTTGAGTGGCAAATGTCTCGATAGTTTCCACTGACTTCTCTATTTTTAACTTCACCATTGGAGTTTCCTCTTTACTCCACTTACCCAACACAAAATCAGATTGGTAGCCTTTGGCAAAGTCGTTCCCAATTCCAAATCTAAGCTTTGCATAATCAGCGCTACCTAACACTTCCTGAATACTTTTTAATCCATTATGACCTGCGGGGCTACCGGTTGGTCTTACCCTGAGCTTATTAAGAGGCAAAGCCAGATCATCAACAATCACTAATATATTCTCAATTGCAATTTTCTCTTTATCCATCCAATATCTAACTGCTTTTCCACTCAGATTCATATAAGTGGATGGACAAATGCAAACAAAAATTTTTCCTTTCCATTTTATTTCTGCTACGTACGCTAGTCTTCCAACCCTGAATTCGCCTTTATGTTTTTGCACAAAAGCATTCACAACATCGAACCCTATATTATGTCTTGTATGAGCATACTCATCACCAATATTTCCTAAGCCAGCAATTAAAAACTTCATCTGTATTTTTTTATTGCATTCATTTAATTACTCAATTTAATTATTTTAATTAATGAAATTGATTGTTGAATTTTAAAGTCGCTTTTTAATTTATTCAATAACTAAAAGACCCGTCTCGCTTTGGGCCAGACGGGTCGTTATTAAGTTTAAAAATATTACTTCTTTTCTGCAGCAGGTGCGGCGGCAGGTGCAGCAGCGCCGGCAGCAGGTGTAGCAGCAGCTTCTTCTTGCTTCAACTGTCTTGTTAATACAACAGATGCAATTGGAATTCTTGGAGAATTCAATATTTCATAATTCTCTACAACCACATCTTCCACACGGATATTTCCGTTTAACTCAAGATTGTCAATATTAACTTCAATCTGCTCTTTTAAGAACTTTGGTAACGTTTTTACTTTTAATGATTTCATTTTAGTAACTAACTTACCACCTTCTTTAACTCCTTTAGATGCTCCTACAAATTTCAGAGGGATGTCAGCTACTATCTTTTTTCCAGCAGTAAGCTCAAGCAAATCAATGTGAATTAATGTGTCAGTCACTTTGTCAAACTGCAGGTCTTTCATAATAGTCCTGTACGTTGTTCCATCCAATACTACTTCAGCTATCTGAAAGCTGGGTGTGTACACCAGTGTTTTAAAAGCTGCAAGAGGAGCAGAAAAACTGATCTCCTTTTCACCGCCATAAATTACACCAGGCACAAGTTCCTGAGAGCGGAGTTGTCGGCTGGCGCCTTTGCCGAATCCGGTCCTCAGTTGTCCTTCGATTGTAATTGATTTCATTGTGTTTGTTTTTTGCCCCCATCCCCTAAAGGGGAGTTTCAAAAGCTCTAACTAAAGAGAGGGGTCTATGTTAATAAATAATTATACAATTTTTTGTTTTGGTCTAAAGTGATTTTAATATCTCCCTTTAGGGAATAATTACTTTATAATTTAAACGCATTTTGCAGGGGCTTTACTTATCTCTGCGTTGCGAATGAATAAAAAGATTTGTTATACTCTTGTTTTCATAAGCATTGCGAATGGCAACGGCGAAAAGTTCTGCTACACTCAATACTTTGATTTTCGAACTTTCTTTTTTTAGCGGAATTGTATCACACACTATTAATTCTTCCAACACACTGTTCTCTATATTCTCGTATGCTTTACCGCTTAATACCGGATGCGTAATTAATGCTCTTACCGTTCTTGCTCCTTTCTCTTTTAAAAGACCTGCACTTTTAGCCAGTGTACCTCCTGTATCACAGATGTCGTCAATTATCACAATATCTTTTCCTGTCACATCTCCTATTACTACCATGCTTGCAATCTCGTTGGCTCTCTTTCTATGCTTATCACAGATTACCATTTCAGCAGTAAAATAGCTGGCTATTTCCCTGATGCGGTTTGTTGCTCCCACATCGGGGGCGGCAAAGGTAAGGTTTTCCAGTCTCAGATTTTCAATGTAAGGGATAAAAACTGCATGGCTATCTAAGTGATCTACCGGAATATCAAAATAGCCTTGAATCTGTGGCGCATGAAGATCCATGGTAATCACCCTGTCGGCTCCTGCTGCTACCAACATGTTGGCTACAAGCTTACTGCCAATAGCCACTCTTGGTCTATCTTTTCTGTCTTGACGGGCATATCCATAATAGGGAATAACTGCAATTACTTTGTCGGCTGATGCTCTTCTGGCAGCATCTATCATCAACAAAAGCTCCATAAGATTTTCTGCAGGAGAAAAAGTACTTTGTACCAGAAAAACATAATCCCCTCGTACACTTTCAAGAAAAATGGGACTTATTTCCCCATCGCTAAACCGTTGAATATTAACCTTTCCAAGCTTAGTTCCATACTGCTTACAAATTTGCTCAGCCAGTTGCTGAGAGCCAGTTCCTGAGAATATTTTAGCTGATTGCATAGCGTAAAAATGTGCGGCGAAGATAGTACTTCACATTTTTAGAACTGCAAAAAATAAGGCGAAATGACTACTTCAAGGCTAAATTAGTATGAACTATATCCTGTTTTTCCAATGGAATGGAATGTTGCTCAGTTAAATCAGCAGATTTTGCGTTGCAGCTATAAAATAAAGCTGAGCAAATGAAGATAGAGAACAACAAAGCGACAGCATACACCACTGCAAAGAAAAGAATGGGGTGAAAAGAGCCTACAGAAGTAAAAGATTTGGTTTTCATAGATTCTGATTTCGGTTTTAAAATATTGGTTAACTGCTGGCGGCTTGTTATTACCACAAAGTGGTATTGATAGAATAAAAATATTACCTATACTTGTTCTATGCAAGAGCACAAGTACTCAATTAAAAATTGGGCAAAAGACGATAGGCCAAGGGAAAAACTACTCACCAAAGGCGCAGAAAACCTCAGCGATTCGGAATTGCTCGCCATTCTAATACTTAATGGAAATAAAGAAAAAACGGCTGTAGATCTTGCTAAAGAAGTGCTCAAACTAGGTAAAGACAATTTGGTGGAACTCGGTAAGCTCTCACTTACTGACCTGATGAAAATTAAAGGTATTGGCGAAGCAAAAGCAATTGCTATAGCTGCTGCGCTGGAACTTGGCCGAAGAAGGCAATCATCTGCTCCTTTAGGGAAGCCTGTAGTGCAAACCAGTCGAGATATAGCAGACTATTTAAAAACTAAGCTAAAGGATTACAGACATGAAGTTTTTGCAGTATTGTATTTAAACAGAGCCAATAAGATCAACCATTTTGAAATAATAAGCGAAGGTGGAATTACTGGAACAGTTGCTGATCCCAGAGTTATTTTAAGAATGGCTTTAGAAAAAGATGCTATCAATATTATCCTCTGTCATAATCATCCTTCAGGAAGTTTAAAGCCAAGCAGAGCTGATGAGCAACTCACTACTAAAATAAAAGAAGCCGCAAAATTTCTTGATATTACTGTACTAGACCATGTAATTGTTAGTGAGGATGGTCACTTCAGTTTTGCAGATGAGGGTCTCTTATAAATAAAAAATTATGCCTCGGCTGTAGGCCCGCCAAAATTAAAAGGCATTTGCACTTCTTCCAGATCTTTAATAGGCCCGTTTATAGATTCGTACTTCTGAATATTCTCTGCTAAAGCTTTCATAAACCGCTTTGCATGTTGAGGTGTAAAAATAATCCTTGACTTTACTTTACTCTTTGGAGTGCCCGGCATCACATTCACAAAGTCAATTACAAACTCTGCATGCGAATGAGTAATTATTGCAAGATTGGCATAACTGCCTTCGGCTACTTCTTCCGAAATTTCAATGTTTAGTTGATTGCCGCTATTTTGTTGATCTGTCATTTTTTATTGCAAAATAAACAAAAAAAGGGTTTGTAATTAAACAAACCCTTTTAATAAATAAATTCAATATTTTATCTAGGTTCTTTGTAAGTATATGTCTCAGTAACATTCCATCTGCCTGCTACCCAGTTAAGAATAATAGTCTTGCTGGAAGCATTATAAGAACCGCTTACACCAGTATATACTCTTGCTGCATTATTTGCATCACCAAGGCTAGTAAGCTGACCGGTTGCATTATCAAAATACAATACTGGTCTGATACCTGTATTAGCCAAACCGCCAGTTGCAATGTTTGCTACAAGATAATTAGGGTAGTCTATCTCGTAATTATAATATAGTACAGAATTACCACTTACTGTTGCTAAATCAACTTCAGTAGGATATACTCCTTCATAAAGACCATTAGCGTCAACACAGCTACCAGTAACTGTATAGCGACCATCATATTGATTTTTGGCACCAAATGTAGCAATAAGTGTATTGAAATTACCGCTTAATGAAAAGGATGCATCACTAATACTCACTAACTTAAATCCAATTGCATAAGTGCTAGAAGGATCATAGTTAATAGCATTAGTTTTCAATTTAACAAACGCAGAACGCTGACCAGCTGGAATAACAACGGTTAATGGCGCAGCACCAACAAGTTGGTAAAGGTTTGCAGGCATTATATCATAACTTGTTCCATTGGCTGTGTTATAATCATCTATTAAAGTCTGCGAATTAGCCATCGTTAATACAACTGTTACGTCGCTTGTAGGAAGATTGTTTGAAGTCAAACGTACCTCCACAACATCTACATCCAATACCTTGTCTTCGAAATCAAATGCAAAAGTTTGTAAATGTGTCCCATCCGAGTTAGGCAACTCAACAAGTTTGGCTTCATCCGCTCCATCCATGCCATAAACTCTGTCGTTCACAGCCTTATCCTTTAAGCAAGAGCTTAAAAAAAGTACTGCGCTGCTTAATAAGAGAATTGAGTATTTTTTCATGTGTGTATTTTTAAAATTATTTATCAGTTTAGTTCTTCAGTGATTTAATATACGAATTATTTATCCCAGAAGATTGCACTTGACTGTGGATTAATAGTACCCTCTAAGTTTACATTAGCATTGTTATAAGTAAACTCTGCTTGAGGATATTGTAATCTAATAGGTATTACTCTACCAGCCCTGTTAGGAGCCATCGAAAGTGGTAAAGTAGTTGGCACACCCAGTCTTCTATAATCAACCCAAGCTTCAAAATTATTAACACCGCAAAGTGCAAGATATTTTTGAGTAGCAATTAAATTAATCTTGGCTTGGCTTGTTGTTGCTTGAGACCAATCAACAACTACAAAAGGATTAGTTAAATAAGCATTAGCTGTACTTACAGCATTCGTAACACCTAACCAGCTAAATGATTCTCTTACTGCATTTTCATATGCAGTTTGCGCTGTTCCTGGTAACCATCCTCTTTGGATAGCTTCTGCTTGTAAAAACAAACTTTCCACAGAAGTGAATAACCACTGTGCCTGTGATGCAGATTTTGCTAGACCCGGACCACCTACACCAGATGAATTGGCTTGCTTATAAGGGTCACTGTTTGGTAAAACTTCACCATAGTTGTATCCATAATAAGTATTACCTGATAATGGAGTTGCAGCAGCATCAAAAAAGTACTGGTATCTTATATCACCATTATTACGATATAGATTTAAAACATAATTGTTTGCTCTGTTAAACTGGTCAGCCGCATCACCTGTATACAGTTTCTCAAATGAATTCCAGAATGGATTTTGCTTTCCATTATCAGCCAAATAACCTGGCTGTATATTGGCAGATTGTCCTGCGCCAATAAATCCAGATCCATCATTAGTAATCTTAGCAATCTGGGCGGTTGCAGAAAATCCTGGAACTTGAGACTGGCGAATCAATAACTTTAATCTTTGTGTATTGATAAGTTGTCTCCATTTTGTCTGGTCGCCTTTAAAAATAATATCCGCATTCGCAATATTTGTATTTGCACTTACATTGGCATTTTTAATAAGTACCAATGCATTATCTAATTGCACCAAAAGATCTGCATAAATAGCATCTCCTTTGTCATAAGCAGGAAGAATATTATTAGTAAGGTCAAAAGCTTTGGAATATGGTACATTATTGTACTGGTCTACCAAGTACATGAACCCAACTGTTTTTAATGCTTTGGCAATACCTTCATAAAAGGTTTGTCCCAAAACATTTGCCTTTTTTCCATGATGTCAAGGTCAGTCAATATATCATACCAACCAGACCATTCACCTGCACCAAAACCAGAAGTGATATTGTAAGACTCTTCTTCAGCATTTGGTCCGTACGTACCAGATCTTGACCAGTAACCACACCAACTTCCATACGTTCTGTAAGAAGTAGCCATTCTTGCTCCGATAGCATGTTCTGCCCTTGGCAAAATAAGATCGGGGGAAATAGAACCCGGTGTAACCGAGTTTGGACTAACGTTGATATCTAAGAAATCCCTTTTACATCCGACCGTGGCGGTCATCAGCAGGATTAACGAGAATATTATTATTTTTTTCATATTAATAAACATTTTGGTTATTGATAATTAAAATGTGAACACTGCACTTGCACCAAATGTCCTTGTTGGAGGATTTATTTGTGAAGTACCTACACCTGAAGTATTTCCAGTTGAAAAGTTGAAATCAGGATCAGAATACACATTAGACTTTGGTAACCAAAGGTATAAATTCCTTCCTGTAACGGCTAAGGAAACACCCTTTATCAGCTTCCCATTTCCTAATACTTTTTTAGGCAAATCATAAGAAATAGAAGCCTCTCTTAATCTCCATGCTGCTGCACTTGTTAAAAAGTTTGAAGCTACATCACGATAAACCCCTGTATAAAAGTTATTTACGTTTGATAATGTAACATCTGTATTTGCAATGTATTTACCTGGATTCAATGGATCTTCGTAAGAAGAATTCGGGAAAACGAATCTTTCACGGTGATTCACTGCTGTAGCTATTGAAACACCTGTCCAAGCCATATCATCACCTATTTTATGAAAAGCAGTGTGTCCGCCTTTATATTCACCTAAAATAGAGAAAGTAAGATTCTTCCAAGAAACAGTAGGATTCAAACCAACAATCCATTTCGGCATTGTTTGTCCAAATATTTTTGTATTAGGATCTTGTGAAGGCTCACCTGTTATTTTGTCAACAATTACTCGTCCCAAATCATCTCTCAAATAATCTGTTGCCTGAAACACAAAGGCTGGATAACCTTTTACTATATAGTTAGCAGCAAAAGTGTTAAATCCTCCAGCAAACAACTGATCTAATCCTTGATACACTTCATCAACTCTACTTGTATTATAAGTAGCGTTTCCTCTGAAATTAATACGTACATCACCTAATTGTACCAAAGGAGTAAGTTTCAAGTCAAACTCATAGCCTTCATTAACAAAAGATGCCGCATTAACAGTAGAAGAAGTATAACCTGTAGCAGCTGAAACGGTGATAGGAATAATCTGATCTGTATTATCCTGATGGAAATAGGTAGCTTCAATACCTACTCTATTCTTGAATAAAGAAAGCTCCATACCTGCTTCCCATGATTTAACAAACTCTGGTCTTAACAAAGGATCCGGTGCAGAGTTGTTTGCAGTAAATCCTGGTAATGATCCATAAGGGAAACCAGAAGCCTGACTAAATGTTGCCTCTAATCCGTATGCACCTAAAGTTACGTTACCAGTTTTATTCCAAGAACCACGAAGTTTCAGGTAAGATATAACGCTGCTATTTTTGATAGCACCGATAGCATCACTTATTACAAATGATGCACTTACACCTGGATAAAAATAAGAACGGTTGGCAGCTGCCAATAATGAAGTTTTATCATTTCTGCCTGTAACTTCAATATTAGCCCATTTGTACCCTAAGCCGATACTTCCGTAAACAGACAATAATCTTGTTTTGCTGAAAGAAGATCCGCCACCTAATTCACCCGTTCTGTTAGAAACGTTGAATAACTCTGGAACAACCAGATTACCGGCAGATACACTTGTATTTTTTTGATCAGTCTGTCTGAAGTAGTGACCAGCAACTGCGCTAAACTTTAATTCTCCAAATTTTTTGTTTACAGTAGCAAATGCTTCTGAAGACAAGCGGCTTCCTCTGTTAGCAAAATCACCTACTGCTCCAGGTATTGAAGCAAACCCACGACCTACGCCAAAAGCGGTTGGTGTTTCACCTTTAGTTGTTGACCTTCCTGTATTCGTACTCATGTTCATCGCAGCACGGTATGTAAATGATAACCAGCTAGTAGCTTTTAAACCTAACTCAATGTTTGAAATCAGGTCTTCACTCTTACCAAAATTTCTCCAGTTATCAATTGCAAAATATGGATTGTGCCCGTAATCATTAAAATATCCATTGTACTCTGCAAATGGGTTATTTATAAAATCTTTATAACTGGTAATAGGAATATGTGCAGGAGTATTAAAGATCAAGTTCATCAAACCATTGTTCAAACCAACGTTCTGGGAAGCGTTGTAATTTCCCATAGAAACATCATCAAAAATGTTGTAGTTAGATTGAATATAGTTTGTATTAAAAGTTACTTTAAACTTTCCGAACTCACGGCTACTGCTTAAGCGGATACCAGTTCTTCTATTTCTATCATCAGGAACAATGCCTTTAATGATGGCATCCTGAACACTCAAGTAAAAATCTTTTGTAGAAAATGAAAGATCATTCTGAATCGTTACACCTGTATTAAAAAACTTTTGTTTTTCTTTTCTGATAGGAAGATAAGGTACTGTTTGTACAGAACCATCAGGAAGCACATGACCAATCTCAACTACTGATCCGTCAAAAGCAGGTCCCCAAGACCAGTTTTCATATGGAGTGTAAGCACCATAACCACCACTTCCAAATTCTTGCTGAAATTCAGGGAAGAAAGAAATGGTAGATGCTTGTGTGCTATGACCTAAAGTAATTACCGGAGTACTTACTTTTCCTTTTTTCGTAGTTACTACGATAACACCATTCACAGCGTCAGGGCCATAAATAGCGGCGGCAGATGTTCCTTTCAATACGTTCACATCTTCAATATCGTTTGGATTTAAAGAGGAAAGAAAGCCAATACCCATTGGAACACCATCTAAAAGAAGCATTGGGTTATTATTTCCCAATAAAGAACGGATACCACGAAGGTTAATTTTTACATCTTCAAATACTCCGTTGTTAACAGAAGTAATATTAAGACCAGAAACTTTGCCCTGCAAGCCATTAGCTATGTTTACAGACTTAGCTTTTGTAAGCTCAGCTCCTGAAACCTTTGCAGTTGAATAACCTAATTCCCTTTTTTGACGGGTAATACCCAAGGCAGTAACAACAACCTCAGTACCAGCAACTACAGATCTTTTAACTGAAATTGCAATTGTATTTCCAGATCCAACAGTAGCTTCAGTAGCATCTATTCCAGCACCAGATACAAGCAATACGTCGCCTGTTTTGGCCTGGATGCGAAACTGACCATTATTGTCAGCAGCTACTCCTGTACGGGTTCCTTTAATTCTTACTGAGGCGCCTGGTAAAGCGTCTCCTTTTTCATCGGTCACAGTACCGGTAATCGTCCGGTTCTGGGCAAATGCAAATGCTGTTACCAACATCAGCATCGTAAACAGTGATGCGATTTTTCTCATGTTAACGTTAATTTTTAATTTAAAATGCATTGATTCTCAGCGAATAATGTGAATTTTCAAGGGTAGGGGTCGGTTATAAAGACAATTTTACGTTGTAAAATGCTGCCGCAAGATAATTTTTTTTTAACAAATGGTTAAATGAATTCGAAAAAAAGCTTAATTTTTTTATGACTTCCCAATTATCCAGCGGATTTGACACTTGACTTCGGTCCGTTTATTGCCCTGAATTTCATCCAAACCAGAGCCCACAGTAAGCCGTTCCCTGTAAATAGTTTGAGCTAAGCGAAGCCATACTGATACATTCTTTGCCAAATCATAATTTAAATTCAAGTAGTATCGAAAGCCTTTATCGTAAAAAGCTGGAATTGAATAACCGTATAATATGTCATTTTCGTAAGCATAAATCCTTGAATTATAGTCATCTGTCTCAAAATACTGCAATCGTAAAACTGCTGAAAGAGGTTTTAGCATTGGTTTATACATAAAATCGAAAAAAGTTAGAAACCCGTTTGCTTTATTAACCCCATTATTATCATACCATAACAATTCTATGCGATTTCGTAAAGTAAAGCTTGTATTTAACTTATAACTGATTTGTGTTCGCCAGTTTTGTTTGGGCAAATTCACCAGGAAATTTGTTACAGTTGTATTATCGGACTGATTAGCTTGTTTAGTTTCCGTTTTAAAACGGGTATACATTTCTACCTGCCTGTTTGGAGTATAGGTTACTTGTGCCAAAAAATCTTTGCCATGGCTTGGCGCATCTACAAGATATTTTAGCCAGGGAAATTTATAAAAATCTGCATAGGCATCAATCTTCCATCCAATTGCAGGTCGAATACTAACACCTGCATAAATTCCTGTTTCATTAGTAGGATAAGTGTTTTCTGTAAAAGCATTTCCATTGATAGATTGGTAACCCTTGCTTATTGTTCTTTGTACAATGGATATATCCACTCTTGGATCTACGCTTAACAATATTCCATTGATAAATGCTTTATTGCTTCTTTTATCCATTGCAGCTTCGCCGAACAAATGCATATTCTTATAAGTGTAGCTATAATCAATACTCATATTATACCAGCTATTGCCACTAATAGCATAACGGTTATAAGGTTCATCTCTTTTCACCACAGGCAGTGAAAAATCATAAAAAATTGCATTAGCACCTACATGCCATCTGTTGTTGCGTAAAAGAATATTACCGCCGTAAGAAGTTTGCTTCAAATTATTTCTGTCAAGCTGTTCGCTGGGTGTACGGTTATATCCTGATGTCAAAAAAGAGGAAATAAAATCTTCATTATTTACAGTATCTGCCACAAAGTTGGCACTCAGCTTTCTTATGGATGCAAATACGGTTGACTCTATCTTTCCTTTTTTTATAGTAATGCCTGCTCCACGATTAAAATAAAATTCTCCGGCAGAACTATATGGCCTTAAAGTAGCCGCTTGCCGCTTCACTCCCATTACATCTACACTTTTTTTAAACGCAAGGCTTTGCCATTGCGTCAATCCTTGTCCAAGATTTACACTAAAATCGCCAAGAGCTAATGCTTGTATGATACCAATTTTTCTTGCAAATAAATGAAACGAATAAAAATCAAATCCTTTGTTCTGTGCACCTTTCAGAAACTGTTCTCCTGCATCTTTGTCACCAACAATGCCAAATTGCAATAGATTTTTATAGGTGTAGCGGTATCGGAAAAAGACCCGTTGTGGACTTCCTAAATATTTGGTTCCGGATGTTGATTTATCAAAACCTTTTGCTTTTTCTAACACCTGAATTCCTCGAAGTAAAAGACTATGTTCCCCATCTCTGAATCTTATACCTGCTTCATCTTTTAATGATATAGGAGTGGAGGTTGTAATAAACGGCAGCAGCTTTTTTATGGTGCCAATATCCCAAGAAGGAACAGCCTGTAATTCATAAAGACTGATCAATTTCCCAAACAGGTTTCTGTATGTTACAAAATTTACAATCTGCAAATCAGTAAGAATTCTTAATTGCTTAAACTCGTCTGCATCTGCCGTATTTATATTTAGTGGATGCCGCCTGAAATTTTCCAGTTCCTGTAAATAAGAATCATCTTCAGTTTCACCTTCGTTTGCATCCGTAAGGTTTTCCAATTGCTGCTCTGTTGTAATGGGGATTTCCTGACTAATACTTAATTGAGCGTTGAATACAATACATAATATGAATAGTAATCTTTTCAATCCTACTTTGAATTAAAATTGTAGAGTACAAGCAATCCCGGTGTAACACCCAATTGAGAATGGAAAGCAGATGTAACATCAATACGGAAAGATTTTACCGTTAACCCAAGCCCTACCCATACGGATGATGTGGCAGATGAGACACCAGCACGGACTAATAATTCTTTTATCAATTTATATTGAAATCCTGCATTTACATTAATAGGCTGATCTTCTTCTTTTTCAATTTCGCAACTAATAAGAAATTTTTCAGAAGCATCATATCCAATTCCTAAAGCATAAACAGATGATATTTTTTCGGCCTGATCTTTTCCAAATTTGCCACCCACAGGATTATTAACATGTAACCCTGCATGTAGTTTATCTGAGACATGCAAAATGGCACCAACTTCAAAACTAATTGCAGAAGCATTGCCATAAGTTGGAATTCGTACTCCATTATAATTAAACTGAACGCCAACATCTATTTTGGTTCCCAGCTTTCTTGCATAAGCAAGCCCAATCTGTGTTTCATTATAATCTGTAAATCCTGAATAACCTGCTTTCACACCAAAATTTCCATTCTTTGTAGTCAGCCCAATTGCAGCAGTATAATTATTCAGTTCATTAAGCAAAAACCGCCTTTCGCCATAAACTCCAGCCGTACTGTTTTTAAGTTGTGCCAGCGAAGCCTGATTGGCAGTAAATGAAAAAGCATCCACATGATTCAGGCTATAAGCTCCAAAACCAATGTATGGAGCAGCAACAGGACGGCGAAGCGTTTGCGCCTGCACTACAGTAGAGATAAAAATCAGCAATAAGAGATTAAGAATAAATTTTCTTTTCAAATAGTAAAATTTAATAGAAAGTTACAAGTATAGTTCTGCCTTACAAAATAAAGATTGCGATTAATACTATTTTTGCGCCATGAATTTACTAGATGGGAAAAAAGCAGCTCAGGCAATTAAGGATGAATTAAAAATAGATGTAGCTCAATTAGCAACAGAAGGAAAAAAAATTCCACATCTTGTAGCAATACTTGTTGGTAATAATGGTGCCAGCGAAACCTACGTAGCGGCAAAAGTAAAAGCTTGTGAAGAAGTTGGATTTAAATCAACTTTAATACGATTTGATATTGATGAGGCGGCCATAAAAGTGTTGGACAAAATCGAAGAGTTAAATAACGATCCGGATGTAGATGGCATTTTAGTTCAACTTCCACTACCAAAACATTTTTCTGATGATGAAATAATCAATGCCATAGACCCTGATAAAGATGTTGATGGCTTTCATCCGGTAAGTGTAGGCAGAATGGTACAAGGAGTTCCAACTTTTGTTTCTGCAACACCTTATGGCATTATGTTATTGCTTAAGCATTATAAAATTGATACAAAAGGAAAGCATGCTGTAGTTGTTGGCAGAAGCAATATTGTAGGAAGACCTATGAGTATTTTGTTAAGCAATAATACAAACCCCGGTAATTGCACAGTAACTGTTTGTCATTCCAAAACAGAAAACATAAAAGAATATTGCCTGCAAGCTGATATCATTGTTGCTGCATTAGGAAAAACAGAATTCATTACTGCCGATATGGTGAAGGAAGGAGCCATCGTAATTGATGTCGGCATCACAAGGGTTTCTGACACCTCTAAAAAAAGCGGTTTCAAATTAAAAGGCGATGTAGCATTTGATACAGTGGCTCCAAAATGTTCCTGGATTACTCCTGTGCCAGGAGGTGTTGGTCCAATGACGATTGCTGCACTGTTGATGAATACCTATCGTTCATGCATGATGAAGAACTAATGATTACCGAAACAAAAACTATAACGTCTCTTCCTGTGATGGAACATTTCTACACCATTCAGGGCGAAGGTTATCACCAAGGCAAAGCGGCTTATTTCATTCGCCTCGGTGGTTGCGATGTTGGATGTGTGTGGTGCGATGTAAAAGATAGTTGGGATGCAAACAAGCATCCTCATTTTACAATTGACGACCTAACAACAACTGTATTAAAAACTCCTGCTGAATTAGTTGTTATTACCGGCGGCGAACCACTGATGCATAATTTAGATAATTTAACTTCTGCATTGCAAGCAGCCGGTTTAAAAACTAATATCGAAACTTCCGGTGCTCATCCGCTAAGTGGCAGTTGGGATTGGATTTGTCTTTCCCCTAAAAAATTCAAAGCTCCGTTGGAGGAAGTAATTCCTTTTGCCCACGAATTAAAAATAGTGGTCTTTAATAGTTCAGATTTCGACTGGGCGGAAAAATATGCCGCAATGGTAAGTGATAATTGCAAATTGTATTTACAACCAGAGTGGGACAAGGCAGCACAAATAACACCGCAAATCATCGAATACATTAAAGCAAATCCCAAATGGGAGCTTTCGTTGCAACTGCATAAGTACATCAACGTACCATAGGCAACCATTTAATAACTTTTTCTCTCTTTTGGTGGAATAAAAACGTAGTAGCTTCGTTATACTAATCCAATACTATTTATTGATGAAAAAAATATTTCTCCTTTCACTTATTACTTGTCTTGCTTTGGCTACTTTTTCTCAATACGATCCGGGGAAAATAAAAAAGAAAGCCGTTCAATATTATAATCAGGCGCAGGAAAGAGCCGCTGATGACAACATGATCAGTGCAATTGGTTTACTATTACAAGCTGTTGGAGAAGATAACAAATATGTAGATGCACATTTAGCATTGGGTAGTCTATTTGGCAATATGAAAAATCACAAGAAAAGTATTCAACATTTCGAAATAGCTTTTTCGTTAGACTCAATTTATACGCTGGATTACAAATCGCCTTACTCAACACAATTAGCCGCCGAAGGAAATTTTGACAAAGCATTAGAATCGCTAAATGATTTGCTTTCAAAGAAACCGCCAAAGAATCCAACTACTTTAGACAAATTAGAGAAAAGAAAAAAGTCATACGAGTTCGCCATAGAGTTCGAAAAAAATAATCCAGATAAAAGTTATGTTTTTGCACCACAAAATCTTGGACCTGGTGTAAATACTACAGAGCCGGAATATTTTCCATCATTAAGTATAGACGCAACTGAATTGGTATTTACCAGAAGAGTGAAAAACATCAATGAAGATTTTTATTCCAGCAAATTAAATGGTGAGAAATGGGAAGAAGCTAAACCACTCCCCGGCAACATTAATACACCACAAAGTGAAGCCGCACAAACTATTTCGCAGGATGGACAGCTTTTTATTTTCACTGCAAGAGACAGAAGAGACAATTTCGGCAATTATGATTTGTACTATTCTGTAATGACACCACAAGGTTGGAGCGAATCTGTAAACCTAGGCGCCAATGTAAATTCTGATCAATGGGATTCTCAACCTTGTCTTTCACCTGACAAGAGAGACCTCTATTTTGCCAGCAGAAGATTGGGCGGTTTTGGCGGCAGCGATATTTATGTTTCGCATCTACAACCAAACGGAACATGGAGCAAAGCAGAAAATATAGGAGCAGGAATCAATACAGATGCTGACGATCAATGCCCTTTTATTCATGCCGACAACCAGACTTTATATTTTACATCAAACGGCTGGCAGGGTTACGGAGAAAATGATCTATTCTTTGTTCGCAGAAGTTATGGCAACACTTGGACAAAGCCGATGAACCTTGGTTATCCGATTAATACCATCAATGATGAAGGAACACTGTTCATTGCTGCTGATGGAGTAACGGCATATTATGCCAGCGACAGAAGCGATTCGAGGGGTTCGCTTGACATTTATAGTTTTCAATTAAGAAAAGATATTCGCCCCTTTAAAACATTATGGGTAAAAGGAATTGTAACTGATAAAAAAACATTTAGAGGAATCCCTTCTACGGTTGAGTTGATTGATTTGGCGACTAAGCAAACCATCACACAAGTACAAACAGATGAAAATGGGAAATACCTTATTACACTTCCTGTAGGAAAAGATTATGCTTTCAATGTAAATCGAAAAGGATATTTATTTTATTCAGATAATTTTTTGATGATTGATAAATCACCCGACTCCACTTACAAAAAAGACATTGCATTACAACCAATCGAACTCAATGCAAACGTTATACTGAAGAATATTTTCTTTGATGTAAACAAATTTGAATTAAAACCTGAATCACAGGTTGAATTAGATAAGCTTGTTCAGCTACTCAATGAAAATCCTTTACTTAGAATTGAAATTGGCGGACACACAGACAATGTTGGCAAACCGGCAGACAACCTCGCATTAAGTAATGAAAGAGCAAAAGCAGTTGTCAAATATCTTATCAGTAAAAACATTGACGCCAAAAGATTAACAGCGAAAGGTTTCGGCGAAACCAAACCAGTTGCAGATAATAATTCTGAAGACGGAAGAGCACAAAACCGACGAACAGAAATGAAAGTGGTAAGCCAGTAACCATTAAATAATCTTTCATCCTATATTTGAAGTTTACGACTTTATCCCATGCATCCGGAACTTTTATACCAACTGGCTTTAACGCTTATTCCCAATATCGGCACCGTACAGGCCAAAATACTTTTGCAGCATTGCGAAGCAGAAGAAATATTTCATGCTAAAAAATCATTTCTTGAAAAGATTGAAGGTATCGGTCCTGTGAGAGCTGCTTCTATTTCCAGCTTCAACGATTTTTCAAGAGCAGAAGATGAAATAAAATTTATAGAAAAGTACAAGATCAAACCGCTTTTTCTTACTGATCCTCTATATCCGCAACGGTTATTGAATTGCTATGATTCTCCTACCCTGCTTTATTACAAAGGAGAAGCTGATCTGAATGCACAAAAGATTGTTTCGATAATCGGTACAAGAAGCTATACCGATTATGCAAAACAAGTAACTGACGATCTGGTAAAAGCGATTGCAGCGCAAAACATTACAGTCATTAGCGGCTTGGCCTTTGGTGTAGATGCAATTGCACATAAAGCTTCAGTAAAAAATAATCTACCTACTGTTGGTGTATTAGCACATGGCCTCGATCTTATTTATCCGCCGGAGCATGCAGGACTTGCAAAAGACATGATTAAAAACGGAGGCGGTTTGCTGACAGAGTTCAGAAGCAAATCAAAACCCGACAAACATAATTTTCCTAGTCGCAATAGAATTGTAGCCGGCATGAGTGATGCGACAATAGTAATTGAAACAAGCATCAAAGGCGGCAGTATGATTACGGCTGAATTAGCTAATGGTTACAACAAAGATGTTTTCGCCATCCCCGGGAAAATTACTGACAGTAAAAGTGCAGGATGTAATTACCTCATCAAATCCAATAAAGCAGTATTATTACCTGATACCAAAGAATTCTTACAACTAATGGGTTGGGAAGATGTAGCAAAAAATAAAAAGAAACAACAAAGAGAAATATTTATTGAATTGACAAAAGAAGAAAAAATAGTTATTGACATTCTCAAAGAAAATGAAACGGTATCAATTGATGACATCAATTTCAAAAGTGGATTAAGCAGCAGTACTGTTGCAGCCGCCATACTTAACTTAGAATTACAGAATGTGATACTATCTTTGCCCGGAAAAATATATAAGATAGCTTAAAGACATACAGCAAAAAACTAGATTTTATTGTCTTAAAGTAATTCAAAGAATTCATTGACCTTTTACTTATGAAATTGCGGCGCATACCCTTCATATTATTAATCATCATTTTTTTGTCCCATAATGTTGTTGCTTATTCACAAGCATGTACGACATTGGGGCAAACACCTTCCACGGCATTTCCGGTTTGTGGTACTACGGTTTTTCACCAGGCTTCAGTACCAACCTGTAGCACAAATGATTTATTTGTTCCAGGTTGCTCAGCTGCCGGTGGTGCCGATTATCAAAACAAGAACCCATTCTTTTATAAATTCACTTGTTATGTAGGCGGTACTCTTGGTTTTGTAATAACTCCTTTAACAGCCAATGAAGATTATGACTGGCAACTCTATGATATAACCGGAAGAAACCCCAACGATATTTTTACTGTAAACTCTTTAGTGGTCACCGGCAACTGGTCTGGCTCATATGGCCCAACGGGTGCATCTGCTACAGGTGTTAATTTTATTCAATGCGCATCAGATCCGGCTGCAAATGCACCAAGATTTGCAGCCATGCCTGTATTAACTGCTGGCCGGGAATACCTTTTAATGGTTAGCCATTTCACAGATAGCCAAAGCGGTTATGATTTAGCATTCGGTGGCGGCACTGCCGTTATCACCGATCCAAAAGTTCCACAAATGCTAAGTGCAAAAGTTGATTGTGATGGTAAAGTAATTACCCTGAAACTGAATAAGCAGATAAGATGCAGCAGTGCCACAGGTTCCGGAAGTGAATTTAGTTTGTCACCTGCTGCCGGTACAGTTGTAAGTGCGGTTTCAGCAAACTGCACTGGTGCTTTTGACTTTAATGAAATGACGATTACATTAGCAGCAGCACTTCCCAATGGAACCTTCGACCTAGTCATCAATAATGGCTCAGATGGAAATTCATTATTAGACATTTGCGGAACAGCCATAACTCTAGGTGATAAAGTTTCCTTTACTTATGCTGTACCTCAACCCATCTTTGCCGATAGCATTGGAAAAACTGCCTGTACACCAGATTCTGTACGTATTTATTTTCCAAAGAAAATAAGTTGCGCAAGCATTTCAGCCGATGGTAGTGATTTTGTTGTAGCCGGACCAACACCTGTAACAGTTATCGGTGCAACTGGAAATTGTGTTAATGGAAAAACAGATTATGTAGTAGTAAAATTCGCAGCACCCATTTTCACAAAAGGAACTTACCAGTTAACATTGAAGGCGGGTAATGATGGAACAGTGTTGATTGATGAATGTGGATTGGAAACTCCTGTTCATACATTACCATTTACTACTGCTGATACAGTAAATGCTGCATTTACTTATATGGAAAAACTTGGTTGCCGCACAGATACCCTTTCATTTTCACACAACGGAGCTCATGATGTAAATAGCTGGAACTGGGTTTTTAATAATGGTACGCCGGTAAAAACACAATCACACACTATTGTTTTTCAAGCTACCAGTAACAATACGATTCAACTTGGTGTAAGTAACGGCACCTGTAGCGATACTGCATTAATGGTGATTAATCTTGATAATGAAGTAATAGCCAACTTCAACATGCCATCTATTATTTGCCCCGAAGACAAACTGGAAGTATTTAACACATCAACAGGATTAATAGATTCCTGGAAATGGACATTTGATGTTATTGCAACAAGTACATTAAAGGATCCGTTACCCGTACAGTTTCCGATAATTAACAGAGAAGCATATTATACGGTAAAACTTGTTGCCAAGAGTAATGCATTGGGATGCAGCGATAGTGCCCGAAGAACATTAACGGTACTCGACCATTGCCTTATTGCAGTACCTACTGCTTTTACTCCGAATAATGACGGCCGCAACGATTTCTTCAGACCGCATAATGCTTTGAAAGCAGATAATTATGAATTCAAAGTGTATAATCGCTGGGGGCAATTAGTATTTCAAACCAACAACTGGCAAGACAAATGGGATGGAAAAATTAATGGTAATCTGCAAGGCACCGGCGTATTTGTATGGATGCTCAGGTATGTTCACAAGGATACTAAAAAAGAAGTATTTGAAAAAGGAACAGTTACTTTAATCCGGTAAAAATTTCAGTTTGTCTGTAATTGCCGAGCCGCTTATCTTTGCACATGGCAACAAGAAATTCCCCCAACACAACTAAGGTTCCGACAAATTTTTCGGCGAAGGCTTAACCTTCGATGATGTTTTATTAATGCCCGGCTACAGCCAGGTGCTTCCACGGGATGTGGAAATAAAAACAAAACTCACCAAAAACATTACGTTGAATGTACCCTTGCTCTCAGCGGCAATGGATACCGTTACCGAAGCAGCACTGGCAACAGCACTGGCAAGAGAAGGTGGACTTGGTATTCTGCATAAGAATATGAGTATTGAAAAGCAAGCCGAGCAGGTACGAAAAGTAAAAAGAAGTGAAAGCGGATTGATCATCGATCCGGTTACTTTATTAGCTGATGCTACAATCGGCGATGCCTTAAAATTAATGCGGGAAAATAAAATCGGCGGTATCCCCATCATTGATAAAAGTGGAAAGCTAGTCGGCATACTCACCAACAGAGATCTTCGCTTCGAAGAAAACATGAAACGAAAGGTTAGTGAAGTAATGACAAAAGAAAATTTATACACGGCCCCAGAAGGAACAGATATAAAAAAAGCGGAAGAGCTTTTCAAAAAAACAAAAGTTGAAAAACTACCAATCATCAACAAGCAGGGTAAGCTTACAGGCCTCTTTACTTATAGTGATATATTAAAATTAAAAAGCAATCCTAATGCTGTGAAGGATAAGTTTGGCCGCTTACTTGTAGGTGCTGGTGTTGGTATTACTGCTGATATATTAGACAGAGTTGCTGCATTACAAACTGTAGGTGCCGATGTTATTGCATTAGACAGTGCTCATGGACACAGCAAAGGAGTAATTGAAGCATTAAAAAGTGTAAAAAAGAATTTTAAAAATATAAATGTGTTGGCAGGCAACGTTGGCACAGCCGCAGGTGCAAAAGCATTAGCAGATGCTGGTGCAGATGCAATTAAAGTTGGTATCGGGCCCGGTTCTATTTGCACCACAAGAATTGTTGCAGGTGCAGGTGTACCGCAGCTTACAGCAGTAATGGAAGCTGCCGCCGCATTAAAAGGAAAAAATATTCCAATCATTGCTGATGGTGGTATTCGCTATACTGGTGACATGGTAAAAGCATTAGCAGCCGGAGCTGATTGTGTAATGATGGGAAGTATTTTTGCAGGCACAGAAGAAAGCCCAGGAGAAACTATCATCTTCGAAGGAAGAAAGTTCAAACAATACCGTGGCATGGGTTCATTAGGTGCAATGGCAACGGGTAGCAGCGATCGTTACTTTCAGGATGTGGAAGACGATGTAAAGAAGTTTGTGCCCGAAGGCATCGAAGGCCGTGTGGCTTACAAAGGAACGTTGAAAGAAATTGTTTATCAATACACTGGCGGTCTTCGTGCAGGTATGGGTTATTGCGGTGCTGGCAATATCGAAGCGTTGAAGAAAGCAGTATTTGTAAAAATCACCAATGCAGGTATGAGAGAAAGCCATGCACATGATATAGAGATCACAAAAGAGGCGCCGAACTATAGTAGGAAGTAAAACCCCTGTCCCCTAAAGGGGAACTTAGATCAATTAAGCTTTTTGCTTTGCAGTGATTTTGAAAGTATTAAATTTACTTTTTTAGTCAACTGTATTACTACTATCAGCTTTTGTTGCGTCGCACCCTTGTGCTGCATGAATTCTATTCAACACTTTCAAAGTGGCAAATTTTTTTTGCGATATCCCTTCTACTTAAAAAAGAAAAATGAGCTGCTATTTAATATCAACTTTTCTCATCCGTCAGTCGCTGCCTGTACTTCTGGTAGAAGAAAGAAAGAATCAATAACAAAGACCCGATAGAGATATAAGCAACAATCTTTTCAACTGTTGAAAAACTATAGCGGTCAAATAGAATTAATTTAACGAGTGTAACACCTGCTAATAAAATAGATAATAATCGAAGCCATGCCATCTTACTCCAAACACCAGCAGCAAACAATCCTACAGCTATTCCAATCCAACTCATAGTCACCATCATACCATCCCACTTAATACCAGCGAAAGACACTAAACATATTACAGACATTCCTGTCAGATATTTAAACAAGAGGATTTCCTTAGGCAGTACTAGTTTGTTTATAATTGCCAACACCATAAAGTACAAACAAGCGAAACCCGTTACTGGTATAATACGATCATCAAACTTTCCTTCAGAGAAAACTAATAAGCCTGCTACAAGTGCCAGCACATTATTGAACACAAAATGTTGAACTTCTAATATGTGTAACTGTCTGTTTTTGAACAATGCATATGCAAGAGAAGCAATAGTAAATAAAATATAAAAAGCTGCGAGAAAAAGCTCTGCCTGTCCTCTAAAAGCGACGTCGTATTTACTAGCAGCCCATCCTAAGTATAAAACCCAGGTCGATAACATTGCAATCAGTATCATGCTCTTCCAGTTTCTCTTAAAAGAAAGAAAAGCAATGCCACAATTTATAAAAAGAATATAGGCAAAGAACAAATAAACTTCATCTGAGTTTGCACTAATTAAAAAAGGAATGCTGTAGGCTCCAATCATTCCCAGTATTGCAATTTCCTCCCTGTTGTATTGAATTGCTGCATATACTGTTGCGATAGTAATTAGCAGCATTAATATAAAGGCAACAACAAACGGTATTATCTGATAGTAAACTAAAGCAGCATAAGTAGTAAAATAAAGTGATGCCATTGCTCCTGAAAAAAGTATTGCACTAAAAAGCTGATACTTCTTTTTTAATCTGAACGACAACACACATAGAATAATACCTGCTATATATGCCAACGATATCCTAGCTGCTTCTGAAATCAATTGATTATCTACTGCATATTTAACACCGATTGCAATTCCCATTACCAGAATAACAATTCCCACTAAATGCATCAGCCGAAGGCCAATGAAATTTTCAATATTCATTTTTTCGCCCCAACCAATATCTGTAGTTGTTACAGATTCCGGTTCTTTCTGCGACATAGTTTTCAAAGAGACAGTATGATCTTTCTCCAGTTCAAACAATCGTTGCTTTAACAGATGAAGCTTTTCCCGTTGAGAATCCACTTCATCCGAAAGCTGTTCAATAATTGTTTTTATTTCTATTATTTCCTGGTCTTTGTCCATTCAAAAACCAAATTACAACTTTCTATTTTATAAGGCTTTTACTTCTGCTTTATAGCCTTAATAATCCTCCTGTACATCAAAAGTTATCAATTGCTTACGGTATGCTTTTACTTCATACCCATTTTGAATAGCAGGTTTCCATTTAGGTGCTTTCTTTAGTACTCTTATTGCTTCTGCTTCTAATCCATAACCATGATTGGTTAATGCCTTTATATCACTCACATTACCTTCTTTGTCTACTACAAATTGCACTACTACAGTATATCTTCCTACTGGTGCATTATTTCTTGTCGGCGTTTCCGGATCAAGATTTCTTGTTAGAAATTTTACCCAGTCTCCAACAAATTGTGCATCCACTTGTACAATAGTAAGTGGCATATCAGGCTCCGTATTTCTTTTTACTTCCAGTATTCCTTTCTCAATACCTTCTTTTATTTCTGGCTTTGCAATTTTATCATCAAGGATGCCATCAAGTTTTGTATCTCCAATTTTAGCAACAGCAAGTGCATCTTGTGAAGGTGGTGGCTCTATTACTTTATCATCTTCCACAATTTCCATTTCTACAAGCTTTTCCTGCTTTACCTGCACTTCTTCTGGCGGCGGTATTTCTTGTTTTGGCGGTGGCTCTGGAATCTTTTCATCAGGTGGCAAATCGATTAAGACAACTCCATCATTAATTTTATAAACGGCGTCATTCTTTTTTGCATTCCCTGCCAAAGCAGTTCCTCCAATGATTAACGCTACAACAGAAAATGTAACAAGCAATGATTTCTTAATTCGCTGCTCATAAGTTTTGCGGAGATAATATGCGCCGTACTCTTTGTTACGGCCATCAAAGATCAGGTCTATCAGCGGTGCTGATAAAATTTTGTTAGTTTGCATGGCTTTACTTTTTTATTGAGAGAGCAAAGACATAAATTTTCCATAAACCTTTTTCCGTTCACATAAAAATGGTTTGTTGTTATGCTGCTCAACATCTTCTATTTTTACAGTAAATCATTTTCTTGAAACGATTTACAAATCTCTTTCTCGCCATCTCATCCGGTCTTTTGCTTTTTGCAGCATGGCCTGTATCACCACTTACATTACTCATTTTTGTTGCATGGACTCCTTTGCTTTGGTTGGAGACAAAAATTGAAAGCAGAAAAAAATTCTTCTGGCTTACCTATATCACCATGTTCATCTGGAATGTTGCAACCACTTGGTGGATATGGAATGCATCAGCTCCCGGTGCAGTAGCTGCGTTTCTTGCCAACAGTTTATTGATGTGTTTTCCCTGGCTTGGTTTTAAGATTGCAAAAAAAAGGTTCGGTACAACGATTGGCTACCTTTCATTAATAGCCTTTTGGATGTGCTTTGAATTTATTCATTTACAGGATTGGGGATTAAGCTGGCCTTGGCTTACATTAGGAAATGTTTTTGCCTCGCATCCCGAATGGGTTCAGTGGTATGAATACACCGGCACAAGTGGCGGTACATTCTGGATAATGCTTAGTAATATTTTAGTGTATGCTTTGTTTACAGAATATCAAGAGAATGGAAGATCACCGGTTTATTTCAAACAAATGCTAGGCTGGTTGGTATTAATGATCGTTCCTTTTTTTATTGCAAAAAAATTAAACAAGAAATTAGTAAGTACTAGTTCAGGAAAAAACATAGTTGTAGTGCAACCAAATATTGATCCTTATGAAAAAGTATCAGAATTAACTGGCTCTTTCGAAGCACAGTTACAAAGATTGATCAGTACAACTGAAAAACAAGTTGATAGCAATACTGCATTAATTCTTTGGCCAGAAACAGCTTTATACACTGCATCAAGAATTGACGAAGCATCATTAAAAGAAAATTATTTTCTTCATCCATTGTTTGCATTCCTAAAGAAATATCCAAATACATCACTATTTACAGGTATTGAAAGTTTCAGAGAAATGACTGAGAAAACAAAGTATTCTCAGGAATATAATGGACATTTTTATGAATCATACAATGGCGCTGCATTATTAGATAGTAGTGGTGCATCTGCCTTTTATCATAAATCAATGTTAGTACCGGGTGTGGAAACACTGCCCTGGTTTTTAAAATTCATTGACAAATGGTTCGAAAAATTTGGCGGCACCACTGCAGGCTATGCCAAACAAAATGAAAGAACAGTTCTTACAGAAAAAAATGGTTTCAAGATTGCTCCTTCTATTTGCTATGAAAGTATTTATGGCGAATTCATGAGAAAATACATTCGGAATGGAGCTAACCTTATCTGCATTATTACCAACGACGGCTGGTGGAAGAAAACTCCCGGACATAAACAACATATGAACTATGCAAGACTAAGAGCCATTGAAACAAGAACTTGGGTGGCAAGAAGTGCTAACACAGGCATCAGCTGTTTTATTAATCCTTATGGTACAGTTATTGAACCACAGCCTTATAATACCAATGCTGCAATTAAAATGAATATAGATGTTCCAAATAATACAAAAACATTTTATGTGAGGTATGGCGATTTATTATCTAAGATTATGACAGCACTTAGCTTATTAATCATTGGCGCAGCCATCTTCTTGAAAATAAAAACATTCGTCAAGGCTAAAACTTAAGAATAGTTTTGCCACAGAGGCACAGAAACACAGAAAAATGGAGAAAAGACATTTTAGTAATTCCGACTTCCCGCTACAGGGAGAAACTGACCTCATTATCAGAACCGCTATTGATATTCATAAGAATTTAGGACCAGGCTTTCTTGAAATTGTTTATAAAGACGCTTTTGAATACGAATTTAAAATCGATGAAATATTCTATGAAAGGGAAAAAGAATATCTAATTCATTACAAGGATACTATTCTTCCACACAAATTTTATGCGGACTTTGTTGTCTTCGAAAAAGTTATTGTAGAAATAAAAGCCAAACAAGGCGGAATAGCTGAAGAAGATTATGCCCAAACAATCAATTATCTTAAATGTTCCGATTGTAAGATTGGATTAATTCTAAATTTTGCAAAAATGAAACTAGAAATAAAAAGAGTCGCTTATTAAATAACCTCTGTGTTTCTGTGCCTCAGTGGCAAATTAAATTATGGACAAACAACTTCTATATCAAGACAAAAAAATCCATTACCGAGTCATTGGCAGTGGTCAACCCGTTTTTCTACTTCATGGCTTTGGCGAGGACGGAGAAATTTTCAACCTGCAGGTGGCACATTTGAAACGTAAATTTCAGCTTATTGTTCCAGACCTTCCTGGCTCTGGCCAATCAGAAATGATTAGTGATATGAGCATTGAAGGGATGGCGAAAGTCATACATGCAATCATTAAAGAAGAAAAAATTGAAACCTGTCCTGTAATCGGCCATAGCATGGGCGGCTATATTACATTGGCAATGATGGAAAAATATAGTAAACATATTTCAGCATTTGGACTTTTCCACTCATCTTCTTATGCTGATAGTGAAGAAAAAATTACTGCCCGTAAAAAAGCAATTGATTTTATAAAGCAGAATGGAGCATACGAATTTTTAAAAACAGCTATACCTAATCTTTTTGCTGAGCAATCCAAAGAGAAGCTAAAAACAACAATTGCAGAATTAATTGAAAAAGGCCACAACTTTTCTGCCCAATCTCTCGTTTCTTATTACGAAGCAATGATACAGCGACCAGACAGAACTGAAATATTAAAAAAAGCAAGAGTTCCGGTACTTTTTATAATGGGAAAACATGACAATGCCGTTCCTGTAAAAGACATGTTGGAACAAAGTCATCTTCCTAAAAAATCGTACATTCACATGCTTCAACAGTCCGGCCACATGGGAATGCTGGAAGAAACAAATAAGTGTAACCAGATGCTGGAGCAATTTTTGCTTGAAATATAAAATCAATTTCGGCAAGCCCTACATGAAACGAATTTTATTTATCATACTAACAGTTTTTCTTTTATCCTCCTCTTCAAATGCAGCACATATAAAAGGAGGTTTTTTTTCGTATAAGTATCTTGGTCCAGGCTCTGCTGGTAATTTACAATATCAGGTTACACTAACCGTATATATGATTTGTAACCCTACAGACGCCCAGGTTTCAAACCCAATAAATTTTAGCATATTTAATGGTGGTAATAATCAATTCCTGCAAAATGTAACCGTATCTCTTAAGGACCGATATAATTTGAATAAGGTTTTCGATGAGCCGTGTATAACTGGCAATGAAACAGGTTGTTATTATACAGTTGTTGTATATGATTTACCTTCTATAGAACTTCCTTCAACACCCGGTGGTTATATTTTTTCATATCAAAGATGTTGTAGAATTGCAGGGATTATTAACGTCCCTGGCAGTGGTTCTATTGGTAATACTTTTTCTATAAAAATACCCGGCACAGCTACTGCTGCAGGAGCAGAAACAAACAGTAGTCCAGCATTTCAGGTTAACGATACAGCTGTAGTTTGCAGAAATAGTTTCTTTCAATATTCATTTCAGGCAACAGATTCTGATGGAGATTCTTTATCATACCAATTTTGTAGCGCATTAGAGGGGGGCAGCCAAGGAGACCCTGCGCCTGCTACAGCAACAAATCCACCGTATTTCTCCGTTCCCTACGCAAGTCCTTTTTCAGGTTCTCAACCAATGGGGCCCGGCGTTACTATTAACCCTGTAACTGGTCTTATCAGTGGAATAACACCTGACATACTCGGAGAATTTGTTGTAAGTGTTTGTGTAAATGAATACCGTAACGGTGTTTTATTAGGCACAACACAAAAGGAATTGCATATCCGAGTAAATGATTGTCAGCCTTTGCAGGCAAAATTAGATCCATCAATAATTACTTGTGACGGTTTTACCCTCAACTTTCAAAATCAGGTAACCAATCCATCAGGAGCTGAATTTATCTGGACATTTGGAGAACCTGCAAGCGGAATTGCTAACACATCAACGCTGGAAAACCCGACACATACTTATGCTGATACCGGAGTTTATATTGTAAAACTTGTCGTTTCTTTATCTGGAGGACAATGTGCCGATAGTACAACGATGCTTGCAAAAGTTTTCCCGGGTTTCTTTCCAAACTTTACTGCCGCAGGCGGATGCTTTACCAATCCTTTTCAATTTACAGATCAAACAGCCACTGCTTATGGTGTAGTAGATAGCTGGCGATGGAATTTTGGAGATTTATCAACATTGGCAGATACATCCAGAAATCAAAACCCGCAATGGACCTATCCGACTGCCGGCACAAAAACAGCACAGTTAATTGTTACAAATAGTAAAGGCTGTAAGGATACAGCATCTGTTGATGTGCAGGTATTTGATAAACCTCCAATTACTCTTGCATTTAAGGATACACTTATTTGTGTACCAGATGCTGTAATGCTCAATGCTGCCGGTACAGGAATATTTACTTGGACACCCATAACAAATATTAATAACCCCAGTATTGCAACACCTACGGTAAACCCAACTACCAACACTTGGTATGTTGTAAACTTAAATGATAATGGCTGTTTAAATAAAGATTCAGTACATGTTCGTGTAATAACCGGCGTTTCATTAACTGCGATAGCCGATACTACAATATGCCTTACTGATGCTATACAGTTGGATGCGGCTACTGACGGACTACAATTCCAATGGATACCCGCTGGCACTTTAGACAATCCAAACATTAGAAATCCAAAAGCGACGCCGACTGCCGCTTCTACAAATTACCAGATAACTGCAAGGGTCGGCAGCTGTTTTGCAACGGACAATGTTGTAATTACAACCATCCCTTATCCTGTGGCAAATGCAGGTGCAGATCAAACAATTTGTTATAACACTTCTGCACAGCTAAATGGCTCACATGATGGCATCAACTTTACATGGTCGCCTGTTTCCTATTTAGACGATCCGGCAGTACTTAATCCTGTATCAACACCGCCAAGAACAACTTCGTATATTCTTACTGCATTGGATAATAAAGGTTGCCCTAAGCCCGGCCGTGATACAGTGATAATAACAGTGCAGCCAAAAGTAAGAGCCAGTGCAGGCCGTGATACAACGGTTGTGATTGGTCAGCCATTGTTATTGCAAGGATCTGGTGGTGTTAGTTATGTATGGAGTCCGAGCACTGGCTTATCTAGTACAACAATTGCAAACCCCATTGGTGTTTATGGACCAGAAACAGATAGTGTAAAATATAAGTTGGTAGTGACTGATGCAGCTGGTTGTCCTGACTCTGCTTTTGTTACTGTGTATGTTTTCAAAACAAACCCCTACGTTTTTGTACCAACAGCCTTTACACCAAATAATGATGGCAAGAATGATGTGATACGGCCAATTGCTGTAGGTGTAGAAAAAATAAACTTCTTCAGTATTTATAATCGCTGGGGCGAACTGGTATTTACCACTACTGCTAATAAGCAAGGTTGGGATGGCCGCATTGGCGGAGTGTTGCAATCAAGCAATGTGTATGTGTGGATGGTGAGTGCTGTTGATTACACCGGCAAAACGATTTTCATTAAGGGAACGGTTACGTTGATAAGGTAAATTCCACGCAAAGGCGCAAAGACGCAAAAAAAAATTACTTAAAGGCCGTTTACAATTCTTTTGATTCCGTCTTTTATCAATGCTTCATTAAAATTTATTAATAATCCAAGTTTAAGGCCTGTAAGCTTAAGATAAGTTTGCAGTTGTTTGTAATGAACAGGCATTACTTTTTCGACAGATTTAAGTTCGATAATTATTTTCCTTTCTACAATCATGTCTGGCTTGAATCCTAAATCAATGTTTATCTCTTTCCATACAACAGGTAAAGCTGGTTGCCTTTGAATATATAAACCATGTTCAGTGGAAAGCTCATATTCAAGGATAGATTCATAAACAGACTCAAAAAGTCCTGGCCCAAGTTCCTTATGCATTTTAAATGCAGTATTGACAACAATTTTCGTTATCTCATTTTCATCCATATCAAAGAGTTTAAGTATTCTTAAAAGTACATCAATGAATGCCGCCTTTTGCGTCTTTGCGCCTTGGCGAGAAAAAATAACTTCTATCTTAGCAATCAATTTACAATTAATTATATGAGAAAAATTGCCTTCGTCACAGGTGCTACAGCAGGATTTGGAAAAGCGTCTGCTTATATTTTTGCCGCCAACGGTTATGACCTTATTATTAATGGGAGAAGAATTGAAAGATTGCAAACCCTTGCTGACGAAATAGAAAAGAAATATAATGTTGCCGTATTGCAATTACCATTTGATGTGCAAATAGAAAAAGATGTTTTCTCATCTATTGAAAATATTCCAGAAGATTGGAAAGCTATTGATGTGCTTGTAAATAATGCAGGCCTTGCATTAGGTAGAGATTATTTTGATGAAGCTGATATGAACGACTGGAACGTTATGATTGATACCAATGTAAAAGGGTTTCTGTATGTAGGTAAAGCAATTTCAAAATTAATGGCAGTCAGAAAGCAAGGGCATATTATCAATCTTGGTTCGGTAGCTGGCAAGCAGGTATATGAAAAAGGTAATGTGTACTGTGCCACCAAGTATGCAGTAGATGCTATCAGCCAGTCTATGCGGATTGATTTATTGCGACATAATATCAAAGTAACTTCTATTAATCCCGGTGCGGCAGACACAGAGTTTTCTGTAGTACGTTTTAAAGGCGATGAACCTACGGCAAAAAGTATTTATAATGGACTGAAACCATTGACAGCAGAGGATGTCGCTGAAGTGATTTATTATTGTACAACCCTGCCTGCTCATGTATGTATAAATGATTTGACACTGAGTTGCTTACAACAGGCTAATGCTATTTATTTCAACCGGCAAAGCTCTTGATATTAGTCAATTACTGTTCATAATTCAGGCTTTACACTTATCTTCCATTTACCAAAATCTTTCCCCTCTGTTAATTGGCTCGAAACTTGTCGTAGTATCCCTTCGAAAATGTACCTGTTGAAGAAAAATTTCAATTAAAAATTATTAGCTAAAAAAAGCAATAAGTACATTTATGCAGCAAGTTCAATATCTCACAATTCCTGTTATGAAAAAGCCGTACTTACTCATTTTAGCACTAATTATTTTATCTGCCTCTTCTTACTCACAAGATGTTATTCGTCTTGAATCTTGCTCTAACGGATTAATGAATAAACAAGTTGACAGCCTGAAAGAAGTTTATTCGAAAGATGGATATGAATTACTGAAAGAAGCTTCGATAAAAATGGAAAGTGAATTTGAAATGCCGGTTATTGTTCCGCTTACTCAAGGCAGCTGGTACCAGTTTGTATTTATCGGCGATTACTCTTCCCGTTTGTACGAAGTAAGGATGTACGACTGGAAAGAAAGAATGGTAATCTTCCGCCAGAAAAGATGGGGCGAAATTGACGGCAACGTAATCAGCTATACGTATGTACCACAGTTTTCTGAATTTCATATGATGAAACCAGTACAGGTAAACAAACAAAAGAAAAAGAATTTGTGTGGTTATGTAATGCTGTTCAAAAAAACAGCTGAATCAGCCGTTGGAGCTGTTATGACTTCTGCTCCGCAGAATGTGGTTGAATAATTTCAGATTGTATTCTCGAAAGTTAATTGAGAGCTACTCTAAAAATTGCTGATTTTCGTCAATTAGAAACAACCGAGTTATATTTACTAGCAATACTAACATTAGTTTTACTGTGACATTGACATCATGAAATTGGAACTATCCGCTTTTAGCTAATGTTTGATAAAATTATTTATCAAACAATTCCTGCCAATATTTTTTTGTTACAATTCCTACATAGTGCCTGCCGGAAACTACAAAATGAATTATTAGCCAGAGAAGAAAAATTGGCTGTCCCCAAAAAATAGGGATTTGAAAATCTTCGGTCTTGCCAATGCTAAGGGTCGATGTTTGAATACTATGAGTGTACGAAAGTAGACTCAAGAGTCCAAATAGAAGTGTCAAACCCAAACCTAAAACACCAACTTTATGACTCCATTTAAAAAGCAAAAAATTCAACGGTAAAACAATGAGTCCAACGATATGTTTCGAGGAAAGGACAGCATCAGAAGATGTAACTGTCCACACTAAAATAATAGCATAGATAGAAATAATAACAAGCGGTGTGAAATCTAAAAGATTTTTGATTTTGTACTTTGTCATGCTTCGAAGATGGTCATACTAGCATTACCGATAACAAACATTTTTGTATTTCAATCTTTAAATTGAGATAATCTTACTGATTCAACGAAACTCGTACCTGTAAACCAGCTCTTGTATTGGTAATAGGGAAGGCATTACTGATCTTAGGAATACTTCTGTTCTGCTCAAAATACAGTTTCATACTCACTCTGTTGTTGAGTACATAATCAATTGAAGGAGCAATGCGAATTACTTTTTGTCCTGCTGTACCAAACGATGTTCCCTGATCCAGCTTAGTGTTAGATGTAGCATCATCTCTCAGGCTGAAATCCATACGGAAGGTTACATCATTATCCAGTTTCATTTTTCCAATCTTCTTAATCAATGGCATTCCTTTTTTACGCCAGTTAAAGCCAAAGGTTACTTCAGTGCTGCGGTTTTCAGCTAACTGGTAATCAATCAAACTCAAACTAAGCTGACGACTCTTTCTGAATTCAATCCTTGTTGTTAACTGATTGGTGAACGTCATATCAATTTCAATCAACGGATCAAATGCTTCCTGAATAGTAATATTCGGAACAAGGAAGTAAGGAATGTAATTGCCGGTCAATGTATCACGGAACGAAGGATAACTGATACGCAATGGATCAGCAAAGAGCAACGCCGTATTAAAACTATTCATGCTGAATGTGCTGTGATAGCCATGTCGTATCGTTACATTCGTAAATATTTTATCCAATCCTTTCAATCTTGACAAGCCAGTGTAAGTAACCGTCCAGTTTGGTCTTGGAATGATACCAGAGAATGGATTGGAACGAAGATTAGGATTACTATTTTTAATAAGCTTAATGCTATTCGGATCTTTGTTGGAGTAAGCAGCCATGAATGCAGGAATCACCACATCCTGTGAATACCTTCCATATCCAAGGAAATATTTTGGATCGTTTGGATCTACTGCTCCGCCCTGATAACCATTTAAGTCAGCTAAACGTTTTGAAAGTATTACCCTGTTATCTTGGAATGTCTGGAATGTTTCCGAAATCTGGTTTGGATCAAATTTCTTAAACAATGTTTGATAAGATATATAACTCACATTGAAACTTCCTAATGCATAAGGGTTCAGCCTTTGAAGTTGTCCGTTTCCAAGAGTATCTTTATAAAGTTCTGAATACTGATTATCATAAGTCTTATCTAAGTTAACATCAATATTAAAATCCCTGAACGGACTTACCTGAGCCGTAATATTCAACCGTTGGTTATATCGTTGCTGTATCATTGCAGAAACCAATGTGTCTCTTGATAATAAACCTTTGGCACCAAAACGGTTAATCCAACTTGTATCGGGTTGATAGCCGAAAATATATCCAAACCCTGGTTCGCCACTTTTAAGATTGGAACCTAATATTTGTGTGCTATCCATATAACCCGGCAGCATAGTTCCAAAATCTTCTGTGTATTGTATGCCCACTCTTTTTACTGATGTAGCTAACTGCAACAGGAATCTTGGCAATTTCCCAATCTCCGGTAATGGTCTGTTCGGATCTTTTTTCTCTTTTACTTTCTTTTCCTTCTTCTCTTTTTTCTTCTTTCCCTTTTTACCAGTTGTATTCTTTGTAGTGTCCTGCGGATTTTGCTGTCCGGGAACTATTTGTTGCTCCTCTTGTTGCTTATCCTTTTGTACACTGCCATCATCTTTACTGCTATTCTTCTTTTCATTTCGCTTCTCTTTCTTTGTTTTCTTATCATCGCCACCATCTTGCCCAGGCAAATCTTTCGGTGGAGGCTGTGTCTTTGGCGCATTGGTATTAACAGCTCGCAGGAAACGCCACTTATTATACAATTCTTCAAACTTCAACTCGCCGTTTATTTGTCTTGTTTGTGTATTAGACAAAATATTCCCCAAATCAATTTCCGGTGTTCTTGCCAGCAACGAACCTGCCAGCCAGTTGTATTTAGTATTATAACTTGCTCTCAGTGTTGTCCAGCTTAACAATGGAATCTTTTGTGTTGGCACATTGTAAGCTATCGTTACTTCCTGGCGGTAATTTGTATTTCTTCCACCTTTCAACAAATTAGTACGAACAGAATCTTTTTTTGTTTTTGTATCAATCCTACCAAACGGTTCATCAATTCTTGAATTATTCACCGCATTAAAATCAATAGAGATAGATCTTGTAAGATTCCATTGTAATATGTAATAACGGTCGAAAGTGAAATACTTATTATATGTTTCCGGAATCTTGTAAGGACCTCCACCTACATTTCTCGGCCGCACCGCACCAAACTGTCGGAACACATCAGCCTTGAATGATATTTGAGAAGGAGCATAATTGAAATTAATATCCTTAATCAATGTAAGCCACGGCGACTTTGACTTAATCATTTTCTTGAACGGCTCAAATGGTTTTGTTTGCGGTGCATAGGTGTAGCCAACAGCTCCTCTTGTTCTCCGCATTTCATCTTTTTCAATCAGCGGATTATGACTTATCGTTTGTATATAAGAATAATTGAAATCAAAATTGGTAACACTCCATAATTTTGGCCGCTTGCCATCCGTCTTGAGTTTTCTTGCGTTGGTAATATTAAATGTCTTGATAGTAGTAACATCTATTGCCTGAGTTCTGATAGAATCTTTATCTTTTGCATCAGCAACTTCCTTTAATTTTTCTTTCAGATTTAAATCAAGGTCGTAAGGATCGTACTCAGGTGTGCTACTGCGATGGCTTATACCCATGTAAACAGGTAATTGTAATCCAAGACTTTTTGGCAATAGCTTAGAAGCTTCGATTGTTGCAGCCGCATCAAGAGTATACACATCTTCACGGCTTCTTTCATTTACTCTTTGCTCCAGTGTGCCAAACCCATTTGATCTTGCAGTAGCAGATAATGAAATACTACCTAAATCTGCCAAACGAATGTCAGCTCTAGCCAGTGCAGCCCATCCACCTTTTTCATCAAGATTGGAAAGACGCAGTTCATTAAACCACACTTCTGTACAAATTGTTTCCAGATTTACATTTTCCACACCCAGCAACATACCTCTTACTTCACCAAGATTTGGATTTCCAAGTAAAGCATATGTTCTACCGCCAATCGTTTCACTATAATACAATGATGGCGATGAACCACTTTGGTTTCTTTTCGATTTTAATTGTGTCAATATATCCAAATCGAAATCAAGATAGTTTTCGCTTGGCCATATCAATGCAGAGTCTGAAGCACCAAATTGTGTAATCTTTAAAGGAATCTTTACTTCATAATAGTTGCCAGCAAAATCATTTCCTATTCTTATCACAGCATTCAAATCACCATCAGTCAATGGCTGCTGATTTTTTACTGATTCAGCATGAATGAACATAGATAGTTTACCATACTGCCGCATATCGAGGTTCATTGTTTTAAAAACACCTCTTGCTTCTTTTTGTGCAAGGCCGCAAATCTGTACACTCAATGCTTGTTCATTCAGAAATAATGCTACGTTATTATTACTTAATTGCTGTTGTCTTTCAATGCCCGGAGGTATTCTGTAAACAATCGGATCTCTCTGATCATTTTCCTCCACATTCACCGCTAATGTATTTACAGATGTCGGATCATTCGTTGGTAAGTTTACATAGTTGCCAGTGGTATCAATTTCGAATTGATATTTTCTCCATTGGTTACGTACCAGTTCTAGTTTACCGAAACGCATTACAACTGAATCATCAAAATTGGTCGCAAACATCCGCATAAACCGGATTGATTTAAAATCTGGAATGTTACCAATCTTCTGATCATATTGTTTGATTGGAATACGGAACAGATACCAACGTTCTGTTCTTGTTTGACCATTCGCCAATGTAACAACGGGTGTTCTTACATCCGTAATATAATTTGTACCCGTTACCATGTTAGGTTTAATATCCACTTTATATTGGAAGTACTCTTCCACTTCATTCATGGTATTGTCACGGTTCAGTTCTTCACCATCTGGATATTGGGTAAAGGCATTTACGAATTGTGTGTTATTATCTGCAATAGGCGAATTACCATGCGGATTATTGATATTCTTATATCTTTCTAAAATACCTGCTGGTGTAGCTCCGTCAAAAGAAGCATCACGGTATGGCTTAAAGTTATCTGCAGAAGGATCGTTAATAGCTCTTTGATACACTAAAGAACCCGGACCAAAGTTTGTTTGCAAGTTATTTAAGTAAGGCGAAAATCTTCTTAATTCATCAACATCCTGCAAACCATCATAACCTACATCCTGAAACTGACGATCTGTTGGTTCGATGCTGAATGCATTTGTTACCTGCAAAGGATTAGCAGGAACTTGTCCCCAAACTGTATTGGAATCTAACGCAGCATTATTAGTAGGTGTTCGCAATCCATTTTCATACCCTCTTTTTCCATCTCTCAAAATATCTTCTGAAATATTACCGAGGTTAATATATAGCTGACCGCCATTTGGATTCGCTGTATTATTAATAAATGGATCCTGCATCCAGAATTCCATAAACTCAATATTGTTTGTTTCAAAATCCGTCTGGTCAATATTCCGCATCAAACCACCCCAAGACTGTTTTGGATTTAATAATTTTCCATTACCATCTATCCGGCTGTTTCTGGATTCAAAATTATAAGGACCTCTGTCTTTTGGATAAAAAGCAAGATCGAATGTGGTAAGTAAGCCTTCTCCAAATTGTGTACTTCTTTTTGGGAAAATTTCTTTTAATAAAACCTGTCTTGTTTCAGGCTTGGATAATTCTGCGAGATCATTTTTAAGCGGGTTGTTAGAACTTCTTCTTTCTTGTAAAATTGGTTCAATATTATACCATGCTAATTTTGCTCTATTATAGCCGCTGCTTAAATCATTGATAAGCCCTGACTCAGGAAACAAACCATTGTTTTGTGGAATAGATGCCATCGTCCAACTAATAAGCGGAAACCGTAAATCGATATTGGCTCTTGTGCCTTCGAAGTCATCAATATAAACCTGCCCACCTCTATCTGCGCCACCCTCATTATCAAGTCCGTTAATTTGTTTGGCATGACCCGGTTGTAATAATGCGGCTTCCGCATACGCAGTAATGGAAGACATTTCCTTGGTAGAATAAAAAGGCAATTTGTCTAACCATTTACTCAGCCTTGGAATATTATTTCTATAATCTACATCGAACCCATACATCGTATTCTTAATCGGATCTTCTCCATATGATTGTTTGATGAAGAAAGGTCTTTCGCTTAAGCGAACTATTGTACCGCCAAGAGAAAGTTTTTTATTGGCGATATAATCTAATCGTAAACCAAGAAAGTTCTTTTGTTGAAAGCCAAAGGCGGAATTATTTTCATAAGCAATGTTGACGGGTACACCAGAATTTAAAATGGCTGCATTGGTAACTCTTAATGTTCCCAGGTCGTAATTTATTTCGTAGTCAACATTTTCCTGCAAGATTTGTCCGCTTGCTGTTACCGTTACACTACCTCTCGGAATATTATATCCTAACTGGTATTCGCCGGATGCCTGATTATTATTTGAGGCAAGTCCGTTGGCAAAGCCCGGCGCAACACCAGATGATTTTGAACGACCAACAATTTTATACCTGTTGAGGTTAGCAAAAGTTTGTGCAATCGCCTTAATCGTATCATACAAAGGATAGAAAAGATATTTATCTCTTAATGCCTGTGTTGAATAAACGTAATCAAGATCATGCCCAAAGGGTTCCAGTACAGGAAATATTATTCTGCTCTGTGCTGAAATGACTGTGAAACCTTCTACGAAATCAAATACTCCATCTGGTTGTGGGTCGTTTTGATTATTAAGCCTGTCAAGATTTGTTAAGGAAAGAATAGGTTGTCCCTGATACGTTGCAATTACATCTGCCGGCGGCAAATATCTTTTTTCACCAAGACTTGGTTCTTCATATGTTAGATCTAATCTGAAATCTTGTCTTTCCAGCTGACCATAACCAACTGAATAAACGTTCTTCATCATCAAATCCCAAATTGGAAGATTAGTACGTTGTGATGTTGCTTTTAATAATTTCAGGAATAGAAATCTTTGTGATGCACCAGTTGTATCTGGTGGCACATCCTGCGAAAACTCTCCTACCTGAAACACACGGCCATTGTAAGTATATTGATAAGCCACACCCAATACTTCGTCAGGCTGCAAAGGTTGATTCAAAGAAATAAAACCAATCTGTGGATTAAAAAAATAATCGGTTGATTGTAATTTTCGAGCAAATGTTTTTTCAAAATCCTGCACTGGCAATAAGCCCAAAGCCGTTAACTGGCTTTGCACTTGTGATGAATTTCTGTAAACCGGATTGGTTGTTAATTTGGAATATAAATCATTAGCTCCGTTACCCGGCAACTGTTCGCCGCTTCCGGTAATAACAGCGGTATTATAAGGATTACGTTCGCCCAAATCCATAAAGCCAACAATATCTCTTGTATCAGTTGTGGCTCCATTTCGATTAGTTACCCAAGCCTCTACTCTCAACAACTGCACTCTTGAATTAACAATAGGCAATTGTTGCATTGCCGCATTATAATTATTGCGGAAATATTGCGCCATCAGGAAGTGACGGTTCTCATCATATTCATCCGATCTTACTGAAAAACTTTGTGCGGTTGCTCCACCTTGTGCAGTTTGTGTTTGCCGTTGCGATTGTTGATTCGCCAAAACTGTTGTTACAAATAATTTTCCAAACTGCAGCTGCGTTTTAATTCCAAATAATGATTGTGCACCGGGAATTAATGTAACCTTCGATGCAAAATTTGTATTACCCGTCTGAAACTCTTTTAAGATATCATCATCTTTTCCTTTGAAATCCAGTTTCAACTGATTTTCAAAATTGAAGTTGGCCAGCGTATTATAGTTGATAGGTAACTTTAATTTTTCACCAATGCTTGCATCCATCTGCAACTGCGAATTCATATTAAAATCAAACCCACCATTTTTTCTTGCTCTTTCCGGCAATGTTGGGTTATTAATTTTTTGTCCCTGATATCCTGCCAGAAAATCGACATAACCAGATGGTTTAATATCAATTTTCACTTTCCCATCCGGACCTACTCCCATAATACGATTGAACCAATCGTTCGAAACCTTGAATTTGGGTTTAAACAATCTGCGGTTCATATTTGCTAGCAAAGCCGATCTTTTCTTAAAATAATCTTCTTCATCTTTTTGGCCCTGCAAGCGGATAAATTCTTCCATCGAAAAAGAAGTAGGCGTACGATAATACGTATTGCCAATTCTTTCTATAATATAATATTGCTTCGATTTTGGATCATATTCTACCGAACGTCTTATAAAAGCTGTGTCGCTAAAATCAAATGTGTTATTACGCTGATAAGTATAAGGATCGCCTCTGCGGTCGAGCAGCGGATAACGGGTAGTATCAGATTTAAAGAAAAATTTTCCTGGGCCAAAGAAATCGGTACGGGCATTCGCCTGCCACGAAGAGCTTGCTATCACTGAAATAAATACCAGTGTACGGAGGATATGAGCAGTTTTAAGGTTCAATGTTTTTCTATCAGTTAGTTTCCTGAAATAATAGATTATAAGGTACGAAGTGCTAACTTAATCAATTCCTCAACGGATAGATTTGGATTGGCCGTCATTGTCTTTTCAATAGCTTGTCCGGCTTGCTGCCGTCCTATGCCTAATGCGGTTAATGCATTTAACGCATCTTGTTGCAAAGTATTGTTTTTCAATGGTGAAATATTTGAATCCAGCGGCTGTTTTGCCAATTTATCCCTTAATTCTACAACCAATCTTTCCGCACTTTTTTTACCAATACCTTTTATTCCTTCTAAAGTCCTTGTATCTCCCTGAATTATAGCACTTGCCAGTTCGTCTGGCTTCATGTAGGACAACATTACCCTCGCTGTTGATGCCCCAACCCCAGAAACACTTATTAAATGGAGAAACATTTCTTTTTCGGCCAAATCAAAAAAGCCATACAAAATATGAGCATCTTCTCTGATCAGCAATGCCGTTTGCAAAATCCCTTTATCCAAGTTTTGGATTTTGGAGTAGGTATGAAGGCTGATTAACACCTCGTATCCTACACCATTTACATCAACATGTACTACTGCGGGACTTTTATGAACAAAATCACCTTTCAGGTATGCAATCATAGGTTGCGAAAATAGGGAAATCGGGTTGAAGGTAAAAGGCAAAAAGGAACATAAATCAACGTTTTATTTCACAATTCTCACTTCATTCATCTTACCTTAACTTTATCCCCACTTTAAAATAATTCACACGGAATGACAATTAAAAAAATTACTGCAGCCATTACAGCTGTTGGCGGATATGTTCCCGAAGATAAATTGACAAATGCTGATCTTGAAAAAATGGTAGATACCAACGATGAATGGATACGTACCCGGACTGGTATTTCTGAAAGAAGAATTTTGAAAGGTGAAGGATTGGCCACTTCGGATATGGTAGTTCCAGCTGTAAGACAACTTTGTGAAAAAAGAGGAATCAGTCCCGAAGAAATTGACTGCTTAATAGTAGGAACTGTAACTCCGGATATGGTTTTCCCTGCTACTGCAAATATTGCTTGTGCAAAATTAGGCGCAAAAAATGCTTGGGGATTTGATGTATCTGCCGCCTGTTCAGGATTTTTATTTTCGCTGACGCAAGGAGCCGCTTTGATTGAAAGTGGACGTTATAAAAAAGTGGTGGTATGTGGTGCTGATAAAATGAGTGCTATTGTTGATTATGAAGATAGAACAACTTGTATCATTTTTGGTGATGGTGCTGGTGCAGTTTTATTAGAACCAAACTATGATGGTTACGGCATATTGGATAGTATTTTAAAAAGTGATGGGACGGGCAGCCAGTTTTTGCACATGAAAGCTGGAGGCTCATTAAAACCTGCAACTATAGAAACAGTAACCGCAAAAGAACATTATGCATTTCAAGAAGGTCAGTCTGTTTTTAAATTTGCTGTAAAAGGAATGGCGGATGTTAGTGCAGAACTTTTAGAAAGAAATAAATTAACAGGAGATGATATTGCATGGCTGGTTCCACATCAGGCCAATCTAAGAATTATAGATGCCACAGCTAACAGAATGGGCTTGCCTAAAGAAAAAGTGATGATCAATATTCAAAAATATGGTAACACAACAGCTGCTACTATTCCTCTTTGCTTATGGGAATGGAAAAATCAATTAAACAAGGGTGATAATATTGTTCTCGCTGCTTTTGGTGGTGGCTTTACCTGGGGTGCCACTTTAGTGAAATGGGAGTATTAACAGGTGTCTGACGCCTCGCAGAGCGTCTGACACATTATTTCAAAAGCAATTTGCAATCAATGAATATTCACGGCACCGGTATTTATCATATTTATAACCGTGGAAATAATCAACAGAAGATTTTTTTCAACGATGAAAATTATTTTTACTTTCTCCGCAAGTGTCATCTTTATCTTAAGCCAATAAGCAATATTTTGGCTTGGTGTCTTATGCCAAACCATTTTCATTTTCTTATTGATGTTACAGAAAAAAGTATTGAACCAGTAAAATCAGGTGGTATAATTATGCCTGCAATCTCCAATGGGTTCAGACTATTACAAAGCTCTTATGCAAAAGGAGTGAATATACAACAAGGCAGATCCGGAAACTTATTTCAACAAAAAACGAAGGCAAAACTTGTTAATGGTGAAGACAATTACGCTGATACTGCTTTTCATTATATACATCAAAATCCAGTTATGGCTACAATTGTAAGCAAAGCTGAAGAATGGGCATATTCTTCATTTCAAGATTATATAGGCCTTAGAAAAGGAACTTTGTGCAACATTGATAAAACAATTGAATTATTGAATATTTCTGCAATGGATCTTCAAAGTGAAACTAAAACGGCAATATCTGAAGAAAAAATTAAAAAGATTTATTAAGATGTGTCTGACGCTCCGCCTTCGGCGAGTACATACACAACCTACTCAAGCTTAAAAAAAACCTACTTACAAATGTGTCAGACGCTCCGCCTTCGGCGAGACGTCAGACACGGCGGCGGCACCATACTGAAAAATCAGTTTGTGGTATTTTCTTAACATCCAACTGCCTGAGCATATTTACTAACTGGCCACGGTGATAAGTTCCATGATTGAAAACATGCGTCAGCATTTGCCAAGTTGGCATTTTTATTTGTTCTCCTTTTTTATTTCTAAACTCAAAAACATGTTGCAACATATGATCTGAAACATTATTTACCCATCCTTCCCATAAAGCGGACTGACTTAGCAATCCGTTTACAACATCTCTTGTTGTTTTTTTAAAATTTTCGCTGGGTATTACCAACCGCTCATCCAGTTTCATTCGTTGCCACCAAATGCTTTCCGCATCCCACATATGTAGCATTGTTTTCTCCAAACTGCTAAAACTACTTGGTATCTCAGCTTTTTGCTTTTCTTCAGGAAGTGCCAACACCACATCCATAATTTTTTTATGAGCCCATACATTATAGGCAGCCATTTGTTTCAACAGTTCCTTCATTTTCATTTAGCTTTGGTATAGTTCAATTATTATTCAAATTTCACCTTTATAATAGTTTATATGGACAAAAGTTTTCCCCTTTCAGGCTGGGGTTCGGTCGCCGTTCATGCGGGACATAAGCAAGATCCTAACTATGCGCATCTTGTTCCTATCTACGCAAGTAGCACATTTGTATTTGATGAAGCTGAGCAAGGTATGCGCCGCTTTAGTGGACAAGAAGAAGGCTACATCTACAGTCGTTGGGGTAATCCAACTTTTACCGAAGCAGAAAATAAAATTGCGACACTAGAAACTTTTGGCATCGAAAAAAATGGTGTGGCGCTGGAAGCAAAAGGAATCCTTCATGCATCCGGCATGGCAGCCATTACTACTCTTTTATTAAGTACATTAAAACCGGGTGATAAAATTCTTACACATTACTCATTGTATGGCGGCACAGAAGAAATAATGAGTAAAGTATTACCGACACTTGGTATTACTGCAATAATTGCTGATCTGCGGGACATCAGCAACGCTGAAGAAGCAATAAAAAATGATAAGGCGATCAAGATGCTTTACTTAGAAACACCAGCAAACCCAACCATTCAATGTGTAGATTTAGAAAAGCTTTGTGAGCTTGCAAAACAAAACGGATTATTGACAGCCTGCGATAACACATTTGCTACTCCTTACTTGCAACAGCCTTTTCGTTTCGGAGTCGACTTCATCGTTCACTCTACTACAAAGTTTTTAAATGGACACGGCACAGCCATTGGCGGCATACTCTTAGGGACTGATTTAAGTTTCATGAAAGACAGAGTATATAAAATGGCAAAAACTTTAGGGGGAAATGCAAATCCTTTTGATGCCTTTTTATTAATCAATGGCATCAAAACACTGGAGTTAAGAATGGACCGACATTGTGCAAATGCAATGGAAGTAGCCAATTTTTTAGAAACACATACTGCCGTTGCGAAAGTTAATTATACTGGTCTCTCCTCTCATCCGGATCATTCTATAGCCATGAAACAAATGCGGCACCCCGGTGCAATGTTAAGCTTCGAATTAAAAAGTGGCTTTCAAGGAGGAATTGATTTCATGAATAAATTACAAATGTGTACTCGAACAGTTTCTTTAGGGACCTGTGATTCCTTACTTTCACATCCTGCATCGATGACACATTATAGTGTGCCAAAAGAAGAAAAAGAAAAATACGGTATAACCGAAGGATTAATAAGAATGAATGTGGGTATAGAAAACTTACAAGATATTATTAATGATCTGCAGCAAGCCTTAACTTAATTTTTTTTATCTTCAATCGCATCGTTAGTTTTTATTTAAACCGCTTCGAATGAAAAACATATTATTATTTCTCACGGGATTCTTTTTTTTATTCTCATTAAAAGCTCAATCACCCACTGACAAAAGGCTTAAAGGACTGGATACTTTTGTAACAAGAGTTTTAACAGGATTCAATGCCCCCGGTGTTTCTATTGCAGTAGTAGAAAAAGGAAAAATAATTTATACAGGAGGTTTTGGCTATAGGGATATAGAGAAGAAATTACCAGTAACAGAAAACACACAATTTGGAATTGGTTCATGTACCAAGGCCTTTACCGCAGCAATAATTGGTATGCTAGAAGTTGAAGGAAAAGTGGATCTGGATAAACCTGTTCGCAATTACCTTCCTGAATTAAAGTTTCAGAATGAATATACAAACAACCATGCTACACTAAGAGACATGATGAGTCATCGTACGGGTTTACCACGGCATGACTTTTCCTGGTATGCATCCTGGGCAACAAGAGAAGAATTATTGAAGCGAATCGAATTTATGGAACCTACTGCTGAATTACGAGAGAAATGGCAATACAATAATTTCATGTTTATGGCACAAGGTGTTCTTATTGAAAAACTAACTGGAAAAAGCTGGGAAGAAAATGTCAAAGAAAGAATATTTAAACCGCTTGGAATGGATAACAGTAATCTTTCTACAAAAGACATGGAAAAATCTGCTGACCATTCATTAGCTTTTGCTTCAACTGATTCTACAATTAAAGCAATTCCCTATAGAAATATTGATGCAATGGGGCCTGCAGGATCAATCAATAGTTGTGCAAAGGATATGGCAAAATGGTTGCTTACCTGGGTCAATGGAGGCAAATATAATGGCAAAGAAATTTTTTCTTCCGCTTACAAAAGTGATGCTACTACTATTCAAATGGCTATGGGCGGAGGTACACCCGGAAATGAAAATCCTGATTTACACATTAATGGCTATGGCCTGGGCTGGATGATTAGTAGCTATCGAGGACATTACAGAGTTGAGCATGGTGGTGGCATAGATGGCTTCATAACTACTACCAGTTTTTTCCCGAGTGATAGTATCGGCATTTTTGTTGTATCAAATCAGGGAACTATAGGAGGCAATGTCCGAAATTTTATAGCAGATAGAATGCTGAATCTTCCTTATAGAAACTGGCCACAGCCACAATTAGATGCTATTGCTAAGGCAAAAAAGAATAAAGATAAAGTGGAGAAAAATGATAGCCTCGGTCATCAATTTAATACACATCCGTCCCATGAGTTAAAAGACTACACAGGAACTTATACAAATAAAGGATATGGTTCACTTAAAGTTTCAATGGGTGATAGTGGATTGGTTTCTAAGTTTAATTCGCTTAATGTAAGATTAGATCATTTTCACTTTGACCAGTTCAATGGCATACTTACAGATCCTTCTTTAGCAGACAGCGATCCAATTCGACTTAGTTTTCATACAAACTCTAAAGGTGAGATTTATTTACTCACTATTCCATTTGAAACTGGTACTAAAGACATTGAATTTGAAAAAGAAATTAAAGTCCTGGATGTTAAATCGGATGATCTGAAAAAGTATGAAGGCGAATATGAGTTAGCGCCGGGCAGGATAATCAAGTTTTATATAAAAGGTGAAAAAACATTGTTTGCATTTATTGAAGGACAACCAGAGTATGAGTTAGTACCTACTGATAAAAACATATTTAACTTGAAAGTTTTAGAAGGCTACAGCGCAAAGTTTGACGAAAATGAAAAAGGTAAAATAACTGCCGTCACACTTATTCAGCCTAATGGATCATTTAAAGCACCAAAAAAGAAGTAAGCAATGAAAAAAATCTTCGCTCTTGTACTGATTGTTATACTCTTTTCCTGCAAAAGCAAAACAAATTATGATACAATTATCCGGAATGGAATGATCTATGACGGTGAAGGCGGTGAGCCATATAAAGCAGATCTTGGAATAAAAAACGATACGATTGCCTTTATTGGTGATTTATCTGCAGCAACTGCTTCAAATGAAATTGATGCAAAAGGAAATGCTGTTGCGCCAGGTTTTATCAATATGCTCAGTTGGGCCACCGAGTCATTAATAGAAGATGGCAACAGTCAAAGCGACATCAGACAAGGCGTAACATTGGAAGTGATGGGTGAAGGTTGGAGCATGGGACCACTGAATGACAAAGTAAAAAAACAACAGCAAGAATCACAATCAGATATAAAATATAAAATTGAATGGAATACATTGGGAGAATACCTGAATTTTCTTGAAAAAAAAGGTGTCAGTTGTAATGTAGCATCGTTTGTAGGTGCTACAACTATCCGCACAAACATAATTGGAGAAGATAACAGAGATCCCACTTCTGATGAAATGGAATCCATGAAACAATTGGTAAAACAAGCTATGCAGGAAGGAGCGATGGGTGTTGGAACTTCATTAATTTATCCACCTGCATTTTTTGCAAAAACGAATGAATTAGTTGAACTATGTAAGGTAGCATCTCAATATGGAGGAATGTATATTAGTCATATGAGAAGTGAAGGCGACAAATTATATGAAGCAGTAGAGGAACTTATAACGATAGCAAAAGAAGCCAATATTCCTGCAGAAATTTATCACCTGAAAGCTGCAGGAAAAGATAACTGGCCAAAAATGGACAGCGTAATTAAGAGAGTGGAAAGAGCAAGAACTGAAGGACAACTTATCTCTGCAGACATATATACTTATATAGCAGGAGGAACGGGTCTTACAGCCACCATGCCACCAACTTTACAAGATGGAGGATTTGGCAAACTTAGGGAACGATTACAAGATCCGGTTATAAGAAAAAAAATTGCCAAAGAAATGAATTCCAAAACTGACAAGTGGGAAAATTTCTATTATGCAGTTGGCAATCCTGAAAAGATTTTGGTAGTGGGTTTTAAACAAGACAGTTTAAAGAAATATATTGGTAAATCATTAGGTGAAGTAGCAAGGCTTCGGGGAACATCGCCTGAAGAAACAGCTATGGATCTGATCGTACAGGACAGTACGAGGGTTGATTGTATTTATTTCTTAATGGATGAAAACAATATAAAAAAACAACTGGCTCTTCCCTGGGTTAGTTTTGGCAGTGATGAAGGATCTTATGAACCAGCAGGTGTATTTTTAAAATCAAATCCACATCCAAGAGCTTATGGGAATTTTGCAAGGGTACTAGGTAAATATGTGAGAGAAGAAAAGGTGATTACTTTACAGGAAGCCATCCGCAAACTTTCTAACCTCCCGGCCAAAAATTTAAAAATTCAAAAAAGAGGTCAACTTAAAGTTGGAAATTATGCAGATGTGCTGGTTTTTGATCCTGCAAAAATAAAAGACAATGCTACTTTTGAAAAGCCTAGTCAGTATGCTTCAGGTATGATTCATGTTTTTGTGAATGGAACACAGGTATTAAAAGGCGGTGAACATACCGGGGCAAAACCAGGAAGATTTGTAAAAGGTCCTGGTTATAAAAAGAATAATTAAACAATAAAGTAATAATGGATATTAAAATAAGGCGAGCTATTAAAGAAGATTGTCCAAGATTGCTGGAACTAGTAACAGAGTTAGCTGTCTATGAAAAAGCGCCGAATGAAGTAACTGTTACACTCGACCATTTTATAGAAAGTGGCTTTGGTAATAATCCAGTCTGGTGGGCTTTTGTTGCCGAAGAAGATGGAGTAATTCATGGTTTTGCATTATACTATATCCGCTATTCTACCTGGAAAGGTCAAGCTATGTATCTGGAAGATATTATTGTAACTGAATCAATGCGAGGAAAAAAAGTTGGTAAATTATTATTCGACCAATTAATTGAAGAAGCAAAAGAAAAAAAATTACACCGAATTGTATGGCAAGTACTTGAATGGAATGAACCTGCTATTAATTTCTATAAAAAATACAATACAGACTTTGATGGAGAGTGGGTGAACTGTTCAATTTATGTTTAGCGTCAGCTAACTCCGTCTACTTGCATCTCTTTATTGATTTTTAGCACAAGTCCTTGCAATACTTTTCCAGGACCAGCTTCGGTAAATTTTGTGGCGCCGTTTGCAATCATAGCTTGCACACTCTGCGACCAACGAACCGGACCTGTTAACTGTTCTATCAGATTCTTTTTTATTTCTTCGCTATCCATTACCGGCTTTGCCACCACATTCTGATAAACTGCACAGGTAGGATTATGAAATTTTGTTGATTCAATTGCAGCAGCTAATTCCTCTTTTGCGGGAAGCATTAATGGGGAGTGAAATGCTCCGCCAACTGGCAATACTAAAGCTCTTTTAGCACCAGCCGCTTTCATTCTTTCACAAGCAATTTCAATTCCTTTTACGGAACCACTTATCACTAGTTGTCCGGGACAATTATAATTGGCAGCAACAACAACTTCTCCAGTTTCAGCCTGTACTTCAGCACAGATTTCTTCTACTTTTTCGTCAGCAAGATTTAATACTGCTGCCATTGTAGAAGGAGTAATCTCACAAGCCTTTTGCATAGCTGTTGCCCTGATGGAAACTAATTTTAATGCATCATCAAAACTTAAAGTACCATTGGCAACCAATGCAGAAAATTCGCCAAGGGAATGACCAGCTACCATATCTGGTTTACCATTGTTTATACTTCTGTATGCAATAATTGAATGTAGAAAAACGGCGGGTTGAGTAACATTAGTTTGTTTTAAGTCCGCTTCTGTTCCATTGAACATTATATCAGATATTCTGAAAACCAAGCAATTCATTTGCCTGTTCAAATAATTTTTTTGCAAATGCACTATTATCAAAATGCTCTTTCCCCATTCCAGAAAATTGAGAACCCTGACCCGGAAAAATAAATGCTTGTTTCATACTTAAAGATTTACCCCCTCCCCCGACAAAAAAAGTTTGACTGTATTACAATCAAACTTCTTTGCAATTACAAATATAAACTTTAATGTAAATCCGCTGTGATTAGTTTCAAAAACTCACTTCTGCTGGAATTTTTTTGAAATTCACCATCAAAAGCAGAAGTAGTTGTAGAAGAGTTTTGCTTTTGCACACCTCGCATCATCATACATAAGTGCTTGGCTTCTATAACAACAGCAACACCTAAAGGATTTAGTGTTTCCTTTATTGCATTCATAATTTCTACTGTCAACCTCTCTTGTACTTGCAATCGCCTTGCATATACATCAACAACCCTAGCAATTTTGCTAAGCCCAGTTATCCAGCCGTTGGGTATATAAGCTACATGGGCCTTTCCAAAAAAAGGCAGCATATGATGCTCACACATACTATATATTTCAATATCTTTTACAACAATCATTTCACTCACCGGCTCATGAAATTTCGCTGAATTAATTATTGCTCTTGCATCAAGACTATACCCTTGTGTAAGGTATTGCATGGCTTTTGCAAGTCGTTCCGGTGTTTTTTGCAGCCCTTCCCTACCCGATTCTTCGCCCAATAAATTAAGTACGTCTTTGTAATTTTTCATCAAACCTGATGTTACATTTTCATCGTACTGCTCAATTTTTTTATATGCCATAACTAATAAATTCCAAATTATTAAATCGCAAATTCCAGATATTAAACAGGGTACTCAACAAAATTTCGAGGTGTTTCGTACAGTCTGATTTGTAAATCAAGTTTACTATCTATTTTTTTTCGCAATAATTCATAAATAACAATTGCAATATTTTCTGCTGTAGGATTTAAGTTTTTAAACTCTTCTGTATCAAGATTCAGATTTTTATGATCAAATCTTGAATGAACTTCAGCTTTTATTAGGTCACTTAATTCTTTCATATCCATCACAAAACCTGTTTTTTTGTCAGGTTCACCAACTACTTTAACCTCCAGTTCATAATTATGCCCATGATAATTAGGCAAAGCACATTTGCCAAATACATCTTCATTGGTCTGCTCATCCCAATCAGGATTAAACAACCGGTGAGCGGCGTTAAAATGTTCTTTTCTGAAGACGGCTACCTTTTTACTCATTGATTCAAATTAAGCAAATCAAAGGATAGAAACATATGAAATCGGGAAAAGTTGAATAAATGGATATTATTCTCCAAAATATTCTACATAGATCCTTGGGGTCTCGTACAACTTGATGCAATACATTTTTACCTCGGCAGGTAAATGTGGCGACAACTCATTCCAGATGGCAATGGCCAGATTTTCTGTGCTACACATTTTCCCTTCCATAAAAGGAACATCAACATTTAGATTTCGATGGTCAATTTTTTCAATCACATGATCTTTAATAAGATTGCTTAGCTTCTTTACATCGAAAACAAAGCCTGTATCAGGACTTGGCTGGCCCTTAACAGTTACCAGCAACTCATAGTTATGACCATGCCAGTTTTCATTGGCACATTTACCAAAAACTTCTTCATTTTTTTCGTAGCTCCATGCCGGGTTGTAGAGTTTATGTGCGGCATTAAAGTGTTCAGACCTTGTTAAGTAAACCATGCTTTACTTTTAGTTTCCTCACAGCGTTGGGCGGAGGAAATTGTGAATCCTTACCATTTGGTAAGGGAGGCGCAAATATAATTTAAAAAATGCTCTTTTAATAGTGATTCTCAAAACAAATAGTGGTTTCAAGACACCAATTTCTTCAAACTATAACTGGCATTTGTATATTTTTATGTCATGAACTGTTTGATAGTAGCAGCAACACCGATAGAAATAACACCATTTCTGGGTTATTTTAAATCAAGTAATATAAAAAATATTGATATTTTAATAACCGGTATTGGGCTCACTGCCACTACATATTCTTTAATGAGGCAACTGCGATTAAAGAAACCTGACCTTGTTCTTCAGGCTGGCGTTGGAGGCTGTTTTGATACAAGTATTCCACTTGGACAAGTTGTTGTTGTAAAACAAGAAGCCATTGCAGACCAGAGTGTAATTGAATTGAATCAATTAAAAACTTTATTTGATCTAAAGTTGGTTCCGCAAGATCAATTTCCTTTTAAAAAAGGGTGGCTTATAAATAATAGTGAGGTGCTCAAAAAAACAACACTTAAAAAAGTAAAAGGCATTTCAGTAAATGAGATAACTACTTCAAAGCAAAAAATAAAATTTTATACTGAAACGTTTAATCCAGTGGTAGAATCCATGGAAGGTGCTGCTTTGCATTATGTTTGCTTGATGGAGAACATTCCATTTATTCAACTCCGTGCTGTTTCAAATTATATTGCGGAGCGAAATAAAAAAACTGGAACATGAAAGAGTCCATACTCAACCTGAACAAAGAAATTATTAAACTGTTGAACAATTTATAAAATTTAAAAATATACTTACTTGAAACTTTCACTTGGCTTTTCTCCTTGCCCCAATGATACTTTTATATTTGATGCATTAGTCAATAATAAAATTGATACAGAAGGATTAGAATTTGATGTGTGCCTGGAAGATGTGGAAACACTTAACAAGTGGGCATTAGAAGGGAAGCTGGATATTACAAAGCTCAGCTTCCCTGCGTTTTTCAGATCTCTGGAAAATTATATGTTGTTGAATTCAGGCAGCGCATTGGGGAAAGGTGTTGGTCCTTTACTAATCACCGATTCGGCCAATGAATTCAATACAGAAGATATAAACCAATCTTCTGTAGCATTACCGGGTCTTCATACAACGGCGAATTTACTTTTCAGTTTTGCATACCCTGATGCAGTTGATAAAAAATTTATACTTTTTTCCGAAATTGAAAATGCCTTATTAAATAGAGAAACGGATCTGGGAGTTATTATTCATGAAAATCGCTTTACCTATCAGCAAAAAGGATTACACAAAGTAAAAGACCTTGGTGAATACTGGGAAGAAAAAATGGAATCTCCAATTCCATTGGGAGGCATTGCTATCAATCAGTCTATAAAGCGTTCAACTGCTCTGAAAGTTGATCAGCTAATTCGCAAAAGCCTTGACTTTGCATTTTCTAATTATCCTTTTATTACAGACTATGTAAAACAGCATTCGCAAAGTATGAGTGAAGATGTGATGCGGCAGCATATTGATCTTTATGTAAACAATTATAGTTTGGATCTAGGTGAAGAAGGTAAACTTGCCATTGAAAACTTATATCAGGTTTTTCAAGAAATAAACAACATTGAAGCCGATGAAGAGGAATCTTTATTTCTTTAAAGCGGCAGCATAAACTTCCAGGCATCTCTTTCTTGCCATTGTATGTTCTACAATTGGTTTTGGATAAGAAAACTCTTCAAATTCCGGCACCCATATTTTAATATATTTTAATTCAGGATCGAATTTTTTTGTTTGTAAATAGGGATTGAAAACTCTAAAGTATGGAGCTGCATCGCAACCACTACCTGCCGCCCATTGCCATCCGCCATTATTAGATGCGAGATCAAAGTCCAATAATTTTTTTGCAAAATATGCTTCGCCCCAACGCCAGTCAATTAGTAGATGCTTTGTAAGAAACGATGCACCAATCATTCTAACTCGGTTATGCATAAAACCAGTTTCATTTAATTCTCGCATTCCTGCATCCACAATCGGATAGCCAGTTTGTCCATTACACCATGCATCAAACTCTTTTTCGTTATTCCTCCATTGAATATTATCATACGCTGGTTTAAATGAATTACTCACCACATTTGGAAAATGCCAAAGAATCATTTGATAAAAATCTCGCCAGATGAGTTCGTTCAAAAAAGTTTCATTTAATGCACCTGCTTCTGCTGCTAAAGATCGGATGCTTATAGTTCCAAAACGGAGATGAACACTTAGCCTTGATGTACCTTCAACAGATGGAATATCTCTTTGCTCTTTATAATGCCTGATTACTTGCCCTTTCCATTCTTTGTCTGGAAATGATTGGCCGCAGGGCGCAAAGCCCATTTCTTCCAATGAAATAATTTTTCTTTCTTCCTGTATATAAAAATTCTTGAAGTACTTCTTATTATTATACGATTCCAAATAAAAATCAGTCAATGTTGTTTTCCACTTTTTTGAATACGGCGTAAAAATGGTGTACGGCTTTCCATCATCTTTCAACACTTCGTCTTTCTCAAATATAACCTGATCTTTATATGAATGAAAGCTTATATTATTCTCTTTTAGAAGTCCTTCCACCTCAGCATCCCTTTCTTTAGCATACGGTTCATAATCATGATTAGTAAACACTTTTTGAACAGCATATTCATTTATTAGTTCTTTAAAAACCTCTAAAGGAGTTCCATAACGAACAATCAGTGAAGAGCCAATCCTTATTAATTGTTTTTGCAAATCTTGCAATGCCTCATGTATAAATTCAACCCGCCTGTCGGTTTTATCTTCCAGTTCATCCAAAACATTTCTGTCGAAAATGAATAATGGCAATACCTGACCGCCATCTTTTAAAGCATGGAATAATCCTGCATTATCATATAAACGAAGGTCACGGCGGAACCAGAATATAGAAATAGAAGATTTCATGCTTAAGGCATAACAAGTTTATGCATGAATTGTTTTGATGAATCGGCTATAAATCTCAATCGTTTTTGCGTTTCCAAAATTTACGTTTTCGAATTGCTTAACCCAGCGAATTCCGCTGATAACATTCGTTAAAAAAACTTCGTCCGCATTTTTTACATCCTCAATACTGACTGCTGTTTCCGAGACTTTATAACCCGCAACAGACAAACTCTCTAACAGGTATCTCCGCATTACACCATTCACACAACCTTGATCTAAAGATGGAGTTTTAATTATGCTTTCTTTTATTATAAATAGATTGGCAATTGTTGCATCTGCAATTTTTCCTGCAGTATTTAAAACCAAGCAGTCATTCAACTTATTTTCTTTGGCATACAAAGCCGCCAAAGAATAAGGAAGAAAGTTAGCCGACTTAATATTAGAGAAATGGTCTGTACTTTTTTTGGCATCGGGATAAATATCAATTACCAATCCATTTTCATTTAATTGATTAACTGAAACTTTTAGCGGCCAGCACTCAATCAGGTATTGCAAGTTTTTATTATCGTCATTTAAACCACCATTCCCTCTGAAAACGGAGAATCTTACTCTTGCCAATTTTTCACAATGATTTCGTTGGCATAGCTGGAGGATTTCTTTCTCCAGTTTTGCAGGTGTAAAAAGCGAAGGAGTTTCATATTTCAAAACGGAAAGACAGACAAACAATCTCTCAAAATGATAATTGGCGAGTGCAATTTTGCTCTCCTGTATTTTCATTGTTTCAAATAACCCATCACCGTAACGATAGCTTCTATTAGAAGCCATCAATACAGGCTCGTCAGCTGTCAAAATTTTTCCATTGAAATTAAGATAACTCATCTCATCAAAGTAAAATAAAAAAAACCATCCAGCCTAAGACGAGATGGTTCAATATACTTGCCATTGAAAATTATGGTTGTTGTACCAATCCAGCTTTTACTGCATACATAACCAAGCCTGCCATAGACTTGGTGCCAGTTTTTGTTTTCAATTTGTCACGGATTGCTTCAACAGTTCTTGGACTAAGATCTACGATATCTGCAATTTCCTTTGTGCTTTTTTCATCACACATCAGTTTCAGGATGGTAATTTCCTTATCTGTTAATTGCACATCCTGAGGCATATTGGATTCATTTGTACGTTTTGTACGTAATCCACTCAGCAATGCCTTATTAGTAAGCTCATTGAAATAGAAATCATTTTCATAAACGCCTCTTACAGCTTCATAAATCATATCAGAACCCGACTCTTTAGTAAGGTAAGAGTTGGCTCCAATTTCCATCATTTTAGAAATTACAGAATGATCATTATGCATTGAAAGCATAATTACTTTTACGTTAGGATACAGCTTTTTTATTTCTGGTAATGTAGTAAGACCATCCATAATTGGCATCTGTATATCAAGTAAAACTACATCTGGCTGAATATGGCGCAACAGATTCAATAACTGCATACCATTCTCAGCTTCGGCTACCATTTGTATATCCTTGCGGGCAGAAAGAGAAGTTTTTACACCTGTGCGGAAGAGTGCATGATCATCTGCAATAGCAACTTTAACAACAGTGTTTGTTTCGGGGTTTTTCATAATTGGATTGTTATTAATAAATAAGTTATCAGTAAAATTTCTATGATGCAAGATGTTAAATTCCTGTAACATATACCATAGTGAATGTACCCAATTTAATAATTGCGGAAAATACCGGATCCTGAAATGAAGAACGAAACTTTACGAACCTGCCCTGAAATTTTACGACACAAACAGTAAATACCATAAATAATAAATAGGGCAGTTACCCTCTTGTTAACATATCAATGTGGATATACTTTTGTTTCAGAAAGTTGATTGACATGAATGATCTGTTTATCCATCTCGTTCAATGTCCAAACCGTCCAGAAAGAATTTAACCAATTCCCATGAAAATCCACCCGATCTTAATCGGAAGCACTTCATCTGCCAGTCAACTTTCTACTTTTTTCTCCTAAGTATAAATGGAGAATAATAAATCGAAACCCGTTTTTAAAATCCAATACCTCTTGAAAAGAAAACCGTGCAGCCATTAAACTTTGTCTCTATGAAGCACAACAAATAAAAATCTTTTTCTTTTCATAACAGTAACGTTACCCCGGTCTTCATAACGCCGGGGTTCTTTTATTTATGCGCCGAAGTTTAGCGTAGGTGCATTATCCCCAATAATTTGTAAGGAGTTGTTATTTCTTTTCAGCAACTAGATAAGCCCTTGGCTCACCCAATGTGAATTTTTTCCTTCCGGGAATGCTATACACCTCTTTTAGTGAAAGACCTGCAGCATTCATCATTTTCTCCATCTCGTTGAGAGAATAGATATAGTCAATGCCATTTTTTATTTCAGAGTTGCCATCCGGAGTAGTCATTGTACTTTCTGTTTCGATACGAGTGGGATGTAACAGAAACTTTAATTCGTTCTGGAATTGAACATCACCAACTTGGCTCGAGTTGCTACTGCTAAAACTTTTATACGCTATTTCTGCAATGGACCAGCTATTGATCAATAAATAACCGCCAGCTTGTAAACATGAACTGATTGTTGTTAGCAATTTCAACGCATCGGCTTCATCAAAAAAGTTAAAACTATTGCCCATGCAAATCGCAAGTTCATATTTATCTGCTGGTTGATAGTTTATAATATCTGTCTTAATTGCTTTAACAGGCAAATGCTCTTTTGCAGCAATGTTATTGATTTCATTAATGTATGCGTCAAGATTGTCAACGGCCGTTACCTCAATTCCTTTTTTTGCAAGGCCGATAGAATGTCTTCCATAACCACACATCAGGTCTAATACCTTTTGTCCTGACTTTAGATTAAAGTAAGGAATCATAAACTCAACTTCTTTTACCGTCAGCACATCTGGTATTATAGTTCTCCATAGTTCTTTGTAAGCCCCATCGAAGTAACTATCGTTAATATTTGGCATTTATAAATTTTAAGAAAAAAAATCTAGAAGTGTAGTTAGCTATTATTCCAGCAACTTATTCCGCATCGCATACATGACTAATCCGGCTATTGTTTTAGATCCCACCTTTTGTTTCATATTCTGCCTGATTGTTTCTATGGTCCGGGGACTTAGAAAAACTTCTTTCGAAATCTCTTCTGTTGTTTTATCGTCTGCAATCAATTTTAATATCTTGATTTCTTTCTCTGAGAATTTTACAGGATTAGGATAGAATTGTCTTACCGTTTTCTTATGCTGCAACTTTAGCAACACAGCTTTATTTACCAGTTCATTAAAATAAAAATCCTCATTCATGCAGGTGAGGATGGCCTGGTAAATTTCTTCAGGATCAGTAGTTTTTGTCAGGTAGGCATTAGCTCCCATCTCCATCATCTTAGTAATCATTTCTTGATCATCATACATTGTGAGTACGATAATTTTTAATGCTTCATATTCCTTACGAATAAGACTGATAGCATTAATACCATCTACTTCCGGCATACGAATGTCCATCAATATGACATCGGGTAATTTAAGTTGGAGTTTGTGCTGAAGGTCTTTGCCGTCTTCGGCTTCCCAAAGAATTTTGAGATATTCTTTGTCTTTAAGAGCCATTCTGATACCATCCCGAAAAATCTTATGATCATCGGCAATGGCAACTTTAATTTGTTGGGTGGACATAGATTATTGGGTTGCAGTTAATTTAATAGGTTTTGGACAAGAGTAAAAGTACGTTATTTTAGTAATTCCCGCATTTTTATTCAATTTATTAAAAATGTGAGATTATCACCAAAAGATGCCGGGAAGGAATTTCTTTAAGTGAATAGTTAATGGAGAATTGATTAATACTTTTTAAAAGAAAAACACTGGATTAATTTCGTCATTTCGGTAACAACAAATCCTGAAGCAAAAGTGCTCAGGTTGCATCTAATCAAGCCATTTTTCATTCAATCGTATTTTTTCATTTGATTTACCGTGTATTTTCATTTACTCTTGGGAAGTTTACGACACTGGTAGTAAATACCGATAGTTTGAAAACAGGAAGTTTTGCTCTTGTACACATAAGAATGTGCATATACTTTTGATGCAAGTTGATTGACGGAGGATCGAGCCCCTCAAATCGTCCAATGTCCTTAGAAACCGTCCTGAATAGAATTTCCAATACCAATGAAAACGTAAGCGAAATCCAATATCAATCAACTTATTTTTCCTTTTTATTCGAAGCTTTAGCGAAGGATAAATTCTATAGCCGGAAGTGCAAATCCACTCCTTTTATTATCCACAACTGTTAACAACCGGACAATTACTGGGTAATCTTACTATTATTAATGCCGTAAAAATACTATATTTACTCTAGTAAACATACCTTATTTAGGCAAGTATATTTTCTATTATATTTCGTTAAAACCCTTGACAGTACTAGCTTATAAGCACTTTAGGCGTAATTATTTAGCGAAAGTATGATTGTATTAAATGTAACTGTTTCTAATTTTTACACTACGAGATATTTCGAATAAGGCTTTAAAAACGTTACTGTTATGAAAAGGAATTGGAACATGGAAGTTGATATATTTGTTTGGGAAGATTAATTCTTCACATTTGAATTTCAACTAGTTTACAAATTTCAGAAAAGTTTTTCTAATTTTGGACAAAATCCAAATTATAGAAAAGCTTTTTTTACATATAGTCTATTATTCCTACTTATTACTACCTCTCTCTTTATTATTACTTAAAAATAAGCTAAAGGATAAAATCCCCCTGTCGATAGCAGTATATGGGATAGTTTTCTTCTTTCTATTAAACACCTATAAAGATATTCCCAAAGATTACATAAAAACATATCTGTTCTGCTATACATATCTTGAGTATTTATTTTTGACATTTTTAATTTGGCCAGTTATTAAGAATAAGCTTTTTAAAAGATTTATAGTTGCTTCATCAATCCTTTTTTTAGTTTTTCAAATATTATATTATTTCAATTCCAATAATTCTAGGCTTGACTCTGTTCCCGTAGGAATTGAAACAATCTTAATGCTAGTATATATTGTTTACTTCTTCTTACAGTTTTCAAAAAATTCTGGAACTACTTATATATATGATCATTATATATTCTGGCTTTCTGCTGGTATTTTGGTATACCTTGGTGGCTCTTTTTTCTTTTTCATTCTAATTAACCACCTAAGTGCTGAGCAGATTAATACTTTTGGCAACATTACCTATTTAACTGAAGTTTTTAAAAATATATTATTTGTGATAGGTATTTTCATTTATTCTAAAAATAAAAACCAAACAAAAAGAAACTAACTATAATTCTATCCCTTATCTGGATATGAATTAATAACCACCACCAAAACCATTATGTTCTTTCTGCAAGCCACCAAAACCTCCGTATCAACTGTGCTGTTTCTCGGAACAGTAGGTATGATTATACTGGTGGTCGGTCTCGTTGTTTTCCTTATTATGCACCAGCGCCGGGTGCTACGTTTTCATAAAAAGATTCAGCAGATGGAAGCCGATCAGCAAAAGATATTGCTGAATGCCTCCATCAAGCTACAAGAAGAAGAAAGGCAACGCCTAGCTGCCGATTTACATGATGATGCCGGTCCGCTACTGGCAACTGCTCGCCTTTACCTAAATGAAAATTTAGTGAACCAAGATAAGGCTACGCAATTACAATCCATCTTTCAGGCAAGGCAGATTATTGATGACACCATACAATTAGTTCGTAACATCAGCCACAGTCTAATGCCACCTACATTAAAAAACTTTGGGTTAGAGTCTGCTGTTAACGATTTGTTTCAGAAAATAAGCGGTTCCGGCAGCATCAATGCCAGCAGCCGTTTTCATGAATATAAAGACAGGCTTAAGGAAGAAAAAGAACTAATCATTTTCCGTGTGGTGCAAGAACTTATCAATAATATTCTTAAGCATAGTAACTCTAGCTTTATTCATCTCACACAAAATGTGCATGCAGAAAAATTCTATTTAAGAATACATCATGATGGCCGCGGCATCGTTCAGGCAGATTTTGACAAGCTGAATAAAAGTAATGTAGGTCTTGGCCTTAAGAATATTACCAGTCGTTTGCGGTTGGTACAAGGGAATATAAATTTTGAAAAAGATATTTCTCAAACCTATTATAAAGTAACTGTTGAGCTGCCACAAGATACGCCGTATGAATAATTTATTTGAAGGGGTTTTAAGTGCAATAAACCCTTCTAATCAATTAACTTTGTCACAAGATCTATAATCTATGGAAGTCATTAAAGTAGCTATTGCAGACGATCATAAAATATTCAGAAAAGGAGTTATACTTTCTCTACGCACATTTACCAATATAAAGTTTGTCCAAGAAGCTGAAAACGGAGAAGATTTGCTTAACGGATTAAAAGATTCGGAACCTGATGTAGTGTTGATGGATCTTAGAATGCCGGGTAAAGACGGAATAGAAGCTACTAAAACAATCAGCAAACAATATCCACAAATAAAAGTATTGGTGCTTAGCATGTACGAAGATGAACGATTTGTTTATCACCTGATGGAAAATGGTGCCAATGGCTACCTGCTTAAAAATTCTGAACCCAACGAGATTCGCCGAGCCATCATGGAAGTATTTGAAAAAGGATATTACCTGAATAATTTTGTGAATCGCATATTGCTGAAAAAATCTCATGCAAGACAAAAAGTTATTCCTTCCCTAAATAGTGAGATTACTTTAAGCGATAAAGAAAAGGATGTACTCAGGTTCATCTGTATGGAATTTACCGCTGCTGAAATTGCTCAAAAAATGGAAATCAGCCCACGAACAGTTGAAGCTATAAAAGATAGATTGATGGAACGATTTGGATGCAAGAATACAGCAGGCCTTGTTTTCTTTGCAGTAAAAAATAATCTGATAGATTAACTGAATTGCATTTCTGGAATTTCTCCTTCTACTATTAATCTCCCCGAAGTTTTTTCTTTGATTTCTTCTACCGTTACACCCGGTGCTCTTTCAAGCAATTTGAAACCTTTTGCCGTAACATCCAAGACAGCTAAATCACTTACTATCTTCTTTACGCATTTTACACCTGTAAGTGGTAGCGTACAAGCCGGTAATAATTTGGATGCTCCCTTTGGATTAGTATGCATCATGGCCACAATAATGTTTTGGGCACTCGCCACCAAGTCCATCGCACCGCCCATTCCTTTTACCATTTTACCCGGTATTTTCCAATTGGCAATATCTCCTTGCTCACTCACTTCCATGGCACCCAGCACCGTTAAATCCACTTTTCCGGCCCTTATCATACCAAAGCTCATAGCAGAATCAAAAAATGCAGAACCTGGAAGTGTTGTTATTGTTTGTTTACCTGCATTGATCAGATCAGCATCTTCTTCTCCGGCAAAGGGGAAAGGCCCCATTCCAAGCAACCCGTTTTCACTTTGCAGCACCACATTTACTCCTACAGGAATATAGTTAGCAACTAAAGTCGGAATTCCAATACCAAGATTGACATAATATCCATCTTTTAATTCTTTTGCGATGCGTTGTGCTATTTGTTCTTTAGATAAAGCCATTTTTCAACATTTATTCTTTCGTTCTTACTGTTCGTTGTTCTATCCTTTTCTCATAATCTTTTCCTTGAAAAATTCGATGCACATAAATTCCTGGCACATGAACATTATTCGGGTCTAGTTCTCCTGATGGAACTAGTTCTTCGACTTCAGCAACCGTTATTTTTCCCGCCATCGCCATTAATGGATTAAAATTTCTTGAAGTAGCTTTAAAAATAAGATTTCCATCTGCATCACCTTTCCAGGCTTTCACAAACGCAAAGTCTGCATCAAAAGCATATTCCAATAAATAATCTTTCCCATTAAAATTTCTTACTTCCTTTCCTTCGGCTACTTCCGTGCCTACACCTGCGGGAGTAAAGATTGCCGGCATTCCATAACCTGCGGCCATGCACCTTGTCGCTAATGTTCCTTGTGGTATTAGCTCAACTTCCATTTCTCCACTTAAAAGCTGCCTTTCAAACTCTGCATTTTCGCCTACATAAGAAGCTATCATTTTTTTAACCTGCTTTTGCTGCAACAATAATCCAATGCCAAAATCATCCACACCGGCATTATTGGAAATGCAGGTAAGATTTTTTAAACCTTTTTTTACTAATGCTGCAATACAATTTTCTGGAATACCGCATAAACCAAAGCCACCCAGCATAAGTACTGCTCCGTCTTTTACATCATTGATTGCACTATCAGCATTGTCAACTATTTTGTTCATGCAATAAATTTAGATTGTGATAAAAATACTGAACTTAATTGTATAAGTAAAATAACCGCAGACTAAAGAGAACTGTACGTATGCTATTATTCTTTTACTGCCTTTTCTTCTATAGAAAGCCCAGGTTTACTGATAAGTGAATCAGTAATTACAGGAAGTATTTGAGGAGGTAATCTTTCAACTTTCTTACTTATTGAATCAAAAACATCCTTTAACAATGATGGATGTTGCCGATAAAAATTCAAGCTTTCATAAAATTTATCCGGTTCTACCTGATGAATTGCAAATACTTGCTTATACAATTTAATACTTTCAGGTTCTCTTTTTTTGGATGTATCTGTATTTAAAACATAATCTGACAGAAATTGATCCGCCTTCATCATATCCTGAAGCAATGCTCTCATCTTTTCCTGCGATAAAACATTTCTGGGAATCTTATCTGCGTTGTTGCAACCAGCTACAACAAAGAATAAAAAAAAGGCAATTACTACTCGTGTCATTTCAACTCTTTATAATCCTGTGTATGAGTAATGTCAAGTTTTGTCAATAAATCCCTTGCCCTTCCTTTCATTTCTGCAGAAGCTTTGCTAAATACTTTAACCATCTCATTACTCTTCCCTTGAAAAAAGAATTGCATGATCATTGAATTGGGGTTTTCTGTATTTAAAGTATTTAGAAAATTGAGGCAATTAAGAATACCCGTTCTTCCCATGTCTTCATTTTCATAAAAAATATCCAGGCCAGAACGGTAATAAGAATACAAGGCGTCATGCATTAAAGCAAAACGGCTGCTATTCAGATTTTCAGCAAGCCAATACCGATTCCGCAAGCTTTCAAAAGATTTCCATCCGGTAATATCTCTACTTTCAGGTGCATTGTTTACAATATTCCAAGCTTTTTGAAAATAAACGTCTCCACCTCTTGGAGAAAATGAATCATAGTCCAATCCAACGATAATATTTGCATAATAAGCAAGCACGGCTGTAATGTTTGCAGCTATCGGGTCATTGCCCTGCACACGGTTTTCATTAAACTCAATTGGCTGAAACTCGATGTACTTAAAAACAATATTATCGTCAAGGAAGTTGACAATTGGCGAATCATAAGTGGTATTAAAAACCGGACGAGCCGCTTGCACAGTAAGTTTTCCCTTATAAATATTATTACCTAAATCCTGCTCAATCGTCAATAGAAAGCTACATTGTATTTTTTCATTGGGCTGAAACACATCATTGGTCCAACGCCGGTTATTTAAAAAATTGGTGAGTCCTGTTTGTAAGGTTTGAAATACTTTTTTATCAGTCGTAGTGCTTACTTTACTGGCAATAACAGAAAATCGAGCCTGTAGTTCCTGCCCTTGAGCATTCACAACAAACGCAATAAAAAATAAAAGAAGCCATTTTTTTTTATGCATAATAAAGTTGAATTATCTTATCAATAATATCTTTTGCCACCGCCTGTTTGGATTTAGTTTCAAACCTGAAAACTTGCCCACCTTTTTCGAATATAGTAATCTTATTGGTATCATGCCCAAACCCGGCACCACTATCATTGAGTGAATTGAGTACTATAAGGTCAGTATTTTTTTCTTTTAATTTCTGATTTGCATAAATCTCTTCATTATTTGTCTCTAATGCAAATCCAACTAATACCTGTCCATTTTTCTTTTTTGCTCCAAGTGCTTTTAAAATATCTTTTGTCTTCGTCAATTCAATACTTATTGAATTTTCTTTCTTCTTAATCTTTTCATCAGCCGTATTGATTGGTGTATAATCTGCAACTGCTGCTGCCATTATTGTTATATCTGCCTCTTCAAATTTATCCATACAAGCATTATACATTTCATCTGCTGTAGTAACATTAACTAGGCTAACTCCATTTGCAGAAAAAGATAAATGAGTAGGCCCCATTATTAATGTAACATCTGCTCCTCTGCTGTAAAGTTCTTTTGCAATAGCAAGCCCCATTTTTCCAGACGAATGATTACCAATAAAACGAACAGGATCCAATGGTTCGTATGTAGGGCCAGCAGTAACTATTGCTTTTTTATCTTTTAACTGACCGGTCAAAAAAAAATTGGTCTCCAAATATTTTACAATGTTTTCAGGTTCGGCCATTCGTCCATCACCATGCAATCCACTGGCAAGGTCTCCCTTCTCTACAGGAATAATCTTATTGCCAAATGATGTTAATCTAGCAACATTAAACTTTGTAGCTGGATGATGCCACATATCTTCATCCATTGCTGGTGCAGCAACCACAGGGCAAGTTGCAGATAAATAAACAGCCAACAGAAGATTATCACATTGGCCATTGGCCATTTTTGCTATTGTATTGCAGCTAAGAGGTGCAACCAACATTACATCAGCCCATCTGCCAAGCATTACATGGTTTGACCAACTTTGCTCATCAAATAAATCGACAAGCACAGGATTACGGCTTAATGTGGAAAGTGTAAGAGGCGAAACAAAGTCTTTGGCAGAAGGTGTCATAATAATCTTAACCTCAGCTCCTGCTTTTACAAGCATTCTGACTAGGTAAACAGATTTATAAGCTGCAATACTTCCGGTAATACCTAATAATATTTTTTTCCCTTGCATCATGCTTTCTCAAAAGTACCATTTACTTATAAAAGGTCATAACGTATTTGGCAATTCCCTGTTAAAAAGAAAAAGCGACAGGTTTCTGTCGCTGAAAATTATTTATACCTGATTGAACTTATTAACTAAATAGCTCATCCTCACTTTTACGGAAATACACTTTATCTTCCAAAAACTCCTGTGTGGCTAATAATGCAGGGTTTGGCATTTTCTCGTAAGCTTTAGAAATTTCAATCTGCTCCTTATTCTCATGAATTTCTTCGAGGCTATCGGTGTGACTTGCAAACTCTTCTAATTTATTATGAAGTTCTTCCTTAATTGCAATATTAATCTGATTAGCCCTTTTACCGATTATAGCAATAGATTCATACAGATTACCTGTTTTGCCTTTAATATCATTAAGATTACGGGTCTCAACGTTATTGGTTATGCCAGCACTTAGCTGACGTCTTAGTTTGCTCATTATTTAAGAGTTTTAATATTATTTTGTGATTGCGTATAAAATTGATCTACTTCTTTTTTTAATTTACTTTCAGGAAAACGATCTGTAAACTCATTGCACTCATTTACAACCTGCGTAAACCTTTCTTCCTTCTTTTCCTCTACACTTAATTCTGCATATCTGTAATAGGATTTAATAATCATCAGTTTGTATTCATCTCCTTTTACTGATTCAGGGTAAGAATTTAACAAAGTAGCAAAAGTAACTCCCGCAGCTCTAAATTGACCAAGATCGTAATAAAGTTGAGCACTTTTATAATCCTTTGTTTCCAGCTTTTCTCTGCAAATAGCAATTATTTCTGCTGCTTCTTTATTTCGTAATGATCCCGGATGCGTATTAATAAACGTTTGCATCATACCAATGGTCTTTAAGGTATTGGTCTGATCTAATAGTGGCTTTGGCGATTGCTGATAAAAACAATAAGCTCTCATGTAATCCACCTCTTCTGCTTTTGTACTATTGGGAAATATCTGTAAAAAGCTTTTGAAAAGGTTTTCGGCATTCATATAGTCGGCCTGATTATAGGCACAGTACGCATACTTATAATAAATGTCCTCAAACTCTTTTCCTGTTTTGTAATAAGGCATTACATCCTCATATAATTGCTGTGCAAGTCCGTATTTCTCTTTTACAAAATATTGCTCAGCCATACGAAGTTTGTAAGCAGGATCAGGATTCTTTAGAATCTTTGTCATGCTTCCCCCGCAACTACTCAAAACAATTCCAATAAATAATATCCAGGTAAATTTCATAAAGGTTGGCAAAGTTAACTGTTAAAGACAAAACTTACTTAAAAAAAATAAAGCTCCAAAAATGCCTCGTTAAGGTTTTGATAAAGGGCTGGCAATGAGCTTGCAACAATTGATTAATACGCAAAAAAGACCCCGTATCGCCTGAGGCAATACGGGGTCAGTATAAAATACTTTGTACTATTAGTTCTTACGAAGATTTGGGTGAGGAGGCTCTACTCTGTTTGGTCCATCTTCACCTTCTGAAGCTGCACGAAGATCAACTGTATTGCAATCTCCACCAGGCTGGCCATAGTTGAAGATAAAGCGATCAGCACTTACACCTTCTTTGTCTACCATATGGTTGATAACTGCATTTACATGATCCCAGCTTAATTGCTGCTCTTTCTTGTTAGAAGAGCAATAACCGATTACAACTACTTTACAACCTGGATTGTTACGAAGCTTAGCAGCAACAGTTGCAAGAACTGCTTTTGCATCATCAGTTAATTTGTTATTACCAGTTTTGAATGCAATGCTAGGTAATGCACCCATCATTTCAGCACAAGTTTTTTCTGGCGGAGCTACTCCTTTGCAATCATCAGGACAAGGGCAAGTTCCAACACCATCAGCATCAACTGGCTGACAATAAGTAGGAGTAATCAATTGCTTATCCTTACAATCAGGAATACCATCACCATCAGTATCTTTTGTTACACCATGGCTATCAACCGGGCAACCTGCAGGAGTTTGCTCTTGGTCAAATTGGTCAGTAACTCCGTCGCCATCGCTATCAGGTAATACTGGCTTTGGCAAACGCATCAAACGAGGGTTGCGGATTTCGCTGTATGCATAGTCCAATGGGTTAAGCCACCAAAGTGGTTCAACAGATTTAGCACCAATGTTAATATTTAAACCAATTGTTGCATAATTATATGAATCGAAGTCACGGGTAAGTACCGCATCACCCCAAGCATGTTCTTGCCAACGCTGACCGTCCAATAAGTCATCCTTAATGAAAGTCCAACGATCTTCAATAGCAAGGTTCAATCTGTTGCTTAATTTGAAAGCTATACCAGCACCTACTGTAGCAGAAGGCTTGAAAGTTTTCCCAAATAATTTTGGACGACGATCGCCTTGGTTTTCAGCAGGAGTTTCATACGTATCATCCATCAATGCTTTTAATGCGCTATAAGTGTCTTTACGCTTTTTGTATTGGTCGCTTGGAGAAATACTTGCAAAATTATATTTCTGTCCTTGACCTGCGCCCTCATTTAAAGCATTTACTTTAGTGTCATAAACAGTAGCACCTATACCAGCAAAACCGTACATGTTAAAGCCAGTTTTTGCTTTATGAAAACGGATATTGTTTAAAGTAACAACACCTTGTAAAGAAAGGTCTTGAACCTTTGCTTTATAGTTGTAATATACTGGATCAAGTGCTGTATTAGCAGGTAAGCCAAAGTTTACAAACTGGGAAGACTGTAAAATAACCGGATTACCTGGCCCAGTTGCCGGAGCGGCTACAGGAGCAGAATAAGAAGTTGCAGCTGAACCGTTATTCGCCCAAGCTGAATTTTTAGCGTAGTTGCCAGATTGTGTAAAGTCCATGCCTTTACCAATTCCATACAAATACTCTAAACGCATTGAGAAGATATATCCAAAAGCCTTTCTTACATGCAGACCAAAGCCTGGAGAAAATACTTTAGCTGGAATATCACCACTTACTTGAAAAAGACCACCCTTTATACCAATTTCCCACTGATTGCGGGGTTTTGCAGGGAAGTTATAAGTTCCGTTTAAGAACTCACTATGCTGAGGCATTCTTTTGTCGGGAACCACAGAAGAATCTTTTACATCATAACTGGCTCCTACCCGTTGAGAGAAACCAGAAGACGCTAACAGGCAGATTGCACCTGCCAATAATAATAATTTTTTACTTGCCATAACTAAGGATTAAGATTTGAAACAATGTCCTAATAAAGTGCAAAAATAGAATTTGAGAGCTAATTACCAAATTTTTATGTTAATTATTTGATTCTGTTGCCCATTATTTTTCAATTACTTAGTCAATTTTAGCTGCCAATTTGTTGCATAACCATGCAATTATTTTTTTGCCCGTAAATTGCCCCTCCGAATAATGAACCTTCCGACTAATTTAATAAACGAAGAACTAAAGGTTTTTGAAACCCGGTTCAAAGACGCTATGCAGGGTCAAGGCTCCCGTCTGAACAGGATTTTACGCTATATTGTCAAAAGAAAAGGGAAGCAATTAAGACCTATGTTTGTCCTTCTTTCAGCTAAGCTTTGCGGTGAAGTGAACGAACCGGCCTACCGGGCGGCCTCTTTGGTTGAGCTCCTTCATACAGCAACGTTAGTACATGATGATGTTGTTGACGATTCGCTTGAAAGAAGAGGTTTTTTCTCAACTTTTGCCCTTTGGAAGGCTAAAGCAAACATTTTATTAGGTGATTATCTTTTAGCAAAAGGTCTTTTACTGTCTCTTGACAATAACGATTATAGAGTCTTACATATTCTTTCCGATGCTGTTCGCAAAATGAGTGAAGGCGAATTACTACAAATGCAGAAAGCCCGGACATTAAATCTTGATGAAGAAATATATTATGACATTATCCGGAGCAAAACAGCTTCGCTTTTAGCATCAGCCTGCTCTGCGGGAGCATGGAGCACAAGTCAGGACGAAGAGATAACAGAAAAAATGAGATTGTTTGGCGAAAAAACAGGTATGGCATTCCAAATTAAAGATGACCTTTTTGATTATGCCAGTGAAAATGTAGGCAAGCCTACCGGCAATGACATCAAGGAGAAAAAACTAACGTTGCCGCTTATCTATACATTGAATAACATTGATAAATCTACCAGAAGAAAGATAATTTACATTGTAAAAAATAATAACCGAGATAAGAAAAAAGTGCAGTGGGTGATAGAACAAGTTGAAGCATCAGGTGGTATTGCTTATGCAACTGAAAAAATGAATTCATTTAAGAATGAAGCATTGGAAGTGCTTCACCAGTTTCCTGAAAGCCCTGTTAGGCAAGGATTAGAAGACATGGTATTGTATGTTACAGACCGAAAATATTAATCATGCAAAAAAGGTGGAACATATCAGAAGCAGATAATCAGGTTGTAACTTCTTTATATGAATCATTGAAAGTGCCGAAAGTGCTTTGCAAAATATTTGTTCAGCGGGGCATTGATACTTATGAAAAAGCAAAAGATTTTTTCAGACCACAACTAACGGAACTGCACAGCCCATGGCTGATGAAAGACATGGATAAAGCAGTTGACAGAGTTATTTCCGCATTTAATAGTAATGAAAAAATACTTGTCTTTGGCGATTATGATGTAGATGGAACAACATCTGTGGCTTGCATGTATCAGTTCCTTAAAAAAAATTATTCGAATCTTGGATTTTATATTCCTCATCGTTACAGAGAAGGATACGGCGTAAGTAAAGCGGGTATTGATTATGCAAAAGAAAATGGTTTTACATTAATTATCGCTTTGGATTGTGGCATCAAATCCGTTGAGCTTATTAGTTATGCAAAAGAAATTGGGGTTGAGTTTATAGTATGCGATCATCATTTGCCAGATGAAATACTTCCGCCAGCTGTTGCCATTTTAAATCCAAAACAAATTGATTGTAATTACCCATATAAAGAATTGTGTGGTTGTGGTGTTGGCTTCAAATTAATTTCGGCATTGACAGAGAAATTAAATCTACCTACTGAATCAACCTTTGAATATCTTGATCTGTTAGCAACAGCTATTGCCGCCGACATCGTTCCTATGACAGGAGAAAACAGGGTTCTTGCTTTTCATGGCCTTATCAAGGCAAATAAAAATCCAAACTACGGAATAAAAGCACTTTGTAAACTAAGCGGACTTATTAAGGAACTCCATATTACTAACCTTGTTTTTATGATTGCTCCCCGTGTGAATGCGGCGGGCAGAATGGATGATGCAACGAAAGCAGTGCAAATGTTTGTGGCTGAAACAGAAGAAGAAGCTTTGCATTTTGCAGAACAATTACACAGTGATAATACAGATAGAAAAGAAGCTGATAAAGCAATTACCGAAGAAGCTCTTGCATTAATCAATGAAAATAAAGAATGGATAAATAGGAAGTCTACATTGGTATTTAAACCGCATTGGCATAAGGGTGTAGTAGGCATTGTTGCATCAAGATTAATTGAACATCACTACAGGCCAACGATTGTGCTAACACAATCTGGCGATGTGGTTGCTGGTAGTGCTAGAAGCGTTCCAGGATTTAATTTATACGAAGCCATTCATGCATGCAGAGAACATCTGCTTGGTTATGGCGGTCATTTTGCAGCAGCGGGAATGACATTGGAGACAAATCAGGTAGATGCGTTCCGGGAAAAATTTGAAGCAGTTGTTGCCTCTACCATTACACCTGAACTATTAATTCCAGAAATAATTATTGACGCAGAAATTTCTTTGAAAGATATTAAGCAATCATTTTTCGAAATCATTTCTCAAATGGAACCATTTGGCCCGGAAAATTTACGGCCAGTTTTTATTACAAGAAATGTAATAGATAATGGCTGGTCAAAAATTGTAAAGGAAGATCATATTCGTTTTTCATTAAAGCAGGATGATGTATCAATTACCGGAATTGGATTTAATATGGCTGATAAATTTCAATTGCTTGCAGATAAAAAGCCTATTGATGTTGTGTACACCATCGATGAAAATGAATGGCAGGAAAAGAAAACATTGCAATTAAAAATGATTGATTTTCGGTCTTCGGAATAAATTTCAAAACTGATTTATAAAAAAACAGCCATCCCGATTTGATCAGGATGGCTGTTTCAATTTATACCAATTTCTATTAATGAATTAAAATGCTCTTTGAATCTAATATTCCAAGATGATTAACCAACAACACTCTGTAGGTGCCTGCCTGTATGCTGCCTGGCACTGTAAATGTCTGGTTGATAAAGTTTACTTGGATATTCATATCCCACTGATAAACCAATTGTCCAGAGCTATTGAAAAACTGCAAGCCATAGTAACCAGGAGTAATGTTGTCCATAGTAACTCTTACAGCTGTACCTCTTTCTACTGGAACAGGATATAAAGAAAACCCGTTGTTAATAGCAGGAACAATAAATGCCTGTTCAACACCGTAAGCAGTGCCGCCACTGTTACTAGCATACGCTTTAAAATAATAAGTAGCGCCTTGCACAAGTCCTGTTATTGAACTTGAGAACACACCGCCACTAAGATTTGCTGATGAAACTTTTGTTCCTGCTCCATTTACAAAACCACTAATGCCGCTATATTCAACACCATATGCAGTAACGTTAGAACAACCATTAGATGCAATGCCACCGCTTAATGTGGCTGAGTGATTCGTTAAATTGCTTGCCGCACCAGTAGAAACAGTTGCTGTGGTATTTACACCGCTTGCAACTGCTGCAACATTAATAGTAGCAGCACCGCCACCACTTACTGGAATATTTCCATTATAAGATTGAACTGCAATTGGAGTAAACTTCACATAAACAATTTTGCTTTGCGTACCACCAGCTTGTGTTATTGCCAAGGTAGAAACATATGTACCACCAGCAGTTTCTGAAAAAGTAAATCCTGCTAAAGGCCCAACGCTTAATGAAGCCGTGGTAAGATTAGTTCCATTTATAGTAAATGAATTAGAACTTGACGTTGTTGTAATACAAATGGGAGCAAATGCAGACAAAGCAGTTGCTGTTAATACCGGAGGAGGTGGTGAAGCTGTTGTAAACGATTGTTGTGCACCATAACTTGTTCCACCTGCATTGGTAGCAAATGCATGATAATAATAAGTTGTGCTTGCTGTTAAACTACTTATAGCAGAACTAAAGTTTCCTGCCGAAAGATTTGACGAAGGAGCTTGTGTTCCTGTTCCATTTGCAAAACCATTCGTCATACTATATTCAATGCCATAAGCAGTAGCTGCTCCGCAAGAAGCTGTAATAGTTCCTGCTAATGTAGCCGTAGTAGTTGTAATGGCAGAAGCCCCATCAGTTGTAACAGATATAGAATTGATACCAGCACCCGTTGCAGCCACATTTATTGAAGGTGCTCCACCACCAGCTATAACAATATTTCCATTGTAAGATTGAATAGCTGTTGGAGTAAATTGTACAAATATTTCCTGAGAATATGTTCCTCCTGGCTGTACAAGATCTAATGTAGCAGTATAAGTGCCGCCAGCAGTAGTTGAATAGGTAAATCCAGTTAATGCAGCTACAGTAACATTCGCAGTAGTAAGATTAGTTCCTGAGATAGTAAATGAATTAGGGCCTACTGTTGTACTTGTACAAACACTTCCAAAATCAGTCAACGTAGTTGATGTTAAAATTGGTGTTGGTCCGCCACAAAGGTTTGCTGCCGATGCACTATTTCTTGGTGCAACAGCCAATATTTCAAAATCTGCACTGTTATTATCTGTATCTGTACAACCGTTATTTTTCCTAAAGCTTGATTTTGTATTATCTATTCCGGTAGTAGGAAATACAGCTGTCTCTGAACAAGAAGCTGTAGTACCATAACCTAATACATCAACTACTGTTGCTCCTGAGCAAGCTGTTCCTCCTGCCAATGCGACTGCATCATTTACCAATGCAACTTTACCAGCAGTTCCACTAAGATTCATTCCCGTATTAATAAGATCTGGTGTTGGCAATGCAACGCCTGTAGCACCTGTTGCCAATGCTACTAAAAAATATTTGCCAGCTCCGATAGTTGAAGTAGCAGGAATTGTAGTAACAGCCCATGTGCCTGTACCAGCAGCAGAAGTATATTGTACACTCCATCCGCTTATATCAATTGCACCTGATGTTTGATTGAATAACTCAACAAAATCCTGATTATAGGTAGCAGAACTATTTCCACCGCCACCATATACCTGACTAATTACAACTCCAGAAGCTCCACCCGGAGATGAAGTTGTAAATGATTCTTCAGCACCATATCCTGTACCTGTACCATTTGTTGCATAAGCATGATAATAATATGTAGTTGCGGATGCTAAGCTTGAAAGATCAGAAGAAAAATTACCGCCGCTTAAATTTGATGCAGGAACTGAAGTACCATTACCATTTGGAAAGCCACTTGTCATACTGTATTCAATACCATAAGCAGAAATGGAAGAACAACCAGTACCCGTTATTGTACCAGCCAATGTAGCTGAGTTTATAGTTATTGCTGTAGCTCCGCCAGTTGTTAATAAAGGAACAGTACTTGCAACACCACTTCCAGATGCTGTAACATTAATGGGAGATGAAACTCCACCGCCACCAATTGCTATATCACCATCATATGATTGAACGGCAACTGGATCAAACTTTACAAATATGTCCTGCGAATAAGTTCCACCTGCTTGTGTTAAACTCAAAGTAGTTGTATAAGTACCGCCAGCTGTAGTTGAATAAGTAAAGCCCGCCAATGCAGCCACAGTAACATTTACTACAGTAAGATTAGAACCAGAAATAGTAAATGAATTAGGACCAGCTGTAGTGCCAGTGCAAATATTTCCAAAAGCAGTTAAAGGCGACGCACTCAAAATCGGGGTAGCACCACCACCAGGTGTTACCTGTGCCCATGTGGTTCCAACTCTAATCTCATCTATTTCAGTAAACGCAGTTTCAGCAGGGCTATCTTGTCTAAGAAAAATATTTCCTATGTTGGCTAAATCGCCAGTTCCTGATGCGGCAGTAGCATCAGCAGTTGGTTCACCAGCACCTATTGCTGAAGTATTAAGCCAGATTCTAGCCGCATCATTTGCAGTACCAGTAACCATATCGTATGCAATTACTACAAAGTAGGAAGTTCCTGGATCTAATTCATTTGGCAACCAACTAATCGTCGAACTACTGCTGCGGGTAGCAATACCAATATTATATTTTCCTGAAGTAGTACTCAATCTTGTCCAAACAACGCCTCCCAATGCAGAAGTGGAACCAGTTTCGCTAAATCCCAAAAAATAACCTCCTGTTGCATTTAAGCTTCCTAATGCAGACGTATTCAGTATAAAAGAAGTGTAAACACTACCAGAAGTTTGAGAAGCAAAATCTCTGAAATTATCTGAACCCGTTCCTTCAAAAGAAACCTTATTACCAGTTGAAGCAGCAAGACCAGGATAGTTTAAACTATTACTTGTAACAAGAATAGAATCTCCAGTATTAACTCTTAACCATACGCCACCGCTTTGTAAATTAAGACCGTTTATAGGGTCTGGTGTATAATTAAAAGGCTCTGTTAATAACTGTGCCCAGCTATTAACCACCATAAAGCTAAAACAAACTAAAAAGTAAAACTTTTTCATACTAATCTTATTTGTAAAAAATATAAAAGTCAGCAATGATAAATTTCACTGCTGACAAAAAATTAATTCCATGTAAACTTCACATCATCAACTGCTGTAGAAGGTCTGCTGCCACCGCCGGTTGTACCAGTTAAAGCCACAATACGTATCCAAATTGGTTGACTGATATTATTCAATGCAGTGCCAAAATTTACAGTTACAGTATTGTTTGCAAATGTTCCCAACGTAGTTGATAAATTGGCAGGGCTAGTAGTTACAGTTGAAAAAGCCGAAGGGCTTAAACCAACTCCGTAATCAACTTTCCATGTTGTTGTTCTTCCAGGACTCGCAGGTGCATCCAATGATTGCAATTTGAATTCTAACTGCAAGTTTGATTTTCCGGTTGTATTAGCCAACTGGAAAGTAAATGCTCCACCCGGGTCTCCAATTGAACCAGTTTGTCTAAATCCTAAAGCCCTGTTTGTACTTGCATTTTGATTAGCTGCAGAAGATGTAGAAGTAAGTCCTGTTGCAGATGCAAAGTTTTTAAATCCACCGCTGGTTTGGTTCCAAACAGTTCCCACACTAAAGTTATTATTATATACTGCACCTTCTGTCCCAAGATCAAGTGGGGTTGCCCCTTGTTTTACATACACACCGGAAGGCAATCCAGCGGTAGCGATTGCATCGAAATTGAGTGTAAGTGGAGAGGTTGTCAATGCAATACTTCCGCCACCACCTGCCGATGGGCAACGAGGTCCGTAAAACATTACATCCGTTGTATCACGGATAGTAAATTGCTTAGTTGAACCAAAGAAAGAATAAACGCCAATAATATCGCCATTTCCTTGTGGCAAACCTATAGTTGCAAAGTTGCAATAGTTGCTTGTTCGAACCGTTATTGAGGCGGCAGGGTTGTCGCAATTCTTAATTACTCTATTGCCAGAAAAACCATCGTCTGCATAATTTTTTCCCAAATCACCAGAAGCAAATTCAAATCCTGTTAACTTGATTAATGTACTTACATAAATGTCCTGAATATTAGTCGTCAATTGGGATACAGTAACCACTTGTGGAACTAATGGTTGGTTTAGCGGTCCTTTTACAATATGCTGATCTTGTAAGTTAGCCGCTAATAAAGTAACACCACCTGCTGCTGCAAAAGGCGCATCTACACCGCCACCAAACTGTAACGTACCATTGTATTGACCTAAAAACAATCCTTTCAGCTTTACAAATATTTTACGGCCAACAGGGTAGTTGTTGTAATGATTGCTTCCTGCTAATCTTAACAACACACCGCCTGTTGCATCCTGAATGGCTATCTGCTGATAATAATTTCCGCTTCTATCATCACAAGAAACAATTCCTTCAATCACTGCATCGTCTGTTATTTCAACCGGCAGACCAGAATTATATCTTGCTTTTACATCCGCAATGGAAATATTAGCAACGATATCAGGAGCACCTAATACCGGCGGCTCAGTATATTCTCTTTTACATGATGTTATAGCGAGACTGGCAATTAGAACAACTACTCCCATTTTAAACCAGCTATTTCTTTTAATTGTGTTCATAATATTTTTATTTATAAATCTGCTTGACTTATTTGTTTGTTTACTCTTCTTTTATTGAATATCCGCTGCAGTTCTGATACCAATTTGTGTTGCAGAATTAAAAATCGATATATATCCTGTTACAGATGTTCCGCTAGTATTAACTGTAATACTAGAAGCTAATCTTACAAACATGGACAATGTTCCTGTGGCATCGGTGATGTTATAAGTAACACCAGTTGAATTAGAAGTTGCCTGAGAAATAGAAGTAACATTATTGATCTTTACCAAAGAAGAAGCCCATGCATCATTATTGGCAATAATATCTGCCACAGTTGCAACTCTCGGCGTTACTGTAATTGTTCCTCCAATCGGAAGTACTTTCGCCTGTGGCACACTTTTCAATTCTAAGTCGCCATTATATAAGGTAAATACTCCCCCAGCTGCATCAATTTCAAGAATGCTGCCTTGTGTATAAATGGGAGAACCAACAGCAGAGTAAAAATAAATGCCAGCGCCACTCTCATCCTGCAAACGATAATTGCCAGCAGCTTCATTAGCACTGTTAGAAATTACTACTACTCTTATCTTTTTTGTTCCAGCAGGTATTGTTAAGTCGGCTGGGCCAACAAACAAAGCTCTAAAATCTGCAAAGCTCATATACGTTCCTGGAGGTGGCGGACCAACTGGATCAGGGCCTTCAGGACCTATCGGTTGCTTATCGCAAGAAATCAAAAACATGGTTACTGCTGCAAATGCAATAAGTGTGATTGACGATAACTTTATTTTATTAAACTTCATAAAAATATTTTTTACTGTTCGTTATTTTAGAATCTTAGTGTTACACTGGCAAAGAAATTAAGTCCGTAGGCATAATAATATCTTGCCGGAAACTTATCAGCAAGTATTGGATCGCCAACTCCAGTTTGCGCATCATATCTTAACTGCTCGTACCCGCCAGTAACTATATCCTTATTGTTCAGAATATTATTTACCCCAGCATTAAACACCAAGAATGTAGGCTTATGGTTTATTTCAAAATCTTTTTTCAGTTTTAAAGAATAGCCGCCAAAGAAATCCACTGTATAATTTGCATCAAACTTTGTCTGGTCAAAAATTTGATTATATCCAACACTACCCGGCGCTTCGAACTTTAAAGCATCCCATGTACGGCGCAGCGGATTAAAACTTAAATAAGACTGATCAAAATAATTTCCTGTAAGACTTACAAACCAAAACTTAGGAGAACGATAGCTAACACCTAAACTATATGCTTCCATTGGCGTAGAAGGTATGCGGAAGTTTTCTGCATAAATCAATTGCTGACCAAGTACAGAAGAACTATTATCAACGGTGATTACTGCACTCTGCTTACTGTCATAATAATAACGACCTAAAGCAGCAGCAGCATTTACTGTAATAGTTGGTGTCACTTTTGCTTCGATACCAAACTCACCGCCAAAATGTAACTTATCAATTCCGCTTATTGCATAGTTAACGAAGTTCTGATATGCATCATGATAGAAAGACATTACATCCATTCCATCCTTAAACTGTGTGTAATATCCGCTTAACCTGATTTTGAATTTTGGCGCATTCATTATATAACCAGCTTCTGCAGTTTGAATTGTTTCGCTAGTAATATTGTCCTGCTGAGAATTTCTTGTACGAGGAGAAACATATACATTTTCAAAATAAGGAGCTCTTGTCTGATAAGAAGCATTTCCAAAAATGTAATTACGTCCATTGATTTTATAGGTAACTCCTGCTTTACCTCCGTAATTAAAGAAATTATTCTTTGTCCCTTTGCCTAATGAATTATCCGGGAAAAGACCGTTTCTTACGTTTCCTTCACGGTAGAATTCGGTGTAAGAAGCTGAACCTGCTACGAAGAAATCTACTTTGCTAAACTTGAAAACACCTTGAGCCCAACCTGCAGCTTTGCTAATGTTCAGGTTGTAATCATATCCAAACTTATCTCCTACATGCAAAATTCTATTAGGATCATCCAAATCGAATTGAATAGCAGCATTATCAGTAGGGAAATCTCTTTCTGCAAACTGGTTAACGTTTACATAGAAGTCACCCCCTAATAAATCATCTACTTTTTTATAGTAATGATTCTTCTGTATTTGGTAAGAAGCACCTGCAGTGAAATCTATATTATCACCAAATTTTGTATTGATAACAGAGTTTGCATTGAAACGCTGTGTATTAATAATTCTTTCTTCAACAATATAACGAGAGCGGCGACCACTAACGGTGTTACCAGGAATCCCATTCGCATTATTTATACTTGCATAACTATCTCTGTTTACATCATATAATCTTTGCCAGTTGATTTGACGATAATTAATATCACTCTTCATTAAGTCATACAAAGCCTGACCTTGTGCAGGATCAGTTGAACTTGCCCAAGTAGATGTGTAGCTTGGTAAGTAGCGATAATAATCAGGTCTTGGGTCAGCTGCATTGTACCAATCTAGTGCTGTTATACTTCTGTTGCCAAAAGAATAACCAGCAGCAGTGGTAATGGTTGTATTATTATTTAAACGAAAATCATGTGTAAGAATTACAACTGGCTGATGTGATCTGCCGATACTTGCATTTCTCTTCTTACCATTTTGATAACCCCAGTTAGGATTATAATAATTTGTTCCTGCTAAGTCAATCATTTCTGAAACAGAAGCACCTTGTCTTCCATTTTCAGTTGGCGCACCAAATGCAGTGAATGACAATAAATGTTTTTGACCAATCCGTTTATCTACCGCAACGAAATAACCATAACCTTCGTAGTATGTGCCTGGTACATAACCTTCTTCTGCCCAACGCTTGCTTCCACTAAATGTAAAAGCCCAGCCTTTTTTGCTAAGGCCGGTAGAATGAGTAAGCATTAACCGGTTATTATAATTTCTGTTTGATGCAGCATAACCGATAGAGGTCTGAGCTCTTTGACGGCTTGCACGGGAATCAATATTAGTGTTACCACCGATATCGCCAAACGTAAACGTATTGTACTTCAATCCCCAAGATATGTCTCTGTTACGCATTACATCATTTAGTCCGCCCCAAAGTCCGTACGGTGTAAATCCATTATCAAGATTATCCATCGGAATGCCATTCATATAAGTACTGAAATGATCATTATCATATCCACGGATACGGAAACGAACGGCGCTGAAATTAAAAGAAGCGGCAGAATAAAAAGGGTCTCTTCCGGCTGTAAGCAAAGAAGAAATATTTTGATTTCCTCCATCACCCAAATCATTCTCGTCAATGGAAACAGAAGGAATATTATCCAATATCCCATCTTTAAAATCCAGCATTGGAGTAACAGTGTCTTTTACGGCAGTAGTATCTACCTGTGCCATAACCGTTGTGCTGAAGCACAAAAGCAACAACGGTATCAATCTCATTTTAAGCATATTTCGATTTTTTTTGCAAGGTGGCAAATGTAATAAGGATAATTATATAGTTTGAAAAAAGATAGACACATAATATTTATTTAATGCTGCCCATCTATTTTAAAATTCATTGCGTCTGTTGTTTCAGTATGTTTGTCACCTATTTATTTTATTATTTATGAAAAGAACATTCATTATCAATCTTTTACTTCTGTTGTCATTCTCTATGTTTGCACAGAAAAAAGATTACAAGCCGATTATAGTAGGTTTTTACAATCTTGAAAACTTATTTGACACATTAGATAATCCTAACGTCAATGATGATGAGTTTACGCCAAAAGGTTTCCGTAATTACAACGGGAATATATATTTTGATAAACTTAATAAGTTGTCAACCGTTATCTCTCAAATTGGCGTTGAAATAAATCCCGATGGGCCGGCAATATTAGGTGTAGCAGAAATTGAAAATGATACTGTGCTACATGATTTAGTAAAACAGAAATTGATAGAAAAAAGAAATTATCAGTATGGTTTGGTATGATTCAAAAGACTTTCGTGGTATTGATGTTGGCTTATTATACAATCCAAAATATTTTAAAGTAATTGAAAGCAATAAATTATTTGTACAGTTACCTTCAGGATCAAAAGATGCATACTATACCCGTGACATATTATGGGTAAAAGGAAACTTAGACGGAGAGATCGTTCACATCTATGTAAACCACTGGCCGAGCAGAAGTGGTGGCGAAAAAAGAAGTGCTCCCGGCAGAAATGCAGCGGCACAGGTTTGTAGAAATCATATTGACTCCATTGCTAAAATAGAACCTAATGCAAAAGTGATTGTGATGGGCGACTTGAATGATGACCCCATCAACGAAAGTGTAGCGAAAATACTCGGAGCAAAAGGAAAACAAGAAGATGTGCAAAAAGGTGGATTATTTAATCCGTGGGTTGATATGTATAAAAAAGGAATTGGCACACTTGCTTATCAGGATGCATGGGGTTTGTTTGATCAAATTATTATTTCTCAACCTTGGTTAAATAAAAACCAGAATGGATTATTCTTTTATCAGCAACATATATTCTTTAAAGAATACTTAGTAGAAAACCAAGGCCGCTATAAAGGATATCCAATGCGGACATGGGATGGTAACTCTTATCGTGGTGGTTATAGCGATCACTTTCCTACTTATCTTGTTTTTTTAAAAGAAAACAAACCAGCTAAGAAAGGATTTTAAACCGTTAGCTATTCACAATCAATAGTTTATTTTAAATTTTTGCAGTTCTTAGCGCTGCAAAATTTCTTATCTAACATCCCTCTTCTTCTGGCCGTATTCCCCTATCTTTGCCGCCCCAAATCTGTGTTCGCAGATTCTGTCTCGCCTCAGGCGAGATTGTCCAATGGGATAAATCGAATTTTTTAACTTAAAAAAGTAAAATGAACAATTACGAATTGATGGTGATTTTTACTCCGGTTTTAAGTGATGATGAATTCAAAGCTGGGCTAAAAAAATATGCAAAGCTTGTTACCGACGCAGGTGGTTCTATTGTTGCTGAAAATCCATGGGGATTAAAATCATTAGCTTACCCGATCGACAAAAAAACTACTGGTTTGTATTGGGTAATGGAGTTTACAGCAGCTCCCGACTTTATTGAAACGCTGAAGATTCAAATGTTGCGTGACGAAGCAGTACTTCGCCACCTTTGCACTAAACTCGATAAATACGCCGTCGTGTATAATGCTAGAAAGAAAAGTGGCGCTAAAACAGGAACTGAAAAATTAACGGAGGCTTAAGTGATGGCAAAAAACGAAATAAAATATCTAACCGCCATTAAAGCTGAAAAAAGAGAGAAGAAATTCTGTCGTTTTAAAAAGTATGGCATCCGTTACATCGATTATAAAGATGTAGAATTCCTGAAAAAATTTCTGAATGAGCAAGGTAAATTATTACCTCGTCGTCTTTCTGGAAACAGCCTGAAGTATCAGCGCAAAGTTTCTGATGCGGTGAAAAAAGCCCGTCAGATGGCATTATTACCTTACGTAACAGACCTTTTAAAATAACCTCACCCTAACTTCCCGATTCCATCGGGAAGACAGTCTCATCAAAAGTGAAACTGGGTTGGTGAACAAAAGAACAACAATGGAAGTCATATTAATACAAGATGTAGATAATCTTGGTGGAAAAAACGAAGTGGTAAACGTAAAAAACGGTTATGCCCGTAATTATTTATTACCCCGTCAACTTGCTGTAGAAAACAGCTCTTCTAACAAAAAGCAATTAGAAGAAAGAATGAAGCAGGTGGCGAAGAAAGAAGCAATTATGCTTGCTGAGATCAATAGTGTTATCGCTAAACTGAATGAAGCTCCGTTGAAAATTGGTGCTAAAACAGGAACCAGCAATAAGATTTTTGGAAGTATCACAACTTTACAAGTTAGCCGTGCTATCCGTGAGCAAAAAGGGTATGAGATTGATCGTAAAAAAATCACTCTTCCGGAAGAATTGAAAGAAATCGGTTCTTATAAAGCCACTATCGATTTTGGTAACGGTAAGTCTACTGAAGTTGAGTTTGAAGTAATAGCTGAATAAAAAGTGTAAAACATTTATGAAAAGTCCCTCAAATGAGGGACTTTTTTATGCCAAAAATTCATATTTATTCCTAATAATCAACCAATTACAATGCCGAAATCTTTGTTTACTTATAATTTGGCAAATTCTCGAAAAAAAAATCCGTTATTTTGTTATGCATTTGGTGCTCTATCAGTTTCATAAGTCCTGAACGTTTCGAAAAAACCGTAGACTGTTCATTGGTTATTGTTTACTGGCGACACTTTTATTTTTTTTTATAAACTCACAAAAATGAACATTTACGTAGGAAACCTCAGTTGGAATCTGAAAGATCAGGATCTTTCTAACCTTTTCGCTTCACATGGCGAAGTAGTATCAGCAAAAATTGTTACCGACAAATTTACTAACCGTAGCAAAGGCTTTGGTTTTGTAGAAATGAGCAACGACGAACAGGCATTAGCAGCAATCACTGCTTTGAATGGTACAGAAGTTGACGGTCGAGGCATCGTTGTTAACGAAAGTCGTCCAAAACCGGAAGGTGAAGGCTTTAAGAAAAGAAGCTTTGGTGGCGGCGGTGGCGGCGGCTACAAAGGTGGCGGCGGTGGCGGCGGCTACAAAGGTAAAAGCGGCGGTGGCGGCGGTGGCGGTTACAACCGTGATCGTGGTGGCAGCGGCGGATACAATAACGATTATTAATCAATAACGATATTGAAGAAGCTTTATTAAGTCTGGTTCGTAAGAACCGGACTTTTTTTATACTTGCAAATAGTATAAAGAGTGTTTGATTAGTATTTGAATAAAAACTTCTTTGAAAGTATTTCAATCTCCATTTTATCAGCTGAATAATACTCCCCGTCCAGATGAAACTGAATCAAATCATCGCTTTCGATTAGAATTCTTTTGACAGTAGAATAATTTACGAAAGGAAGTTTCAGGTGTTTTCCTTTTTCAATAACCGGCAACCAACGCAATCTCTTAATAGGTCGTAAAGCATCTATAACTACAAGATCAAAGAAGCCATCACTTGCACTTGCCAAAGGAGCAACATGAAACCCTCCACCGGCCCTGCTCCCATTATTTATATCTATTATTAAATATCTTTTCTTTCAAAAGATTTTCCATCTGCAGTAATCTGATAAGCTTTTGACCGATAAGAAAATATTTCTTTCAGCACCGTTATCATAAATGAAGTTTTGCCAGCTCTTTTCTTTTTTCCAGTAAGCTCTCTTGCCACTTCGCCTTCAAAACCAATTCCTACCCCATTTATAAATAATCTATCATTACATTTTCCAATATCAATTGGCCTCGGCACTACTGCTAACACAGTTTCGATTTGCTTTTCTAACCTTATCTCTCCATAAAGAAACCAATGAAAATCGTTACCTGTGCCTCCATTGAAAATGACTAATGGCAATTTCAATTCCTTATACTTATTGATAAAATAATTAAGTGTGCCATCGCCACCTATGATCCAAACATCCGTATAACCATCAAAATCATCCGGCCATTTATCTGTGTGAGCAGTAAAAGAAATTTTTCTGGTTACTAACTCATCCGAAATTCTTTCAGTTAATAGTACAGCTTTACCTGAACCGGCAAGTTGATTACATAGTATGGCAATATTTTTGAGTCAGTTGGCATTCAATAAAAAGTCCCGCACTTAAATTTATCTAAGTATGCGGGACTCTAAATTTACATTATTACATTTTATTGCACAACTCGTACCACACCAGCTCCATTATATGAATGATATTCTCCATTGTACATCGCATCGGCACTTACCGGTCCCATTTTATAATTACCTGGTGATACGGCTCGGACAGCATAGTAATACGTTTGTTTATTACTGTTTGCATCCACAAAGAAATGGATACGGTCGTCTCTCACATCCAATGCTGTTGGTGTCATAGCATCTTTTATCCAGTCCATACCCGGTATCTCTTTTGTTCTTGGGTTTTCAATTTCAAAACCAGCAGGTAATAGATCAGTAATCACCACATTTTCAATCGGTGTATTAAATGAACGTTCCAAGGTAACTCCGATTATTATCAAATCATTTTGTTTAAATGTATTGGATGTAATGGACTTTCCATTTCTATCATAGAAGCGTTTTCTTACTTTCAGGTAACTGTCTTCTTCCTTGTAAGCTCCGCTTGCACTAATGCCTTCTGCCTGCCAGAAATAATATAGTCGGCCGTTGCCTTTTGTAGCAACTTCAATATTATTATTGCCAAGAGCTTTCATATCACCTGTCCATTGGCCGCCATCTACTTTAGCGATCACTTTCCCGTTTATTTTTATTTCTGCCGTAGCTGTTGAAGCATTAGCCGCTTTCGCATGTTTGCCCAACGCTAAGAAAGCAAATGATCTTTCTTGTGTACTTAAATACTTTCTTGTTTTTAATTTATCAGCCACATGTTTTACCATTGTACCAATTTGTGCATTTCCCGGATCAACATCAATCAATGCATTCAATGCAATGGCTTCATCTCTTACATCTGAATAATAACTACCACCGCTTTGTGGCACTGATTGTTCTCCACTAAAAGAACTGGGAAGTATTGTAGCAAAAGATCTTTTATCTCCAGCTGTTGCATAAGCCGCCGCTAACAAATAACGGCTGTCCAATGCGAGGATAGAAGGGTTCGCTTTGTAATAATTCATCGCAGGCACATTCGTTCTTCCTGCTAAAGCCAATACATAGAGTCCATATGCCACTTCCTTCGGAGCAATTTTTTTATTCTGGTCACGGTTGTAGTAATAAGTTATGGTCTCTTTATTCTTTAACTTATTGTTGATATAATTCAACATTGTACTCAACAAACTATTGTCTACATCAAACCCTGCTTTCTTTGCTTCCAGTAAAAAATGAGCTGCATAAATAGTCGTCCACCAGTCTTCTTTTCCTTCACCATCCCAAAGCGTAACAGCACCATTGTACAACTGTCGCATTTTTATTTTTCTGATTGCTTCCAAAATATTTGTATTTGCATTTTTCTTGCTTGCATCTTTATTAGCCTGAGTCATCAGGTCAGACAAATCGCTGTAATAAATTTGTGGAAATGCAGCTGACACTGTTTGTTCTGTGCAGCCGTATGGATATTGCACAAGGTATCGTAATTGCTCACCCAACTCTAATGCAGGAGAACGGCTGACCACCAAACTATAATTCATACTGCCCGGCATAAAATCACTCAGGCCTATATTTATCTTTTGTGAACTTCCACCAGTTATAGAACCACTTCCCGTAACTTTTTGCAAAGTGGACGGCGGACGAACTGAAATCTCTGTTGCATCTGTAAACTTCTCTCCCATTCCATTTACTGTAATCATTATTTTTCCAACATTGACAGTTGGATCAGCAACCACTTTAAATGTTGCCCGACCTTCTGCATTAGCGGCAAGTGTGACTGTTTGACTATTTCCGCCATAAATTTTCATTGGCCCTTCCACACCTATTGAAGCAGTTACATTAGCTGCTTTGCTAGTTGTATTGGTCAACGTAACAGGTACACTCACTGTATCACCCGGACTTAAAAATCTTGGCAATGCCGTACTAATAACAATTGGATCAGCAACTGTCATTGTATTATCTGCAGCACCAAAACTTTGTCCTTTATACGAAACGGCCATCAATCTTAACTCACCACTAAATTGTGGCACATCAAATTCAAATTCAGCAACACCACTTCCGTTTGCTTTTTTAATGCCGCCCCAATAACTAACTACTTTAACTCTTTTTGCTGCCAAAGGATTTACTCTTTTTTCCATATCTGCAAATGCTCCATCACCACCAGTACTGCTGAGCCTTGCTCTCACTTCTTCAAATAACAAAGGATACAAATCAAATGCTGTTACCTGCAATGCTTTTTTCTGATAGAAATAATCGTAAGGATTAGGAGTTTTAAAATCACTGATTTGTAATACACCGTTATCAACAGCGGATAGTGTAACAAAACTACCCGGCGAAGCTTTCACCGTTACTTTCTGATGCGTTTTAGATCGAACCGTTTTCTGAGCTACTACTTCCACATTTATTTTTCGGCCTTTATCTTCTACAGTTACGTTCTGAAATCCATGAGCTACAGTTAATGGAATATTTGAAACTTCATGCGGTTTGATCAATGTAGCAGTGATATAAACATTCGGGACATGATCAGAAGATAATTTTAAATCAACACTTGCTGTTCTGTTACTAACATCCACATACTGATAAGAAACAACATGGTCTGTTTCCATCGTTACCAGCATCTTTCCGCTGAAAGGAGTTTTAAATAAGGCTGTAACTTTTTCACCGGCCATGTATGACTTCTTATCAATCTCGATATCAATATTTCCTTCCTTACTTACTTCGAAAGAAGAATTATCTGCACCCCAACTTCCATAACTATAAAAACTACGACTTACATAATTATTGGCTCCGGGACGATAAATACGAACTTCATAATCGCCGGGACTTCTTGGCACAAAACTGTAAACCGTATTAGTTCCAACAGTAAGATCTTGCTCAATCATCATCTTATCTTCCTTTTGCGATACGTAGCGGAAATAGTTTCCACTCTTTGTTAGTACAGTTCTATACTCATGTTTTATAACCTGTACTAATGCCGTTGCACTTACACCGTTACCATCTTTATTTACCGCTGCCAAAGAAAACTTTACTTGCTGATTTAACGGATAATAATAAAACCAATCCTGCTTGATACCAAAGAATACATCTTGTGTGAAAATATCAACCGATGTTCCTCTGCTGACTGGTCTTCCGGTTTCATCAAACACGGTAGTATAAAAATTAGTTTGCAATGCTCCCATATTAGCATACGTATCCGGCACTGTATATTCCACTGTTGCATTTCCCGCTGCATCAGTCGTTCCTTCTTTCACCACTTTATCAAAGAATGAACTCTGGTTAGCTAGGCTGAAATTATAATCCTCGAATTTCTTAGCTGAGAAATTTTTCTGTTTTACCTGTATCTCTGTTTCATATTTTCTGTTCGATGCCGGCGGTCCGAAGAAATTAGTTGCATTAATAGAGAGTGTAGCCACATCACCTTGACGTAAAAATTCCTTATTCAGTTTCGAACTTACTTTTATTCTATCAGGCACAAATTCTTCTACCGAAAAATTCTTTGATGATAACAAAATATCTGTTGTTGTGTAAACTTCCAGCGTATAACTTCCGGTAATGGCGGCAGTCGGTATTTCAATATTCCCTTCCACCGCACCTTCTTCATTCAGTGATTTTCGGAACGCCTTCATCTCTTTACCGTTCGGCATCAGGAATTTCATTTTCAAGGGAATGTCTCCGGGGTTTTTCCATTGTGCGTCACGAAGGATAACAGAAAATTAATTTGCTCGCCGGGTCTGTAAACATCTCTTTCGGCATATACAAAAGCATCAAAGCCCGAAGGATTATTTCTTTTACCTCCTACTTCAAATCTTGATGTATTTACTCTTGTATTATTAAAAGGCAGATAGTTGAAATCATCAGCCGTTTTTGCAATCACCATAGCTGGTTTAAAACCACTAAATTCTTTTTTGCTGTATGGAATTTCTGCAACACCTTCTTTATTAGTGGCTCCAGTTCCTATTAATTGGTTGTTGGTTCCGTACACAGAAATATTGACTCCATCAACAGCATCTGCTGATTTTATAGAATTAGTAAACACATAAATCTTATCCTGCCCTTCTTTGCTATTAAGCCTAAATCTGACAACGAGATATATCGACTATCTTTCACCCAATAATCTTCAGCAGAACGAATGACCACATGATAAACGCCTTGAAATCCGGCAGTCTATCTTCGAACTGAGAAAAGTTCAGCAATCTACCAGCACCACTTTTTGGTAATGATCGGGTATCAATTTCTTTTTCATAAATAACATCTCCTAACATTCCATCGCCACCACCATAACTATCGTAATTGTCATAATCTCCTTCATAGCTAGCATAGTCAGGTCCGCTGCTAGTTTCCTGCGGATAATAACCGTACCGTTGTGCCATCATTAAATTATTCTCATAGATTTTTGAAATGATAATTTTAACCTTCGGCGTATTTGTAATTTTTACTTCAATATTCTTTCCGCCTTTCTTAGAGAGATAAACCGCTTTGCTATTCGTAAAGCTTATGTCTGATTCTAATTCACCAAAAGCAACACTTCCGTTGTACTCTTCATTCATCACTCCTCCAATCTTTCCCCGCAAACCTTTCATAATTGCAAGCACATAACTTTTCTCTGTATCAAATTTGTCACTCCGCAATGTAAACCCATAATCGTTCGCTTCAATTGTATAGGCTAGTTCAGGATCAAACTTTACAAATGACTTCAAACTCTCACCTGTCAACTGCTGATTTGTTGTAACCTTCACTATCCCTTCCGTTCCATCATGTTCGGCTTCCAGATTTTGAACCGACAACACATAGGGCGAAGAAATAGTTACCGGCATTTTAAATGCATCAGCAGACATATTCCCTTTCTCTGGTTTCAATCCACTTTCAATTGTAACAATTCCATCTAGGTCTTTATCTTCTGCCTTTAACCCATTTAATCTTATTGAAATTTTATTGTCAGGCGAAATTGTAATTAAGTTGAACTCTGTTTTCTTTCCTTCCACTTCAATTTTTAATTTATTTTTTAAATCTTCTGGGTTCACTTTATAATTAAAAAATAAATCAACCTGCGGAACTGCCGTTGTACTGCTTTCGCCAATCCAGATTACCTGTGCATTGCCCATTTCCAGACCGGATGTATTGAAACTTATTTTATCACCATTCTTTACGCTGTTATACTCACTAAACCGCAGCACTGCACTTTTAATGGAAGCTGTATAGTTTGTTGCCGGGCTCAGTGGTTGAGAAGGTGAAAAAACCAGTTCATCAGGTCCCGCCCAGCGAAACTTGCCAGCAATATCAGGAGAAAAGGAAATATATTCTGTCGAATCCCAGGCATTCAGCATAGAATCTTTTGCCAGCGAATGATTAAACCTGAATACAAGATTTCCAAGTTGCTCCACTTCACCTTTTGCATTGGTAAAGGAAAGAACAACTGCATTTTTTTTACAAGAGGATAAAAAAATAGCTCCGATTGCAATCAGCGGAACTATAATAGCTTTGATACGCATAGTGGTGTAGGTTAAAGGTTCAGAATGAAAGAGAAGTTAAAGAATTTATGTTGAGTAAAAAATTTAGCTGTACATTTCTTTTTCACAGGTTCAAAATAAAGAAATTAGCTATTGAATAACTAAGGAGGTACATCGCTAATTGCATGTGTAAATTCGGGAGATTCCATAAAGGAATTTGTGTATTTGATAGGAAAGATACGGCACATATAAAATGAGTTGCAAATTTAGAACGATAAATATTTGTTAAGCAGCAACGGAATAAACAATTGATACTATCTGATGAACAAACGTTTCAAAATGCATATCACTCGCCGAAGTATTTTACGGCTCTTTAAAAAAATTGGCATTGGATTGCTTGGATTAATTGCTTTATTCTTTCTATTGCATCTCATTTTTCCTTTGCCAGATAAAGTAGAGTATTCCACCATCATAACCGATAATAAGGGCGAAGTAGTAAATGCCTATCTCACAAAAGATCAGAAATGGCGGATGAAAACTGAGTTAGACGAAATCTCACCATTATTACAAAAAACCATTATTGCCAAAGAGGATAAGCATTTCTATTCCCATCCTGGTGTTAATCCCTTTGCCATAGTAAGAGCATTGTTTAATAATATTTTCAAAATGAGGCGAACTTCCGGTGCCAGTACCATCACCATGCAAGTGGCCAAAGCATTAGAACCGGGAAAAAGAAATATCTGGAGTAAGATTCGGGAAGTGTTCCGGGCTTTTCAACTGGAATTGAAGTACAGCAAAAAAGAAATTTTACAATTATACCTAAACCTTGTTCCTTACGGCGGAAATATTGAAGGTGTAAAATCTGCATCGCTTTTATACTTTAATAAAAACCCTGACCATTTATCGCTGGCAGAAATAACAGCATTAAGCATTATTCCTAATAAACCCGGCTCATTAATAATTGGCAGAAATAATGACCTGATCGTAAAAGAAAGAAACAAATGGCTTCAACGATTTGCTAACGAAAAAATATTTACCCAAAAAGAAATTGAAGATGCATTAGCTGAACCACTTGAGGCAACCCGCCAATCAGTACCACATTATATTCCTCATCTTGCCTATAAACTTAAAAAGCAAGGCGACAACATTATCAAAACAAATATTGATCTGAACACTCAATTAAAAACAGAAAAATTAGTAGCCGATTATATCCGTATACAAAGACTGAAGAATATTAAGAATGCAGCCGTTATAATTATTGATAACAAAACGCATAAAGTAATAACCTATGTAGGCTCAGCCAATTTTTATGATACAACTGATGGCGGACAGGTAAATGGTGCTCAGGCAGTTCGCCAACCGGGGAGTACATTAAAGCCATTTCTTTATGCTATGTGCTTTGATGAAGGTTTGTTAACTCCTAAAACTGTAGTAACAGATGTGATGGTAAATTACAATGGTTATGCACCGGAGAATTATGATAAAAAATTTAATGGCTATGTAACAGTTGAATCTGCATTGGAACATTCGTTAAATATTCCGGCTGTAAAAAGTTTACAAATGCTGGGACATGAACAGATGATTCAGAAATTGTCGAATATTAATTTCAGACAAATACAAAAAGACAGAAGGAAACTTGGCTTGTCGTTAATTCTTGGAGGATGCGGTACGACTTTGGAAGAACTAACCGGTTTATTTTCTTCATTCGCTAATGATGGTAATTATTACTCACCCTCGTTTATTCAAAGCGATACGGTACATAATAAGGTTAAAGTTGTTAGCCCAGCTTCTAACTATATGATTAATGAAATTCTATCAAAGATCAACCGCCCCGATTTCCCTTTAAACTGGACAGCTACCGAACGAATGCCAAAAATTGCCTGGAAGACAGGAACCAGCTATGGAAGAAAAGATGCCTGGAGTATAGGTTACAACAGAAATTATACAGTGGGGGTTTGGACAGGTAATTTCTCGGGAGTTGGTGCAGCAGATCTTAGCGGAGCGAATATTGCCACACCTTTATTGTTCAAAATATTTAATACCATTGATTACGATAGCGATGAAGAATGGTTTATCCAGCCAAAAGATTGCGATATAAGACAGGTGTGTAGCGAAACAGGGTTAATACCTTCAGAACATTGTACCAGTCTTGTTACAGATTATTTTATTCCTTTAATATCTTCTACCAAAGTTTGTAATAACTGGCAGGAGATAATGCTAAGTGCGAATGAAAAAATATCTTTTTGCAAAAGCTGTGCGCCGCAAACCGGTTATAAAAAGAAATGGTTCAAAATAGTGGAGCCGGAAATGCAGGCATGGTACGAAGACAACAGAATTGTTTATCAAAAGATTCCGCCTCATAATCCTGATTGCGAAGTAATATTTAAAGGTGCTGCACCAACGATTTCCTTTCCTGTAAACGGCACAGAATATATCATCAATAAAAAAAATCCAGAACCATTACAATTGATTTGTAAAACAGCTAACGATGTAACCAAAGTGTATTGGTATATCAACAACAAATTTTACAAAAGCTGCAACGCAGGAGAATCACAATTTTTTGTGCCAACAGAAGGCATTGTAAAAATATCCTGTACTGACGATAAAGGAAGAAACAGGGATATTAAGATTACTGTAAAGTATATTGATCTTTAAATCTTTCCTGCGGCTTCTTCTCCGGTGTTAATAGCTCCTTCCATAAATCCCTGCCAGTCCGCTAAATGTTCACCGGCAAAATGAGTATGAATATGCGACCGTTTCAATATTGGCATTACTCTGAACCATTGGCCTCGTCCATACATGGCATAAGCACCATGAGAGAACTCATCATTTCCCCAGTAGTAATTAGTTTGTTTTTCAAAATAATCTTTTGCGTCATTAAAATGCGGTTTCGTTTGCAAAACCATATCTTCTCTCCAATCATCAGATTGATTGGCAACTACCGCTGCTTTTTCGCCTATAGTATAAGAGATTAATACTCCTTTTTTAGAATCCTGATTCTTGGTAGCATGATAAAAATAATGTGGTGATTGGTCTGTTATCATATCAAAACTTTCATCATTCCAGAAACGTTTTTTAAAAACTATCGGGTTTTTATTGATTCTTGCATATTGTAATTCATTTATTGCATTTACCTGGTCAGCAGGTAATCCCGGTTCCCACTTTATTTTCTTGACAGCAAAGGTTGGTGCCGTGCATATTATTTTATCAGCCGTAAACTTTTGTCCGTTGTTACAATAAACAGTTACACCACCTTTTATGTTCTGCACCACACGGCTTACAGCATGTTGTAACTTAATTTTATCGTTGCCAATCTTATCAGCAATCTTCTTGGCCAGCATACTGTTACCACCTTTTATTTTCAGGTCCATTTCATTTTTCTCACTGCTTTCAGCATATTCTGCCAATGCAGCAAATGCAGAAACACTTCGGATGGTTTCTCCAAAATCAGTACTGTCAAGTAATTCTCTGATGTCAAGGTCTCTTCCTTCGCACCCATTGTTTACGAGGAAACGCCACCAATCCATTTTATCAAGTTTCAGTTTTTCTGCTTGCGTCAATTTTGGATAGTGATCAATTATTGCTTTGAATTTTTTATTCCAGTCTTCGCTATAATCCCATTCATTCTTCTTGTAATACTTGCCTTTATAAATAAGATGAGTATCAAACTGGTTATTCTGTAACTCCAAGCCAAATTCGTTACATAAATTTTGTATCCGCTCATGTGAATTACCCACCCATTCTGCACCAAGTTCAATAATCAGGTTTTCCTTTTCATCAATAGTGTGAGAAAACACACGGCCACTTATCCTGTTTCTGGCTTCCAGTATTACAAAGTCAATACCCTTTTTATGCAAGTAGTTGGCAGCAGCAAGACCAGCAAATCCAGCACCTATAATAATTACTTTAGGTTTCTTTGCAATAAAAAAATTGCTAAAAGCGGATGATGCTAAAAAAATACCGCCAGTTGTAATAGCAGTTTCTTTAATAAATTTTCTACGGGAGCTCATAAGTCTGGTTTTGGTTGACCGTAAGTTCTGGTTTTTACCATTCATTACAAAAAACTATGAGACAAAAAATATCCCCACAAATTGCGGGGATAACTATTTATTTTTTTATGGAGCTATTAAATCAATCAACCTTCTTTACACTTCCTGCGCCACTTATTTTCTGACTAACAGTTGCATTACCTTTATACCTACATCTGCAGCCCCAGAAATTTTAGATCTAATTTTACACTTGCAAAAACCGCTGCATTTCCTGCACCTGATAGTTCTATAACTGTATTTTCTGTCTGCAAATCAAAACAATTGATATCTGTACTACCAGATCCATCTACTTTAAAATCTTTTGTTTGACCGGAAAGAGTGATTGACCCAGCACCTGATAAGTCCGCTTCAATTTTTGGTGACACTAATTCCATTTTCACATCACTGGCACCACTTATATCAATAGCTATTTCTTCCGAACTGGTAATTTTATTGTCGCTAAAAATATCACAAGCTCCTGATGCTTTGAAATATTTAAAAGATGGTCCACTTACATATACTTTAATAGAACGAGAAGACTTTAAGTTCACTCCATCTTTTGAACGGATTTTTAAAGTGCTGCCATCCAATTCTGTTATAATATATTCCATCAGGTTTTCATCCGCCTCTACTCTTACAGAAAAAATAGAATCCTGCTTTACATAAATATCTGTGTTGCCACTCACATAAACACCATCAAAAGAGCTGATAGTTCGATTCTCCACTTTCATGTTGCCATTGCCACGAATTCTTTCGCCGCCAATATAATTACAGGACGAAATAATAACAGCCAGCACAATCAATAATAATAGTCTTTGCTTCATAAAAATGGTTTGTGGTAAAAATAACAACTTCAAAAATAACCTTTCATGTGCTAAGACGTTTAAAGGACATTCTAGGTTACAAATAAAGAACCCTTTATCTGAATTCCTTAAAACCCGCCACAGAAAGGAGTTTTAAAGCTTAACGGCAAAGCTCAAACAGATTTTTTACCTTCGCAACATTATGATACACCTTCGCCTAGGCTTCGGTGCAAACTCACTTAATTCTATATAATATTATATAAATGACTGAAAAGATACTGATTCTTGATTTTGGATCTCAATATACCCAACTTATTGCCCGTGCCGTAAGAGAAGCAAATGTGTACTGCGAAATCATTCCTTATCACAATAGTTTTGAATTTGAACCCGGATTGAAAGGTATCATTTTATCAGGTTCGCCCTTTTCAGTGAACGAAGAAAATGCGCCTGATGTAAATGTGCAGGAGTTTATAACTAAAGTTCCGGTATTAGGTGTTTGTTATGGTGCTCAATTAACCGCTAAACGTTTTGGAGGACTTGTTGCCAAAAGTAATAAGAGGGAATATGGCCGTGCAACTTTGCAAAGAACAATGGATGATGCATTATTAAGTGGTGTGGCAAAAGAAAGCCAAGTGTGGATGAGCCATAGTGACACCATCAAAGAATTGCCAGAGGGATTTGAATTGTTGGCCACTACCGAAAGTATTCCTGTTGCAGCGTTTAAAAAGAACGGAGCCGGTACAAATCCTCTTTATGGAGTTCAATTTCATCCTGAAGTTTATCACTCAAAGGAAGGCAAAAAAATACTTAGCAATTTTTTAGTTAATATCTGTGGCTGCGCACAAGATTGGACACCTGCACATTTTATTACAGATACCGTTGAAGCCTTAAAAAAACAAATTGGTGATCGAAAAGTCATCATGGCATTAAGCGGCGGTGTTGATTCAACTGTGGCTGCCACTTTAATTCACAGAGCTATTGGAAAAAATTTATACGGCATTTTCGTTGACAACGGAGTGCTACGAAAAGATGAGTTTGAAGCCGTTTTAAAAATGTATGACCAATTAGGATTGAATGTTACGGGTATTGATGCAAAAGAAAGATTTTATAATAATCTGGCTGGCAAATCTGATCCCGAAGAAAAAAGAAAAGTAATCGGCAGTTTGTTTATTGATATTTTTCAGGAAGAATCAAAAAAAGTAGATGGTGTAGAATTGTTAGGACAAGGCACAATATACCCGGATGTAATCGAAAGTGTGTCAGTACATGGCCCTTCTGTCACAATCAAATCACATCATAATGTTGGTGGATTGCCGGAGCATTTACATCTTGAATTAGTTGAGCCATTACGTTCGTTGTTTAAAGATGAAGTAAGAAAAGTGGGAAGAGAGTTAGGAATTCCAGCTGAGATGATTGATCGTCATCCGTTTCCAGGGCCTGGTTTGGCCATCAGGATTTTAGGAGAAATTACTGAGGAAAAGGTACAGTTATTGCAGCAGGCAGATCATTTATATATTAAAGCATTAAAGGATAACAATTTATATGCAACTGTTTGGCAGGCAGGTGCTATCTTACTGCCGGTAAAAAGTGTAGGTGTAATGGGTGATGAAAGAACATATGAATTCACTGTTGTACTTAGAGCAGTTACAAGTGTGGATGGAATGACAGCAGACTGGGCACATTTACCGTATGATTTTCTTGCAAATATTTCCAACGAGATCATCAATAATGTAAGAGGTATCAACAGGGTGGTATATGACATCAGCAGCAAGCCGCCTGCAACAATAGAATGGGAATAATAAATAATAACTGTTCAATACGAAATATGAGGAAACAACATTATCTTTTTTTACTTGTGCTTTTATGCAGCCTTTTTCAGATTAAAAATGCTGATGCACAAACAAATGTTCGAAAACATAAAATTGCTGTTTTCGCCCCGCTCTATCTGGACTCGGCTTTTAATGAAATGGTTGAATACCGTTATGCAAAAACAGAATTTCCCAAATTTATTAACCCAGGACTTGAATTTTTTGAAGGAGTTCAACTGGCTTTAGATTCATTAAACATAGAACAAGCTCCGTTAGAGGTTTTCATTTATGATACAAAATCTGCCAAAGTTTCATTAACGGATCAGCTTGCAAAAACTGAAATGGATAGTGTTGAAATGATATTGGCTTACTGTAGTGGTACTGAAGTAAGAACCTTTGCAGATGCAGGCCTTAAAAATAATATTCCGGTTATCAATGTAAATATTCCAAACGAAGGCGGTGCTTCTGGCAACCCTTATTTTGTTTTATTAAACCCAACTTTGAGAACACAGTGTGAAGGAATCTATAAGCATATTCAAAAATATTATTCATTAGATCAATTGGTTGTTTTTCGTAAGAAAGGGCCGCTAGAAGATAGATTAAAAATGTATTTTGATGACTTTACTAAAAGCACAATGGCTGTTCCCTTAAAATTAAAGTACGTTGATCTTCCTGAAAATTTTACTGAGGCAGATTTATCCAAACATCTTGACACAATTAAACATACTTTGTGTATTGCCGGAAGTCTTGATGAAAATTTTGGGAAAAAGCTCACTCAAAAATTGGCAACACTAAAGAAACAAAAATATGTTGCCAGTGTAATGGGTATGCCAACTTGGGATGGTATCAGTGATTTTAAGAAAATTGAATACAAAGGCATTGATATAATTTATAGCACACCCTTTTATAATCCAAGAACAGATAAACTTAGTCAGCGTATAATTGAACGCTTCAATAAGGTAATGTTTGCAAGACCAAGCGATATGGTAATGAGAGGATATGAAACTATGTGGAAGTTTGGTAAGTTATTATTAAAGTTTAAAGCAGATTTAGCATCCAATATATCTCATCAGGATTTTGATTTGTTCAGAGAGTATGATATTCAGCCGGTTTTAGATAGGGAAACTATGCTGCTTGATTATTTTGAGAACAAGAAGCTATACTTCTTAAAATGGCAGGATGGAATTTTAAAAGGAGTGTATTGAAAACATCATAATTTTAAATTTATTCTTTATTCACTTTTGTGGAAATAAAAAAAGAAATTGGATATAAAATAATTAATAAATGGCTTGAAGCTAAAAACTTTAAGCCATTTTCATTTCAACTTACTACATGGCAGCATATCCTTAAGGTCCAGTCAGGTTTGGTAAATGCCCCCACAGGTTGCGGTAAAACTTATTCCGTCTTTCTTGGCGCATTGATTGGCTTTATCAATCAGCATCCATCTTCTTACCAAAGCAAAAAAAATAATGCCTTGCAACTTTTGTGGATTACACCACTGAGGGCATTAGCAAAAGATATTGGCAGAGCCATGGAAGAAGTAATTGAAGAATTGGGTATGCAATGGAAAGTTGCGATACGCAATGGCGATACTTCTACGACCGAAAGAGCAAAACAAAAAATACAAATGCCGGAAGTACTTATTATTACTCCCGAAAGTCTGCATTTACTATTGGCTCAAAAAAATTATCCTTCCATTTTTTCTTCCTTGAAAATTATTGCAGTAGATGAATGGCATGAACTGCTAGGGAGTAAGAGAGGTGTGCAAGTAGAGTTAGCTATTAGCAGAATAGTTGGAAGTCAGGAGTCAGGAGTCAGGAGTTGGGAGAAGAGTGTGCTTGTTTGGGGTATTAGTGCTACGATTGGGAATTTGGAAGAAGCGAAAGAGGTGTTACTTGCACCGATTTTTCAAAAAGGTGTTATTGTAAAAGCTGATTTGGAAAAAAAGATTGAAGTTGAATCTATTTTTCCCGATGAAATAGAAAAATATCCCTGGGCCGGGCATCTCGGAATTAAACTGGCGCATAAATTAATCCCCATCATTCAGCAAAGCAAAACCACTCTCATCTTTATCAATACAAGAGGCATGAGTGAAATGTGGTACCAGGCTTTATTAAATGCTTGTCCGGAATTGGCTGGTTCTATTGCTTTACATCATGGCTCTATCGACCGTGAGCTACGTTCCTGGATTGAAGATAACCTACACACCGGAAACTTAAAAGCAGTTGTCTGTACTGCAAGTTTAGATCTTGGTGTTGATTTTCGTCCCGTTGAATCTGTTGTACAAGTTGGCTCGCCAAAAGGTGTTGCCCGTTTTTTACAAAGAGCTGGCCGCAGTGGTCATAGTCCGGATGCAGTGAGCAAAATATATTTTCTGCCAACGCATTCTTTAGAACTGATGGAAGCTGCTGCATTAAAAGCTGCCATGAAAGAAAATCTTATAGAAAGTCGTCAGCCAATGTTTTTATGTTATGATGTATTGCTACAATACCTGAACACATTGGCCATCTCCGACGGTTTTACACCCGATGAATTATATAATGAGATAACGGCAACCTATTGTTACAGAGAGCTGACAAAGGAAGAATGGAATAAAATACTCTACTTTATTACCCAAGGTGGTGAAGCATTAGGCCAATACGATGATTTTAAAAAAGTAGAGATAGAGAATGGTGTTTATAAAATATTGAGTCGGAAAGTAGCCATGCGTCACCGCATGCACATCGGCACCATTGTAAGCGATTCCATGTTGAAAATAAAATTCATCAGCGGAGCTTATATCGGTGTTATTGAAGAATTTTTTATCTCCCGCCTCGAACCGGGTGATGTGTTTACACTAGCCGGAAAGAATCTGGAATTTGTATTGATAAAAGATATGACAGCGTTGGTCAAAAAATCGGCAGCCAAAAAATCAAAAGTGCCAAGTTGGAATGGAGGAAGAATGCCATTGAGTGCCAACTTAGGAAAGAAGTTGAGAGAGACACTAAACCAGGCAGCAGTTGGTTCTGTTTCAGATATAAAAGAATTGGACGCCTTACTACCTATTTTTGATTTACAAAAAAACCTGTCTCATCTTCCAAAAGAAAATGAATTGTTGATAGAACAGATTGAAACAAAGGATGGTTTTCATTTATTTGTATACCCCTTTGAAGGAAGACTGGTGCATGAAGCAATGGCTGCTATACTTGCCTATAGAATCAGCCGCATCACTCCTATTTCGTTTTCCTTTGCCATGAATGATTATGGTTTTGAATTACTGAGTGATCAGCCCATACCAGTTGATGATAGTAATGTATATGAATTATTTTCTCCGGCTGATTTACTGAATGATATACAACGTAGCGTTAACAGTACTGAAATGGCAAAACGAAAATTTAGAGATGTGGCAGTAATCGGTGGGCTTATTTTTCAGGGAATGCCGGGAGAAAAAAAGAAAGCAAGGCATTTGCAATCTTCAGCTTCTCTCCTCTTCAATGTATTCAGCGAATATGATACGAATAACTTATTACTTCGTCAGGCTTACCAGGAAGTGCTGGATCAGCAAATGGAAGAAGTAAGATTACGGGATATGCTGGAGCGAATTCAGCAATCAGCAATCGTAATTACATTTCCACAACAGCTTACTCCATTTTGCTTTCCTATTAAAGTTGATAGTATGCGGGAAGACCTTTCTTCTGAAAAGCTGGAAGACCGTGTAAAAAAAATGCAACAACAACTGGAGGCTGAATAGTTTATAGTAAATTTGAATACTGCTGAATGAAGAATCCTGTTCCACATATAATAGCTAACAACCATTTTTGGATTTCACCAGACAGATGTTTGTTTTGGGAAGAGCAAAACAGTTTGATTGTTGCCGATCTGCATCTTGGCAAAACAGGTCATTTTCGGAAATCGGGAATTGCCGTTCCACAATCCATTTATAAGGCCGATTTGCAAAGGCTGATGGCGCAGCTTTATCTTTTTAAAGTAGATCGCTTAATAATTGTTGGCGATTTTACACATAGCACTGTCAATAAAGAGCTGGAGTTATTTTTAAAATGGCGAAACGATTTTTCTTATTGCATATCGATTTGGTAAAGGGGAATCATGATATTTTATCCGACACATGGTATCATGATGCCAATATCAAATTACATGAATGGGAATTACTGATTGATGGTTTTTGTTTCAGACACGAAGACAAACGTTATAAGAAAAACGAATTGCCGAATCTTAAATATACTTTTACTGGACATGTTCATCCATCTATTACATTAAAAGGTAAAGGTCGTCAGTCTCTTAAGTTTCCTTGTTTCTACTTTGCAAAAGAACATTGCATTCTACCAGCCTTCAGTCGCTTTACCGGATCATTTAAAGTGCAACCAGAAAAAGGGGAACCTGTTTTTGCAATTAGCGGAGATGAATTGATGCAGGTTAATTAACGGTTTTTCTTACGCAGCTTGTTATAATCAATAAAGTAAATAAATCTTGCAGTAAATTCATTTCCGTGGCGCAGATCGAAAATTTCGCCAAGATTTCTTACATAATTATTTTTTCCAGTAACGTTTGCCACTTCGTCATCACCTAACCAATTCTTGTAACCAACTATTAAACGGCTGCCAAGACGAAAATCCCAAGTGAGAAAAGCATCCAGGTTAAAAATATTTACATTATCAAAATTGGTGGTGCCTGTTCTTGCAATCGGGTATCCTTCTACATCCACATTTGCAAACCTGTTAAAATTTAAACGACTTAAATAATGCCTTGCTCTCAATGTAAGATTAATACGAGATGTAAAATTATAAATACCAGAAAGTACGGATGTAATATCTGCAAAATCTACAAATGCAATTATCGGCTCACCATTCGTTTCTCTTCCGGCTGAAATAATATAATCTGTTTCCGCCTCGTGGCTGTGCGACAGATCAAGTGTAAATTTATTGCTAAAGCGATACCGTATGCCGCCACTGAGTATATGATAATTTTTATTGGGAGCGGCATTAAAGAAATTTGCAAGCAAAGCCGAATAATTCACATATAATCTCTTTCTGCTGTCAGTACTTCCGCTTATCGAAAGCGAACCATAACGAGGACGATTCACAAACCGTTTATAAGTAGCAGGATCTCCCAAAACAAAATAATCATGCTGATCTGTTATGTACCGGGCATTCAATGAAATGTCCCAGAAATTTTTTAACAGCCAAAACCCATTTGCACTAATTTGAAAATCTGTAAACTCAGATGGCGCATACAACTTGGCATATTTGGTAGTAAGCTTATAATTGTAGGACAACAAATTTTTAGTAGGCGTAAACTGCGAATAGGTTATTGAATTAGTAACAGACGCTTCGTTTGGTGCTTGTAAAAATCCAAGATCTCTCGGATCATAATTGGCAGACTCAACATTCCCCAGCACATAGTATTGCCATTTGCCACTCACTTTACCCACCTTTAATGTTGTATTATATCCATCATAAGGATTGTTTCCAAATATTTTGCTATACCTCGCTGTTCCTTTTACATTAAATAAATTCTTGTTATCAAAAAGGCTGAAATCAAATGCAGTAACGTTTGCATCCCTTGCTTCCGCATTACGCATTACATTGGTATTGGTAAATGTGAGATATGACCGGCCTTTTAATGCCTGATCCAATACAATAATATTATAGTTAGCTAAAGGCTCTGTTTGAATGGTAGAATCTTTTCCGGAAATAGTATTGTGCAACCTCGCTTCCATTGGGGCAGTAATTGCATTAAATACACCTATTCCCAATTTTTTTTCTGTGCGACCAGAAAATTTTGTTGCATTATACAACTGCGTTGAAGATGGATTTTTCCTTATTTCCCAATCCGGATTTGCACCGGCAAAATTCTTAACACTATTGTATTTTGTAGGAATAGCTCCCACTCTTCTGGAATAAAATAAACCTGCTTTATTAAATATTTCTGTGCCCTCAGTAAAGAACTGCCGATTCTCCTGAAACTGCACTTCAAAAGGTGAAAGATTATTAATGACATTATCAGAAACAACCTGACCGAAATCAGGGATCAATGTAGCATCCAACGTAAAGCTTTCATTGATGCCATATTTTACATCCATACCACCACTTCTCAACCAGGTATTAGAATAACCATTTAGTTCAGGAGAACTTCTATAACCTGTAGAAACGTAAGGAGCAAAACTAAGTCGCAATGGTGGTTGTAGATCTTTCAAACCAATGATCTGGCCAAATTGATTTACAAATCCATTTACATTCGGATCCACAGCACTCCAGAAACAGTTTTCATTTGTTCTTCTTATCTGCCGTTGAAATTGAATTCCCCAGTTTTGTAAATCCTTTTTTGCAAAGCGCAGCGATATATAAGGAATCTTCATCTCTACCGTCCAGCCATCATTTTGAATCTGGACTTGACTTTCCCAAACTGCATCCCAGCTTTTGTCTCCATAGTCACCAAATCCGCTGCCGCCATTTCCTAAGTTTGGACCAAGCCTTGCATCTGATTGTACGTTGGCAGATGTAACTACAAAATGAAAACCGTTTTGCTTGTCGTTATATGTATCAAGAAAGATGGAAAAAAAATCAACATCCTTTTGCAATTCTGCATCTCTTGCTGTTAGCTGCTTCCTGATTAAATCAGGATTATCATAAAGATATGCGCCAATGTATATGGCCTCGTCATCATACACCACCTTTACCTTGGTTTGCTGAGAAGCTGCTGTGCCTGCTGATGGATAATTTTGAATAAAGTCTGTAGCCGGAGTAATATTCGCCCATGCCTCGTCATTCAGATTTCCGTCTATTTTCGGAGCCTGAGCAATTTTTACAGCTTGTACTGTTTTCGTTTGGGAAAGTGCAATTGCACTAAACAGCAGAAAGGGTAAACAGAAATATAATTTAAATCTCATGCAGTCGTTTAGAATTCTCAAATATAAAACATAGATAGCAAGAGAACTAAGACTGATTGCAAAAACTGGCAAAAAAGCAGGTCCGATCTTAATTTTTGACTAATTCATCCTTTTTTTCAGAGAGGTTACTTGTTGCTGAAGGTCAGAAACTACAGTGGCCAATTGGCTCATATCCCATCGGTTTTGAGAATTTGTGCGGGAAATAACTACTTGCGCCTGCCACATTTCCAATACTTCTTCAGCATTTACTGTGTAAGGATGAAAAACCGGGTTATCGCTAACCAAAGTCAGCTTATTTTTCTGCCTGCCATTTTTCTGCACTCTTTTATAAACAATTCCCTCGTTCCGAGAAACTACAATACAGGCAATATTATTTTTAACATCATCAAGATTTTCTAGTTTTTCACCAACAATTACAGAACCACTTGGTGTAGGTAGCATAGAATCGCCTACAATTTCAAATGCCCGGTAATTGCCACCGGTTAGCATTGGGAGTGTAAACGTATTTAGTTCATCGATAAATTCAGGATCTTCAAATCCCGCCAAGTAACCCGCAGCTGCTTTTATGGGCACAAAAGGAATATCTGGTCTTCCCATTGCCAACTTCATCGCCCTTCGCTTGGCGAGGTAATTCCCTTTATTATCACTCAAATCTTTACGCAGTATATCATCCAGCGTCAATTTAAACATATCACATACTATTTCCAGCACATCAATCCTGGGCTCAGCTCTTTCTTCTTCATAAGCACCCAGCAATGATCGTTTAATACGAAGCTTATTTGCAAATTCTTCCTGTGTCCATCCACGAAGTTTTCTTAAGTATTTCAGATTTTGATTGGAGATTGCCATAATCACTAATTTAATTAGCTGCAAAATACTAATTATTTTAGAATTACAAAATACTTTGCTAACCTATTTTGGATAAACCAGAAAAAAGAGGATTTTTGTAACCGTATGACAAAAAAATCAACTCCTAAGAAAAAAGCCGCTTCACCTAAACCAAGAGTAAAAGAAAAACCTGTAATCCTAGTTACTAATGATGATGGAGTAACGGCGCCAGGTATTAAAAATCTTGTAGAAGCAGTAAGACATCTCGGTAAAATAGTGGTTGTAGCTCCAGACAAACCACAATCCGGCATGGGACATGCCATCACTATTGGCCAGCCATTACGTTTGCATAAAATTGAACCTTTATTTGACGATGTGGAAACATGGTCATGCACAGGCACTCCGGTTGATTGTGTAAAATTGGCTGTAGATAAAGTATTACACCGCAAACCCGACTTATGCCTTAGTGGTATTAATCATGGTGCTAATCACAGTATCAATGTAATTTATTCCGGCACTATGTCTGCCGCTGTAGAAGCTGCGATAGAAAGTATTCCATCAGCAGGTTTCTCCTTATTGGATTATAGAATTGATGCCGACTTTACCGGCGCAAGAGAATATGTTCGTCTCATCACAGAAAAAATGTTGAAGACTAAATTAGAAAAACATACTGTACTGAATGTAAATATCCCTGCAGTGGTTCCGGAGTTATTAAAAGGATTTAAAATCTGCAAACAAGCTTACGCCAAGTACGAAGAAGATTTTATAGAACGAAATGATCCGCATGGTCGTCATTACTATTGGCTTACCGGTGAGTTTGTCAATTTTGATAAAGCAAAAGATACTGATGTGTGGGCATTGGATAATAATTACGTAAGCATAGTACCAGTACAATTTGATTTGACGAATTACGTTTTAAAAGCCAAACTCGAAAAAAGCTAGAAATAAAATAACCACCATTAAATTTTCATACTAATGTTTCTTACAAAAGACAACTTGCGTCTCGGATTAATTCTCGGTCTCATTGGACCACTAGTTGGGCTGTTTATAGTTTATCTAATAAAATTTCCTGCACTAAGCTTTAAAGACTTTCTCGACTACTTTATGCATGACAATAAAGTAATCACCAACGTTGGCACATTTGCGTTATTGGCAAACGCATTATTGTTTGCCATTTATGTACATTTCGATAAGTCGCAAACTTTCAAAGGTATTTTCATCGTTACTTTATTTTACGGAGTAGGTATTTTGTTGTTAAAGCTTTTTAATTAAATACAATGATGTTCCCGGCAACAATACTACTATCAGCTGCTGTTGCACAGTTTATCCTGAGGAACGAAGCACTCTTGTACTTCCGGTAATTCTACTGAGCATTTGCAAATATTCTTTCAGGTATTTAATCATACATTAATTGCCAGCCGATGAAGTATTACATAATTGCAGGCGAAGCATCCGGCGACTTACATGGCTCCAATCTTATTAAAGAATTAAAAAAACAAGATCCTTCAATTGAAATCCGTTGCTGGGGTGGCGATAAAATGCAGGAAGCCGGTGGGGAATTGGTAAAGCATTACAGTGAACTGGCTTTTATGGGTTTCTCCGAAGTACTCATGAATCTCAGAACTATTTTTCGAAACCTTGCTTTTTGCAAAGAAGATATTCTGCAGTTCAAACCAGATGCATTAATACTAATAGATTATCCCGGCTTTAATCTTCGCATTGCAAAATGGGCAAAACAACAAGGGCTAAAAATTATTTATTACATCTCGCCGCAGGTATGGGCTTGGAAGGAGAATAGAGTAAGGAGCATGAAACAATGCATTGATAAAATGCTAGTCATTCTTCCTTTCGAAAAAGAATATTATAAAAATAAATGGGATTGGGATGTAGAATACGTAGGACATCCATTAATAGAAGTTATAACAAATCATAAAGCCCAGGATTTTCGCCAACCACTTTCCAATAAACCGATAGTTGCATTACTACCAGGAAGCAGAAAACAGGAAATTTTAAAAAAGCTACCGATAATGCTGGAAGTAAGCAAATCATTTCCTGCATATCAATTTATTGTTGCCAAAGCACCTGGCGCCAGCGAGCAGTTCTATAACGATCTATTAAAAGGCTATTCTAACGTTTCTTATGTTACCAATAAAACGTATGATTTGTTGATGCAATCCAAAGCAGCATTGGTTACATCCGGTACCGCCACATTAGAAACTGCTTTGTTTGGAGTGCCGGAAGTTGTTTGTTACAAAGGCTCTTATCTCTCTTACCAGATTGGCAAACGACTAATCAATATAAAATACATTTCATTGGTTAATCTGATCATGGACAAACTGGTAGTAAAAGAATTAATTCAGAACGACTTTACAGTAGAGGCAGTAAAGAAAGAGTTACAGGAATTACTGACAAATGAAACCCGTAAAGAACAATTAGAAAAAGACTATGCTGCCCTTACGCAAATCTTAAGCGAAGAGGGAAATGCATCGCAAAAAGCGGCTACAATTATTTCTAGCTTTATCAGCGAAGCAATTTAATTGCAAGTATAATCAAACAAATCAAAAATACAAAAAGGCTAATGCGATTGATGCCTTGCATGTATCCTATCCATTTATCTTTTGGCCTATTTGGATCTTTCTTTTTAAGGTAGAGATATTCTGCTATTTGGTTCCATACTCCCATGGTATATAATTTGACAATAAAACAAAATTACTACAAGGAAGGTTTAAAAAACTAATTCATAAAAAAAGCCCGGAATAATCCGGGCAGTTTGTGGAGGTTACCGGAGTCGAACCGGTGACCCTTTGCATGCCATGCAAATACTCTAGCCAACTGAGCTAAACCCCCTAAAAAGGATTGCAAATATATAAGCTATTGCCTAGTAGTCAAAATAAAACACCTGAATGGTTGACATAGATTAAAAGTCGAATTACCAAGTCAATATTGATATTCTATCAAAATGAAATAACTTCCAAATTGAAATAATAATTTGTTCAACATGCATTCATTCAATTTAAAAGGAAAAACGATAATAGTTACAGGCGGTACAGGTGTTCTTGGAGAAGTTTTTGTGCAATCTATAGCTTCAGCAGGCGGCACAGTTGGTATTTTGGGTAGAAATGAAAATGTTGCAAATGAAAGAGCAAAGAAAATTGTTGCGAATGGCGGCACTGCCATACCGCTTATTGCAGATGTAACAGATGAAAAACAACTAACTGAAGCCTGCACTAAAATCCTTTCTGTTACAGGAAAAATTGATGGATTGGTAAATGCCGCAGGCGGCAATTTACCAGAAGCAGTTGTTTAACCATCTGTAGATTTATTTAACCTAAATATTGATGCTTTTAAAAAGGTAGTGGATCTGAATTTATTCGGTATTCTTTTACCAACGCAGGTTTTTGGAAAAGAAATTTCAAAATCAGACAATGGAAGCATTGTCAACATATCATCTATGGCATCGCAACGGGCATTAACAAAAGTGCTCGGCTACAGCCTTGCCAAATCTGCAATAGATGCATATACCCGTTGGTTCGCCGTAGAATTGGCAAATCGATATAGTGATAAAATAAGAATGAATGCTATTGCGCCAGGATTTTTTCTAACAGAACAGAATAAATCGTTATTAAGTAATACTGATGGGTCTTTTACAGAAAGAGGAAATGCGGTTATTCAACAAACGCCGTTTAAGCGATTTGGCAATCCTGCTGAATTAGCCGGAGCTTTAGTATGGCTTTTAAGTGATGCTTCCAGTTTTGTAAATGGGACAATAATAAATGTTGACGGTGGTTTTTCTGCGTTTAGCGGAGTATAAATAATTGTATGAAAAAATTTCTCAACGAAAATTTCTTGCTGAGCAATGCAACAGCGCAGCGATTGTATCATGAGTATGCCAAGAACATGCCCATCATTGATTATCACAACCACTTACCGCCAAATGAAATGGCAGACGATGCTAGTTTTGAAAACATCAGCAAAGTATGGCTGAACGGTGACCATTATAAATGGAGAGCTATGCGTACAAACGGTGTGGAAGAAGCCTACATCACCGGTGATAAATCGGATTGGGAAAAATTCCGTGCATGGGCAGCAACTGTTCCATATACATTAAGAAATCCATTGTATCACTGGACGCATTTAGAATTGCAACGTTACTTTGACATCAATACCATATTGAATGCAGACTCTGCTAAAAGTATTTATGATGAGTGTAATGAAAAGTTACAATCAAAAGAATACAGTGTTCGTGGATTGCTGGAAAAAATGAATGTAAAAGTTGTTTGCACAACAGACGATCCCCTAGATAATTTAGAGCATCATCAGAAAATAAGTAAAGACAATTGGTCAGTAAAAGTATTGCCTGCTTTTCGTCCGGATAAAGCAATGAATGTGGACGACAGTGCTGGCTTTAATAATTATCTCACTGGTTTGGAAAAAGCAGCCGATGTTTCCATCAGCACCTACAATGATTATTTATCAGCATTGAAAAAGCGTCATGCTTATTTTGTTGACAACAATTGCAATATCAGCGATCATGGCTTGGAAGAAATCTATGCAGAGGATTATACCACTACAGAGATAGCTGGCATCTTCGCCAATATCCGTTCGGGTGTAGAGTTGACTTTATTGGAAAACCGCAAATTCAAATCAGCAATGCTGGTAAACTTTGCAGAGTGGGATTGGGAAAAAGGATTTGTGCAGCAATACCATCTTGGTGCATTGAGAAATAACAACAGCCGCATGTTAGGCAAACTAGGACCTGATACAGGTTGGGATAGCATTGGTGATTTTTCGCAGGCAAGAACCTTGTCTAAATTTTTAAATCGTTTGGATAAGAATGATACGCTGGCAAAAACAATTATTTATAATTTAAATCCTGCTGACAATGAATTGTTTGCTACCATGATTGGCAATTTCAATGATGGCACTGCAGCCGGAAAAGTGCAATGGGGTTCTTCCTGGTGGTTCCTTGATCAGAAAGATGGGATGACCAAACAGATCAATGCACTCAGCAATATGGGATTGCTCAGCCGCTTTATCGGAATGTTGACGGATAGCCGTTCATTCCTTTCTTTTCCGCGTCATGAATATTTCAGAAGAATACTTTGTAATCTTTTTGGTGAAGAAATAGAAAATGGTGAATTACCAAATGATATTGAGTGGACAGGAAAAGTGATTCAGGATATCTGTTTCAATAATGCAAAACATTATTTTAACTGGGAACTGGAGAAAAATCAGAGAAAAAGAAATCAGCATCATCATAAAACAACATTTTCGGTATCGATACCGGCGATTTTCGGGAACGATACCGGTAATTTATTCGGCACAATCGTAATATTCACTGATTGCATGATGTATCTTTCAAACATTAAATAACTAATATTAAAAAATAGAGCATGCCAAAGAAAGTAGTAACTCTCGGAGAAATAATGTTACGCTTATCAACTCCCGATTTTAAACGATTTGTACAAGCGGATACATTCGACATTACTTATGGTGGTGGTGAAGCCAACGTTTCTGCTGCATTATGTAATTATGGATTAAACGGAACATTCGTTTCCAAAGTGCCAAACAATGCAATCGGACAATCTGCAATTAATCATTTGCGTCGCTATGGTGTAGATACTCAGTTTGTAGCAAGAGGTGGTGAACGTCTAGGAATTTATTTTTTAGAAACAGGTGCTTCTATGAGAGCATCACAAGTTATATACGACAGGGCACATGCTTCTATTGCAGATGTTGATGCTTCTGAATTTGATTTTGATAAAATATTTGAAGGTGCCAGTTGGTTTCATACTACAGGCATAACTCCTGCACTCAGCGATAAAGCTGCCGCATTAACGGATGCTGCACTAAAAGCTGCAAAAGCAAGAGGTATCACTACCAGTATTGATCTGAACTTCCGTAAAAAATTATGGACCAAAGAAAAAGCAAGAGAAGTGATGACAAAGCTTTGCGAAAATGTGGATGTATGTATCGGTAACGAAGAAGATGCTGATCTGTGTCTTGGTTTTAAAGCGGCCAATACGGATGTAACAAAAGGCGAACTAAACCTCGATGGTTTTAAAGATGTATTCAAACAAATGAAAGAAAGATTTGGATTCAAATTCATCGCATCTTCATTAAGAGAAAGCCATAGTGCCAGTGATAACGGATGGAGTGCATTGGTATATGATGGCAGCGAATTTTACCACACTAAGGAATACAGTGTACGTATCGTTGACCGTGTAGGGAGTGGTGATTCATTTGCCAGTGGTTTAATTTATGGTTTGGTAACTGGTATGCCAATGAATGAAGCTGCTGAGTTTGGTGTAGCCGCATCTGCAATCAAGCATACAATACCTGGAGACTTGAACCATGCAACATTGAGTGACGTAAAAGATTTGATGAAGGGTGATGGTAGTGGAGGGTGCAGAGGTAAGAAGACCTCTGTCTCCCTAAAGGGAGGACTTAGACCTATCAGTCTTTTTTTTATTTATTAGTTCTTTATAGAAATGAGTTGAACGATTTTGTTACCAGCATTTGTTTTTCATGGCATCTTCGTTGCGTCGCACTCTTCAACTTTCTGTTCTTTATTCATCATTAAAAAAATAAACCACTTGTTGCTCTCAGGGCTGTGAGTGGCAAGTCTCTCCTTCGGAGGGATTTAGGGAGGTCTGAACATATGATAATCGACACAATACAAAACGCATCAAAATACTTTTCTCTCCATCCCTCATTTGCAAAAGCATTTGAATTCATCAATGCAACAGACCTTGCCAATGCAGCCGATGGTAAATCAGATATTGCAGATGGCTTAAAAGCAATATTCAGCAATGCACAGGGAAAAACAGCAGAAGCAAGTCTTGCCAAGTTTGAATGTCATGATAAAAATATTGACATACAGCTTTGCATAAAAGGAGTAGAAACCATTTACTGGAAACCAAGAACAAAATGTGTAACACCCAACGGTGATTACAATACAGAAAAAGATGTTCGCTTCTTTAGTGATAAGCCGGACACTTCTTTTCAATTAACCGATGGTCAGTTTGCTATCTTCTATCCGGAAGATGTGCATGCCCCGATGATTGGAGAAGGAGAGATAAAAAAGTTAGTGATAAAAGTAAAAATTTAAAACAACTGCCACGAAGGTACAAAGACACAAAGGGCAAGCTGTATTAGGTATTTCTTAGAGCCTTTGTGCCTTCGTGGCCAAATAAAATCTATATGAGTAACACAAAAAAAATAACCGACGCAATCGTAGCACAAGGCATACTGCCTTTGTATTTCAATCCAGATGAAACTGTAAGTGTAGAGGTATTAAGAGCCATTTACAAAGCTGGCATCAAAGCAGTGGAATATACTAACCGTGGTGAAGCTGCCCTTAGTAACTTTAAAAAAATGGTAGAAGTTCGTAATGCAGAAATGCCCGGCATCTTACTCGGTGTAGGTACTATAAAAAATATGCAGCATGCTACCGACTATCTTGCTGCGGGAGCCGACTTTCTGGTAAGCCCTGGGTTTGTACCCGATGTAGCAGCCCATTGTGTAGCCAATGATATTTTTTATGGCCCCGGTTGCATGACACCAACAGAAATTATCGCTGCTGAAAATGCAGGAATTGGTTTTATAAAATTATTCCCCGGCAATATGCTCGGGCCAGATTATTTAAGTGGCATTAAAGATATCTTCCCTAAATTATTATTTATGCCAACAGGTGGTGTAGATACTACGAAAGAAAATATTGAAGGCTGGTACAAAGCCGGTGTTTGTGCCGTTGGTATGGGTAGCAAACTAATCAGTAAAAAACTAATGGAAGCAAAAGATTATACAACGATTGAAACAGAAACAAAGAAAGTTTTAGAATTAATAGGAACGATTAAAAAATAACGATTAATATTTCTCTTTAAACTTGCCAAATGCTAAAAGAAAAAATCGGAAAGTACCGGTGGACGATTTGTGCCCTGTTATTTTTTGCTACCACTGTCAACTATCTCGACAGACAGGTACTTAGCATATTAAAACCATCGCTGGAAGAAAAGTTTGGCTGGAGTAATAGCGACTATGCTGATATAGCTGCCGTATTTCAGTTTACTTATGCCATCGCCATGTTATTTGCGGGACGTATTATTGATAAGCTCGGCACCAAAAAAGGGTTTGCCTGGGCAATCAGCATCTGGTCTATTGGTGCTATACTGCATGCATTGGCAATTCCAATTGGAACAGCCTTTACAACTACATTAGGTTGGATTGGTATTGTTACCGTTCCTGTTTCTGTAATAGGATTTATGGTAAGCCGAGCTGTATTAGCATTAGGAGAAGCTGGAAACTTTCCCGGTGCTATTAAAGCAACTGCGGAATATTTTCCTAAAAAAGAAAGATCTTTTGCCACTGGTATTTTTAACTCCGGTGCCAATGTGGGTGCTATCCTTGCACCATTAACTGTTCCATGGATTGCTAAGCACTGGGGATGGGAAGCTGCTTTTGTAATTATTGGAGCTATTGGTTTCTTGTGGCTCTTTTTCTGGTTATATTTTTATGATAAGCCTGAAGAACAAAAAAGACTTTCAAAAGCTGAGTTGGCTTATATCAACAATGATGATGTAGAAGATAATATTGTAGAGACCAAAGAAAAAGTTTCCTGGGGAAGATTATTGCAATACAAACAAACTTGGGCATTTGCCTTTGGTAAATTTATGACTGATGGGGTATGGTGGTTTTTTCTTTTCTGGTTGCCGGCTTATTTAAAAGATCAATACAATATTACAGGTACAGAAATCATGTTACCGCTTGCAGTTTTATACAGCTTAACAATGTTCGGCAGCATTGGTGGTGGATGGTTCCCTATGTATTTTATAAAAAGAGGATACAAACCGTATGATGGAAGAATGAGAGCCATGCTCATGATTGCCTTTATTCCTTTAGTGGTATTAGCTGCACAATGGCTGGGAGAAATCAGTTACTGGATGCCAGTGATACTTATCGGTATTGGTGCATCAGCTCATCAGGCTTGGAGTGCTAATTTATTTACAACTGTGTCTGATATGTTTCCTAAAAAAGCTACCGCATCTGTAGTAGGTATCGGTGGCATGGCGGGCGGTATCGGCGGAGTAATCGTTACTAAAGTTGGTGGTGCACTATTCGATCATTACAAAGCTCTCGGCCATATAGAAACTGGCTACACTATTATGTTTGCTTTTTGTGCCGTAGCTTATCTTATTGCATGGGCTGTTATGAAATCACTCGTACCAAAGTACAACCCAATTATTGATCTATAATTAATTCTTTTACTAACCTTTACTATACAACTCCCCGGATGATGGGGAGTTTTTTATTATTTACCCCGCTTCAGTACTACTATCATCGTCTGTTCTAATAGTCGTCATTGCGAACGAAGTGAAGCAATTTCCTACCCTCCTTACCGGTAACAATCAAAATCTGCGAAGCAGATAAATCTGTGTTCATCCCTTCAATCATTCCAACTTGCCTACCGGCAGGCAGGTCCGTGTTCATGTATTTATTGATGATTCTTTTAGCCCTTATACTTCAATTCTTTTGTAAAACTATAAGCCCACCAAATCAAAACAATTTGTAACGGCAACCTGATAATTGCAATCCATAGTTTTGGATTAGACTCATTCATATAATTAATCATCATTTGAATGTTAGCCGGAAACACTGCAATCAGCAACAAAATAATGCACCAAGCACCTAATCGTCTTGTAGAAGGAAAAATAAGCAAGAGAGCAAAGAGTATCTCACAAATTCCACTTAGCATCACCAAGCCTTTATGATACGGTAGCCACTTAGGCATTATTTGCAAATAAAAGTCAGGGTGCCAAAAATGATTTATCCCGGCGGCAACATAAAATACAACCATCGCAAAAAGGGATATCTTCTTCATCCTATAAATATAAGCTGCATGGAAATAATATAGTTTGCACAACTTGAAAACATAATATGAGATTCCTTTCTCAACAATGTCTCTCGCCGGGAGAGTTTCATTTTCCTTTAATTCTTTGCGAGAAAAAAATCACCCACATTATTTACACAAAGGATTTAATTGCTTTAGCTTTTTTATTGGCACAGCTTTAGCATAGTAAATAATTCAAAACATAATTCATGAATAAATTGGTTCGAGGTCTGATCGCTGGTTATGGAGCAAAAAAATTGGGTGGAGGCTGTCTTAGTACTATAGCTATTTTCGTTATCATATGGTTGTTACTTGAAAAATGCTAACTTAGAAATCAGATGAAAACTGTAGCTCAAAAAATGGGAATAAAAGAAAGCGGTCGAACGGTCTTTATAAATGCCCCAACTGAGGCGATTGTGGGTATCAAATTACCCACACTTAGTATTTCAAAAAAAATGACTGGGGAGTTTGATTACATCCATCTTTTTGTAAAAAAGCAATCAGCCTACACGAAAATATTTTCGAAACTTAAAGCTCATTTAAAGCTAAATGGAATGCTTTGGGTTTCCTGGCCAAAAGGTGGCGGGTTGGATACCGACCTTTCTCTTCCTAAAGTCATACAAATTGGCTACAGCTATGGACTTGTTGAAAGTACTTGCTTGAGCATTAATAATGTTTGGTCAGGATTGAAGTTTACACATCCAAAAAAAGATAAAGTTTACAATAATAGCCACGCAACACTAAAACAAAGAACAACAAACCGCTAATAAGAAGCTGAAACGGGTATAACTAGTGTGATGGAACAATCATAAAAATTCAATATCTCTGCTCTTCTACTCTTTAGTAGCTCTTATCTTTAATCCCAATACAAGTAAAAAAGAACCGATTGTAATTCCTGCAACATTGATTAACACAATTTCAATACTGGAAGTTAATAATACCATATCCCATTTTGCCAATCCAATTCCTACCATTACTACTGGAGGAATAAGAGCAACAGAGATAGCAATACCAGCAATTGCTTCAATAATACCTGGCCAGAAATAAGCAAATGTGCCTGCCAAACCTGAGAAAAAAGCCACAAAGAAATAATCTGTTTGATTACCCAGTATCCGTTCTGTTATTTCGGAACCTCCCACTATCGGAAATATTTTATTGATGATAAAACTGGTAGCAATACCAATAACGATACTTGAAAAGAGGGTAGTAATATTTCTAACCCCGTTTTTCCATTTTCCCCAACACACTGATGCACCTAAGGCAACCACTGTTAACAATATAGGCGATAGCACCATGGCACCAATAATTACGGATGAACTGTTCATCCTGAAACCAAAAGAACAGATGGCTGCGGCTGCAACAGTTAAAAGAATAAAATCCAAATCAAACTGTGTACGAAGTTCAAGTTTCTCATATGACTCTTGCAGTTGATTTTTTGTGAGTTTTGCTTTCATTTTGCCAGTAAATAATGATTAAAGCAAGAAAATAAATTCTGTTACATTTATGATAACAGTCAATATGCTTCATGATTTTGTATAAAATCTATTCTCTTTTGGAATATTCTATTGTGAATGCCCTGAATATCTATGTAAATCATTCTGCTATATGATTTACATCAAAAACCAACAGGCAGATACACGGTATATTCCAGCCTGAAAATTGAGTAATGATTGACTTGAAAATTACACCCTTTTATTTTAATTAAATTAAAAAGGGTATTCATTTAATTAATACTTTCTATATAAAAGATTATGTCAATATTCAAAAATTCAATATTGCCGATTGGTTTTCCTTTTACAGGATAGCTGCTGCCCCTTTATTGCTTTTACTGTTATGGATGGATGAACGACAGGTTTTTAGTTGGATGCTATTAATTAGCTACTCAACAGATGCAATGGATGGAATGATTGCCAGAGGCTTAAAAATAACAAGCAGCCGCGGCTCTCAGCTAGATTCTGTTGGCGACCAAATTACTTTTACTATTGGACTTATTGGTTGCTATATTTTTGAACCCGCCTTTATAAAGCAAAATCTGACTTTAATAATCATAGCATTTTCACCATATCTCATACAAATGGCTATTGCATTTATGAAATATGGTAAAGCAACCGCTTTTCACACATACATGGCAAAGCTTTCTGCTATCATACAAAGTATGTTCATTCTTTGGTTATTATTTTTTGGTCCTGTGTATTGGATATTTTATACAATGATCGTTATCGGCATTCTTGAAACGATCGAAGAGATAACATTAATTTTTATGTATGACAACTGGGTAGATGGTGTAAAAGGAATATATTGGGCATTGCAAGATAAAAGAAGATTGAAAGAAATAAAAAAAGAGTAAAACTTTATGCATAATGCGTAGCTATTCATTTTTCACTATTGTTCTTCTTTGTATAGCGATTGTAGTAGTAGATATTTTCGCCTTTTACTGGTTACAATCTATAACCTCCTTTCTTGAAGCTGACCTTTTAAAAAAAACAATCAATTTTGCATTCTGGTTTTTTACTATCGGTCTTGTAACGTCAATTCTTATCTTAAAATACCGACTCGATCATATTTCAAGACAAAGAAAACATTTACTGATTACGTCACTTTATGGATTAGCCATTTCTTCTTTTATACCAAAACTGATTTTTGTAATCGTAATTTCCGTTCTTTATTTCAGCAATTATGTGTTCTCGATAAATGAATCAGCCATTCTCATTTTGGCAATCGGCTTGGTAGCTGGGTTTTTCCCATTTTTTATTATTGCTTATGCCATTTTCAGATCTCTATATCGTTTTAAAGTGAATGCGATTAACTTATCCTTTAATAATCTTCCTCAAAATTTCGATGGCCTCCGGGTTATTCATATTTCCGATGCCCATTTAGGAAGCTTCAATTACCGTTATCACATCTTTGATAGGGCCATACATATGATAAACGAAACGAATCCCGATCTTATCTTATTTACTGGGGACCTAGTAAATAATTATGCCTCAGAATTAGAAGGATGGAAAGAAACATTCCTGCAATTAAAAGCCTCGATAGGAAAATTCGCCGTTCTTGGTAATCATGATTATGGTGACTATTCAGAATGGAAATCAGTGGAAGAAAAAAAAGAAAACTTCGAAGCCATTAAAAATTTTTATTCAAAAATTGGATTTCAACTTTTAATGAATGAAGGGACAATAATTACAAATAAAAATGACAAGATTGCTATAACCGGAGTTGAAAACTGGGGGCATCCGCCATTTAAACAATATGGCGATCTTACTAAAGCTCTGCAAGAAGTTAAAGATACTTCTTTTAATATATTGCTATCGCATGATCCAAGTCATTGGCCGCAGGAAGTAATCAAACAAACCAATATAGCTCTCACTCTTTCAGGCCATACACATGGTATGCAGGCAGGCATTAAGCTCATGAATAAAAGCTGGAGCCCAATAAAATATAAATACAAACATTGGGCAGGCCTCTATCAACAGGATAGTCAATATTTATATGTAAACAGAGGGCTGGGTTGGCTTGGCTTTCCCGGAAGGTTGGGTATGCGTCCAGAAATCACATTGATCAAACTTTATAAAAAGTACTAAAAAACTCAAAAGTTTCCAGCATTACACCATCGCCAACTTATTATACTTATTCCTGTATTCAATCGGTGTAAGTCCTGTTATCTTTTTAAACAGGTCTCGAAAGGCTTTGGTATCTGTGTAGCCAACATTGTACATCACTTCATTAATATTTTTACGGCTGCTTTCAAACTGCCGCTTGGCAGCTTCTATTTTTACCCGTTGTATATATTCCAGTACAGAGTTGTTAGTAGCCAAGCGAAAGCGTCGTTCAAAACTGCGGCGACCTGTTGCAGCAATAGCTGCCAGTTCATCCACTGTCATCTTTTCTGCAATATTCTTTTCAATATACTCCTGCACTTTTTTTATTTCAGTATCGTTATGATCTTTCTGACCTTTGAACATGGCAAAGGCAGCCTGACTATCACGGTCAATATCAATAGCAAAATATTTGGAAGCAAGAATGGCTGTCTCCCGGTTGGTGTATTTCTCTACGAAGTATAATAAAAGATTCCAGTAGGAATTAGCACCGCCGCTTGAATAAATCCTTTTTTCCTCTGTAACAATACTGCCATCCACCACTTCCACTTCAGGATACATTTCCCTGAACTCATTAACAAAGCCCCAATGTGTTGAACATTTTTTACCATTCAGTAAGCCAGTAGCGGCTAATAGAAATGCTCCTACACAAAGCGATGCCACTTCTGCCCCCATATCGTATTGTTCTTCTATCCAGGGCAGCAATACTTTATTCATTTCAATGGTAGTAGCCATATCGCCAAACAATGCAGGGATAATAACGAGGTCTGTTTTCTTTATATCTTTTATTTGTCTGCTGGTATTAACCGAATACATACCGTTATTTAATTTCACTTCTTTCTTAGCACCTACCAGTTCCACATCAAACAGTGGTTGCTTACCAGCAACGAGTAAAAAATTATTCACGGCAGAAAATAAATATTGTGGATCGGCAATGGCCTGCATTACGGAAGACTCAGGCACCAGTATTGATACTTTCTTCATAAAGTAAAGATAAGAAAGCGACTTGTCGCAAACAACCCCTTAAATAGCCGTTATTACACAGCAGGAATTTGTTTCAGGTGCAGCATCTTTGTGTTGTCATTCAATCACCAACCAACAAATAAAATAATCATGGAACTGATAACCGTAACAACAACTATAAATGCTCCCGTAGAAAAAGTGTGGGAAGTATGGACATCATCCGGTACATATCATGCACTGGAACAATGCCTCTCCTGATTGGCAAACAACTTTTGCAGAAAATGATTTAAGAATGACGGAAAATTACATCCGCATGGAAGCAAAAGATGGAAGTTTTGAATTCGACTTTGGCGGAGTGTATGACAAAGTAAAACAACATGAGCAAATAGCTTATACCTCGGACGATGGCAGAAAAGTAAATACAAGTTTTGCTGCTGACGGTGACAGCACAACAGTAACCACTGTATTCGAAGCCGAAAGTCAGAACCCTGTAGAAATGCAAAAAATAGGATGGCAAAACATACTCGATAATTTTAAAGCTTATGCGGAGAAAGCAACTACCATCGCTCCACTACATTTCGAAATATCAATAAATGCTCCGGTAGAAAAAGTGTACACAACAATGATTGATGAAAAATCTTACACGGAATGGACGGCTGCATTTAATCCTACATCCACCTACAAAGGAAGTTGGGATAAGAATGCAAAGATTCTTTTTATTGGTACAGATAAAGATGGTGTGGCTGGCGGCATGGTTAGTAGGATAAAAGAAAATATGCCAAACAAATTCATCAGCATTGAACATCTTGGATTTGTGAAAGGCGAAGAAGAAATAACCAGCGGACCAGAAGTAGACGGTTGGGCTGGAGCTTTGGAAAACTATACTTTTAAGTTAATAAATGGTGGCACATTACTTTCAGTAGATATGAATTCAAACGAAGATTTCAAGGCATACTTTAGAGAGACATGGCCTAAAGCACTGGCTATATTAAAAACAATTTGCGAAAAATAAATTAATCAACTTTAAAACAAATAACTATGGCCAGCGTAAGCACTTATCTGAATTTCCCTCGCAATACTGAGGAAGCATTCAACTTTTATAAAACTGTTTTTGGAACAGAGTTCGTTGAAAAGATTAATCGTTTTGGTGATATACCTCCGCAAGAAGGGCAACCACCAATGGCAGAAGATGATAAAAATTTAGTTATGCATGTTATGCTTCCTACAATTGGCGGACACATGTTGATGGGTACGGATGCACCAGAATCAATGGGCTTTACGGTGAACAAAGGAAATAATATGTACATCATGTTACAACCAGATACCAAAGAAGAAACAAAAAAATTATTTGCTGCACTATCTGCTGGAGGTAAAGTGGGAATGGAATTAGCAGATATGTTCTGGGGAGATTATTATGGTGACTGTACAGATAAGTTTGGTGTGCAGTGGATGTTTAATTGTTCGGCGAAGAAATAACCTCACCCCCCTTCCTAAGGAGAAGGGACACTAAGACAAATAAATGACCTTGAATAAAACATAATCTAATATGAAACATGAACAATTCAATTTATCCCTGTTTATGGTTTGACGGGAAAGCAAAAGAAGCAGCAGACTTTTATATATCTGTTTTTGAAAATGGGAAAATATGTGCTGACACACCAATGGTTTCCATCTTTGAATTACATGGCAAAAAATTTATGGGATTGAATGGCGGTCCGATGTTCACCATCAACCCTTCCATCTCCATGTTTGTTACCTGTACTGATGATGCTGAAATAGAAAAGTACTGGAACAGACTAACGGAAGGAGGTATGGTCATGATGCCATTGGATAAATATCCATGGGCTGAAAAGTACGGATGGGTAAAAGACAAATACGGTATGACATGGCAACTGATGATCGGCGACCTAAGCCAAGTCAGTCAGAAGATCAACACTGCCTTTTTGTTTTCCAACAAACAGTTTGGCAAAGCAAAAGAGGCCATTGATCTGTACATTTCGATTTTTCCCAACTCAACAGCACATCATCAGGAATTATACAAAGAAGGTGAAGGGCAACCAGTTGGCTATTTAAAGTTTGGTCACTTTACTTTGAATGGCGAACTGTTTGCGGCCATGGATGGACCGGGTGATCATGCATTTGAATTTGGTGAAGGCCTATCCATCGTTGTTGATTGTGATACACAGGAACAAATAGATCATTACTGGAATGCACTGACTTCTGACGGAGGAAAAGAAAGTCAGTGTGGTTGGTTAAAAGATAAGTTTGGTGTGTCATGGCAAATCGTTCCTACAATACTAGGAAAACTGATGAGTGATCCAGAAAAAAGTCCAAGAGTAATGCAGGCTTTTATGAAAATGAAAAAGTTTGATATTGAAGCATTACTGAATGCATAAGAGATGAGTGGTACAAAAATTAATTCATACCTGACTTTTAACGGCAACTGCCGAGAAGCAATGCAGTTTTATAAAGAATGCCTGGGCGGAGAACTTAGTTTTCAAACTGTAGAAGAATCACCTTTTACTAAAAAGCTACCGACAAAACTAAAGGACTGTATTGTACATAGTACGTTGAAGAATGAAACGTTTGTGATAATGGCTTCAGATATGGTAGATGATAAAGGATTAATAAAAGGTAATGCAGTTTCACTACTGCTTGATTGCAGTAGCGAAGAAGAAATAAAAAACCGCTATGCTAAACTTTCGTCGGGCGGAGAAGCCACACATCCACCAACCGTTTCTTTTTGGGGTACATTGTTTGGTAACCTTATTGACAAATATGGTAATCATTGGATACTTAACTACAACAGAGATTTATAAAATCAAACTCCATCAACATGAAAAAAACAAAAACCATTTATTGGATTGCTACCATTTTATTTGCTGGGTTGATGATATTCTCTGCTGTTGGCGGTATAAAACCAAATGAGGAAACAATAAAGATTTTGCATGAGGGGTTAGGCTATCCTATTTATTTTATACAATTCATCAGCATTGCAAAATTAATTGGTTCGATCGCAATTTTAATTCCGGGATTGTATAGAATAAAAGAATGGGCTTATGCCGGATTATTTTTTGATTTGGCAGGAGCGGTGTATTCCGGGGTTGCCATATCTGGGGCGTTTGATCCAATGATGCTAACCTTGCTTGCATGGATCGTTCCAGGTATTGTATCCTACATTTATTTTCATAAATTAAAAGCTGAATAAATAACCACTAACTCTCATTTAAAAATAATTACTATGTCATTTCAAGCGTACATTGACAATATAAAAACAAAGACAGGAAAATCTCCTGAAGATTTTAAAAAAATTGCTACTAAAAAAGGTTTGCTGAAAGAAACAATAAAAGCCGGCGAAATTATAAAATGGCTGAAAGAAGATTTTGATTTAGGGCATGGACATGCTATGGCTATTTATGCAACTTTCAAAGGGAAGACAAAATGATTGCTGAGAAGTAAAGACTCCGGATCAAGTCCGGAGTGACAGATCTAGCACCTCAACATTCTTCATAAAAAAACTCCATCCTTAACAGATGGAGTTTCTATTTCTAATAGTTCGTTAATTATTAATCACCCCAAATAGTTTCTTTCCCTTCAAGCCAAAGCTTCACCACTCTTGTAGAAACTGATTTTGGTCTTTCCAGCGGGAAGTTCAATGCTCTATCCCAACAAAGACTTGCCAACACACCTAATGCACGGCTAACGGCAAACAATACCGTGTAAAATTCATATTCCTTCATGCCATAATGAACCAGCAATGCACCGCTGTGTGCATCCACATTCGGCCATGGATTTTTTACTTTACCAAGTGATTCCAAAATTGGTGGCACCACTTCATAGATATTCCAAACAGTATTTACCAACGGATCGTCTGGCATATGTTTTTTTCCAAACTCCATTTGTGCATCAAACCGTGGATCTGTTTTGCGAAGCACAGCATGACCATAACCCGGCACCACTTTTCCTTCGCTCAACGTTTTCTTTACATATTCTGCTATCTGCTCTTTTGTAGGAGCATCAGAATTTATTTCTTTTTGCATTTCAAAAATCCACTTAATTACTTCCTGATTTGCTAATCCGTGTAACGGACCTGCTAGTCCGTTCATACCTGCTGCATAAGAAAGATATGTATCACTTAATGCAGAACCTACTAAGTGAACAGTATGTGCAGATACATTTCCACCTTCATGATCGGCATGAATGGTCATGTACAAACGCATCAATTCTTTAAAGCTTTCATCTTCAAAACCCATCATGTGAGCAAAGTTGCCTGCCCAATCCAACAAGCCATTTGGCTGAATATGGTCGCCACCTTTATATTTTCTTCTGTAGATATAAGCTGCTATTCTTGGCAAACGAGCAATAAGATCCATTGAATCATCAAAGACTGATTCCCAATAATCTTTTTTGTTCATGCCTGCTGCATATTTTTTTGCAAACTGGCTTTCTGTTTGCAATGCCATCACTCCTACTACAAACTGTGTCATCGGATGTGTATTCATCGGTAATGCCTCAATCGTATCGAATACATGATTGGGCACATGGCTTCTTCTTTGTAATACAGAACTGATGTGATGCACATCATCATCTTCTGGCAACTCGCCGCAAAGCATGAGGTAGAATAATCCTTCCGGCAACGGTTCTGCTCCATCGGGAGCCTTTGCTAATTTTTTTCTAAGGTCGGGAATTGAATAACTACGGAAACGTATGCCGTCTTGTGCATCAAGCAAAGATGTTTCAGACACAAGACCAGTAATCCCTCTCATGCCTTGATAAATCTGCGATAATTGTACTTCGCCAATTACTTTATCACCATGCTCTCTTAATAGTTCTTTAATGTCTGCAGCTACTATATCTGCTTTGGCTCTAAACCTGTCTTTTATAATTCCCATAATGACTTAATTTTCTGTATTTGTGTTCTAAAATCAGAGGCTTAAAGGTACGCAAAGCCACCTGCCTTAACAAAAAACAAGGCTGAAAGTTGATTGCTATTAGAGATATTAATTAAATAAATGAGAACCTATTTTGGCGTACGCCGGTACAGCCAGAGCAAAACGAGGGCAAATGCGATATTGGGCAACCATGCGGCCAACATTGGTGGAAAATTTCCTTTTGTCGCAAATACAGTTGAAAATCTGTCTGCAATAATAAACAGCGCCGCAATCGTTATTCCCAGCGCCAGGTGCACACCACTACCGCCTCTGGTTTTACGGCTAGCTATTACAACTCCAATCAATGTAAGTAAGAAAACTGAAGTGGGAGTAGCATTTCGCCGATGTTTTTCTACTTCATAAGTACTGAGTCCTTCTCCACCCCGCAATTTTTGCAGGTTTATATATTCCACCAGTTCCGGTGTTGTTAATTTATCTTTCAGATAGTTGTCTTTTCTTAACTCCGAAATTTTTATGTTCAGATTTATTACTAATGTATCATGAAAAGACAGCCGCTCTTTCATACTATCAATAAATCGTTCCGACGCATTAATCAGTTGCCATTTTTTAACAGCGGTATCCCATCGCATTCTTTCAGCACGGAGGTTATAAACCACTTTATTGTCTTTCACCTTCTCCATAAAAAATCCTCTTGAAGATTTGGAGGCAGTATCAAACTCCTTGATGCCGACAAAAGTGTTGGTATCTGTTCGCAAATAATAACATTCATAACAATTACCCATTGTGCGGTTTTTAGACGGATCTCTGTTGTCAATATAATTCTGCTGGAAATTACTTCTGATAGCATTAGCTTTTGGAATCCAATAGCGGCTGCCAACCCATAAAATGGCAGATAGCATTATACCTCCAATAATATAAGGACGCAGAAACCGCCTATAACTAGTTCCACTGGCAAGTATTGCAATTATCTCTGAACGGGTTGCCATTTTGCTAGTAAAGAAGATGACAGCAATAAAAACAAAGAGAGGGAAAAGTAAACTCCAGATAAAAGGTACAAAGCCAAGGAAATATTCGGTGATAATCTCGCTGGTAGACAATCCAGATCGTACAAAATCGTCTGTTTTTTCACTAGTATCTACTGCCACTGCCACAATAGTGAACAATAACAGACAGAAAAAAAAAAGTGATTATAAGTTTTTTAAATATGTACCAGTCAATCTTCTTCATACAATGAAAAACAAATATAAAAATTTGCCGCCTTCGCAAAAGCTATGGCGGCTGAACAAAAGTAGAAGAAAAAAAGTTGTGAGGTTGTGAAAGATATTACAGTTTGATTTTTACTTTTTCAATCATTTCCTTTTTCCAACTGGCAAAATCTCCCTGCTGAATATGCTTTCTTGCTTCCGTTACCAACCACAAATAAAAAGCAAGGTTGTGAACACTTGCAATAGTGTATCCTAAAAATTCTTTTGCTTTCATCAGATGCCGGAGGTAAGCTTTGCTGTAATAATTGCTGACTTCGCAATCAATTCCATCATCAATAGGTGAAAAATCATGCTCCCATTTTTTATTGTCAATATTTATGACCCCTTTTGTTGTAAACAGCATGGCGTTGCGTCCATTTCTTGTAGGCATTACACAATCAAACATATCAATGCCCATACTGATGCATTCTAAAATATTCCACGGTGTTCCCACTCCCATCAGATATCTTGGCTTATCTGTTGGCAAATGATCGCAACACCAATCACAAATTTCATACATCACATCTTCCGGTTCGCCTACACTTAATCCGCCAATGGCATTGCCGGTGGCTTCTTTTGCAGCAATGTATTCGCAGGATTGCTTTCGCAGATCTTTAAAAGTGCCGCCTTGTACAATGGGAAACAGATTTTGTGTGTAACCGTATTTAGGCTCTGTAGTATTAAATTGTGTAAAGCATCTGTCGAGCCACCGATGCGTCATCTCCATTGATTTTTTGGCATAGTTAAAGTCACTTCCTCCGGGAGGGCATTCATCAAATGCCATAATAATATCGCCACCAATGGAACGTTGAATGTCCATTACTCTTTCCGGTGTAAACAAATGTTTACTGCCATCAATATGCGATTGAAAAGTAACGCCTTCTTCCTTTATCTTTCTTGTGCCTGCCAATGAAAAAACCTGGTAACCACCGCTGTCTGTTAAGATGGGTTTTGGCCAGCCATTAAATTTATGCAAGCCACCGGCCTTTTCCAACACATCCAATCCCGGTCGTAAATACAAATGATAGGTATTCCCTAATATAATTTGCGCCTTTACATCGAACAGTAATTGTTGTTGCGTAACAGCCTTTACACTGCCAACCGTACCAACAGGCATAAAAATAGGTGTCAATATTTCGCCATGATCTGTAGTTATTTTTCCTGCCCGGGCTTTTGATCCAGTATCCTTCGCTTGTAATTCAAATTGTAATGCTGCCATCGGCGCAATTTAAACAATAAGCAATTGACAAAAGGCGAATGCTTCTGTGGAAAATCTTTTATCCGTTATTTATTGCCCATTGCTTGCTGAAATCTACCTTCGCCGCTATGCCACCAATTAACTGGGGAGAAGTTATTTTCTATTCTTTCGCCGCCGTAACCGCTATTCAAATATTTTATTACACCGGTTTTTTCGGCAGGCTTGCTTTTTATAAACCCAAGGTAAAATCAAAATCACAAAATCACCCTGTTTCCGTAATTATTTGCGCAAGAGATGAGGATGAAAACTTGGCCCGTAATCTACCGGGTGTGTTGGTACAATCATATCCCAGTACTTACGAAGTAGTGGCAATAAATGACAATTCATTAGACGATTCTAAATATATTTTACAGGAATTAAAAAAAACATTCAAGTCGCTGCATGTGGTGGAGCTTACTCAAGAGGCTGTGCATATTTCCGGAAAAAAATATCCTTTGTCTATTGGCATAAGAGAAGCAAAGCATGAAGTATTGCTACTTACAGATGCTGATTGTGTGCCTTCCAGCGAACATTGGGTTACTAAGATGCAGGATGGCTATGATGAAAATATCGAAATCGTTTTGGGCTATGGAGCTTACCATAAGAAAAAGGGAATGCTAAATAAGCTAATACGGTTTGAGACCTTTCACACAGCGTTACAATATCTTTCGTATGCATTGGCTGGCATTCCATATATGGGTGTAGGCAGAAACTTATCGTATAAGAAAAGCCTGTTCTTTAAGAGTAAAGGTTTTTCTTCAATCAATCATATACCAAGTGGAGATGATGATTTGTTCATTAATAAAAATGCCACAAAAAATAATACTGCTGTAGTAATAGACCCGGATGCTATTACCCGTTCTATTCCAAAAACAACGTGGAAAGCTTGGCTTCGTCAAAAATCAAGACATTATACCACGGCTAAGTTTTATAAACCAAAACATAAGTTTTTGCTGGGCTTATATTTTGCCACACAATTTATTTTTTATCCGCTGCTGGTAGCTTCGATTATTTTTTATGATTGGCGTTTTGCTTTACCCGTTTTTGGTATTCGTTTTATTATTCAAGCCATTGTATTATATAAGTCAATGAAAAAAATGGGTGAAAGTGATCTTTGGCCCTGGTTTATCTTTTTCGATATATGGATGTTTTTTTATTATCTCATCTTTGCACCTGCACTCTGGAGAAAGCCTGCTAAAGGCTGGTAACCTCACCCCAACCCTTTCCTTTGAGGAGAGGAAAAAAAGACACTGCTATGGAATTAATTCTTAAATATTTTGCTGACTTCACTGAAAAACAACTGGAGCAATTTCGATTACTTGAACCGCTATACAAAGAATGGAATGAAAAAATCAATGTTGTTTCCAGAAAAGATATTGACAGCATATACGAAAAGCATGTGCTTCATTCTTTAAGCATCGCTGCCAGTTTTGACTTTACTGATGGTATGGAAATAATTGATTTAGGAACCGGAGGCGGTTTTCCGGGTGTGCCATTGGCTATTTTTTTCCCAGAAGTAAAATTTCATCTGGTAGATAGCATTGCAAAAAAATTAAAAGTAATAGAAGCTGTTGCAGAAGGTGCTGGCATAAAAAACATAACAACACAGCATAGCAGAATAGAGGATATTAAAAATAGGAAGTTTGATTTTGTAGTGTCCCGTGCAGTAGCTCCGCTTAAAGATTTATGGAGGTGGAGCAAACCATTATTAAAAATAAAAACGCAAACAGAATTCACCCCGGGCTTAATTTGCTTAAAAGGAGGTGATTTAGCAATGGAAATACAGGAAAGCAACACTAGACCCAAAATAATGGACATTTATTCCATTTTTGAAGAAGATTTTTTTAAGGAAAAATATTTGCTCTACATTCAACGATAAAAAATACCAGTTTGTGGTATTGTTTCTCATTCATGTAATCAGGAACTTTATAGTATGAAAGAAATATCTGTATGCGTAGTTGATGATAACCGGGAATTAAGAATAGCCTTGGAAGAGATTATTACAATGTCTGATGGTTTTAAATGCATTAGTATTATCGGCTCAGCCGAAGATGCAGTAAATCAAATTCCAATATTGAGACCAGAAGTGGTGCTAATGGATATCAACCTTGGAACTGAAGAAACAGGAATAGATGTGGTAAGGGTATTAAAACCGAGAATGCCTGATACCAATTTCATGATGTGCACTGTTTATGAAGAAGATGAAAAAATATTTGAAGCTCTTAGTGCAGGTGCCAGCGGATATATTTTAAAGAAAACGAATCCTGGCAAAATGCTTGATTCCATAAGAGAACTATATGAAGGCGGTGCCCCGATGAGCAGCCAAATTGCCCGAAAAGTAGTGGCAGCCTTTCAGCAGCAAAGCCATGTTACAAACGATGGCGACAATCTTGATATGTTATCAGTAAGAGAAAAAGAAATACTCGAATACCTTTCCAGAGGATTAATGTATAAAGAAATTGCGGCTCAGTTATTCCTTAGCCCCGAAACCGTTCGTAAGCATGTTTATCACATTTACGAAAAGCTACATGTAAATAACCGAGTAGCTGCAGTGAATAAATTTTACGGACGATAGCTCATCAATCAAAATTCTTGAAATAACTGCGGCTTTTTGCAACCGATTTCTTCTTTTTTTTCAAAAAATACCACAAAAGTGGTATTGCTACAGAATTATAGACCCCCTAATTTTGGTTATTAGCAAGAATTTGACAACCCAACCATTAACCTTGAACCTTTTCCTATTTGCATTTATATTGGGGTCTTGATTAAAAACCGTCAAAAAAAACCCTCTACAATCAGCGGTAGAGGGTTTACTTTTTTAGTTCGCTTTTTATTTAACTACCACTTCGGTTCTAATTTATTATTTCTTCTTTCCACATCAGCCATACGTTGCGAAGGATCTATTTCAACAGCAGTAAAATCAAAAAGTTTTTTGGCAGTAGAAATAATATACGTTTCGCTGGTCCAATGCCAGGGTTCATACACCTTTCTTGTAACTGATTTATCTTCTATTGGCTTTGCACCATACATCAGGTCCAATGGAACATAATGCATCTCCTTAGTCCCATCTTTAAATGTTAATTGAACATCTATCGGCATTGGCATTAACCCATTTCTTTTAATTCTCACATTCGTCACCCCATTCTCTTCCCACAAACTATCGATACTGTAATCAATTGTTTTGGTTGAGCTGATCCAATACTCTTTGTACCAATCCAGTTTCATATCACTCACCTTTTCTGCAATACGGATAAAGTCTGCGGCATTGGGATGTTTAAATCTCCATTGATTATAGTATTCCAGTAAAATCTTATCCCTTACCGATGCACCAACGATGTAGCCCAGTTGCTCCATAAACACTTCCCCTTTTGAATATACGGCAGGGCTATAGGCGGCATTCAGATTATAATGATCTGCATGGGTAGTTAGCGGTTCTTCTTTTGCACTTTTTACTAAAGAAAAATAACTTCGGTATGCACCATTGTACACAAAGCTGCTGTCGTTATTTAAAAAAGCCAGCACTCTGTCATCAGCATAAGAAGTAAAGCCTTCATCCATCCAACCATATAATGATTCATTAGTTCCCATTAATCCCTGATACCAGTTATGCATCCATTCATGTAACCATGCACCGGGGGTTGCCAATAAAGTAGCCATTGGATATTCCATACCGCCATCGCCGCCATGAATAAATGAGTATTGCTTGTACGGATAAACGCCAAAGGTTTTTTTCAATATAAGGAAATGCTCTTTCCGCATCGTCCAAAATTTTTTCCCATGATGCCGCAGTAGCATTTGTAGGCTTATACAAAAGATTCAATGTTACACTATCATTTACTTTTCTTGACTTATGAATAAATTCAGGATCTGCGGCCCACATAAAATCATGTACATTGGGTGCAACAAATTTCCAAGTCAGTTTATTGCCGGCAGGTCTTTTCACTTTTGCGCCAGGCGTTTCATAACCATAACCAATCTGATCAGGGTTTTGTAAATAACCTGTTCCGCCAAGAATATACTTGCTGTCAATTTTTATACTTACATCATATTCACCCCACACTCCATAAAACTCACGGGCAATATATGGTGTAGGATGCCAACCTTCATAATCATATTCACAAAGTTTGGGATACCACTGGCTCATTGAATAACGAACTTTGGTTGTGGGATTATCTCTTCCGCTTCTGCGAATTTGTAATGGAACCTGTGCTTCAAATTCCATATCAAAAACAACTTTTGATCTTGGAAGAATTGGTTTATCCAGTTTTACTTCCAGAATCGTTTCCAGTACTTTAAATGATTGAGGTTTCCCATTCATTTTTAAAGAAAGAATTTTCTGATAACCAATCTCGTCAGGTTTCAAATTTAAAATTCGATCTTTTACTCTGCTATCCCAGTCGGATCTAACGCCAGCACCATTTACAGCACCTTGTCTTCTGCTTCTTACATCCATCATACTACCAGGCTGAAAGGCGTTAAAGTATAAATGATAAAAAACTTTAGTTAATGTATCGGGTGAGTTATTCCAGTATTCAAGTTTTTGTTTACCAGTAAACTGATTCGTTTGTACATTCATATCAATGTCCATCACATATTTCACTTTTTGCTGCCAGCGATCAGGCTGTGCTGCACTTAAAAAAGAAATACTGGAGAAAATAATTACTAAATAGAAAATCTTACGCATTAATTTTAATTTGAGTTGACAAATTTCGTTAAACAGATGTTATGATTAAAACAAAAAAGATTGACGGATATCCGTTTGTTTCTTACGCCAAAGAAACCTTTTCTGCTTCGGCAATGATACAAAAGAGTGATGAATTTTATAAATGGTTGGATAAGCGGAGAACAATAAGAGATTTTTCTGATAAACCAATACCAAAAGAAGTAATTGAGAATATTATTCTGAGTGCTTCATCTGCTCCCAGCGGAGCACATAAACAACCCTGGACATTTTGTGTAGTAAGCGACCCAGCTATAAAAAAACTAATACGTATTGAAGCAGAGAAGGAAGAATTTGATAGTTATAACGGACGAATGCCGGAAGAATGGCTAAAAGACTTGCGGCCTTTACAAACAGATTGGCATAAAGAATTTTTGGAAACTGCTCCTTATCTGATCATTGTTTTTAAAAAAAGTTATGACAAGAAAGACGATGGAACAAAAGGAACTGTTTATTATGCTACTGAAAGTTGTGGATTAGCTTGCGGGTTTTTATTAGCAGCCATTCATAATGCTGGATTGGGAGCTTTAACGCATACTCCATCGCCTATGAATTTTTTGTGCAAGGTTTTGAACCGGCCAGAAAATGAGAAACCATTTTTATTAGTTCCGGTTGGCTATCCGGCGGATGAATGTTGGGTACCTGATTTGAATAGAAAACCGCTTGATGATATTGCTGTTTGGTATTAAAAAAATGTAGAATATTTACTAGAATCTGATTCCAGGAAATGTCACTCCGGGCATGACCCGGAGTCTTGTTATTATTTGATTCTGCTTTTTGTAAAAACATTCAGAAGAAAAAAAACTTCTCTAAATCAATCAAATCAGGGTTCTCTTTACGTATCAATTCTATTTTCCAACTCCGTTTCCAATTTTTTAATTGCTTTTCTCTTGCAATTGCATTTCTTACATCGTTAAAGTCTTCGTAGAAAACTAGAAAGAAGCATTTGTATTTAGTTGTGAAAACACTTCCATTATCAAACTTGTGTTGCCAAACTCTGGTTTCAAGATTGTTTGTTACTCCAATATAAAAAACCGTTCTGGCGAAATTTGAAAGTATATAAACAGAGAATTTTCCTGATCTGCTCATTTACCGAAGCTAAAAAAATAATAACTTATTTCTGATATACCTTTTCAGAGAAAACCACTTATACAATTCAGGCTTGAATGGAAAAGGTTGTCACACCGGACTTGATCTGGTGTCTTTTACTGATATACTTTCTTTCACTTGAGAGAAAGATACCGGATCGAGTCCGGTAAGACAAACGTCACTCTGGGCTTGACCCAGAGTCTTTTTCTAATATAATTCCTTTAATATAGATAAACCTTTTTTAAGAGAAAGATACCGGGTCAAGCCCGGTATGACGAAGTATAAAGGTTAACTTTTACCTGCAACAACTATTACAATTTCTCCCTTCACCACTTTTTCACCAAAGTGAGCAGCAACTTCTTTGAGAGAGCCTTGTTTATTCTCTTCAAACATTTTTGTAAGCTCTCTACTAACAGAGCATTGTCTTTCTTCTCCAAAATAAGTTGCAAACTCATTTAATGTTTTTGCTAACCTAACAGGCGATTCATAAAAGACCATTGTTCTTTCTTCTTCTGCCAATTGCTTCAACAGTGTTTGTCTTCCTTTTTTTAAAGGCAAAAAACCTTCAAAGCAAAAGCGGTTGGTAGGAATGCCGCTATTAACCAATGCCGGAACAAATGCTGTTGCTCCAGGCAGGCATTCTACTTTTATTCCAACTTTAATACATTCTCTTACCAATAAAAAGCAGGGTCAGAAATGCCGGGAGTGCCGGCATCAGTTATCACCGCCATTTTTTTCCCTTCCAATAACTGGCTAACCAGATGTTGCAAAACTTTATGTTCGTTATGCTGATGATAAGGAGAAAGTGGCTTAGTAATTTGATAATGATTCAGGAGTTTTGAAGATGTCCTCGTATCTTCTGCAAGAATGAGATCAACTTCTTTCAATACTTCTATTGCCCGAAGTGTAATGTCTTTAAGATTTCCGATGGGTGTGGGAACTAAGTAAAGCATTCCCCCTGTCCCCCTAAAGGGGAGACTTAGATCTTTATTTTTTTCATTTTTGAAAATTTTCCAAGAGCAAAATGATTATTTTCGGAAAGAATATTTCCTGACTCCCCTTTAGGGGTTGGGGGTAGGTTATTTCAAAATACTCCATTACTGGATTTGCCAGTAACTTCTTGCTTGCTTCTTCTGCAATGGCTTTTGCTTTAACCGGCGAATCTGCATTTACCTGAAGCGTAATATTTTTTCCAACTCTTACATCCTCTACGCCATTAAGGCCAAGGTTTTCCAAACCGCCCATTACTGCTTTTCCCTGCGGGTCAAGCAATTCTTTCAATGGCATCACTTTTATTTGAACTGTATAGGTCATGTTGTTTTGTTTTTGAAGAGCAAAGATAAAAGAACATATGCAAGCACCGTTATTGGAATTGCCAACCATTTAACCATAACAAATGCAACAACTGCAATTACCAATAGCAACAACTTTGGAAGATTGTTTTTTATACTATAATCTTTAAACTTCAACGCCATTAATGGCAGATTGGAAACCATTAGCCATGAAAGCACAACAACTAATCCATACAAAAACCATTTGTTCAACAGCAGTTCCTGAATCCATGCTTCATTTACATTCCAATAAATTAATGGCAGCGATGCAACAAAAATCCCCACAGCAGGAACAGGCATTCCTTTAAATGAAAAAGATTGAGAGTTGTCTAAATTAAATCTTGCCAAACGCCATGCAGCAGCACATGGTAAAATAAATGCTGGCGCCAACCAAAGAATAGATGTATCAATTCCACCTTCTCCTTGCGCAAAACTTAAACGCAAAAACTGATATATGATCATTCCCGGAGCTACACCAAAACTCACCACGTCTGCCAATGAATCTAATTGTTTTCCCATTTCGGAACTGGCATTAAAAAGCCTTGCGACAAATCCATCTAAGAAATCAACAACGGCAGCTAACCCAATAAATAAAGAAGCCATCCAAATTTTTTCTGGTATGTCAAGCAATAAAGCACCTTCAGCATCGGCTGTAATTACAATCCCATTTTGAAGCGTATATATGATAGCAATACAGCCAAAAACAAGGTTGAGTAGGGTGAATAGATTTGGAATATTCTTCATGCGGGCAAAGTAAATCTATTTTTTCATTATGGCTTCGATCTCCTCAACCGTAATCGGAATATTCTTCATCAAATCTTTGTTTCCATTCCTGGTAATCCAAAGGTTATTTTCTATCCGCACTCCCATTTGCTCTTCTTCGATATAAATTCCTGGTTCCACTGTAAATACCATCCCGGCTTTTATAGGTTCTGTTCTTGTTCCAAGATCATGTACATCAACTCCCAAATGATGCGAAATACCATGGTATAAATATTTTCTATAAGCCCTGTTTTCCGGGTCTTCGTTTTTTACATCTGTTTTCTTCAGTAAGCCAATCTTTAAAAATTGCTGTGTGGCTTCTTCACCAACTTTGTCTGTATAATCAACAATGCTGATTCCGGGTTTTAAAATACTTTTGGCATAATCATGCAGATGTAGGCAAGCATTATAAACTGTCTTTTGTCTTCTACCAAATTTTCCACTTACTGGAATTGTTCTTGAAAGATCAGCGCAGTAACCACCGTACTCAGCACCAAAATCCATCAATATCATTTCGCCATCTTTGCATTCTGCATTATTACTTACATAATGCAATATTCTTGCATTGTCGCCACTGGCAATAATGCTTCCGTAAGCTGGACCAGTTGCTCTTTGACTAAGAAATGAATGAAATATCTCTGCTTCAATTTCGTATTCCATCACCCCCGGCTTAACAAATTGTAATATTCTTCTAAAGGTATTATCTGTTATGTCTATAGCTTGCTGCATCACTTCCACTTCTTGGGCTGTTTTTATAGCCCTCATCTCTTTTAAAATTTTTGCAGCCCTTACATAATTGTGTAGCGGATAACGACTTCTCATTTCATCGATAAAACGATATTCTCTTGTTCGCAAAAGACTTGCTTTACGATCATTCTCATTACTATCGAGATAAATATTATCCGCTAAATGAATCCATGGTTGCAATAAACCTTCGAGGCTATCTAACCACACAATCGTTTTTAAACCGCTTATTGCCTGTGCTTCTTTTATCCGCAGCCTCATGCCGTTCCACTTCTCCATTAACTCGTTTGGGCGAACCAATACTAATACTTCACGGTATTTTGGATCTGGATTATCAGGAAACAAAATAACCATGCTGTCCTCTTGTGATATTCCAGTTAGCCAGAACAAATCACTGTTTTGTTTGAAATTATAAATGGCATCACCATTAGATGATACTTCATCATTGCTCACAAAAATAGCAATGGAGTTTTTTTGCATTTTACTGATGAACCGCTCACGGTTTTTAATAAAAATCTCTTGGTTTAATGGCAAATATTTCATGTGTTTATTTTTTAAATACGACTAAAGATAGCAAGCAAATAAAACTTCCAAATATCTTTCATCACAAAGCAATACAAATAATCAATTATTGATAAATTATTAAAGATTATAAACCTTCTTTTAATAGCTTTTAAAAATCTAAATAGAGAATGAACAGGATATTAAGAAATATTTGAAAATTTTGCACAAAACTAATGTGTACCACTAACACTTGTTTGTTTAAAAAGATTTTACTCTCTTACCTTTGTGGTCTCATCAAATTGCGATTGCCAATATGTCTGCTCCAATCTTTGCTATTCCTGTGAAGACACTCCTGAATTTAGGATTAAAAAACACAGAATCAATTCATTATCAATCAAGCCCGGAAGAACTTGTACAAGACACTTTACGAATTGGTGAAGGTGTTTTAAATGATACAGGTGCATTAGTAATTAAAACGGGAGAATTTACCGGCCGTTCCCCAAAAGACAGATTCTTTGTAAAAGATGAAATAACCGCCGATTCAGTTCATTGGAACGACTTTAATATTCCAATAGAAGAAAAATATTTCGACATTATCTACAAAAAGAGTTTGGACTACCTGGAAAATGTAAACGAGTTCTGGGTGAGAGATTGTTTTGCTTGTGCTGATCCAAGGTATAAGTTGAATGTTCGTGTCATCAACGAAAAACCATGGAACAATCTTTTTGCTTACAATATGTTTCTTCGTCCAAAGGAAGAAGAACTGGAAAATTTTAAAGCCGATTGGCATGTGTTTTCATTGCCAGGTTTGCATTTGGATCCAAAAGAATGTGGAACCCGCCAACACAACACCACAATTGTTTCATTTAAACATAAAATGATATTGATTGCCGGTTCGGGTTATACTGGAGAAATAAAGAAAGGAATTTTTTCCATACTCAATTATATTCTTCCGCATGATAAAGATGTATTGAGTATGCATTGCAGCGCTAATATGGGAGATGATGGCGATACAGCTATTTTCTTTGGACTAAGCGGTACAGGGAAAACTACATTGAGTGCAGATCCAAATCGAAAACTGATTGGTGATGACGAACATGCATGGACAAAGGATAATATTTTCAACTTTGAAGGTGGCTGCTATGCAAAAACAATTAACCTGACAGCAGAAAAAGAACCGGAAATTTTTAATGCTATCAGACCCGGAGCATTAGTGGAGAATGTCACTTTCTTTGAAGGCACTAACAAGATAAATTTTGATGATGCTTCTATTACTGAAAATACAAGGGTTTCTTATCCTTTAAATTTTATCAGCAATGCGCAAGAGCCTTCTATAGGTGGGTTACCCAAAAATATTTTCTTTCTTACTTGTGATGCATTTGGTGTGTTGCCTCCTATTTCTAAGTTAACACCTGGCCAGGCAATGTATCAATTCATCTCGGGTTACACAGCCAAAGTAGCAGGTACGGAACTTGGTGTTACAGAACCAAAACCAACTTTTAGTGCTTGTTTCGGTGCTCCATTCATTCCATTACATCCAGGTAAATATGCAAAGATGTTGGGCGAAAAAATGCAGGAGCATAAAGTGAATGTGTGGATGATTAATACCGGCTGGACTGGCGGACCTTACGGTACTGGCAGCAGAATGAAGCTGAAATACACCAGAGCAATGATAACTGCTGCATTGGAAGGCAAACTAAATGATGTTGAATTTGAAGCCGACCCGATATTTGGTTTCGGTATTCCAAAAGAATGTCCGGATGTACCTGCCGAGGTTTTAAATCCAATAAATACATGGGCAGATAAAACAGCCTTTAAAGAAAAATCAAAATATCTAGCTGGTTTGTTTGTAAAGAATTTTGATAAATACGCTGATGGAGTAACAGAAGAGGTTTTAGCCGCAGCTCCAAAAGCTTAATTAAGATATAACCCAGGACGGTTTTTTAAAACCTCCATTTTACTCTTGTAAAATGGAGGTTTTCTTTATTTTTCCTTTTTCAAAGACTCAATTATGTCGTTTATATTATTAGCTGTTGAACCGAAATTTGGTTCGCCATAATACCTCAGCTTTCTTTTCTTATCAAAAACAAAAACAACCGGATATCCGTCTATACCCCAAGATTCAGCTACCTCAGGAGAAGTTTCATATTTCGCAAAGCCATACTCCTTAATCAAGCTATATACATTTATTGAACTATCTGCATCAATTGGGACATTAATTGAAGCAATTAAAACCTTTTCCTCTTTTCGATAATAGTTTGATAATTCATTAAGCTTTGGAAAGTTTCTGAAACAAGAGCCACATTTGGAAAACCAAAAGTCAAAAACCAATATATCCTCTTTAAAATCTTTGATTGCAAATTTTTCATTATTATCGGATACAAATACTGCGTCCAAATATTTATTATCCAAAATACTAACCTTACTGCCTCCTACGATTCCTTTATAATTGGGATAAGCATAAAAGGAAATTAAAAAACAACCAATCACTACCAACGAAATACGGAAGATATAGTTTGGAAATCTGAATAATACAAAACAAAGAATAAATGATAAGAAGGGTGCTAGCCCTATTGGTAAAAAAACAACATCTCCATGCTTTATTGAGAATACTGTAAAAAGCATTAAATATGGAAATGTACAATATATCGATGAAGTATAAAATAGCTGATGATTACCAGGTTTATAATAAACTACCCAGAGATAATAAAAAACTGAACTAAAAGTTAGTAATAAGATTAGTAACCTTAGATATATTGTTAGCGGTCCTGTTAAGAGTGAAACAATTATTACTACCGCAGGTAAAATATATAATACAATAAATCCATTTTCCTTAAACAAATAACCTCTTTTTAGAAAGAACAGTAAGCATAAAAATCCGATAACTGTATTGGATATAGCTAGTGTTATGTTCCTAAAAAAAAGAAAATTAATAAAGAGAGCTGCGATGGCTATTCCGGCTATTAATAGAAGAAAATTTCTTTTACCCTGATTATTTGACATAATTGATAAGGATTACCTAAAGATATGTTTTCAGTTTCATGCCTGACAGTAATTTTTCATCTTTTTTAACGACCTTCTATGCATCGAATAAAATTTTTAATCCGACTTTACGTTCATATTTAAGTCATGAAACCCAAAAACATCCATTTCTTTATTTGTTTAATACTTCTTGCCTCTTCTGCTTTTGCGCAAAGGGATAATGAGGAATTAATAAGATGGGACGACAATAAAAGACTTGCTTGGTCTGATTACAAAGGCAAACCCGACCCCAATAGTGATGCAGCAGCCTCCACCTCTACTTATCTTGTAATCGATTATAATATTTCGCAGAATAGCATGACCTATAATATAAAATCAATGTTTTCCAGAACCCGGTCTTGGGGTTTGCATAAAACAGATTATATTCTCAGTCATGAACAAGGTCATTTTGATATAGCAGAAATTTTTGCTCGGAAGCTGCATAAAAAAATGAGTGAGTATAAGTTTGATAAGCGAACCTATAACAAAAAATTAGGTGAGATCTACGATGATATTGTAGAGGAGAAATCGGAAATGCAGAATGACTATGACCGAGAAACCAGGCATAGTATTAACAGAGAGAAGCAAGCACAATGGCTGAAGAAAATTGAAAAGCTATTGGAAGAATATGAGGATTATGCTGATTACTAAAACAAACCGTACAACTCCGCATCAACTTTCTGAATAATCTCACCAAAATCTTCATCCTTTTCTCCAAACTTGTTTTTATCAACATCAATAATCAGCAGTTTGCCTTCTTTGTAACTGCCAATCCATTTGTTATAATATTCGTTTAGTTTTTTTAGATAGTCCAGACGAATATTTTCTTCATACTCTCTTCCTCTTTTTTGAATTTGTCCAACCAATGTTGGTACAGAAGCATTCAAGTATATTAATAAATCGGGAGGTTGTACCAATGTTTTTAATGTCTGAAAAAACTGGTAGTAATTATCAAAATCTCTTTTGCTCATTAATCCCATTTCATGCAGGTTGGGAGCAAAAATGTTTGCATCCTCATAAATCGTTCTGTCCTGAATTACAGTTTCAGTTCCTTTCTGTATTTCTACGAGTTGACGAAGGCGACTGTTTAAAAAGAAAACCTGCAGGTTAAAACTCCAGCGGGGCATATCCTCATAAAAATCCATCAGGTAAGGATTATGATCTACATCCTCAAAGTTGGGAATCCATTTGTAATGCTTACTCAGCATTTCCGTCAACGTCGTTTTTCCGGCGCCAATGTTTCCGGCTATTGCAATGTGTTTTGGTTTTTTTGATTTTGCCATTTTAATTCAGGGTATTTCATACAGCTCAGCCGTATTATTTTTTGTTGTTTTACTTTTTCTTCATTGCTATCAAAAAACAAATTAAGGCGAGTGGCAAAGGAATCCACCAATAATCCCGCAACTCTGATAAGTGAGATGAATTGCCTCCGACTATACGCATTGTCCATGCGGCTGCAAGTGCAAGAAATCCTATTACAATCCAAATGCTTTTATTCATTGTAGTTAGTTTTGATGCAAAAAATTACATTTATTTAAAAGTAATGTAATTTCTCTTATTCGAATATCTCAATTAATAATAATTTAAGCCCATTGCTTTACGAACCAGCTCCATTGTGGCTTTAGCACTTTTCCTTGCCTTTTCAGCACCCTTTTCCATCACTTCTTTCAGGTATTGTTCATTATTACGGATGTTATCTGCTTTTTCCCGAATAGGTGCAATGAAGCTGACCATATCTTCACCCAACTGCTTTTTCATATCTCCGTAGCGAATTGAACATGTAGCGTAATCTTCTTCAAACTTCTTAATTACATCGTCTGCACTTACCAGCTTCATCAAAGCAAAGATATTTTCAATATAGTCCGGTTTTGGAGTATTAGGTTCGGTAGGACCACTATCTGTTTTTGCTTTCATCACTTTTTTTCTGATTAGCTCATCATCATCAGACAAATAAAGCGTTGCATATTGATTTTCACTCTTACTCATTTTCCCTGCTCCATCTAGGCTTGGAACTTTTACCAATTCGTCACCATAATTAAATGCATGTGGCTCTGGAAACACATCGCCATAACGATGATTAAAACGATTAGCAAACTGACGAGCCATTTCCAAATGCTGCTCTTGATCTTTTCCAACTGGCACATAAGATGCTCTGTGTAAAATAATATCCGCCGTTTGTAACACAGGATATGTTAGCAAACCGGCATTTACATTATTTTCATGTTGTCGCACTTTATCTTTAAACGTAACCGTTTTTTCCAGCTCACCAATATAGGCCAGCATATTCAGGTATAGATACAGTTCCGATGTTTCGTAAACATGGCTTTGACAATAGAGTGCTGCATTATCAGGATCTAATCCACAGGCAATATTTTCTGATAAAACTCTCTGTACATTTGTTTTTAATTCCTTCGTATCAGGATGTGTAGTTAATGAATGTAAATCTGCTACCATAAAATAGCATTCAAACTCATTTTGTAACCGCACATAATTTTTTACAGCTCCAAAATAATTTCCAAGGTGTAAAAATCCGGTAGGCCGGATGCCACTCATTACTATTTTCTTGTTCTGTTCCATGAGGCGGCGAAGATAAGAAAGGAGGACGGAGAAGCGAAGCATGATGTCTGAAATCAGAAGATACGCTAAAAGTGAAGACTCTCTCCTACTTCTTACTTCAGACTTCCGGTTTCCGGCTTCTGACTATCTTTGTACAATGGAAGTGAACGATGCAATGGTAGAAAAACTGGCTCATCTTTCCCGTTTACAGTTTAATGAAACAGAAAAAGCTGAAATCAAAAATGATTTACAGCGGATGATTGCTTTTGTTGAAAAACTCGATGAATTGGATCTCGATGGTGTTGAACCGCTCCTTCACATGAGTGATGAAGTAAATGTGCTGCGGGATGATGAGGTAAAAGGCTCGGTAAGCCGTGAAGAAGCCTTAAAGAATGCACCGCTACATGATGAGCAATTTTTTAAAGTACCTAAAGTGATAAAGAAATAATATGGCAGGAATTATTCATTTGGAAAATATTCAGAAAAGCTACTTCATGGGTAAACAGGAGCTGAAGGTGTTAAAAGGTCTTTCACTGGATGTTTTTAAAAACGAATATGTGGCGTTGATGGGACCATCTGGTTCTGGCAAAAGCACATTGATGAATATTATAGGCTGCCTTGATACACCAACAGGTGGAAAATATATTCTAAATGAAAAAGATGTAAGCCAGATGGATGATAACTCACTGGCGGAAGTAAGAAATACGGAGATCGGATTTGTATTTCAGCAATTTAATTTATTACCAAGATTAACAGCCTTAGAAAATGTGGCGTTACCATTAGTATATGCAGGTATGAGCAGGAAACTTCGAAATGAAAAGGCATTGCATGTGCTGGACATGGTAAGTCTTTCCGATAGATCGCATCACAAACCCAATGAATTATCCGGAGGCCAATGCCAACGGGTTGCTATTGCAAGAGCATTGGTAAATGATCCTGCAATTATACTTGCGGATGAGCCAACAGGTAATCTTGATTCTGTTACATCGTATGAGATCATGGATATTTTTGAAGACATACATAGCAGAGGGAATACTGTTATTCTTGTTACACATGAAGAAGATATTGCTAATCATGCACACAGGGTGATTCGGTTGCTTGATGGAAATATTGAAAGCGACAAAAGAAACAAGCCATCAATTGCAGAAGGAAGTGAAACAAAAAATTAGTTGAGATTATGGCAATGAAAATTTATACAAAAACAGGTGACAAAGGAACAACATCATTGATTGGTGGAACAAAAGTTCCGAAATCACATCTTCGTATTGAAGCTTATGGCACAGTAGATGAATTAAACTCTTGGATTGGTCTTGTTGGTGATCAGATTAAAATCAAAAAAGAAAAAGAAATTTTACAGGAAATACAGGACAGACTATTCACCATTGGCTCATCACTTGCCTGCGACCCAAAGAAAGAACCCAAACTAAAAATACCGGACCTAGTAGAACTTGATATTATTTTCCTGGAAAAGGAAATTGATAAAATGAATAAGAAGCTTCCGGTAATGAAAACATTCATCATTCCAGGAGGACATCCGGTAGTTTCATCGGCACATATTGCCCGTTGTGTTTGCCGCAGGGCAGAAAGATTAATTGTTGCATTGGAACAAAACAAAATGTTTGTAGATCCGTTAGTAATTAAATACCTGAACCGGCTAAGCGATTATCTTTTTGTTTTGGCAAGATATATTGGCAAAAATCTTAAAGTGAAAGAAATTCCCTGGAGACCGAGAGTTTAGGCTTTAAATAATCACATAATTATCTTATTTTACTTGTAATTCTGAACTCAGGCAACTACCTCTCTGCTTAAACGTCATTTTTACGAATTTTTTACTGTATTAAAACAATTATATGAAGTTTTTCAACTTTTTACTTATCTCATTTTTTGCATTGTCTTTAATTGGTTGTGTGCCTGAACCTATAGACCCACCTCCCGGACCAATTATACTTAGTGATACAACTATTAAAGACATTTCCTACGGTGCAAATGGTAGCCAAAAATTTGATCTTGGACTTCCTGCAAACAGAACTACTGCGTCCACACAGTTAGTCGTTGTAGTACATGGTGGCGGATGGTCAACCGGTGACAAAAATGAATTAAGCTGGTTACTGAATGGGTTAAAACAAAGAGGTTATGCTGTTGCCAATATTAATTATCGGCTTACCTTAAACCAGCCTGATAATTACAAAATGCAGTTAGACGATGTGGACAGCGCAGTTCAGAATGTATTGAGGCTTGCATCAACTCATAAATTCAATGGACAAAAATTATACATAACAGGTCATAGTGCTGGTGGACATTTAGCTATGAGTTATGCTTACACAAGAAATGCTTCGGGTAAAGTAAAAGCGGCAAGTTCATTAGCTGGCCCTGCAAACCTCTTTAACATGTCGTATTATAATTTCAATATCTACAATCAAATATTAGAACCCTTTCTCGGAGTTCCATTGTTTCCTTCAACACCAACAGCTACACAACGATATCAAGATTGTAGTCCTTATTTTCAAGCCACAGCATCTGCTCCGCCCACTATTTTCTTTCATGGAGAATGGGATCCTGTAGTTTATACAGACCAAAGCAATGGAATGTATGCAAAACTTGGAACCTTGGGTGTAGGAAGAAAAATCATCATGTATCCACTTACATTTCATGATTGGTGGACGGATGGCACAAAAACAGCTAATACAATGGATGAAATGAAAGCATGGTTTACTGCTTATCCATAATACAACTTAAAGGCATTTCTAAAAACTTACAATCTCCTCTCATAAAGGAGAGGAATCAAAGGTGAGGTCATAATAAATAATAAGTTTTTAGAATTGCCTTTAAACAATTTTTCCATCTTTCATATGTAGAACCCGGTCACTCAGTTGTGCCAGTTCCTCATTGTGTGTAACAATTAAAAAGGTCTGATTAAAATTTTTCCGCAGATCAAAAAATAGCTGGTGTAATTCTTTTGCATTGGCAGAATCAAGATTACCTGTCGGCTCATCTGCAAAAATTATATCCGGTTTATTAATCAATGCCCTCGCCACTGCCACTCTTTGCTGCTCCCCGCCAGATAACTGGTTAGGCTTATTTTCCATTCGTTCAGCCAAGCCAAGCATATTCAATAATCTTTCTGCTTCAGCCTTTACCTCGGCTTTCTTTTTTCCTGCAATCCATCCGGGAATACAAACGTTTTCTAAAGCAGAGAATTCCGGCAACAAATGATGAAATTGAAAAACAAAACCGATATGCTTATTTCGAAACGCAGATAATTTAACGCCGGTTAGTGAATTGATCAGTACATTATTCATTTTCACCTCACCCATATCCGCACTATCCAATGTACCCAAAATATGCAGCAAAGTACTTTTGCCAGATCCCGACGGGCCAACGATTGAAACTACTTCTCCTTTATTAATTTCCAGATCAACGCCTTTCAGTACTTCAACCTTTCCGTAACGTTTAAAAATATTTTTTCCAGATATCATGCAGCTAATTATTCAATTATTTAATCAATCGGTCAGTATTTTCAGCCCGAAACTATACAAATCGAGTTGAAACTTTTTCATAAAAAGGTAGTCTTTCAAAACAAAACCCTGAGACTTCCCGTTAATCAGAAAAATGATCCAAAAACCCGTTAAAAACTTTGGATTTGGAAAATACGTTAATACTGTTACATTTGCGGAAAATTAGGGTATCACGAAATATGCCTGATGCAAAAACCTTATTCAAAAATTAAAACCCTGAGAAGATGTTTTGGACTTTAGAATTAGCCTCGTACCTGGAAGATGCTCCATGGCCAGCCACAAAAGATGAGTTGATCGATTACTCGATTCGTTCTGGTGCACCTATTGAGGTAGTAGAAAATTTACAGGAACTGGAAGATGAAGGCGATGTGTATGAAACCATCGAGGACATCTGGCCGGATTATCCTACTCATGAAGATTTCCTCTTTAACGAAGATGAATATTAAACCCCCAACCCCTAAAGGGGAGTAAATAACTTATTAAATAAAATGCCTCCATGTCGGAGGCATTTTATTTATAATTATTTTTTGAATTAAGGAAAACTAAAGCCCCCTTTAGGGGGTTTCGGGGTCTACTCCTAGCCTTTGCATCACATCATTGCTAACACCAGTAGTTGAATACCCGCCATCATGGAACAGATTCTGCATAGTCACCATTCTAGTCAAATCACTAAATAATGTAATACAATAATTCGCACAATCTTCGGCAGATGCATTTCCTAACGGAGCAATAGCCTGAGCATAGTCAAAGAAATCACCAAAGCCTTTGATACCAGTTCCGGCAGTTGTTTTTGTTGGCGATTGAGAAACTGTGTTAATCCTAACTTTTTTATCTACACCATAATGATAACCAAAGCTGCGGGCAATAGATTCAAGCATCGCTTTTATGTCAGCCATATCAGTGTAAAAAGGATAAGTACGTTGGGCAGCCATATAAGTTAGTGCCACTACACTTCCCCACTCATTGATGGCATCCATTTTTTTAGCGACAGCCAGCATCTTATGTAAAGACATTGCAGAAACATCAATCCCTTTCATGAAATAATCATAATTCGATTCGGTGTATGGGATTTTTTTACGAATGTTCACACTCATACCTATTGAGTGAAGTACAAAGTCAATTTTACCACCCAAAACTTCCTGCGATTTAGTAAATAATGTAGTCAACTCTTCTACACTGGTAGCATCAGCCGGAATAATTTCTGAACCTGTTTTTTCGGCCAGTTTATTGATCTCTCCCATCCGCATGGCAATGGGGGCATTGGTTAATACAAATGTGGCGCCTTCTTCATGTGCCTTTTCTGCCACTTTCCAGGCAATCGAGTTTTCATCCAAAGCACCGGTAATGATTCCTCTTTTCCTTTTAATAAGTTGTAAGCCATAGCAATTGATTTTGTTGTGGTAAAAATAAGGAGATACTTTGTACAAAGAAGCAAAACAGCCTGCTGGTTTGCGAAGTTGTATTTCTAAGCTACAGGAAACAGCAGCCTGATTATAAAAACAATACAAAATGTAGATAGAAATATCAATGCTAGGATCGATATCATCCAAATTAAAAAATTGCCGAATGATTCTCTAGGCTTCATTTTTTGCTCCAGATATTTGTATAGCATATACAATGGAATCAACGACACCACAATAATCAGCAATACCGCAACCGCTTTTAGTTTCATCTGAAATAGTTAAATAAGCGATACAATTTATAAAAATTGTATCGCTTCAATAATAAATTTAAGGCAGTTTAATTATCTTTAATACAATAGCCTTCCTTAGGGTCTTCGATAAAATTATAATGCATGAAACTAAATACTGTGATAACGGGAACCGGATGCTATGTTCCGGCATTTATAAAAACAAACAATGATTTTATAAATCAGGATTTCTATACAGAAGAAAACCAACGTATCTCAACACACCCACAAGAAATAGTTGACAAATTCCGGGACATTACCGGCATTGAAGAACGACGCTATATCAATGATGATATGAATTCATCTGACATGGCGACAATAGCAGCAAGATTGGCAATTGAAGAAAGCGGTATTGACCCCGAAGAACTGGACCAAATCATACTTGCACACAATTTTGGCAATGTAACTAAGAATACTATTCAAACAGATATTTTACCAGCATTGGCCTCAAGGGTAAAGCATGACCTTGGAATCAAAAATCCGAACTGTGTTGCCTATGATATTTTATTTGGTTGTCCCGGTTGGTTACAAGGCGTCATTCAAGCCGACTCATTTATAAAAGCTGGGGTTGCTAAAAAAGCATTGGTAATAGGCACTGAAACGCTGAGCCGTGTAATAGATATGTACGACCGTGACAGTATGATTTTTTCTGATGGTGCAGGAGCTTCTGTTCTCGAAGCCATTCCAGAAGAAGATACAACTAGTGGAATACTTTCCTGGAGTGTGCAAAGCCATTGTGTGGACGAGGCTTTCTATTTATTTCTTGGAAAAAGTAATTTGCCCAATGCCGATGACAAAATCCGCTATATAAAAATGAAAGGCAGAAAAGTGTATGAATATGCCATGCAACATGTTCCGGCGGCTATGAAAGATTGTTTGGATAAAGCAAATATTCCCATACAGCAAGTGAAAAAAATTTTTATCCACCAGGCCAATGAAAAAATGGATGAAGGAATTATCAAACGTCTTTTTAAATTGTATGGCGAAAAAGACATTCCTGAACATATCATGCCGATGAACATACATAAATATGGCAACAGCTCTGTAGCCACTATTCCCACTTTATTTGATCAGGTAAAAAAGGGCAAATTTGAAGAACATGCTTTTGACAAAGGCGATATTGTGCTTTTTGCATCGGTAGGTTCTGGAATGAATATTAACGCCGTATGTTACCGAATCTGATAGCCGAGAGGCCTCTCTCCTTATCTTTGCGGCATGACGATTTCCTATAAATGGCTGAGTGAATACCTGCCTGTAACCGTAGAACCGGAAAGGCTAAGCCGCATCCTTACTTCCATCGGACTGGAAGTAGAAAGCATGACCAATTACGAAGAAGTGAAAGGCGGATTACAGGGTTTGCTGATTGGCGAAGTGCTGAGTACTGAAAAACATCCCAATGCAGATAAACTGACGTTGACAAAAGTATCAGTTGGCAATGGCGAGCCTTTACAGATTGTATGTGGTGCACCGAATGTGGCAACAGGTCAGAAAGTGGTGGTGGCAACTGTCGGCACAACTATTTATCCTTCTACAGGCGATCCATTAACAATGAGAGTTGCCAAAATAAGGAGTGTAGAAAGCCACGGAATGATCTGTGCCGAAGACGAAATTGGAATGGGAAATTCTCATGACGGCATTATGGTTTTGCCTGCTGATGTAAAAGTGGGAATGGCTGCTGACGAATATTTTCAACCCTACGATGATATAATCTATGAAATAGGACTTACTCCCAACCGCATGGATGCGATGAGCCATTGGGGTGTGGCAAGAGATGTTTGTGCTTATTTAAGCCATCATGATAAGAAGGATATAAAACCAAAACTGCCGAATGCAAATGGCTTTAAAGTTGACAATACTTCTTTGACATTGGATGTACAAGTGGAAAATGAAAAGGCTTGCCCTCGTTATTCAGGTGTAAGTATTGCCAACGTAACTATTGCAGCTTCACCAAAATGGCTGCAACAAAAATTGAAAGCAATCGGCCTCCGGCCAATTAATAATATTGTCGACATTACCAATTTCATTCAGCATGAAACAGGACAACCCTTACATGCTTTTGATATTAATAAAATTGGCGGCAATAAAATCATTGTAAAGAATTTAGCTGAAGGAACAAGTTTTATCACATTGGATGAAAAGAAAAGAACGCTGAGTGCTGAAGACCTAATGATTTGCGATGCAAATGAAGGAATGTGTATTGCCGGAGTATTTGGCGGTCAGCATAGTGGAGTAACAGATACAACAAAGAACATTTTTCTGGAGAGTGCATTCTTCGATGCAGTGATAACCCGGAAAACTTCTTTCCGTCATGGATTAAGAACAGATGCAGCCAGCCGTTTTGAAAAAGGGACGGATATTTCTGCAACAGTAAATGTGTTGAAGAGAGCAGCAAACTTGATAAAAGAAATTGCTAGTGGCGAAATTGCATCAGAGATAGTAGATATTTATCCAACTGTAAAACCAAAAACAGAAGTTGCCATCAAATGGCATTTCATAAAAAAATTGAGTGGTAAGAATTACCACCCTGATGCGGTAATGGATATTCTGAACAGCCTTGGATTTGAAAAATTGAAAGAAGGTATAGACGAACTCAGAGTAGCTGTGCCTTATCATAAACCCGACATCAGTTTACCTGCCGATCTGGTGGAAGAGATTGTAAGAATTGACGGGTTGGATAATATTGAAATTCCGAATTCTATCACTATCACCCCTTCGGTTGAAGAGCAATATGAAAAAGAAATATTCAGAGAGAAAGCTGCCAATTATTTAGTGGGCCAGGGATTCAATGAAATGATGACCAACTCTATTACCAATGCTGCATATTTTTCTGAAGAAGAACTGAGCAGCATGGTAACAATGATGAACAGCCTTAGTGCAGAATTAAACATTCTTCGCAATTCATTATTTGAAACTTCACTCGAAGTAGTGGCGCATAACCTGAATCACAAAAACAATTCACTAAGATTATTTGAGTTTGGGAAAGCCTATAATACTTCAGGGAGTGGAAAACCTGCCTCGCCGGCCGGCAGGTATGCAGAAGCAGAAAAACTGTGCCTTGTAATTACCGGCAATAAAAATGAAGATAGCTGGAAAGAAAAAGCAGTTGCTGCGGATTTCTATAATCTGAAAGGAGCTGTAAACACAGTTTTGACATTACTTGGACTAACAGCTGATGCGATTGAAACTTTTGAAGTGCCAAAGCTCGACAATCATATTGTTTTCAAACTAAACAATACCATTATTGCAGGAGCCGGAACGGTAAAGAAAAATATATTGGATAAATTCGGCATTAAGCAACCGGCTTATTTCGCAGAATTGAATTGGGAAGTTATTTCAGAACTGGCTGCTGCACAAAAAAACAAGGTAAAAGAAATTCCGAAATATCCGGCTGTGCAAAGAGATCTGGCAATGATTGTTTCTAACGACTTAACTTGGGATGAAGTGCAAAAAACAGTTGAGAAAGTAAAATTGAATAAATTACAAGACATCAAACTGTTTGATATTTTTGAAAGTGAAAAGCTGGGAACCAATAAAAAATCATTAGCCGTTAACTTCACTTTTCAGGATGAAGAAAAAACACTGACAGATAAAGAAATTGATGGTTGGATGAATAAGATTATGTCTTCGCTTGAAAAAGAATTACAGGCCGAAATCAGAAAATGAGCAACACAGAACAACATCTGAAACGAATACAAGAAAAACTTCAACTTTTGTTGAAGGAGCATACTGCTATCGTCAAAGAAAATAAAATTTTAAAAGAAGAATTGAGTGAGGCTGAAAAAAAAGTTATAACGCAGCAAAAAAGTGTTGACGAACTGAAACAGCAAGTAAGCATTTTAAAAGTAAGTGCCGGGGATATGAGTGAGGTGGATAAAAAGGAATTTGAAAAAAGAATTAATGGTTACCTGAAAGAGATTGATCGTTGCATTGCGATGTTGGGACAGTGATGTTTATTACACCCTTTTCACTAGATTCATTTTCATTTCATCATCGCCATGCGAAAGTTCCAGGGTGTATCGTCCATACGGCAGATCATTTAACCCCGTCCAGGTCATTTCTTCTGTTTCAGTTAAAATGTCCTTTTCAATAGTACGGCATACATTACCGGTATCATCTTTCAATACTCCACGAAGAAAATTACCTTTTGGCGTATTAATTTGTAACCGCAATGCGTCAATAAAAAAGGACGACTTAATTTTAGCAAACATGGCAAACGTTTTAATATTATTAAATCGTTTCCTTAGGAGCCTTAACCGGACTAAATGATGGTACTAACTTGTTAATAAAAAACTACTGGGGAACTAATATAATATTTAATTTCTCAAAAAACCAACTTTATGAGTGATTTAATTGCTATCTCGGCCCTTATTGGTGACCGGACCTACCGCATCAAGATCGACCCGTCTGATGAAGAAGTGGTAAGAAAAACATTAAAGACTATCAATGATAAGATACTTGAATTCAAAACCATGTTTGCAGGGAAGGATATGCAAGACTATATAGCCATGGTTTTAATCTGGTATGCAACAGAGCAACATGCAGGTGCGGCGGCAGGTATTGAAAAACTAAACCTTGCAGAACAATTAGGCTCAATCGAAAAGCTTTTGGACAGTCAATTGTCTGAAAAATAAAGAACCTGCCGCTGGCAGGTTCTTAAGAATGGTTTTACCAAGTTTATGGCTTCGGGCTAAATGCCTTCTTTCCATCTATAAATTCACTAAGTTTTTGCTCTAAATCTTCGCCTCTCAGGTTTTTGGCAACAATTATTCCTTCCGGATTTACCAATAGGTTCTGCGGAATGGCTTTGATGCCATATTGTTTAGCCACATCATTATCCCAGAATTTCAAATCACTTACCTGCGTCCAGTCAAGTTTATCATCATGAATAGCTTTCATCCATTTTTCCTTCTGACCTGCTCTGTCAAGCGAAACACCGATGATGTGAAAGTTTTTGTCTTTATACTTGTTGAACACTTTTACAACAGCTGGGTTTTCAGCTCTGCATGGTCCACACCAGCTGGCCCAGAAATCTATTAATACATACTGCCCTTTAAACGATGAAAATCTGATTGGGTTATCTAATGTATCATTCTGCGTAAAGTCCATCGCCATTTTGCCAATCCCGGTTTTCTTCGCTATATCGAGGTTCTCTTTAAAAGATACTGCCGAAGGGTAATTCTTATTGGCATCAGACAACGCATTATAAAGCGGTTCTACTTTGTCTGCATTTATGTCCCAACCTGCATATTGCTGTAGAGCATATAAACCTAAAGGTGAGTTTGGGTTATTTTTTACATAGTCACCATATACTTTCTCTTTCATTTCATTGTCAATAGCATCAAGCTGTTCTTCTATTTTGTCTTGATTTTCTTTATCTTTTGTTTTTGCAAATTCTCTGTATTGTTCAATCAACGGTTTTGTTCTGTCATTAAAGGGTTTTGTTGCTAGGTTTAATTTGACAAATTCATTATGAGCAGAAGAACCTTTCACCTGTACATTGCTGAAAGAATCAACAGAGGTCACTTTTATTTTACCTGGTTCTAAGAAAACAGAAGTCATGTCTCTTCCAGCCACCATTTTTACTTTATTACCATCGGTAGTTTCACTATATTTTACCCTTAATCTTCCTTGTACCGGTTCTTCAATTTTCCCAGCAAGCTGGTATTTTCCATCTTTTACTTGGGCACTATCTGTTTTCCAATCTCCGTTAGTTCTGTATTGCAAATACACCCAGTCTGCCTGTTGCGTCAGTTTTTTGACCTTTCCAACTAACTTAAAAGATTTCCCATTATCCTGAGCCAGTGAAACGAATGGAACAGCAAGGAATATCAAAAGGAATTTTTTCATTTGCTTATTTTTAGTGTTGCAATTTACTACAAATAGATCCTGTTGTCTGCTTAAAAAGTCCTGAATTGCCCTATTTTTTTTACAAGTGGTAACCCCTGTTTTCAATTTTCTTACTTAGGTTGCCGTTTTGTATCTTCGCTAACTATCCGATAACTGTCGGGGAATTAATTATTAAGAAATAGCATTGTGCAACATTTAAACAAAAACATTCATGGATTCGAATATATTATCTATCATCATAGGTGCCGCTGCACTTATAGTGGGCCTTATACTGGGTAAAGTCATTTTTGCCAAAAACGCCAACAAAAAAGTAGAAGAAGCAGAACTCCAGTCACAAACCATCCTGAAAGAAGCCCAATTAAGAGGTGAAACTATCCGGAAAGAGAAGGAACTGGAAGCTAAAGAACGATTCGTTCAACTAAAAGAAAATCATGACAAAGAGGTTTTTGACAAAACCAAAAAGATGAACGATGCGGAAAACCGTATCAAACAGAAAGAACAAACCATCAATCAGAAAGAAGGTAATCTTGATAAGCAGGTAAAGGAAAATGATGTTATCAAAGAAAACCTGAACCGCCAGATCGAATTGGTCAATATCAAGAGGACTGAACTAGAAAAGCATCAGGAAGAACATATCCGCCGCCTGGAAAAAATAGCCAATCTTACTGCTGAAGAAGCAAAATCTCAATTAATAGAAAGTCTGAAAAATGAAGCTCACACTCAAGCAGTAGCTATTCAGCAGGAAATAATTGATGATGCTAAACAGAAAGCTAATAAGGAAGCCAGAAAAATAGTCATTCAAACCATTCAGCGTACTGCTGCTGAACATGCCATTGAAAACACTATTACTGTTTTCAATCTTGAAAGTGATGAAATAAAAGGTCAGATCATTGGCCGTGAAGGAAGAAATATCCGTGCTATTGAAGCAGCAACAGGTGTTGATTTAATAGTTGATGATACGCCGGAAGCTATTTTGCTTTCTTCATTTGATCCGTTACGTCGAGAAATTGCCCGTTTGAGTTTGCAACGCCTGGTTACAGATGGACGTATTCACCCTGCAAGAATTGAAGAAGTAGTGGAGAAAACAAAAAAGCAGATTGAAGATCAGGTAAGAGAAATTGGTGAAAGAACAGTGATAGAAATGGGCATTCATGGCCTGCATAAAGAATTAGTAAGAATGGTGGGACGTATGCGTTTCCGTTCTTCTTATGGTCAAAACCTATTGATGCACAGCCGGGAGACAGCCAACCTTTGTGCAACAATGGCGGCTGAATTGGGAATGCCTCAAAATATGGTAAAGCTGGCTAAACGAGCTGGTCTGTTACACGATATTGGGAAAGTACCCGACGAAGAAAGCGAATTAAGCCATGCTTTACTTGGAGCAAAACTGGCAGAGAAATATGGCGAAAATGCTTCAGTAGTAAATGGCATCGGAGCTCACCACGATGAGATGGAAATGCAATATGTAATTTCTCCAATTGTACAGGCTTGTGATGCGATAAGCGGAGCAAGACCAGGTGCCAGAAGGGAAATTATGCAGCAATATCTGCAGCGTATCAAGGATCTTGAAAACCTTGCTATGGCTTATGATGGAGTGGAGAAAGCTTATGCTATTCAAGCTGGCAGGGAATTAAGAGTAATTGTAGAAGCAGATAAAGTAACCGATCAGGAGTCTGATAAGCTATCATTCGAGATTGCTCAGAAGATTCAAACGGAAATGACCTTTCCCGGACAAATCAAGGTAACCGTTATCAGAGAGAAAAGAGCCGTAAACGTTGCGAGGTAATCAAATTCCAAATAAAAAATTCAAAATCCCAATTGCAGCCTGTCTGATTGGGATTTTGAATTTTCTCTTTTAGCCTGAAATTTAAGGGGTTGAGAAATTCCTGCATAGACTGCAATTTTGATTTTTTATATTTGGTATTTCTGCCTTGCAACCTTACCTTTGCCCTCCTAAAAATCAGGAATATGAACGCAATAGCATTTGTACATGAGCAGCTGACTGGTAAGAAAGAATTTCCAAAGTTCAAGGCTGGTGATAACATTACTGTTAACTATAAAATTATAGAAGGAAGCAAGGAAAGAATCCAGTCTTTTAAAGGAGATGTGATTAAGAAACAAGGCACTGGTGCTACTGCAAGCTTTACTGTTCGTAAAATTTCTGACGGTGTAGGTGTAGAAAGGGTTTTTCCATTCTTTTCGCCAAATGTGGATTCAATAGTATTAAACAAAACTGGTAATGTTCGCCGAGCTAAATTGTTCTACCAGCGTAGCCGTAGCGGTAAAAGTGCAAGAATCCGTGAAAAGCGTATGGCTGTATCAGCAAAATAAATTTTCAGATAAAATATTGAAAAGCTTTCCCCTAAAAGGAAAGCTTTTTTTGTTAATAAGAAGTAAATCGAAATTTATTGCTTCTTTATTTTTTTTTACTTGCTATCTTTGATTTCTAATTTACAAGATTATGATACAACCTACATTATTGGGTGTGCTGGGTACTAACGAGATTATCATCATCCTCGTTATCGTATTACTTTTATTCGGAGGTAAAAAAATACCTGAACTGATGCGTGGATTAGGTAAAGGTGTCCGTGAATTTAATGACGCCAAAACCAATGTGAAGAAAGAAATCGAGGAAAGTGCAAATGAAGTAAAAAACTCTGTAAAAGAGTAATCCTCTATTGATTTTTTCTTACACTAAAGCCATCGCTTTTGTTTGAGTTTACTTCTATTGAGCAATACCATGCCCAATTACAGGAAGGTAATGCAACCTGTTTACAGGCGGTTGAACATTACCTAAAACGCATAGATGAAACAAAACATCTTAATGCTTTTATTGAGGTGTACACTCATGAGGTTTTACAAAAGGCCAAAGAACTGGATGAAAAAAGAAAATCTGGTATTCCTATTGGAAAACTCCACGGTGTCGTCATCGGATTAAAAGATGTTATCTGTTATAAAGATCATCAAGTATCTGCCTCTTCAAATATTCTTAAAAAATTTACTTCTATTTATTCTGCAACGGCAGTCGAAAGGTTACTTGCAGAAGATGCCATTATCATCGGCAATTTGAATTGTGATGAATTTGCGATGGGCTCCACCAACGAAAATTCGGCTTATGGAAAAGTGCTAAATGCGTTGGATGAATCAAGAGTGCCGGGTGGCTCTTCGGGCGGTTCGGCTGTAGCTGTTCAAGCTGACTGTTGCATGGTTTCTCTGGGTAGTGATACAGGAGGTTCTGTTCGTCAACCAGCAGATTTCTGTGGTATAATAGGTCTTAAACCGACCTATGGCAGAATTTCCCGTTATGGGCTAATTGCCTACGCCTCATCATTTGACCAGATTGGCATTTTTGGAAAAAACATTCCTGATGTTGCCCTTCTATTGGAAGTAATGTCTGGTGCGGATGAGTTTGACAGCACTGTTTCGCACAAAGAAGTTCCTGCTTATTCGAAAGAACTTTCAACCGATAAAAAATATCGTTTTGCATATTTCGAAACTGCTTTATCACATCCTGGTCTTGACCCTGAAATTAGTGCCGCCATTAAAAAGAAGATAGAAGATATCAAACAAGAAGGCCATAGTGTTGAGGCTGTAGATTTTGATCTGCTCGATTATATTGTACCAGCTTATTATGTACTCACCACAGCCGAAGCTTCGTCAAACCTTTCCCGTTTTGATGGTGTAAAATATGGCTATCGTTCAACAGCACCTGGAGTTGAACTGATAGAATTCTATAAACAAAGCAGGTCGGCAGGTTTTGGTAAAGAAGTAAAAAGAAGAATCATGTTAGGCACTTTTGTACTTAGTGCCGGTTTTTATGATGCCTACTTTACCCGGGCACAAAAAGTTAGAAATTTGTTAAATGACAATATCCAACTGATTTTCAAGGAGTTTGACTTCATTTTACTCCCAACTTCACCAGTTACAGCTTTTAAAGCTGGTGAAAAAATGGACGATCCTATCGCAATGTATCTCGCTGATATCTATACAGTAATGGCCAATCTGGTCGGCATTCCCGCCATTTCTCTCCCACTCTTCAAACATAGCAATAACATGCCGTTTGGACTTCAAGTGATGTCAAACCGGTTTAATGAAGTACCTTTGCTGCGCATTTCGCACTTGCTTATGGCAGGTAAATGATTTTAAAACGTTAATTATCAATAGGTTTGAGAAAATTAAAACAAATAGCAGTAATGAGTGTTGCCGGGTTTTTACTGGTACAAGTGGCTAGAGCTGCGGGCATTCAACCGGATATGAGCAGTCAAGCTGTTTTAAGTGACACGACTGTTAATAAGGATTCACTTCAACAAGATGGAATAAACAGAAATGATCCTAAAAAGGATTTTAAAAATCTTTTTACAACAGCTGTATTTGGCGACGGTGTAACCGGAGCCAAATTAAATCCAATGGCAATCAGTTTTGTTCAGAACTATATTAAGAAGAATAAAAAAGGGTTTGAGAATATGAAGGATTGGGCACAGCCTAAGCTGGATATGATGGATGAAATTCTTACTCAGCATGGATTACCCGGCGAATTAAAATATCTCGCAGTTATTGAATCAGGATTGAAATACAATATGATTTCCAGATCGGGTGCTGTTGGTCCGTGGGCTTTTATGCCTGCAGCCGCAAAAGAATACGGTCTGAGAATTAACGGGAATAACGACGAAAGATTAGACTATATCAAAAGTACTCATGCCGCAGCAAGATTGCTTACAGATTTCTATGCTCAGTATGGAGATTGGTTACTCGTCATTGCTGCATACAATAGCGGACCGGGAAATGTTCAAAAAGCAATCAGAAAAAGTGGCGGTAGTAAGGATTTCTGGACGATTCAAAATTATCTGCCGAATGAGACCATGAATCATGTAAAGAAGTTCATCGGAGTTCATTATATTTTTGAAGGCGAAGGGGGTATTACTACTGTAACCAAAAGTGAATTGAAAGATCTTGTATTAAATTCAGGTCCTAACCTGAAAGAAGAAGAACTCAATTCTTCAACCTCGTATAAAATCAAAGGGCGGTTTAGTTCTTCCGTTATTCTGAAATACATTGATATGAACTTAGCTGATTTTAATCGCTATAATCCAAACTTCGACAATGAAATTGCTCTCAATGGCAAATACGATCTTCGATTACCAACACAAAAAATGAACGTCTTTGTAGCCAAGCGGTACCAAATTCTGGATGAGAGTATTACCGGTTTGCTAAATTCATCTACAAGCAAGATTAGGTAATTAGCTGTATTTACTCTAGCACATTTTTCATTGCCTCTGCTTTCATCAGGCACTCTTCCCATTCTTTTTCGGGATCGCTGTAGAATGTAATAGCTGATCCAGCGGGCAAGGAAATATACTTTGCAGAAGCATTATAGAGTATGCTGCGTATCACAACATTGAAATCAAAGTCGCCATATGGATTTATATAGCCAACAGCTCCTGAAAAAATTCCCCGCTTGGTTTGTTCATACTCTTCGATTAACGCCATCACTCTTTTCTTTGGAGCACCTGTCATAGAACCCATTGGAAAGGTAGCCTTGATAATTTCAGCAAAAGGCATTTTGCTTTTAAGTGTTCCGCTTACAGTTGAAATCATTTGGTGAACCTGCGGAAACGAGTAAATACCGTATAACTCATCCACCTTAACGGAGCCTTCCTCACAAATTTTTGCCAGATCATTTCTAACCAGGTCAACAACCATAACGTTTTCTGACCGGTCTTTTGCACTATTGAATAAATCCAGGCGGCTGATTCCATCTTTCTCATCATTATCTTTTATCCTGATTGATGTTCCCTTAATAGGTTGGGAAAGAATATTACTTCCGCTTTTCTTAATGTATCGTTCCGGGCTTGCACAAATCAACCATTGATCATTCATTCTGTATAAAGCCGAAAATGGATTGGGTGAAATGTTGCTCAACTTCTGGTACACATCAACGGGATCGATAACAGCATTGGTAGCATAAAATTCCTGACAGAAATTAATTTCATAACAATCTCCACGAACAATATGTTGCTGCAATTTTTTTATGGTGGAAATGTATTCCTCTTTCGAAAGCCTGCTTTCAACCTTCAATGGATTCTCATCTGACTGAATAACTTCATTAATATTTACTTCGGATATAGCTTTAAAAATTCCTTTAGGATCTATAGCCTCAATAAAAATTTCTTTCTCGGATAGTTTGATAACAACTTCCGGTTCGAAGAAAAACAAATCCGGAAACTTGATCATTGAAACATTGGCCGATGAGAGTTCTTCAATTTCATTTTTTAAATCATAACCAAGGTGACCAAACAACCAAGAATGTTTTTCATCAAGAAAATCTTGAAATTGTGCTAAGGCAGTTCCGGCATTTAAGCTAATGCTTCTTTTTACACCTGCGGCTAGTAAGCATTCCACAGCATGTGGCTTTATTTGATACTGATGATTATCCAAAAAACAAAAAGTGCCGAACTGTTTTGCCCAGTTCAGCACTTTTTTCTTCGTCAGTTCAAAATCACTTATAGCGAAAATGCAGTTAGTAATGGTTGTGTTATTCAATTTGAGTGAACATTGCTGTTCTGTTAATAATCATCGGAGGAGTCATCATCATCGTCGTCAAAATCATCTTTGTCATCAAAGAGATCTTTAAATTCGTCATCCACTTTAAAGTCATCATCGTCGGCAGCTTTTTTGCCAGCTTTTTTTCCTTTAGATGAAGGAGTGTCGAACTCCTCGAAATCAGGATCCCATTCTTCCTCTTCTGCTTCAGGCTTTTCCCAATCATCTTTTTCGTCGGCAGAATCATCATCATCGTCGTCATCGTCTTTGCCTTTTTTAGATGCAGCTTTTGCGCCTTTCTTGGAAGGCTTTACCTCTTCTTCATCTAAAAGATCATCATCGTCATCCTCTTCGTCCTTCGCAGGTTTAGAAGATGGTTTTTTTGCTGCAGCTTTTTCAGAAGCTGAATTAGCATTTTCAGAAGTCTTACTTCCTTTTACTGGTTTAATTGCCATAGTCTCAACAGGATTATTATGTAAAATTTCAGCGAAGTTTTTAATTCGCCAAATTTTTAGATGACTTTTTTTTATTTAATACAAAACGTAAAGATTATTTCACTTCAATTATCTGTTCTCTTCCCGGCCCATTAGAGATATAGTGAACATTTACTCCAATATAAGTCCAGCCCGGAAAACTTTTATACACAGGAACTGGCTTTGTCCTTCCCATTTGCAAAGGCATTTGCCTTGTATTTTTGCCATCTATATTGTAATCCGTGCAAACTTGTAATTCTTTGAAAGTGTCTAATACGTCAGCCTTGGTCATTACAATTTTAGTAACGCCGTTGATCATACAGGCAAAATTTAAAGCTACCAGATCAATCCAGCCGCAGCGTCTTGGGCGGCCGGTGGTGGCACCAAATTCACTTCCAAGTTTCCGTAACTCTTCGCCAGTTTCATCTTCCAGCTCTGTTGGGAAAGGTCCACTGCCAACTCTGGTGCAATAAGCCTTTGTAATTCCTATTACATCACGGATATGCTGTGGAGCAACGCCTAAGCCACTACAAACACCAGCCGTAGTGGTGTTAGAAGATGTAACAAACGGGAAAGTACCAAAATCAACATCCAGCATAGTACCTTGTGCACCTTCCGCTAAAATTCTTTTTCCTTCTTTAATTTTTTCATCAATGAAGTATTCGCCATTAACAATATTCAATTGTTTTAAGAACTCCACCGCTTCAAAAAAATCATTTTCCCAGTCAGCAATATCTTCCTGAAAATTATAATTATCCAGCAACTGCTGATGTTTTGCTTTCAACTTATTGTAGTGACTTTTGAAATCCTTATCCAGCAAATCGCCGACCCGCAAACCATTACGGCCGGTTTTGTCCATATAAGTTGGGCCAATTCCTTTTAGAGTAGAACCGATTTTTTCATTTCCTTTTGCTAACTCAGCAGCTTTGTCCAAAGCCCTGTGTGTTGGAATAATCAGATGTGTTCTTTCTGCAATGAAAAGATTTTTCTTCAAATCAACACCAAAAGAAGCCACTGTGTCACATTCCTTTTTTAATGTAATAGGATCCAATACAACTCCATTGCCGATAAGGTTAATAATGCCTTGATGAAAAACTCCAGAAGGTATTTGATGAAGTACTACCTTTTTATCGTTAACATACAAAGTGTGTCCGGCATTTGGACCGCCTTGAAAACGGGCAACTACATCATAATCTTTAGCAAAAAAATCAACAATCTTTCCTTTTCCTTCATCGCCCCATTGGAGGCCAAGTATTACATCTACCATGCTGCTTTTATTATTTTTCCCTTCTAAATTGAAAAGGGAAATTGTATGCAGCAAAAATAAGGGTTCGCAAAAAAGCTACCGAATTAAATCCTGTAGCTGTGAATAAGCCAATATTGCTGTTGATATTATTATTTTGATAAGAGAAATTTTACCTTATTATGGTTACAGTTCCTTTTTTAGTAATCACCTTATCTTGGTTAGTAACCGCTTCAATCATCCACACATATACACCGGAAGCTTGTTGAGTGCTATTGAATTTTCCATCCCATCCATCATGTAAAGTTTTTGTCTGAAAGAGCAGTTGACCCCAGCGATTAAACACACGGAAATAATTCAGTGATTTAATTCCAACAGGCACTGGTAAAAACCTGTCATTTCTTCCATCACCGTTTGGTGTAAAAGCAGTTGGCACATAAATGTCAGGACCTTTATATACTCTAACTGTTATATAACCTTCGCCTTTGCATCCTGCAATTGTTGAAGTAATAACCTGGTATTGTGTTACATCTCCATTAGCTCCCAACGTAACAGTAGGGTTATGAATCCGAGGATCATTTAATCCTTTGGATGGTGTCCATAAATAATTGATAACATCGGAATCGTTTGGAACGGCTAACAGTTGAAACTGATCTCCACTATAACCAATCGTATCGTAAGGTAATGTTGTTACTTTAATTGGCGGTGTCACATCTACATACACTTCATCAGTTGTTAGCGATGGACAACCATTCGCATCGGACAAAATGGACAACGTATAAGTAATATCTTTTGTTGCGGCTGCTACAGGATTTGCAATTGTTGCACTATTCAGATAAGTATCCGGTGTCCATTGATATTGTGTACCTCCAGATGCTTGAAGTTGATAGGTTTGCCCATAACAAATATATCCGTCAGTACCTGCATCAGGTATTGGTGCCGCATTTACATTTACAATCACTATATCATCTGCACTGCATCTTCCCAACGTTGCTGTTACGGTGTATTGCGTAGTAATAGTCGGGTTAGCCACAGGATTTGAAATAGTCGCATCACTTAATCCGGTTGCAGGCGACCAACTATATTGAGTAGCATTTGAAATTAGTTCTAACTGCGTGGAAGCTCCTTCACAAATAACTGCATCAGTTTGCGGCGTAAAAGTGAAATTATTTGCCAATGCCACAGTTGTTGGAAATGAAGTTGTACAATTTTTACCATCTCGAACTGTTATTGTAAAATTGCCCGGACCTGTATTAAATATATTACTAGCCTGCCAGGTAGTACCGTTGTCAATTGAATATTCATACCCTACATTTCCACCGGCAGCGGTTATATTAATAATTCCATCATCACCTCCATCACAACTGGCGGGGCTGTTAGCTGAGCTTGCTGTTAATGCTGCTGGTTCGGTAACAGTAACTGATTGAGTTGTTATACAATTATTGGCATCACGGATAGTTACTGTATATGGATTAGCCTGCACATTAAATATATTGCTGGCTTGCCATGTAGTTCCTCCATCAATTGAATATTGATACGGAGTAACACCTCCGGCAGAATTAATGGTGATGACACCATTACTTTCTCCATTACAAACCACCGGAGCAAATGAAGATGAAGCCGATAGAACAAGTGGCTCGGCAACTGTTATTGATAAACTATTCTGACAACCATTACCTTCTCTGAAAAACACAGTGTAAGTATTTGCTACCAACCCATTAAATACATTACTTGTTTGCCAGTTTGTTCCATCTAAAGAATATTCGAACGGAGCGATGCCAATAGTTGGTTGGGTAACAGTAATTGTACCATTCGCATTTCCATTGCATAACACATCTGTTTTAGCAGCAGTTGTTGTAATGGGCGGACCGTTCCACACTTCAACATCAGTAAGATCAGTTGCACAACCATTTACATCGTAAGCAATAATCGTATGCCAACCAGCACTTACATTCATAAATGTATAATCACCCGGGCTATTAACCAATGCCCCGCCATCTAATGAATAGCTGTAAGGGGCAATTCCAGTAGGACTTACATGCAAAGTTCCATTACTAGCACCAGCACAAGAAGTTGGTCCCATGCCGATAATGACAGGCATCAATAATTTATTTACTGTGACAGTATCATCAATAATGATAAAGTCTAAAGGATTTGAACAAGATGAATAAGTTGTTCTAACCCTATATTGTTGGGTAGCAGCACTAAAGCAAATATTTGAAAAAGTGATATCGATTAAACCGGGAGTTGTATTTGTTGTAGTAGCAGTTGAAATTGGAACAGTTCCTCCTAAAACATATAATTCAGAATTTACAAAATTAGATGTTGCACCAGAAGGTGTAAATCTCCATCCTTCATTGGTTGCGGACCAAGGTCCATTATTAGCACCTCTTCCTGGAGCAGTGACTGCCAGTTCTCCAGGAGTACCGACAAGTGAATTTTGAATACCCACTATCCCTAACCCACTGGTGTTATTAGTACAATTCGGTTTACTCTCAATAAAAACATCAATTACTCCAGTACTCTCATAAAGTACAATCTGGCTAGTCATTCTTAACGTTCCACATCCATACATTGGAATTCTGGAAAAACTAATTATATATCTACTACATGGAGAGATTCCTTCTGTTCTTGCTTCTAGTTTATAATTAGGATCACCTGCTTGAGGAAAAATATCACAAAAAGGTCCAAAGATTGCAGCAAGAGGTAGGCGAACATTATTGTCAGGATTTGGACAAGACCCTGAACCTTGGCTGCCTGTTCCCTCATAAGGAAGTACAACACCAGTGTTTAAATTATAATTCGAGCCTCTTAGTGCATTTCGAATATCAAATGTTATTGCACCATTAGTACTTACAGAAAGTTGCGAATAATTTATACCATAAAAGCAGAACTGAAAAGGAATATTAGTTATGTCAAAATATTTATCATCTTGACTAGCACAAGCCAAAGTCAAAGCAGGTGCTGCTGTTACATATGGTAGCGGATTGTATGGAATTGCATTAACCACATAATTTTCAGTTCCTCTTATATCTGGTATTTGAAAATTCAAATCAGCACAAGATTGAAGACAGGTAAAATTTAGAGAAGTGCCATTTATGTTTGTTGGAGTACAACTTTGCGCATTTACTGTTCCAGAAAAAAATTGGAACATCAGCATTAATACCAATAACCTCAAGTAATTCAATCTCATAATAATTTCTATGCAATTACAAATCTGTCCTTAAACAAAGCTGGTAAGATAATAATTTGTCGCCTAAATGCAGGCATCAGTGGAAAACAATCAGCAAAAATTAATTCGGATTATGAGGGAATATCCTCCATATCATACCGTTCTACCGATTCAATGCCAGGGAGTTCTAACACTCTGCGTACCAAATTATCCAGTTCTTCTTTATCATGTACAAATAGCCTGATATTTCCTTGAAATAAGCCTTCATTTGCTTCAATAGTTAATGCGGAGATATTTATTTTTAAATCGCCGGATATAAGCATAGTAATTTTATTAACCATACCCACATCATCCATTCCCACAATCTTAATACCGGTAAGAAATGATATCTCTTTGTTCTTCGCCCATTTGGTTTTTACAACCCGATGCCCATAATTGGACAGTAGTTTTGTTGCATTCGGGCAATTGGTCCTATGAATAGTTAATCCTTTTCCGGTAGTAACAAATCCAAAAACGTCATCGCCGGGAATGGGTTTGCAACAGTTCGCCAAGTTGTAAACAATCTTATCGCTGCTTTCGCCAAAAATTATCAGCTCGGCATCTTTCTTTCCCGGCTGGGGAACATATTCTGTTTTTTCTGTTTGAATTTTTACAGGCTTTGGCGCATCTATTTTATCACCAAGCACTTTAAATTCCTTCAGGTCTTTTAAGTCAATATTTTTTACAGCAATCTGATAAAATAAATCCAAGTGGGATCCTAGTTTGTACCATTGCACCAGTTCGTCAATATTATGTTGCGACATAGGAACACCCACACCTTCCAGTTTGCGTTGCAATGTGTACTTCCCTTCATCAGCCACTTGTTTTTTATCTTCTTTCAGTGCATCTCTTATTCTTCCTTTTGCTTTGGAAGTAACAACAAATGTGAGCCAGTCTTCAGATGCCTTTTGTTTATTGCTGGTAATAATTTCTACTTGATCACCACTGTTCAGTTTATGACTGATGGGCACCAGTTTGTGATTTACTTTGGCGCCAATTGTTTTTACACCAATAGCACTATGAATAGAAAATGCAAAATCCAATGCAGTAGAACCAACGGGTAGCATTTTTACATCGCCTTTAGGTGTGTACACATAAATTTCTTCGGCAAGAAAACTTGTTTTGAAGTCCTGTAAGAAATCAATGCCATCTGTTTCCTGATTCGTAATTACTTCCCGTATTTGTTGAAACCATTTATCAAAACGGCTTTCGTCAGTCGTTCCTTCTTTGTATTTCCAATGTGCAGCTAATCCTTTCTCTGCAATTTCATTCATTCTCTTGGTACGTATCTGCACTTCCACCCAACGACCTTGCGGCCCCATCACTGTTGTATGCAATGCTTCATAGCCATTCGATTTTGGATTACTCAACCAGTCTCTCAATCTTTCCGGTGAAGGATTGTATTCATCCGTAATCATTGAATATACTTTCCAGCAATCTTCTTTTTCTCTGTCGGCTGGCGAATCAAGAATAGCACGGATGGCAAACAGGTCATACACTTCTTCAAACTCCACTCCTTTCTTTTTCATTTTATTCCAGATGGAGTGAATGCTTTTAGGACGGCCATGTATTTCTGCTTCAATATGTGCTCTGGTTATTTTGTCTTTTATGGGTTTAATAAATTCATTAATAAATCTTGTACGTTCCTTTTTTGTTTCAGAAAGTTTTTTTGCAATGTCTTTGTACACATCCGGCTCCATGAACTTCATGGCTAAGTCTTCCATTTCTGTTTTAACATTGTACAACCCCATGCGATGCGCCAGCGGTGCATACACATACACTGTTTCAGAAGAAATTTTTAATTGTTTCTCTCTCTTCATACTGTCGAGTGTCCGCATATTATGTAACCTGTCAGCCAGCTTCATTAATATTACCCTTGGGTCATCTGTCAGGGTCAGTAATATTTTTTTAAAATTTTCCGCTTGCTGCGATGCATTAACATCTATTACGTTGGAGATTTTTGTAAGGCCATCAACGATTTTTGAAATCTCTTCCCCAAATTCTCTTTTTATATCATCGAGTGTAATATCTGTATCCTCCACTGTATCATGCAGCAATGCACAAATGGTAGAACGAACCCCAAGTCCGATCTCTTCCACACAAATTTTAGCTACCGCAATCGGATGAAGAATATATGGCTCGCCACTTTTCCTCCGCATGGTTTTATGTGCCTCTGCCGCCATTTCAAAAGCAATACGAACAAGATCCTTATCTCCCGGTTTTAGTTTGGCTTTCAGCACTTTCAGCAGGGAACGGTATTCCCGGAGGATCAGTTTCTTTTCTTCCTCCTCGTTCAGGTTATACTTAGGTATCTGGGCGATAGTTTCCATTGTCTACGAATTTAGTAAAAACAACTGTTATTATATACAGAAATGCCCTACATTTGCAACCCCGAAACTAAAAATCCCAAAGGGGTAAATTCTAAATCCCAATTAGGAAATTACTGGTTGGAATTTGTGATTTTAAATTTGGAATTTTAAACCCGGATGTGGTGAAATTGGTAGACACGTCAGACTTAGGATCTGATGCCGTAAGGTGTGGGGGTTCGAGTCCCTCCATCCGGACTCTTTAAAATAGGCTAATTGGTGGATTGGTTAATTTCTACCATCCCCGATTAGCCTTTTTACTTTAAAAACAATTCATAATTATGGCGACAGTTACAAAAGAAAACATCGGCTTGCTGCATGAAAAGCTTACCGTGAAACTTGAAAAAACCGACTACCTGCCCTCTTTTGAAAAAGCATTAAAAGAATACAGCAAAAAAGCAAATATCCCTGGCTTTAGAAAAGGAATGGTTCCTTCCGGACTAATTAAAAAAATGTACGGCCCTTCTCTTTTTACAGATGAGGTATTGAAATCTGTTGACCGTGAATTAATCGGTTATCTGGAAACTGATAAGCTGGATATTTTTGCTCAGCCACTTCCGCTGGAGTCTGACTTTACCCAATTGGATGTAAACAAACCGGCTGATTATACCTTCAACTTTGAAATTGGCATGAAGCCAGAATTTCAATTGTCTGATTTGGCAACAGCAAAAATCACCAAGTATGTAGTGCCTGTTACTGACGAAATGGTGAATAACGAAATAGACCGTTTGCAGAACCGTCATGGCAATATGAAGGATGAAGAAACTGTAACTTCTGAAGAAAATGTACTGAATGTAAATTTTGTGGAAGCAGATGCTGATGGAAACGCTGTTGAAGGCGGCATAACCAAAGACAATTCAATTCTTGTAAAATATTTTTCCAAAGCTTCCCGCAAAAAATGGATGGGTAAGAAAGTGGAAGATGCTGAAACAGTGCAACTGAAAAAAGCTTTTGATGCAAAGGAATTAGAATGGATTCTTAGTGACCTTGGATTGAAAGATGTAACAGGTGGTGATGAACGTTTCTTCAACATCGTAATTACTAAGGTTGGCATGATGGAGAAAAGAGAATTGAATGAAGAATTCTTCAATCTGCTTTATCCAAACCAGGATGTAAAGACAGAAGATGATCTGCGTAATAAATTAAAGGAAGAAATAGAAAGACATTGGAATGCACAGGCCAATAACCAGATTCATGATCAGATATTTCACCAATTGGTAGACAATACTGAAATAAAATTTCCTGAAGGGTTTTTGAAGAAATGGATAAAGACACAAGGAACACAAGCAGAAGGACAAGCTCCAAAAACAGATGAAGAAGTGGAACAGGAATTTCCTGGCTTCTTGAATCAGTTAAAATGGACATTGATCTCTGACAAAATTGTTCAGGACAATGCTATTCAAGTTGATCCGGAAGAAATCAGAGTTTTCGCCAAGCAACAATTGTTTAGCTATATGGGCGGTGCAAATCTTAGCGACGACCAGCCTTGGGTTGCTGATTATGTAGAAAAAATGATGAAGGATAGAAAATATGTGGAAGATGCTTATACCCGTATTCAATCAACAAAAATATTTGAATGGGCTGCCACACAGGTAAAACCAAAAGATAAAAATATCGGTGCAGACGAATTTACCAAAATGGTAGAAGAACATCAGCACAGTCATCATTAAGCCCCTGTCCCCTAAAGGGGAACTTAAATTCTATATTTCTAATTTATTTTTAAGCTTCGCTAATTGCGAAGCTTTTTTATGTCAAATAGTCAACAGAAAAGAGCATTAATGTCAGCAATTTTGTAGTTAACCCATTTGGACGGATATTTGATGAATTGAACCCATTAGCGACAATTCGCAGTAATTAGCAAACAATAGAATATGACATTTAATTCAGAATTTGAAAAATATGCGGTAAAGCACCGTGGCATTTCCAGTAATACATTACATAGTTATGCATCGCATCTGGTAACAGGTATGACGCCGAATATTATTGAGGAACGTTCCCTGAATGTTGCTGTAATGGATGTGTACAGCCGTTTGATGATGGATCGTATTATCTTTTTAGGTTATCCTATTAATGATGAGATTGCTAACATCGTAACAGCACAGTTATTATTTCTTGATTCTTCTGATAGAACAAGAGATATTAATATGTACATCAATAGTCCGGGTGGAAGTGTTTACTCCGGTTTGGGAGTTTATGATACCATGCAATATGTAAGTCCTGATATCGCTACTATCTGTATTGGTGTTGCAGCATCGATGGCTTGCGTATTATTAGGTGCCGGTACTAATGGAAAAAGAGCGGCGTTGAAACATTCAAGAATCATGATGCACCAACCAAGCGGCGCAATTGGTGGACAGGCAAGTGATATTGAAATTACTGTAAAGGAAATTCGCAAATTGAAAAAAGAGCTGTATGATGTAGTAAATGTACATACTGGCAAATCCGTTGAGCAGATAGAAAAAGATTTTGACAGAGATAACTGGATGACAGCGGCAGAAGCAAAGGAATATGGATTGGTGGATGAAGTGTTGCTGACAAATCCGAGGAAACAGAAAAAAGAAAGCTAAGAGTTTAAAAGAGTAAAAGAGATAAGGAGTAAGCTTTTGATTTCTTTAGATTCACTCCAGCAACTTAATAAACATTAAAATAATTATATGAATCGCAAACAGTTTTTATACAACGATTGGAGAGCAGATGATGAAGAGGAAGAAGAAAAAGAAGAACAACCAAAAAGTGATATTGGTATGTTCAGCAAGAAATTAGAAAAATATTTTTTTAAAAAGAGCTGTGTACTTATGGGGTGTGGTGGATGATAAAAGTGCTAAGGATATTGTAAGTAAATTGTTGTTACTGGATGCTGACAAACCGGGTGAAGAAATAAAATTCTACATTAACAGTCCAGGCGGTGTTGTAACAAGCGGCATGGTAATGTATGATACCATGCAGATGATTAAAAGTCCGGTAAGTACAATTTGTATGGGTCTTGCAGCATCTATGGGTAGCATCTTACTAAGCGGTGGTGAAAAAGGCAAACGTTTTATTTTTCCGCATGGTGAAGTAATGATACATCAACCTTCGTTGGGTGGTTTTATAAGAGGTGTGAGTACAGATTTAGAAATTCAAGCTGAACAAACAAGGAGAGTAAAAGAAATTGGAGCTACGATTCTTGCCAAAAATTGTGGTAAGACTGTGGAGCAAATCATGAAAGACTTTGACCGTGATTATTGGATGGATGCCAAAAAAGCAATCGAATATGGTATTGCAGACAAGATGGTAGAAAAGCTTTAATTGCTGAATTTTAGTGCTTTAGGCTTAAAATAGTAAATAAAACCACTCTTTTCCGAGTGGTTTTATAATTTTGTGTTTCGCCTCAGGCGAGACTAACTTATATTTAATCCGTTTTATAGAAAGATAATTATGGCAAAAAATCCTTTACACTGTTCGTTTTGTGGCCGCAACCGGGATGAGGTTAAGATCCTTATTGCTGGTCAGGAAGGGCATATTTGTGAAAACTGTGTTGAGCATGCCCGTGAAATCATTGATCAGGAATTGACTGTAAAAGACGAAAAAGGCAATAGCAGTTTTAAGCTAACGGTTAGAAAACCGATGGAAATAACAAAGTTTTTGGATGATTATGCGATTGGTCAGACAGATGCTAAAAAAGTACTGGCCGTTGCTGTTTATAATCATTACAAAAGATTACAGCAAAAACCTTCGGAAAATACAAACGGCAATGATATTGAAATTGAAAAAAGTAATATCGTTATGGTGGGGGAAACCGGAACCGGTAAAACCCTGCTGGCAAAAAGTATTGCCCGTATGCTGAATGTTCCATTCGCCATTGTAGATGCTACCGTGTTTACAGAAGCTGGTTATGTTGGAGAAGATGTAGAAAGTATTTTGACAAGATTATTACAGGTTTGTAATTACGATGTAGCTTCTGCCGAAAGAGGCATCGTTTATATTGATGAAATAGATAAGATTGCCCGCAAGGGAGATAATCCTTCCATTACCCGTGATGTTAGTGGCGAAGGTGTACAACAAGGAATGTTGAAGCTTTTGGAAGGAACAGATGTATTGGTTCCACCGCAAGGAGGCAGAAAACATCCCGAACAGAAACTGATAAAGATCAACACACAGAATATCTTGTTCATCTGCGGCGGCGCTTTTGATGGTATTGATAAAATAATTGCCCGCAGGGTGCAAACCAATACTATTGGCTTTAATGTAGACAAAGAGTTGCAGGAAAACATGAAGAAGAACTTGCTTCGTTATGTAAATGCAACAGACCTGAAAGGTTTTGGGTTGATACCTGAGCTATTGGGTCGTTTACCAGTCGTTACACATCTTGATCCGCTGGATGCAGAAACATTAAGAGCTATTCTTACTGAACCAAAAAATGCTTTAGTAAAACAATACAAGAAATTATTTGAACTGGAAGATATCGTTCTTACTATTGAAGATGAAGTATTAGACTTTATGGTTACAAAAGCAATGGAATATAAACTCGGCGCCAGAGGCTTAAGAAGTATTTGTGAAGGTATATTGACGGATGCCATGTATGAATTGCCTTCCTCCAACGTAAAAGAGTTTAACCTCGATCTTGAATATGCTCAACGGCATTTTGATAAGAGCAAACTCAGCTTATTAAAAGTAGCTTCTTAAAATTTTCATTTATCAATAAATTATTAAATGCCAGAGCAAATATGCTTTGGCATTTTTAGTTTTATTAACTTCAAACATCTAAAAAAATTATTATGCAGGAACTAATAGATAAACTAAAAGCAGAAGCCGGACTTACAGACGAACAGGCCAAACAAGCAATCTTCACTATCAAGAATTATGTAGTAGAAAAATTCCCTATGCTGGAAGGTGCTGTTAGTAATATATTTGGAGCTGCTGAGTAGTTATCTGATATTACGACACTTCTTACCCTTTGGATGATTAGCTGCTTCATACGGAGACATTGCCCTGTTGCAAGCCTGAAATAAAAAACTAACAATAATCAGGAAAAATAAAAATCTGGCTTTCATAGTTGCTATTTGAACGGCTAAACTAAGTGCTGGAATTTTTAAATCAAATAAAGAAACACTTAGAAGATTTCTATTTCCCCAGTAGTGAAATCAATGAGTAAAATTTCAGAAAGATTACTTTAATTCTTTTGAATACAAGATAGAGTCTACAATGGCATAGATGTTTTCTTTTCTTGAATGAGTAAGATTAGTAAGGTCAATCTCACGGGGTTTTGCTTTGACACCTGGCCTCCCAAAGTCTGGAGGAAAAGCCATATTAGACCAGCTTGCTTTTAAAATAATCAGAGAATCATCTTTTTCTTCTAGTTGAAAAACAATATTCAGATTATTTGTAGCGTAACTATGTTCTCTTGACATTGCTTTCAACATATCATCTGCACTTGGTAAATTTGCATCTTTTGTAAATACTTTTTGACTGACTCTTTTTGCTTCATTTTCTGAAAGTCTCAGCATATCTTCTTTGCCAATCAGTTCAATTTTATATTTAGCAAAGGCTTCAGCTACAATTTTTTTATCGAAGTATCCTTTTCAATTCCACTAACTGTAAGAAAAACCGGTAACACATGAAACTTCTTACTGTCACTTTGTTTCATGTTGTTCGAAGAAGAACAGCTTAAAATAAATGCCACTTTCGGGTATTTTCCCGTTCGGAGTTTCCTGCCACCCGGCTGCGAACATGGCAGGGATACTGGTCCGGAATAACAACCTATAGTTTTAATTAAACACATTTTATCGAATTAAAGTAACAACGCCTTTTAAAAAAGTTTGCTGTTTACCTTGAAATTGATATGTGCACATCCAGACAAATGTATCGGTATTAGTATCAATGCCTTTCACTTTACCATCCCATCCTCGTTTGTAGTCTGTAGTTTCAAAAATTTTCTGTCCCCAACGATTATAAATACTGAATTCATAATAAATAAGACTTCCACGAACTACTGGCCTTAATATGTCATTTTTCCCATCCCTGTTTGGGGTAAAGGCCGTTGGAATATAAATGTCTTGGGGGCAAGTATTCGCATCCATGGCTACTACAATACTATTTGATCCAACGATAGCTGGAGAGGGACATTGTTCGCTGCTTGTCAGTATACAGTTAATTACCTCTCCATCGTTCAGTGTATTGGTAATATAGACAGGGCTATTTGAACCCACACCTGTGCCATTAAGTTTCCATTGATAACGAGAATTATTCCCTCCGTTGACTGTAGTGGCAGTAAAACGTACCTCGGTCCCGTAACATATAATACCAGGTGAAGCAACTATAGCTATCGATGGAGTAACCGTTTCGTTGATAACCGACATCTGTATGCTGTTAGAGGTCACAACAGACACCGTGGCACAGGCAGCATTTGATGTCATGAGCAAGCTTACAATATCAGAATTAACTAAAGAGCTACTCGTATACACAGGTGAATTTACCCCCACATTTAATCCATTCACCTGCCATTGATATACCGGTAAAGGGCCCCCGTTTGCCGGATTGGCGGTAAAATTCACAATACTTCCGGCACATATAGCGACTAAAGGTGTGCTGATGCTTACCGCCGGAGTGACCGGATTGGATATAACTATGGGAATTGAATTTGATGTGACGCTATTAGGTACAGCACAATTAGCATTAGACGTCATTAATACTGATACAATATCGCCATTGGAAAAACTGCTAGAAGTAAAAATCGGGGAATTTGTTCCTGCATTGTTCCCATTCAATTTCCATTGATAAATTGGGCCTGTGCCTTCATTTATAGAATTTGCTGTAAACGTCACAGCTGTAACTGTACAAATATTTGGATTTGTTGAAGAGATAGAAACCGTAGGACTCACTGAATTTGTCACCGACATAGATATTGCATTAGATGTCGATGGAGAACCGGAAACGCAGCTTAACGATGAAGTCATTATAACACTAACTATATCTCCCTGAAGCAAGCTGTTAGTAGTATAAGTAGGTAAATCAGCACCGACGTTAATCCCGTTTAACTGCCACTGGTATGAAGGGCTTGTCCCGCCGTTAGTTGGCGTTGCAGTGAATATTACAGAAGTTCCCTGGCAAATAGTTGTTGCGCTTGCCAATATGGAAGCTGATGCCATTGGTCCAGTCACAACGTTTATGGTAATACCATTGCTGGCGTTACTGACCGGGGGTGTACAGGACGGATTCGTAATCAGAATGGCCCTTACCACATCCCCGTTTTGAAGTGAGGTGGTTGTATAGTTTGTTGAATTGCTGCCCACAGGCACTCCGTTTACCTGCCATTGATATACAGGTGACAGTCCTCCATTCACAGAGGTTGCCGTAAACGATACCGGGTTCCCCGGACAAATTGTAACTGCTGATGAAGTAATAGAAACAGAGGTTGCAGAATATTTCATAAAATAACCATCTGAAATCCCGGAAGAAGTCATATTATTAACCGAGATGCATGGGTCAAAATCAGCCGTGAAATAGAAATTTCCTGAAATGTATACGTTGCCAGCTGCATCAACCCGGACGGAGTTTGCCCAATTACTACTGGCACCTGCAACAATATTTTTTGCAGCAACAAAGTTTCCAGAGGCATCAAGCACAGAAAGAAAAACATCCATTCCTGCAACAGCAGTCAGGTTATAAGTTCCTGCGTCAGGATCGAAATCTGTGGTTTCAGGAAACATTCCAACCGTAAAAACATTACCATTTACATCTACATCGATAGCAGTGCCCATACCGTAAAACGTAGTAGGGGCGGCACGAGCCATTTGTTTTGCCCAGATAAAATTTCCGCCTGGATCAAGTTTTACGATATAGGTTTCATTATACGATCTGACGCCATCACTTACTGATTGAAGAAAATAAGTGCCGGGGCCGGGATTAAAATCAACCTGACCCTGAAAATAACCAGTGAGAAGGATATTCCCCCCTAAGTCTAATGCAATGCCATATCCCCATTCACCGGCTCCATTAGGATTTGGCACTGCAAGGAATTGTTTGGCCCATAGAAAATTCCCGTTTGGATCTAGTTTAAGTATAAAAGTATTTAAACTGGTTAAATTAAATACACCAGGCCCGGGATCGAAATCAACAACAGGTGTCCCTACAAGTCCTGTTGTTATCACATTTCCTCCCTGGTCTAACTTTAATGATCTGCCCTCTTCTCCGGCAATGCCACCGATGCGTTTTGCCCAAAGAAAATTGCCATTGGGATCGAGTTTGGAAATAAACAGATCCATATTGCCTGCAGAGGAAAGAATAAAGGAACCAGGGCCTGGATCGAAATCAGCATTAGCAGACCAAAAATGTCCACAGGTAAAAACATTTCCATTTTGGTCAACTCCGATTGACATGCCTTCATCAGCAGTTCCATTTATGGATGTGCCACCCATACCTTTTGCCCAGATAAAATCGCCTGCAGCTGTTAGTTTAGAAACGAAGATGTTAGAACCATTTGCTACGAGATTAAAACTAGCAGGCCCGGGATCAAAATCAACAGTGTTACTAAAATATCCGGTGGTGTAGATAATACCATTTATATCGATAGCTATTGCATTGGCGACATCGTCACCTGTTCCACCCATCTGCTTTGCCCATTGAAATAAACCGCTTGGGTCAACTTTAATGATAAATATATCCCACCCACCGAATGATGAAAGATTGTGAACGGCAGGTCCTGGATCAAAATCAACAGTGGCCTTGAATTTCCCCGTTACATATACATTACCTGCGGCATCGGTTGTAATGGCATTGGCTGCATCCTCCCCGCTACCACCGACCTTTTTTACCCAGGCAATATCCGGGTTTTGAGCGGAAAGGTTAAGCCCGGGATAAACTGAATAAATAATAATTAAAAAAATTAAATACCTCATCATGATAGTTAAAAACTAAAAATAGCTCTTTTTCAACTGGAGTCTCCTGCTCCCCATTTCAGGATATGGCAGGAACTCCGGTCGGAGAAATATTTAGCAAATAATACTATCGAGCTATAGGCCCTCTATAGGCTTTTTATAGGCCAGCTATAGGCCCGTTATAGGTAGCTAACTCCTATGTTCCTTTATTACTCCTTTATCAAACCTCCATCAGCACTATATAAAAAAGAACATCCCCCGATATATCGGGGGATGTAGAATTAATGGGTACACTCTTTATTTGGTTTTTCCTAGTCCTCTGTAGCCCCATTCAAAATGGTGGCGGAAGAGGATCTTCCAAACATGTTTGATATCCGCCTTCGCTAATTTATACTCCGTAGTTTCAACGAAGAAGTAAGCTTCGGTGGATAAATCTAACTGCATCCACCTTGTGTGCCACAGTTAAGGCATTTGTAACAAGTGCCGCTTCTAATAGTTATATGTCCACAATTGGAACAAGCCGGCGCATCTCCCTGCATTCCTTTATTCATCGCATTCATAGCTTCAAAGCTGGTGTCCATTTTTGCAGTTTGTACAGTCCGCTGATTTTTCACCGGCTGCGCTGCTGCTGCACCGGATGACGGGGTAACCCGTAAACTTGATAACTCATGCGGAACATACTCTAATGGATTAGACGGCACTTCATCCCAATCATCTGCACCGGTATTCAAAATTTCCGGTTTGTCCAGTACATGAACAAGATCCGTACGACCTAAATACTCATATCCTAATACACGGAAAATAAAGTCAACGATTGAAGTTGTTGATTTTATATTCGGATGCTCTACAAATCCGGATGGATCAAATCTTGTGAAAGCAAATTTGTCAACAAACTCTTCTAAAGGAACACCATATTGCATACCAATAGAAATGGAAATAGCAAAACAGTTCATCATGCTACGCATGGTTGCTCCTTCCTTCGCCATGTCTACAAAAATTTCTCCCAATGTTCCATCACTGTATTCACCAGTGCGAAGGAAGATTGCTTGTCCGTTGATCTTTGCTTTTTGTGTAAAGCCACGACGCTTGGCTGGCAATGCTCTTCTTTCTACAATGCTGGCAAGTTTTCTTTTCAGTTTTGTATCAGGAGATGCTTGTACTCTTTTAGTTACTTCATCCAGCAATTCTTCAACGGTCAGTTTGCCCATATCTACAATGTTGGATTCCCCTTTTGTCGAAAGTTGATCCTCAGCTTCTACTGTAGATTTTGTATCGTCTTTTTTCTTCTTATCACTTTTGTTGCTTAATGGCTGTGATAATTTAGAACCATCACGGTACAATGCATTTGCTTTTAAGCCAAGCTGCCAGCTCAGGTAATACGCATCTGCTATTTCTTCAACCTTTGCTTCATAAGGCAAGTTGATCGTTTTGGAGATAGCACCACTGATAAATGGCTGCGTAGCTCCCATCATACGGATATGGCCATGTGCATGAATATAACGTTGGCCTTTTTGTCCACATCTATTGGCACAGTCAAAAACGGGCAGGTGTTCATCTTTTAATCCTGGTGCTCCTTCAAGCATCATCGTTCCGCAAACGTAATTGTTAGTTTCTTCAATTTGCTCGTCTGTAAATCCAAGAGCTTCCAGCATACTCCATTCTCCATCATTATATTCTTCTTCTGTAAAGCCAAGTCTTTGCAGACACTCTTCACCCAGCGAATATTTGTTGAAGATGAAGCCAACTTCAAATGCAGTCAATGCCGCAGCATCTAATTTTTTAATTTCATCTGCAATAAATCCTTTCTCACTTAATGTCTGGTGATTGATATGCGGCGCACCAGCAAATGAAGCCGAGCCTGTTGCATATTTAATAATTGCATCAGATTCTTTTTGAGAATAACCCAAATGCTTTAATGCGGATGGTACAGACTGGTTAATAATTTTGAAATAACCACCACCAGACAATTTTTTAAATTTCACCAAAGCAAAATCTGGCTCTACACCTGTAGTATCACAATCCATTACCAATCCGATTGTTCCTGTTGGTGCAATAACCGTAGCCTGTGCATTTCTGTAACCAAACTTCTCTCCCATCTCTACTGCATCATCCCATGCTTTACAAGCTGCTTTCAGTAAGTAATCAGGGCAATATTTTGATTGAATACCTTGTGGCTTCAAACTCAATCCTTCAAATTCATCAGCATCATAAGCAGCAAGGCGATGGTTACGCATTACTTTCATCATGTGCTCCTTATTATCTTCATATCTTGGAAATGCACCTAGTACCTGCGCCATCTCTGCAGATGTTTTGTAAGCAATCCCCGTCATGATAGCGGTGATGGCTCCAGCAATTCCTCTTGCTTCTTCACTATCGTAAGGAATACCACTAACCATCAACATGGTTCCAAGGTTTGCATAACCTAATCCCAATGTTCTGTACTCATAGCTCAATTGTGCCACTTCTTTTGAAGGGAACTGCGCCATCAATACAGATATTTCCAATACAACTGTCCAAAGACGGCAATTGTACTCATATCCTGTTACGTCAAATGTTTTTGTCTCTGCATCATAAAACTTCATCAGATTAGAGGAAGCAAGGTTACAAGCAGTATTATCCAAGAACATATATTCAGAGCAAGGATTAGATGCTCTGATTTCTCCACCTTCAGGGCAAGTATGCCATTCGTTGATCGTAGTGTTGTATTGCGTTCCAGGGTCAGCACAACGCCATGCAGCGTATGCAATCTGATTCCATAATTCTCTTGCAGGCATTTTTTTCATTACTCTTCCATCCATTCTTCCTTTCAATTCCCAATCTTCATTATTATCTAATTTTTCGAAGAATGAATTAGGAATACGAATAGAGTTGTTTGAGTTTTGTCCGCTAACGGTTCTGTAAGCCTCATCTTCATAGCCAGAAGGGTAACCCGCTGCAATCAATGCACCTACTTTCTTTTCTTCTTCTACTTTCCAGTTGATGAAGTCAACAATTTCGGGATGGTCTAAATCCAAGCAAACCATTTTGGCAGCTCTGCGAGTAGTTCCACCGGATTTTATTGCACCAGCAGCTCTGTCACCAATTTTTAAGAAGCTCATTAACCCTGATGAACTTCCACCACCACTTAATTTTTCACCAGAACCACGAAGGTTGGAATAGTTTGTACCTACACCAGAACCATATTTAAAAATTCTTGCTTCACGAACCCACAGATCCATGATACCACCTTCATTTACCAAATCATCATCAACACTTAAGATAAAGCAGGCATGTGGCTGTGGACGTTCGTATGCATTCTGAGACTTCTTTAGTTCTCCATCATTTGCATCTACATAGTAATGACCTTGTGGCTTACCAGTGATGCCGTAGCTTTCATGCAAGCCTGTATTGAACCATTGTGGTGAATTGGGTACACACATCTGGTTAAGGATGCTATACACTAATTCTTCATAAAAAATTTGTGCATCATTTTCAGAAGCAAAATATCCATTGCGTTCGCCCCATGCTCTCCAGCAATTGGCCATACGATGTGATACTTGCTTTGCTGAAGTTTCTCTTCCAAGACTACCATCAGGTTGTGGTACTCCAGCTTTACGGAAATATTTTTGGGCAAGTATATCGGTTGCAATCTGGCTCCATTGTTTGGGTACTTCCACATTGTTCATTTCGAACACTGTTTCACCATTCGGATTACGAATAATTGAAGTACGGTAATCATACTCAAACATGTCAAATACATTCACGTCGTCACGGGTAAAGCGACGAGAAAATTGCAAGCCGCTTTTTGCGGATGCTTTGGTTTTGGTAGCCATAACTAAATAAGAATTTCTAACGGGTTAAATAACTGTAATCGTCCTTGACGAAAATATTTTTAACTATCTGTAATTCATAATCTGAAATATGCACATTCTGTGGATAAGCAGGTTTTAAAACAGATAAAGCAAGCCTGTATTGATTCTTGGCATTTTCTCACATTATGCCCTTATTTATTGGGTAATTTTTTTTGGAAATATTGTTCCGGAAACCTATCAAAATAAACGGGAAAAACATGATTGAATAGAACCTAATTCAGGTAAGGGTTTATACGATATTATCGCCTGAAAGTATTGATTTTACTCACTTTTTTGACTTACTATTTCTGAAAGTCTTTACAGTAAGGCATTTCATTCATTTATCAATTTTAAAAAATAATTTGTTAAAAAATAATGGAAGATTTTCGTTTGTGGCATACGTAAGATGTTATTTATATTTTAGTAAACGCTGTTTCCAAATTATCTTATTTAAAAAACCTGAACTATCGCCATTTTCGTTAATAGATATGACCTTTAAAACTGGCAAATTGGATTAAATATCTATTTGTATTACAAGTGGGGAATGCCGAAAGTTTTTTGCATTTTTGCACATAACAACCCTTACCGGATGAAGTCAACGATATACAATACTCTGGCCGCTAAAAAAGTACAAGGCAAAAAGTCTTTTGCTGTACTTATTGATCCTGATAAGGTTAATAAACCTATGCTAGATGAACTCGTTGAACTTTCTGTAGCAGCAAAAGTCGACTATCTTTTAGTTGGCGGCAGTTTAGTTATTTCTAATCACTTGGATGAATGTGTGCAGCAAATAAAACAAAGCTGTGCTATTCCAGTTATTCTTTTCCCCGGCAGCCCTTCGCAGATAAGTAAGTATGCTGATGCATTATTGTATCTCTCTTTAATATCCGGACGAAACCCGGAGTTACTAATTGGACAGCATGTAGTTTCTGCTCCATTTGTAAAACAAAGCGGACTGGAAATAATGCCAACAGGTTATATCGTTGTAGATGGCGGTGCTCCAACCACGGTATCATATATCAGCAACGCATCACCCGTGCCTGCGGATAAAAATGAAATAGCCATGTGCACAGCAATGGCTGGGGAAATGCTGGGTATGAAATTAATTTACATGGACAGCGGCAGCGGTGCAAAACGACCTATTACAGAAAGCATGATAAAAGCTGTGGCAGACCAGATAGAAGTTCCATTAATCGTTGGCGGAGGCATTTTGCAACCTGAAAAAGCTTATCTGAATTGCAAAGCCGGTGCCGATGTAATTGTTGTGGGTAATGCGATTGAAAAAGATGCATCGTTGATTAAAGAAATGAGTGATGCGGTGCATAGTGTGCCTGTTAAAGTTTAATAGATATGCTTTATTCTTTTTGGTGTTAGTTTCCCGTTTAAAATATCTGAAACACTTGTTGCAATAGCTTTTATTACTCTGGTCATATAATTTGCATCTATTCTACTTACTTCATCGCAAGGACGATGATAACAAGGGTCATCATCATCGCTTCCCATTATAGTGTGAGCAGGAATCTGTTGAATTGCGAACGGATAATTATCGCTTCTTGTAAAAAGAGCTTTTCTTTCATCATTATCTCTGCGAAAGCTAAAATTACTTTTCGACATACCCGATTTTAAAATTTCAGGCAAATCAGAATTTCGTTCACCTGTAATCATAATTTTATTTTTGCCAAACTGAGGAATTGCAATCATTTCAATGTTAATCATTGCAACAACAGATTCGGGAATAAGGTAATTTATAAAATCATACGACCCAACTAACCCAAGCTCTTCTCCGGCAAAAGCACAGAATAGAATTGTTCTTTCATTATTATCAAGCTTCGCAAAATAATCAGCAAGAGCTATAACCGCTGTTGTACCAGATGCATCATCATTAGCACCATTCATTATTAAATCCTTCGGATTCTTGGTATTTATTCCCATGTGATCGTAGTGAGCTGAAAAAATAACAACTTCATTTGGTTTTGATTTGCCCGGTAACATACCAACAACATTATACCCTTTACTATTATAATAAAATGACTCGCCGGTAAGCGTAATTGAAGCCGGCTTGTTGTCAGCATATACCAAAAGAATATTCTTTGACAATCCACCTTCGGGCATATTTATTATTTCTGAAAATAATTCTCTTCATCAAGCTGAAGTTTATTAGTCCAAACAAGTACATTAGAATCAGATTTCACTAAATCACTTAGGACGTTTTCATCAAAACATGTATCAAGTTTCACAATCTTGAAATCACTAATATTTTTTGGAGAATAATTGCCGGGCATTGTATGGAGAAACATAAATTTTCCAGGTGAAACAAGTTCTCCATTCCATTCTAAAATATCAGGTGCAGAAGTTCCTTTGTTACCCGGTAAGGTAAACGGCACAAAAAATCCTATCTGACCAGTTAAAGGTTTTAAGCCAGCTTCTTTAAATCTATTTCCGATATAAACCCCAGCCTTTAAAATGTCTGCCGTCCCATTCCCTCTTCCTCCCAATGAATCTGAGGCAAGAATGCTTATTGTTTCTAAAACATTCTTTTCATTAATTGCACCATTAGTGTCTTGAGAAAACAAAACCGAATGCCCAACTAATAGGAATGCCACTAAAACCAATAAATACTTTATAAAATTCACTCTTTAAAATAAGTAATTATCTCAACTCATCCACCTTCACCCTCGTTGGCGTAGCCGTTCCTGCAATTATACTTCTTGAACTTAATGCAATTGCCTTAATGATCATGGTCATGTTTTCCATATCCAAAGTTTCCACATGGTCGGTTACTTTATGATAATTGGGTTCGTTATCCATTTTAGAAGTAGAAATTGTATGTGCCGGCACACCCAGTCTTGCCAGTGTTGCATTATCAGAACGATAAAATAAATTCTGTGTTGGATATGGATCAGGATAAAAAGTAAATGCTGTTCCTGCTAAATCCTTTTTTAAAATTTCACCCATATCTGTTTTTTCATAACCGGTGATATATGCAGAGTTCTTTCCCCATTTACTATCGGTACCAATCATTTCAATATTGAACATCGCCATTACTTTATCGGCATCCATTTGCTTTGAAAAATATTGCGAACCAAAACCGCCAACTTCTTCGGCAGTAAAAGCAACGAACACAATTGTTCTTTCATTATTATTTAACTGCTTAAAATATTTTGCCAACACCATTACTGCTGTAGTACCTGCTGCATCATCATTAGCACCGTTGTAAATTGAATCTCCGTTGACTGGCTTACCAATACCAAGATGATCGTAATGTCCAGAGAAAACAACATATTCGTCTTTCTTACTTTTTCCAGGTAAAACCGCAACTACATTTGCCAGCTTTTGTTCTGTTATTTCATGTGTAGATGTTATTTCATAGTTTGTTGGTTCCGTATCTGACAAGACAAAAACTATATTAGTATTTGTCTTGGTCATATTATTCCTCAACCTGCTCAGATTGCCGAAACTATTTGCAAAACTTTTATCTACTAAAACAAGCAGGTTATTATTTGTCTGTAAATATTTTCTTGCTGCGGAAAAAAGATTCTCACCTTTTTTAATAAATACTTTCTGGTAACGAGTTGTCTGATTGATAGTAAACTGCGGCTGACAGGTAATAACAATAATATTTTTCTCATCAACTGGCACTTCGTCAAAACTTGCAGTGGTAGCTATATGTTTTGCTTTTATCATTGCAAATTCCTGTCTGTAGCCAACAGCATTATTCCAAGTTTGCAAACCTGCGGCTTTAAATTCAGCAGCAATAAAATCGGCTGCCTTATCTATTTCTGGAGAAAAAGTTTTACGACCTCGCATTTCATCGGCAGCCAATACTTTTTCAATTCTCTCCACTTCTTTCACATTAATTATGTCATCAATGCTATTTGCGGTCGACTGTGTAGTTTTTTGCGAATTACCACATCCTGTAAGTAAAAAAAAAGAGATTGTTGCTAACAACAACCTCATCACTAATAATCTCTTCATTGATAATTTAATTTTAGATTCAGATAAATTGCTATTGTAGAATTGGCAATGAACAAATGGCAAATTCTGTTTGTCTATTGTCAATTGCCTGTTTATTATAAACTCATCATCTCTTTAAACTTTACTGTTTGCCTGCGGCTTACTTCTATTTTCTCACCACCTTTTAATTCTAGCAGCAAACCGCCGTTGAAGTAAGGTTCTATTTTATCTATCATCCGCAAATTCACAATATGCTTTCTGTTTGCACGGAAGAAACTTTTTTCATCCAATCTTTCTTCCAATGCATTAAGCGACTTCAATATCAATGGTTTGTTGGTTCCAAAAAATACTTTGGCATAGTTACCTACACTTTCAAACAAACGTATATCACCCAGCTTTACAAACCAACATTTCTCTCCATCTTTAACAAATACCTGATCTAACTCGGTAAGCAAACTTGTATTGACAAATTCATCCGTCTCCGTTCTGTTTTCTTTTCCTTCTGGCAAATGCAATTTTTGAATTGCATCAGCAAGTCGTTTAGGCTCTATGGGTTTGAGTAAATAATCTAACGCATTGACCTGAAATGCTTTTATTGCAAATTCATCATACGCTGTTGTAAATATTACCTGCGGAGTTTTTTCCAGGTCTGACAACATTTCAAATCCAGTTTTTCCTGGCATTTGAATGTCCAGAAAAATAAGATCCGGATGCAGACTTTCAATTTTCGTAATGCCTTCTTCTGCATTTGCAGCTTCGTCAATAATTTCTACTTCAGGAAACTCCTCCAACAGTTTTTTTAATTCTGTCCTTGCTAACCTTTCATCGTCTATAATAATTGCCTTCATATGTTAATTTTTAATGAACCGTTACTGGCATCAATACTTTTGCTTCCACCATTGAACCATTTACTTGTTTTATTTCAAAATTTGCCTTTTCGCCATATAATAAACTCAGCCTATTATTAGTACTTGAAAGACCAAATCCAAATTCATTTATTTCACCAGAAAGTCTGCCTGTATTCTGCACTATCATTTCATGAAAATCGCCTTTAAAATCAGAGATAACTTTTATTAACCCACCATCGATTTGTTTGCTGATGCCATGCTTAATTGCATTTTCCACTAATGTTTGCAACATCATCGGTGGCACAGGTTGATTCAATGTGTCTTCATCAATCTGGTATTCAATCTTTAACCTGTCTTCGAACCGCATATTTTCCAAAGCCAGATAATCTTTTACGATAGATAATTCTTTTTCAAAAGGAACAGTTTCCATTTTTTCTGATTGCATACTACTTCGCAGAATATTACTTAATTCTGTAACTGCTCTTCTTGCTCTTTTAGGATTTTCATCTACCAAAGCCCTGATACTGTTCAACGCATTAAAAATAAAATGTGGATTGATATGCGCCTTAATCGTTTTTAGTTCCAATTCTTTTATCAGCGTTTCCAAACGCAACGTATCCAATTGCTGGCGACGACTTTTTTGAAAGAAATGATAGAAATAATATATCAAAAGCCATGGCAGAATAAATAGACCATTATCAAAAGTAGAACCTAAAAGCCTTGCAAAAAAAGTAAGTTTTTTCCCAGAATCAGTACCGAGTTTAAAGTAATCAAACCCGCCTAATACTATCAAGCTAAATAGCATGGATGCAAATACAAGTGCAATGATAAGTTTTGGAATTGCCTTTTCTATGGATTCCATCATCCATGCTCGCCATTTAATAACCAGGCGCAGAATATGCGTTACCAATATTCCAGCGGCAAATACAATAGCTATTCTACCTAATAAAACTTTTTCGGAAATGTTTACTTTATAAGCATGTGCAAAAAAAAGCATCACAAGACCAACAAAGCCCCAGCCAATTAACTGGAGCAACCAATATCTTGAATTAGCAAAAAACATAGGCAAATCTAATTAATCCATCCCCAGATAACTACCTTAATATACCAGTGGTGGATTGTGTTGACAAATGGGTAAAAAATAAAGCCAAAATTGACAAATCTCCGTATCTATCAGAACCATTCTCTCAACAGATTGTTAAACAATTTATGAGAAAATTCCGAAATGACTGCTATCAGCCAGAAAGCTTAATTTTACACCGCAAAACCGAATAAATGGAAATCACACCAGGACCACTTTTACAAACTATTGATTCCCCAGAAGACCTGAAGAAATTGCCCCGTGAAAAATTGCATCAGGTATGCGATGAGTTGCGCCAATACATTGTTGATGTTGTCAGTGTACATGGAGGTCATTTTGGTGCCAGCCTTGGTGTGGTAGAGTTAACGACCGCTTTGCATTATGTGTACAATACACCGTACGATCAATTAGTATGGGATGTTGGTCATCAGGCATATGGACATAAGATATTAACCGGCAGAAGAGATAATTTTCCAAGCAACAGAAAATACAAAGGTCTGAGTGGCTTCCCAAAAAAGAAGCGAAAGTGAATATGATACATTTGGTGTAGGACATTCTTCTACATCTATTTCTGCTGCATTAGGAATGGCAATGGCTGCAAAATATAAAGGTGAAACAGATAGAAAAGTAGTTGCAGTAATTGGAGATGGAGCTATGACGGCAGGCCTTGCTTTTGAAGGAATGAACCATGCTGGTGTGGCTGATGCTGATATGCTGATTGTATTGAACGATAATTGCATGGGTATTGACCCTAACGTTGGCGCATTAAAAGAATATCTGACAGATATTACTACTTCACCGACTTACAATAAAGTAAAGGATGATGTTTGGAAGCTACTTGGAAAATTGCCAGTTGGAAAAAATTTTAGCAGAGCAATGGCACATAAACTTACCGATGGACTTAAGGGAATGGTAAGCAGCAGTTCTAATTTATTTGAAGCGTTAAAGCTTCGATACTTTGGACCAATTGACGGACATAATGTTGCAAAGCTGGTTGATACATTAAAAGATCTTCGCAATATTCCCGGTCCAAAAATTCTGCACATTGTAACTACTAAAGGTAAAGGCTATGCACTGGCAGAAAAAGACCAGACCAAGTGGCATGCCCCAGGTTTGTTTGATAAAATAACTGGTGAAATACAAAAGAAAAAATTTGACCTGCCGCAACCACCAAAATATCAGGACGTATTCGGTCATACAATAATTGAACTGGCAGAAAAGAATGACAAAATATTTGGCATCACTCCAGCTATGCCTTCGGGTTCATCATTAAAATATATGATGGAAAAAATGCCTGACAGAGCATTTGATGTGGGCATTGCAGAACAACATGCTGTAACAGTAAGTGCTGGTATGGCTACACAAGGATTAAAAGTTTTCTGCAACATCTATTCTTCGTTTATGCAAAGAGCATATGATCAAGTGGTGCATGATGTTGCTATTCAAAAATTACCTGTCATATTTTGTTTAGACAGAGCCGGACTTGTTGGTGATGATGGACCAACACATCATGGTTGTTATGACATTGCTTATTTCCGTTGCATTCCGAATATGATTATCAGTTCGCCGATGAATGAAAGTGAATTGAGAAACCTGATGTACACCGCACAATTAGAATCAACAACGATTCCTTTCGTTATCCGCTATCCAAGAGGCGAAGGCATGATGCCGGAATGGAAAACAGAAATGAAGGAAATAAAAATTGGGACGGGAAGGAAATTGAAGGAAGGAAAAGATATTGCGATTCTATCTTTCGGCCATCCAGGAAATTTTGCAGCAGCAGCTATTCGTGAATTAAAAAATGACGGATTGAATCCCGGACATTATGATCTGCGTTTTGCAAAACCATTGGATGAAGCTTTACTTCATGAAGTCTGCCAGCAATACGAAAAAATTAATTACGGTTGAAGATGGTTCTATAGAAGGAGGAATTGGAAGTGCCATATTGGAGTTTATGGCAATGCATGGTTATAAAAATGATGTGAAAATTTTGGGCATACCCGACAGACTAGTTGAGCATGGCACACCAAAAGAATTGCACAAAGAATGTGGTTATGATGCAGCATCAATTGCCGATGCAGTGAGAGAAATGATGAAAGACAAAATTACAGTAAGCCAGCTTTTAAAATAAGTGGTATTATAGTTGTCATGTATTTCAAAAAGACATTAATATGAAAAGAGCTGTTTTTCTATTATTATTTTCTTCTGTCTCTTATCTTTCATTTTCACAACTTGGATTTAATATTGGCATAAAAGGCGGAATCAATTTTGCTAATCTTACTAAAGCCTCCGGCGTTAATGCTGATAGCTATACAGGCTATATGATTGGAGGATATATTGCTCCAAAGCCAAAAAAATTCTTCGGTTTCCGGTCAGAAATAATTTTGTCGAGACAAGGTTATGACTTCAGAACTAATACCGATACCGGAAATGTAACATTGGATTATCTTTTACTTCCACAGCTAATTACTTTGAATTTTACAAAACGAATACAACTTCATGCTGGCGCACAGGCTGCTTTTTTGCTGAACACCGGAGTAGATACAACAGGCAATGGAAGCAGTGGCAGTCTTTTCAATTATTTAAACAGGTTTGACTATGGCTTGGTAGCCGGAGGAGAAGTTAGACCTATAGGTGGGTTTTTTATCGGTGCTAGAATAAATGTAAGTTTAAACAATGTAAGCAAAGGAGGTACTCGTCCCAACTTTATTCCCGGTGTGGATGCAAAAAGTAATGTAACGCAGGTTTATGCCGGATGGAGATTCTAATCCTTTCAAAGTATCTTAACTAATTCCAGAAAATTTAATTTGTGGATTTTCGTTTTCCGGGTATCTCATTACTGTATTAAAACCGGCTATTCATGAAGATTCTCCGTTTTTTTATCATTTCTGCTATTGCAATCATTGCAGTTTCGTGGTTTACACAAACTAACACTTGGAAAAAAACAAAAAGCCCTTCACTTACCCAAAAGAATCCGTTTATAAAACCTCACCAGAATGGTTTCATAAATTAAAGAATAAAGCCAGCGAAGCAAAGGCATTTGTAACAAGAAAAGGATACAATGATAAAACTTGTTTCCTGATAGACATGAGTCTTCCTTCAGGTCAAAATCGCTTTTTTATTTATGATTTGAAAAAAGATAGTTTAGTAAACAAACAATTAGTGGCACACGGTAATTGTTTTGAATACTGGCTTGAAGGAAGAAAATATAGTAATGTAGTTGGCAGCGGCTGCACTTCTTTAGGCAAGTATCGCATTGGAAATTCTTATACAGGTAAATTTGGCTATTCTTATAAACTACATGGTTTAGACAGTACGAATAACAATGCTTTTGAAAGAACGGTGGTATTACATTCACATAGTTGTGTTCCTGACAACGAAGTGTCGGATGAAATTTGTCAGAGTAATGGCTGTCCTACTGTTTCGCCAAATTTTCTACTGGAAATAAAAAAGATAGTTAACAACTCGAAGCAACCCGTTTTGCTTTGGATTTATGAATAAAAAAGCCGCTCCAATGGAACGGCTTCTGTTATCATAATTATTTATATTTAAGCTGTAGTTGCAGCTTTAAAACTTTTTACTAATTCAGCATCCATTGTAATTTCTACATTCAAAGCTTTACTTACAGGACAATTTGCTTTTGCATCAGCAGCATATTCAGCAAAGGCAGCTGCTTTGCATTTTGGCACTTTAGCCTTTACTTCTAAATGACTTGAAGTAATAACACCATCTTGTAATGTTACAGTACATTTTGTTTCAATACGGTTTGGTGTTAAGCCTGCTGCACCCAGTACAAAACTTAATTTCATAGAATAACATCCTGCATGAGCAGCTGCAATTAACTCCTCAGGGTTAGTGGATGTGCCATCTTCAAATCTACTTTTGAAATCATAGGCTTTGTTTTTTATAACTCCGGACTGGGTAAGTAATTTGCCAGTACCTTCTTTTCCAGAACCTTTCCAATTGGCTGTAGCTGTACGTTTCATAATGTAATTTTTTAAAATTAAGGTTGTTGGTTTATATCTTCCAGATCCGCCAGGCGGTTTTCTGGTTCATTATACTCGATGATAAAGTTATTCTTTCCTTCGCCCATTACAATTTTTAAAAATTTCTGCTGCACTAATTCTAGCAATGAGAGGAATAGAAAAATTGCATGCACCCTGTTCTCACATTCATCAAAAATCTTTTCAAAGGAAAGTGTTTTTTCTGCTTGTGCAGAACTCAACATACGGCTTCTACTTTCTTCCATAGTATAATCATACTGTACAACTGTATGCACAGGCTTGTTAAGCCGATCACTATATTTTTGCATGGCCTTTTCGAATGCCCGCATCAATTTAAACAAAGTGATGTTTTGAATCTCAGTTCCTTCACTATCCTCTTCTCCTATCATCGATAGTTCTTTCTGAATATTTCCTCTCTTTACACTAAGCATTCGTAATGCTTCCATTTCTGCCATTTGCGCAGAGGCTTCTTTGAATCTTTTATACTCAAGTATCTTACTTATTAGTTCTTCTCTTGGGTCAATCTCATTTCCTTGTGCATCCAGTTCTTTACGAGGTAAAAGCATTTTTGCTTTTATTCGCATCAGGGTAGAAATAAATAAAATGAACTCACTACTCAACTCTATATTCAGATCTTCGCTTTGATGTATATAATCAAGAAAATCATTGATGATTCCAGTAATTTGAATATTGTATATATCCAGCTCATCCCTTTCAATAAAGAATAATAACAAGTCGAAAGGGCCTTCAAACTGAGGTAATTTTATCTGATATGTTGTTGGCTGCACTATATAAAAAATTAAAGCAAAAAAATAAAGTCCTGCGTTAAACAGGACTTTACAAAAATAAGGAAAAAGGCTTTAGGGATTGACCCTTGATTTTCCCTGCTATTTCTTTAAAGAATCTCTGATTTCACGCAGTAACGCAATGTCCTCAGGAGTAGCCGCAGGTGCAGCTTCTTCTTTCTTCTTCGTTGAATTCATTGCTTTGATAATCATAAATAAAACAAACGCAATAATGAGGAAATTAATTATTGCCTGAATAAATGCCCCATACTGTATAGCCACACCATTAACATCGGCAGTTAAGGTGTCAAAGCTTTGTCCAATAAGTGAGCCAATGATTGGCATCAGAATCTTATCTACCAGTGCAGTAACAATAGCTCCAAAAGCACCGCCGATTATTACAGCAACTGCCAAATCAACAACATTGCCTTTCATAGCAAAGTCTTTAAATTCCTTAATCATTCCCATAAAAATTAAATTTAGTTGTACAATAAAGGTTTAACCTACTAAAAAAAGATATGCAAAACAAAAAAATACACCAAACTCCTCAATTCCATCAATGAATACCAAAAAAATGATCTATTTTTTCAAACCTGGAAATTTCATATCTAGGCTTTTCAACAAATCACTCAATTTTGATGCGATGGTGTATTCCTTATACCAATTCTGATCTGCTGGTACAATTGTCCATTCCGGATTATTACAATTATTGAAACAGTCTTCATACATCTCCATGTAAATATCCCAAAGCTTTGCTTCTTCAAAATCCTTTTCATTATACTTCCACATTTTAGCTGGATCACTTAATCTTTCAGTTAATCTCTCTTGCTGTTCTTCTGGCGAAACATGCAGATAGAATTTTAGAATATGCGTATTGTTATGATTTATTAGTAATTGCTCAAAATCATTAATTGCATTCATCCTCTTCCTCGCAGTTTCATCATCACACCATTTATGTACCCTTGTAATCAATATATCTTCGTAATGCGACCGGTTAAAAATCTGTATCATTCCTTTTTGTGGAGCATAGTGATGTATTCTCCATAAAAAATCATGTGCTAACTCTTCTGGAGTAGGCGCCTTGTATGATTTTACATTAACACCTTGCGGATTCATATTACCCATGACATTTCGAATAACTCCATCCTTACCACTTGCATCCATTCCCTGAATAACTACAAGAATAGAATGCTTGCCTTCAGCATATAAAAGATTTTGCAGGTCATCCAATTCCTTAATAATAGCTGCAGATTTTTCCTTTGTTGCTGATTTATCAAATTCCTTAGGTGCCCGGGTAGAAATTTCACTTAATTTAATATTTCCCATACTTCTCGTTTATAAAATTGTATTGCAATATACTATTTCGTAAAAATAGCAGCTACTCTTCGAATTAATTAGCAATAATTCCTCTCAAATTATGACCTTTGCGCCCATTCAACATGAGTAACAAATTTGCAAGCTGGCTTATTTTTATAATACTTTGTATTATCTGGGGTAGTTCATTTAAACTGATGCATGATAGCCAGGAAGGTCTTTCTGCAATACAAATTGCAGCTGTCCGGATATTTTCGGCCGGTTTTGTTTTTATTCCCTTTGCTTTTTTTCATTTTAATAAAATTCCAAAGAATAAATTGGGGCTGGTTATTCTAAGCGCCGTTGTTGGCAACCTGCTACCTGCCTTTTTATTTGCAGAAGCTATTACTAAACTTGATAGCTCATTAGCTGGCATATTAAATTCCTTAACACCTATATGTGTAGTAGTAATTGGCATCTTCTTTTTTAAAGATCATATAAAATCACAAAAAATATGGGGAGTTATTACTGGCTTCATTGGGCTTGTATTGTTAACTGTTATTCCAATGATAATTGATAACGAAACGATTAGCCTTGAAAATTTTGGATACACATTGTTGATTGTTATTGCTACTTTTTTATATGGTCTTAATGTAAATATGGTTGGTCATTATTTAAAAGGTCTTAATCCGGTACATGTTGCTACCGTTTCTTTAGCTGTAATGACAATTCCAACAGGCTATATTCTCTGGCAGCAGGGATTTCTTGACCTCAATTTTAATAGCGTCGCAGTACAATATTCCATTTGGGCATCTGTAGCACTTGGAATTGCCGGGAGTGCAATCGCCACTGTTTTATTTTACATTCTCGTTAAAAAGGCTGGGATGCTTTTTGCATCACTAGTCACTTATGGTATTCCTTTATTGCACTCTTTTGGGGATTTATTGATGGAGAAAAAATAACTTGGGTAAAATGGCTTTGCCTAGCCATCATTTTATTTGGTGTTTTTCTCGCTAATCTTCCCAGACAAAAAAAAAGCAACACCAATTGATGTTGCTGAATAATATTCATCACCGGTTTTATACCGACATAATTTCTTTTTCTTTTGATTCAAGATGTTTCTCTACAGCTGCGTATTCTTATCGGTTGCTGCCTGAACATCTGCTTCTGCATCTTTAGCTGCATCTTCGCTTAATCCATTTTTCTGTAGCTTCTTAATATGCTCAATAGCATCTCGTCTGATATTGCGAATAGCAATTTTTGTGTGCTCACCTTCGCCCTGACATCTTTTTACCAATTCTTTTCTTCTTTCTTCCGTTAAGGGAGGTAAAGAAAGGCGGATGATAGCTCCATCATTCTGTGGAGTTACGCCAATATTGGCACCAATAATTGATTTCTCAATAGCTTGCAACATATTTTTTTCCCATGGCTGAATCGTCAAAGTGCGGGCATCCATCACACTTACATTTGCCACCTGGTTTATTGGGGTTGGGTTACCATAATAATCTACAACCAGACTATCCAACATTTGTGGATTAGCTTTTCCGGCTCTTATTTTTACTAATTCAGATTCAAGATGACTAATTGCCTTTTTCATATGGTCATCAGCATCTGCAATAATGGACGAAATATCTTCTGACATATTCTAATTTTTGAAATTCAACTCCAGTAATATTACCGGAGAACAGCAAAGCTAATAAAAGTGAATTATTATGAAGCCGCTTGAGTAAAAAAAATGAAGGTGATTTTTGCCTAGTTGTTATCTGCTAACTGTTTTGTTTCTTTAGTAAGTGTAACAACTCTTGAAGCTCTTTTTAATTCTGTAGCTCCATCAAGTCGTTTTGCAACAACCATCTTCCGGCGATTCTTATTGTAATAAAGTAAGCCTATCCCGATAAAGGCTAACGAAACCAGAATCAATAAAAGATAATTGGAACCTAAAGACCTGCCCAACCAAGCCATAACAATAAAACAAACATTTATAGCAACACAAGTAAAAGTTACAGCAGCATGACTAAGACCGTTATCTAATAATAAATGGTGAACATGGTTTCTGTCAGGTGTAAAAGGCGATCTGCCACTCGCAATCCGGATAGTAAATACCCGCAAGGTATCTAACAGTGGTACAATCAGGATTGCAAACCCAATCGCAACTGCAGCAGGAATCTGCACTTCAACAAACGGAGAATGAGCTACATTAATAAATTTTATTACCAAAACTGCATTAATAAGCCCTATCATTAGTGAACCGGAATCACCCATAAATATTTTGGCAGGATGGTGATTAAAAATAATAAATGCCACCAATGATCCAGCCATTGCAAACGCCAATAGTGCATAAGCCTGATATTCTATTGCAAAGAAGTAACTTCCAAATACAATCATTGTAAGTATTCCTAGGCTAGATGCTAATCCGTCCACTCCATCAATCAAATTAAACGAATTGATAATTACAATAATGGTGAGGTAAGATAATGCAAGACTAAAACCTTCTGGCAGCTGTTCGAAACCGAATAAACCGTACATACTATCCAATTTGATTCCACCAAGATGAATAAGTATAGACGCTGCTATAAGTTGACCAATGAACTTTTTTGTGGCAGACAATATCATAATATCATCTTTCAGACCAACAAAAAATACTACCAAGGCTGCAGCAAAGAAATATTGAAACTCAGGATTTAAATATCCCTGAATGGATAAAAGCGAAGCCAATAAAAACCCTGCAAAAATGCCAATACCGCCCAACGAAGCTACTAACCTTGTGTGTACCTTCCTTTCATCAGGAATATCATATAGCTTTTTTTGCTCAGCAATCTGTATTACAACAGGAATCGCCAAAAAGGTGATGATAAACGAAACTGAAGCAGTTAGTAAAATATCCAACATCGATAAGGTCTTTAAAATTTGTGCAAAAATAGGCTCAAACATCTAAAATCGAGTCAATTTTCTATACAAAATTGTTGATAACGCATTAATTTTCAGTAAATCAAGGATTGTGTTGAACTTTTAAGTATATTAATCATTAAGGGTGGATTTTATATTAAAAAAGAATGCACTTTTGCAGCGCAATAGTGATTTGAACCATTAAGATACAAAAAGTTTAATAAGAACCTAGCAATTATGGCAGAACTTAAGGCAATAGCAACGCAAATCAGAAGAGATATAGTAAGAATGGTACATGGTTGCCAAAGTGGTCACCCCGGCGGATCTTTGGGCTGTGCAGATTTTCTTACCGCATTGTATTTCAAAGTAATGAAGCATAATCCATCCTTTAATATGGATGCGACAAATGAGGATATTTTCTTCCTTTCAAACGGCCATATTTCACCATTATTTTATTCTACACTTGCCCGTTCGGGTTATTTTGACATAAAAGAGCTAGCAACATTCAGAAAAATAAATTCAAGATTACAAGGTCACCCTGCCACACATGAACATTTACCTGGCATTCGTATTGCTTCGGGTTCTTTGGGACAGGGAATGAGTGTTGCAATTGGTGCTGCACTAACCAAAAAACTAAATGGTGAAAAGAATTTGGTTTTCTCCCTGCATGGTGATGGCGAATTGGATGAAGGACAAATTTGGGAAGCAATGATGTTTGCAGCGCATCATAAAGTGGATAATCTTATTTCTACTATCGATTGGAATGGTCAGCAAATTGATGGACCAACTGATAAAGTAATGGGACTTGGGAATATTGGAGAAAAATTTGCAGCTTTTGGTTGGACTGTACTCGAAATGAATGGCAACGATATGGATGATGTAGTTGCTACTTTAGATAAAGCCAAATCATTAACTGGTCAGGGCAAACCAATTGGCATAATGATGCATACTGTAATGGGAAAAGGTGTTGATTTTATGGAAGGAACACATGAATGGCATGGCATTGCACCAAATGATGAGCAGTTAGCAAAAGCATTAGCACAACTTCCTGAAACGTTGGGAGATTATTAATTCCAGCACTCAATTTATTCGCTGCGCAAAGAAAAATTCTGTGCCGCCGCTTTGCGGGAAGGTAACCATGATGCGATAAATGCAATGACAAAGACAGTACCACCTACCAAAAGAAAATCCATCAAACGAAGCTTTACTGGAAAGTAATCAATAAGAAAAGATCCGCCAGCCAACGGAATTAAGTGATATTTTACTTGCAGAAATGCAATGAGCAATGCTAACAACATCCCAACTCCGCAACCAATCAGTGCAAGCAACATTCCTTCGCTTAAGAATATACGTTGAATAAACCTCCGATTGCCACCCAAAGCATGCAACACACTTATATCTTTTTGCTTTTCCAGTACCAACATCGTTAATGCGCCAATCATATTAAATGCTGCCACAACCAATATCAAACAAAGCACACCGTATATTACCCATCGTTCGGCATTCATAATGGAATAAAGACTTCGGTTCTGTTCATACTTATTTTGTACAAGATATTGATCGCCAAATAATTTCTTTATTTGCTTTTTTATATTGTCGGCTTCTGATGGATCTTTTACCAGAATTTCTACAAAGCTATAATCATCTGCACCCAACTTAACTGAACGCTTTACAAAGTCAATATTGGTAATGCCGTATTTGTTATCAAAATCCTGTTGAATTCGGAAAGAACCGGAAGAGCTAATTGTATCATTACTGATATCTTCCAGCATATTAATCTGCTCGGTATTGCTTTTTCTTGGTAGATAAATTTTTAATGGTGTACTAAACTGATCTGAATACATTTGCAATGCACCTTCTACACCAGCACCCAATACTAATTTGGGAGCATCGGCTGTACCAATATCATAATCGCCGGAAATCAAATTATCTGCAACACCTGTTATATAACGGTAATTCTCATCTACGCCTTTTAAATAAACAACAGACTGTGATTCGCCATTTTGCACCAATGCTTTTTCTTCAACTGATAAAGAAAAATTTTTTATTCCAGTTAATCCTTTCAGTTGTTGAATCTGCTCGGAAGTAATCGTCATTACTTTTCCAGAAGCAGGCGATATACGAATGTCTGTGTAAAAAGAAGAGTATAAAGATTTCACCAATCCTTCAAATCCATTAAACACACTCAAAACTAAAATCAATGCGGTAGTGCCAATTATAATAGCCGAAATACTTACCCATGCAATGATATTAATTGCATTAGTAGATTTTTTAGCTTTAAAATATCGCCAGGCAAATAAGAAATACAAGTTTGCTATTTAAGGTTTGAAATATAGGTTACAGCTGCTTATTCAGCACTATTACCAGCATCAGGTCTGTCCTTTTTTTCTTCCTCTATCTTTTTAAAGATTTCTTCCATTTTAAACACATGGTCCAACGTATCATCTTTATAGAACTTCAATACCGGAATGCTGCGCAACTGGTGTCTTACATTCGATGCCAGTTCCTTTTTTATTTCATGATGGCGGCTTTCAATTTTTGCCAAAGCCGCTTCCACGTCTTTTACCTGAAATAAACTAAGATAAAACCTTGCTTCGAGTAAATCTGGAGTCACTTTAACTGCTGAAATGGAGACCATCCCACCATCAATCATGCTCAATCCTAAACGCTGAAAATTGTGTTCATTTCTTCATTTAACAGTCCGGCTATCTGCTTTTGTCTTTTTCCTTCTTCCATTTTGTTATTATTTACTGTTCCCTTCGGCGAACGCTGTAAAATTAGTTACTTTGTGGCTTTTCAGCAGAAGCATTTTCAATGAAACAATACTCCAGAATTTTCCAATACCTGAAAGCATATAAGGGCAAAATATTTTTATATTTTCTTTTTACCTTATTAAGTATCATCTTCTCCATTATTTCCATTGGCATGTTGATGCCTTTTTTGCAACTAATATTTCTTGACGGACAAGGTATAACTTCTACTAGTAGTAACCCTGCAATTCAATATGTAAATGATTTTTTATATACATCAGTAAGTACAAATGGAAAGATTTACACAATGGGCATTATCTGTTTGCTTATGGTAAGTTTCATTATCCTGAAAAACCTGTTTCTCTATCTTTCCTATTATGTGCTTAATCCATTAAAAAATCAAATTGTTAATCATTTAAGAGAAGAATTGTATGACAAAGTGCTTCGTTTACCTATTGGCTTTTTTAATGAAAAAAGAAAAGGCGACCTGATGAGCAGAATGACAAATGATGTAGGAGAAGTGGAAAGTTCTGTGGTAGGCACACTGGAAGGATGGATAAGAGACCCCATGACGATCATTGTTACACTTACGGTTTTATTACTGATAAGTGTGCAGCTCACTCTTTTTATTCTACTACTTATTCCTGTGCTTGGGCTTGTTATTGGCAGAGTAACAAAATCATTAAAGAAACATTCAGAAGAAGTAGCAAAAAAATATGGCGAAACACTATCAACACTTGACGAGACTTTGGGCGGATTGAGAGTTATCAAAGCTTTCAATATTGAAAAACTATTAAGAGGCAAATTCTTTAAATCGAATGACGAGTTACTTACAGCAAAAAATAAAATTTCCTATCGCAGGGATTTGGCTTCCCCATTATCAGAAGTAATGGGAGTCATTCTTTTCACTGCGGTGCTATATTATGGCGGAAGATTGGTATTAAGAGGTGAGTTATTGGAAGCATCAGCCTTTCTCGGTTTTCTTGGTATATTTTACAACATAATAAGTCCTGCAAAAGCATTATCCACATCGTTTAGTAATATGCGGAAAGGTGCTGCTGCTATCAACAGGATTGAAGACGTTTTAAATACACCTGTAACAGTAGATGATAATCCAAATGGTAAAAAGATAGATTCATTCCAGCATTCAATCGAATTCCGCAATGTAAATTTTGCATATGGTGATGCGGTTATTCTTGAAAATATAAATCTAACAGTTAAAAAAGGACAAACAATTGCATTGGTTGGATCATCAGGAGCAGGCAAATCTACATTAGCTGATCTTGTTCCAAGATTTCATGACGTAACTGGTGGCGAAGTACTAATTGACGGAGTAAATATCAAAGATTATTCTCTTCATTCCGCCAGAAATTTGATGAGTATTGTTACACAGGAACCAATATTATTCAACGATACCATTTCTAGCAACATTGCTATTGGTTACCAGCAAGCGACTGAAGAAGAAATAATTGAGGCGGCAAAGATTGCCAATGCCCATGAGTTTATAATAAAAAAAGAAGGTGGATATAACAGCAATATCGGCGACCGTGGCGCCAAACTAAGTGGTGGCGAAAGACAGCGGTTAACTATTGCAAGAGCTGTATTAAAAAATCCACCAATTCTTATTTTGGATGAAGCCACTTCTTCACTTGATACCGAAAGCGAACGTTTGGTGCAAGATGCAATTAATAATTTAATGTCAAACCGTACATCTATTGTTATTGCACATCGACTTTCTACTATCCGCCATGCAGATGAAATAATTGTTTTACAAAAAGGAAAGATTGTAGAAAGAGGCAATCATGATGAGTTACTGGCACAAGGTGGTTTTTATAAGAAGCTGGTTGAGATGCAGGAAGTGAGGTAATAAAAAATCCTGCTCAAAGCAGGATTAATTAGTAATTCTTTATTATTAGTTCTTAATTATTTCAACACTTCCCTACTAATAACAATCTTCTGAATTTCTGAAGTTCCCTCACCAATTGTACAAAGCTTTGCATCCCTGTAAAATTTCTCCACTGGAAAATCTTTAGTGTAACCATAGCCACCAAAAACCTGCACTGCATCGTTAGCTACACGAACTGCTACTTCGCTGGCATAATATTTTGCCATAGCCGCTTCTTTGGTCATGGGTTGTTTGCGATTTTTTAAGTCGCAAGCCTGCATGGTTAATAGATCAGCAGCTTCTATTTCTGTTGCCATATCTGCCAGCTTAAAAGAAATTCCTTGAAAAGATGAAATAGGCTTATCAAACTGATGTCGCTCCTGCGAATATTGCAAAGCCGCTTCATAAGCACCTTTTGCAATACCCAATGAAAGTGATGCAATAGAAATTCTTCCACCATCTAATATCTTCATGGCTTGTTTAAAACCTGCACCAACTTCGCCTAAACGGTTAGCATCAGATATGCGACAATTATCAAAAACCATTTCGGCAGTTTCACTTGCCCGCATTCCTAGTTTATTTTCTTTCTTACCTGCACTAAATCCTTTTGTTCCTCTTTCCACTACAAATGTGGTTGAGTTATTCTTTGCTCTTGGTTCTCCTGTTCTGCAAACCACAACTGCAACATCGCCACTTTTTCCATGAGTAATCCAATTCTTAGTGCCGTTGATAATCCACTCATCACCATCTTTTACAGCAGTGCATTGCATATTGCCTGCATCGCTGCCGGTATTTGCTTCGGTTAATCCCCATGCACCAATCCATTCTGCTGTTGCCAATTTAGGTAACCATTTTTTCTTTTGTTCTTCGTTTCCAAAAGCCAAAATATGGCCAGTACATAATGAATTATGCGCTGCTACACTTAAGCCAATAGAACCACAAACTTTTGCTATTTCAACAATGATTGTTTTGTATTCAAAATAAGAAAGACCAGCGCCGCCATACTCTTCTGGCACTAATACACCCATCAGTCCGAGTTTGCCCATTTCTTTAAAAACATCAACAGGAAATTCCTGACTTTCATCCCACTCCATTACAAATGGCTTAATATGTTGCTGTGCAAAATCTCTGGCTGTTTGTGCTACCTGATGAGTTAATTCTGATTGTTGAAAATCCATTTTAATTTTGTCTTTATTTATTAATAATTGTGCCACTCAAAGAAATTGGGTGGCACAATGTTTTTACCTTTTTTTTAAAAGCAAGCAATCGCTAAAGGCAGGCGCAAGATAGTAAAAAACAATTAAAAACTAACAACTGTTAGTTGAAGGGAAAGAATAAGATATAATCGGTTAAACTCTTACTGAACATTTAAAACCAGTCTATCATAAGCAAGATGGATATTAGAAGGAAGTTCATCCGTAATTTCTGCATGAGTTCCTAACTGATGAGAGATATGAGTAAAATAACCTGTTGGCACATTCAACTCTTGTACCATCTCTATTGCTTCGTCAAGTGTAAAATGGGAAATATGTTTCTTTTTTCTAAGTGCATTTAACACTAACACTTCACTTCCTCTTATTTTATTTTTTTCTGTTTCTTCAATTTTATTAGCATCAGTAATGTAAGTAAACTTTCCAAACCTAAAACCCATAACAGGCATTTTCAAATGCCAGACTAGGATTGGTGTAACCGGAATATCTCCAACTATAAATGGCTCCAATGTAATAGTGTTCATGTTTAATTCTGGAATGCCGGGATATTTTGTATCAGCAAACGCATAATAGAAATCACGGCGCAATGCTTCTTCGGTTAAAGAATCAGCAAATAAATCAATCGGTTTTTTTAAAAAATAATTATAGGCTTTCACATCATCAAGCCCGGCCATATGATCTTTATGCGGATGCGTAAAAAGAACTGCATCTAATTTCGTTACATTTTCCCTAAGCATTTGATAGCGAAAATCGGGACCTGTGTCAACAACCAATGTAGTGTTTGAAGATTCTATCAATATGCTTGACCGAAGTCTGTTATCTTTTTTATCGGCAGATGTACAAACGGCACAATCGCAGCCAATCATTGGCACACCGCTACTAGTGCCAGTACCAAGAAAAGTTATTTTGAGAGGAGGACAAGACATGGGATAAAGTTAATTAGTTAAGCGGAATCGGGCTTAGCTAATCATGTTCCCGAGTAAATTAGTCTTCTTTTGACTGTGCTTCCAGTTTCGACATCACTTCCGCATAGAGTTTCTTTGATTCGGCTGTCAAAATTTCTTGTTCAATAGAAAGCTGGGGAATCAGATCCATCAATGTATTGATTCTACCTTCAGTTGGTAAAAACTTGTTCAACACCACCACCTTTTTGGCTTCAAGAATGCAATAACCACTTTGAAACGTTCCTCTTTCGTATCGCAGAATATAGCCGACCTCTTCAGGAATTGATTCTAATTTATCTAATGTCGTTTGTGTGTATTTCATGCCCCAAGCCCCTAAAGGGGATGTTTAGAGTTTGATAATTAAAACTTTCTTACTGTTGCGAAACTACACTATCACTTTCTTTCTTCTTTAATACTTTTCCACAAGTGTGAGAACTATTTGGTTTAAGTTCCCCTTTAGGGGACAGGGGTTTTACTTACTCTGCATTTTTATCACCGGCACTATCATTTCTTCAAGGCTTACTCCGCCATGCTGAAATGTATTCTTGTAATAGTTTACGTAATAATTATAGTTATTGGGGTAGCACAGAAAGCTATCCTCTTTTGCAAAAATGAATGATGAATTAATTGTTGGCGTTGGCAATCCTGCATCTTTCGGCTCTCTGAAAGCAAGCACTTCTTTTGGTTCATAGTTTAGATTACGACCATGTTTGTAGCGTAAATTAGTAGTCGTTTGTTTATCACCAACAACTTTATACGGCGTCTTCACTCTCACACTACCATGATCAGTTGCCAACACAATTTTTATCTTTTTATCTGCAATCTTTTTTAATGCCTGGTGCAATGGCGAATGCTCGAACCAACTTGCAGTTATGCTACGATAACTCATTTCATCACTGGCCAGTTCTTTTAGCACTTCCATTTCGGTACGGGCATGGCTAAGCATGTCTACAAAATTGTAAACAATTACGTTAATGTCATTGTTCATCAGGTTGTGAATATTGTTCACCAAATCAAGACCTGCATGATTATTTACAACTTTTGTATAAGAAACTTTCAAATCACCTTTTCCCAAACGTTTTAATTGTGCCCGAAAAAATTCTTCTTCATTCAGATTCTTTCCACCTTCTTCTTCATCATTTTTCCAAAGTGTTGGAAATTGTTTTTCAATATCAATAGGCATTAAACCTGCAAAAATTGCATTGCGGCAATACTGTGTGGCTGTAGGCAATATGCTGTAAAAACTTTCTTCTTCTGTTATTCTAAAACTTTCAGCAAAAATGGGTTGAATAGTTTTCCACTGATCAAAACGAAGGTTATCTATCAATATAAAAAATAATGGAGTTCCTTTTTCTATATGTGGTAACACTTTAAACTGAAATAAATTATGACTCATAACCGGGCCTTCCGAACTTTTAGGCGAAACCCAACTTGCATAATTTCTTGAAACGAATTTGAAGAACTCCGTGTTGGCTTCGCTTTTCTGGCTTTGCAAAACCTCCTGCATTTCAGGGCTATCACTTTTTGCATTTCCAGTTCCCAATAAATTAATTTCTTATAAATATCCATCCACTCGTTGTAATCAGGATTGCTGTTGAGTGCAGTAAATAAATGACGAAACTGTTGCTGATACGACGTTGTTGTTTTCTCTGCCACTAACCTTCTGTTATCAATAATCTTTTTAAGGCTCAACCAAACCTGGTTTGGATTTACAGGCTTTATAAGGTAATCGCTTATTTGCGAGCCGATGGCCTCATCCATTAGGTTCTCCGTTTCATTTTTTGTAATTAGAACGATTGGTAATGATTGATTAATCTCCTTAATTTTTGCCAAGGTTTCCAATCCAGTAATGCCGGGCATACTTTCATCTATCAACACAACATCCACCAGATTTTCCTTTACATAGTCTATTGCATCAAAACCATTGGTAAACGTCTGAACTTCGTATCCTTTATTCTCCAAAAACATTTTTTGCGACTGAAGACTTTCAATTTCATCATCTACCCAAATAATTTTTGCTGCTGCCATTCTTATATTTTAATTTATCAACTGTGAAGTTACGGTTTGAGTAAAAATAGCTTATTAAAGGCAGCCGTTGTACTTTTGCGGCCAACCCTTTTGGGGTCTTTAACAAAACAGCAACATGTCATCTGTCCACAAAATAATCAACGACCCTGTTTACGGGTTTATTACTATAGATCATCCGTTGATATTAAAAATCATTTCTCATCCCTGGTATCAACGATTGCGAAATATTAATCAGATGGCATTTGCCCATTTAGTATATCCCGGAGCTGTACATTCAAGGCTTCACCATTCTTTAGGTGCATATCATTTGATGCGGTTTGCATTGTACGAACTTAAAAGTAAAAACATTGACATAACCGCTGAAGAAGAACTGGGAGCAAAGATTGCAATTCTACTACACGATATCGGTCATGGACCTTTTTCTCATGCGTTGGAAAGTGAATTGATAAAAGATGTACAGCATGAAGAGATTTCAATTTTGCTGATGCAAAAAATGAATGAACAATTTGAAGGTCAGCTTACCACAGCTATTGAAATTTTCACCAATAAACATCCGAAACGATTTTTACACCAGTTAGTTTCCGGCCAGTTGGATGTTGATAGAATGGATTACCTGAACAGAGATAGTTTTTTTACTGGTGTGGCAGAAGGTGTAATAGGCTATGACCGAATTCTTAAAATGCTTACCGTAAAAGATGGAGAATTGATGGTAGAAGAAAAAGCTATCTACTCAATTGAAAAATTTCTTGTCTCCCGCAGACTAATGTACTGGCAGGTTTATTTGCATAAAACGGTGCTTGCATCAGAAAGAATGTTGGTAAAAATTATCCAACGAGCAAAAGAGTTGTTTACCCAAGGAAAAGAAATAAATGGAGCAACGGATGAGGTAAACTTCTTCTTAAAAGATTTTCAATCCAAAAGTTCCATTGAGCAGCATTTGGATAAGTTTTGCCGTCTTGACGATCATGATGTAATGGCAACCATTAAAAATTGGTGTAAGCACTCTGATAAAATATTAGCAATGCTTTGCCGTTCATTAGTGGAACGAAAATTGCTGAAAGTAAAACTACAAGCTGAACCTTTTGACGAAAATTTCGTTAAAGAAAAACAAAATGAAGCGATGGCTGCGTTGGATATTGAAGAAGAAGATACCAAATACTTTGTATTTACAGGAGAAGCAAGTAATACAACTTACAACTTAGAAGACGAACGAATAAACATTTTATTTAAGGATGGAACAATAAAAGACATTTCACAAGTTGACAATGCACTGATTCAGCACAACCTGAGCGGCACTACTAAAAAATATTACATTTGTTATCTTAAAACAACGTAGTCATACTGAGATATTTTACAGCTATGACCTAATACATTTAATATGCAATTTTCTGCTTCGCAAATAGCTCAACTAATTAATGGCAAAGTAGAAGGCGATGCTAATATCGCCGTTGCTTCATTTGGAAAAATTGAAGAAGCTACTGAAGGTCAGCTTACTTTTTTTGCTAACGCCAAGTATGAAGATTTTTTATACAGCACTAATGCATCCATTGTTATTATCAGCGAAGCATATGAATTAAGAAAACCAATTAACGCAACACTGATTAGAGTGAGTGACGCCTACACTGCTTTTGCAACTTTGCTTACTAAATATCAGGAAATAGCACAGCAAATGCTAACTGGCATTCAGGAGCCTTCATATATTGCTAAAACTGCCAGCTACGGCGACAATGTTTTTATTGGAGCATTCGCTTATTTGGGAGAAAATGTAAAAGTAGGCAACAATACAAAAATTTATCCCAATGCTTATATTGGCGATAAAGTTTCCATCGGCGAAAATTCAATTATACATCCCGGAGTAAAAATTTATCATGATTGTATAATTGGCAACAATGTAATCATTCATGCGGGCACTGTAATTGGAAGTGATGGATTTGGATTTGCACCACAAGCAGATGGTAGTTTGAAAAAAGTACCTCAGATTGGTAACGTAATAGTTGAAGACTTTGTTGAAATTGGAGCCAACGCTACTATCGACAGGGCAACAATCGGATCAACACTGATAAAAAAAGGTGCCAAACTAGATAACCTGATACAGATTGCACATAATGTGGAAGTCGGCAACAGCACCGTTATTGCTGCACAAGCAGGCATCAGTGGAAGTACAAAAATTGGTAACGGTGTAATGATTGGCGGACAAGCTGGCATAGTTGGTCATATACAAATTGCCGATGGCTCTAAAATAAATGCACAGGCTGGTCTTGGAAAATCTTTAAAAAAACCTGGCACTGCGGTTACTGGCTCTCCTGCATATGATTATAATCAAGCCATCAGAAGTCAGGCAACTGCCCGCAATCTTCCTGAAATGGAAAAAAGAATAAAGGAACTGGAAGCAATGGTAAAGCAATTAATGGCTGAAAGAGTTTCCTGATTTCTAATACTTCTATCCTAATTATCATCTGTTCACACTAATATTTTATCTCCAAAAGGCATGTTTTTTCTCTTTTGCTGAATAGCTATCTTTGCCCGTCTTCAAAACTGAATTAAATTCTATTATTACATGAGTTCCGACTTCAATCCAGACAAGCAACATACTCTCGAATCACCAGTAAGCATTTCCGGAACTGGATTGCATACAGGTGTAATGGCCACACTAACACTCAATCCGGCTGCACCAGGTTTTGGTTTTCAGTTTAAAAGAATTGATTTACCAAACCAACCTATTATTAAAGCAGATTGCGACCTCGTAACTGACGTTAGTAGAGGAACAACTTTAGAAGCGAATGGTGCTAAAATAAGTACGGTAGAACATGTACTAGCAGCATTAGTTGGAATGGGAGTAGATAATTGCCTACTTGAAATTAACGGGCCTGAGATGCCGATTATGGATGGTAGCTCTGCTCCATTTGTGGCACTGATTGAAGAGGCTGGAGTAAAAGAACAAGAAGCAGAAAAAATATGGTATAGCATTGAAGACAATATTTACCATTATGATGAAGAAAAAAGAGTAGAGATGGTAGCCATGCCTGCAGCTGAATATCAGGTTACTACTTTAATAGATTTTAACTCTCCTGTATTAGGCACACAACATGCTGGGTTAAAACAGATGAGCGACTTTAAAAAAGAAATAGCTCCATGCCGCACTTTTTGTTTTTTACATGAGCTTGAAATGTTGCTTGATAATAATCTTATAAAAGGTGGTGACATCAACAATGCAATTGTAATTGTTGACAAAAAGGTAGATGATAAAGAAATGGAGCGGTTGAATAAGATATTTAAGAAAGATAAAATTGAAGTAAAGAGTGAAGGGTATCTGAATAATTTAGAACTTCGTTTTCCCAATGAACCTGCAAGGCACAAGTTGCTTGATGTAGTTGGGGATCTGGCATTAGTTGGCTATCCAATTAAAGGAAGAATAATTGCCAACAGACCCGGCCATAGTTCCAATGTAGAGTTTGCAAAAAAGATTAAGCATTACATCAAAAAAAATAAACAGAACAAAGGCGTCCCGGTTTACGATCCTTCACAACCGCCAGTGCATGATTACCAGTATATAGAAAAAACATTACCGCATCGTTTTCCATTTGCACTGGTAGATAAGGTTATTGAATTGAGCGACACACAAAATTGTAGGCATTAAGAATGTAACAATCAATGAGTGGTTTTTCCAAGGGCATTTTCCGGGCAACCCTGTAATGCCCGGTGTATTACAAATTGAAGCTTTGGCACAATGCGGCGGTATTCTTGCCATTAACCTAAGTGGCGAAGGGCAGTATGATACTTACTTCCTGAAAATAGACAACTGCAAATTTAAAAGTATGGTAAGGCCGGGAGATACGTTAATCCTGAAAATGGAGCTATCTGCCCCAATCCGCCGTGGCATCTGCGAAATGAGAGGTACAACTTATGTGGGAAACAGGATCTGTGCAGAGGCTGATATGGTGGCGCAAATAGTAAAAAGATAGGTTTAAGAAAACACTAAAAAATAATTATAAAATACTAAATCTCTTTTCGTTTTTAAATTAGCTGAAATGTCCGTCTCTCCTTAAGCGAGACGGGCATTTTCTTTTACCCGAAACACTCCCAAAACAGGGTAAAATTTGGGTATATTTTCTCAGGTCAAGAGGGTTAATTTCAGTACATTTGTCAGTATCCATTTTTTCAATTTCATCAATAGGATTTTACCATTTTTATGACTACAGAAGCTAAAGAAAAAGCAGCAGCAATATCGGCTGGTTACAGTGCCGATAGTATCCAGGTTTTAGAAGGTTTAGAAGCAGTTCGTAAACGTCCGGCGATGTACATCGGCGATATTGGTGTAAAAGGTTTGCATCACCTTGTTTATGAAGTTGTAGATAACTCAATTGACGAAGCATTAGCAGGCTATTGTAAGAGCATTGAAGTCATAATTCATGAAGACAACTCTATAACGGTAGAAGATGATGGCCGTGGTATTCCTACAGCTATGCATTCCAAAGAAAAACGTTCTGCGCTGGAAGTAGTAATGACAGTATTACATGCCGGTGGTAAGTTTGATAAAGGTTCTTATAAAGTATCTGGTGGTTTGCATGGTGTGGGTGTTAGTTGTGTAAACGCATTGAGTTCTACATTGCATGTAACCGTAAACCGTGAAGGCAAAACATTTGAACAAGAATATAAGATTGGGGTTCCTCAATATGCAGTAAGAGAAATTGGCACTAGTGAGAAAAGAGGTACCACAGTCCGCTTCTGGCCCGACAATACTATTTTCATTACTACAGAGTACAACAAAGAAATTTTAGAAGGAAGATTAAGAGAACTTTCTTTTTTGAACAGAGGCGTACGCATTACACTCACCGACCTACGGGAAAAAGATGAAGAAGGTAATAACTATGTAAACAGTTTTTATAGTGAAGGCGGCATCGTGGAGTTTGTAGAAATGCTGGATAAAAATGCAGGAAGAAATGCACTTTTGCCCAATGTAATTTATGTAGAAGGAAAAGATGAAGTGAATAATGTAGTGGTAGAAGTAGCCATGATGTATAATAGCGGCTATAGTGAGCATGTTTATTCTTATGTAAATAATATCAATACCATTGAAGGTGGAACCCATGTATCCGGATTTCGCCGTGCCTTAACAAGAGTATTCAAAAGTTATGGTGATAAGAATGGTTTGTTCGAAAAAGCCAAAGTAGAAATTGAAGGTGATGATTTCCGTGAAGGTTTAAGCTCTATCATCTCAGTTAAAGTTCCGGAGCCTCAGTTTGAAGGACAAACAAAAACCAAACTGGGTAACAACGAAGTAATGGGAATTGTTGATTCAACAATGTCCAGAGCATTAGAAGCCTATCTCGAAGAAAATCCAAGAGAAGCAAAAAACATTGTTGCAAAAGTTATTCTAGCAGCACAGGCAAGAGCCGCTGCAAGAAAAGCAAGAGAATTAGTACAACGTAAATCAGTATTAACCGGTGGCGGACTGCCGGGTAAATTGGCCGACTGTTCTGACCGTGACCCTAATCGTTGTGAGCTATATCTTGTCGAGGGAGATTCTGCCGGTGGCACTGCCAAGCAAGGAAGAGACAGAAGTTTTCAGGCCATACTTCCGTTAAGAGGTAAAATTCTTAACGTAGAAAAAGCAATGGAGCATAAGATATACGACAACGAGGAGATAAGAAATATGTTTACTGCCCTTGGTGTAAAAATGGGAACACCAGAAGATCCAAAGGCACTTGACCTCAGCAAACTTCGTTATCACAAACTTATCATCATGACGGATGCCGATGTGGACGGTTCGCATATCGCCACATTAATTTTAACTTTTGTATTCCGATACATGAGAGAGTTGGTAGAGCAAGGCTATGTGTATATAGCACAGCCGCCACTTTACTTAATCAAAAAAGGAAAAACGCAGGAGTATGCTTACAATGAAGATCAACGCAAACTATTAGTTGAGAAAATTGGTGATGGCAAAGAAGACTCCGTAAACATTCAACGATACAAAGGTCTTGGGGAAATGAATGCAGACCAGTTATGGGACACTACCATGAACCCCGATACCCGTACCTTAAAGAGAGTAACCATTGAAAGTGCCGCAGAAGCCGACCGAGTTTTCAGTATGTTGATGGGTGATGAGGTAGCACCTAGAAGAGCATTTATAGAGAGCCATGCAAAGTATGCAAAACTCGATATCTAAAAAACAAACTTCTATTATACAATCCCGGCCAAGTGTCGGGATTTTTTATTTATACTCCGTAGCTTTTAGCGAAGGAGTATTGTCCCAGCTGTAGTACTACTATCATCGTCCCTTGCGTCGCACTCTTGTACTGTATGAATTCTACTGAGCTTGTCGAAGTATGAGCAATTTGCAGAATGCTGATGTTTACTATTGAGTGTTGTATATTTATATTGTGTGCAATTACATTAGACACATACGACGGGGAAGCTGAAAACCGTATTTTGATAGAGTAGGCATCATCGACAAACACCTTCTTTTATGAAAAAAAGCCCAGACAACAACTTACACATTACCACCAGCTACAACGACAACATTGGGTGGGGTTATTGTTGGCAATGGACTTAGTGTAACACCTTCCGGCGTTTTATCTTTAACTGCTTCAGGTTCCACTCAACTCAACCTCTTAGTTTATTATAAAATAATTGGGGCAGCTATTGAAATATGGACAGCCAAGTATGACGGAACAACACAAACTAAAATAAATTTAACTCTGCCTGCTAACACAGAGTTTTCTGACGATGTGGCTCCGCAGTTATCTCCTGACGGAACAAAAATTTTCTTACTCTTCAATCAACCGTAGGGACAAGATGGAACAGACTTATACTCAGCAAACATAAACGGAACAGGAGTTACAAAAATTATTGACAAAGGTGGAAATGGCAATTATATAACTTTGGGTGGCGTTTATTGACATAGTGAGTAACCTTCACACAAAATACAGCCTCGTTTCTCCGTCCGGTCTTCTCCGGGACGTTGCATAGCAAATTTTTTGCTATTTTAGAAATCTAAAATTTGGAATGGAGAAATTGAGTCTTGCATATTTATGTGTTAGAAACTATTTTAAGCAACACTTTTTATTATGAAACTAAAGTATAAAGTTCAAATCAGCCTTACTGGTATTGACAAAGAAAATAAACAGATAGATAAAACTATCGAGGAATACTTTTTAGATAGCAATCCCATTGTAGCAAGACAACAGGCTATTTCAAAATTAAACTCCTACATTGACATTTTTGATGATGCTAAGAATTCAGGGCAACTAATTCTTAAAAAATGGGGTACAGCTTTTGAAGAGAATTTAACGAACTTTCAAATTCCAAGTTTTGAACTGTTCTATTGCCCATCTCATGACGGTTTAAGTTTCGACGAATTCCCATTGTACTCCTCCATATTGCTTGAAACTGAAGAAGAACTTTATACTGAATTAAAAGACGAACTGACTTTTATTAAAAATCAATTTCCAAATATTCAGCTTGACACTGCTACTTTTGAACTTGATGGAAATTTATATTTATTCATCAAGGACACACCAATAATGGAATTATGACAACGAAAGATGAAACTTATATTCTTGATCTCTGCGATGAAATCCTAAATAGAACTTCACAAAGACAATATAGGTTTAGCTTTTTATTGGGCGATCCAGGTAAGAATGGTAGCTGTAGAAAATTACCAGTTGACGCTTATTACGAAAACTTAAACCTTGTAATCGAATATAAAGAACGTCAGCACACTGAGTCAGTAAATCATTTTGACAAACCAAATAAAATTACTGTTAGTGGAGTTCATCGAGGGCTTCAAAGAGCCTTGTACGACAACCGTAGGAGAGAAATTCTGCTTAAATATAAAATTAAACTTATAGAAATTTCATATTCAGACTTTGAGTATAACAGTTCTAAAAGGTTGAAAAGAAATATTGAGGCAGACAAGAAGAAATTAAAAACACTTTTAGACAGCATCACACAAAAGAGTCGCTAATGGTTTGGTAGTATAAATTCATAATTAGATACAACAATGTGAATCATTCCTCAAACGATAATTTCCCTTCACCTATAACAAAAGAAGATTTTGTTTATTCCCAGATTGGGATGGCATTAATTTCTGCACAAAGAGTTGAATTTATTACTAGCCAATTATTAAATTATCTTACTGAATTTGACAAAAGCCTTTATGGGATAACGACTGTCGAATTTCTAAACAAAACTGCAAAATCAAAAAGTAGTAAGAGGACTTTAGGAACAATATTTAATTTACTCAAATTAAATCCTAAACTAATTATCGAAGATGAACTTGAAAATTATCTTCAAAAGAAATTTATTAGCTCACGGATTTTGGACGAAATTTCTTCATTTAAACTCGAATGGAAAAGAAGCAGTGGAGTTTTGTTATGACTTTGGGCGACATTCGAATAAAGTAGAAAGTTTCTTTAAAGGATTTCTATACTTTTTGGCTTTGCGACATGTTAAGGACCGTGACCATTTGGATTCAGGAATAAAAATATGGGGTAATGATTTCGAATATTTTATTTCATCCCTAGAAGAAAAGCAGCTAAAAGACAAAGACGACAAAATACTGAATGAGGAAGGAAGTTGACATACTTGATTCACAGCCCCGTTTCTCAACCGAAAATCTTTTATATCAGCTTTTTTACTGAAAAAAGAACCCCCAGCCATTTACTAAACCAATTCCCAGCCTCAAATCCCATATTTCAGGCTAAATCAAAACATAATAAATACTTAACTAACTCATAATAAATAGCTTAACTCAACTAATACAGGGCCTTTATTCGGCTGTTGGCAAGTTTTCCCCTTTAAAACGGCTTTTAAGGCGTAATTTCAGGAATTACTAACTAAAAACTATTGAAAATGTCTGATGTAAAAATCACCGCTTACAACGTAAAAACTAAAGAAAAAGGTGTCGAGATGTTCGACGCTATAATTACCAAAACAGCAAAAGGTGCTTATATGGCACAGGGTAATGACGGAAAAGGAAATAAGCTTACAACACTAATGGGTGGCGAAAAAGCTTTGGCTGCTATTGCCGCCGGAATTGCAAAAAAAGGCTGGGAAGATTAATTGCCTCCTTTAGGATATTAACTGTATAGCATTACGCTATACAGTTTTTTTATTGCTTCAATAATTTAAATAGGTGAATCCACCCTTATTGCGCTACAAATTCATCCCCAGAAAATAATATCTTCATCCTTACTTTGAGATTATATGAAGCTTGAGAAATATCCACTGAAAGCAGAAAGTAACCTGACTGTATTTGAATTTATTAGTGAAGGTCCTAAGGGATTGATTCGCAAACTAATTCAGTTTCAAAAAACTAATCAACCAAATCTCTATAATCTTGCCTTTGGTGATAAGCACCCTGAAACTGGAGAAATTGATGATATTGCTATCTCAAATAATGGTGACAGTGAGAAAGTGCTGGCAACTGTAGTTGCTGCTTTATATGCTTTTTTTGATAAACATCCCAATGCATCTGTTTATGCTACAGGCAGTACAAGTGTTAGAACAAGGCTTTATAGAATTGGTATTACCCGATATTACAAAGATATCGTCAAGGATTTTGTCCTTTACGGTCAGAAAGGAGATGACTTCTATAAATTTGAAATTGGTACAGATTATGCAGGATTTTTAACTGAACGAAAATTTGATTAAATTACAGTATTATGAAAACAGTGCAAATACTCAATAATAGCAAAATCCCGATTGTCAGTATTGATTCCTCACTTGAGCAATACCGGAATAAAGTGCTTTTTCCTGAGAAACTGGCAAAAGCGAAAGAAAATGCTTAAAACTGCTAAACTCCCTTTAAAAAAATCACCGCTTACAACGTAAAAACTAAAGAAAAAGGTGTTGAGATGTTCGACGCTATAATTACCAAAACAGCAAAAGGTGCTTATATGGCACAGGGTAATGACGGAAAAGGAAATAAGCTTACCACTCTAATGGGTGGCGAAAAAGCTTTGGCTGCCATTGCCGCCGGTATTGCAAAAAAAGGCTGGGAAGATTAATTGCCTCCTTTTAGGATATTAATTGTATAGCATTACGCTATACAGTTTTTTATTGCTTCAACAATTTGAAAAACTGCTTTTTACCTCCTGTCTCTGCTTCGAGCATATAAAATCCGGAAGGAGCTCCCACAGCCTGAAGATCAATCACCATCTTTTGTAAGAATCCTGTAGCATTGCTGTTGTATTGTTTTATGGCTTTGCCCGTTGCATCATACACTCTTACCGTTAATGACTCTCCATCTGCTAATTGATAGGTCAGGTTAAACACACCAGCCGATGGATTTGGATAAACCTGCCATTGCACATCGTTTGTGAATACAACTGGTCGAATGGCTGAATAACTGAAGCTGCCATCTGCCTCTATTATTTTTAACCGATAATACCTTACGCCTGATTTATTGATTTCTACATCTGTAAAACTGTATCGCTGTTCTGCGTTAGAATTACCTTTGCTATTAACGGAGCCTATTCTTGTAAATCGGTTCAGTTGGTAATCACTATTGCCTCTGGCTACTTCAATTTCAAAACGGCTGATGTTAAATTCATCGCTGGTTGTCCATGCTGTTAGCACATCTTTTGAATTAACCTTATTGGCCGTAAAGCTCAGCAGCTTTAATGGCAACGGTGTATTCTTATCTATGCCTCCATTGCTGAGCCAGAATTCTGAGAAGTCCTTTACTTTAAACTCGGCATAATAACCTTTATCAAAAGGAATAATTTTAGTTTTTGCTGAATTGATAAACAGATAATTTCCATTGACATTATCTGCCAATGTTCCGTTTTCAATATTGTCATCAGCATCACTGTATTTTGTTACCCCTAATTCATAAGCCGTTGAAGGTTTAAAGCAATAGCTGCATCCAGTGGCTTTAATCAGGGTATCAGTTTCAATATCTAAAAAATAAAACCGAACAGTTGCTGAATCGCTTAATGCTGTTGTAGTAGGCTTAATAGTAATATTTCTATTATGATAAAATTGCAAACTGCTGATACGATGCGGACCCGTATGTATATAAGCCTGTGCATCTGTACTTCCCATTGCTACTGGAGAATTAACCGAAGCAACCAGTTTACCACCAGATAAAAAGTCTACCCAACCCGTTGCTCCAGGTATTGTCGCATTAACAGGAGCGGCCATTGTAACGCCGTCATAAATGCCTACTGTATTGCTATAAATATGAATATCATCAACGGCAATTCCTTCTCTGCTTACACCAGCATCCGAAGACATAACAAAACGGAAACGCAATTGTGTTAATGCATTTACCGGATATGGAATTACAGATAACGGAATGGTGGCAACATGCCAACGATGATAATCCTGAATACTCCAAAGTTCAATACCCGATGCATAGTCTTTGTTATACCAATTAGTTCCCTGACCATAAGCACCAAGAGTGTCCCATAATTTTCCATCCAACGAATATTCAACAAATGCTCCGTCGCAAAGTGATGTTCCGCAATCTTCAATATCCAATGAAAGACTAAAGCTCAGCGAAGGAGCCGTCATCGAAGAAACATCAAAACATGGCGAGTACAAATATGATTTTTCGCTGTCATTATAATTACCTGATATTCTCGTTTTCCATGCTTTGCTTCCACTAGCCGCTCTGTTAATTTTATAAGAAGCAGGAGTGCCGTACTCCCATGAACTGTTTTCGCCTGCGCCATACCAGTTGCCATTATCTGCTTCAAAATTTTGCAAATATGGCGTTGCATTCGTAACAACAATAAGTGGTGTGTTTACAAAATTGACACTGGTAGTATCATTCTCATGATAATCATCCGAAGCATACATTACTTCTGCCTCGATTAAATAAGAACCGGTTGCCAATAAGTTTGCACCTGTTGAAAATGTATATTGGAAGCTACTGTTAGCTGCTACGGCTGTTGTAACAAATTCATTTACCCACAGGCCACCATTAATTCTGTAACGAACCGGAATGCCTGGCGATGCAGGAATAATTGTATTGCTGCTATTACGAATTGTGATTTGTACCGGAGTACTTGCACTCAGGTTACAACTATTTATAATTGGTGTATCAATACTTACCATTTGTATATCATCCGTTACTTTATACAATCTGATATCATCAAAAGTATATCCGGCACTTCCACTGTTATCAGCTGCTAAGGTTTGACCATATTGTCCCCAACGAACTTGAAAACTTGTAGTGAATAACTGAGCCGGAATTGCATTTTGCAAAACATCGCTTATTTCAATGCTGGAAGAAAGTTTGTAACCAGCTTCCACATCATTTTGATTGGCATACAAATCATAAGCTTGAACCCAATTATCTAAATCCGATCCTCTTACCCATACCTTATTAGCGCCGTTATCAACCTGCCCATGATTTTTGAAACGGAAATCTAATCGTAAGTCTTCTGTTGCTGCATTATAGGTTGCAAGATTATAGGTGCCAGTTAAAGAATCTGTAGTGCCTGCATTATTAATACTTGCATCTAATGTAATAGCTCTATTGCCCGAATAAGCAATGCCAGTATTAATAAATGTTCTAATTCTTCCGTTTACATTACTATTTACAAAATCGTATCTATCAAGTGCTGTTAAGCCAATCTGCGGCGTATTATACGATTGAATGGGTGCTGCATCAAAATTATCAATGAAAGGAGATACAGGAATAATTCCGGTAATCGCCGGATTGAGTAATTGTTTTATAATTTTTGTTTTCGAATCATTTTCAGTCACAGGATCGCCTATTTGAGAAACAAATGTTTCCAGCGTATAAGTTCCAACGGCCAATAAATTAATCGTTGTAGCAAAAGTATGATCAAGCGATGCGCCACCTGCTATTGCAGGATTTGTTATTACTTCAACTACAGGTGCACCAGCATTTAAAATATAGCTGACTGTTATATTGCCAGTGGTTGGTACATCATCAAGATTTTTAATGCTGATTGTTACAGGAACATTATTTCCCAAAGCTGTTGACGTTAATAATCTGCCGGACTTTGCTGGAGAAAGAATTGTATCCAGCTTAATATCATTATCAGAAATAACACCTACACAAGTTCCATTGTTAGGTTGTCTTGATACGGCGATAGCTCTTCTTCCCGGACTGTTACTTGTACCAATCAATGGTCGCACCGAAGCCCAATAAACAGAATCTTTTGACAAGCCGCTTATCGTATAAGTAAATGTGGTATTAGGAACTGTTGCTACCGAAACCATTTCATCTCCTCGTAGCATCATTACTTCATATCCTGTTGCAGCAGGTTCCGCCGTCCAATCAATCGAAAAATAACCTTCGCATTGCACAGCAGAAAGACTTGCCGTGATTGTATCTGAAATAACAAATGGAAGACTTGTGCTTGAAAACCCAGTTCCGTTTCTTGAAATCCTTACTCTTGCTTTATCTGTTGTTATTGATGGGATAACAAACCATTCATTGGGATCAGGTGCACTATAAAAATACAATCGCTTATTAGCTTCAATATTATTTTTCAGTGTTGTCCAGGAAAAGCCATCGTTTGTTGAATATTCTAATGTAAAATCATTTTGTGGGTCGCCATAAGAATCCCAACGAACTACCATGTTTTCTCCATGTAAATATGTTTCGCCACCAAATGGAGCTACCAGTTTTGTTTCTGTTGGAACAAAATCATACACTATAAAATATTCCTGTGATGGATTCTGTGTAATGTTTGTCGCTTTTATCTTGATATTATAATTACCCGTAGCAGGGTTTTTTATAACCACTTGCTCGATATTATTAATATTGTCAACTCCATTATGAGCATTATTTTTTACCTGCAAATAGCCAGTATCTAATACCAATGGCAACACTGGCGGTCCAGCTTGAGGTGTAACTTCCAGATCAAGGTCATTAACTAATGTTTGGAATGAAACCGGAGCAGCGGCAGGGTCGTTCCAATACAACATCACTTTTAATTCCGCGGTACCAGCTGGTACATTAATAGGAATTACATCATCAGGTGCAGCAACTACAATTGTTCCAGTCGCAAATCTGTTATTCTCCAGCATATCTACTGCTCTGGAAAAGTTAGCAATACCGAAACCATGTGTAAAGTCAGGGCCAGGGTTTCCCCAATCATCACCACTGTTACAAACTAATGCTTTCATCAATCCATTTTTTGGATTAGCACCTGCATTTTGTAATCTATACTTTTCATATAACAATGCTAAACCACCAGCAATGGCAGGCGAAGACATACTGGTACCTGTATTTTCTCCATAACCCCAAACGGGAACTGTTGATTCTATGAAAGCCCCAATAGCAACTATTTCTGGCTTAACTCTACCGTCTCTTACTGGCCCTCTACTGGATGATTGGTAAATTGTACCAATAGGCGATGCATTACCAACAGTAATAATATTTTTTGCTGCCTGATAACCTCCAAGCACAGTTCTGAAGCTATCCGGAAATGGACCACATTTTTTTAACCCTGAGTTACCTGCGGAAAAAACAGTTTGAAGATTTGTAAGGCTTACTGCCTGGTCATCTAAAATTTTCGAATACAAATCATAAAGGCCGAACGTATTACAATCCGTTACATCATTCCCATACGAATTATTTGTAATGACCATGCCATGATCAGTAACATAAGCCGGAGCATTAGCAAATACCTTTTGAAATACCTGACTTAATATTGTAGCCTTTGGAGCAAATCCTGTTCTTAATTCATTTATAATCCCAGCACCACCAACGATACCAGCCACATGAGTACCGTGATAATTATACGGCGCATCTGCTCTATTAATTAAACGGTTTGTAAAATCTGTGTGCAATTGAAAATCGGCATTATCTCCAACACCGACTACAACTCCGCTTCCTTTTAAATTCTTTCCTCCTTGGCTTATGGGTGCAGTAAGTATAGATGATCGAACACCATCTCTTCCCCAGTTTGTCCAACCTGGATTTAGCGGCTGATCTTCTCCCGGCATTGATTCTACATACTCAACAAAGGGCAGTAATGCTAATTCCGCTAACCGTTGCGTCGAAACCCGAACTGATATTATTCTGTAGTCTTTATACTCAACATTTATTACATCAAAGTTTTTGCTTCTCAATTCGTTGCTCACAGTTTCATACAAATATGATTTCGGAAAACTGATTCTTACATCAACAGTACCTGCTACCTTAACTGCCGAAGGACGAAAATTTCCAACTGCGAGATCAACAGACATTTTTTGATAGGACGTCAGTTCTATAATTCCTCTTACATTGGTTTGTAAAAGAGAGACTAGATCAATGTTTCCATTTATAGTTGCTGTATATGCATTGTTCGGAACATAATCCAATAGCTCAATTCCCGATTCCAATAATTGCTGCTTTTGCAGTTGACTCGGAATTTTATCAAACTGGATTATTACAAATGACTTATCTGTACTCCTGGATAATGAACGATTAAAAGAATTAACTCTTTCGGCAGTAATATTTTTTTCTGGTGTTATTGTTCCAGATTTTAATAAAAGATTGTACGAGGAAGCAGTTTGAGAATTGACAATCTGGGCCAGTGAAGAAAAACTTACAAGCAGGCAGACTGTTATCAGGGGAATTGGATTGAATCTCATAGCGAATTTTAAAGTACTAAAAGTATAACAAAAAAGCCGAAAAAGCCAACCCTGTAAAGGATTTGAGAGAGATACGTATAAATTACTATCGAGGGATTTTTGAAGCCGAAAAGCAAAAGTTGTGCATGGATTGTAAAAACCGGTGCATTTCTTCCATGCTGTTCATATTGTTGGCAATAAGCATAAACAACTTACCTGTCTGTTTCAACTTTGCTTTATTAGTTCCTGTTTGCAAAAATTCAATGATCTTCTGGAATGTATCCGATTCAAAATAGGGTGAATCAGCCCGATTAATAAAGAAACAACGCTGCGTATTTTCTTTTAACGACATCTTTTCGAAGCCAAGACCAACAGCTAGTTTTCTACAACGGACAGTAATAAATAAATCTTCTACCTGCTGCGGTATTGGCCCAAATCTATCATGCATTTCCTGTTTCATCAATTCAAGATCTTCCTCCGTTTCGCAATTATCCAGCCGCTGATATAATGATAAACGTTCGGTTATACTTTCAACATAATCATCAGGAATTAATATTTCCAAATCAGTATCAATGGTACAGTCTTGTACAAAATCATCCTGCTTTGCAATTTCTTCTTTAAATAATTCTTTGAATTCTGTTCGCTTTAATTCACGGATAGCTTCATCCAGAATTTTCTGGTACATTTCAAATCCGATCTCAGCCATAAAACCGCTTTGCTCGCCACCGAGCATATTACCAGCTCCACGAATGTCGAGGTCTCTCATGGCAATCTGGAATCCGCTTCCCAGTTCACTATGTTGTTCTAATGTCTGTAATCTTTTTTTCGAATCATTCGGCAATGTACTCATTGGTGGAGCCAGTAAATAACAGAATGCTTTTTTATTGCTTCTTCCAACTCTACCTCGTAGCTGGTGCAAATCACTTAAGCCAAACTGGTGTGCATTATTAACGATGATGGTATTTACATTCGGAATATCAACTCCGCTTTCTACAATATTTGTAGAAACCAATACATCATACTTCCTGTCAATAAAATCAAATATTCTTTCTTCCAATAAATGGCCGTCCATTTGTCCGTGAGCAAAACCGATACTTAAATCAGGACAAAGACCCTGTATGATTGCTGCCATTTCTGCAAGGCCAGCAATTCTATTGTAAATAAAGAATACCTGTCCGCCCCTTTCTGTTTCAAAATAAATAGCTTCCCTGATGAAATCTTCATTGTACACCTGCACTTCCGTTTGTATCGGCTGACGATTCGGCGGCGGCGTATTCATGATGCTCAAATCCCTTGCACCCATCAATGAGAATTGTAAGGTTCTTGGAATTGGTGTTGCAGTTAATGTTAAACAATCAACCGCAGTACGCAATGTTTTTATTTTTTCCTTGTGACCCACACCAAATTTCTGTTCCTCATCCACTACCAGCAATCCCAGGTTTTTAAACTTTACATCTTTCGCCAATAAACCATGAGTGCCGATAATAATATCAACTTTACCTTCTTCTACTTTTTTAAGCGTTTCCTTTTTTTCTTTGGCTGATTTGAACCTGTTTATATAATCAACCGTTACCGGAAAATCTTTCAGCCTTTCTTTAAATGTCTGGTAATGCTGAAATGCAAGAATAGTTGTAGGAACTAAAATAGCAGCCTGCTTTCCATCTAAATTAGTTTTGAATGCTGCCCTGACTGCAATTTCTGTTTTTCCAAAGCCTACATCACCACAAACCAATCTGTCCATCGGTGATGCCGATTCCATATCTTTCTTTACATCAGCCGTTGCTTTACTTTGGTCAGGAGTATCTTCATAAATAAAAGAAGCTTCCAATTCTGTTTGCATATAATTATCCGGAGCATGTTGAAAACCTTCCTGTGCTTTTCGCTTGGCGTATAATTTGATTAGGTCAAATGCAATTTCTTTAACCTTGGTTTTTGTTTTCTCTTTTAAGTTTATTCCAGACATCGCTTCCGAGCTTATTTACTTTAGGCACACTGCCGTCTTTTCCGGTGTACTTCGCAATTTTGTGAAGGCTGTTGATATTGACATAGAGAATATCAGTGTCTTTATATATTAACCGAACTGCTTCCTGCATTCTTCCATTCACATCTAATTTCTGCAAACCACTGAAAATACCAACGCCATGATCAAGGTGTGTTACAAAATCTCCTGGCTGCAATTCCCGCAGTGTACGAAGCGTTATTGCCTTGTTCTTATTATAAGCCTGCTTTACTTTATACTTATGATAACGTTGAAATATTTGGTGATCGGTATAACAAATCACTTTCAGGTCTTCGTCAATAAACCCTTCGTGTATGGAAGAAGTGATTGGGTTAAAAACAATCTCTGCTTTCAAATCATCAAAAATACTTTGCAGCCGCTCTAATTGTTTTGGGTTTTCAGCAAATATGTTAAGCTGAAATTTCTTTGCTTCCCAGGCTTTTAAATCTTTTATCAACAACTCAAACTGGCGGTTAAATGCTGGTTGTTCTTTCGTATTAAATTCAATTTCGAATACAGCTTTGTACGACTGAAATCCAAATTCTACTAAATGCTTTTTCTCTAATTCTCTATTAAAATCATTTGAAGTAATAAAATCATTTACACTTACGTCTTTTTTTGAAAGCTTATCTTCTAAATCCTGTCTTTCTTTTTTTCCTGACGCTTTTAGGTCTTCTTGTATTTCTAAAAAAGCTTTCACTTCATCTTCGCCATCTTTTATTTTCTCATTACAAAGTTCATAATCCTGCAACCAGACAACGGTGTTCTCCGGAAGAAACTCGAATAATCAAATCCGTTCTTCACTGGTGAATTGTGTATCTACGTTCGGGATAATTGTTACCTGCAGCAACTTTCTTTCACTCAACTGTGTTTCCGGATCAACTATACGAATGGAATCAACATCATTTCCAAATAATTCAATTCTGTATGGCTTTTCGTTACCAAAGGAATAAATATCAAGAATCCCGCCTCGGATAGCAAATTGTCCAGGCTCATACACAAAATCAGTTCTTTCAAAACCATAGTCAGATAACTTCAACAATAATTGCTCAACATTTAACAGAGAACCGGATTTGATATGAATAATATTGGCTGAAAGAGTTTCCGGCAAAACAACTTTTTCAAAAATGGCTTCCGGATAAGTGATAACAATTTTTTTATTTCCGCCCGTAGTAATCTTGGTTAGAGCTTCAGTTCTTAGCATAACATGCGAAGAATTCAGCAATTGATAATTCTTTCTGTTTTTAAAAGAAGAAGGAAAGTAAAACAGATCCAAAGCACCCGTCAGATTTTCAAGTGTATTATGAAAATAAGCAGCATCTTCTGCATCATTTAAAATGATAAGATGATTGAGTTGAGAACAGGCATCATGACCCAAAGTAGCGGATACCACAAACTGTGATGAGCTTCCCTGTAAATTTTTTAAGCTGATTTTTTGAGGTGAGGCAATAGTTAGCCTGTCCGCCAATTGAAAAAGGCGGGGGTTATTTTGATACATTTCCAGCAAATCCTTTGCACCCATGTGAGCTGCAAATATACTTCAACTTTAAAATTTCATACAAATAAAAGACAGATGACAGTTAAACGGAAACACAATTTGATTGCTGCTCGCCTCTAAAACCCGCTAATCTTATCTGTGCCTGCCGGCTGAAATCCGTGTTCAATTATAATTTTTGCATTTAAAACTTTAAACACAGAATTGGTTTTATCTTTAGAAAAATCAACAAACATGGCTCTACAACCGTGGCGAATAGGAAAAGTGATACGGATCTCAGATCACACACATAATACTAGGCAGTTTTGGGTGGAAATCCCTGAACTAGATGCCTTTGATTTTAAACCAGGTCAGTTTGTAACTATTGATTTACCCATTCATGAAAAACCAAATAAAAGAATTCGTAGCTACTCGATTGCGTCTTGGCCTGATGGCAGCAATGTTTTTGAATTACTAATTGTATTAGCCGAACATGGCTTAGGAACACATTTTCTGTTTGATAAAATATCCGTTGGAGACGAACTAACACTTCGTGGAGCACAAGGAGTTTTTGTATTACCGGAAAAATTAGAAAAAGATATATACCTTATTTGTACCGGCACAGGAATTGCACCTTTCAGGAGTATGATTAATTATATTCATCTACATAATATTCCATTTAAAAATATACATCTCATATTTGGTTGCCGTAAAAAAGGCGACTTGTTATACCATGAAGAACTAATAGAACTAGAAAAGAGACTTCCCAGATTTCATTATCATCCTACGCTGTCCCGTGAAGAATGGGAAGGTCATCATGGCTATGTACATCCTATTTATGAGGAACTTTGTAAAGACAAACCCGAAGCTCTGTTTTTTATCTGTGGCTGGAAGGCAATGATTGATGAAGCCAAAAAGAGAATCGTAGAAATGGGCTACGATAAAAAATCCATTCACCAGGAATTGTACGGATAAATATTCCTTTCTTAATTTTTAGTGCATAACGACCTCTTGATTTTCAAAGCTTTGTTGCTATATTCGTAAAAATCAATTGGCGTATGGGTGCTTCCTCACTAATTGTATTAATAATTGCTGCCATTGCTTTCTCTGGCATTGCTATTCTTGTCTCCAAACTAGTTTTAAAACCTACAACCAACAAACAAAAAGGAGAGCCCTATGAGTGTGGTATTCCTACTCAAGGCAAAACATGGACACAGTTGAATGTGGGCTACTATTTATTTGCATTGATCTTTTTAATATTTGATGTGGAACTGGTTTTCCTTTTCCCTTGGGCTGTTGTTGCCAAAGGAATGGGCTGGATTGCATTGGTTGAAATTGTGATATTCTTTTTCATTCTCTTTATGGGATTTTTGTATGCACATAAAAAAGGAGCATTGAAATGGATGTAAATGGCGACCTCCCCAAACCCCTCCAAAAGAGGGGCTTCGCTTTGCACAAGGCCAGCTTATTTAAATAGTAATATTGAATTTAAAATTCTGAATGCAAGAAGAAAATAAAATATCAAATGACTCTTCGGAAGCCTCCCCCATGAGGGGAGGTTTGGAGGGGGCTTTTCCAGGCGAGATTCAAGAATTGCCCGGCGGCGGTATTGTACTAAGCAAACTCGACGACATCATCAACTGGGCAAGATCAAACTCTCTTTGGCCATTGACATTTGCCACCAGTTGCTGCGGTATTGAAATGATGTCAACAGCAGGAGCAAAATATGATTTTTCCCGTTTTGGTTTTGAAGTGGCAAGAGCTACTCCCCGGCAAGCGGATGTAATTATTATTGCAGGAACAATTGTAAATAAAATGGCTCCGGTTCTTAAAAGATTATACGATCAGATGGCTGACCCAAAATATGTAATTGCGATGGGTGCTTGTGCTATTAGCGGCGGGCCGTTTTTCTATAACACCTATTCTGTAGTAAAAGGTGCTGACCATGTGATTCCGGTTGATGTGTATGTGGCAGGTTGCCCTCCAAGACCTGAAGCATTATTGCACTCATTAATAACATTACAACAAAAAATAAAGAGTGGACTGACAAGAGAACAAATTAAGTCCGCCAAATAAAAGTATAGAGCTGCCTACTAAATGACTAACGAAGAACTTAAAATAAAACTTGCCGAAATCCTGCCCACTGCAACTATTGAAGATGCAGCAGAAATTGGACCCGGCTGGATTACTGTAAATGTTGAACCGGGAGAATGGTTAGCTTTTGCTCAACAACTTCGTAACGAAGAAGCATTACAATTTAATTTTCTTTTTTGCCTTACTTGTATTGATTGGAAAACACATCTTACAATGGTGTATCATCTTCGCTCAACCATTTTTCATCACAATATTGTAGTAAAAGCGAAACTTGACAGGGAGAACCCGGAAATTGAATCCGTTTCTCATATCTGGCGCACCGCAGAATTTCATGAAAGAGAAGTATATGAAATGTTTGGCGTTGATTTTCTTAATCACCCAGACCTGCGATTATTAATTCTTCCCGACGGATGGGAAGGAAAAAACCCAATGCGAAAAGATTTTGAAGACCCGGTAAATATGATACGACTATAAAAGACGGCCTCCCCAAACCCCTCACAAGGAGGGGCTTCGCTACACACAAGGCCAGCTTATTTGATTAGTAAAAAAGGATTTGAAAATTTTGAATGTATAGAGAAACTAAAATATTAAATGACTCTTCGGAAGCCTCCCCCTTGAGGGGAGGTTTGGAGGGGGCTGCTGAGGAGGGTGATATGATCATCAATGTAGGACCTCAACATCCTGCAACGCATGGTGTCTTGCATCTAGTAATTACCTTAAATGGAGAAACAATCAAAAAGGTTGAGCCGCATCTGGGATATATACATCGTTCTATTGAGAAAATGTGTGAAAGCCTTTCATATCGCCAGTTTATTTATGTTACCAGTCGGATGGATTATTTATCGGCACATATTAATAACCATGCCTGTGCACTTTGTGTTGAGCAAGGATTACAGGTTGAAATTCCGCCAAGAGCCCAAGTGATAAGAGTGTTGATGGATGAACTTACAAGAATTGCTTCGCATGAATTATGGTTGGGAGCCATGGCGATGGACCTTGGCGCCTTTACTCCTTTCTTTCATGCATTCAGAGAAAGAGAATCCATTAACGACATCATGGAAGAAACTTGTGGTGCCAGGTTGACGATGAACTATATGGTGCCCGGCGGAGTGATGCATGACCTGCATCCTAATTTTCAAAAGAGAGTAAAAGATTTTATGCAATTGTATAAAAGCAAAGTGCATGAATATGATGAAATGCTAACGGGCAATATCATTTTTCAGAACAGAATGAAAAATGTAGGAATGCTATCTGCTGAAGATGCTATTTCTTACGGATGCACCGGACCAACAGCAAGAGGCAGCGGTGTAAGTTGTGATATGCGCAAATTATATCCTTACGAAATTTACAATACACTGGAATTTGATGAAGTGCTTGAAACCGGTGGTGATTCATTTTCCCGTTATATGGTTCGGGTAAGAGAAATGCAGCAATCCATTCGCATTATTGAACAATTGATAGACAATATTCCCGAAGGTGATTTTCTAACGAAGACAAAAGCAGTGTTGAAATTACCGAAGGGAGAATTTTATTCGAGAGTGGAAACAGCAAGAGGCGAACTGGGAGTATATATTGTAAGTGAAGGAGCAACAACACCGTATCGGATAAAATTCCGATCACCAGGTTTTTCGAATCTTTCTGTGTTGAACCATATTGCAAAAGGAAGTAAGCTTGGTGATTTGGTAGCGATGATGGGAACGTTGGATTTGGTGATACCGGATATTGATAGATAAGGCCTCCCTGCCCTCCGAAGGAGGGTTCTTGGAGTCTGATGATTTGAAAAGATATTATAGGATTTGAAGAGGGTTATTACAAAAGTGTAAAAGCCCCGTAGGGGCGGCATTTTGGTAGCCCGGATGAAATCCGGGTAAATAAATAGTTTAATGTTTTTTGAACCCCGTAGGGGTGATATATAATGAGGCGATTTAAAAAGTTGAAATATTGCTGAATAGAATTACAGAACGATGAAGAGTGCGACGCAACGGAAGATGATAGTAGTACAGGTGATGACTAAATAAAAAAAACTTTGAACACCCAACAAGAAATATTGAATGATGAAGTAAAGGTCGATTATACTTCGATGTTCATAATTTCTTGTTCAATATTTATTATTTGAGTAGATGTGGAGTTTTTCAAACATAGCAAACAGCATTCATGAATGGTTGAGTAATAATTTCAACCCGACATGGACAATCATCATTGAAATGGTGATTGCCGGCGTGGCGGTGATCAGTTTGTTTGCCATATTGGGATTGGTGTTGGTGATCATGGAAAGAAAAGTATCGGCATGGATGCAGATACGGCTTGGCCCCAACCGTGTGGGACCAAAAGGAATGTTGCAATCATTTGCAGACACTTTGAAACTATTGGTGAAAGAAGGATTGACACCGGGCGGTGCAGATAAATTTTTATTCAACCTGGCACCTTTCATTGCGATGATCGTTGCCATGTTGTTGATGGCGCCGATCGCTTTTGCAAAAGATTTTCAATTGTGGGATTTGAACATCGGTGTATTATTTGTATCAGCAGTTTCTTCCATCATGGTCATTAGCATATTGATGGCGGGATGGGCAAGCAACAATAAATATTCGTTGATGGGTGCTATGCGAAGCGGCGCACAGATTGTGAGTTATGAATTGTCGGCAGGCTTATCCATACTGGCGGTGGTTGTAATGACAGGAAGTTTGCAGGTTTCAGAAATAATCGAGTCGCAAAGAAATGGCTGGTGGATTTTTAAAGGACATCTACCAATGCTGATTGCATTTGTAACATTCATCATTGCAGTAACGGCAGAAACAAACAGAGCACCGTTTGATCTGGCAGAAGCAGAATCGGAACTAACGGCAGGTTTTCATACCGAGTATTCGGGAATGAAATTCGCTTTGTTTTTCCTGGCGGAATATGTAAACGTATTTATTGTTTGTGCGATTGGCGCAACGTTGTTCCTTGGCGGATGGATGCCGTTTCATATCGGCAACTGGGAAGGATTTAATCATGTGATGGATTATATTCCATCGAGCATTTGGTTTTTTGGTAAAACATTTTTCTTAATATTTCTTATCATGTGGTTCCGCTGGACTTTTCCGAGATTACGGATTGATCAGCTATTAAATTTGGAATGGAAATATTTATTACCAATTAGTATGATAAATTTATTAGTTGTAACGGCGATGGCGATATTAGGATGGCATTTTTAAACCCCCAACCCCTAAAGGGGAGCAGGGACTAGTTCTTATAAATGAATACAATTATTTACCCAGCTGTAGTGCTACTATCAACGTCTGTTGCGTCGCACTCTTCAGGGTTCGGTTCGCTATTGAGCTTTTAAAGAAATAAAAACAAGTAGAACTTTGTTTATAAAAAAATACATACAAGAAATTTGGGGAGCTGTGAAATCACTGCTGAAAGGAATGCGGCGTACCGGTTATTATTTTACGCATCACAAAGAAATAATAACGCAGCAATATCCTGACAACCGAGAAACATTGAATCTACCGGAGCGATTTAAAGGCGAAGTGGTAATGCCGCATGATGAAAACAATGAACATCGTTGTACCGGTTGCCAGGCTTGTGAACTGGCTTGCCCCAATGGAACGATTAAAGTGATTTTTAAGAACGAACTGAATGCGGAAGGAAAGAAGAAAAAAGCTATTGATAAGTTAGTGTATCATCTTGAACTGTGTACCATGTGTAATTTATGTATCGAGGCTTGTCCTTCAGATGCAATTAAGATGGCGCAGACATTTGAACATAGTGTGTTCGACAGAAATGAACTGACAAAGATTTTAAATAAACCGGATTCTAAAATAATGGATGGAGTAGAATAACAGCCCCCTAAATCCCCCGCAGGGGGACTTTAGAAACAATAAAGAATAGATATAAAAATTAAATGACAGGTTCGGATATTATATTTTATTTATTGGCAACACTTTGTGTTGTGTTTGCTTTATTATCTGTTACAACAAGACAGATATTTAGGGCTGCTATCTATTTATTATTTACACTCATCGGCATTGCTGGCATTTATTTCTGGCTTCAATATGAATTTATTGCCGCCGTGCAGATTGTGGTTTATGTTGGCGGCATAGTTGTGCTAATAATTTTCTCAATATTCCTTACGCAACAAACCGGAGAACAGTTACCTAAACAAAAGCTTGATAGAAAAATATTTGCTGCACTGGCTGTCTTTGCAGGCTTTGCTTTGACGATGGTACAGATTTACCAGCATACATTTTTTGAAACGGATGAAATGGCCATTACACCAACTGTTGAAAATATAGGAAAGAAAATGCTGGCTGTAGATAGTGGTGGATACGCATTGCCCTTTGAAGTGATTTCGATTTTATTATTGGCAGCGTTGATAGGATGTATTGTAATTGCTTTAAGAACAAAAACAGAATCAAAATAATGCAACCGGGATTGTACCATATATTATTTCTGAGTACTGCACTATTCTTTATAGGTGTGTACGGATTTCTGACACGAAGAAATTTGATCACCATGCTAATGAGTATTGAACTCATACTAAACAGTGTGAACCTCAACTTCATCGCATTCAATAAATATTTATGGCCTAACCAAATGGATGGGCTGTTTTTTACATTGTTCATCATTGCCATTGCAGCAGCCGAAGCAGCCGTTGCGATAGCAATCATAATAAATTTATATAGAAGTCACAATTCCATTGATGTAGAAAATGCAGAAGACTTAAAGTATTAACCCCCATCCCCTAAAGGGGAGTTAGGGAACTATTGAACAAAGAACATATGAAATATTTAAAATTATTTTTTGCTTAATAACTTATGCCAAACGTAACTGCCATAGCACTGATTCCATTGTTACCTCTTGCAGGTTTTTTGCTGTTGGGTTTATTCGGCAGAAAATATTTTAAGAACAGTTCCGGCATTATTGGAACAATGCTGCTATTGGCATCAACTGTACTGGCTTTATACACTGCTTACGAATACTTTTTTGTTTATGGCAAAGTAGCTGGTGTGTATGAAAAATTTGTGGCTCTCCAATTAACATGGTTAGAATTTTCTCCCGGTGTTTCTATTGACATGGGCTTAATCATAGATCCTATTTCGGTAATGATGCTGGTGGTTGTCACTTTCATTTCCTTGATGGTGCATATTTATAGCCTTGGTTATTTAAAAGGAGAAGAACGATTCCCAACTTATTATTCTTACCTCGGTTTGTTTACATTCTCCATGCTTGGGTTGGTTTTAGCATCTAATATTTTCCAGATATATATTTTCTGGGAACTGGTAGGTGTTTCATCTTTCTTACTTATTGGATATTATTATGACAAACCCAGTGCTGTTGCAGCCTGTAAAAAAGCATTTATCGTTACAAGATTTGCAGACCTTGGTTTTTTAATTGGTATTTTAATTTTATCATTCAGCGGTGGCACTTTAGATTTTGCTACTTTGATTGAAAGACTCACTTCACCTGAATCAAACGAATTTAAAACTGCGGCAGCTTCTACTTTTCTTGGTGCTTCTGCATTAACATGGGGAGCTGCATTAGTTTTTATTGGCGGTGCAGGTAAAAGTGCCATGTTCCCGTTGCATATCTGGTTACCAGATGCAATGGAAGGTCCCACTCCTGTTTCTGCATTGATACATGCAGCCACGATGGTGGTAGCAGGTGTTTACTTAGTAGCTAGATTGTTTCCAATTTTTTCAGTTGCTGTTCCGGGAGTTTTAGAAATTATCGGTTGGGTTGGAGCAGTCTCGGCAATCATTGCCGCCATCATTGCCTGTACACAAACTGATATCAAAAGAGTGTTGGCCTATTCCACCATGTCGCAGATTGGCTTTATGATGTTTGCATTGGGTGTTTCAAATTATGGCGGTGAAGCTGGACTTGGATACACAGCATCTATGTTTCATTTGTTTACTCATGCCATGTTCAAGGCATTACTTTTCCTTGGAGCCGGTGCAGTAATTCATTATGTGCACAGTAACGATATGAAAGATATGGGTGGCTTGAGAAAATTTTTACCAATCACTCATATAACATTTTTGATTGCCTGCCTAGCGATTGCCGGTGTTCCGCCATTTGCAGGATTCTTTAGCAAGGAAGAAATTTTATTGGCAGCATTTCATAATAATATGGCCATCTATTGGATTGCTTTAATTACTTCGGGCATTACTGCTTTCTATATGTTCCGTTTGTATTTTAATATTTTCTGGAATAAAGAGCTGCCCTCCTCCGCTAAAGCTACGAAGGGCAAAGAAGGCGGATTTGCCATGATGATGCCACTGGTATTATTAGCAGTTGGTGCGGCGGCGGCAGGATTTATTCCTTTCGGAGAATATGTAAGTTCAGATGGTAAAGCTCTTCATGCACATTTCGATTTATCATTCTCCATTGCTCCTGTTGCTTTAGGGCTTATTGGAATTCTCACAGCTTTCTGGTTGTATAAGAAACAAAATGATAAACCAACGAAACTGGCTACATCATTAGGAGGCATTTACAAAACAGTTTATAACAAATTTTATATTGACGAAATATACCTATTCATTACCAAGAAAGTATTGTTCAATCTAATTGGCAGACCAGCAGCATGGTTTGATAAGAACATTGTTGATGGATTGATGAACCTGATCGGCAATGTAACAGAAAAGATTTCTGAAGGAATTAAAAAAGTACAGTCGGGCAAAGTGCAGCAGTATGCTATTTACTTTTTAGGTGGAGTGATTGTGCTGGCGGTATTGTTTATTTATATATGGAAATAAGATTTTGATAAATAGGAATTAATGAATCTTTTATTACTCATAGGACTTCCTTTGCTAACAGCTGTAGCAGTATTGCTTTCCCGCAATAAGCAACAGGTGAAATGGATTGCCCTTTTTGGTTCAGTGGCGCAATTGGCATTAGCATTTGTATTATTTTTTATATACAAGCATGAAAGAGAAACTGGGAATGCTGCACAAATGCTATTTGAACAGAACTACCCTTTATTTAAATCACTCAACATAAATTTTCACCTTGGAGTTGATGGCATTTCAATTGCCATGATATTACTGACAGCTTTTGTTGTTGTCGCCGGCGTATTGGTTTCCTGGAATATTGAGAAGATGACGAAAGAGTTTTACTTCCTTTTGATATTACTTGGCATGGGAGCTTATGGATTCTTTATCTCCCTCGACTTATTTATACTTTTCTTCTTCCTTGAAATTTCGGTGATACCAAAATATTTATTGATCGGCATCTGGGGAAGTGGTAAAAAAGAATACAGTGCAAACAAATTAGCCCTGATGTTGATGGGCGGTTCTGCTTTAATATTAGTTGGCATTCTGGGATTATACTTTGCAGCAGGTCGCAGTTTTGATATTATGGAGCTTTCGAAAGCAACTGTTTCTTTACCTTACCAGCAAGTTCTTTTCCCATTATTGTTTGTTGGCTTTGGAGTTTTTACTGCACTCTTTCCATTACATACATGGGTACCCGATGGTCATTCATCTGCACCGACCGCCGGTTCTATGTTTCTGGCAGGTATCTCTATGAAGTTGGGAGGCTATGGTTGTTTACGGGTTGCCACTTATTTATTACCTGAAGGAGCAAAAGAATATGCTAACATCATAATCATTCTTTCTGCAATAGCAATTCTTTATGGAGCATTTGCGACGATGATGCAGAAGGATTTAAAATACATCAATGCCTATTCATCTGTTAGTCATGTAGGTTTTAGTTTATTGGGAATTGGTATGTTGACGCAAACAGCTATCACCGGAGCATTGATGCAAATGGTATCTCATGGATTGATGACTGCTCTCTTCTTCGCCGTAATCGGAATGATATACGACAGAACACATACAAGAATGGTTGACGAAATGGGCGGACTGATGAAAAAACTTCCGTTTATATCGACGATATTTTTTATAGTCGGTCTTTGTTCGTTGGGTTTACCGGGACTAAGTGGTTTTGTAGCCGAGATGACCATTTTTATGGGTTCATGGGAAAATGCAGATGCATTTCATAGAATTGCAACGATTGCAGCTGCCATGTCAATCGTTGTTACAGCAGTATATATATTAAGAGCAATCGGTAATACAGTTATGGGACCGATAAAGAATGAAAGTTATTTATCACTAAAAGATGCCGCTTGGAATGAAAGGCTGGCTGCCATTATATTAGTTGTAGGAATATTAGCCATCGGTATTGCACCGGGTTGGTTAAATGATTTATTAAGACCGGCAGCAGAGGAGATTATGAACCGGATTGCCGGAAAATAAAACAAGACTGAATGAATGAATTCTTCATATTGATGAAACAAGAGTTGGCCGTCACTGCCATCATCTTCCTGTTGCTGTTTATCAAGATCGGCAAAGGAATTCAGCATTCATCATTGCTTTCATTAGTCCAATTTTTATTACTGATAAATTTTGGGGCAGGGTTTTTCTTTAACCAATCTGGCTGGCTGTTTGGCGATATGTACCAGACAACTCCACTAATTGTTTTCCAAAAAAATATTTTAAGTCTTGGGGTCTATCTGATCTCATTACTCTGTGCAGATTGGTTGAAAAAGACAGAACACCTTCCAGAGTTTTTTATGTTGATGCTTTCGGCATTGTTGGGTATGTTCTTAATGATTTCCAGTGGAAATTTGCTCATCTTTTATTTAGCATTGGAACTCGCAACTATTCCGGTAGCAGCGATGGCTAATTTTGATTTGCATAAAAAACGTTCCTCCGAAGGAGCGATGAAAATGATTTTGTCGTCTGCATTTTCATCCGGCATATTATTATTTGGCATTTCATTGATCTATGGTATCACCGGCACATTAAGTTTTGCTTTGATACCGGGACAACTTGACGGATCTACTTTACAGCTATTAGCATTTGTATTCTTGCTATCAGCATTTGCATTCAAATTGTCAATCGTTCCATTCCATTTATGGACAGCAGATGTGTATGAAGGTTCGCCCATTGCAGTTACTTCCTTCTTATCAGTTATTTCAAAAGGAGCTATTGCATTTATTTTTATTACTATTCTTTACAAAGTTTTTCAACCGATGGGAGAAGTGTGGTACAATATGCTGGTCATCCTTGCGGTAATAACAATGGTTATTGGAAACCTGTTTGCCATTCGTCAGCAAAACATAAAACGATTCCTTGCTTTTTCTTCTATTGCACAGGTTGGTTTTATTTTAGTAGGTATGAGCAGTGGCAGCGAAGTAGGCATAACAGCAGTTGTTTATTTTGTTCTGATCTATGTATTCTCTAATCTGGCAGCTTTTGGAGTGGCCGCTGTTATTACAGAGCAATCTGGTAAAGAAAATATTGATGACTACAAAGGACTTTACAAAACGAATCCTTTTCTCTGCTGGATACTGGCATTGGCCTTATTTTCTCTAGCAGGCATACCACCAACAGCAGGATTTTTTGGTAAACTATTTTTAATCACTGCCGGAGCTACTAAAGCAAGTTTCATCTTCATCACCATTGCGGCATTGAACATGATTGTTTCTCTTTATTATTATTTAAGAGTTATCAGGGCTGCATTTATGGATAAAAATGAAAACCCGATTTCAGCAATAAAACTATCACCTTCTGTAAAACTGGGGTTGATTATTTGCGGAGCAGGTATTGTGTTGGTTGGATTGCTCAGTTGGATGTATGATTATATTCATTCGTTAAGTTTGTAACAATGGCATTAAATAAAAATCATGAATTTGAAGATCTGGATGGTGTTAGATGCGGCATCGTGGAAAAGAATGTCACACCTGAAAGAGTTGCATTTCTTAAAGAACTTTTAGAGTTCAATAAATATTCAGTTGTTACTGTCCCTTCGCCACCGCCAAAAGTTGCGCCTGCGCCAAAACCAAAAGAGGGAGAAGAAGTAGTTGAGCCAGCTCCTGCACCACCGCCAGCACCTGAAACATTCACCGTTGGAGTAACTGACTATACATTTAACTCAATCAATGCGATTTTTGGAAGAATGTTAAAAACAAAAAACGGTCATATCGTAACATTAGCTTATTGGGAACAAAAAGAAGCCATTAGTAATGATGAAATACCTTACTTTGAATAAATAAAATTTAAATTGATGGAAATAAAAAATCTTTACGAAACTTCCGTGAAGCAGGAAATAAAAGACAGAATCAATAAGTTGACTCCGAACTCGCAAAGGCTATGGGGCAAAATGGATGTGGCGCAGATGCTGGCACATTTACAAATGCAAATTGAAGTAGCATATGGTACCCGGATTGTTAAAGGCAATTTGCTGATGAAGCTGATGGTGCCCTTATTCAAAAAAAGTCTCTACAACGAAAAGCCCTGGAAGAATGGTCTGCCAACTGAAAAAACATTTATTACAACTGGCGAATCAAAGGATTTTGAAACGGAGAAAAGCAAGTTGCTTGGATTAGTAGAGAAATTCAGTGAATCAGCAATCCGAGATACACCACATCCCATTTTTGGCAAAATGACAATGGAGCAGTGGAGTAACGCTACGTGGAAACATTTAGACCACCACCTTAGACAATTTGGAGTTTAGATTATTATCCTTCATGGTAGATTTTAGAAATTTATTTTCTCCAATCGGTAAGTAAATTGATTTTACTATTTTATGGGCATAGGTTTTTCAATTTGCTTCATCAGAGTGCTATCCCATGCACCCTTGACTTTTATTTGCGCCAATGCGCCAAGATAAAATGCTTCAATCAGGTTATGATTTAAAAGTACATAAGTACCGGGTTGCCTGAATTTATAAATAACAGCAGCAGCAGAACCCGCAGGAACAGGCCATGTTTCAAAATCGGTATAAGGTTTATTATTAAACTTTCCTCCCGGCCAGTAAAGATCTGCATGTCCACCTATTAAGTGAATTCGGGTATCACGGTTAGCCTGCGAAGTAATAAATAAAACCTTTTCTCCCACATTTGCCGTAAGTGCATTTTTGCCTAATAATGCTCCTTCACTTCCATTGAATACAATATTTGTAGGAATAAGGGCTTTAATAGACTCGCCAGTTTCCTGAATAGCCTCTTGCGGTGTTTTGAAATTTTTAATCTTTCCATTTTTATCTTTTGGAAGATAATAATCCTGCTCGGCAATATAATATGCCCGGTCAAATTTCACCAATTTTTCATTTTCATCCTTTAAGCCTTCTCTTGGCAATACCATAATAGCTCCATTCATTCCTGCGGTAACGTGGATGGGTACCATTGTTCCACCTGGAGCACAATGATAAACAAACACTCCAGGCCTAGTGCACCTAAACCTAAATTTTACTTGTTGTCCGGGGTTCACAAGAGTTATATCGCCACCACCCATAGCACCAGTCGCAGCATGAAAATCTATATTATGCATTTGGGTATTGGTAGCGGGGTTCTTTAATGTCAGTTCAACAAAATCATTTTGGTGAACTACAATCATAGGTCCGGGTACAGTACCATTAAAGGTGAAAGCCCATATAGAATCGCCATGAGCAATTTCAATTTTCTTTTCGCTTACTTCAAATGTAACCTGTACTACTTTGGGACTGCCTACAGCTACCTGATCGAACTTAGGTAAAAATGGCGGCGCAACCATTTCTTGAGTAACTCGTTCAAGATTATCACCATTGCCTTCAAAGTTTTCGTCGATTACTGATACTGAATGTTGATTCTTACATGCAGCAAAGGATAAAACAAAAATAAATAGTAAAGCTAATCTTAGATTATTTACTAATCTCACTCTAGCACTAAAAAAATATTTTTGTACATTATTAACTAATTATGAATATACAAAATCAACAACCCTGATATAAAGCACTTGCCTCAATTCAGAATAAAAATATACTTATTTTACTCCATCATTCTTTCGCATAAATTCATAAACATTCCTTGCATCTTCATCACTTAAATTCTGATTAGGCATTCTCACTAAGCATAGTTCAAGCATTGCTTGAGCTTTGGGGTCTTTATTGATCATTTCGTCTGGATTAGTTGAAAAATTCATAATCCATTCTGCAGTATGCCTTGATGTTACATCTTTCCATCCGGGACCTACTAATTTTTCGTCAGTTAATTTATGGCATGAGCTGCATTTTGCTGAATATACCTTTTCTCCAGAGTCTGCTTTCCCCGCATCCAATGAAGGGTTAATATCCACTTGTGTAAATTTACCTTCACCTCTTTTAGGATCATACGTAGAAGTTTCATCTCCTGGCTCAGTAGCAATCGGCGTTTCTTTTGTTCCATCGGAACTGTCTTTACTATTCTCATTAGAATTACTGTTTCCACAAGCCGTAATAGTAAATGCAATGATGCATAAAACGAATACTTTTTTCATAAATAATATTTTATTCCTTAAAAGTATTAATTTTCAAACAAAATACAGCCCTTTGGGATAAAAATTTATTTGTAATCATGAACAAAAACGTAACGAAATGGCTGCAGATTTCGCTATTTAATTTAATGCTTGTGGCTTTAATAGGCGTTATTCTCCGTTATAAAATAACTTACTCTCTTCCAATTGTAAATCAGAAAAATTTACTGCAGAGCCATTCTCATTTTGCTTTTGCAGGCTGGGTCACGCAGGCACTAATGACATTGTTGATATCATATCTTACTGAAAAAGGGGATCAAACAGCTTTTAAACGATACCGTCTGATTCTATATGCAAATTTGTTGACAGCCTACGGGATGTTAGTGACTTTTCCATTCATAGGATATGCCCTATTGTCCATTATTTTTTCAACGCTTTCCATTTTTGTTTCTTACTGGTTTGCCATTAAATATTGGAGAGATCTTAATCGATTACTTATTAAAAACAACAGTAGTAACTGGTTTAAAGCTGCCGTTATATTTAATGCAATATCATCTATTGGGGCCTTTTTGCTGGCATGGATGCTGGCAACAAAAAACATTCAACCTGATAAATATCTTGCTTCCATTTATTTTTTTCTACACTTTCAATACAATGGCTGGTTCTTTTTTTGCTGCATGGGGCTTTTGGTTAATCAACTATATAAATATGGAGCAAGTAGTAAACAACTGAATATTGTATTTATATTATTTGTTTCTGCTTGCATACCAGCTTATCTACTATCTGCTTTATGGTTACAGGTGCCATTATGGTTTTATATTTTAGTAGTAATAGCTGTATTACTTCAGTTGGCAGGATGGCTAATAATAGTAAGAGTTACAAAGAAAATATTACCTGCGATAAGAAAAAAAATCCCTGTTTTTACACAACGACTATTTCTACTATGTGCAATTGCATTAACTATTAAATTGTGCCTACAGTCAGGGTCAGTTATTCCATCGCTTAGTATTCTTGCATTTGGTTTTCGCCCAATAGTCATTGGTTATCTTCACCTTGTGCTATTAGGTGTTATTACACTTTTTATTATCTCGTACATATTTACATTAAAACTTATCCCTTTGACTAGCACTATTAAAAAGGGAATTGTGCTATTTACAGTAGGTATCATTCTAAATGAATTACTGTTGATGATACAGGGAGTTGCAGATTTGTATTATGAAGTAATTCCAAATATTAATCAAATGTTATTAGGTGCTGCGTTGGTCTTATTCTTTGGAATGTTTATTACCAATATTGGACAAAAATTCAATGATAAGGCCTCAAATGAAACACTGAAATAATATAACTGTATTTAAAAATATTTGTCATTAATAAAACAACTTACTCCCTTGTTTCTATCCTTACTGACTTTAATCATAATTATTTAAGCCTACCACTCCTATTTTTGCACAGTCTTAATTTTAATATGACTATCTGGAAAAATATCATCAATAAACCTACCTAGCCGTCCGGCAGTCCTCCCGCTATTTTAATACTTATTTTTCACATCGGCTATTCTCCGGCTGACAAAATCATTATGCATGAAAACGATCATTGAACCTTTCAAAATAAAAACAGTAGAAGCAATTTATTTTACCACAAAAGAAGAACGAAGAAGCATTTTAGAAAAAGCATTTTATAATCCTTTCCGTATACATGCCAAAGATGTATTGATTGATTTACTTACAGACAGCGGTACCAGTGCTATGAGCAGTAATCAATGGGCAGGCATTATGCAGGGTGATGAATCCTATGCAGGTAGTCCTAGTTTTTTTCGATTCGAAGAGTCTGTTAGAAGCATTACCGGTATGCCATTAATTATTCCTACTCATCAGGGCCGTGCAGCCGAAAAAATTATTTTTACTATTCTTGGTGGTAAAGGAAAATATTTTTTAAGTAACACCTTGTTTGATACAACAAGAGCCAATATAGAATTTTCAGGTGCCGAAGGAGTTGATCTTATTTGCGAAGAAGGCAAGCATCCGTCTATACCAGCTCCGTTCAAAGGAAACATGGATATAGAAGCGTTACAACAAACAATTACAAAAATTGGTGCAGAGAATATTCCAATGGTCATCATTACCATCACCAATAATTCAGGTGGTGGACAACCAGTAAGTATGCAAAACATTAAAGATGTTCGGAACGTATGCACCGAATATCAAATTCCATTTTTTATTGATGCTTGTCGTTTTGCCGAAAATGCTTACTTCATCAAATTGCGGGAAGAAGGTTATAGCAATAAATCCATTCTTGAAATTGCCAACGAAATGTTTTCGTATGCCGATGGCTGTACCATGAGTGCCAAGAAAGATGCATTTGCCAATATCGGTGGTTTTCTGGCCATGAGAGATCTTGATCTTGCTGTGCAATGCAGAAATTTATTAATTGTTACCGAGGGATTCACTACTTACGGTGGATTAGCCGGACGGGATCTTGAAGCCATTGCCATCGGTCTACAAGAAATAATGGATGAGCATTATCTGCAATACCGCATCCGCAGTATTGAATACCTTACTAATAAATTGATTGAAGCAGGTGTACCTGTAATGCAACCTGCTGGTGGGCATGCAGTTTATATTGATGCGAAAGATTTTTTACCGCATATTCCTGTTGATCAATATCCGGGACAAGCATTGGTTGGTGCTTTGTATGAACATGGCGGTGTTCGTGGTGTAGAAATCGGTTCACTGATGTTTGGGAAATATGATGCTGAAGGAAAATTAATTCCAGCACAACTGGAACTGGTACGCCTTGCTATTCCAAGACGAGTGTACACCCAAAGCCATATTGATTATGTTGCTGAAGTAATTATTGAAGTATTTGAAAAAAGAGATGCTATAAAGGGTTTAGCTATTATTGAAGAAACTCCTTTGCTTCGACATTTTACAGCTAAACTGAAAACTGCGTAACAAATTAATTTTTGTAAAATAATAAATACATTATTGTACTTAAAGTTCTTCCAGGCAAGGTTAAAAAACTATAATTGGTTAGCCTAGTAAATAAGCCACCCCACTATTAAATGGATCGCATAAGTCTTTAACATTTTTTTGCCTGCACATGCTTGCAAACAGGTCTCTTACTGCTTTGTACTCATCATGAATAGGACAAGGATGAGTAGCAGAACATTTGCTTAAACCTAATCCGCATTGATTAAACACATCTTTCCCATCAATGGATACAACAATATTAATAATAGGTTGATTGATTTGTCTCGCAGTTATAAAAAACCCTCCGGTAGGCCCTTTCAGGCTATTGATTACTCCTTCTTTGACCAAAGTCTGCAGTACTTTACCAACCGTGTGTTCACTGGCATTAATATATTCAGCTATTTCTTTAATACCAGACTTCTCCTCCGATTCATATTTAGAAGCTAAGTAGATTACGGCTTTAATCGCTGTTTTACAAGTAAGACTAAGCATTTACATTTCATTTAAAAAATCCTGACCCACTTCAGAAATCATTTCATGGCTCCACGGCGGGTCAAATGTTAATTCTATATTTGGTTCGTATTCCGGAAAGCCCAACTTCAAACTTTCTTTGGCTGCATTAGTAATAGATTCTCCCATAGGACAAAACTGGGTAGTTAATGTCATGGTACAAAATATCTTCATTTCAGATTCATCAAAATCAATCTGATAGACCAACCCAAGGTCAACAATATTTAATCCTATCTCTGGATCCATAACATTTTGCAATGCCGCCAATGCAATGGTAGATTTTAGCTTGTTATTTGAAATTACATTCATATCGAGACCGGCTTATGCAATAGTAATTTAATAACGTTCCAATTATACAAACCTGAAGTAATTACTAATAGTAGTGCAGCTGTTTGCAAAATAAATGTATTGTTAAGCAATATGCCAAATATGAACAAAGTAAATCCAAAAATATAAGTAACCGACATGTATTTAAACACAGTATTGTTGAATAAATCTTTTGGATTAGGCGTTTTACCTTTACCTGCCAACTGATGATATACTTTATTCCAAACGATGAATGGCAGCGTTTTAAAAGTCATGCCTAATATAATGGCCGTAATCCAACCAAAAAAAATGATAAAGCCATATGAAATAATCATGTTTGTATTTTCTTTATCAGACAGAAAAAATAAAACAAGTATAACAAACAGAAAAACCACCGGAATCAACATCATTAATACGGACAACAACGAAACCTTCATCTGCTCATCAACTCTTTTACGAATTCGCTGCTGATAAGACTGGTAACAATAATTTACAAATAACATAATCGCTGTAGCAATTGTCAAAATAGAAATCATTTGAATAAGCTTGCTATTGGCATATAAAAAATTAAAGATAAATGCAACCAATCCTACATTGACTAGCCCATAAATCAACCAAAGTCTTTTTGGTTTATTGTATTTAGAAATTAAAAACATTGGTATCAACCGGGAGCCAACACCTATAATTAATAATAAAAACCAACCTATGACACCTATATGTGCATGAAGAGGCAAGTAATGAAGGGAGCTACCTCTAATGAGTGGGTAAGTAAAATTATATACTAAAATTAGTCCTACAACAGCGGTAATTAATAACCAAAGTGTGGCCGTAAAAACAAAAACAGTATGTACGTTTTCATGTTTACTTTTTGCCATACTTACCGCTACATTAATCAGATATGCGATTATTGCCAATATAACAAATCCTCCGCCCCACTTTGCAGGCCAACTCATATCAAACATATAAAATCCATAACATAGTAATGGCACACCGACTGCTGCCAATACAAAAGAGGTAATAGCTAATTTATTACTATAAAGTTTCCCTTCTATTAATACTGGAACTAATTGGTGACTGGCACCCAAAATCATCATGGTACCCCAGCCAAGTGCCATGATATGTGTGAGTACCAACGAATGCGGATGGAAATAATGAGTTGCAATATTGTTTATTGACAAAAATAAAAGAGCTGTTGCAATGAAAAAAGCAATAGAAGCATAACCATAAAATGGCAATACCACTTTATAAGAAGTAGTTTTTGTGGCATCTGTATTTCCACCAAGCCCAATCATTTCAATCCTTGTATATTAATAGATGTACTTCGCCATCAGTAATTTCTTTTATACGATAGCTAAAATGCTGATCTTCCAACTCTGGTAGTAAAAAAACTGGAATACGTTTATGAAAAACAAACAAAGCCTGATCTTCAGGTAATTTATTTAACGATTCCAAAATAGTATGCATGGGTAAAGGCATTTCCATTGATCTTACATCAATTGTCTTGAGCTTTCCGTCATACCGCTTTATTACCTCATCCCAGTCAGAGGAATTAGCAGTTATTTCTGTCTTAAGTGAAGGCGAGTCTGCTTTTTTATAAAAATAAGTATTTACCAAATCGTCACTGATAATTTCTGTAAACGACTCATATCCCTGCTTACCTAACAAGTGTATCAAAGGAGTAGGCTCAAAACTATTTATTATTTTAAGTACAAACCCTGTCTCCAGTGTTTTTACTTTTTGTACAATAATATTCAGTGGATCTTTTCCTGATTCAATAACAGGACGTACATCTAATTCTATCATCTTTTCAGGCTGTAAGCTTTTCATGAAATTTGGAATGATTTTATTTTCTTCTTTATTGCAAACTGCTTCTACCGAATTATCAACTCCAAAACCTAAAGGTTGAAGAATATTAAAAAAATCATCCACTTTACAACCTCCCAGCTTTGAAGCCATTGCAATACTGGTTCGTCCTGCAATAACTTTTCGTAGTATAGGATTTCTCAGTTTAGTAAATTTTGGAGAAATACTTACAATCGCTTCTAAAGCATTCGGATTGCCCTTGATTATTTCAGCAATCTTTGTATTCGCATTAATTGTTATCATTTTTCAAAATATTGTGGAAACAAGTTGGCCTGTGTTTCGAGTTCATGTAAAATAGGTGCGGCTTTTTCAACTGTAGAAGATTCACCCAATTCTTTTACCTTTTTCATCAATGGTTCCAACCATAAATGCAGTGCCTCATGATCTGCACCTTTCATTGTGCATTGCTTAATCATTTTATTCAACCCTTCATTTATATCAGCCGATGTCTTCCTATAATCTTCCAAGCTTTCTGGATTTGCTGGGAGCAATTGTGGCTTGAAGTGCTTCAGCATTAGTTACCGTTACCGAATCCGCCTTCCATTTATTTCCATTGTTTAGAACAAGTACTGATGCAGCTTCTGTATGCTCATGAACAACGGAATCAGTTACCATTTTGTGTTCATTATCACTTTCAGCATTACAGGCTAGCAAAAGATTTGTGATCAATAGTATTAGTAATATCCTTTTCATTAGTTCTTTTTTCAAAATTCGGTTTAATAATTAAGCGTAATGACTGATCGTAAGTTATATATTGCCATATCCAATTAATAAGAATAAATAAGCGATTTTTTATTCCAATAATCGACATTAGATGAACCAACATCCAGACGACCCAGGCAAAAAATCCTTTCAACTTTAGTTTACCAATTTCGGCAACGGCCAAGTTCCGACCAACAGTCGCCATACTTCCTTTATCATTATATGAAAACCTATTAAGTGACTTCCCGGTTTCTTTACGTAGTAAATTCTTTGCAAGTAGTTTCGCCTGTTGTATTGCTACCTGGGCCACTTGTGGATGTCCTTTTACATATTTTTCATCTTTCATAAATGCAATATCTCCAATAGCATAAACATCCTGCAACCCTGAAACTTTATTATAGTGATCAACAATCAACCTATTATTAGTAGCCACCGAATTTGTAGGTATCCCTGGAATCGAAACTCCTTTAACCCCCGCTGCCCAGATAAGGTTGCGACTGCTTATCGTTTTTCCGTTACTAAGTAAAACGGTTTTTCCATCATAATCTTTCACTGCTGTATTTGTTTGAACTTCTACTCCCAAACGTTTTAGGTATGTCACTACTGTCTCGCCGGATTTATTGCTCATACCGTTTAAAAGATGTGGTGCTGCTTCCAGTAAATAAATATGCATATTACGGAAATTCAATTCAGCATAATCTTTTGGAAGAATCTTCTTTTTCATTTCCGCAATAGCCCCCGCTAGTTCTACTCCAGTTGGCCCACCGCCAACGATTACTACGTTTAATAAAGAATCTCGTTCCGTCCTGTCCATATGGTTTAGAGCCAGTTCATAGTTTTGCAATAAGTTATTACGCAACAATAAAGCTTCTGAAACAGATTTCATTGAATAGGCGTTATTATTCAAACTGTCATTATTATAATAATTAGTTGTTGCGCCTTGTGCCAATATCAAATAATCATATTCAACATTGCCAATCTCAGTATGTACTATCTTTTTATGGGGAGTAATATCAGTTACCTTAGTAAGGCGGATTATAACATTCCGTTTCTTTTGAAATATTTTACGCAAAGGAAAACTAATGCTACTCGGTTCTAAACCACTGGTAGCTACCTGATATAATAAAGGTTGAAACTGGTGATAATTGTTTTTATCTAGCAGTACTATCTGAAAATATTTTGCGGAAAGTTTTTTTGCTAATGTTAACCCGGCAAATCCTGCCCCTACTATTACTACTCTTTTTTGATGGTCATATTTATTCGGAATTTCCATATTCTTACCTTTTTATTTCCCAGAAAACATCATTCCATTTCTCATCAATGTCCTTACTACCAGAAGGGAATCGTTTTGCGATTTTTTCCAAAGTGTCTGCATTAATTATATTTTGCAAATGATTAAAGAGTTCTCTTTCTTCAAAACGAATATGATTTTCCAGCAAGTCAGCTAGTTGATTAAGCAATACGGTATCATCTTTTTTTTCTGTAACAGCTTTTACGAGTTTTAATATCTCCTGATGATCTGTTTCCGCCTGTTTCCTCAAAACATCATTTACAGGTAACTCACAAAAAAGTAATTGCTCTTCTTCGTCAAAATGCTTTTCAAGGTCTTCTTTAAAATAGAAGGAAACATAATTGCTAATACGTACAGGATCCACTGACTTGCCAAGGCCTTGCCTTATTTTCCAAACCAACAACAATCCAAAATGATGGTCTTTGGAAAATGAGACAATGGCCGGATGTCTTTTTATGGGAGCTTGGTTTTTCATTTTTCCATTTGTTTTTCCATTTCCAGTGCTTTTGGAAACAGGATGTTATTTTCAAGGTGAATGTGTAAATGCAAATCATCTTCAAACTCATCAAGCATCTTGTATAACAAACTATAACTTGCGCAACCATCTGCTGGTAGTAAATAGTTTTGAGTTAACTCTCTAATTTCTTCCATGGCTTTACCTACCATTTCATGTTCCATCTCCATCATATTGATAGGATTCTGTACTGTACCAAAATGTGTTGCTTCTAGTGGTTGAACATTTGCTTGTGCAGCCACTAACGCTTTTATGTAAGGGAACAACACTTTTTCTTCTTTCACCATATGTGCGGTTAATTCAGTATTTACATCATTCACCAATTGATTGATGCGTAATAATTCAGGGTGCTGGTTACCATGCACATTCTTAACCTTTTCGGAATAAGCAAGTAAATCAGGTAAAGTTTTGCTGACATAACTATGATGGGTGTTTACGATATAGTCAGCCAAAAAATCAAGACTCCAGTCACTATAAGGTATTGGACGGGATGCCAACATTTTATCAGCCGCTTGTAATTCCTGCTCAACCTTAGTTACATCCAAGCCCTTTTCTGCACAGGCTTCTTTCACAGTCTTCTTACCACCGCAACAAAAATCTAATCCATATTTTTTGAAAACTTGCGCCTTACGAAGATCTTTTGTTGCAATTTCTCCCATGGTTTCTTCATTTTCACCTGTTACCCGTTTTGTAATATTTACGATCCACCATTCTGGTCCTTGTTCCTGATATTCCCATATAAAAATGTTTCCTCTTTCACCTAATAATTGATAATATAAAGGCTTTGGGTCATGATCATTATGTATAGTCAGGCTTTCGCCTTCATTCAATTCATCAAAGCGAACAAAGATTGTAGGGTGTTTTTGTCTTGGCTCAAGCAATGTAACATTGAGGATATTTTCAGCTGTTGTCGTTTGCATATACTATATTTTTATTTTTAATGATACAGCAAAGATAAGAATCAATTTATAATAAAAGTATTTAAATACTTTTATTTGAACAGAATATGACAATTAGCTTACAAAATGACAGATACCTTATGCCTAGAGACGATTAATTGGTTCCCACATGTATCAAGGAAACTTAAAATCAACGAATTATAGTAAAAAAGGATAAATCCCTAAATAAATTCAGGATAGAAGTAGAAAGCAGAACAGACTGTTTATACGTCGAATCTCATTTTTTTTGTACGTTTTTTCATTAATGCAATAAACTCTTCTTCAGAAGAAACCATATTGTCGAGATTAATAAAGTTCTTCGCTAGCTTATTATAACTCTTCGTCATTAGCCAGAAAAATATGTGCAGATAATGTATGCCATCAAAGACTAATTTTTTTTCTTGATATAGAAATCCTTATTTTTTAAAACATCACTAGATATTTCTGTGTAATGCCAGGCAGGACGATTGTCATGAACAAAATGATAATCATCAGCACATTTGATTGTATATTTATCATAATAAAGGTAATGTAATTCTCTTTGTATTAGTTGTTCTAGAAATGCTTGTGAATTCACCATTATCACATATCTTTTCAGCATGCGTTTGTGCAGACACAGCTGCAGCTATGTCCATCCATTCTACTAATCTACCACCCTTTAAAATACCCATTGGGTTAGTATCATTCGGACAAACCACCTCTGTCTTAAAAATGAGAGAGTCCGAAGGAATTTTATATAGTGCTTTCTTCATTTTCATTATGTAAAAAATAACTAGCTTCTTTTTTTAAAGAATTTCTTTTTCTACCATTTTTAAAATTGTCTTAGCTTGAGCTATATCAAAATCAACATGCAGATCCTTCTTAACTCCTAATGCTGACAAATCAAAATGAATAGCTGGTGCAATTAAATGATTACCTAAACAAGCCTTACTACATGCCAAAGGACAGCCATCAATAACTACTATTGGTCTTCCAGATTTAGCAGTCTTAACCAACTTTTTTACATTTCCACCTACACCTGCGATACACGACATTTCACCGATTCCATTTCGATCTAGCTGAACAGCAATATAATTGGCCATCTGGGCTGCACTTGAGCATCCGGAGCAAGAATACACAATAGGCGTTTCCCTACTTTCTAGTTTTAACATAGGAGAAATATTTAGCTATAAAAAACTGTCTTATTGTACCCAATATTTACTGCACTCGCCAGGCAGTGTGGATTCTAATTTTAAGATAGATAAATTGTAATTTTTTCAACTTAATGCGATTAAATTATAAAAAATATTTAAACTATGAATAATAGTTATAAGCCATCTACTGCTGCTATTTTATGACCGTAACTACCAAATATGAAACAGCCAATCGTTGGTGTAGTCAGGTTCGGGAATAAATCAAACAGTAAATCCATTAACAAAAAACAAATAATTGTTGGCAAATATAATAAATAAAGATATTTTTGTCTTTATTTATTTACCTATAATAATATGCTTCCAGAAAAAAATAAGTTATACATTATCAGTCTCCTACTCGTATCATTTCTCGCCTATTCCGGTTTTATATATAAATCGCTGCCGTTTAAAAACTCAGCTATTTCGGAGGAAAGCATTCATGGTAAGATTCTTTGGCAACAATATAATTGCAATGCCTGTCATCAGGTATATGGACTGGGAGGTTACTTAGGGCCAGACCTAACTAATGCCTTTTCGAAAAAAGGACCTGCATATATTTCCGCTTTTCTAAAGGATGGAACTGAAACGATGCCAAATTTTAATTTAGCTCAAAATGAAATTACAGCACTCATTGCATATTTGAAAAGTATAGACAAAACAGGTTCAGCAGATCCAAGAACATTTACAAAAAACTATGATGGTACGATCGAACAATAAAGAACTATCGACACCTAAACTTTTCATAATAGCCGGGCTTTTTTTATTGGCTACTGGAATGATTTGGGGTATCACAGGAGGGCTACAATATATTTTACCCGGCTTTCTAAAAAGACAACTCTCATTCGAAAGAGTAAGACCATTACATGTATCTTCTGTTGTATTTTGGATTATCCTTTCGGCCATCGGCAGTGTGTCTACCTATATACAACAACACACTGGCAAAAAACTCTATTCCAACAAACTCATTAAAGCTCAGTTCATAATATTTATCATATCAATCTTCATCATACTTTGTTCCTATATATTGGGGAAGTTCGGTGGCAGGGAGTATTGGGAATTCCATCCTATTCTTGCTTTGCCAATTATTATCGCCTGGATTTTATTTTTAATTAATGTAGTTAAGTCAATTGGAACATTAAAAAACCAACCCGTCTATATTTGGATGTGGTTAACAGGAGTTATTTTTTTCCTTTTTACATTTTTAGAATCGTACCTGTGGTTATTCCCCTATTTCAGAAATAACGTTGTAAACGATATGACCATTCAATGGAAATCATATGGCTCCATGGTTGGCTCCTGGAATATGTTGATTTATGGTAGTAGTATTTTCCTAATGGATAAAATCAGTAATACTAAAACTTACAGTCACTCCCGCATAGCATTTTTACTATATTTTACCGGTCTCTTCAATCTTATGTTTAACTGGGGACATCATATCTATACATTACCAACACATGGCTTTGTAAAGCATATTAGTTACGCTGTTAGCATGACAGAGCTTTTTATATTGGGAAGGATTATTTATTTATGGAAAGATTCGCTTACAACTGCAAAAAAGAATTTCCATCAAACATCTTATCGCTTTCTGATGGCTGCTGATATATGGATATTTCTAACATTAGTGCTGGCAATTGCCATGTCAATACCTGCAATAAATGTATATACACATGGCACACATATTACAGTGGCACATACAATGGGTGCTACCATCGGTATCAATAGTTTCCTGTTACTGGCTATTGCATTTGACATTCTTAAAGATACTTGTCGAAACTTTAAACCTTATAAAAAAAGATTCAATACTGGTTACTGGATTGCAAATGGATCATTACTACTCTTCTGGATTAGTTTAATTTGTGCAGGAGTAATAAAAGCGAAATGGCAGCTAAGCAGTTCGCAGATACCTTTTAGCAGCATGATGCTAACATTGAAGCCATATTTCATAGTGTTTTTTATAGCAGGAGTAATCATGATGGTTGGGTTTCTATTAATTATCTATCCCCTTGTAATAAATCAGTTACTCTGCTATTCTAAAAGGAATTCTACTGAAAAAATTGATACTTCCCATCAAACGGCAGTTTCTTTCCAAAACAAATAATACTTAACTCATCGCCACTGCTTTTATGCTAACTCTTACAAAAATATTTCACTTTGAAATGGCCCATGCTATCTATGGATATTCAGGAGCCTGCAAGGATATACATGGTCATTCGTATGAATTACATGTCACCGTATCCTCATCCAACAAGGGAATAGACTTTCTACCTTCTCCCGGTTTTATAATAGATTTTAAAGAGATAAAACAGGCGGTGCTTTCTTCTGTCATCCAACTGCTTGACCATAAACTCGTATTATCAAAAGATTATGTAAATAAAAACTCTGCTATTCAGGCACAAGCCAACCTTGTAATATGGAATGCAGAACCAACGGCAGAGAACCTTCTCCTGTATATAAGAAATAGAATAAGTGAGAACTTATCAAATCAAGTGCAACTTGCTAAGCTGAAACTATATGAAACTAAAGATTCGTATGCTGAATGGGCTGACCACACAAAATTTCAGAATAGATAGCTTTGCGTTTTATTTTCGTAGTTTCCCAAAAAATTACAATGTTTTCAAAAGCTACTGAATATGCCCTAAGGGCAACAATACATATTGCCAAAAACAGCAGTGAAGAAAAAAACTTGGAATTGAAGAAATTGCCAAATCAATTGATTCGCCAAAATCTTTTACTGCAAAGATTTTACAATTGCTTGCTAAGGATAATAAAATTATTAGCTCTGTGCGAGGTCCAAATGGAGGTTTCTTTATTACAGAAAAAGCAAAAAAATTACCGGTAAGGGCTATATTAGTTGCAATGGGCGAAAGTGAAGTATTAGATAAATGTGTATTAGGCTTGAATAAATGCTCTGAAATAAAGCCCTGCCCAATGCATGTAAAATACAAAGTAATAAAAGCACAAATAATCAAACTTTTTGAAAGCAAAACAATCCAACATTTAGTAAACGAAATGGATAATGGAGCTAACCTAATAAGCAATTAATTATAAGACGTTTTACATTATACATTAATCAATAGCATTCAAAACTATTTCTTTCAACTTATCTATCGGCACTCTTTCCTGTTCCATCGAATCTCTGTGACGTATTGTAACGGTGTTATCTTCTTTACTCTGATGATCTACTGTTATACAAAATGGAGTTCCTAATGCATCCATTCTTCTATATCGCTTACCAATTGAATCTTTTTCTTCGTAAAAGCAACGGAAATGAGATTTACAATCTGCAATGATTTTTTCAGCTATTTCCGCCAGTCCATCTTTTTTAGTTAATGGAAGAACAGCTATTTTTATTGGAGCAAGTTTTGCTGGAAATTTTAAAACAACCCGGTCATCTTTTTTCTCTTCAGTGCTTAAGTCTTCTTCCGTGTATGCTTGACTCATTACAGCCAAGAACATTCTGTCCAAACCAATTGATGTTTCAATTACATAAGGAATATAATTCCCAAATGGTTTGCCAGTTGCAGGATCCACATCATTATCGAAATATTGCATTTTCTTTTTGCTGAATTCCTGGTGCTGTTTCAGATCAAAATCTGTTCTGGAGTGAATGCCTTCCAGTTCTTTAAATCCAATTGGAAATTCAAATTCAATATCGCAAGCTGCATCGGCATAGTGAGCCAATTTAACATGATCATGAAATTTATATTTTTCCGCTGGCATACCAAGACTCTTATGCCATTCTAATCTCGTCGCTTTCCATTTTTCATACCATTCTTTTTGTGTACCGGGGCGGATGAAGAACTGCATTTCCATTTGTTCAAATTCTCTCATTCTGAAAACGAATTGCCTTGCAACGATTTCATTACGGAAAGCCTTTCCAATTTGTGCAATACCAAATGGAATTTTCATTCTACCTGTTTTTTGCACATTCAAAAAGTTTACAAAAATTCCTTGTGCCGTTTCCGGTCGCAGATAAACTTTATTGTCTTCATCATCTGATGAAACTGTTGATCCAAATTCTGTTGAGAACATCAGGTTGAACTGGCGAATGTCTGTCCAGTTGCAAGTGCCGCTTACAGCACATTTTATTTTGTTGTCTTCAATTAGTTTTTTCAACCCCGCAAAATCATCCTTTGCAATCAAAGCATCCATCGAAGCCAAAGTATCTTTTGCCAATTGCTCATTGCCTGTTGCCGATTGCTCCTCAGCAAACCCCTCAATCAAATGATCTACCCTGTATCTTTTCTTACTGTCTTTATTATCAATCATCGGGTCGTTGAAATTATCAACATGGCCGCTAGCCTTCCAAGTAGTAGGGTGCATAAAGATGGCTGCATCAATCCCTACAATATTTTCATCAGATAATTGGGTCATGCTCTTCCACCAGTAGTCTTTGATATTTTTCTTTAGCTCAGCTCCCATCTGACCGTAATCATATACAGCCTGAAGACCATCATAAATTTCACTGCTGGGGAAAATAAATCCGTATTCTTTACAATGTGATATAATTGCTTGAAACCTATTTGTATCATTTGCCATATTACTTCGCAACTTATATTATTTTCAAAGCCACTTAAAATTAGCTAGGTAATACAAGTAGGCGGCAAAAGTAAGTCAAATGAGGATTATTTTCATCTGTAAAAATCTTATGAAGAGCTTTCTTCTCTTTTTTCAGGCACTTCAATCACCACAGTTTCTTCCGGTTCCTGTTTCATAGCTTTTTCAGATTCCACTTCAATCTGCTGCACCCAGACTGCATAACTATTAGGATAGATCCGTTGCCCTTTGAATTTTACATATACATGAGTAAATGCAGCACCAAAATATAATATCATAGAGGAATAATATACCCACATCAATATTACAATGATAGAGCCTGCAGCTCCATAAGCCGAAGTCATCCTGTTATGTCCGAGATAATAGCTGATAAGGAATCTTCCAAGCATAAATAAAAAAGCCGTTACAAAAGCCCCGATCCAGACATGCCGCCACCGAATTTTTGCATCAGGCAGCACTTTAAATATCGCTGCGAAGATAAAAGCTGTAATAAAATAGGAGATAACAATATTGAGAACATAGACCAATACAACTGTAAGCTGAGGATATTTTACCATCAGGTTATCCAGTAAAAAATCCATACCGCCATTGATTACAAGCGACACCAATAAAATGAAGCCTAATGTAATAATCATGGAAAATGAGAGTAACCTGTCAAACAGCAGTTTCAATATACCAAAGCCTTTCTTTGGTTTCGTTTTCAACCGCCAGATATTATTAATGGAATCCTGAATTTCATTAAATACACTGGTGGCGCCAAACGTTAATGCAATTAATCCAACGATAGTGGCAAAATTGCCACCTGTAGAAGTAGTGGCATTACGGATTGTTGCCTGTATATCTAATGCCGCAGTATGACCCACAAAACTTTCTATCTGACTATATACAGAACCTTCTACTACATCACGACCATAAAATAAATCGCTTATCCATATTATAATTATCAGTAAGCCCGGTAATGAAAAAATGGTGAAAAAAGCCAGCGAACCGCTAAGCTTAAGAATATTACGGGAGAAAAATTCTGAGAAAGAAAGTCTTGTTATTTTCCATGCATTTTTTACTGTCATAACATCTATAATTAGTAAAAAACTATGCCAAACAGCTTTATCCTTTTAGTTTATCATTATTCTGATGCCTTTCTGCATCCCGAATATTCTTCTTTTCAAAATTTTTTTGCAATGCATTCGTGAGATCAACACCAGTTTGATTGGCAAGACACATCAACACCCAAAGCACATCTGCCATTTCATCGGCCATGTCCCTATCTTTATCAGATTCCTTAAATGACTGATCACCATATTTTCGGGCCATTATCCTCGCTAATTCGCCAACTTCTTCTGTAAGAATTGCCATATTGGTCAGTTCGCTGAAATAGCGGACACCTGTGGTCTTTATCCAATCATCAACATCTTGTTGTGCTTGTTGAATAGTCATAACAAAAATTTTAGAGTATGTATTGCAATATAGCATGATTATTGTCGTTAAAGACGCCCCTACCCTTCTGAAGACTGTTCGAAACCAATTCCTTTAAAAGATTAATGTATTCTATGCAGCAATCAATCCGCCGGCTTGTGGCCGTCGCAACCCTGTCACTTTTATTTTTTGTATCTCAGGCTCAACCTGAGAAGCAGGAAGCAAAGCCATATAAAGTGCTTACGTCTGGCAAACAGATCACTATTAAGAGTTCAAAGGATATTAATCATGTTATGCTGTGGACCACTGGTGGCAACCGTGTAGTGGAGCAAAAAGAAATTAACAAAAGCTCTTACTCATTTACTATTCCTGTAAATCAAAAAGCATTTTATCTGATGATTGGCTTGGTGGGTGGAAAGGTTTATACGGAGAAAATTGGGGTTCAATAAATATAAATTATTCTTTGTTCTTCGTATCAATCACTACTGTTACAGGTCCGTCATTTAATAAATCCACTTTCATATCGGCCCCAAAAATACCTGCGCCAATTGGCTTACCCAAATCTGCAGACAACTGTTTTATCATTTCCTCATATAAAGGAATTGCAATAGCTGGTTTGCTTGCTTTAATATAAGAAGGTCTATTCCCTTTTTTTGTAGAGGCATGTAAGGTGAACTGGCTTACTAATATTATTTCGCCTTTCTTATCTAAAACAGACTCGTTCATCACTCCTTCTGCATCATTAAAAATCCGCAGATTGATTATCTTACTGCTTAACCACTTTATATCTTCCTTGGTATCTGCATCTTCAATTCCTAAAAAAACAAGCAACCCTTGTCCAATCTGAGCAGTGAACTGGTCATCTACTTTTACACTTGCTTTACTAACTCTTTGAATAACTGCCCTCATTGTTCGTAATTTTGTTTTACAAATGTAATAGCTGAAAAATGATTGATGTAAATAAAGAAATAGAATTTCAAACTACAAGAAGTGGCGGCAAAGGCGGGCAAAATGTGAATAAAGTAGAAACTGCCGTAATCGCTTCATTTCATGTTGAAAAATCTGCGTTGTTTACATCGGCACAAAAAGAACAACTGAAAGAGAAACTCAGCAACAGAATTAATGCTGAAGGTTTTTTACAAGTAAAGTCACAAACTCACCGGACGCAGCTTTCCAATAAAAAAGATGCTGTTATTAAAATAAATGAGCTGATTAAAAAAGCACTGGAAAAGAAAAAACCCCGCATTGCCACCAAAGCAAGCAAAGGTGTAAAAGAGAAGCGGTTAGATTGGAAAAAAAGAAATGCCGAAATAAAATCAGGCCGGCAAAAAATAAAGCCGGGTAATTACTAAAAACATTCCCTCATAAAAATTGTATATTTAGATACTCAATTGAAAACTGTGCGAAAAAGTTTACTCACAATAACGGTCCTGTTTTTTGGTACTATTCTGATTTCTTATATAATTTCTTCTTGCAAGAAAGAAATTAATATAACAGGCATCCAGTTTCTCCAACAGGAAATACCTGACGGTTTTCCGCAGCCAGTTTACAATTTTGAAGATAACCCCTTAAGTAAAGAAGGTGTGGAACTGGGACGAAAACTATTTTATGATGCAAGGCTTTCTGCCGACAATCAAGTCTCTTGCGGTTCTTGCCATGAACAAAGAGCTGGATTTGGTACTTTTCAACATGATCGAAGCCATGGAGTATTCAGTTCGCATACTGATCGGAATGCACCAGTACTTTTTAATCTTAACTGGAGCACCAGTTTTCATTGGGACGGAGCATTTACTTCGTTACAGGAAGAAGCCATTCAGCCAATTCTCGGGCATATAGAAATGGGGGAAACATTTGAAGGCATAAAAAATAAAATTAAAGACGACAAGGAATACCAGGCACTTTTCAAAAAGGTTTTTAATACTTCTGCTATTCATCCGATATATATTATAAAAGCTTTGTCGCAGTTTACAGGCTCACTTGTTTCTGCCAATTCAAAATATGATCGGTATAAAAAAGGCACAGCCACATTTACTGCTCAGGAAGAAAGCGGTTACCAGATATTTAAAGCCAATTGTGCCACCTGTCATCCTGAACCTTTGTTTACAGATTACAGCTATCGCAATATTGGTTTGCCAATAGATCATCATTTAGAAGATTTTGGCAGAATGAGAGTTACCGGCCTTAGAGAAGATTCTTTAAAATTTAAAGTGCCTACACTACGTAACACTTATATTTCTTCCAACTATATGCATGATGGCCGTTTTGGTACACTGCAACAATGCATTACACATTATAGAACGAATGTGCAAGCCGGACCAACGCTTGATCCATTGCTAACAAACGGAATTACATTAACCAATGCTCAATCCGACAATCTGTTAGTATTTCTAAGAGCATTAACCGATTCCAATTTTATACAAGATCCCCGCTTTAGTAAACCGCAGTAAATTTTTGCTTCTGAAAGGATAAACGATATTTGCCGTATGAATCAACGGGAATTATTTCTTCGTCATATAGCGCAAACATCAACAGCACCGCTTGCATTGGAAATTGTAAAAGCTGATTGCTGCACTTTATACGACGTTAACGGCAAAGAATATATTGATTTGATTGGCGGCATCAGTGTTGCTAATGTTGGGCACCGACATCCAAAAGTTATAGAAGCGATTCAAAAACAATTGGATGCTTACCTACACATCATGGTGTATGGAGAATTTGTAGAAGCGCCGCATGTACAGTATGCAAAACTGTTATCTGATAATTTGCCTACATCTCTCAACAGCGTTTATTTTACAAACTCTGGTGCTGAAGCTGTAGAAGGAGCAATGAAATTGGCAAAAAGAATTACGAACCGCTCACAAATAATTTCCTTCAATAAATCTTACCATGGTTCCACACAAGGTGCATTAAGTGTAATGGGTGATGAATATTGGCGGAATGCATTTCGTCCTTTGCTGCCTGATGTGTTGCATCTTGAATACAATTCTTTTGAATCATTAGATTTTATAACCAATCAAACAGCTTGTGTAATTGCTGAAACCATTCAGGCAGAGGCAGGCATTATTGTACCAACTAAAGAATGGATGCTGGCATTGCGAAAAAAATGTGATGACACCTGTACATTCTTAATACTTGATGAAATACAAGCAGGCTTTGGAAGAACTGGTAAACTCTGGGGGTTTGAACATTTTAATATTGTGCCAGATATTTTATTATTGGGTAAAGCATTAGGAGGCGGTATGCCGCTCGGTGCTTTTATTGCTGATAAAAAATTGATGGATACATTTACTGATAATCCTGTGCTTGGACATATCACCACTTTTGGTGGACATCCGGTAAGTTGTGCTGCTGGTATGGCAGCGATGAAAGCATTAGGAGGACGGAACTCCGTTCGGGAAAGACTGAACTCTGTTCAGTCCGACGATGACCGGAACGGAGTTCCGGTTACCTGGATCGACACCGTAAAAGCAAAAGAAGAATTGTTTTTATCATTACTTGTTCATCCAAAAATAAAAGCAGTTCGTTCTTTCGGTTTGTGGATGGCTGTTGAATTTGATTCTTATGAAACAAATAAAAAAGTGATTGATGCTTGCATAACGGAAGGTGTATTAACCGATTGGTTTTTATTTGCTTCGAATTGTTTACGAATTTCTCCTCCATTGATTATTTCTGAAGAACAAATAAAGAGGGCTTGTGAAGTCATTATTACAAGCTGTTCAATTAATTAAATTTCTTTCGCATTTTCGAAAAAAAGCATATTTTACTGTATCATTTCAAAACCTAAAACTAACTTTTATGCGTAAACTTTCCATGTTACTAATGTGCTTATTAGTTATTATAAGTTCATTTGCTACAACATTAGCTACAAAACCACCACTGAAAGCTTCTGAAATCTTTTTACCAGTCGGAAAGACGGGCAAAATGATATCGCTTCTCGATCTTTCCACAATTCAAATAAAAGATTTTCAGGAACTTACGGGGGAAAAAATTGAATTTTTTGACAGAATAGCAATTAAAAATGCTCAAAGAAAATTAAGAGACAATATCAATTATGACGGATCATTTAATTCAAAAAGGATTGAGAAAGTATTGAAAAAAAGAGGTGATGGTGAAGGATTTCAGGCGGGCGGATTTTTTCTTGGATTTTTATTAGGCTTGATTGGCGTCTTGATTACTTATTTAATTAACGATGATCAAAAAAGAAACCGTGTAAAATGGGCCTGGATTGGTTTTGCCATTTGGATTGGCATTTTGGGGGTTTTATTAGCTACTGGTGGTTACGGCATTTAAATTAAAAAATTTGAATTTGGAAAAAAGCAGCCTGCAACTAAGTTGCAGGCTGCTAATAAAATCTCTTTTCTTCTTATATCACATTATAAAATAAAAGTGCTGCTAAAAGACCTCCAACAATCGGACCTAGTATTGGCACCCAGCTATAACTCCAATCGCTGCTGCCTTTATTTTTCATTGGCAAAATAAAATGTGCAATTCGAGGTCCAAGATCTCTTGCAGGATTGATAGCATAACCTGTAGGACCGCCTAATGAAAGACCAATACCTAATACTAATAAACTTACAGGAAGTGCATTTAATGTTCCAAGAGATGATTCAGATGGTGACATATTTAATGCGCCAAATACCAATATAAACGTACCAATCATCTCTGTTAAGAAATTATAAAATGGTTTGCGAATGGCAGGCCCTGTTGAAAATACTGCCAACTTCAAACCTTGATCAGTTGTTTCATCAAAATGTGGTTTGTAACAAACCCATACAAACTAAAGCACCAACAAATGCTCCGGCAAACTGTGCACCGAGATAGGTTGGCAGTAAGGCTTTTTCAAACTCATCGTTAAAACAATACATCGCAATAGTAACAGCAGGATTCAGATGTCCACCACTACCCATTGCTGTGGAAGCATACACTCCTAAGAACACAGCCATAGCCCATCCGAATGTAATGACAATCCATCCGCTGTTATTTCCTTTTGTTTTGTTAAGCACAACGTTTGCAACTACACCACCGCCCATAATAATAAGCAATGCGGTGCCAGCAAATTCGCCAAGAAAAGGTGAAGGAGTCATGTTAAGTTGGTTTTGTTTTTTATTAATACTTAAAGAGTCTTTATCAAAAAAATGAGAACTAATAGTTTTATTCCGTCCATGCTTGTGCAGCTTTCACTGCTCTTTTCCAGTTTGCTTGTAAATCATCTACTGTTTCTTTTTTCATGGAAGGTGAAAATGTTTTATCCTTCTGCCAATACTGTTGTAACTCATCAATACTTTTCCAAAAGCCTACTGCAAGGCCCGCAAGGTATGCAGCACCGAGTGCAGTTGTTTCTGTTACCTGCGGTCGTATAACATCAGTCCCTAAAATATCGCTTTGAAATTGCATCAACTGATTATTAACTGTTGCACCGCCATCCACTCTTACTTCTTTAATCGGTAATCCGGCATCTGCCTGCATTGATTTCATCAAATCCATTGATTGAAAAGCGATGCTTTCTATTGCTGCCCTTGCAATGTGTGCATCGGTTGTTCCTCTTGTAATACCAAGAATAGTTCCTTGTGCATGTTGATTCCAATACGGAGCACCCAGACCAGTGAAGGCAGGCACAAGATATACTCCTCCATTGTCTTGTACTTTAGAAGCCAGTGCTTCCACATCACCAGAGTTTTGAATGATTTTTAATCCATCTCTTAACCATTGCACAACTGCTCCACCAATAAATACACTTCCTTCCAATGCATATTGTACTTCTCCATTTACTTTCCATGCAATGGTTGTCAACAAATTATTTTTTGATTGAACTGGTTTTGTACCTGTATTCATCAACATAAAACAACCAGTGCCATATGTATTCTTCACCATGCCAGGCTGTGTACACATTTGTCCGAATAAAGCGGATTGCTGATCGCCTGCAATACCGCTTACAGGAACAGGTGTAGCTGTAAAAATATTTTCTGTGTGACCGTACACTTCACTGCTTGATCTTACTTCAGGCAACATATTTTCTGGAATACCAAACAACTCTAATAACTCCGTATCCCATTTTAGTTCATGAATATTATACATCAACGTTCTTGATGCATTGGACATATCGGTAGCATGTACTTTCCCATTGGTTAACTTCCAAAGTAACCAGCTATCAATTGTACCAAAACATAATTCGCCTTTCTGTGCCTTATCTCTTGCTCCTTCTACATTGTCCAGAATCCATTTTACTTTGGTGCCCGAGAAGTACGCATCAGTAACAAGTCCTGTTTTGGATTGTATCATCGCAGCATGTCCATCTTTTTTTAACTGATCACAATAAGCAGCAGTTCTTCTATCCTGCCACACAATGGCATTACAAATTGGAAGAGACGTTTGCCTGTCCCATACAACAGTTGTTTCCCGTTGATTCGTAATACCAATTGCAGCTATGTCTTTAATGGTTAAGCCAGCTTTCAAAACCGCTTCTGTAGCAACGCCAAGTTGTGTGCTCCATATTTCATTAGCATCATGCTCAACCCAGCCAGGCTGCGGAAAAATTTGCGTAAATTCTTTTTGTGCCGTAGCAACAATACTTCCTTTCTTATCAAAAATAATAGCCCTTGAACTTGTGGTTCCCTGATCGAGGGACAAAATGTAATCTGGCATAGCAATCTTTTATGCAGTTAAAGAATAAATATAAATGTTATGATTGAAATTCAGGGCTACAGCCCCTTATTAAATCTATTTAATTTGATTTTTCTTTTAAATAAACCTGAAGAATAAATGCCCATTTTTTATACCCTTCTGTATTAAGGTGCAATCCATCGTAGGTCATTGACTTATCTAGCTTTTTATCTTCCCCTTCGTAATGCGGATAAAGATCTATCAGTGTTATTTTTTCTGCATCACAAAGCTTTTTCAATCCTGCATTGACAGCAGCAATATGTTCGTCCTTATTAAAATGGGCTCTATCGGGAAATGTATTATTGACCGGAATCAGCGTATTAAAATAAATTTTAGTTCGCTTTGAAGCAACCTTTATACGTTGGATTATTTTTTTATAATTATCCAGTATCACCGAATCAGGGATATTTCTTGCAATGTCATTGATACCAATAAGAATGAAAATTTTTGCAGGTTTACCTTCGGTAACTTCATCCAGTCTTTCCAGTACGCCAAATGTAATATCACCGGAGATACCACGGTTTCTCGCCTCAGGCAATTGCAACAACTCATTCCATTCTGCATAATCAGTAATGCTGTTGCCCAAGAAGATAATGTCTTTTTTAGAATCAGGATAGCTGCGAAAGTTAGCAACCCTTTGCTCATAGTTACCGGGCCGGTAAGTACTATCCCATTTTGCTTGTTGACCAATGCTGACAAGTGAAATAAAAACAGCCGTTATAAATAATACAATGTTTTTCATTCGCTATATTTTATGCGTAGCTGTAAATTTTTTACCAAACCTGTCGGTTGCAACAACCTTTATCTTTTTAGTTTTTACAGGAACAATTGCTTTAAACAAATGATCTGTCATTCTTGGCTCTGCAAATCCTCGTGGCTTTGGTAAATCGGGGCCTAATAATGTTGCATAAGCTTTTGGGTCGAATCCTTCAAATTGCTCTAAAGCTCCTTTACTTTTACCATCAACCCAATATTCAGTTTTCCATGCCGGATCGTAGTTCCAGATATTTACTTGTATTTGCTTTTCCGTATCGTTATAATCGTTAGAATAAATAGAAAGTTGATGAGCTGCTTCTTCACCAGTAGATTGATAATACCAGCTTAGTTCATTTCCTTTTGCTTTATACACTCCATATCCGCAAGGTGTACCATCACCACAGATTGGCCCTGTCCACCAAGCACCGCATACCGTGCCATGATTATGTTCATAAATATTTTCTTTAATTGCATTTACATGATAATGTGTGTGTCCTGACATGATATGAACATTTCTTCCTTCCAGTAAATCATATAAGGCATTTTTATTTTTTGTGCCGCTGTGTACAGGAATATGCACACAAAGAATAATCAGTTTGTCCTTTGACACAAATGAAAGATCTTTTTGCAACCAGTCTAATTGATTTTTTTGTAAAAACCCATCATAATTCCTATCCTTACCAAGATAGCGAACATTATCCATTACTACATAATGTAATTGCCCTCTATTAAAGGAATAATAAGTTGGCCCATAATTTTGCTGAAATGTAACATCAGAAGTTTCATCACCTCCTTTATTATAATCCATATCATGATTACCCAAGCATTGAAAAAAAGGAATGCCCATTTTCTTTACTGCTTTATCGTAATCAGGATAATATTTATGTTCGTCCCAAACAATATCACCAACAGTGATGCCATGCATTAAAGCACCTGACCCGGCAGCAGCTACTAACTTCTTAACATCAGTCGCTGATTCACTCATCATCTTTTCTACGTCACTATCATTTTTCACTTGCGGATCTGCCCAAATAAGAAATTGGTGTTCATTATCATCTTTGCCAAGCGGTGTCAGTTCAAAATCTATTTTTGTCTCATCATTTTTCTTAAGTAAAGTGTAATGTCGGGCAACGCATTTGTCATGATTAAATTCGTAACCGGCAGGTGTACTTACAAAAACTGCTCTTGCATCGGCATGAGGAGTAATTTCGTATTGCCCTTTACTATCAGTAGCAATTACTGAATAACCATCACTTATTATAACTCCTTCCAAACCTTTTCCAGCAGACAAAACAGTTCCATTTATTTTCTCAGTCCCCGAAAGAATAGCAAAAGAATTGTTTCTGCTTAATAATAACCCTCCGGTAAAGAGACTGACATGCTGAATAAATTTTCTACGTTTCATTCTGAAAAATTATTATTGTTCAATAGTTGTTGCGCCTTCTATCAAAGCTACAGTTGCCGAAGCAGTTAATACAATCGGGTTCAAAGTTCGGGCAGAAGTCCATCTGCCGGAAGTAATATTATACGTACCGCCTAACTGCACAAAATTGGTCGCTGGAGGAAAAGATAATTTCCCTGTATTAGACCCCATATTGAAATAAGGCTGGTCGACCAACGTTGTTGGGTTCGTTTTATCATAATAATCGGTATCGGTGATACGATAGCCCTTCTCAGGAGGGCCAGCAGTATAAACAGTTCCATTACCACCATAAAAAAATTACATCTATCGGAATAGTAGTTACATCAACTGCTGTCTTATCAAAGATTGCAATACCTGCAGCATTTCCACTATTGGCAAGAAGATTTGTTGTCTTGGTTCCAAAATCATCGCCATCTACTGTCGCATACATTTTACTAAACCACATAGAAGAGCTTATATCTGTGGACCCAGCTCTCAAATATTTTTATTAGCACCTACATAGAAATATTGGCCCTTTATTACTGAACCTACCGATAAATTAAATTTGTATGTTCTTGTACCAGCTGTAGCCCAACCATCGGTAGGAAAACCAGTTGGTACGTTTGCTCCTGCATTATTAGTAGTAACTAATGAGTACGGTGTTGCTGCAAAATCGATATTCTTTGTGGCAAGCAATTGTATGTATTCATAATTAGCATCGCTACCAGTAGGATCAATCAAATATCCTGTAACAACTATTGCTGCAATTTTTGGAGCCGTGGCACTGAGAATGGTAATATCAGCATCGCCTCTTGGCCACAATTGTGGTTCTGTGGCACCTTCCTTATTAAATATGATACCTGTGTAGTTAGCAAGAAAGGGAAGTGGCAGATTAGCAAATGTTGCTCCCTGTTTCTGTATGCAGTGTAAGATTTCCAAAACCATCATTGATTAGCCTGTCTCCAGCGTACGTACTACCCGGTGGTAGATTTGGATCGAAACCAACTTTAGCTATTGAAATTAATGTACTTTCAAATGATTGCGGATCGGCAAGTACTTCATTTGATTTTACAATAGGTGTATTGATAGCAACTCCAGATGCAGCTTTTACAATATCACTATTCTTTATTCCTGTTAATTGCAATATACCATCAACTTTTTTTAGTATAGCACCAGTTACATTTATAACTAATGAATCGCCCGGTAGATAAGTTGCTGCATCAGCGCCGATAGGTATAGTAATACCTCTTAGCTTAGACAAGCGACGGTTATCTTGCAATATCAAAAAACCTGCTGGCAAATTACCGCCGGAATGATCAGAAACAACTACTCCTGCAATTTTTTCAGCACCAAACATATTGTCTGATGAAAGTGACACATCCGTTCCTTTATAAATATTTCTTACATCGAAAAGAGAGATATAAGAACTGACTATTCCACCCGGATAGTTATCACTTTTTTTACATCCCCAAAAGCTAAACAAAGCAATCAAGCAAAATAAATATGATAATATTTTTTTCATTGTGTGTATTTTAAGCTGGTTCAGTTTTATTTTTTTACTGTTTATGGTTTTTGCCACCAAACTTGTGTAGAAATTACATCAGGTCCTTGTGCTGCTACTGCCGCCTGATAATTAGTTGGATTGGTGGATTGTACATACACAGGATAGGTTAACCTTGCGGGCATAACACCATTATTTTTAAGTCCCGGGCCCATCGGCAATACAGGATGACCAGTTCTGCGATATTCAAACCATTGTTGCATATCTGTAAGAAATAATGCATAGTATTTCTGTAAATGTATCTTTTCCATCTTCTCGTCAAGTGTAGCAGCATTATTCCATGCGATATCTGCTGCAGCAATATAAGTTGCAATAGGAACAGACCAGTTAGGCAACCATAATTTTATGCTATTGAGAATACCATCATTATAATACGTTTCAGCAGAACTGCTAATCCATCCTTTTGCTGCTGCTTCGGCAAGAATAAATTTCAATTCTGCATAATTCATTATCATTCCTGTTAATGGCTCTGTCATTAATGTTGATGTAGAAGAAGTTGAATAGAAATACGATTTTTTAGTGGGCACTGTGCCAGGAGTGTAACCACTCGGCACTCCGGAAAATGCTCCTTGATAAGTTGCAATAGCCCATCTGTTAATGCCATTATTGCCTTGCGATATATCAATACGAGGATCATTCCAAATCACCAGGTTATCAATAAAATAACTGGAGATTGCTACACCTCTGAAATCCTGTTCTCTCACACTTAAATAAGGAGAAACATAAGGACCGGCGCCTGTCCAACGAAGAATTGCACTTTCATCATTACTTGTCATGATAGGATAATCAGCAGCATTTGTTTCTACAATGTCTTTAATTTTTGCGCTGGCCGCTGCAGTAGCTTCTGCTTTACCTGAAACTCTTAATAATAATCTCAGGTATAAAGAATTTCCAAATTTGCGCCAACGAGATATGTTGCCTCCAAAAACAGGATCACCTGATGCTACAATACCTTTATTATGGCTTAATAAAACATTGGCTGAATCCAGTTGCTTAAAAATATCCAGGTAAATATCTCTTTGGTTATCAAATTTTGGTTCGAAAATCTGATCGTCCCTTCCACGATTTGATTCAGTATAGGGAACATCTCCGTAGGCATCGGTAAGAATAGAATAAATCCATGACTGACAAATTAATGATATGCCTTTGTAAGAATCATTTTGATTAAGTTCTTCGCTGGCCACCTTATACATATCCTTAAAATTGCTTAGTTCAGAATATAATCCGTTATACAGATAATCTGCCCAGTTGGATCGGTAATCGTATCTGAAAACTTTTCCATCTGCATCGCTTATATCCACAGTAACCTGCATCAATTCATTATTAAAATTGCGGTTACGAATCATATTATAGGTTAATGTACTTACTAGTGCAGGCGCCATTAACTGTTGCGGCAATGCCACTGGAGTATTATTAGGATCGGTATTAATCTCTTGAAAATCTTTTTTACAGGAGGCAAGTAGCAAACTGCACAAAACAGTAAAAAAAGAAATCTTATTAATTATGCTTTTCATTTTCATAAATTTTTAAAGTCCGATAACAAGGTTAAATCCAATAGTACGGGTAGAAGGTAATTGACCCACTTCAAAACCCCTGCGTAATATCGCTTCCGCTGAGTGTTCCGAATTCGGGATCGAATGCCGGCCAGTCCGACCATATAAATAAATCTCGGCCATACACACCAACTGTTACTCTTTGCATTCCCAATTTTTTAGTAAGTTTTGGGTTTAATGAATAGTCAAGCCGTGCCTCTCTGAATTTAAGAAAGTCTGTACTAAATGTGCTACCTTCTGCATTGTTTATTCCAAAATGAGAACGGTAATACTCATCAATGTCTGTAGCAATAGTTGTATTGGTAATGTATTTATCGTTAACAGCGTCATAGACAACTCCATTACCTGTGATTCCATTATAACGGCCAGGAAGAGTCTTTGTCAACTTCCCTTGTTCAGCCATTTTATAATGAGTAAGTGAGTGACCTACTGCTCCCCACTGTGCATCAAACAATAAATTAAGACGGAATCCTTTGTATTGAAACTCATTGCTAAAACCAATTTTACCTTTTGGAATTGTATTGCCCAGATAAACTACATCTGTTGACAAAAGAGCAAATCCTGTAGATGCATCATAAACAACCTGACCATCTGGTGCTCTTACATATCCCTGTCCATACAAATCGCCCATACTACCGCCAACTCTTGCTACTATTTGTCCGCCACCTACCGGGCCTGTACGAAGAACAAGTGAACTATCTGCCAGTTCTACAATCTTATTTTTGTTAGATGAGAAAACAATTCCTGTAGTCCACTTTAATCCTCCTTTAGTATTAACCGGTGTTCCTGAAATAGCCAACTCCAAACCTTTATTATCTACTCTTCCTGCATTAATAACTTGTCTGGCAAATCCAGAAGACCGGTCTATAACTCGATCCAATATCTGATTTTTTGTGTTTCCTGAATACACCGCTAAATCAATAGACAATTTGCTTCTAAACATTTTTACAGTAGTTCCTAATTCATAGGTCGTAGTTTTCAGCGGTTTTAAATCAGGATTGGCAAGTGTAGAAGGATTTTGCAATCCTCCATTATACAAACTACCTGCTGTTGTATAATTGTAAGCGGTACGATAAGGAGTAGTTCCACCGCTACCTACACCGGCAACTGAAAACCTAATCTTAGCAAAGTTTATTTGTTTAGGCAGCTTCACTACTTCTGATAAAACAAAACTTGAATTTACAGAAGAATAGAAAAATCCTGCGTTCGTTGTTCTTGTCGGTGTTGCCAGTACACTATTCCAGTCATTTCTGGCGGTAAGATCAAGATATAAGAAATTTTTATAGCCAGTAGTTATCAATCCATAAAAACTATTGATAGCATATTTACTTTTAAAAGGAATTGTAATGAGTGGACCTGCAGCATTGGCAAAACTATATACACCAGGAAAAGTAAGGGAATCGGCACGGTTCTCATCTTTATTATAATTATTTCTTAATGCGCTGCCGCCGCCAGTAATAGAAAAATCAAAATTGTCATTTATCTTTTTTGCATACTTCAATAAGAAGTCACTACTTGCTTCCTGCGAAAAAATATTTTGTGTCCTATAGCTTCCTTTCGGCAACCTAGAGCCAGCATCATAAGGACGTTCCTGAGCTCTTTGTTCGTAGCTTAAATCCATTGACGTTCTTACTTGCAAACTGAGTTCTTTCGTAAAATTATAAGTGGCCTGAACATTACCTGTAACGGTATTACGATTGGATCGGTTAATAAATTCATAAGCTACAGCATAAGGATTTTCAGGAAATGTACTATAAGGATAAAATATTTTTCGTTGCTCTTGTCCGTTTACCCAATAATTTTTTAGCCAATCCAAATCTGCATTTGGTTGCCAGAAAATAAACCAGTACATGATTGATTGATTTCCATATCCAGAACCAGGAAGATTATCGCTTGATTTGTTGGTATAATTTATTTTAGAAGAAATCTGCAGCTTATCAGTTACTTTAGAATTTACAGATAATGAAATTGTGTTACGCTTATAACCTGTATTAGGAATTATCCAGTTATTTGAAACATTAGTATAAGAAAAACGGGCAGAAGTTTTATCTGTTCCGCCGGATACACTCACCGTATTCGTAAGTGTGTTACCAGTGTTGAAATAATTTTTAATTTTATCTGGATAAGCGACCCACGGTGTTCTTTCAATTCCCTGAGCTTGTGTTGCCGGATCATATTGAAAAAATAGTTGACCATCAAACCGTGGACCATAGGCAGAGCTAGTTGCACTGGTACTGGCTCCATCTGCCGATGCACCAAAAGAATAATACGGAATACCATCAACACCCTGACCATATTCATATTGCATGTCTGGCCAGCGATTTACTTCCTCTATTGATGCATTGGAGTTAAAAGTAATGCCGATTCCTTTCTTTTTACTACTACCAGATTTAGTAGTAATCATAATAGCTCCATTCGCACCACGTTGACCATATAGACAGCCGCACCTTGGTCCTTTTAAAACGGTAACTGATTCAATATCCTCAGGATTAATATCATTAAAACCACTACCATAATCTGCTGGCATATTATCACTACTTGTTCCATAAACGGCTTCACCACCAATACCAGTTCTCCTTCCACTGCCTTGATTTACCACCACACCGTCAACAACAATTAATGCCTCATTATCTCCTGTAAGATTATTTTCACCTCGAAGTATTATTTTATTAGAGCCGGCAGGTCCACTGTTTGAACGTATAAGATTAAGACCTGCTACTTTTCCGGACAATGCATCAGTCCAGTTGCCAGATAGTGCATTAGTAATTTCATCGCCTTTGACTGTAGTAGTTGAATAGCCCAATGCCTTTTCTTCTCGTTTAATACCTAGTGCGGTTACTACAACACCCTCCAATTCGGTATTATTGGCAATCAGATCAATATTAATTGTTGCCTTATTACCAACCTTTATTTCCTGGGTAGTAAATCCTATAGCAGAAATAACCAATGTCTGGTTATCACTTGCCATTAATGTCCAAGCACCTTTATCATCTGTTACAGTACCGGCACTAGTTCCCTTTACCTGCACAGTTGCTTTTGCAATGGGCAATCCGTCTTCGGGATTTTTTACTACACCACTAACTTTTTTTTGTTGTGCCAGTACTCCCAGAGTCATAAGCAGTAACAAAGATGCCAGCAACAGATGTTTCCCTGCAAAGATCTTTTTTGCAGTTTTTGTTAGCAATCTCATAAGTGTTAAATTAAATTGGTTGAAAAAATAAGAATTAGAAATGGCATTCAATGCATGAGAAAAAGAAATTACTAATCCGGATAGAGATTGCTTTTGAGCAACCACTTTTCGATTTTCCTGCCTGCAAAGAAATAATAGTTTCATATATACAATCGTTATCGATTATTATGTAATAGTTAATTTGCTATTACTCGCTATTAGCAAACTTTAGTTCAATATATATTGTTCAGCTAATTGATTAAAGAGCCTCACCTGCTCATTTTCCCATGTAGCATCTCGTCCTAAAGCTTTTGACATGACAGAGGCTACTTCTGGTGCAATACGGCAACTTTCTCTTGCATTTAATAACAGAGCTCTTGTTCTTCTCGATAAAAAATCTTCTACGGTTCTTGCCATTTCATGTTCAACCGCCCAATTAATCTGCGTTTTATGAATTTTTTAATTCTTCGCTAATCCAAACGTTAGCATCACCATTCATTTGCTGACGGATTAGCTTTGCATCACTTCCATAAAAATATAGCGGATCATTCCAGTCCATGTTTTTTTCAAACCCATGTATGGATAAATTAGCTGTTGCAGGCTTTATATGTTGCCACCCCAAATCCTTTTCAATTCTATTTACCATATCCTCTCCCATTTTTCGATAGGTTGTCCATTTACCACCCAGAATGGTAAACAGATGAGAAGGAGAAACAATTATTTTATGACTGCGGGAAATTTCTTTTGTTTTTTGTTCACCTTTTTGTGGAGCGGCTAATGGCCTTAAACCTGCAAAAACACTGAGCACATCGCTACGTTTTGGTTTCTTTTCCAAATAAGCTCCAGCAGTTTGTAAAATGAATGAGATTTCTTTCTCCAATGCATGCGGTTCCAGCGATGCCTCTTCTATCGGTGTATCAGTCGTACCTACTACTACTTTATGATGCCATGGCACGGCAAACAGTACACGGCCATCACTTGTTTTAGGAATCATTAATGCCTCTTCCGATGGATAAAACTCTTTATTCAATACGATATGAACACCCTGACTTACACAAATTGTCTTATCACTTCCGGGCTTGTCCATCATTAAAATATCATCTACAAAAACACCTGTTGCATTCACTACTGCTTTTGCCTTAAACGAAAAGGTTTCCCCTGTTTCTGTATCCGAAGCAAGCACACCATTTACATTTCCATTTTCATCTTTTAGCAGATTAATAACTTTAACATAATTGATTGCATCGCCATCATTTTCAATAATGCTTTGTGCAAGATTAATAGCCAGTCTTGAATCATCAAACTGCCCATCATGATAAGACACACCACCTTTTAATCCTTTCGCCAGAATGCCTGGCATTCTACTCAATGTTTTTTTCTTTGAAATAAATACCGAATCGCCTAAGCCTAATTTACCCGCAATCCAATCATATAGTTTCAGGCCTATTGTGTATTTAAGTGAATCCCATAAAGTGTAAACTGGAACAATGAATGTCTGATCTTTTACCAGATGTGGTGCATTTTGATGCAGCAACCCTCTTTCAATACTTGCCTCCCGTACCAACTTTACATCGCCTTGTGCTAAATAACGAACACCACCATGCACCAGTTTAGTACTGCGGCTTGAAGTGCCTTTGGCAAAATCTGCCTGTTCCAGTAAAAGTGTTTTGTAACCCCGGGCTGTAGCATCTAAAGCTATTCCCAAACCTGTTGCACCACCTCCAATAACTATTATATCATAGCTATCTGCAGATGATGTAAGCATCTGGAGATAAAGCTTCCGGTTTGAAATTTTATCGTTTGAAGTCAATTGTTGCATTCAGTTAGTTTCGATATGCTTCGTTTTTGACAAATATTCTAAATTCGAAATACAAAATGAAAGTAAGTAAAATTTTAAATAAAAAAATAAAAATATTTCGAAACATATTATAGAAATTTACATTTCAGATGATTTCGAAAGTTGTTTAAACAACCAGTATCTTGTTTTATCTTTTGAGATTCAGTAACATCTGTATAAATTGAATTATGGCAACAGTTAAGCATAATGGAAACAATTCTTTAGCTGAACGGCATCAATACATTCTGGATAAATTAAAAAAGGAAGGATCTGTAAATGTGCTTGATATATGTGAAGAAATGAATGTATCGTCTGTTACAATAAGAAAGGATCTTAAAGTTTTAGAAGATAAAAATCTTTTGTTCCGCACTCACGGTGGAGGCACTTTATCAAATCCCTACACCAGTGACAGACATGTAAACGAAAAAGAAAAAATAAAGGCTGAAGAAAAAATGGATATTGGTGAAGTTGCTGCTTCATTAATTATTCCAAATGATTGCATCATTATTGCTTCCGGCACTACTGTTCTTTCTTTGGCAAAAAGTATAAAACCACAAGGCCATCTTACTGTTATAACCGCTGCTTTAAATGTGGCTACAGAATTAAATCATCATCCTGAAATAGAAATTCTTTTACTTGGTGGTATATTAAGAAAAAGCTCTTCTTCAGGCACCGGCATGTATGCAGAAAAAATTTTGGAAGACTTTTCCTGTAGCAAATTATTTCTTGGTGTAGATGGTATTGATATAGAGTTTGGCCTGACTACCACACATGTAATGGAGGCACAGCTTAATAGAAAAATGATTGCCGCAGCTCAGAAAACAATTGTATTAGCCGACTCCAGCAAATTTGGGAAAAGAGGTTTTGGGAAAATATGTGGACTAGAAGATGTAGAACAGATCATTACCGACAGTGGTATTTCTGAACATATGGCTGAAACGCTTAAGGGTATGGGCATTGAGGTAACAATCGTTTAGAAGCCTACATCATTAATCAGTAAAATACAACTGAACCCTGGCTACCGGGTTGTTAAAATTCCTTTTACAACAAATAATTACATAAAAAGTATTTGGAAGTGTGAAAACTGTCAACTTACTTTGTAATTCAAAGTGCTTTTTATGGAAGAAACAAATCAATCCAACAACAGCTTAAATGATATTAAAGACATTCGCAGGATCATGGATAGATCGAGCCGCTTTATTTCCCTTAGCGGATTAAGCGGAGTTGCGGCAGGTATCTGTGCTTTAATTGGCGCCTTTATAGCCTATAAATTGCTTGACAATTATTACGGCACATTTAATAGCCGTGGTTTTTTTTCGGGTGATGATTTCAGTCGCTTGAAAATAAAATTTGCTTTATTAGCCGCAATAGTTTTTGGCATTGCTTTTACATCTTCGTTTTACCTCACTTGGAGAAAAGCTAAGAAACAAGGTCTTCCCATCTGGGATCGTACTTCAAAACGTTTAGCATGGAATATGATAGTGCCACTGGCTGCAGGAGGAATTTTTATTTTGGGAATGCTTCGCTATGATGCATGGATATTTGTATCACCAGCTTGTCTAATTTTTTATGGCCTTGCATTGGTTAATGCCAGTAAATATACTTTAAACGATATTCGCTATCTGGGTTATTGTGAAATTGTGCTTGGATTAATCAACATATATTTTCCCGGATATGGTTTATGGTTCTGGGCTTGTGGATTTGGTGTGCTACATATTATATATGGAATAGTAATGTGGCAGAAATATGAAAGAAATACAGCTTAGTGTAAATAAGAAATTGTAATGAAGAATCCGATAACAGGTTTAAATAAAGTGTTTGAAAGCCGCATTCGCCTTGGGGTAATGAGCATACTCATGGTGAATGAGGAAATTAACTTTAACGATCTGAAACAATTGTTAGAAGTAACTGATGGAAACCTTGCCACACATTTGGTGAATCTGGAAGAAAATAATTATATCAAAGTATATAAAGGCTTCATTGGGAAAAAGACAAACACAACTTATGTAATAACCAAAGCAGGTGAAAAAGCTTTTACAGAACATATTACAGCATTGGAAAATATGATTAAAGGAGTAAAATAATTTTTTTTATACATTCACTTTGAAATACAAAGTACTTTTTATATATAATAAATAACGACAAATAATTAAACAAATGGAAACAACAGAAGAAACAATGTCAACAAATGTTTGGCAAAAAAGCAAATGGCTTATCAAAGGTGGTATTATCGGCTTCTTAGCCTTGGTAATGATGATACCAATGTTGTATGTAAAAAATCTTATCCTCGAACGAGAAGACAGGCAAAAAGAAGCAGCCAGAGAAATAAGCAGTAAATGGGCGGGGCCACAAAACATTATTGGGCCAATAATTGGGATTCCTTATTGGGAAACTATTGGAACCGACACAACAGGAAAAGTGATCGAAAAAAAACAAACAGCATGGTTTCTACCAGATACATTGAACATTACTTCAACGGTAAATCCAAAAGAAAAACACAGAGGCATATTTAAAGTAATGCTTTTTGAAAGTAATACAACTATAAACGGAACATTTAAAAAACCTGATTACTCATCATTAAATATTCCTGCTGATAAATTGATCTGGAACGAAGCGTTTGTAAAAATGAGTATTGCTGATACAAAAGGATTAAACGATCAACTGACATTACAATGGAACGACACCTTGCTTGAATTCTCGCCTCAATCAGGTGTAAACAACGAAGGCATGAAAGCAATGTTAAAAGCAAACAGCGAAGAAGAATTTAGCAGTATCCGTTTCTCAACGACTATAAACCTTAATGGCTCAGAACAGTTACGTTTTACACCTGTTGGTAAATCAACTATGGTAAATCTAAATTCCACCTGGAAAGATCCAAGTTTTTCCGGTAATACGCTACCTCAAAATACAGTTGTAAATGATACAGGGTTTACTGCAAGCTGGAAAAGCATGGCACACAAAAGAAATTTTCCGCAACAATGGACTGGCAATGCATATAGTTTGGCTCATTACTTTCCTCAGACTACTACTTACGAAGGAGTAGTAAGATTTGACGGAAACGATACTGAATCGCCTATACAAGAATCTGCAAATAAAGTTTTTCTAAGTAATGCGGCATTTGGCGTTGATCTATACATTCCGGTTAATGGCTACCAGAAAACACTGCGAACAATAAAATACGCATTGCTTTGCATACTACTCACATTCGCAGCTTTCTTTTTAATAGAAACATCCAATAAAAAATCGGTACACCCTTTTCAATACGGATTGATCGGCCTTGCTCTGATTTTTGTTCTATACTTTATTGCTTTCAATTTCAGAATATACTGGGTTTAATTCAGCTTACATGATTGCTTCTATCGCTACTATCGGGCTAATTAGTTGGTTTGTAATGAACATTCTGAAATCAAAAAGAGTAACTACCATTATATCTGTTGTGCTGATACTTATTTATTCCTATATATTTAGCTTGATGCAGTTACAGGATTATTCTCTTTTACTGGGGAGTATTGGTTTATTCTGCACACTGGCGGTAATTATGTATTATTCAAAAAGATTAAAGTGGTAAGAAAGAAACAATGTTTGCTTTTGAATTTATAAATCAGAATGAGTAATACCTTTATAACAAATTAGATTTATGAAGGACGAAAAATTTTCAATCAAAGCCAGAACAAAAAGTTTTGAATATGCTTTTAGCGGTATTAAAGACTTTATTATTAAGGAGCATAACGCTAGGCTTCATTTTGCTGCGACGGTTGTTATAATTGTAATGGCTATCTTCTTAAAAATAAATTATGCGGAAGCCATTATTTTAACAATTGTAACAGGCTTAGTCTGGATCTGTGAACTTATTAATACAGCCATTGAAAAAATGATTGACTTTATTACATTGGAAAAACTTCCACCAATAAAATATATTAAAGACATTGCAGCAGCCGCAGTATTAGTAGCGGCTGCTGTTGCACTAATAACAGGGTGTTTAATCTTTATTCCTAAAATATGAATGAACAAGCATTAATAAGAAAGCAACAACAAAAAACCAATCTTTCATTTACATTGGAACAATGGCTGCTTCTTTCAAGTTGCTTTAGCTGCCTGCTGCTAGCAATACGAATGGCAGCAACAGGAACATTTACATATATTTTTCTGCCCTGGAATTTGTTCCTTGCATTTATACCTTACTTTTTTTCGGGAAAAATAACCAAAAGTGTTTCAACGTTTCATCAAAAAATATTGTTTGGATTCACATTTCTAGCATGGCTTGTATTCGTTCCAAACTGCTTTTATATAATTACCGATTTATTTCATTTAAAACATTTCACTGCAGCACCAGAGTGGTTTGACCTGTTGCTAATTTTTTCTTTTGCATGGAATGGAATTATTCTCGGCATACTCTCTCTTCGAAGAGTTGAGGTAGTCGTAGAAAAAATATCGAAGAAAAAACTAACTATCCTGCTTGTTTTTGGAGTAATGTTATTAAATGCCTTTGGAATTTATATTGGTAGGTTTCTCCGATTCAATAGTTGGGATATAATAACCGACCCATTCACCCTTCTGATTGAAATAATGAATTTGCTTACTCATCCGTTTCAAAATAGCACAGCCTGGGCAATGATTGTTTGCTACGCAATATTTATGACCTTTCTCTATTATACAATTAGAAAAATGAGTGAGATATTTATAAAATAAGAATGCCCTCCATAAATGGAAGGCATTCTATCTATAAAATCATTTTGATTATCTAAAAATCCAATCCCATTGCAACGTAAAACTGTGGCTTTCCTTTGAACACACCATTCATTTCCCAAGCCGCATCAAAGCGAAGGAAATAACCAAGCAGTGTGCTTCTGGCACCAAAGCCATAACCACCAGCAAACGGACCAACACCACCAGCTTTTATTTTAACAGCAACAGGCGGCGCACCGTAAATTACAGAAGGTCTTTCTATTTTATCATACTTACCATTCCATGCTGTACCTAAATCAATGAATTGTACAATCTGGAAGTTTCTTAAAAACGCATTGTTAATTGGCTTATTGAATAAGGATGAGAAAACAGGAGCTCTTACTTCACTATTTATTACAAGTGCATTGTTGCCATTGGCTACATTCTGTTTAAAGCCTCTCACATTCACTGCCAGTGATTGATAAGCATAATCATTATCAGGGTCAGGTGTATTTGCCGGATTAAAGTAACGATAAGTTCCATCATCTTTTTGATTCTGACCAAACATCAACCAGTTATCTACACCACCGAGATAATAAATAATTTTTTGATTCCCCCAAGAAAAATCACCGGCTGCTCTTACTGCCCAGATAATATTTCTATAAATAGGCAGATAATGTCTTGCATCAAATCCAAAATTCATCGTTGTTGGATGATTTGCATTGGCTCCGGTTTTGGATATGCGGGCATTAAAGTCAAAAAATACTTTATATCGAAGTCCATTCCAGATATTCATAGCTGGTGTAATGACATCATCATGTACATATTCAATATGCGCCAATCCATATGTATTTTTATTATCCGGTGCTTTTAATGATGTCGGATCGGTAGAAAGTGAAACATATTTATCACTTCTGTAACCAATATTCATCCGCAGGCTTTGAATTTTATTAAACGGATATGTTATTGTAGCCTGATAAAGATTTGTAAATAACTTGCTGTATTGTGCTGAATCATTATACAAAGCAGGATTTTTAACACCAGTGCGATAATAAGTAAGTGCATAATCAATTCTCTTTTTCAGGTATTGAGATGTAAACACATATTCATTATTATTCAAATCCGGACTGATGCGAAATCCACCAGCAAACTTCCAATCTTCAAATAAATCTGATGTGCCTACACGAATGATACCATTAAGAGGGTTGTCATTACTTAGCTGAATAGGACCTGCTCCGCCTTGGTAAGCTTGGAAACGGGTTACTAATACATTATTATTAAATCCACTAACGAGATAATCATTAAAGAATTTTGGCGGACGGTATTCAAATATTTTTGCTTTCTTCAATACAGATTCTTTCTGTATCTCTTCTGATTTTACAACATTACCCAATTTTGATTTTGCAGAATCAGATTTTTCATCATCAAATCCTGTATTGAAAAAATCATCCTGCTTTTTCTTTACTGAGTCTGGCCTGTTTTGTAAGCCAGCTTCTTTACGCAAAGCCACTTTCTCTTCTTCTATTTGTTTTCTTCTGAATTCTGTTGGTCTTGCAGTAACATTTCTGCGGCGCAACACATTCTCATCCACTTTTAAACGATATAATAATTTTACATCGCCCAATTTGACAACTTCACTTACTTGTTGATTATCGCCAGCAGTTCTTGTTTCCAGCATACTGCTTTGATAGTTTGTTAATGGGAAAACATAAGAAGAATCATTTGTAATAGAAACAAAGCCAACTGAATCAATATCTGTTTTATTCCATTCCTTCAATAAGCTATCTACTTCATTCTTCGGTGGATTCCGAAGCATTTCATCGCCAATGAAAACCAATGTATCTAACCCTGCTCTTTCGGTAGTAAAGAAACCTGCATAGCGGTTGTTGATACCGTTCTCATCACTAATAAATGTAAAATGCGACTGATTGTATTGTGAAGGAAAACGGGCATTACCCATTTTCAAATCTGTGAGTTTAGAAATTTGTTTTACATCAGATTTATTCCAGTTATCAACCAGATAAATATTAAAATGTTCACCTGGCAATGAATCGTCGCTGCTTGCTGCCTGCGCCGTCGGACGATTACTTGAATAAAGAATTCCTGTTTTATTCGGGAATGCTACAAACGAAGGATCCAAATCATCGTACACATCATTCGTTACTTGTTCAAAACTTTGTTTGTCTATTTTATAAACATAAATATCTGATTGACCGCTACGAACACCACTGAATATAAGTGTATTATTATCCAGCATATATTTCATGTCCTGTATCTGGTCAAATTTTTCAATCTCTTGTTTCCAGAGTTTTGTTCTATTTACCAGATCATACACAAAAAATTGTGTTTTGCCTTCATCATTATACAACACAGCTAATCTTGTTCCTTTTCCATCCCATGCCAGCAATGGATAATTCGGATGCTTCTCTTCTTCTCTTGTCCGCACACCCAATTTTAGCAGCACTTTTTGTCAACAAAATTTTCCATCAATACTACCTGATAGCGGCCTTGCTTAAATTCTACCAACGCATAAGTAAAACTTCTTGGCTGTGGATTTGCATTAAAATGGATATAATCTTTCTTTCCTATATCCTCACTTACAGATAACTGACCTCTCGGTGTATTTCTTCTTCCTTTTATATCTTTAAAATACTGCTGTTGCACATCCGTCATAAAATCCCGCAGTATTACTTTAAATTTTTTCTTCGCTATTTTATTCGATGCATTATTCAGGTTACGATAAATACGAGCCAGGTATAAAAAATATGTCACCTTGTTCTTGCCATATTTATCAGCAATATATTTCCAGAAGGAATGCCCAGCCAGCAAAGGTTTTTCAAATGCAAACTGGTAAAAGTTATTATAATCTCCTGCCAACATTGTTCCACGCAGATCATCATCCAACGTAGTGTTCCAGTTTTCTGCCGCATAAGCTATATAGCCATCCGTCAACCATTTTGGTAAATCCAAGAGAGCCTGATTGGCAGCAAATTCTCCAAGGTCATCACCAAACAAAAGATTCTCTACTAAGTTTCTGGCTATTCCTTGCCGTATTTGATTGCGAAGATTTGCATGATTACCATCATAATAAACAATCATTTTATTGTTCACCAGTTTGGTAACACCGCCAGTGTTTTGCCAGTCAATCCCCAACCCAATGTTGGACTGCTGCATTTCATCATAATTATTATACACCACAATGTTGATGCGGCGTTGCGAACCATACTCTACAAATTCTTCAATAGAATTCAATTCCAGCTCCGCCACTTGCGCCACATATTTTCCCAATCCCAAACCATCTTGGCTGAAATAGGTATTAAAATTATCTGTCTGGTAATACTTCCAGCTAAATTTCTGGTACTGAACTCTGTTCTTACCAAATTCCACCGTGTTTACTTGAGCTGCAGTTTCCATAGCATAAAAAAAGGAAAGGCAGGCAATCAGGCTTAATACTTTCTTCATAGATTCTTTGCTGTTTCTAATAACTGTTTAATCTCTCTTTTATATCTTTTGTAGCCAGCTTTGGTAATTCTGTTCATCGTCCCTTGTGTCACTCACTTGTACTGTAGTAATTCTATTCATCTGTTACAATACAAACTATCTTTGCAACCTGGAACTGTTCAGGTTTTAAAAATACGAAAATACATCCATGTTAACTGTTAAGTCCTTCACTTTTAGTCCCGTTCAGGAGAATACTTATGTTTTGTATAACGAACAAAAGCAGTGTTGCATTATAGATCCGGGCTGTTATTTCCCGGAGGAAAGGGACGAATTAAAAACGGGTATCGAAAAGACAGGCCTAACTCCTGTTTTGCTGCTTAACACTCACTGCCATCTTGACCATGTTTTCGGCAATAAATTCGTACACGACACTTGGAATCTCGACTTACATCTACATACGAAAGAAAAACCTGTTTTGGACTTTGCCCCACAATCCGGTTTAATGTATCAGCTTCCCTTCGACAACTACGATGGGCCATTGGTTTACTTGAAAGAAGGAGAAATTATAAAAATAGGTGATGATGAACTAGAAATCCGGTTCACTCCAGGCCATTCTCCCGGCAGTGTTTCATTTTATCATGAGGCAGGCGGCTTCATTATCGGCGGCGATGTATTATTTAATGGAAGTATTGGCAGAACGGACTTGCCCGGCGGCAATATGGATATTTTGATCAATAGTATTCAAACTCAGTTTTTTACTTTGCCAGATGAAACAAAAGTTTATTCCGGTCATGGAGAGGTTACTACGGTTAGTTTTTGAGAAAATGAATAATCCGTTTGTGAAGATGTATTAGTTTTTTTACTTCAAAAATCTCCCAATCACCGGCATCCGCTGAAACTCTTTCTTCTCTACATTCAAAACAAAAATTACAAAGGAAGCAAGCAGCACTGTAGCAAAGCCTCTGTTTACCCAAACACCCAAATCAAGTTTTGCAAACAGCAAGTGAATAAAATACAGCAATACCACAATCACCATATAAGCCAATAGCTTTTTCCATGCATAAGGAATTCGATAAGCTTTCTGTCCCCATTTGTAAGAAATCACCATCATAGTTCCGTAAGTAGCAAAAGTGGCCCATGCACAAGCCATATATCCATACTTTGGAATAAAGAGATAGTTAATCGTAATAGTAATAGCCGCACCAATCAAAGTAATCCATGCACCGGAAATTGTTTTATTGCTAAGCTTGTACCAGATAGAAAGATTGTAATAAATACCGAGGAACATGTTGGCCAGCAAAAGAATAGGCACCACTTTTAATCCTTCCCAATAATCAGACTTACCGAGAAAGTATTTCCAGATATCGAGGTATAATGCAACAACCAAAAACATACAACAGATAACAATCACAAAGAATTTCATCACCCTTGCATAAATACGTTGTGGATTTTCGCCTTGTGCTTGTTTAAAGAAAAAAGGTTCAGCACCAAGCCTGAATGCCTGTATAAAAAGAGTAATTAATATAGAAAGCTTATAACAACCACTATAAATCGCCACTTCGGTTTTTGGGGAAGCAGCAGTTGACCACCAACCCAGCATTATCCTATCAAATGTTTCATTGATCATACCACCAAAACCTGCAATTATCAGCGGCATGGAATACAACATAATTTCTTTCCAAAGAACTCCATTAAATTTCCAGCGGAATGAAAAGAATTCCTTCCATAAAAAAAGAAACGTAATGATGGATTGAACAAGGTTAGCAATAATTACATACCCAACGCCAATATTCTTATCATAAAAATATAATAACGGACTATCAGGATTTTTCTTTGCTATGGCCGGACAAACTGATAAAAAGAAAACGATGATGCCGATATTAATAAGAATACTTGCAAGTCTAATAGTTGCATATTTCACCGGTCTTCCTTGCTGACGAAGTTTAGCAAATGAAATTGTCGTCAACGCATCAAACGCAATAATAAAAGCACTCCATGTAATATACTCCGGATGATTTTTTAATGAAATCAAGTTTGCTAAATCTTGTCGGAACAATAACATCAGCAACGTAAAACTGATAGTGCTGAAGATCAACGAAACGGTAATCGTATTATACACATCATTGGCTCTATCTTTTTGCTGCACAAATCGGAAATAAGCCGTTTCCAGTCCGTATGTAAAAATGATATTTAGAAAAGGGATGAGTGCATACACCAAACTCATTTCGCCATATTCCGGAGTAAGAAGAGTAGCAGTGAGGTAAGGCGTAAGCAGATAATTAAGAAACCGAGCTGCTATGGAGCTTACTCCATACCACATTGTTTGCCCCGCCAGTTTTTTAATACCACTCAAAGGATTGGAGATTTGTTCCCAAAAATAACCTTTGCAACCGCAAAAAACTAATCTTGGTTCTTCACTTTTCTTTTATTTAAGAGAATACAAAGCTTTTTTACAACAGACTGTATCTTTATCACAATAAAATTAACAACATATACCTGTAATACTTCCAATAAAAAATAAACATCCGCAATTTGGCGACAACTGTTTCATTGCTCCCAATGCCACCATCGTTGGTAATGTAACGGCTGGCGAAGATTGCAGTTTCTGGTTCAATACAGTTGTTCGTGGCGATGTGAATTTTATTAAGCTGGGTAACAAAGTAAATGTGCAGGACGGCGCCTGTATTCATTGTACATATCAAAAATGCGGCACTACCATCGGCAACAATGTTTCAATCGGGCATAATGCAATAGTCCATGGATGCACCATTCATGATAATGTGCTTATTGGTATGGGAGCTATTGTAATGGATCAGGCGGTAGTACATAGCAATACCATAATCGCTGCCGGAGCAGTGGTTTTAGAAAATACTATTTGCGAATCAGGAAGCATTTATGCCGGGGTACCTGCTAAAAAGATAAAAGACATTCCACAGGAAATGATTGCTGGCCAGATAGACAGAATTGCGAATAATTATGTGGGGTATGCGGATTGGTTCAGGGAGAAGAAATCAGAAGTCTGAGGTCAGAATTCAGAAAAAACCTTTCTCATTATAAGCTGAGCCTCAGACTTCTGACATCCGACCTCCTCCTATACTCGTAGCTTTCCTCTTTCATAAACAATTATTAAACGTTAAATTCGTTATTGAAACAAGTCATATACTATGAAAAATTTAAGATTCTATACACTAGTTACCATTTTAGCCTTCGCACTTTCATCTTGCGGCATGATGAGCAGAATGTTTCCTAAAAAAACAGGATGCCCCACCAATGGAAAAAATGTAGGTGCAGAAAAAATTCTTAGCGGCGATCCCAAAGCTGCAAAAGATGCGAAGAAGGCAAAAAAATTCCGGAGTTAATTAATTGTTATGTGCAGCTAATTACCACTATATCCAGTCTATGATAAAACCTAAACACCTTTACTATGAGCCTCACTTTACGTACCACCCTCGGTTGCACCGAAGCAGTAATTGCCGATGACGGCGGATTAAAAGAATTCTACCGTGTTGCCAATATACTCAGTCAGGATTTAGATGTTAACTATTCCCACAAAGAAGATGATTTTGATACCATTGATTGGGAGTTCCGCTTCAAAGGTCATAACCTAACTCTTCATTACAGTATTTACAACGGCGTTTCTATCTTCCCTACCAAAACAAGGGATGCATTGAGCAAAGACAATAAAGCCGTTGTGGAATTAGCCGGTGTACTAGAAACGAAGCTGTTCAACAGCGATCAGCGAAATATTGCATAGGTTTTTATTAGCCCGGCTGTATTACTACTATCATCGTCTGTTGCGTCGCACTCTTATACGTTCTGTAATTCTATTTAGCTTTTTAATCATGGAATAATTTCTTTATTCCATGATATAACTTTAACTCCTTTAGAATAGTGCATTAAATCAGGTTTTCGATTTAGAGAATATTTCCAATTTTATACTCCATTACAAATTTGTCAATCTCAACTTCATGCAAGTCCCAAGGGTGATGATGAATGTTGTATCTGTAGTTTTACCATTCCTTTCAAAATACAGACAATATCTTTCTGAAGCCAGGATCTAAGCAGTTTTATTAAGTATCTCGTCACCAATTCTATATACTATTTCAAAATTAAATTCTCTATCATTTATTACGGATACATATTTGGAATCACTATCATCTTCTCTTTTTATTTTAGAAAATTGATACTCAAGTCCAGATATTTTTTTTGCAATAAAAGATGATAACCTTTTTCCAGCTTTGATGTTTAGAAAATATACACCGGATTTATGCTCTTTTGAGAGATAAGTCCTGATATTTATTTCATGAAAATTAGAAATCATTGAAACTGATGGCATATTCCTGGGACTTATTCTTTCCATTGTAAATGCAACCAGCGAAACCCAACTTTCACCATTATAAAAATCAACATCAAGATTTGCCGGGGTATGCTTTTTAAGTTCTTCAGGTGAAATCTTCCAATGAAGAAAAAGGGCATTATTCCACTCCTGATAATAAGACCATTTGCCCGGAGGGATTTCCCAAGGTCTTTTTGATGTATCGCTTAATAATTTTTCTGAAATTTTCATAAGCCTTCCTTAGTAGCTCTTCCCCTCAATACTCTCCATAATATTCACATAACTCACATACCTATCTTCATGTATTTCACCATTTGCTGTTGCTTCTTTAATAGCACAGCCGGGTTCATTAAAATGCAGGCAATTGTTGAATTGACAGTTATTTAATCTATCTCTCATCTCAGGAAAATAATGAGACACTTCCTGCTTGTCAATATCCACTAAGCCAAATTCTCTCATTCCCGGCGTATCAATTATTCTTCCGCCGAATGGCAGATCATACATTTGAGCAAATGTTGTGGTATGTTGTCCTTTACCACTCCAACCACTTACCTCCTGTGTCTTTAAAACTTTATCCGGAAATACAACATTCAGAAAAGATGATTTGCCTACACCGCTATGTCCGCTAATGAGCGTTGTTTTGTTTTTCAGCATTTCCAGTACTTCTTCTACACCTTCTTTTTTTTCAGCACTCACCAAAAAAACTTTGTAGCCTACAGTTTCATACATTGCTTTCCAGCCTTCATATTTATCCAATTCTTTTTGCTTGTATAAATCTGATTTATTGAAAACAATAAAAGGTTTTACATGATACATTTCTGATGCCACTAAAAAACGGTCAATAAACCCCTGAGAAGTTTTAGGTTCTTTTAATGTTGCCACTAGCATTGACTGGTCAAGGTTGGCCGCTACAATATGATGTTGGTATTTATTCCGTGGTGATTGACGGTTGATGTAATTGTTACGTTGATGAATTTCATCAATCATAGCCGTACTATCATTTTCATTCTCTATTTCAAATTCTACATCATCACCTACTGCCACAGGATTGGTAGAAGTAATATCATCAATCTTCATTACCCCTTTCATCCGTGCATTCCAAAATTTGTCGTTCTCGTCTTTAATTATATACCAGCTTCCGGTGGATTTGTAAACTGTTGCTTTCATTGGCTTGCAAGATAATACTTTCAATTCTCCAAGAGTTGGAACTCTTGTAAAGTTCTAAACTAAATAATTTATCAAGGAAACTTTCTAAACACTGTAAATCTCAAAAACACTTCCAAAAAGAGGAAAGCCAGTGCTGCAAGTACAAATGGAATAAACCGTTCTTCTATTCTTTTAAAAGCAACAATATCAATCCTCGATTTTTCAAGTGTATCAATCTGCTTATAGGTTTCTTTCAACGCTTCCTTATCCTTTGCCCGGAAATATTGACCACCAGTTTCAGTAGCAATCTTTGTAAGTAATGCAACATCTATAAACCCAATTTCAGGGTTTTGGTTTTTAGTTCTGCCTGTTACTTCTGTTATATTGGATGGAACTGCACCCATTCCAATTGTATATACTTTTACCCTTTGCGATTTTGCAATATCCAAAGCCGTCAAAGGGTCAATCAATCTTGTATCCGGCGCATCTTCTTTTCCATCTGTAATTAAAATAATTACTTTGCTTTTTGATTTGCTTTGAACGAGGCGATCAACCGCCGTTGCTAATCCCTCACCGATAACTGTTCCATCTTTCAGCAAGGTTCTGCTTTCCAGTTTTTGAATTTGAGTAATCAATGTATTTCTGTCATTCGTTATCGGGCATTGTGTAAAACTTTCACCTGAGAAAATCACCAAACCGATCCTATCAACAGGCCGGCTGCGAACAAACTCTTCTGCAACTTCCTTCGCCACTTCCATTCTTGATGGTGGAATATCTTGGGAACCCATACTGCCGCTTACATCCATACAAAGAACAATATCAATTCCCTCACCTTCCGATCGTTGCTCTTCGTTTCTTTTTTGTGGTTGAGCCAAGGCAATAATCAAACAACTTATAGTCAATAAACGAAGTATAAATGGCAAATGACGAAACCTATTCTTCCAGGAACTAACAGTAAATGCATGAGTAGTGGAAACGGTTATCGTTGCTTTCTGCTTATCATTCTTTTGTACATACCACCATGTCAGCAATGGCAACAATGCAAACAACCCGAAGAATTCCGGGTAAACAAAATGCATACTTTTAATCCAATCATAAAGCATAACCTTCTATTTCTTTCCTGATGGAAGAGTTTTAGTCTCCGATTTTTCGATATTAGTAATTGTGTTTTTGATATGCTGAAAACTATCTTCCTTGTCACTTTCGGCAGGAATATATTTTGCGAATTTTACAAAATCACTTAATCGCAAAGCCTGTGAAAGTTTGTCAAATTGGTCTTTATCATTTATCACATCTTTCACTTGTACTATCAGGTCGTCAGTTGTTTTTTGTAACGAAAGAATCCCTTTCTTTCTGAAAATAAATAATCTAAAAATATTTATTAGTTCAGCATAATAAACTTTAGCATCAGGACCCTTCTTTTGCAAAGCTGCAAGTTGCTTGCATTGCTTCTTCATACGGATTCACAATAATTTTCTCCTTTGCAATAACAACAGGTTTCTTTTTTCTACGGGTAAAAAATATAACTGTTAACAGCAGCAAAGTTGTTGCGACTGCATATACCCACCATGGAACACCTTCCTTTTTTGTTTTTACTTCAATTATATCTTTTATATCATGATAATCCTGTTCAGGATTAAAATCGGAGAATACAACATCAATTGGAATAGTATCGGTCTTTACTCCTTTTGCTAAAGTAAATGAAGGAATAACCCAATGGCCTGAATCGAAACTGGTAATTGTATACTTGCCAATAATTTTTATGCCGCCATTTTGAGAAGAACTATCAATGACAGAGTTTTCCAGAAATTCAAAATGAGTTATTGTATCAAGTCTATCAAACTCAATTTTACTATTTGCAGGCAAGTAAGCTTCAATTGTAAGCACCAATGGCTCTCCCAAAAGAATTGTATTCTTATTTACCGATGCATTGATTGAAGCATCGCCTTGTGCCATCACAGTGTTTGTGAAAAAAACAGCAACTAATAAGAATATATGTTTTCTGGTAATCATTTTTGTTTGTTCCGGCTACGGAAGAATCGTTGTAAAACTCTTACATAGTCCTCGCCGGTTTTCACATGCAGCAGATCGCAACCTGCTTTTTTGAAAGCTTGTGTACTATATTCAGTTATTCTGAAAAATTCCTGTTCGTAGCTATATCTTACAAAGGCATTACTGCTGTCGACCCATTTTGTTGCACCTGATTCAGCATCTTTTACCTGTAGTAATCCTGCATCAGGTAATTGCTTATCCATTCTGTCATAAATTTTGATTCCAATCACATCATGCTTCTTTGCGGCAATACGTAATGCATCTTCATAATTCGCATCAATAAAATCACTCAGTACAAAAGCAATACTTTTTTGTTTGGTTGAATTATTAAAATAGCGAAGTGCTTTGCTCACAGCAGTACCTTTCCCTTTTGGCTCTTTGCTCAACAATTCCCTTACAATATATAAAGCATGTTGCTTGCCTTTCTTGGGTGGAATAAATGCTTCCACCTGATCACTGTAAAAAATCACACCTATCTTGTCTGCATTATTTACCGCTGAAAAACTTATAACCGCAGCTATTTCTGTAATTATATCTTTCTTTCTTGCAGACTCAGTTCCAAATAATGAACTTGAGCTAATATCTACCAGCAACATTACTGTCAACTCTCTTTCTTCCTCAAATATTTTACTATACGGATGACCAAATCTTGCTGATACATTCCAGTCAATAAAACGAATATCGTCTCCCGCAGCATATTCTCTTACCTCCTTGAACGACATTCCTTTTCCCTTAAAAGCACTATGATACTCACCAGTAAACAGATCGCTGGTGAGTTTCTTGCTTTTAATTTCAAGCTCTCTTACTTTTTTAATTATTTCAGCCGTAGTGAGCATTAGGGGACATTTATTTGTCTTAATACATCTTCAATCACATCTTCTACTTTCACATTCTCCGCCTCTGCTTCATAAGTAAGGCCAATACGATGACGAAGCACATCTTTACAAATACTTCTTACATCTTCAGGAATTACAAAACCTCTTTTATTTAAAAATGCCTGTGATTTAGCGGCAAGACCCAAATTTATACTTCCCCGTGGCGAAGCACCATAGGATATTAATGGTTGAAGTTTTTCTAATTTATAATCTGCCGGGCTTCTGGTAGCAAATACAATATCAAGGATATACTGTTCAATCTTCTCATCCATGTAAATCTGCTTAGTAAGATCTCTAGCATTAATAACTTCTGTAATAGAAACGACCTGACTTATTTTAGGGAATTCTCCTTGAACACTTTTCCTTAAAATGATTTGTTCTTCTGCCATTTTAGGATAATCAACAATCACTTTCATAATAAAACGGTCAACTTGTGCTTCTGGTAACGCATAAGTTCCTTCCTGTTCCAACGGGTTTTGTGTTGCCAATACTAAAAACGGTTCATCTAATTTGTAAGTACTGTCCCCAATCGTTACTTGTCGTTCCTGCATCGCCTCCAATAATGCACTTTGCACTTTGGCGGGAGCTCTGTTTATTTCATCCGCCAAAATAAAATTGGCGAAAATCGGACCCTTACGAACAACGAATTCATTTCGCTGCTGATTATAGATCATTGTGCCAATAACATCAGCCGGTAACAGATCAGGAGTAAACTGTATACGACTGAACTGCGCATGAATGGCTTGTGCCATTGATTTTATCGTCAATGTCTTTGCAAGACCGGGAACACCTTCAAGCAAAACATGTCCATTACTTAAAAGTCCAATCAATAGTCTGTCGAGCATATGACTCTGACCAACAATAACATGGCCGATTTCATCTTTTAATTTATCGGTAAACTGCCCTGCGTGGCTGATCTTTTCATTTAATAACCTGATATCTTCTGCTGTTTTTAACATTGCTGATTAAATTAATGTGTCACAAAATACGAACTTGCAGTAAGCAAATAATTTGCCGTTATTATAAACGGCATGAAATTCGCAGATATATTGCTGGATTTTACGCTATAATTCATTAAAAAGATTACCTATTTTGTATTATAAATCAATTTTACTATGAAAAAATACCTTTTCCCCTTCGCCGCTTCACTTTTTTTGACAGCAGTAATTTTATCTTCTTGCAAAAAAGATGTTGAAACCCCAAAAACAAAGACAGAGTTAATCAGCCAGGGATCCTGGAAATTTAAATCTGCTACAGTAGGTGGAACTGCTTATTCAATTCCTGCTTGCCAGCAAGATAATATATATACTTTTTTAGCAGGCGGAACAGGAAGTATGGATGAAGGAGCAACAAAATGTAATGTTGGCGACCCTTCGCCAGTCCTATTTACATGGACTTTTAAATTAAGCGAAACAAATATATTCTTTTCTGTTCCACTATTTGGAACAGATACCGTAACGCTTGTGTCAGTTTCTGCTACAGAGTTAGTTGTTTCATATCCTTATACTCCTCCGGTTGGGCCAACGTTGATAATTGTAGTGACTTTTACGCATTAGACGCTTAAAATATCAGGACAAATATTTTCCAACAATTGGCATCCTTCTGCCTACACCAAATGCTTTTGGAGAAATGCGGATGATGGGGCAAAATTGGTTACGTTTATATTCATTTACGTTTACCATTTTTAATACTCGGCCAACAAGTGCTGCGTCAAATCCTTGCTCCTTTATTTCATTCGGACCTTTTCTCCTTTCTATATACTGATATAATATTCTATCAAGAATTTCATACTCGGGTAGTGAATCAGAATCTTTTTGGCCGGGCCTAAGTTCTGCCGATGGCGGCTTAGTAATTATATTATCTGGTATGATTTCTTTATTTCTATTAATAAATTTTGCCAATGCATACACCTGCATTTTATAGCAATCACCCAATACGCCTAATCCACCCGCCATATCTCCGTACAAGGTGCCATAACCAGTGGCTAATTCACTTTTATTAGATGTATTCAATAATATATAACTGAATTTATTCGCAATTGCCATCAATAGATTTCCTCTTGTTCTTGATTGTATGTTTTCTTCTGCTACACTAAATGGTAAATCCTTATAAATTGGCTTTAGCTGTGTAAGGAAACTTTCATAAATATTTTTAATAGGGATTATTTCATAAGGATTGCCAAGATTCTTACTTAATTGTTCCGCATCTGAAACAGAATGATCAGATGAATATTGCGACGGCATTAATACAGCCTTTACATTTTCACTTCCCAATGCTTCGCAAGCTAATGCCAATGTTACAGCACTGTCTATTCCCCCACTACTTCCCAAAATAGCTTTGGTAAAACCCATTTTGCTGAAATAATCTTTGATTCCAGTTACAATAGCAGCATGAATTTCGGCAGTACACAAATTATAATCCAGCTCTGCTGGATCTAATTCTGCATCAGGCAAATCCTCAGCTTTTACTTTTACTGGCTCAGCAAATGTTCCGTCATCCTTCAATTCAAAAATTTCAAATGCTTCTTCAAAAAATGGCAACTGACTTATAAGGTTTGCATTTTTATCAAATACCAAAGAGCTACCATCAAAAACAATTTCTGTCTGGCTACCAACACCGTTGCAATACAGCATTGGTAATTTGTACTTGGACACATTCAGTTTTACAATTGCCTTTCTATCTTCAACATGAGTGTAATCAAATGGCGATGCAGAAATATTCAGCATCACATCCGGTTGGAATTTCATAAATTCATCCATCGGGCAATTTCTGTACAATGGATTATCGCCGAGATTCCAGATATCTTCACAAATCGTTATCGCCAGTTTTTTCCCTTTGAATTCAATGATGTTCCAGTCGTAAGCTGGTTCAAAATAGCGGTATTCATCAAACACATCATAATTTGGCAAACAAGTTTTATGAGCAACAGCTTTCACTTCTTTCTCATACAGAAAAAAAGCAGCATTAAATAAATCTTTCCCTTCTCTTACAGGGTTTATATCCGGGGCACCAACAATTACAGCTATTGAATCAGCATGTTTCTTAATCGTATCTATAGCTTGATAACATTTGCTGATAAAATCCTCGAACTCCAAAAAATCTCTTGGCGGATAACCACAAACACATAGCTCCGAAAACATAACAATATCTGCACCTTGTTTTTTAGCCCAGTCAATCCCTTCAATAATTTTACGGGTATTTTCTTCAAAGTTGCCGATGTGATAATTCTGTTGTGCCAATGCAATTTTCATGACGCAAAATTACAGCAATGAAGAACGATTTAACGGTAATTTTTAATCCAGTATTTTTGTTTCCACAACAATTATTTCCTGAATACGTTAACAATAACCATGAAAAAAACCATCTTCATTCTTATCATATCTAGTTTCCTTTTTTCTTGCAAAAGCAACAACAATGCTCCCGACGTTTCCAACATCAATGTTGATATAAAACTAGAGCGATTTGACAGGGATTTCTTTGCCATTGACACAAATAATATATTACCGGGGCTGAATCAACTAAATGCAAAATACCAGATTGCAACTCCCATTTTTCTGCAATTTGTTTTAGGAGTGGATAGTGCAAATATGATTAATGGAGTTAAAAACTTCCTCAGCCTGAGTAATGGTTTATATGACACCGTGAATACCGTCTTTAAAACCACCGATGGTCTGGAGAAAGATTTCAAAAAAGCATTTCAGTATGTAAAATATTATTTCCCGACATATCAATGTTCCAAAAATTGCAACTATTGCAGGACCGGTTGACGCATTAGCACAATCAGATAATGGACCGACACCCAATTTCCTACGTCCGGGACTCTTAGGCATTAGCCTTCAGTTTTATTTGGGAAAAGATTTTTCGGTTTATAACGACCCATTTTTTATAGAAAGTGTAGCACCCAGTTACAGAAGTCGTCGCTTTAGTAAAGAATATATTATTGCTGATGCGATGCAATTGGTTGTATCGGATATGTTTCCGGATAAAAGCAGCGGCAAACCTCTGATTGAACAAATGGTGGAGAAAGGGAAACAGTGGTATTTGCTTGATAAGTTTCTGCCCACAACACCCGATTCAATAAAGATCGGCTACACTCAACAACAATTGGATTGGTGCAAAGACAACGAAGGCATGATATGGACTTATATTGTAAAAAACGAAGACCTGCAATCACTGAACCCATCAGTGCTACAAGTTTATATCGGCGAAAGCCCCTTCACACAAGGGTTTCCGCCGGATTATTCTCCCGGCAATATCGGGCAGTGGATCGGCTGGCAATTCATCAAAAAGTTTGCAGAGAAAAATCCGGATATGAAGCCGGAAGAGATTATGCAAACGGATGCAGTTACAATCATTACACAGGCCAAATACAAACCGAAATAGCAGTTTATTTACAACTGTTATTGATTACAACTAAGTTTTTCAATTGTCTGATAAACATCATCTCCGGCGGCAGCATTATTTTCCTACATTTACAGGAATCATGAAGGCACTCGACACACTTACTGACCCGATTTATACAGAAAAAGATAAATTTTCATTTTACGATAAATTATGGTTGCGAATTATGAATGATAAAAGGGATCTTCCTTTTATTTATTTATTAACCACTATTCATCTGATTGTTTTACCAGTAGCTATTTTGTTATACACTCCGCTGCTTACTGGTTGGTGGTGGTGGGCATTAGCAGTTCCGTATTTTTATTTGTCACAATTTTATTTAAAGGGAAGTTTTGGATTAATGTTTCATTGCTTTTGTCATAGAAAGACATTGAAAGCTCCTTGGCAAAAACCTTTCTTTACATATACTTCTTGGATTATTTGTCCGTTATTTGGTCATGCACCAGAAGGGTATTTCAGCCATCATATGGGTATGCATCATGTTGAGAATAATTTACCGGATGATACCAGTAGTACTATGGCTTATCAACGGGATAGTTTAAGAGGTTTTTTAGCTTATTTCTTTAAATTCATTTTCGTAGGTGTTATTAATACAATCCGCTACCTTTTTAGTAAGAAAAGAAATAAACTTGGTAGGCGACTTACTGCCGGAGAATATGTGTATCTGGCATTTTGCATTGCAATGTGTTTTGTAAATCTGAAAGCAACATTGGTTGTCTTTATCGTTCCGTTATTATTTGCAAGGTTAGTTATGATGCTTGGTAACTGGGCACAACATTCATTTGTAGATGCAAAAGATCCTGATAACCTTTATACAAGTTCTATTAATTGCATCAACACCGTTTACAATAAAAAATGCTGGAATGATGGTTATCATATCATTCATCATCTTCGCCCGGGAATGCATTACACTGAAATGCCCGGTGAATTCTTAAAACGAAAAGATGAGTTTGCTGCTAATAAAGCAATTGTATTTGATGGTATACATTATCTCCACATTTTTACATGGCTGCTCACTAAACGCTACGATAAGCTGGCGGATAACTTAGTCAACATCAACGGAACTATCTTCAATTCTAAGGAAGAAGCGATTGCATTAATGAAGGAAAGGACGAGGAAGATAGTCTAGCCCCTGTCCCCTAAAGGGAAACTTAGATCGTAATTTCTTTATAATTGGGAACATCCCTAAATAATTGTTTTTTCTTTTTGATTCCAGCTATATATTTCCATAGCATCGTTCCTTGCGTCGCACTATTGAACTGAAGTAACACGGATGAACATTGTGAAAATATTATCTACCCTCTTCTCACTTCATGCCCAATATAGAAACCGCCTGATGTGCCTTTGTACTTTATGATTAATTTAATCAAATCATCTCTATCTTTTTCAAGGTGAGATATATCGAATTTAATATCCGCAAATTCTTTGAAGGATAAAACCAAATCTTCGTTTTGAACAATTCTGATACCTGAATAATAAACTGTTTTAAAACTGCTTATCGTATCCCAATGATAGTATCCTTTTTCCCTTAATTCGATTCCTTCAAATGACAAGGTTATCTCCGCTTCCCTTTTTAATAGTTCATATCCAAAATAGATTAAAAGGGAAATAAAAATAACTCCCAATATTATCGTAAAGACAGGGCTTTTCTCATAAATAATTCTCGATTTGTCATAAGGTCCTATGAAATAGTAAAGGATGAAAAATCCTACTAATAAAACATAAGCTATTTGTTTCTTTTTTGATTGTCGAATTATAAATTGTTCTTCTTCCATACTTTCAAGCAATTACATTTTAATGTCCAATTTAATCAATCTTCAACATTGACGAATCAAAAAAGCTGAGCAACGAACAGAATCCTGAAATGTGCGACGCAAGGAACGACGCCATGAAATACTGAAGCTGGCAACCAAATAAAAAAACTCTTTTTAGGAGATTATAAAAATTGAAAGACTGACCAAACCTAAGTTCCCTTTAGGGACAGGGTTTTTAATTATTCTTCATCGGCACTATCATCTCAAAAGAAGGAATGCTTACATCAAACATTTGTTTGCTGTGCAGATTTTCCATCTGGTAAGTGCCGTGCATTTTTCCCATTTCGGTGCGGAGATTGCAGCCGCTTACATATTGATAGGTTTCGCCGGATTGTAAGGTAGGTTGAATGCCTATTACTCCTTCGCCTTCTACTTCCCGGTTGCTGCCGTTGCTATCAAAAATATACCAATGGCGGCGGTGTAGTTTTACTGGAAATGCATTGTGATTTTCTAAGGAGATACGGTACGCAAACATGAATTCAGACTGCAGCGGGTTGCTATAGTCTGCTTGGTAGAAAGTTTCTACGCTTACTTTCACTCCTTCGGATATCATGCTGGTCATGTAGTAAAAATAAACAAATTACCATCAAATCAAACTTGCGGGTTATTTAACTTATAAATCCCTTTTTGAGGCTTAATTTTGCGGCTCTATAATAAATTTATTGAATATGAAGATAGCAGTAGCAAATGGTGATGGAATAGGACCAGAAATAATGGATGCGGTGTTGACGATTTTTAAAGCTAACAAAGTTCCGTTGGAATATGAATTTGTAGATATGGGCAAATGGGTGTTTGATAAAGGCTTCAATAATGGTATGACGCCAGAAGCCAAACAATCTATTGAATCTTTAGGTATACTTTTTAAAGGACCGATGGAAACACCAAAAGGTAAAGGTGTAAAAAGTATCAATGTAACGGCCAGAAAAACATGGAATACGTACGGTAATAAAAGAGATTTCAGAACATTGCATGGTGTTGATACTGTTTTCAGCAAAGCCGGAATACCGATTGATATAACTGTTGTAAGAGAAAATATTGAGGACACTTATGGCGGAATTGAACATATGCTTACTCATGATGTGGCATTGAGCCGCAGATTCATTACCCGTCCGGGAAGTATGCAGGTGATACGTTATGCATTTGAAATGGCGAAGCAAAAAAATGCCCGACGCATTACTTGTGGTCATAAGGCGAACATCATGAAAATTACGGACGGCTTATTTCTTGAATGTTTTTATGAAGTTGCAAAAGAATATCCTGAGTTAAAATCAGATGATATAATTGTAGATGACCTCTGCATGAAATTAGTTACAAGACCAGATTTGTTTGATGTGGTTGTGTTGACAAACTTACAAGGTGATATCGTTTCAGATCTTTGTGCAGGATTGGTTGGTGGTTTAGGTTTTGCACCTTCTGCAAATATTGGAGATCATATTGCAATCTTCGAAGCTGTACATGGAACAGCACCGGATATTGCCGGAAAGAACATTGCAAACCCAACAGCATTGTTATTAAGCGGCTTAGCCATGCTTCGCCATTTAGGTCTTACAGAAAATGCAGCCATCATTGAAAATGCATTGTTGTACACTTTAGAAAAAGGAATACACACTGGTGATTTTGGTGATAAAAATATCCCGGCAGTAAACACCACTGAATTTTCCAATGCCATCATCAGTAATTTTGGCAAAACTCCTGAAATAGGTGCAAGAAAAATAGTTGCTAACAGACCTGGCACACCTACTCCGTTGAAATTAGAGTCCAACTCAATGATGATCTCTAAAGATGATGAAGTGGAAACAATTGTTGGTGTTGATCTGTTTATTGAAAGTGAAGAGCAGCCGATTGCCATTGCTGCAAAATGCCAGCGACATGCAGGCGTAAAATTCAATCTTATCAATATCAGCAACCGCGGCACACAGGTTTGGCCTACTGGTTCTGTTTATACCAATCTTGTCAATCAGTATAATGTTCGCTTCGAAAGTATTGATGATGTGCCACTGAACCAACAGGATGTTATTGGCCTTTATGTAAGCATGAGTGGCAACTTTAAAATTTGCTCTTTTGAGTTGTTGAATATGTGGGGTGATAAGAAATCGTATAGTTTGGCGCAGGGACAATAAAAAAAATTAGTCAATTTTCTTAGATTTATTATATTTTATCTCATCTCAATATTTTCGAACCTTGTGGCATGGTTTTGGCCTTTCTATTGTGTAAAATCTGATGCTGGCATATACTGATATGCTAGTTTTCTTAGCAATCAACTCAAAATTCAACTAACAATGATTTTTCAAAGGTTAAGGTTATGCTCTGTATTCATTACAGCTTTTTTACTATTTTTTGCAACATCACAGGCACAGGTACAAACTCCCAGGTATAATGTTTCAATGACTTCCATTAGCAATGGCTATTATGAATACTTGCCAGCCGGATATAGCACTCCGGGTAATCAGGCCAATTATTCAGTTATCATTTTTTTACATGGTCAGGGGGAGCTTGGCGATGGCACATCTGCCCAACTTCCAAAAGTACTGGCAAACGGCCCGCCCAAACTGATCAATCAAGGAACTTTTCCTGCAAGTTTTACAGTGAATGGCCAAACCTTTAGTTTTATAGTCATTTCACCACAATTTATTTCGACTCCTACACCTTCAGGAATAAATGATATCATTAATTATGTAATACAAAACTACAGGGTAGATATCAATAGAATTTATCTTACGGGTCTTAGTATGGGAGGAGGTGGTGTTTGGAATTATGCCGGTTACAATTCGACATATGCAAATCGTTTAGCTGCCATTATTCCGGTATGTGGAGCTTCCTCGCCAAGTACTTATCGTGCCAATATTATTGCAGCTACAAATTTACCTGTTTGGGCAACTCATAATAATGGTGACCCAACAGTTCCTGTTACTTATACAAATACATATATTGATTATCTCAATGCGGCTCCTGTTCCATCAATCATACCTCCAAAAAAATCAATTTTTAATGCAAATGGTCATGACGCATGGAGTACTACATACAACCCATCATGGAAAGAAAATGGTATTTACAATGCATATGAATGGCTCTTGATGAATCAAAGAGGAATTGCGGTATTACCTGTTATTCTTTCTTCATATAAAGCAAGTATAACTGCTGCAGATAAAGTTTTGATCGAGTGGACGACAACGCAGGAACAAAACAACAGTCACTTTACTATAGAAAGATCTACTGATGGAATTACTTTTATAAATATCGGCCAGGTACCCGCCAGTAACTCCCTGACCGGAAGCAGCTATAGTTACATTGATAATTTACCAACTCTAGGTGTTAATTATTATCGATTATCTCAAACAGACATTGACGGAAAAATCATTTATTTTGATATTAAGAAAGTAACAATAGAAGATCAAAATGCAAAGGCATTTATTTTTTATCCAAACCCAGTAATTTCCAATGCAAATTTAGAGCTTAACTTCCCCTATACTGGAAAATTATCCCTTTCCATTTATCAGACAGATGGTAAAATGGTAAAACAATTTCAGTTCAATAAAACCTCAGACTATATTCTCCAGCAATTAAACCTTGAAGATTTGGTTCCGGGTTATTACAATCTTGAAATGAAAGGAATTAATTTTTTAAATTCCATTCAATTTATAAAGCAATAAAATATATAGTTAATTGTAAATCGTTAAAAGGCTTCTTGACAGAGGTCTTTTTTTATTATACAGAATCAGCTAACTTGGCAAAATTGTAAACTTTGCAATATGCCAAAAGACACTCATAAATACACTAATGATGAAGTAACAGTAGTTTGGAAACCGAATACCTGTATTCACTCAACACTCTGCTGGAAAGGCTTACTGGAAGTGTTTAACCCAAAAGAAAAGCCATGGGTAAAAATGGATGGAGCAAGCACTTCAACAATTATTGAACAAGTAAGAAAATGTCCGAGTGGAGCATTGAGTTATTATTTAAATGCAGAAGCTACTTCTGAGGATTCTACTGATAAAGTCGTAGCCGATTCTGCCAATATTTTAAAAATACAGGTTTCACCAAATGGGCCATATCTTATAAAAACTGAATGCCTGATTGTACATAGTGATGGAAGAGAAGAAACAAAGACAGGAACAGTGGCATTATGCCGTTGTGGTGCTTCTGAAAATAAGCCGTACTGTGATGGTCATCATCGGAAGATTGGGTTTGAGGAATAATAACTATATTTTCTTTACCTGCTTGTATCCATTCTTCACCAACCATTGCAACACCTTCTCCCGTTGATCTCCCTGCACAATTATTTCTCCATCTTTTGCAGAGCCGCCGGTTCCGCAAAATGATTTTAATTTCTTTCCCAAATCTTCAAGGTCTTCAACAGTACCGATAAAGCCTTCCACTAACGTTACCGCTTTTCCTGCACGGTGTTTTGTTTCCAATCGTATTTTTAATTTCTGCTGTGCAGGTGGTAAAGCCTCTGAATTATTCTGTTCTGGTTCAAAAGAAAAATTAGGATCGGTACTGTACACAAATCCTCTTGTATCTGGTTTGCTCTTTTTACTCATAACAATTTTCAAAATTTAGGGTTATAAAGTCCCTCCTTCGGAGATTCCCTGAAAGGGAACCAGGCCGCTTTCAAACTTAAATCCAAACTCTTCGCCTGGTGAATTAATGCACCTACACTTACAAAATCAACACCGGCATTTGCATAAGCAGTAATATTATCTAAATTAATTCCACCGCTTGCTTCGGTCTCGAAATCTTCTCCAATTATTGCAACAGCTTCTTTTATATGCTCTGGTTTAAAATTATCTAGCATAATGCGAAACACTTTTCCTTTTCCAACAGCCATTACTTTTTTCACATCTTCAATACTTCTTGTTTCTACTTCTATCTTTAATCCCGGCTTTTTTGTTTTTACATATTCCGCTGCTTTTTCAATCGCCTTTTCTATTCCACCACAATAATCAATATGATTGTCCTTTAGCATAATCATATCATACAGTCCAAAACGATGGTTAACACCTCCGCCAATTCTTACGGCTTCTTTTTCCAGCAAACGAAAATTAGGCGTTGTCTTTCTTGTATCTAATAATCTTGTCTTCGAGCCTTTAAGTTTATCTGTGTACTCTTTTGTCAGTGTGGCAATGCCGCTCATTCTTTGCATACAATTCAGCACCAACCTTTCGCATTGTAAAATCGCATACACCGATGCTTCTACTTCAAAAGCCTTTTCTCCAAATTTCATCACATCCCCATCTTTCTTAAATGCTATAAATACCGAGCCTGGTTCTTTATACCTAAATATTTTTTCAGCTACTTCCATTCCTGCAAGAATACCGTCTTGCTTTATTTTCAAAACAGCCTTCCCTTTCGCCACCACATCAATTACTGATAAAGTAGAATGATCTCCGTCACCAATATCTTCTTTCAATGCTTCGTCAATCAGGTGTTTCAATTGTTCATCAAAATTCATAGTTGCAAAAATAATGCTTCAAGCCAAGCTTATTTCAAACAAAAAGTCCCGTCTCATTTTAAGCGAGACAGGACTTTAAAAGTTCGTTACTGTTATTTTAATCCATTGACTGAAATCGTATTTCTTTTACTACTTCCTTTCCGTTTTTCATTTTCATGAAAACATTGGTACGATAGTTACCTGCACTTGTTTGCAATGTTCCTACACAGTATTGACTACCGCCAGTGCCATCGCCTTTGTGCTTTAACTCAAACCCTTTTACTCCGTTATTGCTAAAGAAGTCTTTTACAATAAGCTGAGCTTGTGCTTTGCTGTAACTATCACTTTTATCCGGTAACGTTAGCCCCACATTCTCATCAAAATAATTTGAAAGCTGAGACGCATTCCCGGAACGTAAAGCTCCAATCACTTCATCAATACTGCTGCTTTGCAGCGTAAATGAAGACAGTAACATAGTTGCTCCTAAAAGTAAAGATGTAAATATGTGTTTCATAACAAATAAGTTTTCACAGGTCTAATAATCTAAAAACATGCCACAGTATTTATGACGGTTTCAGAGGATACTAAAGTACTAAAAATCAGCAGCTTTTCAAGTTTTTTGCTGACTTATAAAGTATTTGAATGTAGTTTTACAGGGTACGGACGGGCATTGGCCCTTGAGAATGAATGTATTTGTACTAATTAAATATTTTATCAACAATGTCGAGAAAAAAAATCATTCTGACCATTATGGACGGCTGGGGATTAGGAAAAGTTGCTTCTTCTGATGCTATTCAACATGCTAACGTTCCCTTTACTAAATCTTTGTATTCAAAATATCCAAATACTACATTAATAACCTGTGGAGAAGCTGTAGGACTGCCAGATGGTCAGATGGGTAATTCTGAGGTAGGACATCTTAATTTAGGCGCAGGTCGGGTGGTGTACCAAGAACTGCAAAGAATAAATGTGGCCGTAAGAGATGGTTCATTCGCAAAAAATGAAACATTGCTAACTGCAATACGGTTTGCAAAAAATCAAAACAAAAAATTACACCTTTTAGGCTTGGTCAGCGACGGTGGAGTTCACTCTCACATCAACCATATAAAAGCAATTGTTGACACCTGTAAATCCGAAGGATTGGAAAATGTTTTCATTCATGCTTTTACTGATGGCCGTGATTGTGACCCAAAAAGTGGACTCGGTTTCATTACTGATTTGCAAAATCATCTAAATACAAGTGTGGGAAAAATTGCTACTGTAAGTGGCCGCTATTTTGCAATGGACCGTGACAAACGTTGGGAACGGATCAAACTGGCTTATGATGCATTAGTAAATGGCACAGGAGAAAAAGCTACGGATGCCATAGCCGCAGTTGAAAATTCTTATGCTAATAATATTACTGACGAGTTTATTTTACCAACAGTTATTCTTAACGAAGCACAACAGCCTTTGGCAACAATAGAAGATGGAGATGTTGCCATTTGTTTCAACTTTAGAACTGATAGGTGCAGAGAAATAACGCAGGTGTTAACACAAAGCCAATTTTCCTGAATTTCATATGTACAAACTGGATCTGTATTACACCACAATGACAGAATATGATCAGACATACAAAAACGTTCATGTTATGTTTGAAAACGACAACCTGAATAATACACTGGGTGAAATACTTCAGGCTAATGGCCTAAAACAAATCCGTGCGGCGGAAACAGAAAAATATCCGCATGTCACCTTCTTTTTTAGTGGGGGCAGGGAAAAAGAGTTTGTAGGGGAAAAAAGAATAATGGCACAATCTCCCAAAGTAGCTACTTATGACTTGCAACCGGAAATGAGTGCATACGAATTGACAGATCTATTATTGCCGGAAATAGAAAAGGGTGAGGCCGATTTCATTTGTTTAAATTATGCCAACACAGATATGGTAGGACATACTGGTATTTGGCAAGCCGCTATCAAAGCAGCGGAAACGGTAGATAAATGTGTTGAGAAAATCGTAACTACAGGATTAAAAAACGGATACACAATCTTCTTGACAGCAGATCATGGCAACTCAGACTATCTGATAAATGAAGACGGATCACCCAATACAGCACATACATTGAACCCTGTACCTTTCTTTATAATTGATAATGAATGGAAGGGAACTATAATGCCCGGAAAACTAGGCGATATAGCGCCAACCATTCTTACCATGATGGAAATACAAATTCCGAAAGAAATGACGGGCAATGTCTTAATTTCGAATTCATAACTTATTATAAATGAAAATTGTTAAGAAAATTTTGCTGGTACTTTTATTGGCATTAATTGTAATCCAGTTTATTCATCCAAAGAAAAATAAAGCTGAAGGACCGCAGCCTAATTTCATTGGCAACTCTTTCGCTATTCCTGATGATGTAAAAACGATTTTGGCGAAAGCCTGTAATGATTGTCATAGCAATAATTCAACGTATCCATGGTATGCAAAAATTCAACCTGTACATTGGTGGTTGGATGGACATATAAAGGATGGCAAGAAACATCTGAATTTTGATGAATACACTCACAAATCATTACGTACACAATTTCATAAAATGGAAGAAACGGTTGACATGGTGAAAAAAGGAGAAATGCCCCTTAATTCTTACACCTGGACACACAAGGATGCAAAATTGACTGATGAAGAAAAAAATAAAATTATTGGCTGGGCAAATACTGTAATGGATACTATGAAGGCAAAATATCCCATCGATAGTCTGGTCAGAAAAAAATAGACTTAAATCATACCTCAGCATCATCTTTTGAAATTTAAAACGAAGAAAATAACAGCTATTTTATTTATCCTGCTTGGGTTTTCGCCTTTGCTGTTTGCCATTTTTATCACTGCCAAAAAGGAGCAGATTCATGATAAAATGAAAAAACAGTTTGAAACAGAAAGCCTCCAAACAGTTGTGCAGCCAGAAAACGAAGTTATTTGGATGGACAACGATGAGATTTGGGTTAATAACAGATTGTTTGATATTAAAAATAAAAAACTCGAAAATGGCATATATAGTTTCATCGGGCTTTTTGATGAAGATGAAACAAAGCTTAAAGAAATAGAGAGAAATACTTCCGGAAAAAATAAAGAACAGAATAAGCTTCTCGCACAACTACTCAGCCACCTACCGGTTTTTTGTAATCCACAAATAGAACTGTCTGATGCTTTAAACTCTTGCAACTTTTTTAATACGTTTCGACCAAAAAGCCGAAAAAATCCGTTCAAGGAAATTCTAATTCCTCCACCTCAGGTTTGTTAGCATTTTATAATAACAAACTAAATTTTAAAAAAAACTTACTATTTATGAAACATAAGCATGTGCTTGCTCTTGTATGCACATTGTGTATCGCTTTATTTGGCCATACACAAGAAGACACTATTTTCAAAAAAACATTGGGAGAAATTGTGATCTCAGTAAATAAATGGGAACAAAAATTGAATGAAGTTCCTAATAAAATTGTCAAAGTAAACAAATTTGATATTCTTAGAAATAATCCGCAAACAGCAGCAGATTTATTAAGTCAGACAGGGGCAGTATTTGTTCAAAAAAGTCAGCTTGGCGGTGGCAGCCCGATGATTCGTGGATTTGCCACTAACAGAGTTCTATTGGTAGTAGATGGCGTAAGAATGAACAACGCTATTTATAGAAGTGGTAACCTACAAAATGTAATAAGCATTGATGCATTGAGTACAGAAACTGCTGAAGTAATATTTGGACCAGGTTCTCTTATTTATGGTAGCGATGCCATTGGCGGTGTTATGGATTTTCATACACTGGATGCCCGTTTTTCAAAAGACAAAAAAATGCAGGTAAGAGGAAGTGTACTTGGCAGATATTCTACGGCCAATAAAGAGAATACAGTACATGCAGATATTAATTTAGGCTGGAAAAAATGGTCTGTACTTAGTTCCTTTTCCTTCAGCAAATTCGATGACTTGAAAATGGGAAAAAATGGTGGGCAAGATAGTTATCTGCGACCTGAATATGTTGAAAGAGTAAATAACACTGACAACATTGTTCAAAACAGTGATCCCCGTATTCAACGATTCAGCGGATATGACCAAACAAATTTTTTACAAAAAATTCGTTTCAAACCAAATGAGAACTGGGACTTGCAATACAGTTTTATGTATGCAAAAACCAGTGACGCTCCACGATACGACAGACTTATTCAATATAGAAATGGAGCACTTCGTTTCGCTGAATGGTACTATGGTCCAATGAAATGGAATATGCATAACCTACAGATTCTGAATAGCAAAAAAACAAGTGTTTATGATGATGCAAGGTTAACGGTAGCGTATCAGGATTATGAAGAAAGCCGTATTGATAGAACTAGGGCTAACAACAATCGTAACAGACAAGTGGAATTAGTAGATGCTATCAGTGCTAACTGGGATGCAACTAAAACTGTTGGCAAAGGAGAAATTTTCTACGGACTTGAATATGTACATAATAAAGTTGGGTCATTTGGTGAAAGAACCAATATCAGTACAAACATTGCTACTCCAATGGTAAGCCGCTATCCGGATGGAAGCACATGGAGCACTGCCGGCATTTATGGAAGTTATAAAGTAAACATTCATCCAAAAGTTACACTTACCACTGGTTTGCGATATAGTTATAATACACTCAATGCTTCATTCGATACCACATTCATTAAGTTTCCATATAAGGATGCTGAAATAAAAGATGGAGCAATAACTGGCAATACAGGTTTGGTTTTTCGTCCGTCAGAAGGATGGCAACTTAACGGAAATATCTCAACCGGCTACCGTATGCCGAATGTAGATGATATTGGAAAGCTATTTGAAAGTGTGCCTGGAAACGTAACAGTTCCCAATCCAAATTTAACCGCTGAGTATGCCTGGAATTTTGAGTTGGGTATTATAAAAAGTATTCCAAATAAATTTCGAATTGAGCTAAATGGTTTTCACACTATTTTGAATAATGCAATTGTTCGTCGCTTCTCTACTTTTAACGGACAGGACAGTATTTTATTTAATGATATATTGAGCCAAGTAGAAGAGTTGCAAAATATCGGAAAGGCAACTGTCTCTGGTTTCCAGATTAGTTCTGAATTTTTCTTTACCAGAGCATTGTCTTTGCAAACACATGCCAATTGGATAACGGGAAAAGAAACTGATGATTCAAAAAATGAACAGGTTCCGCTTCGCCATGCACCACCTTTTTATGGTAGCACTGCTTTGCGTTACAAAATAGATAAGCTCTTTATAGAAGCGTCAGCACAATATAATAGCAAAATAGAAAATAAAGACCTTGCTCCTTCGGAACAATCCAAAACTGATATTTATGCAAAAGATGCCAACGGAAAGCCTTACTCACCAGGTTGGTACACCCTCGGCTTGAAAGCTTCTCATCAGATAGTAAAAAATTTGCAAGTAACAGTTGGTTGGGAAAACATGACTAATCAACGTTACAGACCTTATTCTTCTGGAATTGTGGCTGCTGGTTCAAATTTTATTTTGTCTCTACGAGCTTCTCTTTAAGTCAAAAATGGCCTGTTTTCAAACAGGCCATTTTTAATTTTAAAAAGCCGAGAAGGTCGGACAGTTGTTAAAAATCAAATCTCAATCTCTTCAAGTCGCTTTTAAGCAAATTAAACATGATAATTTTAGTGTCGATATGCAGCAATCATTAAGAAAATTTGTCTAAATTACAGGCAACCAAAGTAAGTTATGACAGAGGAAGCCCTTTTAAAAGGTTGTTTGAACAGCGATGCTGTGGCCCAGCGGGAGTTGTACAATAAGTACAGCCCTAAAATGTTGGCTGTTTGCTATCGCTTTGCTCATAACCGTGAAGATGCTGAAGATATGCTTCAGGAAGGTTTCATAAAGGTGTTTTTACAAATGCACAGTTTTGAAAACCGTGGCTCTTTTGAAGGTTGGATTAGGAGAATAATCGTTCACACTTGTATTAATATTCTGAAGAAAAACAAGAAGTTTAATGAAAGTGTAGACATCATTCATGCAACAGGTGTACAAATAAGAGAAGAAAGTGTACCTGCCATTATTCAGGCAAAACAAGTTGTTGAATGTATCAGAATGTTACCGATTGGTTATAGAACAGTACTTAACCTTTATGCAATTGAAGGTTACAGTCACCGGGAAATAGCCAATATACTTGGAATAGAAGAAAGCACAAGTCGAAGCCAGTACACAAGGGCTAAGGCAATGCTTGAAAATATTTTGATAAGAAGAAGAATTTTACAGAAACCAAAACAGGAAGCTAATTGGCTTGCCGCTGTTAACCAGAGTTAAAAAGACGTACCTAATTAAGTGAGTACTGGTTATGAACCAAAATTTTGAAAATAGAGACTTTGAACATTTTGTAAAGCAGAATGCTGATCAATACCGGATGTTTCCCTCCGAAAAGGTTTGGAAGGGTATTAATAATACTTTACATACCCGTCGGCGTTGGTATGGCATAGGTCTAATCTTATTGCTTCTTTCAACTGCAGCTGTAACTGGTATTATGCTTAGCCCTTCAAGTAAACAGCAACATATACTTTCTGACAAATTCAATTCGGCTTCGCAAAAAAACAATCAACTTGAAAGTGCTGAATCAGAAGTTATCATTACACCGATAAAAGCGAACAACAAAAAAAGTACAGTTGTTATTTCACCGGACAATACACAAAAAATACTTTTTGCCACTACAACATTAACTGAAACAAATACAATTGTAAACGACACAAAACCTACAACCACATCAGTTACCGAAAATGAAAGGTCTGACAATTTTCAGGAACCTGAAACCGCTTTACTAACAAAAACGGCAACTATTAATACTAAACAAACAATAAAGCCTCTAACAACTTACATTAACAATAAGAAAGATATTACGCCAAAAGCGACTATTGATTTAGCCAATATTAAGAGCACCCCGATAGAAACAACTATTGCTGATTCTCATATGGAAGAACCAGAACAAGCATCAATTGAAAACACTTCTACACAAGAAAAAGACATGTACCCAATGACCATAGAAAGTGTGATAAATGCATACAAGAATAACAAACCTTCCAAAAAAGTAGTCTGGCAGATGCATGTTATACCTGTAATTACTTATCGTAAACTGAATGAAAACAGGCCTTTTCTTGATGCTGCCCGTTCTTCAGCAGGATCTGCACCTGTTTATTCGTTTTCTGACATTAACAGTGTAGTGACTCATAAACCAGATATCGGCATACAATTAGGCGTTTCAGCCGGATTTCCTGTTTCAAAAATCTTGACTTTTACAGCAGGGCTTCAGTTCAATGTAAGCAAGTATAATATTCAGGCCTCAAACCACAGTAGTGAGATTGCGACAATTACTTTGTCGAATTCATCAGGAGGTACAAACACTGTTTCTACTGTTACTAACTTAAGAAATGTGGGAGGCTACAGAGCATCCTGGTTACATAATAAATATATATCCGCATCTCTTCCAGTTGGTGCAGAAGTTAAACTTTCTGGAAAAAGAAAAACAATCATCGGTGTCGGTGCAACTGTACAGCCTACTTATATTTTAGGAAATAGGGCTTACCTTCTTTCTACCGATTTAAAAAATTATGCTAGAGTGCCTTCATTGACTCGCAAATGGAATATTAATACCGGATTTGAACTATTTGCCGGATATAGTACAGGAAAGGTAGACTGGCGGATTGGACCACAAGTTCGTTATCAGGTATTTTCAAGCTTCAAGGATACTTATCCCATCAAAGAACATCTTTTTGATTTTGGCGTAAAACTAGGCATAACACTTAAGTAGAATCAATACTAACTGCTTTACTTTAAAAATCCCATTGTTATTCGCAATGGGATTTTTATTTCAATCTTACTTTCCATTAATTTTAACCCATGAAAATCAGTTTAACGGCTTTTTCCTTCTTGCTTCTTTGTTTCGTTTCCTGTAAAGAAAAACAAGAAGACAAGAAATTTATTTCTATTGTTTCGCTTATTAAAAAGCAAGTAGCACATGTAGATACTTCTTTATATCCTATTATGAAAATAATGGTAAAAGACAGTCTCAATAGCGATACTGTTTACATCCCAAGAGAAGAATTTGCATCCGTTGCAAAAGATTTTTTGAATATTCCTGATCTTTCAGACCAAAAAATTGCAAGAAGATTTAAAGAAGAACCTCCACGTTACGACGAGTTATTAAACCGGGTAATCATCAGTTACACTCCTATTAATCCTGATAAAGAAGAAACAAAAAAACAGGAAATGTTGGTTACACCAAATCCATCAGGCGATAAAGTAAATAATATAATTGTAGTAAGAGAAATAAGCAACAGGGATAGTTTTCTGCAAAAGAAAATGCTCTGGCAATTAGATAAATACTTTCAGGTAATTACCACCAGTCAGAAAAAAGGGCAGCCGGAACAAACTACAATTATGAAAGTAAGCTGGAATGAAGATAAAAACTGATGACAGCAAACGAATTTCAACATATTGCTTCTGACATTCCAAAACTTCCCGGTATTTACAAATACTATAATGCTGAAAACGAATTATTGTATGTTGGCAAGGCTAAACATCTACGAAAAAGAGTAAGCTCTTACTTCATTAAAACATTAACCAGTTATAAAACATATGAGCTGGTACAACGTATAGCCAAAATAGAATTCACCATTGTTAATTCCGAACAAGATGCATTCTTATTGGAGAATACGCTGATCAAACAATTTCAGCCGAAGTATAATATTAATCTGAAGGATGATAAGAGCTATCCTTTTCTTGTAATAAAAAATGAGCCTTTTCCCAGAATATTTTTTACAAGAAACAAAATTGATGATGGTTCGGAATACCTTGGTCCATACACCTCAGTAAAAAAAGTAAGAGAGCTGCTGGAATTTATCAAGCAAACTATCCCACTCAGAAATTGCTCACTTAATCTCACCAACAGTAATATCAAAAAAAAGAAATTTAAAGTCTGCCTTGAATACCATCTTGGAAATTGCAAAGGACCATGCGAAGGATTACAAACAGTAGAAGATTATCAGGAAGGACTTGAACAAATGAAAAATCTACTAAAAGGAAATCTTGCGCCGGTTATCCGTCATTATAAGGATGAAATGAAGAGCAATGCAACAGCACTGAATTTTGAAAAAGCCGGATTGCAAAAACAAAAAATTGAGTTTCTTGAAAACTATGAATCCCGTTCTGTTGTGGCCAATGCCAAATCAATTAATGTGGATGTATTTAGTTTTCAGCAGGAGAAAGAAATTGGCTATATCAATTTTCTGATGGTGAGAAACGGTGCAATTATTCAAACACACACCACCAAAGTAGAAACGCATCTTGAAGAAACAGCAGAAGAAATACTGGTTTATACCATTGCGCAGCTTCGTACTACATTTAATAGTGATGCTGCTGAAATAGTAGTTCCTTTTAGCATTGTGTATCCGCAATCGGATATTCAAGTAAAAGTGCCGAAAGGTGGTGACAGAAAAAAACTGCTGGAGCTTTCTGCTAAAAATGTTAACTATTTTATTGAAGAATTGAAGCAAAAAGAAAGATTACGTTTAAGTTCAAAAAATCCTGATAAGGTAAAGCTATTAGAACAATTACAGCTTGATTTACAGTTACAGGAATTACCATTACATATAGAATGTTTTGATAATTCAAACTTCCAAGGTAGTTACCCTGTATCGGCAATGGTATGTTTTAAAAAGGGAGAACCCAGTAAAAAAGATTACCGACATTTCAATGTTAAAACAGTTGAAGGCATTAATGACTTTGCCAGCATGAAAGAGGCTGTTTTTAGACGATATAAGCGGCTTAAAGAGGAAAACCAAGATTTTCCCCAGTTAATAATTATAGACGGAGGAAAAGGCCAGCTAAGCTCCGCTATCGAAGCATTGACCGAATTAGGTGTAGAAGGCAACTCAACCGTAATTGGTTTAGCTAAAAACATTGAAGAAATATTTTTTGCAGGAGATTCTGCCTCTTTAAAATTAGCTTACAACAGTAACAGCTTACATTTTATTCGTCGTATACGAGACGAAGTCCATCGGTTTGGTATCACATTTCATCGTAATAAACGAAGTAAAGGCACTTTTAAAAATGAGTTAGAAGAAATTCCAGGTATTGGTAAACAAACTGCCAATGAATTGCTGAAAACTTTTAAGTCAGTTAAAAACATCCGTGAGGCAATAAGAACAGGGAAAGGGGAAATTGAAATAGGTAAAGTGATTGGAATAACTAGAGCAAAAATGGTGGTGAAGTATTTTATAGGAAAGGATTGACGATGGTCATTCTGTCAATAACAAACCACCTTCGCTAAAGCTTCGGTGGTTAAAAAAAATGGGGCCGGAATAGAAATCCAGCCCCGTTTTTAAAATCCAATATCCTATGAAAAACCGAGACGAAAATACAACAATAATCCAATTATCCTATAGGACTTTTACGATTTCGTAAGATTTTTTAAAAGTTTTTTGTAAAGATTTTTGCATATAAAAAAAGCTCGGTTTAAATGAGCTTTTACTAATATCGTAGAATTACTATGTTTTGTTAATACGACCAGAGATCCTGCTCGAAATTGAATATTTTCTCTTTAATATTATCACCTTCAAGTAAGCGAAGTATCGGATCTGTAATGTATTGACGTATATTCTTGTTAGATGCATTATCCATTGTTGATTTAAGAATATAGCTGCTAAACATACGGCTTTCAAATAGCTCTTCCCATGTCATTCTACTCTGTCCCATATTCTTTGGATTGTAAACTTCATACTTAGCCAAAGTAGGTCTTAAATCAGGATAATAAATCCAGAACATCGGGCTACTTCCTCTTTCCTGTCCGTTTTCGCTATACTTTGTTTCAACAGGGCAAATCCCTAAAATTCTACAGAACATTCTGCTGGATTCTCTGTCAAACACCCATTCTTCCTTTATTCTTAGCTTAACAACTGAGTTTGGATCAAATACTTTTCTGGTGACAACTCTTGCTTCAATTTTTGAAGGATCATCAATCGCTACTCTATCAACCGTATCAAAACCGCCGGCAGTTTTCATAGCAAGTTCATCTAACGAAAGCGGCGTTGTAAACCTGTCATCTGTCCAAGCTGTAACCTCTCCGGATTCAACAGCTTTCAAAAGCATGTTCAAAAATATCTGGCTGCCATTATCATCTTCTGCCTGATAGCGGAAAGTCTGGTTCATTTTTTCTCTAAGATCCAACTCTCTCCATACCTTTTCTGCAAATAATGCATCATCCCAACGTAAATGCTCATATGGCAATGGTGTTCGACCCATTAAGTTACCTTTATCAAAAGCATTATCATTTCTCAATGACGGCTTGGCAACTGTGTTTCCTCCCGTTGTGTCATACGTAATAGGAATGCTGACATTTGGATTATAAGCAGGTGCATTATTGTTATTATTTGTCACTTCCTCACCGGGATTAGTCGGGTTAGTTGGATTCGTAGGGTTGTTACCCGTTCTCCTCTTTGTACGTTGTGCATCAGCATTGATAGTTATTGCAGACACAATCAACATACATAAACCTGCTTTTACAATAAATTTTTTCATAAGTAATAATTGTATTTACTTGATATAATACACCAAAGACGGAACTTTTACATTTCTGCCATCTTCTCCCTGTACTCTGATATTATCGATATAAACTGTTTTACCTGCTTTTACCTGGGTTCTGATAATTTGCATAGCTCTTGGGCTAAAGGCATTACCAGTACAAGTAGTTTCTGCTATGTCTCCACCATCTGTGTCGGTACTGAATGTAAACTGCGTAACAGTATATTTCAGATCGAATGGAAAATCTTTAATCCATGCTGCCACACCACCTTGTGCTCTGAAAGTGGCTGCGGGTACATTGTCGCCGCTTATTGCTCCACCAACAGTTGCCTGAGCTCCGGGAATCTGACGAACTCTGAATTGTGATACACCAGCTACTTTGCCATCCACAGAAACTGTAATCTTACAATCATCAGATTGTTGACCTACTTTTACAATGTATTTTCCAGCTCCAACTTTGCTGATACTTCCTGCACCACCGCTGATACTTACGTTTACTTTATCATCTCCACCACCACTTGCAGCTATAGTAACCGGGTTATTAACACCTATATAAAGAACATTCATTTTGTCAAGTGCAATTGAAGCGTTGGCAGAGCCAAATCATAATCAACTTTAACTTCTTTCTTCTCTTCTTTACCAGTAGTTTGATTAAAATATGTGATAGTAACCGGAACACTATGTGATCCAATTCCACCAGCATCAAATTCTTTTAAAGCAAATCCTTCTTCTCCAAGCGGAACAACTGCTCCACCTATTGAAATAGTAGGCTTTGCTGCTTTACTAAACGCTCCAACACCAGCTTTTATTTCAAGCTTTTGGCCAGGCATTAAATAATTTGAATTTTGACCTACAATTGCAGCATACGAGTCGAATACTACTTCTACCGTTCCAACTTTGTTATGACAAAACGCAACTACCTTGTTTTCAGCAGTTTTGATGTCATTTTGAAACTTACTTAGGATAGTAAGACCTGCAACAGTTGGCACCATATGGAAATAAGAAATATCCCAATCCTTTGTTTTGCCATCGCGGCCTGGAGGATTAGATAAATCAATTTGCAATGAATTTTCGAATTCAGCTTTTATATCAGGATTAATTCCCAATACATTAGCTTTATAGTCTCCAAGCATTTTTAATAACTTCTTCCCTTCTCCACCTTGTACCATCATTTTTGTAACAATATCAAGATTATCTTCTTTGAACTCTTTGGTAGGATCCGAAATACTTCCACCAGCTTTCTCCAGTATTTGGGCTTTCAGGCTGGTGATATAATCATATACATTTTTAGAAAACGCTACAACACTGTCTGCCTTAGGAAGCCAGATAGCGGCTCTTTCAGCAGTTGCAGCTTGGGTTGTTTTCTCTTTCAACGATTTCATAATCGTTTCTGTAGATCTGTTAACTGTTGTATTGGTATTTTCAAGACTTCTGTTTACAGTTCTAAAAGCATTGAGAATTTCGGATGATACGTTCAGAGCCAACAGTGCTGTAAGCACCAGGTACATGATATTGATCATCTTTTGCCGGGGCTCTTTAGGTAATGACATGTCTTCTTACGTTTAATTTTTTTAGAATAGTGGCTTTTACTATATGAAGGAGAATCAATGATTCCCTTCATACTATCAATTTTGTTTGTTTTAGTTGCGACCCTGCATTGCAGTAATCATGTTGCCATAAATACCGTTCAGTTTGCCTAAATTGTTTGCAAGACTGCCAATCTGCTCTTGTACTTTTTTAGCATCATCAGCGCTGTTAAGCATAGAAGCAGATGTTTCAGAAAGTTTACCATAGAAATTGTTCAATGCTTTCAAATGGTTGTTACTTTCCTGTAATTCTAATTCGTAAATCGTATTTAAAGAAGACAAGTTTTTTGTCAATACCTGAATCTGATCGTGGAATTGTTTAGCACCTTCAGTAGCAGTGTTAAATGCACCTACAGATGAAGCTGCAGTTGTATAAGCATCTTTTACTTTATCCAAAGTTCCTGTTACTTCTTTAGTTTTAGCAGCAAACTCATTTGATGCTGCAACCGAATCAGTAATGCCGCCAAGACCTATAACGGTTGTATTTAATTGTTTAAAGCCGTCACCTAACTTTTTCATTGTATCAGGTGTAATATCAGCTTCAAGCATCATTTTATCCATTGCGGCAAAACCAGCTCTTGATTTTACTCCTGCTACAGAAAACTGCTCTTCGTCATGTGAGCTATCTTTTACAGCAGGGTAAACTGCATATAAAATACCATAGACTGAGAAGATAATTGCCTCGGTTGTTAAACCAATCCAGAGCCACATATCTGCGTCTCCGGCATGGGTGATTTTTCTGAGGGCTCCCCAGATAACTAATGCGGCGCCAAAAGATACGCCTACGTCTACCCATTTACTTATTTTGGAAGGAATAGCTGCTGCCATAATTGGATTTTTTTAAAAGGTTTTAATTGATATTAAATAAAAAAGGTGAAAGATGAGAGGACAGGTTAATAACTGTCCTCTCAATATTTTATTGTAAATAGCTGTTAAATTATTTTTTACGGCCTTTAGCAGGAGCTGCCGGCAAATCAATCACACAACGGAAGCCAATGTAAGATTTAGTTGAATCCTGATACTCATAAGTGCTGGTTCCTGTCTGCAGGTAATAACCAACATCTTTCCAACTACCACCACGGATTATTTTACGCTTCATAAGAGGAGGATCATCATCCTTTGCATTCCAGCGAACATCAGGGTTCATATCATGCTGAAAGTTATTACGGCCTTCATAATAGATAGAAGAAGTCCACTCTGCTACGTTACCACTCATACAATACAGACCATAATCATTTGGCCAGTAAGAGTCGGCACGGACTGTATAGAATCCGCCATCTTCTGGATAATTTCCACGACCTGGTTTAAAGTTTGCCATTAAGCATCCCTTTTTATTTCTCAGGTAATAGTTACCCCATGGAAACATTGATTGAGAACGACCGCCACGGGCCGCATATTCCCACTGCGCTTCTGTTGGCAGACGGAAGTCGGACTCTTGAGTACGTTTCTTAGAATCAAGGAAAGAGTTTAATAAATGAGTTCTCCACTCACAAAAAGCAGTTGCCTGTTTCCAGCTTACGCCTACAACAGGATAGTTACCAAATGCAGGATGAGAAAAATATCTTTTTGTCATTGGCTCATTGTACGAATAAGCAAAGTCTCTTATCCAAGCCAATGTATCGGGGTAAATTTGTACGTCTTTTTTTACAATAAATTTAGACCGAGGCTTACCTGCATTTTCTCTTTTTGCATTTTCCTTAAGGTCAAATACTTCTGAGTGAAATGCAATTTTAGTAGGGTCTATTTCTTTTTTACCAAAAATTCTGTCATCTGGAGGAAGGATGACATCTGTGCTGCTAAGCTGTTCCATTACTTTTGGATCATTCCATTTCATGGTTTTCATTTTAGCCCAGTCAACATATTCGTTACCATCGGCACCTGCTTTTACATAACCCAATTTACGGGCTACTACAGAGTCACGAACCCATTGAACGAACTGACGATACTCATTGTTGGTAATTTCAGTGGCATCCATCCAGAAGCCACTTATAGATACGGAACGATTTCTTGCACTAAATGCATAAGCTGGATCCTCATCACTAGGACCCATATGGAAAGTACCCTGCGGCACATACACCATGCCCGGAGGCCGGGGAAGGCTGTATTTACCACCAGGATCAACACCATGCACCATTCCATCGTTAGGCAGGCTTCCGCCTTTGCCTTTTCCGTTTTTCTTTCCCAAGATGCCACAACTAGCCAACATTAACATGCAGGCAGCCGCAAACAGGGAGTAGTAAAGGTTTTTCATTTTCATACACTTAAGGGGTATTGGGCAAATATAATGTTTTGAACTATTTCTTGACACAACGTTAAAGTTTATTTTTTTAATTTAAAAGTGACTTATACGAGGTAAATTTTCAAACGGTGTACATGTTTGTTTTATTGTATTAACTTAAAATTAATTACTGCTTTTGAGCCTTGTTTATCAGTAACATAAGCTCATTTACGGAAAATACTGGTTTTAGGCAAGTGTAATTACGACACAAAAAAATGGATGTTTTCTCTAACACTTGTTTGTCTGCCAATAAAGGATAACCGGATTCTTTTTTTTCTGTAGCCATTATTACTCGATGAGGAATATATTCCTCCAATAATTCTTTTAAAACGACCGATGCCCCAGCACCAACAATTGCTATTTCCTGTGTTCCTTCAGTTATTTCTAATAATAAGCTTGCCCAATTAGCAAACGAAACGGGATACTTACTGATTGCATTACTTAATGATGAAGTCATTTGCAAAGATTGCTCGCCCCATTCCTTTTTATCAAATAACAGCGATAGCTTCCAAAGGTTATATGCCATTACTGAATTACCAGATGGAACAGCACTATCATACACTTCTTTTTTTCTGACAATTATATCCTGCTGACCGGCAGGTGTATAAAAAAAGAAACCAGTATCTACTTCAATAAAGTTTTGAATAACATAATCGGTTATCGACTTTGCTTTTTCAATCCACTGTTTATCTGCTGTAATTTCCTGTAAGTATATTAAGGCTTCAATTAAAAATGCATAATCATCTAAGAAGGCTGGAAACTTTGCTTTACCTTCTTTAAATGTGTGATGATATGCATTGGCATCTTTCCCCTTAAGGTTTGACAACAAAAAGTTCATATTATTAATTGCCAATTTTCTGTACTCTTCTTTTCCTGTAGCACTATATGCTTTGCTGCAAGCAGTATTCATCAAGGCATTCCATCCCAAAATAATTTTATCATCAAGCAAGGGTCGAATTCTGTTACTTCTTTCTTGTAATAGTTTTTTATTGCCGTTGATTAGGATTTTTTTTAACTCATCGACTGCGATGTCCCTTTCAGCAGCAAACCCTTCAACGGTTTTTTTTACCCGAAGAATATTTGTATGCTCCCAATTGCCAGTTTCAGAAACATCATAATAAGCACAATACAACTCAGCATCTTCACCTAAGATTTTCTTTACTTCTTCTAAACTCCATACATAAAATTTCCCTTCCACTCCTTCGCTATCTGCATCCAGTGCAGCATAAAAACCTTTTTGTTTTTGTGGAAATAACTCTCTTTGAATAAACTCCATCGTTTCTTCAATCACTTCTTTATATCTTTCTTTTCTGGTTAATTGAAAAGCTTCGCTAAGCACAGACACAAGCTGCGCATTATCATAAAGCATTTTTTCAAAATGAGGAGCCAGCCATTCCGTATCAGTAGAATAACGAGCAAAGCCGCCTCCTATCTGATCATAAATTCCTCCTTCAATCATTTTATCAATAGAGACTAAAGCTTGTGCCAATGCTTCTTCATTTTTCGTAATGTGATGATACCGTAGTAGAAATTGAATGGAATAAGTCTGTGGAAATTTTGGAGCCTTACCAAATCCACCCCATTCTTTATCCGCATTCTTCATAATATTTTGAAACGCTTCGCTACAATTCTCTTTTGTAAATGCATTATCCTCTTTTTGAAAACCAAAACTGTTTGATTTTAATAAATGCTCTGTAAGGTTTTCTGATTGTGCATCAATTTCATGCCTTCTTTCTTTAAAAGCCTGACTTACGCTAAGCAAAGTTTCTTGCCATGACGGACGGTTATAAGCTCTTTGCGGTGGAAAATAAGTTCCACCATAAAAAGGTTTTGCATCAGGTGTAAGAAATACATTTAATGGCCAACCTCCACTCCCTGTCATTGCCTGCACTGCATCCATGTAAATATGATCCAGATCTGGTCTTTCTTCCCGATCTATTTTTATATTGATAAACTTTTCATTCATTAGTTTGGCCGTGGCCTCATCTTCAAAGCTTTCTCTTTCCATTACATGACACCAATGACAGGCAGAATATCCGATACTAACAAGAATAGGTTTGTTTTCATCTTTTGCTCTTTGCAAAGTCTCCTCACTCCAAGGATACCAGTTTACTGGATTATGTGCATGCTGCAATAAGTAAGGGCTTGTTTCATCAATAAGTTTATTGGTAAATTTTTTCATTACTGATAAGATACTAAAATTGATGGATAAAGTTTCAGGAATAAAAAAAGGCACCAAAATGATGCCTTTCTAATTAGTTTTTTATTCGATTATTTAGTCTTTGTTATACCAGAAAGAAAAACATCAAGAGCAGCAACCATACTTGGCATATTCGGCTGAGGCGCCTTTATGTCGAGTTTTAATCCAGCATCTTCTGCAGCTCTTGTCGTGTTGCTTCCAAACACTCCAATTGCCATTCCATTCTGCTTAAACTTTGGTACATTATCATACAAACTCTTTATTCCGCTTGGAGTAAAGAAACAAATCATGTCATAGTGTTTTTGAGAAAGGATTTCTTTCACATCGCTGCTTACGCTGCGGTACATGAATGCAAGTGTAAATTCACATTCATTTGTCTTTAACCAGTTTACTATTTCGTTATCCTGCTGATTCTCGGAACATACATACAGAAACTTTTCATTTGCCTTATGCTTGGTAAATACTTCGAACAAACTTTTGTTGGTGCTATCTGCTCCGTAAAAAACCTTTCTTTTTCGGTAAAGAATGAATTTTTGGAGATAAAGTGCTACCGCTTCGGTTATACAGAAGTACTTAGTGTCCTGCGAAACACTGATTTTCATTTCTTCGCATACCCGAAAAAAATGATCAATAGCATTTCGGCTGGTGAATATTACCGCCGTATAATTTTGAATGTCGATTTTTTGCTTGCGAAAATCCCTTGCATGAATACCTTCCAACCTTATAAATGGATGAAAATCAAGCTCTAAATCAAATTTTTTAGAAAGCTCAAAGTACGGGGACTTGTCACTTTCTGGCTTGGGTTGGGTAATCAGGATTTTTTGAATTGCCATGGCTTGTAAATCGGTCTTTGATGCTCCGTTTTTAGTCATTAGTATTCCCTCAAAATTTAAAGTGCAAAGTTAAGCAGTTACATCGAAAAATACCAACAAACCCCTGTAAACCAATAATAGAGGCGCAATTTCAAATGCACAGAAGTATAAAAAGAAATGAAATGGGTTGACCTTTATCTGGTTACGAATAACAGAATAGGTAAGTATAAACCTGTATAAATAGATCGCTATAAGCAGGCACCAGGAGATTGTAAGGCTGACAGAATAAATTCTTCCTTCGCTAAATGCCAACATAATCAAAAATGGCAGTAGCAAAACCCCAATCATTTTGTTAATAATAAAAACAATGAAAATATATGAATCAGTTGCCTCTTTGATACCCAAAACCCAACCAGCTATTTTTAAACCCAGAAATTTAACCATATAAGCTATTGATAAACCAAGGCAGCTATAAAAAAACATAAGCCAGAAATTATCAACTGGATTGATTTTAAAGTATTCTAACAAAAAAGTAATGTATAAGCCGCCGCTGACTACAAAAAACCCATTCAGCATTAATGATGGCAGAGGAGTTTGCATTAACTGCTCTCTGATTTGCGTTTGATTCAATGTAGTTCTAAAAAAAACCCGAAACAAATCATTAAAATATTTTGGAAACAACTGACGAAGAACTGCAAAGACAATCAATAAAAATATGAGCAGGTAGAAAATAAATTCGTTCCCTCTAAATATTTTTATTGACGACCCTTCCTTAGCAATCGGTTTTGATTTGAAATCAAAATAAGGACTTCTTTTTAAAACTTGCCAGCTGAAAGCCGGGGAAGAAACTGGAACCGGCTGGACTAACCAAGTGCTATCTATTATCTGTCTTCTGGAAACAGAATCTGTTAGTAGCCCTGTGCTTATTGAATCGATTTGAAGTACAGAATCGGTTTTGACAGTTGAATCCACATTGGAAACTATAAGTGAGTCTGCCGGAGTTTGTGCAATACTATCAGCATTAGCCAACAATAAAATGAGTATGGAAAAAAGAAACCTCTTCACTTAAAAAATTATGCAGCAAATGTATTGAAGTACTGTGCCACTCTTTCATGAATTTTAAAAATAATTGACAAAGCCAAAATGAATCTTGGATTGACGCAAGTTCAGATCAGTATCGTTTCTTTTACCAATTGCCCAGGCTAGATTAAAAATCCCAGCTTTTGTTTCAAACGCTAGGCCCAATCCTGTTCCAAAATAAGTATAGTTTAATTTCTGCACCTTACTTGCATCTCTTCCCCAACCGCCATCTGCCAATACATAGAAATAAGAATTCTGACCCGCCAGATAAAGCAACCTGTACTCCAACGTTGCAATTGCAAACTGCGACAAGTATTGGCTTTCTTCATCAAAACCTCTTAATAATTTATATCCACCAATCTGAAAAAGTTCATTTCTGAAAATACTACCGCTTTGAAACAACCCTGCATTGATGGCAGCTTTCAATGTGCTTTGCCTTCCTAAAGGGAAGAAACGGGATGCAATTGTTCTAATACGAAACTGATAAGTTTTTAATTTCAATGTGTCATATAAAGTTTCAAAATCAAAGCTGGGATCAGACGGGTCTTTCAATTCTGTAATTTCATTATTCTTTTTAATGGTTTTTGTACCAACAGATGTTATTACTCTTATTTCATTTCCACTTTTAGGATTAAAGCGATAGTCGGTATTGTTAAACTCATAATCAATCCCCACTCCTGTAGAACTTACATCCGCAGCTTCGGGAAGCCTTCTATTTTGGATAATAAACGGAGCATTGATGCCGCCTTGGCTTACTATAGTTTGCGACCTCTGTAAAAAAACTTTTCCAGTTTGGTTATTATTCAATACATATTGTGCTCCTAATTGAAGATTGATATTCACAAACGAACTATCCTTTCTGAAAATATCAAAGGCAAGATCAAGACCAAAAGGTGATTTGAACAAGTAAGGTTGTTGGTAAACAAAATTCAATCGTTGCGATGCTACTTGCAATGCCTGAAAGTTTAACCCGATCGTTTCGCCAGAACCCAGCGCATTTTTAAGATTCAAGTTCCCTTCGCCTGTTATCAATAGTTTTTTGACGAGAGTTGATCGTTATTGGGCAGAAAACCAATAATAAAATTTATCTGGCTGCTTTTTTTCTGTTTCAAATATAAATTGACAACAGAGCCTGTTGCTAATCTTGTAAGGTCAGCAGGTCTTTCTTCTTCTACGTAAGAAAGTTCACCAATTTTTTTACTGATGCGAAGTAATTTTTCTTTACTGTAAACACTTCCATTGGGAATGTCGAGATAGCGTTGCAAATAACTTGATGCAATTTTTGCATTACCATATACCCGCAAGCTATCAATTTTATATAATGGTCCTTTATTTACTCTTAGCAAAGCGGAAACTTTGTCTTCCATTAGCTGAACACTATCCAAATAAACTTTAGCAAAAGGGAATCCGTTATTTTCGAGATAATTCAAAATCCTGTCCTGCCACTCGGCAACTTTGGTAAAATTCATCGGTGCATTGGTAAAGACTTTTTCTCTCCAAGCCACTGCATTCAGCAATTCCGGCTGAATATATTTAGCATCTAAAATGGCCCATTTGTACGCTTCACCAATAAATAAACTAATAACAGCATAGGTCGTTTGATACTTTATACTGTCCAAAGAAGCAGTAACATATCCTTTTGATTGCAGAAGATTTTGCAGATTATTGATATAGCCTTCGCATTGCGTTCTGTTTGCAAAACCGGTTTGAAGACCTGTAAGCTTAATAATAGTAGCAGAATCCTTATCAACCCCAGTGAGATGAATATTATAAGTATTTTGAGCTGATGCAGAAACACACAGCAACAAAAGAACAAGAACCGATATTTGCAGTCTGAATTTTATCATGTGGCTTTTCGCCGGGATATTATCAGCTAAATTATTCATTAAATCTCAAATTAAATTGGCAGGCATATATATTCATATTCCATTTTGTAAACAGGCATGCCATTATTGCAATTTTCACTTCGCCACTTCTTTGCATTACAAAGAAGATTTGATGAAAGCCTTGCTTAAAGAAATTACGTTACAAAAAGGTTATTTGGATGATGAAACTGTAGAAACTATTTATTTCGGAGGAGGCACACCGTCGCTTTTAAGTATTGAGGAGTTAACAGCAATTTTATCTACTATAAATGAAAACTTCAAAGTAAAGGATGGTGCTGAAATAACTTTTGAAGCAAATCCTGATGATATTACAGAAGAGAAACTAGTAGACTGGAAGAAAGCAGGTATTACCCGGCTAAGCATTGGAGTTCAAAGTTTTTTTGAAGAAGATTTAAAATGGATGAACCGGGCACATAATGCTGAACAAGCAATAGAAAACCTACAATTAGCCAGAAAACATTTTGACAATATAACTATCGATCTTATTTATGGCCTGCCTGACCTTACCAATCAAAAATGGGAACATAATGTTGATACTGCCATTTCATTAGGCATTCCACATTTATCATGTTATGCGTTAACAGTAGAGCCTAAAACTCCGCTGGATAAGATGATAAAGCAAAATAAAAGTAAAGATGTAAACCCGGACAAACAGTCTGAACAGTTTTTACTATTGATGAAATGGCTGGCAGAAGCAGGCTATGAGCATTATGAAATTTCCAATTTTGCAAAGCAAGAGTTCAGAAGCCGCCACAACTCTTCTTATTGGCAAGGGAAAAAATATCTTGGTCTCGGACCTTCGGCACATTCATTCAATGGAAAAGAACGACAATGGAATATTGCCAACAATAACACTTATATGTCTTCTATCAATGACAATAAAGTACCTGCTGAAAAAGAAATACTGACCGAAATACAACGGATAAATGAATACATCATGACTTCACTTCGTACAGTCGAAGGATTGAAATTTGAAAATATTGTGTTTACTGAAACGATAACAAAAGAAGAGTTACTTAGAAAAAGTCAGCGATTTATTAATTCAGGATTATTAATTAATCAAAATGAAACGCTGATACTAACGATGGAAGGAAAACTATTAGCAGACGGCATTGCGGCTGATTTATTCTTTTAAGTACTTTAAACCTCTTACTAAAGATACCGGGTCAAGCCCGGCATGACATACAACTCATTATTTAAACTTTTGTTTTCTGATGAGTATGTTTCCAGTAATCAAAAAGTTGTTTTGCTGCAAGGCAGAGCACCATAATTAAAATGGCAGCAGGGGCAAATCCATGGTAAGAAAGTGGCATAGGGTGTGTTTTAAAGGTTTCGCCTCACAATGCTAAATCACAGTTCTACAAATCAGACCAACACCTGTTCTATACGTTTAAATCCTTCCTGTGGTTTAACATTTTCCCATAATATTTTATAGACCGTTTCAGCTATTGGTATTGCTGCATCTACGGACTTATTTATATTATAGATGCATTTTGTTGCATTGTACCCTTCAGCCACCATATTTGTTTCCTTAATAATAGTCTCTACAGATTTGCCTTTACCAATTAATGCCCCGAAGGAACGATTGCGGCTATATAGTGAATAACAGGTTACCAATAAATCGCCAAGATATACAGACGCAGCATAGTTCGGAGTTTTACGATGTGTAATTGGATCTTCCTCGCTGTCATGTTCTCCCACTGTAATATGTTCTACACCGAATTTTTTAAGAAAGCCTGCCATTTCATCTGCCGCATTTGCGATGTAAACACTTAAGAAATTATCACCATAATCCAAGCCATGAGCAATACCGGCACCCAATGCATAAATGTTTTTCAATACCGCTGCATATTGAACGCCAAGAATATCATGGTTAACAATTGTACTTATATATGGAGTGGTAAAATGCGAAGCAATTTCTGAAGCAATAACAATATCATTACCAGAAAAAGTGAGGTAGGACAATTTTTCCTGAGCCACTTCCTCAGCATGACAAGGCCCAAGCACAGCAAAATAATTATCCAACGGAAAATCAAATTCCTGCTGTAAATAATAATTTAATAAAATTTCCTTGCCGGGCAATTATGCTTTTATGTTTGAAATCTCTTTTTTCCTTCCCAATCTTTAGCTTCTAGCTTTTCAAATGCAGGTATTGCGTATGCCGATGGCACAGCTATTACTAAAGCATCAGAATTTTTAAAGACTTCCTTTATCTCAGAAGACATTATCAATAATGAAGTGTCAAATTGTGCTGCAGAAAGATAATGAGGATTAAAACCTTTCTCTTTTATATGTTGAATCGTTTCCTCTTTTCTTATCCACCAATTAACGATATGCTTATTATCTGTCAGCATTTTTGTTAATGCTGTTGCCCAACTACCACTACCGATAATTCCAAATGTCATACCCAAACTTAATTAAATAAAAGCTACTTACAAGTATTGAATTGCAGATACTGAGAGATTTACAAAACAAAGCCTTGCTTACTTCTCAAACAACTTATCTTTTGGAACTACATTCACTTTCATTCCATTCTTCAATGTTTTACTAATTGCATTGTATGGACCAATTACCACTTCATCTCCTTCTTTTAAACCACCCAATATTTCAATGTAATTAATGTCCTGAATGCCGGACCTTACAACAGCCTTTCTCACTGTGCCGTCTTTATCCAATATAAAAACCACTTCTTCTAATTCGTCAGACACTATTAATGCTAAATCATTTTCATTTTCACCTTTTACTTCTTTTTCTTCTTTTTTCTTATCTGCCATACTTTGATCGCTTCCTTTCACTCTGGCATTTACTGCTGTAATAGGAACAGCCAGCACATTATCCACTCTTTTGGTTTTAATATCAGCACTTGCATTCATTCCGGGACGGAAAGGGAATGCCTTACCAGCAAGGTCACTATACGAATCTTTGTCAAGGCGAATCCGCACTTCATAATTAGTTACATCGTTTGATGTCATTGAGCTTAATGAAGTTTTTGTGCTACTTGCAATTTTTGTAACAACACCTCTGAATTTTCTATTGTTATAAGCATCCACTTCCACATCAGCAGAATCGCCAATATTGATTTTCACAATATCATTTTCTCCAACATCTACTCTTACTTCCAACACAGACATATCTGCAACAGTCATCATTTCAGTTCCCACATTAAAACTACTTCCTGCCACACTTTCTCCCTTTTTTATTTTCAATGATGAAATAACTCCGTTCATTGGAGCAACAATTGTAGTCCTGCTTAAATCTTTATTTGCCTTACTTAAACCAGTTTGTGTTGATTGAACATTTGCCTGTAATCCTTTTATGTTTTGCAAAGCTGCATTGTAATTTGCCAACGCAGACCGGTAAGAACCCTCAAACTGTTCCAGTTCAGACTTAGAAATTACTTTCTGATTATATAATGTCTGATTACGATCTAAAGCTTGTTTAGCAAGATCAAGATTTGATTTTAAGGCTTCGATAGAAGCTTTACTATTGTCAACAGTAGCAACAGATTGATTTACTCTTGATGCAGCTTCATCTCTTTGCAATGAATATATATCTGCATAAATACGAGCCAGAACAGTTCCCTTTTTTACACTATCGCCTTCTTGCACATATAGCTCTGTAATCTGTCCAGAAATATCCGGGCTAATTTTTACTTCTGTTTCTGGATAAATTTTACCGCTGGCATTTACAGATTCCACAATTGTTCTCTTTGTTACTTTTTCAATCGCCACTTTTTCTTCTTTTTTACCACCGCCAAACTTTTTTACTGCAAGAAACACCACTGCAAGTATTGCCGCAATTATTAATATCCATTTTAATGTCTTATTCATCCTTCAATTATTTTAAAGTTTTAAACCCTGACCTTTATAAAATTCAAGCAGCTTCATTTTAAACACATAATCATATTGCGAATACAAAAGTTGAATTTTGGCCTGTTGCAATGTATTCTGAGAAGTAATTAAATCATAAGTTGACAACAATCCCAATTCATATCGCTTTGAAGCAAAATCATACGCCTTTGCAGAAAACTCTACTGTTTTCTTGTTTGCATTGAATGATTGCAAAGAAGCCACAGCATCATTATAGGCTTTATAAATATCTTGTTTTAAGGTAAAGCTATTTTGTTCTTTCGTTAACTCCGTTTGTTTCAATTGTAATTTAGAACGACTCCATTGTGTTCGCAAACTACTACCATTAAAAATAGGAACACTTAATGCCAAGCCAACAGACTGTCTAAAATTCTGATTCAGCTGGTCAAAATATTTCATCTTTCCATACGTAAACACATTAAAAGGGGATATTGGAAAAACTTGGTAAGAAGTACCACTTACTGATACATTACCGATGGGAGCAATAACTTGTGTACTTGACTTTATTTCATTGGCTCTGCTATTAAATGCAGTTCCTAAACTTCCGAATAATGAAAATGTAGGATACATGGATCCTCTTGCTACTTCCACCATTTTTTTTGAAGCCAGTACATTCAATACATCCACTTTCTGTTGCGGTAAACTGTTTATTGCAAGCTGATAAACTGCATCGGGTTGTAAATCGCCTAATGCCTCTATCGGAATCATATCAACGGGTGGAGTAGAAATATCAAATGGAATGGCCGCATCCAAATTCAGCAACGCTTTCATTTGTAATAATGACTGACTAGCGGAGGTTTGGGCTGTGATCAAGGATGAACTATCACTTGCCAAAACGGATTCAAGATTTACTGCATTTAATTCAGGAAGTTTTCCTGCGTCAACTTGCTTTCTTGTACTTTCTAGTTGAGCTTTTGTCTGGCCAACTCTGGATTGTGCTAATGTAATTTGTTCTCTGGCAAGCAACACTTGTAAGTATGCAACAGCAACATTTAATGCCACATCATTTTTTGCCTTTTCCAGTCCTTCTTCTCTAGCCTTCACTGTTAAGTCATTTGCAGCTATTGTATTCTTTTTTGTAAACCAGTTAAATACATCAACATTGGTCTGCAAAGAATAATTGCTAAAAACATATCCCGTTGTGATTAAACTAAATGTTGTGGGATCTTGGTTACGACCGGCGCTATAACCCACATTGCCGCTAAAGTTTGCGTTGGGATAAATTGATTGCTTACTCTGATGCAAATCAAGTTCAGCAAACCGAATTTGCAGATCAGCTTGCCGTACAGAGATATTATTCTGCATGGCATATTCCACACATTTTTGAAGATTCCACTTTTCGACCTGAGGTGCCTGAGCAAATGCTGAACTGTAAGCCATCAGCAACGCAACAATAATTGAACTCAATTTCATATTTGGCAAAATTAATTGAATTGAGCCGCCTGATTACTGATTTTTTATAAGTGGGAGTTAATTTTTCTACCCAGCCTTATTCCCTTTACCCCGTTGTATAATAAAATACAAAGCGATAAAACCTGCCAGTACACTGATACTCGTTAATGCCAGTTGCGGTTCATTTATGGCAATCATTGTCCCCACAAATATGTAAGCAATGATAAATAATATCGGCAGCAGCGGGTATAGCTTCATTGAATAAATGCCTGTTCCATTTAAATGTGCTGTTTTTTTACGAAGAATAAAAATTGTTGCGGCTGAAGTCGCCATTCCAATAGAATCAAGGAAAATGGTAAAGCTTAGTATTTTTTCAAACTTGTCTGCAAAAAACAAAACCACCACACATATGGCAGCAAAAACAGTAAGGCTTACCGTCAGCACATCTCTTTTTACATCTTTCTTTTGAAAAACCTTTGGCAAAATGCCATCCGTACTCATCGCATACATCACTCTTGGATTACTAAGTAGTAAAACATTTACATAAGCCAACACCGCCAGAAACAACAAAATGGAAGATGCATACTTGCCAGCAGTTCCAAACATTTTCTCGGCAACTACCGAAGCAATACCAGAAGTTTCCTTTAATTCATTAAACCCAATAACCTGCACATAAGCATAGCTTACTAACAAATAAAGGCCAATGATAATAATGATACCAGTAAAAATTCCTTTGGGAATATTCTTTTGAGGATTTACCACTTCTTCTCCAAAATTGATGGTTTGCTGATAGCCGCCATAAGTGAACGAAGTGGCTTTTAACGCTACGCCAAATGAAAGCAACAAGGCTGCGGCAGATGTTTTACTTTCATCAATCACAACAGGTGCAATACTATGCACTTCAGGAAAAATAAAGCCGCAATTATAACCAGCAACATTGCGATTTTAATAATCATCAGCACATTCTGTGTTTGCGAACTCATTCTTAAGCCCAGCAGGTTTACACCATAAAAAAGAATGATGGCAGCCATCGCCACAAATGGTTTCCATTTCTCCACACTTGCTGCTTCAAAAAGTAAAGGAGAAATATATTCGCTGCCAATTAAAGCAACCCCTGATAGTGATGCCGCATTTGAAATCAGAATAATAGAATTGATGCCAAATGCCAATGATGGATGGTAGGCATAAGAGAATATTTTATAATAACCGCCTGTAACCGGATAGCGGCTGCCAATCTCCGCATAGGTCAATGCTCCGCAAATGGCAACAAGACCAGCAACAACCCAAGCCGCAAAGAAAATAGTGGGTGTAGCGGCTGCCTGCGCTGCATCTTTTGAGGTACGAAAAATACCTGTGCCAATTACGAGTCCGATAACAATCATGGTGAGGGAAAAGAGCCCCAGCTTGTTCTTAGCAATCATGGCTTGAAGATACAGAGAAAACGTTCTAACTTTACGATGTCCATTTCCAGTTTCTATGAAAAAAATAGCCGCTATTATTTTGTTTTTCATCTTTACTTCTGCCGTTTATGGGCAAGAAGAAACAACCGATTCTACAAAAATTCTTGACGAGGTCACTATAAAGGCTTTTGAGCAAAACAAAAGTTCAAGAAACTCTACTGCCACAGTAAAAATTATTGAATTCAATAATGGCGACAGGAATAACAAAACTTCATTGGTAAATGGATTTAATACAGTAGCCGGTGTAAGAATGGAAGAAAGAAGTCCGGGAAGCTATCGTATTAATATTAGAGGGAGTTCATTGCGATCTCCGTTTGGTGTAAGAAATGTAAAAGTGTATTGGAACAGTATTCCACTTACAGATCCTGGAGGCAATACCTATTTCAATCAATTGGCTTGGAATAATTTTTCATCCATAGAAATTTTTAAAGGTCCTGCAGGAAGTATGTACGGAGCAGGGACTGGTGGATTAATTCTTGTCAATAATTTTGACACATGGAAACCGGGAGCAAGTCTTGAATATATTACCGGCAGTTACAATCTGCAAAACATTTTTACATCAGTTTCATTTGGGAAGAAAGAGAATAAAAACCAAATTACCTATGCCCACAACCAAACCGATGGATATAGAGTTCAAACCAAGATGCGGAAAGATAATTTTTCCTGGCAATCGCAACTAAAACTATCAGATAAGCAAGAATTATCAGCAGCTGTTTTATTTAGCAACATGTTTTATGAAACTCCCGGCGCATTAACCTTGGCTGAATTTACAGCTAACCCAAAAGCAGCAAGACCTGCAGCCGGAGCTTTTCCATCTTCTGTGGATGCGAAAGCAGCGATTTATCAGAAAAATATTACAGCAGGATTTACAAACGTTTATCATATCAATAGTTCTTTTAAAAATTCAACCACCCTGTATGGAGCATTTTCACAAATAAAGAATCCGGCTGTTCGTAATTATGAAAGAAGAAACGAACCAAGTTTTGGAGGAAGAACTGTATTTATATTCAATAAAAAATCAGAAATTGAATATACAGGACAAAAAGAAAATACTTTTCAGTTAGTAGGCGGCAGTGAATTCCAGCAAGGGTATTTCAACACACAGGTTTCAAAAAACAAGAATGGCAACCCTGACACCTTGCAAACAAACGATGATATTGATTATACTGCTTACAACTTTTTTCTGCAAGGTGATTTAAGTTTTGCCAAAAAATTATTTATTACTACCGGCATCAGCCTAAATAAAACAAAAGTAAATTTTAGCAGGCTGAGCGAATACCCGGTATTACAGCAATCCCGCAGATATAAAAATGAACTGGCACCAAGAATTTCAGTGAAGAAGTTATTTGAAAATGATTTTTCCGTAAGAGCAACTGTATCAAGAGGCTTTTCTCCACCAACTGTTGGCGAACTATTACCTTCTACTGGTGTTATCAGCACAGAACTTGAAGCAGAATATGGATGGAATTATGAAATGACTTTAGCGAACCGGTTTTTTCATAATCGTCTGGATATTGAAGTGACTGCATTTTATTTTAAACTAAATAATGCACTCGTACAAAGAAGAGATTTATCTGGTGCTGATTTTTTTGTGAATGCAGGAGATGTACAACAGAAATCTATAGAATTGAATACACATTATTCAAAAAGCTTCGGTAAAGGATTTAAACATGATTTCATTATTAATGTAGCATATACTTATAATCATTTCCGCTACGGCAGTTTCATAAAAGGAGTGAATGACTTTTCTGGCAAAACTGTTCCATCCGTTCCGGCTAATACATTATCAGCATTAGCAGATGTTCAATTTAAGAATGGTATCTATTCAAATATTACTTACTACTCAGCATCAAAAATTTTCCTGAATGATGCCAACACAGCATCGGCTGAACCCTATCATCTGCTCGGTTGCAGAGCAGGATGGGGAAAAAAATTGCAGAGCAAATACAAAATAAACTTCTATGCCGGAGTTGATAATCTACTCAATGAAATTTATAGCTTAGGAAACGATATCAATGCAGCGGCCAACCGGTTTTACAATGCTGCACCAACAAGAAATTACTATGTTGGCTTATCCTTCCAGTGGATCAAATCAATAAAAAAATAAACTGATTAATAACTCACAGATGGACAACCCAGTTTTCCTTTACTGCCCGGCCTAAATATAATACCAAGGGAGATTGTCTGGTAGTGATCGTTTCCATCAGGATTTGTGGCCTTACTAAAACCATCAAGATAATCAGTAAACATGAGCCTGTAAGCTGATTCTGCATACACAGCAAGGGCTGGTGAAAATCCATACCGCACACCAGCACCTACTGGAACAACAGGAATTACACTAGGTGTGCCATGTTCCTGATCGGCTGCAATATTTTGTAATATCTCTGCTCCCTCTGCAAAATATTCTGGATTGAAATTACTTGCATCACTTTTAATGCTTAAAAAACTAATACCAACACCTGCCATCAAGTAAGGAGAAAATCCAGTGTTCTTATAATTTGTTCTTAACGGATTCCAAACCACTAACTCTGATAATTCGATTAATGGTGTTTTGAAATTGAAATTTCGTTGCTTTCTGAATTCAGGGTTATCGTAGGCTGCATCGTCACCACGAAGTCCGCCAATAGCAAGGTTCGTTCTTGCTAAAAAAGAAGGGCTTAGAATAAGGCTTCCATGTAATTGAAATCCGGCTTTCATTGTTTTATAAGATCCAAAACGATTGGGCGTTAAATCTCCTTGATAAATATTACTGCTTATACCTGCACCCAACTCAAATCTTGGAACCATAAGCTGAGCATTGGCAGATATATCATTCAGAACAATGAGAACTACAAAAAAGGAAGTAATTTTTTTTATTATACTAATCATATATTTTATTTCAAGAAGAGAAGAATTATTCTCTGGTTAATAAAAAAAGCAGGCAGTTGTTGAAAACGAGAAAATATAATTATCGGGATTAAGTAAACAACGGCTGAATCCAATTTTGATTATCAGCTTCTATGTTAAATAATTCAAGAAATTTTAGAATTGCTACATAACAGTAATGATTTCAAACAGACCGGAACAATACAGCAAAGTTTATTCCAAAGAGTAAAAACCACTTACAAATAATTCTTTTATAAAAGAAATCTTCTCTCCCTACATTTGCAGCGATTTGGTTTCCGGCATAATAACCGGAATTAAAAGGGAAGTCAGTCAAAATCTGACGCTATCCCCGTAGCTGTAAGGACACCCCAAACCCCTAAAAGGGCTTAGGAAAATTTCTCAAAGAACAAACCACTGTCTCGCCTAAGGCGAGATGGGAAGGTGTTTGAGAATGTCTATAGCCAGAAGACCTGCCGCATCAAGCAAACAACCTGCCTATCGGCAGGCAGGCATTCAGCTTTCGGGTGAAAGGCATGAGATGTAAAAGTCGCAGGACATTTATATTTCTATCACTTATTTACACGGAAGCAGTCACAACAAAAATTTCATTTATAATGAAAAAACATTTTTTTGTAGTGGCTGCTGTCATTATCAGCAGTCAGTTACAGGCGCAAAAAGACACAATTAGTACTTCTTTAGATGAAGTAGTTCTTACAGCCAACAAGTATCCCAACAAAACATCACTCACCGGCAAAGTAGTAACTATTATTACCAGTGAGCAATTGGAAAGAAGCGGTGGTAAAGATTTATCGCAATTATTGACGGAACAGGCAGGCTTATTTATCAGCGGAGCAAACAGCAACGCAGGAAAAGACAAAAGTGTGTACCTGCGTGGAGCCGGAGTTGACCACACATTGATAACTATTGATGGGATTCCGGTTTATGACCCATCTGGTATCGGCAGTAATTTTGATATCCGTAATCTACCTTTAGCAAATATTGAACGGATAGAAATTTTAAAAGGCAGCCAATCTACATTGTATGGTAGTGATGCAATTGCAGGAGTTATCAATATCATTACAAAAAAATCAGGAGCAAAATTAATAGCCGGAAATGCGCTGCTTAGTTATGGTAGCAATGAAACAGTAAGAACCAATGCAGGTTTCAATGGCAGATCAGGAAAGATAGATTATAATGCTGCGTTGTCGTTTCATAATACAAAAGGCATTAATGAAACGATTGATCTTAACAATATCGCCCCAACCGACAAAGACGGATTTCAGCAAACAGGCATTCAATTGGGATTGGGCATAAGAACTTCTGATAAAATTTATATTCAGCCGTTCTTCCGCTATAGCAATATAAAAGGAGATATTGATCAGGGAGCTTTTACAGATGAACTGGACTATACTTATAAACAAAAAAGCTGGCAGGCCGGAATTAGAAATGAATTTAGTATTGGAAAATCAAAACTAAACATACTTTACAACTATAATAATATCAATCGGCTTTATACGGATGATTCTATTAAAAGCAGGAACGGTTATGATACCTGGTCGCAAGGAAGTTATAAAGGAGCAGAACATTTTGCTGATGCATATATTCATATCCCGTTGAATAGTCAGGTGAAACTGACAGGTGGAGTTGATTACCGGTCATCTGTGTCGGATCAGTCTTATTCTTCCGTTGGTTTTTTTGGGCCATACAAAACTGAGTATGCAAATGACAGCCTGCATCAAAATCAATTCGGCATTTATACTGCTATGAACTATAATTCTACAGCAGGCTTCAACCTTGAATTAGGAAGCCGTGTAAATTTTCATTCTGAATTTGGAAGCAATACAGTTTTTAATATCAACCCTTCTTATTTTATTAATAAGAAAGTTAAACTGTTTGCCAATATTTCTTCAGCCTACCGAACACCATCGTTGTACCAGCTTTTTTCGGAATATGGGAATACCAATTTAAACCCTGAAGCAGGTATAACTACCGAAGCCGGTTTACAATATTTTTCTGCTGATAATAAATTTACGAGCAGGGCTGTTGCTTTTAACCGAAAAGTGAAAGATGTTATTTTCTTTTATTTCAACACCAGCACTTTTCAGTCGCAGTATATCAACCAGGATAAACAAAAAGATAATGGGTTTGAACTGGAGACAAGTTACAAGACCAATAAAGGAACAACCATCAAAGCATTTTATACTTATGTAACCGGCGAAATAACTACACAGAAAAACGGGAAGGACACTACTTATAATAACTTACTTCGGAGACCAAAATCAAGTATTGGCATTAATATAGGAAGTCAGCTTTGTAAAAGTTTATATGTAAGTTCTAATCTGATGAGTATTGGAAAAAGAGAAGATGCCTATTTTGATAACAATACTTTTTCAACTGTGGAAGTAACTTTGACCAGTTATGTTCTTTGGGATGTTTACGCAGAGTATGGTTTGTTAAAAAACAAACTGAAAGTATTTACAGATCTTAGAAATATAGCCGGAAGCAAATACACTGAAATAAGCGGCTTTAATACACTTGGCTTTAATGGAAATGGAGGAATTCGTTTTACATTCTGATAAACCCCATACATGAGTTTACATGAAACAAAATATTGCCTAAGGTGCAAAAAACAGTTTGAATGCAAGCCCGGCAACATTTCACAATGCCAATGCTTTGGCATTAAACTTACCGCTGAGCAGAAGGCATTTATTGAACTTCGTTATAGTGACTGTCTCTGTAATAGCTGTCTTACCATATTGCAGAGTGACTTAGAGCTTTTCGAAGAAAAATAAATCCTTCAGTGATTTAAAACAGAAGGTGGCAGAATATTGTCACCTTCTGTTTTTCTTATCCTAATTTTGGCAAAATTCATTTATGAATCTAAATGTAGATTTCAATAAACTTCTTACTGTAACATTTACTTTGTTTGCAGTAATAGATATAGTTGGCTCTGTGCCCATATTAATTTCGCTCAAACAAAAAATGGGCGGCATCAATGAATTTAAAGCCACATTAATCTCCGGTGGCCTGATGATTCTTTTTATGTTTATTGGTGAAGCTTTTTTAGGTATTCTTGGATTAGATATTAGCGCCTTTGCAGTAGGTGGTTCCATTGTAATTTTTATACTTGGTTTGGAGATGGTGTTAGGTCTCGAATTTTTTAAAGGCGACATGGATATAAAAGCAGCCACCGTTGTTCCTATTGCTTTTCCGTTAATAGCCGGTTCGGGAACCTTAACAACTATTATGTCGCTACGAGGATCAAATTATGGTGAAACAGTATTGTTAATTGCTATACTTATTAACCTTGCGATTGTTTATGGTGTTTTAAAATCGTTGGGACCAATAGCAAGGCTATTAGGCCCTGCAGGTTTGATAGCCGTAAGAAAATTTTTTGGTGTAATATTGCTCGCAATTGCGGTAAAAATATTTGCCACCAATGCACCGGGCTTGATAAAACCTCCGGTAAAGCAAGAAGCCAAAATTCAATCTGTCAAATAGGATTTTCTCCGGCCTCGTAGTACAATGCCCGCCCGGCTGAACACCGTTCGGACAGGGATAGTAGATAAGAGTTTCCGGTTTTAAATTTGTTCTTTTTTCTGGCCTCGTAGTACAATGGATAGTATAAGAGTTTCCGAAGCTCCAGATTCAGGTTCGATTCCTGACGAGGCCACTAATTTTCTTCATGTATTTCGCATATGTGCTAAAAAGCATTAATCATGATTACTATTATAAGGGTCATTGCAAAGAGTTAGAAAGAAGAATTCAGCAACATAACTCTGGCATGACAGAATCTATCAGGCCCTATATTCCATTCAAACTTGTGTATTACGAAAAATTTGAAACAGAAATCGAAGCTGTTGCCAGAGAGAAATATTTTAAATCTTCCGCAGGAAGAAGGTATTTAAAAAAAATTATGGGCTTGTAGTACAATGCCCGCCCGGCTGAACGCCGTTCGGACGGGGATAGTATAATCCCGAATGCTTTCGGGACGAAGCCTGTCCGAATCATTCCTGAGGCGGGCTCCAGATTCAATGGTTCCCCGCCCGTACCGAACGGTACGTTCGGGCGGGGATTCCTGACGAGGCCACTAATTTCTCAGATTTTCTTGTTAAGTTTATAGGACTTCCGTCCTTATCAATTAAGCCGTATCTTGTTAACAACAAAATATAGTTCCATGGCAAAGGTTAAAGACATATTAGAAGGAAAAGGGAGTAAAATATTTTCTATTACACCCGACTCAACGGTTTACAGTGCATTGGAGCAATTGTTTGAAAAAAATATTAGTGCATTGCTGGTAATGGAAGGCGAAAAACCTTTAGGCATTTTTACTGAAAGAGATTATGCACGGAAAGTGGTATTGAAAGGCAAATCATCAAAGGAGACATTGATAAAAGAAATCATGACTTCGGAATTGATTACCGTAGCAATAGATTGTTCTATAGAAGATGCAATGCGGATAATGACGAATAAACATATCAGGCATTTACCAGTAATGGAAGAAAATAAGTTGGCTGGAATTATTTCTATTGGCGATGTAGTAAAACAGCTTCTTCAAGAGCAGCAATTTATTATCAACAATATGGAAAATTATATCAAAGGAGCTTGATTTCAATTTACTCAGCCGGCTTGTTCATATGTATAGTACGTATCGGGAATGGAATATTGATTCCTTCCTGCTGATATGTCTTGTGTAACAATTTTATAAACGCTGAAGTAATAGCAAACTGATCAGCATATTCCATAACCTGTAAAAATATTTTCAAATCAATGCTGCTATCTCCAAAATTATAAAATCGTACAATGGGTTCAAACTCTTTTATAGTACCGTGTTCATTTTCCAGAATTTCTTTAGCAACTTGTATTGAAACCCGTTCTACTTTATCTAAATCGCTTTCATACCCAACACCTACCAAAACATTAAAAGTAATTTTTCGGTCTGTAAGAAAAAAGTTTTCAATAATTGAATCTGCCATTTTACTGTTGGGAACCACAATCACATTGTTCTGAGCTGTTTCTATTGTTGTATTTCGCCAGGTAATATCTCTAATAAAACCCTTCTGCCCGCCTTCCAGTTGCACAAAATCACCAATATTAATTTTACCCGAAGCAATTAATTGTAAACCTGAAAACAAATTGGATAGAGTAGGTTGTAAAGCCAACGCCACGGCGATACCACCCACACCTAATGCTGTAACTAATGGAGCAATCGCAACTCCGAATGTTTGAAGAATAAAAATAAACCCAATAACATAAACAATTGCTTTTGCAATATTGCCAAGAATTGAGGTAGTGGGCACAATGCTATTATCTTTTGCCGATCGAATTTGCAACAATCCTGCGGCAATTCTCGCCAATGCCACCGAAACAGAAAAAATATAAAGGGTGGCAATAATCTGCTTTATTAATAAAGCGTTTCTATTGGCAAAAGAAAATGTTTCAGTAAATATTGGAGTTACATATACACAAGCTGCCAGAAAGAACCAGAACACTACCCATTTGCCAATACTTTCAACAATGAGATCGTCACTTTTCCACTTTGTTTTATGAGTAAGTTTATAAAGAATAGGGAAAATAAGTTTCTTTATAAGCCAGCCTAATACTACGGCTCCACCAACTACAATTGCAATTTCAATGATATGTTTATTCTGCAATTTTTCCATTTATTCAAATTATTTTAAGTACAAAGTTGGCTGAATTTAGAACAATCAATCTGTTTATACAAAAGTGGTTATACCTTATCTAAATCGATCGCCTGGTTTAGAACACTTTCTTTATCAATTTACCAACCGTTAATCCTTGCACTATTATAGAAAATATCACTATCACATAAATCATAAACACAAACTGTGTTTTTGGTAATGGTGCAGATAATGACAATGCCATGGCAATGGACAATCCTCCTTTTAATCCTCCCCAAGTCATTAAACCTATTGTTTTTCTACTGGTATTGATATATTTCTTAAACAAAGAAGCAGGAATAATGAGTGATAAATATCTTGACAAAAGGGTAATTGGGATGGCAACCAAGCCGGCAATCAAATAATTAAAATTAAATTCCAGTGTTAGCAATTCAAGCCCAATCAATACAAAAAGTATTGCATTCATTAATACATCGATTAACTCCCAAAATTTATCAACATATAATTCTGTTGTATCGCTCATAGCATGTTCCTTAGACCTACTGCCAGTAAATAACCCTGCAACTACCATTGCCAACGGACCCGAAAGATGCAAAAGCTGCGCCACCATATAACCTCCCATTACGATGGCAAGTGTAATTAACACCTCAGTCTGGTAATGATCAATCTTCTTCATCAACCTGAATCCAACCTGCCCAAGTATCCACCCAAATAAAATGCCACCAGCAATTTCTTGTACAAGCAATAGGCTTATATCGCCGAAAGAAACATTATTAATACCAATGGTTATTATTTCCAGCAATGATAAAAACAAAACAACACCTATGCCATCATTAAATAGTGATTCTCCGACAATTTTTATTTCTACATCTTTCGGAGCACCGGCTTTTGTTAATATACCTAATACGGCAATTGGATCTGTTGGTGCTACCAAGGCTCCGAATAAAAGACAATACCAAAAATTTACAGGTGTCAAAAAAGTTTGAAAGAAAAAGAATATTAAAGCACCAACCAATAATGTTGATAACAAAACGCCGACAATGGCAAATACAGTTATCGACCTTCTGTTAGCTTTTAGCAAAGAACTATCAGTATGCAGTGCGCCGGCAAATAATAAAAAGCTGAGCATTATATCAAGCAACACTTTGCTGAAATCAATATTGCCAATAAATCCTCTTGCAAATGAAGATACTTCCGGAATCAATAATCCTGAAACAATAAGTAACAAAGAGAAAATCAATGAAATGATCATCATCCCTATTGTTTGAGGCAGTTTCAAAAATCTTATATTAATAAATGCAAATGCAGCAGTTAACACCACCAGAATTGTTATGATAACAAATAAACTCATATATAAGATTAAATTCTATTCTTTACGTTCATCGAAATTGTTACTTTTTTTTTATTCCTTTTGCACTGGGGCAACAGCTATCACATCCTCTTCTTTCACTTCTTGTAAATATTGCTTTTTCATATGATCATACAAAGAATGTCTATCTATTAGTAAAGACACAAGATTCGCTACCATACCAGCAACCATCAAATGCATAATTACATTGTGACGATCAGTCATTTCAAGTACAAGAATAGCAGAAGTAAATGGAGTTCTTGTAACGCCAGTTAAAAAACCAACCATTCCGGCAAGAATTAGCAAATTGGAATTCGTGTCAGATAAATGCATCCAACCGGCCATAAAAGATCCTACACTGGCACCTGCACTTAAGGATGGAGCAAATACTCCACCGGCAGCTCCTGTTGTGAAGGACAAGAGAGGTCCGGCAATTCGCAAGCCCGGCACATACCATGATGAATATTTATCTGAAGTAAACAGGGTTTTTTCCATTAAATTTTTCCCCGACCCTAAAATTCTGTCGTCAAAAAAATAAGCTATTGTTGCTATTATTAATGCACAAATGATCAAATATAAAATGTGCTGATACCTGAATTTAAATTTTGATTTCCATTTAAGTAGGGCAAGCATCATCTTTGCCATACCACTTCCAAGTAGCCCTGCAATTATTGCTACCCCAATTACAGCAAAGAAAATATAGGATGAAAGATTGTTTATTAATGGATAACCAAGATATAAGTAAGGCCCAAGCAATGCTTGCGCAGTTAATCCCGCAATAATAATGGCGGTAAATAGTGCAGTTTTAAAATAACTTATATGCGTTTTCGTTAATTCTTCCACAGCAAAAACAATTCCTCCCAACGGGGTATTGAATGCAGCTGATAGTCCGGCCGCAGCACCGGTCATTATCATATTCCTCTTGGAAATTTTTGGCCACCATTTAGGTAGTAGCATATTTACTTTCCTAAAAACAGAACCAGCTATCTGAATCGTTGGGCCTTCTCTTCCAATCGCACCACCACCAAGTACCAGTACAAGGCTGGAAAATGCTTTTACAATAATTATCCGAAGGCTAAGAAGTTTGCCCACTTTCGCATCATCTTTTGTTGTTGCCAATTCAATTGATGCCATAACCTGAGGTATTCCACTACCCCGACCAAATTTTGCAAATCTTACCACAACCCACCAGGCTAATACAAAACATAAAGGGGTGACAATAAATAGCAACCATGCATAATGCTTAATAATATAAGCTGTTCCATGTTCAGCAAAAGCAAATAATCTTGCATAAAGTACGGCTAATAAGCCTGTTATCAATGATGCTATCCAAAAAGGAACTGCCTGAAGTAAATTCTTTTTAAACCTTTCGTTCTGTATTTTTTCGAATGCCCGTTTGAGTAGTTGGCGAACCTTCCTGATTATGTTCATATTACTAAAATAATTTTTCTATAACCGCCACTAAGCAATTGTGATGAAGATAAATTATTGCAAATGTATGAATAGGCATTTGCCCAAAAAATTTGAACGTAACTTTACAAATTCTCTTGTTCTGTTTCTATTTCATCTATTAGCGGCTCCGCCAAGTCATTCCAAATGTTGGAATTCTCTGCTATTGGTATCTCATCATTTATCGCCTGCAATTCTGGTCTTCCGTAACTTATAGATCCAATCATCATAATTATGCTAGTAGTAAGCACCACAAAGAAAAGAATCCCTTCATTAAATTTTGAAAGTTTATAGACTTCCGGAATACTATAGAATAAGAGAACCGTTATTAAGCCTCTTGGCATAAAAAATAATTCCGGGAAAATATGAGCATGAAGAAAAAACCGCAAATAGATGTATCGAATAAAAAATAGTATTAAAACAAGTGCACTACCGGTAAGCACAACGTCTATATCAAGTAATAATCTTACATCAATAGTTAACCCGAAAATAAAAAAGAAAAAAGTACGGATAAGAAAACTGCTTTCCGCAGTAAGGCTGTGCAATAACTTTCCAACGTCATTTACTTCAGTAAAATTCATCCATTTATAGAACCTGTGAAATAAAGACAATTGCCAGTTACTCACTATCAAACCAAACAATAAGATGATAAATAATGCAGGTAGATTCAGCATTTTACCTCCGGCATATAAAAAGATAAGTACCGCAAAAACAAGAAAGAATCTGATTTTTGTTTTAATCTTTGTAAGCATAAATAAAATCAGCAATGACAAAATCACACTTAAAAAAAGTGCCAGCACTACTGATCCAAAGAATATTGCAAGATTGCTTGCCTGTAAAAAATTACCAGCAATAATGTAGTTAAATACGATAATCCCAATAATGTCAGAAAAAGAAGTTTCATACACTAAAAACTCTTTCTTATTTTCTTCGAGATGAGAAATACTTGGAATAACAATAGCGCTACTTACCACAGAAAGCGGAATCGCATAAATTAAACAATGCAGATAATCTTCCTGCAACGTATAATACAACAATACAGAACAAGCAAATGAGGAGAATGCGAGGATAAACAATGCTGATAAAAAAGCATTTCGTATAAGCTTAATTTTTTTCTTGCTTACCTGCAAATCCAGACCTGCTTCAAGCACAATCATAATTAAACCTATTATGCCAAAAACTTCTACCGAATAGGACGGAATAGAAACTATTGCATTATTATAAATTAATACTTCCCTGAGTATAATGCCGGACAACAGCAGTAATAAAACAGAAGGGATGCCTGTTTTTTGTGAAATCAAATTGTACAAATAGGAGAACACAACTAGCAAACAAGCTGCAATAATATATATGTACGAACTAATCCCATCCATCCGGCAAAAATAGCCTAACACCTTTGCTTTTCAACATTTTAACATGTTTTTCATCGCTTTTCAATTTAAAAGGGTTACTATTCCCCCAGTTACCTAAAAGATGAATTCATGATTTTACTAAAATCGAATTTTTCTTATTTCTTAACTCTAAAAATTAATTATGAAATTTGAAGTGTACAAAGGATCAAATGATGAACATTATTTCCGTTTAATAGACACCAAAAAAAAGGTGCTTCTTTCAGGCGAAGGATATAAGCAAAAAGAAAATATGTTGAATGGCATTGATTCCATTAAAAAGAATATGCCGCTGCCGTCAGGTGTAGAAAAAAAAGAGAGTACGAATGGAAAATATTTTTTTAATGTAAAAAGTACGAACGGGCAAATAGTAGGAACTAGTATGCTATTTGATACTGCCCAACTCCGTGACAAATGGATAAATGAAATTGAAGGGAAGCTACAGGAACTGCTTGTAATTGATGCTTTGCAATAAATTAATCTAGTGTATAGAAAAGAGATTGGCCTAAAAGTCAAAAAACAGAAACACAAAGTTCACAACGTTTCGAAAGAAAAAGAAAATTTCTTTGTGAACATTGTGTTTTCTTAGTGTTCATTGTGCCCCACCTAACTTTTGAGACAGCCTCCTTTTATAACGATTTAGGAATAACATGAACATCTCTTTGTGGAAAAGGTATAGCAATATTTTCCTCTTTGAATGAGCGGAATATTTTATACCGCAGTTCACTTTTTATTTGTTCTACATGAAAATATCTTTCGTCCAGAACATGAGATTGAAGATTAATGCACTGTCTCCAAAATCGCTAAACCTTACGCTAGGCTTATGATGGTCTGCTTTAATCAACTCCTGTTGCTCTGTGCCACACTGTAGCAAAACCTTTGTAACAAGATCTATGTCGCTATCATAGCTTACTCCGACTTCTACCTGAAACCGACGGTCATAGCTATGGTGGCTCCAGTTAACGACATTTTCTGTAATAAATTTATGATTCGGAACGATGATATCATAACCATCTCTTGTTAGCAATACTGATGTTCTCAGATTAATTGCCTGTACCTTTCCCACAATATTGTCGACTTCCATAACATCGCCAACTCTTACTTTACGTTCAAACAGCATGAATAACCCTGATATCAGATCACTGAAAATATTTTGCAAGCCAAAACCGATTCCCACTAATAAAGCAGCAGAACCAGCTACCAAAATCGTAATATCAAACCCTGCTATACGTATGCATATTGAAGCAACAATAACCCACACAAAATATTTAACCAGCTGAAATAAAGAAATTCTTCTCCCTCTTTCGCCCATTTCCATCTCTTTATTCCTAAGTAATAATTTCCTGAAAAAAAGCAGCAGAAACCAAGTGACGGCAACAACAATTAAGACTTCAGCAATTTTAGCTGGTGTAACTGTAATTGACCCTAGCTTGAACAATATTTTTTCCCAGAATTCTTTCATAGATTTCTTTACTCTTTACATCGACAATTTATAAACCAGAATATTCATCATTACACCTGATTGTTAACTGGCTCAACAATATTTTCAGCTTTTTTCTCTTCTATAATTTCTGCAAAATTCAATTGATAAAGATCCAGTCTTCTGTCCTTCATCGTTTGCACACTTCCATAATGGTGCAACTCAGTAAGTAATGAAAGATCTACATCGCTTACCACAATCATTTCGGTATTAGGTGTTGCTTCAGCTTTTATTCCAGTAACCGGAAAAGCAAAGTCATTTGGCGTAAATACTGCTGACTGCGCAAACTGAAGATCCATATTAGTTACTTTGGGTAAATTTCCAACGCTTCCTGCAATAGCAACAAAACACTCATTTTCTATAGCCCTTGCCTGGGCACAAAAGCGAACACGGTTGTAAGCATTTTGTGTGTCGGTTAAAAAAGGAACAAATAGAATTTGCAAACCTTCATCTGCCAGCTTTCTTGTCATTTCCGGAAATTCAACATCATAACATATCTGTACACCAATTTTTCCTGCATCTGTTTCAATCACTTTTATTTCATTACCGCCCTGTATATTCCATTCATACTCTTCAGATGGAGTGATGTGAATTTTAGGAACACTATCAGTTACCCCGTTACGCTGCAACACATATGAAACATTATAGACTTTTCCATCCCTTATTTCTGGCATACTACCGGCAATGATGTTTACATTGTATGATACTGCCATTTTACTCATTGCATCTACAATTGGTGCAGTGTACTGTGCCAGTTCCTTTATAGCATGACGGGCATCCATCTCATTAAAGGCACCCATCAATGGAGCATTAAATAATTCAGGGAATAAAATAAAATCAGACTCGTAATCACTTACTGCATCCACAAAGTATTCAACCTGCTTTAACAAATCTTCTGTTGTATGATAATGACGCATTTGCCATTGTACCAGGCCAATCCTTATTATATCTTTCTGACGGAGCAAAATATTTTTTTCATCGTGGTAAACATTATGCCATATTAACAAGGTGGCGAAGCCCATACTTTCTTCATCTTCCGGTAAATAGTTTTTCAATACTTTCTTTACTTGAAAATCGTTTGATATCTGAAATGTAAGTGTGGGATCAAATATCTCTCTCTTCTTAACTTTTTCAATATACTCTTTGGGTTTTAATGTATCAGCATACATACTATACTTCGGAATTCTTCCTCCGGCAACAATAGCTTTCAGGTTCAGTCTTTCGCAAAGCATTTTTCGAGTATCGTATAATCGGCGGGCCAACCGCATTCCTCTGTAGTTGGGATGAATAAAAATTTCTATACCATACAGTGTATCTCCTTTGGAGGTATGTGTTTCAAAACTAAAATTGCCCGTTATTTCACGGTAGTTATGTTTGTCACCGAATTTATCGTAATTAACAATAATTGATAAGGCGCAGCCAACCACCTTACCGTCTAAGGTTATCACAATCTGTCCATCAGGAAATTTCTGAATCAGTTTTTTAATAGCTTCTTCCTTCCAATACTGACCTCCAAGACTGGCATAAGCCTGCATCATAGATTCTTTTAGTTCCTGATAATCTTCGATTGTCAGGCTTCTAACATCAATAATCTCTGTATCCATAAAATAAAAAATTTGAGTAAATACTGATTAACAACGTTAGATAATCAGTTCCTTTTAAGAAGTTATTAAAGGCCTTTAATTTACTATTTCCTTTAAAGGCATCCTCCTAATATACGAAATAGTGAGAGGAAAATAAAACTATAGTTAGTTCTAATCCGAAATTATTACACTCTTTAGCGTAGTATAATTTTCAAGTTAAACGTTGCTTCCTGTTTCTTTTTTTGCACCTTCCTCTTCATGTTTTGCAAGTTTTTTCAGGTTTGACCACAGCAGGCCTCCCGTAAACATTCCCAATATATAAATAGCTACAGTAAGTAAAGCAAGTGGGAGACTAACGCCCCAACTAAATAATTTAATTTGAACTGTTTCAAAATTCTGAACGGCAAATACAACAAAAATAATGACAATCAATGCCAACAGAAATGTCTTGAACTGTTTCATTCTTTTGCTAATTTAATTAAGTTACTTAATAATAATTCCTTCCTGCTTCTCTTTTATTGCATCTATGTCTTTTGTGAGAGCAACAATTTTAGATTCAATCTGTTCATTTTCCAATTTTAAAGAATAATTTTTTGACTCCAGGCCGCTAGCTACAGCATCAGACCCCTTCTTACTCTTTTTTATTACTGGCAATAGCGTTGTTATTCTTCTTAATATCTCTTTCATATCCTTTTATCTTTTTAAGGATGGATGATGTTTCATCTGCATAATAGTTATTCAAAAAACTAATACTAAAATCGTTTAGCATTTTATGCATACCCTCAAACTCCATTGTGTATTCTTTCGGGCCAATAAAAAAATCATAGCCACACGACATGAAGTATTTCATTTCCGATCCTCCAGTTATATCTGTTACTCTTGCATACATATTCATTCTTTTGTCACTGATTGAATTAATCGTAACATCATCTGCATCTACTATGTCTTTATCCGAAAACAAACCAACTCCTTTGACTTTGATCTTATAATTTTTCTTCATGTAATCAACCCAACCCTTTTTTACGGTTTTAGCGTCTGCATCAAATTTCACAAAAAGACAAGGTCTTAATTTATTCTCAAATGTTATTTCAGTTGTATCAATTACAAACGTCTGAGCACTCACTTTTACAGACATCAACAGAACACACAGGATTAAAAATTGTATTTTTTTCATTTTACTTACTATTATTATGGATTAATCGCCTCAAGATTTTTTAAATTCACTACCCGATATTAAAACATGAAATTACAGTAAAAGCAGATTCTAATTATCAAATTTTTTAGCGATTGATCATTAAGTAATATACATCAAAAAAAGCAAAAAAAGATCAGGTTGCAAAAAGGGCAGTGTCCCAGTTTAAAATTTATAATATAAAAAGATTTTGAACCACATAGGCACATTAGAAACATAGTGATTCACATAGCTATGTGTTCACCTATTGTGGACTATCTGTCTATGTGGTTCAATTCAATTTAAAACTGAGCCACTACTAAAAAAGTGAATCCTGAAAAAGTCTGCTCCGGTTGTCTGGCTTTTGTTGCCTTTATAATGCCCCTCTTAAACCAGACCAAAGTAAAATGCTTTTTATTTTCCGGTTAATTCTCTACCTTTCTTCTCAAAATCAAACCAAAACCGATGCAGAAATCTTCAAAACCTTCAATGTTCCTCATTTTTCCCTGGGGGCTTATGTCAATCATTCTGGTGCTACTTTTAAATCTTGTACTTGATAACGACTGGTTTGATAAAAACTGGAGTTGGATATCCCTTGTATTGATAATTCCCGCAGCCATACTAGAAAATTTTAAAGTTGGCTACTCCACCATGCGAATTATGTTTATGAAAGTAGTTTATTCGCTGCTTTCATTTCTGCTTGTAGGATTAGCTTTTGGTGCGGCACTTACAGGCTGGCATATTCAAAAATTTCAAAAAGACATACCCCCAGTAAAAACGATTAGTCTTCCTTGGTTTGTATTACTTGCACTTGCTATATTGCTGCTTATTCAGGTGGCGCAATTATTTAGTATGCTGAAAGCAGTGAAGAGGGAGTTTATGCAAATGGATCCTGACAATTAATTACAGTTGCTTAATAGCGGCCTTTAAAAAAGGCCATGTAGGCAGAGAAGAAATAATCTTCAATTCATCTTTTATAGAACTCTCATTATCTAAAAACCTCAACACCTGTTGAGGTTTATTTTTTTTGAAAAATGCTGTAAAGATTTCTTTGCCCGGCAATTTATTGTGGTAAAGTATTTCCAATAATGTATTATCATAAAAGCGGAATCTTTTTGGCGTTGCCGGTATTTCGCTTAATGGATTTTGATTAACCAGGCAATCAACTATCTGTTGCGATTGTTTTTGGATAAATTGAAAAGTATATCCACTTGAACCTTTGGTTTGACCTCCTGCTGTGCCAATATTCCAGCCATTTCTTTCAAAAGAGAGTTTCTCATTTGTCATAGGTATTACACCAAACTCCTTTTCGATCACTTTATATTCTTCAATATGCAAAAACATCTTTATATATAGCTCAAGCTGTTCATCATATTCATCAGGTTGCAGTAATTGCTTTGTAAACAAAGTGTATTCTACCAAAGCTGTTTTCTCATCAAAAGGAAGTACATAAACGAAACTCGTTCCATTATCTTGGCTTATCCGAAAATCCATCATCGTTGCTTTCTCGGGATTAAAAGCAGGTTCTTTTGTTTCAATAATCCATCCCTTAAAATGCTGCAGCAGTTTGATTATTTTCTTGTCTGCATTTTCTTCTCTATAAATTGAATTGAAAAGTATAGTATTAGTAAAGTGATATTCAATGTCGTTTAAATCTATTGAAAGCGATTTTTCCTGATAACTCCAGTCGCCAATATCCGCTTGTATAAATTCAATAGTTGGATGTCTTTTTATTTCCTGAAAACAGTACTGATAAAAATCAATTCCTCTTATCATTTTATATTGATAGGGTGATATCTCCATATCAGCAACATAAGCATCACTCAAAAAAGAAATAGTATCCCATTTTTTAAAAACAATTTTATCAAAAAAGCCATCTTCTTGTTCCCAGAAACACCAGGTACGATCATTATTCTTTTTAGCATCCTTATCAATTAGCAAGATTTTTTTATCGGCAAATTTTTCACACCGGATCATCCCTCATTAACAGACTAAGTGAAGCACAGCCTGCACCCAGAAAAACAAAATCGTATGTAGATGATTTAAACAGGGGTTAAAAATAAAGATAGGATGTTGAAAAAGCAATTATCAGCTTTCAGGAGCATATTCCACTTTGCGGTTTCCGGCCATTAATTTTTTGTCTCTGCGGATTTTTTCCCAATATTTTTTATGTACATACAACATGCCGAAACTTTCCCCTTGATACTTGTTAAGATGTTTATGATGCATCTTATGCGCCCAGCGAATTGCTCTCACATAGGTATTATTGCTTCTGGTAAACCATTTAAAACGCTGATGAATAATGACATCATGTACCATAAAATAAGCAAAGCCATACGCCATAATACCAAAACCTATTGCTTGCATCCACCAAACATCATCAAAAGTGCCAAAAAAAATAAGCAACATACTTGGTATCGCAAAAATGACAAAGAATGCATCATTCTTTTCAAAAAATCCTGGTTCTACCTGATGATGATCTTTGTGTAATATCCAAAGAAAACCATGCATTACAAATCGATGCGTACACCATGTTACTCCTTCCATAAGAAGGAAGGTTGCGAGTAATACCAATATATAATATACCACAATCATTTTTACAAAATTAATAAATTCAGGCTACTTTGTTTTTAGTTTGCTCATTCCACCATGCTTCTACTTTTGGAAATGCTATCTGAAACCAAACTGTGTATTGCTCTGGATTTTTAAACATCAATTCTTTAATAGAAGAAATACTTTCAAAACTCAATTCCATCACCTCATCTTTATTAAAAACGATTTCACCATCAAATTCACCGACAAATACATGGTCAAACTCGTATTCAGTTAATCCGTTTTCAAATTTGGCCTTATAAACAAAATCAAAAGCTTTCTCAATCGGAGTTTCAAAACCCAACTCTTCATTTAATCTTCTGTTGGCCGCTGCCAGTGTAGATTCACCCGGTATTGGATGACTGCAACATGCATTGGTCCACAATCCACCACTGTGATATTTGGATAATGCTCTCTGCTGCAGCAACATTTTACCTTCGCTGTTAAAAATAAAAATGCTAAAAGCCCTGTGCAGTTTTGCTTCAAGATGCGCTGCCATCTTTTCAGCAACACCTGTTGGGCTATCATTTTCATCAACTAATATCACTTCTTCATTTTTCATATTAACCGCAACTGATTTTTAACACCGGCTCTGAAAATTATCATCGCCTTTTTATAATTAGGAATTCTGACTCTTGTTTCCATTATCCTTGCAGGTTTTACTTTTTTAATTTTCCTGAATAAGGATAAATAATATTTGTAGGCTACATAAACACCAAACCTTGCTTTGAGTGGCAATTGTTTTACTCCTTCGTATGCATTTTTAAAATCACTTTGTATATCTTCTTCTATTTGCCTTTTCTCCTGTTCAGTAAAATTATTAAAATCACATCCCGGAAAATATATTCGAGATAACCCGTTAAAATCTGCTTTTATATCTCTAAGAAAATTTACTTTTTGAAAAGCAGCTCCTAAAGATCGGGCAGAAGCTTTTAGTTTATCATATAATTCTTTTTTGCCTTCGCAAAAAACATACAAACACATAAGGCCAACTACTTCAGCAGAACCGTATATATATTCCTGATAACCTTTACTGTCATACTTCGTTTTTTCAAGATCCATTTCCATACTTTCAAAAATGAATCAATTAACTTAGTATCAATCTGAAACGCATTTACTGTCTGCTGAAAGCTATTTAATATAGGATTTAAACTGATTTTACGTTCAATAGCATCATAGGTTTCCATTTTAAATTGTTGTAATAAGTATTGTTTGTCGAAATCATGAAAGCTATCTACTATTTCATCGGCAAAACGTACAAAGCCATAAATATTATAAATGGGCTTACGCAAATCTTTATGCAACATTCCAATTGCAGAAGCAAAGGAAGTACTATATCCTTCTGTTACAATGCGGCTACATTTTTCACTTGTAGTATGGAAAAGCTCTACCATTATTTAATTTAAAGTTTTATTTCAATGTTTTAATAACTTGTTTAGCCACTACTTCACCGCTAATTAAACTCGGTGGAACACCTGGTCCAGGCACTGTTAACTGTCCTGTATAAAAAAGATTTTTTACCTTTTTGCTTTTGCAAGCCGGACGAAATATCGCTGTTTGTCGTAGTGTATTAGCCAACCCATATGCATTACCTTTAAATGAATTGTAATCACTTACGAAATCAGTAACAGAATACGATTTTTTATATACTACTGAATCTATAATTGATTCACCCAAATGCTGCTCCATTCTTGTAGCAATCTTTTTAAAATATTTTTCTCTTAGTTCCTCCGTATCTCCTTCTAAGCCTGCGGCTACGGGAATTAATAAAACGATATTTTCATAGCCAGCAGGTGCTACATTAACATCTGTAATAGAACTAACACTAGCATAAAACAAAGGTTCACCTGGCCATTTTGGATCTTTATAAATCTCCTGTCCATGTTGATCAAACGCAACATCAAAAAACAAAGAATGATGAATTGTATTTTTAAGCTTTTTATTTAAACCTATATAATATAAAAGACAAGATGGAGCCATCACTCTTTCTTTCCAATACTTTTCTGAATAACTGCGATAAGCTAACGGTAATAGCGACTGCTCTGTAAACTCATAGTCAGCACCACTGATAATCGCATCAGCGGTGTAAGTGCTTTTGTTAGTTACAACTTTCTTAATGCCAGCATTTTCTACTATTAATTCATTAACTGCTTCTGAAAATTGAAAATTAACTCCTAATTCTACTGCTAATTGATACATGCCATTAACTACTGCGTACATACCTCCATCAGGATACCAAGTACCGCCTTTTATATCGGCATAATTCATTAAGCTGTACAGCGCCGGTGTGTCTTCTGGTAATGCGCCAAGAAACAAAACAGGAAACTCCATGATCTGCCGGAGCTTTTCATTTTTAAAATATTTTGCAATATGTTTTTTTATAGAAGAAAATACCTGAAGCTTAAAAACACCGCTCACCGTTTCCCAATCTGCAAACTCTGTAACAGACAAGCCTGGCTTATGAACTAGCTTATTAATGCCAAGGTCATATTTATAAGCAGCACCTTTTAAATATTTATCAAGCTGCTCTCCACTTCCAGCTTCAATAGATTCAAATAAATTTTTTAATGCTGAATAATCCGCTGGCAAATCAGTGTGTCCATCTTTCCAGTAAATTCTATAAGAGGGGTCAAGCCTCTTAAGAGCATAATATTCATCTACCGTTTTTCCAAATTGATTGAAATATCTTTCAAACACATCTGGCATCCAGTAAAAACTAGGACCCATATCAAATGTAAAACCATCTGCTTTCCATTGTCTTGCTCTTCCACCCGGTGTTTCGTTTTTTTCAATGACAGTAACCTGCCATCCTTCTTTTGCCATGAACGATGCAGCAGATAAACCGGCAAAACCGCTACCAATAACTATTACAGATTTATCTTTCAACTCCGACATATTTAGTAACGGTTTATTTGCTCCTTCAATAATTTACGGGCAAAATGGATCCTACTTTTAATAGTGCCAAGTGGTTCAGCAAGCGCATCAGCAATTTCATTGTATTTATATCCGTCAAAATATAATTTAAATGGCGTTTTAAAAATTTCAGGTAACTCTTCAACCGCTTTTTTCACTTCTTTTAACCGCATATCACTTTCTGCATCATTGCTGATGGTTGATTGCTTATAATCCAAAAGATAATCATTCGGTGTGTTATCAAAGATTGTTTTTTGCTTTGATTTACGTCGGTAATCATTTATAAAAATGTTCCGCATGATGGTAAATAACCAGGCCTTGATATTAGTTCCGGTATTATATTTTTCATGATTGGCCAATGCTTTGTACAGCGTTTCTTGAAAAAGATCCTGCGCTGCTTCTGAATCTCTGGTTAAATTGATAGCAAAAGGCTTCAAAAAGTCGGCTTGACTGATAAGCATTTGATTAAATTCTGTTGCAGACATACTATTTTGTTTAATTATTACATCACAAAGTTAAACAAAATATTTATAAAGCCTAAAAAATTCTGTTTAAATTTATACACATAAATCTTAAACAATTTAAATATTGATAATCAACTAGATAGATGGAATAAAGTCCAAAAGCTCTTGTAAAGATTTTTTACATTCAATTCCTGGAGGGATTTTTTTCTTGTATTGCTGGGTAATAAATCCTGAAATTACGGTCTTTGTTGTTCCAAATTGGAGGTGTATTTGCTGAAGAAATTTTTCAAAATTAAAATTGGCGGAAGTGGCGGTTAGATGTATGAATATTACATCAGGCTTTTTTTGTTCAAAAATAAAATCAATATCCTTTAATGGAACATTTGCACCCAAGTAAATAGTTTTAATACCTCTGCTTTTCAAAATGAAATTCAAAAAAAGTAAACCAAGCTCATGATGTTCTGCTTCGGGAAGAAAAAGCAAGGCTGTTTTATCTGCAACAAGAGGCGACTCAGCTTTATCAATTGCCACAATTATTTTCTGCCGGATAATATTACTAACCAAATGCTCCTGCGCAGGAATGATGTGACCAGTAAGCCAAAGGATTCCGATTTTTTCTAAAAAAGGAAAAATGATTTGTGTTATGGTTCTTTCAATGCCTTTTGCATTAATGTAATTTGCCAGGGTTTTTTCAAACAAATCCATATCAAGATCCACCATCGCCTGCATAAGATCGTTCACAAATCTTTCCTGCATAGCGACTACGTCGGATAAAGACAGAATTTTTTCCCGTATTTCCTGTGGCTGCATCTTATCAATATGAGAAACCTTGAACCCATATTTATTCAGTAGGGCGACATTTAAAATAGTCTTCAACTCTTCGCTGCTATAATACCTGATGTTGGTAGCAGTTCTCTGTGGTTTTAAAAACCCGTAGCGCTGCTCCCAAATACGAATGGTATGAGCCTTAATGCCCGATAGATTCTCCAAATCCTTTATAGTAAATGCATTCATATAAGTAGATACAATAGTAAACAAAAAAAGTTCAGCTTTTGAGCTGAACTTTTAAGAAATGAGTTTATTTATTTTTTTTATAATTCTAAATTCCTGATCTTACCGCTGTCACATAACTTTTTGAGCGGAACTGCCAACGCAGGGTTTTTTAATGATTCCAGATATCTGTCATTATGTAGATCGGTACCTATTAAATCGTAATATTCTTTCTTAATAAGATACTGTGCCAATTCTTGAACCGACTTCCCATAATACCCGCCAATAGATGGCAGGTTAAGTTGAAACAGACACCCGATATCTTTTAGCTCATCATAAAAATCTTTTGCATCCTTTAAATAAATATACCGCTCTGGATGAGCAATCACTGGCTGATAGCCCTGCATCTGCATTTCAAATAAAATAGATTTCAAACTATGCGATGGATAGGCCAACGAAAACTCCGACAAAACCCAGTTTTTGTGAATGGTTAGCAATGGCTTCTTTTCTTTCAGCAATTCTTCTACATGATCATCCAGAAAGTATTCGGCGGCAGCATTTATTTCTACCTCTATTCCAGCTTCCTTTACAGCAGTTCGAAGCTGTTCCAGTTTTTCCAATATAATTTCGCTGGTATTTTTATACATATCCCAGAGAATATGTGGGGTAGTAATAATTTTAGAATAACCCAACTCCTGCATGCCGCGGATGAGCTCCAAAAGTTTCCATATCCCTTGCTCCATCATCCACTCCGGGAATAAGATGCGAATGCATATCCGTTTTTAATAAACTGAAATCTGCTAGTTGCCCACTTTTCTTTCTGCTAAATAAACCCATTCTTATTTTTTATTCGCTAATAATTCATGATACAAGCTGCTCATATCTTTCATTAAACGCTGATAACTGAATTGCTCTTTTACAAATGCATTTCCTTGTGTAGATAAACTGTTTCTTAGTTCATCATTATTTACCAACTCCAATAAGTTATTACAAAATTGCTGACTATCTGATAATGGCGACAATAAACCAGACTTGCCTTCCAGAACAACGTCACTAATTCCGCCAACACTGGTGGAAACAATTGGATTATTGGCCGCTTGTGCTTCTATCAAACTTACCGGTGTTCCTTCATTGAAAGATGTAAGGGCAATGATATCTACACCGGCATTAATTACATCCACATCACTGCGCCACGAAGTAAATATTAATGGATGGGGATGATTGGTTTCTTTCTCGCCTGTAAATAAAATCCCAAGTTCTTTTGCCTTGGCTTCAAGTGCTTGTCTTGTTTCTCCATCGCCAACAATAAATGCCTTCACTTTTCTTGTTGTATTGTTCAGCACATGTTTTAATGCTTCAAGAAATAGATTATGATTTTTAACCGGAACCAATCTTCCGATAATAGCAATTGCTATTTCATCATCTCCCAAATTAAACTCGTCTCTAAATTTTTTTCGTTTAGCTGAATAATCTTGGGAAAATTTATCCAGATCCAACCCCAATGGAATTATCCTGAATTTATCTGGTGGAGCAATGTTGAAATCTTCTGTCAGCTCTTTTTGCTGTGCATTACTGATAGCAATAATTGCATCTGATCTTTTAGCAAGATACCGTTCTGCTGATAATATCAATTTCGTTTTATTTGAATTAAAGTACGAATGAAAAACATGTCCATGATAAGTGTGCACAATTACTGGAACTTTCAGTTGATGAGCCGCCATTCTGCCAATTGCTCCTGGTTTGGCGGCATGCGTATGTACTATATCCGGTTTAAAATCACGGATAATGTCTTTCATTCTGCGAAAAGCAGAATAATCTCTCATCGGGTTTATGGAACGACCCATTTGTGGAAGATATAATGGTTTGATACCAAGCTCCTCCGTAATAAAGCTTGCATCCTTTTCATGCGACTCCTTTTCACCGACTACCAACAATGTTTCAAATTCCGGCGAAAGATATTTGGTGAGGTACGCCGCATTTAATAACGGGCCACCAATAATTAATCTATTTAGAATACGGAGTACTTTGGGCATAGTAATGTCAACTTTCAGTCAATATTAATCAAATTCAATTATATAGGATAGCTAAGAATAATTCACTGGATTTCAATGGGTCTCAATGGAAAACTTTATTTTTGAATGGACAAAAAATCAGAAAGCTCTACAATTACCAGTTATGAAAAATGCTAAACTATCTTTTAATTTAACAGCTAATGAGGTAGTATGATAAACAACGTTTCAAATTTATCTTTTCTGAATTTTTTATTGTTGCCAATTTTTCTGGCAATTATTTATGCTGTAGCCTATCGTTTTCGCAACAAACACTATAAGAAAAATCACCCCTGGAGAAAATATTTTATTCCAGCATTAACCTTAAAAATTTTTGGAGCTATTTTCATTGGTTTGGTTTTCTCCTTATACTATGGCGGAGGCGATACTTATTATTTTTTTTACCATAGTCAGGTAATAAATAGTGCAATGGATGAATCTTTTATTAAATGGGTTAATCTTTTATTCCACATTCCACCAGAAAATTCCGGCGAATATTTTAATTATATTTCGCAGATGGAGTGGTATAGTGATTCTGCATCATACACTGTTGCTTCTATTACTGCTTTTATCAGTGTTTTCACATTGAATACTTACATAAATACGGCTGTGATTTTTGCTGCTATCTCCTTTACAGGTATCTGGGCATTATTCAGAACTTTTGCAAAACTATACCCACATTTATTAAATTCCGTTGCGATTGCAATCTTATTTATTCCCAGTGTGTTTGTTTGGGGCTCTGGCATATTCAAAGACACCATCTGTATTTTTGGTCTTGGCTGGCTCACCTACGGCGTTTTTCGTTTCTTAATACAAAAGGATTTCAGTATACAAAATATAGCACTAGCCGTTATGAGTTTTTGGCTGATTGCCTCCGTAAAGATGTACATATTAATGGGGTTCATCCCCGCTTTATTTATGTGGGTTCTTTTTAACTACTCACAAAAGATAAAGAATGTACAAGTACGGGTAACAATGAAAGTCTTAATGATCAGCCTTTCATTAGCAGCAACTGTATTTTTTCTACAACAATTCAGTAGCAGTCTTGGCAATTATTCACTAGATAAAATTGCAGAAACTTCAAGAATAACCCGAGACTGGATTCTTTATATGTCTGAAACGGATGAAGGTTCTGGTTATGACTTAGGTGAATTTGCACCGACTGTAGGGGGAATGCTTAGCAAATTCCCTGGAGCCGTAAATGTAACTTTATTCAGACCTTATATATGGGAATCTAGAAAACCGATTGTGCTGCTATCGGCACTTGAAGCTTTATTGTTTCTTTTTATAACCCTAAAAGTACTTGTTGTTGTTGGGCTGAAACAAGTATGGAGTACAATTGCAAAAGATCCAACTATACAATTCTGTCTTGTTTTCTCCATCATATTTGCTTTTGCTGTTGGAATATCAACGTATAATTTCGGAGCTCTATCCCGTTACAAGATTCCTTGTATGCCTTTTTATGCGATGGCCATCATTTTAATCTATTATAAGAATATGCCATTAAAGAAAAAGCTATTTCGTCCTATTGGTATCTAATTAAAAAGATTGAGAAAACTAGCCGTTTGTGATTGAATACTATAATTAGTAATAACTTTTTCTCGGCCATCCTTTCCCATCTGGCTTCTCAATGATGCATTTTCAATTAAATCCGTCAATGCTTTAATCCACTCTTCTTTGCTACTGCATAAATAGCCATTAATCCCTTCATCGATAATAGTTGCGTTTACACCTATGGGCGAAGCAACCGCCGGTATACCTAACGACAAATACTGTATCAATTTAAAACCACACTTTCCTTCACACCAAGGATCATTATCCAATGGCATCACTCCTATATTTAGTTGAAGCAGATCTTCAACTTCGCTGTGTTCGTCCCAACGAATAAATTTTGAAAATGATAAATCAAAAAGAGGAGCCTGGTTTGCTATTATTACGAACTCAAAATCAAACCGTTCATGTAACTCTTTTAATACAGGAATAATATTCTCAAGAAACTTTAAGGTGGATTGGCTGCCCGTCCAGCCTATAACAACTTTTTCAGTTTGCTGATTTTTTAACTGGTTATGCCGATTAACAGTATCAACACAGGTAGGAATTTTAATTACTTGCTTATTAAATGATCTGGCATAATTGCATAAATACTCATTTCCTCCAACCACCTTATAAGACCATTTGCAGATATACTTTATTTTCCAACATGCTTTAAACCAAGATACCAAATTGTTTACTTTGCTTGTATTAGGAATCCAGATTGCATCATCAAAATCATAAATAATTTTTTTACGAAATACCTTGCTGATAATCCATTCAAAAACAGGAGGGCCAACTGGCGCTGCTTCCCGATGTATAAAAACAAAGTCAAATTTTCCTAAATCAAATAAAACCAATTTCCATCTTCTTGCAAACCCTTTAACTACTCCCCAGCTTTTTCGGATAAAACTTCCGCCATTATACAATTGATGCCAGGTTTTTTCATCGATGAAAGACTGTACATTATAATAAATGCTTGCTTTGTCTAATTCAGGTAAAAACAATTCAACCCTGAAACGCTGTGAAGGAGCAAGTCGCAGCGGATAAGGAACAAGAAAAGCAACTTTAACCTTATCCGTTTTCACCTAACACCGATTTATAAACTTCCTGATATCTGCTAATTCCTTCTTCCAATGAAAAAAACTGAAGAGCACCTTCTCGTATTACTGATACATTAAACTGTTTATCATTCTTCAATTCATCTATGGCTTTATCATATGCCTTATCCTCAAATTCATTTATTAAAATTCCTGAATCAAAATTATTTACCACATAATCAGTATCACCAACTTCACTATTACAAATAACAGGTTTCCCCATTGCCATTATTTCACCTTGCTTGGTTGGGGAAGAAGCCCTTTTAGAAAACACTGGCTTTATAAAAAATATAGAATAATCACCAAGGGAAATGTAAAGCGGCACTTCAGTACGGGCAGCGGATTGTATTCGAATGGCTGACAAAGGCATCCCCGCTTTATTGGCTGCATCATTTATAATTGCAGAAGAATCATTTGTTACAAACAAAAAAACACTTGCCGGATTCTTTAATAACCAACGTTTGAAAAAGGCCAACATCTCTGGGAGCATATACCAAGTTCCGATAGAACCTATATAAGTAATCACTTTAGCTCCATCTGGAATTGTCAATTTATTTCTTAATTTCTGAACCGACTCTCCAGTAATCTGATATGGATTAAATAAATCCATATCCACACAACAGGGAATTACTTTTATTGGTATGGGCTGGTTTTCAATTTCCTTCCAGGAGTGAATTACTTTTTCCGCATTATTCGTTAAGGAGATTGTATAATCAGCTTTTGATAAAAAAGCTTTCTCTTTCTTTTTGAAATAATGTATAAACTAGTTTGAATATCGGATTGTTTAATTTCCAGATATTGCCATCCACCCGTTCATCAGCCCAAAAACCCCGCATATCAAACACAAACTTCACACCCCATTTTCGCTTCATCCAAAGGCCTGCTAAGGCAGTAATGTAACTGCGACAATGAACAATATCAAAATGAAAGTACGGTATGAAGCTTTTTTTGACTTGGCTTTTAAGTTTTCGCAAATCTTTTATAGTAGAAAAAATAGGCGGCTTACTGGTATACGGCAGAGGATGCCAATTAATTTTATTATCACTGCATATCTTTTCAATTATAGACTTATTCTTAATAAATCTTTCTTCCTTCTCAAAACTTATCAGTGTAAACTGATAGCCTCGCTTTGTCAGTCCGGTTAAATAGGGCAACACTTGCGATTGACCTAGCGGATCAGTCATTCCATCGTATGATAAATAAAGAACTTTCTTCACTGCTACTTCATCCATTTTTCGTACCACATCTGAAACATTAATAAATACCAGATCTTCAAATATTTCTCCTTTCGGCCATTAAAAAATCATCACAAAGTTTTTTTAACTTCTTCTTCATTAAAAAGTTGATGTTGTTTTAAAGAAGAAGCTCCAAGGTATTCTTGCACCAGATCTTTTAACTCGTTCGCCAGCCAACTCTCTACAGGAATTCCAAAACCCATTTTAGGCCGTTCCATTATTTCTTTAGGCACATATTTATGTACAATCTGCCTGAGTATATATTTTTTTTGTCCATCTCTGTATTTATAGTCAGATGGCAATTGTGCGGCCCATTCAATAATGTGTTGATCTAAAAAAGGTTCTCTTCCTTCCAAGCTGCAACTCATCGTTGCTCTGTCCACTTTTTGCAGAATATCATCAAGCATATACGTTTGATAATCTACTGCCATCATAAAAGATAAATCATCATAATATTCCTCTTTTAATTCGGCACTGGTATGCAAGGTTGTGATAGCACTAACCTCTTTATTAAAAAGTCTATTAATGTCTTTATCCGAAAAGACCTGATTTAGATTTTTCAGCAATGAAGCCGTAGATGGATCTCTTAATAAGTTTTTAAGTTTGTCATACCTGCTATGAAAATTCGGTTTGTTTTTAAGAACTGGTATGCTGGTAGAAGAAACCATTTCCATAGAAGCGGCAGCCAGTTTCCTAAAAGGCTTCGGTATGGCTTTTATCTTATTCCCATATCTGCTGATATAATCATAGCGGTTATAACCTGCAAATATTTCATCCCCAGCATCGGCAGACAAAGCCACCGTTACTTTTTGTCGAGCCATCCTGCTTACTAATATGGTCGGGATGGCACTACTATCTGCAAAAGGCTCATCAAAATAATAGGGCAAATCAGGAATGATGTCTAAAGCTTCTTTGGCGGTACAGTAATGTTCTGTGTGGTCAGTACCAAGATGTGCAGCTATTTGTTTGGCAAAAGGAGCTTCATCCAATTTGTTATCCGTACTGCCAATGGTAAATGTTTTTATTTTCTCCGTGCTGTTTGCCTGAAGCAAAGAAGTAACGCAGCTACTATCATATCCGCCACTTAAAAACACACCAACAGGAACATCTGCCACCATACGGTATTGAAACGATTCCTGTAGTATTCGTTCAGTTTCATTTACAGCTTCCTGTATATCTATTTTTAGCTTTGGCTTATTATAATAATCATACACATTCCAATACTGCTGTATAGAGATTTGCTGTGTAGAAAGATCAAGTTCAAGAAAATGGCCGGCCGGCAATTTATACGTATCCTGAAAAATACAATGCGGCGAAGAAACATACCCATACTGAAGAAAAGAAGCAACTGCATCTTTATTAATATTTCTCTCAAATGCAGGATGCGCCATCAATGCTTTAAATTCAGAACCAAAAAGAAAAGTGTTATTCTTAAAAAAATAATTAAATGGTTTTACACCGGCTCTGTCCCGGATACAGATCAGTTTGTTATTATTCTCATCGAACAATACAATAGCAAACATCCCTCTCCATTTTTCAATTGTCTTTGCACCCCATTGCCGCCAGCCATGTAATATTACTTCTGTATCGGAATGTGTTTTAAATTCATGACCTAAGGCTATCAACTCATCTCTTATCTCATTATAATTATAAATTTCACCGTTGAATATTAAGTGCAGTCCATCATAATGCATCGGCTGGTTAGCAGCATTACTCAAATCAATAATTGAAAGCCTGCGATGCCCAAAGCCAATCTGGCAATTGTCTGCAACATGAAAATATTCTCCTTGCCCATCGGGCCCACGATGAGGTAATGCCGCTGCCATTGCCTTTACATCGGCTAAAGAGCTTTTATTAGTAAAATCTATAAAACCTGCAATGCCGCACATAGTTATTTTTTCTTTTTTGAAAAAAATCGTTTATCAATATAGAAGTACAATAGCCCTAAAAAAATCCATAGGGTGTAAGAAAGAAATTTTGTAAGCTGCTGAAACAATCTTGCATTACCGCCAGGAAGTTTCCCTTCGTCTTGAATTTTGTACGTTTTGTAAAGTGATAACACATAGTTTTTATCATCTCTTGGGTAAGCCGCCACCAATATTTCCGGATGTTCATTCAGGTAGTCAATACTTGGCCTGTTATTGCCGTTCAATAAATTTTCATCTGGCTCCCGGTTGGGATCATAAAAATGCCAACTGTTACCATATTGCACCTCATAGCACACATGTCCACCTAGTGTAGAATCGTAAAAACCAACTTTACGCACAGTATAACCTTTGTCCATCAGCACCTTCATTCCTACTATGGATTGCTGGCTACAGGCAGCCAATGGGTATTTTAATATATCATCAGGAACAACTATAGCAGAAAGATTTTTATTCAGCATTGGTGCAACAAGTTTCGCAATATAATTGTGCCCAAAATGATACCAGGTGTAACCATGTTGAAAACGGTAGCGGATTACCCTGCTCACCAGGTTTGCATATTTACCAGAATCATTGGCTGCTATATTCTTATTACCATAAACAGAATCGCAAAAATTAATAACCATGTTCACTGAATTCAATTTTACAAGTGCAGGGTCAAAGTTATCTGCAGAAACTCTTGTTTCCAGTTTTTCATTAAATCTTGGGAAATTACTTACCGTTACTTCCATTAGAAATATCTGAAAGAAAAAACAAAGCAGTAAAATCAGGGAAACATTAAGAATTCGCTTTTTCAGGATAAAGGGTTTTACAATTGCAAATTATATAATTCTTTGAAATTTCCTAAATTCAGGCATTATAAATTTCACGGAGCTGCTGTAAATAACTATCAGGGTCTGTAATTTTTTTAATCTGCTCCCGGAGAGTATTAAAGCTGGTTGAATTCACTGACTCATTCTTTATTGTAAGTAATAAATCAGTTAAATTATCAGGACTTGCCAAATCAAAATACAAGGCTTCATTTATTGTTATTTCCCTGGTGAACAGGAATATCTGACAATACAGGAAATAAACCGAAAGCCACTGCTTCTGCAATGGCAAAACCAAAGCCTTCGTATTTTGATGCCTGAATAAATAATTGATAATCAGGTAGAATTTCTTGTATAGCATTTTTGCTACCTAATAAACGAATTGGCAATTGATGTTGAGTAATAAATTGCTGTAAAGAATTCCGCAATTGCCCTTCGCCAATAATATCCAGCTCAAAACCGCCTCCTGGTAATTTTGCAAATGCTTCCAGTATGTATTGATAGTTTTTTACATCCTTTAAACTGCCAACAGCTACACACCGGATGGGCGACTTATTATTAAATTGATTATTATCAAATTGAACATTGCGGTAAAAATAGGCTGGTATAAAGTTATACAACAAGTGTGTCTTCCCTTTGTAGGGAACAAACTTCAGATAATCATCAATTACATACTGCGATACACCAATAACATCGTCCTGCCTGTTAGCTGTTAGCTTTTCCATCCATAAGGAAAGCCGGTTCTTTTCAAACGCATCTTTACTCAACACACTGTGGATACTTGAAATTAAACGAACGCCTTTTGGTTTGGCAAACCTTGCAATAAAACCACTCCAGAGCAGATGAGAGTGAATAATGTCAACTTTATTTTCTTTAATGATTTTACGAAACTGCTTACTGAACGTAAAAAGAGCTTTCCTGTATGTTCAATGCAATAAACGGGTATTTCAGCAAAATGCCCTTTGAACTCATTTGCGCCATGCAGATAAACAATGATATGGTTATACTCTTTTAAAGCAGGAATTGTATTCTTTAGTAAAACTTCTGTACCTCCGACACCCAGGCTATCAGTAATATGAAGGATCGTTTTAGAGATAATGAATTATTGAATCTTTTTAAAATAGCTAAGCCAGGGAAGAGGATATAATTTATTAGCTTTCCAAACAATCACTACTGAAACAATAAAAAAAGAAATACAAGCTGCATAAGCAGCTCCTAATGGGCCAAAGTGTTAAATAAGAAAAATAATTAAGGGTAATATTAGGAATACATTAAAATTGCTACTATCCCAAAATATTTGTTTTCCTGGAAAAAAAATAAATCCGAAAAAGTAAATATACCCCCAAAAAAATAACTAAGGCCAACCCAGAATACATATTTAGTTCCCTTGCATAACTTTCATCTATCAACAATGCAAAAAAGTAGGTGTAGCAATAGTCATTATTAATAAAACAAGAAACATAGCCCCAATTACAAAATATGTTACTTTAATGATTTCAGCTTTGAATTTTAGTAAGATTGGATAATCTTTCAAATAAAAAGGCTGCATAAAATTTGCAATAGCGCCTACTATTATAAGTATTACCATCCCTATTTGGAGCCAATATTATATATACCGGCTTCTTCTATTGAAACCATCTTTGCAATAAAAATTCTGTCCGATTGATTAATAACAAACTTTCCGATTACATGAAGAATAAGTGGTAACCCAAAAGTTACTGCTGCGGTGATATACTTGCGGCTGATTTTTTGGTAAGTAAGTTTCTTTTCCAAAATATATAAATGCAGCTATAAAACTAAATATACTGGCAATTAACCAAGCCATCAGTCTTCCTTCCCATCCTTTACCAAGCTTAGCCACAAAATATACGGTAAGCGATACTTCTATTGCAATTCTGGAAATTACAAATAGGGAATAAAAACCCGGCTTTTGTTCAGTTACATTATATGCAATCAGTACTTCATAATAGATTGTAAGAAAAGCAAGGAGACTTGAAAGCGGTATCCAATAGGATTTATCAGTGGGAATTTCGAGGAATGCCGCTATTGGATTTGCAAAGAAAAAGAAAGCAGTAATAAAAAGTAATGGTAATACTGGTATTACCTGCGCTGAAGAGAATAAAGAAGCAAATTCATTTTTGTCTTTAATTTTATAATACTCAACATTAATAATGCCTGCCGCTGACAACCCAATCAACGGTATTAAAATGGTAACCAGGGAATTAACCATTGAAAGAATACCATATTCCTCTGGTTTTAGAAATGGAGAGATAGGGCATCAATAGAAAGCTGATACCGGCAATAAAAAACCTATAAAGACATATACAGAGAACTGTTTAAAAACTTAAGTTTCTTTAATGCATTTCCATTTTTTTTCTTTTGAATTACACTATTGTTAAAAAACATCTATTGCCCCATTCATTATATTTAGATTACGGGATGGCAACGACTCATATTGTAAATTAGAAATGGATTAATTCCGGCAGGTCGCCAACCTTTCACATTCGTTAAATCTATTGGTGCTTGCTGAAACTAATTGAATATAATGCACTGAAGATTCTCTAAATATCTTTTTTTATTAATGGCTGATAATCTTCTATAGCATCTATTTTGATTCCTCCCATAAAAGTATTTCAGACGGATACCAAATTTTCTTTTCCAAAATCTTCCCCCAAACAAAAAAACTGTTTGTTTACTCCGTAAAATATGCATGCTTTTTATCATCAACGTTTTTTTTTAAGTTCCACTATTTGAGATTCAACGGGTAAAAAATAATCCAGCTCATAATAATCCATTTGTCGATTATAGTTCTTATTAAACCAAAGCTTATTTATAAATCTTATGTTTGGTATTTTAATCATAACAGCCGGAATTTCTTCAAATCCAAGTTTTTTTACAAATATTGGGTGAGTATTATCTCCCGCCACTTCATAAATAAATCCCATCTTTTTATTTTCTAATAGCTCAATAGCTTTTTTAAAAATATTAATGAATATTTTCTTCCCCTGATGTAGTGGATGAGTGGCAGCCCAACATCCCTGATAACAGCAATGTATACTATTATTAAAAGTAAAATCTGTGGCCATAAAGCCGCAACATCCAATTAGTTGGCCTTCCTCAAACGCTGCTAAAAAAAAACTTTCTTTACTTGATTGTTTGCTGGTAAGCACATTGTAAAGATACCCTTCAGGTAAAAGTTCTTGTTGACCATACGCTTCTTTAAGCAGATTCAGCACTTTAGATTCAGTTTCTGCTTCAAGAATATCTGGCTCCACAAATTTTATAATTCATTATTTTACCATTTGGTAAAAAGCCCTGGTAGTTTATTTATCCAATAATCATTGTGAAGAAAATCGCTGGCAATAATTGTTTGACCTTTAAATGAGGCAAAACTAAATGATGTCTTCTTTTTTTAGGCAAATCTATCCCTTTCTTCTACTACTATTATACACTATCGTTTCTTGGTAATTGTAAGGGTCAATGACTTGCACTTCCAGAATTACAATTCCACCACCATATACTTCAGAGCAGTCTTGTGCAATTCTAAATATCTTATTATCATACTCAATAAACCCTCCCCCATTTCTGAATATGGACTTATTGGAAGTAACGGGCTTGCTGGGTGCTTTAACCAAGGGCCCAATAAAAGATTGGTAGAATAATATAATTCAAAACAATCTGTTTCAATATTAGTTGTTGAAAGGTAATATACATTATCAATCAATTGTATATTACTATCATAAAATACCGCTTAAAAATGTTGCTTTTTTGGTAGCACTAAATGGAAAATCTTCAAAGCCATATATTGCTATTTCTTATTCTCTCCTGATTCCGGTATTAAAAAAAAATATTCCTTTTACTTTGATCCTGAAAAATAAAAGGAAAAGAAAAGTGTGAAGTTCCTTTTAAAACCACACCATTATTTTTCCATTCTTTTGCATCATCAGATTCCCATAAGTTAATATATCCTTTTCCGCCAATTTCCTGTATCTCAGCAAATAAATACAGCTTATTCTGATGGGAAACTAAAAAAGGATCTGCATAAGTATGTACATGTTTTCTCTTTGTTCTTAATTTTTTGGAATTAACAACTGGTTAAATGGCTCTTCAAAAATATCAATGGACCATAGTTTACCCATAACTAATTAATCATTTGAAATATTGACAAAAATTTGTTTTTGTTGCTATCAATCAAGAGATAATTAAACCTTTGTAGCTATTGGTATTGCAAAGAAAAGAAAGGAATAAAAAACAAAGGCAGTAGTCGATTTGCTGTACTGATGGGACAAAGAAAAAAAAATCATTTCATTTTTGATCTAATAATATTCGACATTAATAATACCCGTTACCATTCTTATCAACGGGTATTAATATAGTAACCAGCGAATTAACTATTGAAAGAATACCATACTCTTCATCTTTTAAAAAATGTGACAGATAGAGCATCAATAAGAACCTGATACCGGTTCAAAAAATAAATGAAAGTATAAGTCGAAATACTGTTTGATTAACTTCATTCTAATAAAGCCTTTAAAGTTCTTTGTGATGCTAAATCATCAATTGCAAATAAAACCTCGGAAGAAAATTTAGAAATATTT
>JADJKL010000007.1 GCA_016706055.1 Chitinophagaceae bacterium | reverse complement strand
TTCAGGGGGCTTCACGACACAGGTTGTTTTGGGAGCAGGATTAAACAAAGTAAAATTGGTGATAGGTTCTAAAGTTATTGAACAGAATATTACTCTTAACCGGGAACCTGTTGATTTGCGGGCAACTTTAACCTGGAATACGGCCAACTCTGATATTGATCTTTATATTACTGATCCCGAAAAATTCACCTGCTTTTACAGTAATAAATCATCATCAAATATGCGGTTAGATGTAGATAATACAAGTGGTTATGGTCCCGAAAATATTTATGTAACAAAAGTAAAAAAAGGCACCTATACCATAAGCGTTAAAAATTATAGCCGTGGTGAGGGAACCGAGGCGACTATTTATGTTTTTATAAATGAAAAATTAAAAGACATGCATAAAGTTCGCTTTACAGGTAGTGGACAAACAATAACTGTTAGTAATTATTCTTTTTAAAAAATGGCTATGTACCGAATACTCCTTTTAATATTATTATTTTCTGTCAATGCTTTTGGGCAAACCGCCAGAGAGGATTTTGATAATGCCGCTAAGGCATATGAAAATAATAACCATTCATCTGCCTTAGCATATTTACAATCCACTATTACAAAGCTAAATGCGACAAACCCAAAAATAGAATCCCTTAAGGCATTGTGTTTTTATGCACAGGAAGATTATGTGAATTCTAAAATTGCATTGAATAAGTATTTTAAAATGGTTGCTACCACACAATCTGCTTCTGAAAATCATCAATCATTAGTAATCGTAAGTTCAAAAGTGGATGAGCAATTACAAAAGGAAGAAAAGAATTTTGAGCAAACCTTGCTAAAGAAAAGATTGGAAAAAGCAATCCAGATTGAGCAGGAAGCTAAACAAAATTTAGCAATGCAGCTATCAAAGAAAATAGAAACAGCGGGCGTCAAGATGTCAGCAATATACAATAAGGCTACCGATAAATGGGCATACAATGAGACGATGAATAACACATCAGTTAAAAAAAATGGAAAAGTCACTATTGAAGAAGGAGTTTATACAGGAGAATATGTAGGTGCTAAAACAAGGCATGGCAACGGCACAATGCTTTATAAAAATGAGCCTAAATACAAAGGAGTATGGGAGTACAAAGGACAATGGAAAATGATCGCCGCCACGGCGAGGGAACACTTAAAAACGTCCCTTATAAAAAAGGAGATATAATAGGCGCCAATGGTGGTATCCCTGACGAAACTTATTCCGGTAATTGGGTGAATGATTTATTGCAGGGCACAGGTAAATATGAGACATGGAGCTGGAAATATCAGGGGAATTTTGTTGACGGTAAAATGGAGGGAAAGGGAACATCAACTGACAACTATGGAAGAAAATATGTCGGAGACTGGAAGAATGGAGTTAAAGAAGGCTATGGAATATCTTCTGATGAAAATGGTGATGGTGCATATACTGGGGAATGGAAAAACAACTATGAAGATGGTAAAGGAACTTATGTTTCAAAAAAATATGGCATTAGAAAAGAAGGACAATGGAAGAATGGCGTATTGAATGGTTACGGCATTTATAAAGATGACAACGGCGATAGTTATGAAGGCAACTGGGTAATTGGGAAAAAGGAAGGAAAAGGAACCTTTATTTATAAAGATGGAGGAAAATATGTAGGTGAGTGGAAAAAAGATGCTAAGGATGGATACGGAATCTATACTGGGCCAGATGGTAGCAGATATGATGGCAATTGGAGTAAGAATATGAAAGAAGGTAAAGGAACGCAGACCTACCAGAATAGTGAAAAATTTGTAGGAGAATGGCGAAATAATAAAAGAGGTCAAGGATTGTGTACTTGGAATAATGGGGATAGTTACTTGGGGGAATGGGCTAATGATACATTACATGGAAAAGGCACTATGATGTATGCTAATGGAGAAAAATATGTTGGCAAATGGAGTTTTGGAAAGAAAGATGGTCCTGGAATTCTGTATGATAAAGAAAATAAAATAGTAAAGCAAGAGAACTTGAATATGGGGCAAGTACGGATAACTCTTCCTGATTTGCGAATCAACACTACCGTTCTTAACGCTGATGAAAATTATTTCGTAAGTTATAAAATATTGGATACAGGTTTTATACTCTATATCCGCTTCTATGAAAAGGACATCATGTCACAACCAAATATTAACATCTACTTTGACGTTAACGACAATAAAAAAATTGATTACTTAGACATTTCCTATAAAGATATTTTTAGAGGAGGTATGATGTATTCTTCATTTATAGAAGACTCAGGAACTCCAGCCGATGTTTCAAGACGTAAGCCTAAGAGAGTTGGGCATGTTCCACTAGAGAATCGAATTTATAGTTATGAGTTTTCGATAGCTGACATTACAACATCAAAAGTTATTGCATTTCAGATCGTTTTTTCTGAAGAAGGAAATGGAATAAAAAAATATTATAAAACTTTACCTGCTGGAAAAGAAGAGCCTAATTTTAGCAGTAACAAAATGTATAAAGTGAAACTAAAACAATAATTTATATTGGCGGGTTAGCTGTTGCTGAATAAAATACATCTGCTGTAAGTTACAAACCAAAGCAAAATTTTATAAATTATAACAAAGAATGAAAACAATTCGCAACAGCTTTCTTTTGATTTTACTGATGCCAATAATAGCTTCTGCCCAAACCAAACAAAAAGCTGAAAAGGAATTTGTAGCAGAACTTAACAGCATTTTAAAAAACTCCAAAGAGCAGCATTGGAAATATACAGGTGTAATGACAATTGATTCTGCTTTTGCCATAAACAAAGAAGGTGTATTATCGGTAACAGTCCGTTACACAGATGATGCTTCTGTTGTAAAAACAAGAATGGAAGCACCTGTAAAAAATATAAAATCGGTAGCTTACGATCTGTACCTGATTCTGGAATACAAAACAGATGAAGTAACGGTGTATGAATCGGAAGTAAACAGTAATGAGCTAAAACAAGTAGATAAAACGAATTACTTTCATATTGGTGCACCTTTGAAAGAAGGCGAAAAACAGCAGGGGAAATTACAAGAGCTGTTGGATAAACTGTTGAAGTATTATACAGATTAAAACGACCTTACAATTAATAGCTTATCATTTTATTGATACACTCATCCAATCTCCCCTTCGCCATAAAATTTTGTTCCAACTCTAAATTAAATGGAATGGGTGTATCTAAAGAAGCACAACGCAGCACAGGTGCATCCAATAAACCAAAACAGTTTTCAGCAATCCAGGCAGCTATCTCACCGCCAATGCCACCAACCAATGTGTCTTCATGTAAAATGATAACTCTTCCTGTTCTTTGCACTGCTTCACGGATAGCAAAATAATCCAGCGGTAATAATGTTCGCAGGTCAAGTATATCAATAGAAATCTCCGGATGTTCGGCTGCATAATCTTCTGCCCAATGCACACCAGCACCATAGGTAATAATGGAAACTTCATCGCCTTCTCTTACATGTCTTGCTTTACCAATTTCTATTTCATAATATTCGGTTGGCACTTCTCCACTTACAGAACGATACAATGCTTTATGTTCAAAAAATAAAACAGGATTGGGATCATTGATCGCCGCAATCATTAATCCTTTTGCATCTCTTGGTGTGCTTGGATACACCACTTTCAATCCAGGTGTTTTTATAAACCAGGCTTCATTACTTTGGCTATGAAAAGGACCAGCCCCTACGCCGCCACCTGTGGGCATACGAATTACCACATCTGCATTTTGTCCCCAGCGATAATGAATTTTTGCAAGGTTGTTGATGATCTGGTTAAAACCAACTGTAGCAAAATCGGCAAACTGCATTTCCATCATGCTCTTATATCCTTCCAATGAAAGTCCTAATGCAGCACCAACAATTGCACTTTCACATAATGGTGTATTTCTTACTCTTGCTTTTCCAAATTCTTCTACAAACCCTTCTGTTATTTTAAAAGCACCGCCATACTCTGCAATGTCCTGTCCCATCAAAATAAGGTTGGAATGTTTTTGCATGGATTGTTTTAACCCGTCGCTTATGGCGTCAATTAGTCGCTGTTCTTTTGTTGGATGTTCGATGTTTGATGTTGGCCTTGAGTTATCAATTATAGAAATATTTAACCTCGAACTTCCAACATCCAACCTGCCCGCATAAACATCTTCAAGCTCCATCTCCGTATCAACCACCATCGGTTTCGAATCATAACCAATCGTTAGTTCGCTTTCTATTTTTTCTTTGAATTCATTTCTTATAGTTGCAATCGAAGTTTCATTGATTACATTATTTGCTAGTAAAAACTGTTCGTAGTTTTTAATCGGGTCTTTCATTTCCCATAGTTTGAACAGATCCTGCGGTACATATTTTGTTCCACTTGCTTCTTCATGCCCCCGCATCCGGAAAGTCATGCATTCAATTAAATAGGGCTTTTGATTGTTGATACAAAATTCTCTTACTCCTTTTATAGTATCATACACTTCTAACAAATTGTTGCCATCAATCCGTACACCTTCCATACCATAGCCTTTGGCTTTATCAATAAGGTTGATGCAGCGGTATTGTTCATTAACCGGTGTGCTTAATCCATAGCCATTATTCTCTATTAGAAAAATAACCGGCAAATCCCACACAGCTGCTGTATTCAATGCTTCATGAAAATCTCCTTCGCTGGTGCCGCCATCTCCTGTAAAAGCCAATGAAACTTTTTGTTCCTTTCTTAATTTATGTGCTAATGCTACTCCATCTGCAATGGCCAACTGCGGACCAAGGTGCGAAATCATTCCACAGATATGATGTTCCTTATTACCAAAATGAAAACTTCTTTCTCTTCCTTTGCTATACCCATCCTGTGCTCCTTGCCATTGTTTGAATAATTTATGCAAAGGCATATTGCGGGTAGTAAACACACCAAGATTTCTATGCAGCGGCATTATCCATTCATCTTCTTGCAAGGCCAACGTAGCTCCAACAGCAATTGCCTCTTGCCCGATACCGCTAAACCATTTAGATATTTTCCCTTGCCGCAGCAACACCAGCATTTTTTCTTCTATCATGCGGGGCCACAACAGGTTTCTGTAAAAATTAATAAGCTGTTTATCAGAAAGGTCTTTGCGATCGAATATCATGTTGCGAATTTCAGCCATTCAGAGTTAACTAACAAAGAACCTTTTTTGATACTGTACAGAATTCTTAGTCTTACAGGTTTAGTAATGAGCCTTTTCTATGAGTACAATTTTTCCTTTCCTGTACAATAATCAACAACAATAATTCCCGCTTTTGCCCAGATCTAGTTTGGTTATTAACACCTGTTAATACTTTGGTCTAACAACAGACATAACAAACAAACTATTTTCACAGACTAAATTAATTTTTTACTTTATGAAACTCCTTTTAATCGTATCCGCCTTATTTTGTAACAGCTTATTGTTTGCGCAAGATCTGAACTGGAATACATCTGCTATTCCAAATAATTCTCTGTCTTTCAATTTTGGTTCTATTGGAAGCCCTTCCTCTGCTGTTACTTATGCAGTAACCGGGCCAGGTACAATTACTGCAGGACCTACTAGGTTTACCACCGCACAGAGCGATATTTCATGGCGTACGGCTATTACATTTGGTGCTGTTTCTGATTTAAAGGTTTTTACTTTAACATTCAACCCTGCTGTTTGCGGTCTTACTTTCATTCTTTATGATATAGATGGAAATAATACAAGTGGAGACAGAGCTATTTTAAATGCCAACTATTTAGGTTCTCCTCAAAATATTACAATGACAGCACTTGATCCCAGTTTTCCGGGAGGTTCTCCAACAATAACCGGAAGCGGTACAACAACAGCTACCGGAACCGGTACACAAGGCAATCAAACTGATGACAGGGTACAAATTTCCATTCCAGGTTGTACCAGTACTTTGACTATTCAATACGGAAATAACCCCGCTGGCGCCGCAGGGGGAAGAAGCTTTTCTATTGGAAATCTAAACTGGATAGGCAGCACTTTACCAATTGTATTTACTCACTTTAGCGGACAAAAAATTGCTGAAGGAGTAATTTCATTAAAATGGAATTCAGAGAAAGAAGTAAACGTTAGCAAATTTGAGGTTGAACGCAGCATTGATGGAAATAATTTCATTAGTGCCGGTTTTATAAACACTCTATCCTCAGATGGTAAGTATACATTTACAGACAATACACCTACTAAAGGAGTTTTATTTTATCGCATCAAAGAAATTGATCTGGATGGCCGGTTTCAATATTCATCTGTTATTGCACTAAAATTTAATAACGAGGTGAAATCGGGTATTACAATATTTCCCAATCCTGCCAGCCATTCAATCTTTATAACTACAAAAAATAATAGTGAAATACAATTGATTAGGATATTTGATAGCAATGGGAAAAACGTATTACGGAATGAGGGCACTGAAAACAATATTGACATCAGCCGTTTACCTTCTGGATTATACAGAGTAATTGTTATTGACAGAAACGGAGACTCTTCCTCCTCTTCCTTTATAAAAAAGTAAGTTGTAATATTAAATAACAACTAATTCATAAAAATCATCCGGTTGTAAATACTTTTGAGCAAGTAATTGCAACTCTTCGGCAGAAACTGATTTAATCGTTTCAATGGAGTCGTAAAAATATTTTTCATCCAAATTATTCAGAATAATATTTTTCCATCGGGCAATGATTTGGAAAGGACCATCCATATCACCAAGAATACTTCCCATCATATAATTTCTTACCAACATTAATTCTTCTGCTTTTACCGGTTCGTCACGAAGCCGTTTCATTTCCTTATACACTTCTTCAATCGTAGCTTCGCAAACATCTTTTCCTGCTTCTGTACTAATCATCCAACCGGATTGCTGTACATGGTTCAGCAAGTAGCTATGAATGCCGTATGTGTATCCTTTATCTTCTCTGATATTGCTCATTAACCTTGACCCGAAAAATCCGCCAAACAAAGCGTTTAAAATCTGTGCTTTTAAAAAATCTGGGTGATGACGATTGGGGAATGGTCTGGCTATTCTTATGGAACCTTGTGCGCCGTCCGGGTCGTTCGTAATTCTTACTTTTTTCTCTGTGCCTAAAACAGGTTCTGTTTGCTTTTCAACAACGTTACCAAAAGGAAGATCACCAAAATTTGTATTCAGCAACTGCACCAGATTTTGTGGCAACTTTCCTGCAACAAATATTATCAATTTTCCCTGCTGATAATATTTTTTGTAAAAATCAACCAGCTCTTCTCTTTGTAATCCATCGAAATCTTCTGCGCTGCTGTATTTGCCATAAGGATGTTTCTCGCCATATAAATAAACATCTATTAATCTGCCGGCTACAAAATCACTTTTCTTCAAGCTTACTTTCAGCCGTTGCTTCATGTTCTGCTGGTAAATAGACAATTCTTCTTGCGGCAAAACAGAATCAGTAATCAACTCTCTTACTTTCGGAAGTAAATTTTCAATGTGTCTGGTTAGAGAATGCAGTGTAATAGTTGCTGTTTCATTATAGCAAGCTCTGTTAATGTATGAACCGTAATAATCAAATTGTTCATTTATCTGAAAAGCCGTCTTGGTGCTGGTTCCATTACGTAATAAAAAATTGGTGGTAGCGGCTACCAGGTTTTTTTCTTCCTGTGCATTACCTGCGGAGAATATCCATTCAGTTTGTAATACTTCTTCCGCTCCTGCATCAACGGCATATACTTCTACTCCATTATCCAATATAAAATGCTGATACGGTTTAAGGTTTAACTTAAAATTTACTGCATCAACTATCGGGGGATTTGTTTTCCTATCTAATGTTTTCATTCCTTTCGTTTGCTATGATTAGTTCTCTGATAAATAATAAATGGTGTTGCAGTTTTCCTTTCTGAAAATATTTCTGCTTTCTTCTAAAATATCCTGCGTGGTAACAGCATTATATTTTTCCAGTTCAAAGTTCATCCAGGCTGCATCGCCCAGTGTTTCATAATAAGCAAGGCTGGTTGCTCTACTCATCACACTCATATCTTCAAACACAATCATACTTTCTGTTTTGTTTTTTACTTTCTGCAACTCTATTTCCATGATAACTTCTTGTTTCATTTGTTCCAACACATTCTCTACTGCTTGTTCTGCATCTTCTATTTTCACTCCTTTCACTAATTTGCCATCAATAGCAAGCAAACCATTTTCTGTACTTCCAAAATGAAAGCATTGAATATTGCTAAATAATTGTTTCTCTTTTACCAAAGCTTGGTATAATCTTGAAGAGCCGCCGCCACCAAGAATATCCGTTAACAAATCAACAACGTAATATCTTCTATCAAGCCGAGAAGGCATATGCCATGTTTTGTATAATGCATCTAAAGGCACTTTAGCTTTTATCTCTTGTCGCCGTTCTTCTTTTTGTTCAGGTTCTTGTGGTAAGTTCCTTTTATACTTTTCTCCAGAAGGAATATCGCCAAACCATTTTTCTGCCAGCTCTTTTACTTTTTCTACCGTTACATTTCCTGCTACACACATCACTGCATTTTCCGGACGATAGTGCTTAAAGAAAAAACCTTTTACATCTTCCAGTGTTGCATTTTCAATATGTGATAGTTCTTTACCAATCGTCATCCATCTGTATGGGTGATTTTTATACGCCAGTTCCCTCATTTTATGCCACACATCGCCGTAAGGCTTGGTGAGATAATTTTCTTTAAACTCTTCGCAAACAACCTTTCGTTGTGTTTCCAGGCTTTTTTCATCAAACGCCAATGACAACATCCGATCACTCTCTAACCAAAAGGCAGTTTCTAAATTATCTGCGGGTAATTGTATGTAATAATTAGTAAGATCGTTGGTTGTATAAGCGTTGTTCTCTCCACCTGCCATTTGTAACGGCTCATCATAATTTGGAATATTTACAGAACCACCAAACATCAGGTGTTCAAACAAATGTGCAAAGCCGGTTTTTTCGGGATCTTCGTCTCTTGCACCAACATCGTACATAATATTCAATACGGCCATTGGTGTTGAGAGATCTTGGTGTACAATAACACGAAGACCATTTTCCAAGGTAAATTTTTCGAATTGTATCATTCTTTAATTTCAATAATTATTAAAAGCTGTTAAACAGTTTCATGAATAGTTGTATAACCAGTAAAATTATTGGAAAATATTCTGTTAGCAAGAAACTAAATCAGATAATACTCACTATCTTAAATTCAATGTCCATTATTTCGCCATTGCGACGAAAAACTATTTTCACTTTTTCATTAGGAACCTGTAATGCTATTTTATATTGATTCAGATTTTGCGAAAAATTTTTATTAACTCCTAAAATCTGATCTCCTTCTTTTAGTCCGGCAGCTTCAGCTGGTGATCCTTTTGCTATATCTCCAGCAACAATGATTCCATCAATCAGATACAGTTCAAGACCTGAATACGAATAATCGAACAATTCACCAAAATGCCGATTCGGTGTAATAAATATATCTCCCTTATGATAATTTAGTATAACATTAAATCGTCGCATAATATCGTTGCCAATTAAACCGCCCATGGATGGATACGATGTTACATTATATTCGTCATCAAAGATATATACCGGTACTTTTCTGAATCGGTATGGGCCAATTTTCACTTCTTTTATTACTGTCAGCTCCATATCTAATTTGCCACCCAACCCTTCTCCTTCTTTTATCCATCTCTTTCTTTTTTTATGCAATAGACTGCTGTCTTCTATAAAATCTCTGGAAAACAGCATACATAAGCCAGCACCAATATCAAACAAAAAACGGGAACTTATAGTGTTATCATCTTTTACTCTTAATGGCTGAGATACCAGTTGATTAAAAGTTGGTTTTAATAAGTAACCGCCTCTTGGATAACGAATAGTGCCATTGGTACAAATTGAAAGCTTCATACTATCATAATCCAACTTTACAATATAACGGCTTAGTACTGCAAAGCCGATTATACCATCAATTTTTTCCCCATACACGGCTGTTAGAATTGTATAATCATTAATATGAAAATTCAGGCTATCTATTGATAATCCCGAAAAATGCAAAGACTGATTATAAAGAAAACTTACTTTACGTATACCGGCCACACCTCGTATTGACCTTTCTGTAGGTGTTGGCACCAACCCAAAATAATCTACGGTGGTCGAATCCAGCGATATACCACTGCTGCCGGTATCAAGAATAAAATTCAGCGTATCAGGAAAGTCAGCAAATTTTGCATGAAGAAGAATAATGCCACCAGTAAGTTGTTCAAAAGGAATAGTTGTCAACTCTTTTGACGGCGGATCAATAAATTCCTCCTGTGCCACAACCGAAGACGTGGAAAACATTACTATTAAAGTAACAAGCAATCCGTATCGTAATTTTTTATACATAACTACAATCTTCTTCTATGACAACCATTTAATGCAAAATGATGCAATAAAGGCATTCGCTTTTTATGGAATAGATAAATTTACCTAAGTAATCAGGTGTTTTAAAACCGTTCAACACATATTCTCCAATACAAGTGTAAATTTGCCGGATGGAATTAAACAACTTATTTGATAAAGCCCTCGGACTGGGGTTTTTAACACTGGAAGAAGGTGTTGAACTTTATCACCATGCTCCATTGGCCGATCTGATGTTTGTAGCTGATGAATTAAGAAAAAAACAAGTGCCACATGGAAAAGTTACCTGGCAGATAGATCGCAATGTAAATACAACCAATGTATGTATAGCCAATTGCAAGTTTTGCAACTTCTATCGTATTCCCGGCCATGCAGAAGCCTATATCACCGATATGCCAACTTACAGAAAAAAGATTGAAGAGACATTGAAGTGGGGCGGCGATCAGTTATTGTTACAAGGGGGACATCATCCAGATTTAGGATTGCAATATTATGTTGACACCTTCAGCCAAATAAAAGCTGAGTTTCCACAAATAAAATTACATACACTTGGCCCGCCGGAGATTGCACATATAACTAAGCTTGAAAAAAGTACTCATAGGGAAGTGTTGATGGCATTAAAAGAAGCAGGTATGGATTCTTTGCCCGGCGCCGGCGCAGAAATATTAACAGACAGAGTAAGACGATTAATAAGTAAAGGCAAATGTGGTGCACAAGAATGGCTCGACATTATGCATGAAGCACATAAACTAAATATCACTACTTCTGCCACTATGATGTTTGGACATGTGGAAACCATTGAAGAAAGATTTGACCACCTGATAAAAATAAGAGAAGTACAAAGTAGAAAACCTGAAGAAGCAAATGGTTTTCTTGCATTTATTCCTTGGACATTTCAGGATGTAGATACACTGCTTGCTAAAATAAGAGGAGTGCATAATTTAACTACACCGGAAGAGTACATCAGAATGATTGCTCTCAGCCGCATCATGCTGCCCAATGTAAAAAACATACAGGCAAGCTGGCTTACCGTTGGTAAACAAACTGCCGAAATATGTTTGCATGCAGGTGCTAATGACTTTGGCTCTATTATGCTGGAAGAAAATGTAGTTAGTGCTGCAGGAGCACCACATCGCTTTACGTACAAAAGTATTCAGGATGCCATTCGTGAAGCAGGTTTTGAACCACAGCTACGAAACCAACAGTACGAGTGGAGAGAAATTCCTGCAACAATAGAAGAGCAGGTAATTGATTATTAAACAGATTTTAATTATGAAAAAAACATTTAACTGGTTCAGAAAAGTTGCATTTGCAGAAGGAGTTTCGTTTTTGGTTTTATTAGGAATTGCAATGCCCTTAAAATATTTTGCTAATATGCCCATGGCTGTAACCATTGTTGGTAGCTTGCATGGAATTCTTTTCGTTGCCTTTTTTATTTTGGCAAGAGAAGTGAAAGTGGATTATAAAAAAGATTTTAAATGGTTCGCCAAAGCAGGATTAGCTTCTTTATTACCTTTTGGTACTTTCGTAATGGATAAGGAATGGAAAAAGGAAGAAGCGGCAGCAAAAACGATTTAACTAAACTTTTAAAGTGCATGTATTACTTTTAAAAAAAGCAAGATGAAAAAAATTTCGCTTATTATTTTGTCGGCCTTTGTTCTTTATTCCTGCAAAAGCAAAGACAGCAATGCAAAAGATAGTAATGAGGACAGTTTAAATGCACCTTTCTATTGGCAGGCTTATTTGGATGATTCTACAGGAAGACTCGAATACAGAAAACTGCCAGCCAATGATACGTTAACTCCTTTGTCAATAATTAATTTTATTAATACAGGGAATACAAATATCAAAATGGAGTTTGTAAAACAATCTAACGATACTGTTTTTATAAGAATACCGGATGCTATTTATCTTACGCAACAAATGGGTTCCACCGGACCTACGCTTTACATATCAGAAGTGGTATATAATATGACACAGATTCCGGGAATTAGCGAAGTGAATTTTGATTTCGAGCAGGGAGATCATGCAAGTCCTGGCACTTATAACCGAAATAGTTTTGACAACAATTAAAAAGACAAACCCCGAATTATCGGGGTTTGTCTTTTCTCTATTTTATTTTGGAAATTTTTCGACTAGGTTCGTAATTGGCTTTACGGTTCTTAAATACGCATAGATCGCTTTCAGATCACTATCCTTCATTCCGGCAATTTCTATAACCGGCATTTCTGTATTTTGATTACCGGGATTAAAATTATAAGACTCTTCTTTCCTGAATGGTAAAAATTTATTTAAAAATCTCTCTTCTGTCCAACTACCAATACCAGTTGCGGTATCAGAAGTTATATTAGCTGATTGAACCTTATTACTAGCCAATTCAAATATATAACCACCGGCATAGATTCTTGACATATCAGGCCCTTGTGGAGTTAATGGCGAATGGCAAGTACCACAATCGGCCATAGTAGTCAGGTATTCTCCATATTTTACTATATCCTCGGCTGATGGTTTTATATTTCCATCAACGGAAGCCTGTAGATACTGGCCTGGATAAGCAGCCGCAATTGGCATCATTAATTGTCTTTCTGGTATTTTATTTTTGATAGGTTTAAGTGTCCTGATATATGCTATGATGCTGAGCAAATCTTCTTTTGCCATACGGTTATAATTTGGATAGGGCATTAATGGAAACAGCGTATCTCCATTTTTGCTGATTCCATGTGTGATGGCTCGAAGCAATTCATCATCTGTCCAGGTGCCGACTCCCGTTTCATTATCAGGTGTAATATTTCTACTATAGATTTTACCTGGCAATCCAATTTTTTCATCAAACAACTGACCACCGCCGCCTTCCGTACCTGTAGTAACCGGGCCTGAATATTTTGTAAAATCCCGTTGACTATGACAGTGAATACACATCGCAACATTCGTTGCCAAATATTCACCATGTTGAATTACCTGTTGAATTGAATCAGCAGCAGTATCTTCTGCCGGTTTGTCTGAACTGTTGTTGCAGGATGTAAAATATGCAGCAGAAAAAATAAAAAAAACGATTGCTGCTAAAGCAATTAACTTTTTCATGATAGTTGGTGGTTTTTGTTACGCAATGAGGTTCTGTAACAAAAGGTAGAATAAATCTGAAAAACTCCAAAGAGAATTTATGCATGTAACAGGCTTACACAGTCCAACTCTTTATTAAGTATCACTAATTCAGCATTATAGCCGGGCAAAATTTTTCCAAGAAAGGTTTCGGAATGTATTACCTGAGCAGGGTAAAGACTGCACATTCTAAGAGCTTCGCCTAATTCAATCGAAGCATGGTTGACAAGATTCTGGACCGCTTTTGTCATCGTTAATGCAGAGCCGCTGAGAATATTTGCTGCTTCATATTTATCGCCAGCTAATTGATGTGGGTATTGCCCTTCTGTGGTTTCAGTAACAGCATCTGTTATTACAAAGAGCCTTTCACCCATTGCTTTTTTTGCAATTCGTATGGCTGCATAATCAACATGATGGCCATCGGGAATAATACTGGCCTTTACATTCGCATCATCCATTGTGGCACCAACCAATCCCGGTGATCTGTGTTGTAAAGCACTCATCGCATTATATAAATGTGTTACGGCTATTATGCCATTTGCAAAGCCAACTTTTGATTGTTCGTAAGTTGCATTACTATGACCGGCAGAAATAATAATATTATCTAATAATATTCTTTCAATAATTGCTGCACTGCATTGCTCCGGCGCTAATGTTATTATTCGTATTACACCTTTGCCATATTTCAATAGTTCATCTACTTCTTTTAATGATGGTGCATGAATCAGCGATTCAATATGTGCGCCTCTTTTTACAGGATTAATCCACGGTCCTTCTATATGCAATCCTAAAATTCCTTCGCCACCTTTCTGCCAGTAATCTCTTACTGCATCAATGCAATTATGAAAAACATCAAGAGTGTTTGTTGCAACTGTTGGCATACAAAAAGCAGCTCCGCCTTTTTCGCAATATTCTTTCAACTTAACTAATGAATCTGCTTCGGGATTAACAGCCAGCAATTTGCCGTATGCACCATATATCTGCAAGTCAATAAATGCAGGGGCAATAATGCATTCATCAAATTGCTCTACATGCAATGATGATGGTAAAGCCTGCAAAGGAATAATTTCTTTGATCTTTTTGTTTTCTGTAATAATTACATGACGCTCCAACCAGTTATCACCGGTAAAAATGCGTTCTGCAGTATATCCTTTTATTGATTTTTTCATATTAAATGAAATGGAAAAATATAAAAGTTATTTTTAATCGATGGATTTTATAATATTATAGCAACTATTCAGCACCTTAAACCTTCTGAAAGTCGTAAATTTATCCCTTCAAGCAATTTCTCATTATATGAATATAATTCAAGTAGTAAAAAATATCCGACTGTATTTTTTTACCGGTCTGTTGCTTGCAGGAAATCAACAAGTTCTTGCTCAATCGAAAGAACAAACATTGCATGAGCTGAATAGTCTGTTGGTCAATGTTGTAATGGATGATTTATACACTCCGCCGGTAGCAGCCCGCATTTATACCTATCCCAATATTGCTTTTTATGAATGTATACGATTTGAAAATAATGATTTGCCGGCACTATCCGGCAAACTAAATGGATTGCCGACTATTACAAAATCAAAAAACGATAAACAGGTAAATTATTTTATATCGGCAGTTGTCGCTTATACACAAGTTGCAAAAAACCTAGTAGGATCAGAATATAAAATTGAAGATTGGAAAATTACATTTCTGGACTCTGTAAGATTAAGTAATGATACATCCGGACTTTTTGTTTCTATTCAATATGGCAATTTAGTTGGCGATGCGATTATTCAATGGCTAAAAAAAGATCACTATAATGAATCGAGAGGGTTAATGCGGCATGTAACGAATACCGGCGTCGGTAATTGGCAACCCACTCCAATTGATTTTGCACAAGGTCTGGAACCGCATTGGGGCACATTGAGACCAATGACTATGAAGACACCAGCTCAGTTTTCTCCAAAAGAAAAACTGGTTTATAACATGTCAAAAAAATCAGTTTTTTATAAAAATGTGATTGAGATTTATAACATTGTAAAAAACCTCGATAGTACCCGAACTGCTGTTGCCTGGTATTGGGATGATAATCCTAATATTTCTATTGACGATGGTCACTTTAATCACTTCGTCCACAAAATTTCGCCTGGCGGGCATTGGATTATGATAACCAGGCAAGCTTGCATAGAAAAAAATATTCCGGTAGCAAAAGCATCGCAAGCTTATACATTAACTTCCATAGCATTGTTTGATGGCTTCATATCCTGCTGGTATGAAAAATATAAAACAGATCTTATTCGTCCGGTTACAATTATCCACCGCGAAGTAGATGAAAAGTGGGAGCCGTTAATACAAACTCCACCATTTCCAGAATTTACCAGTGGCCATGCAGTTATTTCCAATGCTGCTGCTGCCGTATTAACAGGTCTATTTGGCGATAATTATGCCTTTACAGACAATACAGAAATACCTTTTGGAATTAAACCAAGAAGATTTAAATCTTTCCTGAAAGCTTCGGAAGAAACAACATGGAGCCGTGTTTATGGCGGAATACATTATCCCGAAACGGCCCGCATCAGTATAAAACAGGGTATAGCAATCGGACAGCATGTTTTAAAAACATTTGGAGCCACAGCCATTGCTAAAAAATAATTACTATGTATCAAAAACTACCTTCTCTCTTTTTTATTTTCCTATTGATGCAGTTTATGCTGCCAGCAAGAGCACAAATACAAACAACTAAAAAATTATTCTCTTCACTTCCTTCTTCTTATACAGGTATTACGTTCAGAAATGATATTCAGGAAAACAACAATCTCTATTACTATACGTATGAATACCTCTATATTGGTTCGGGAGTAAGTACTGGTGATATTAATAACGACGGATTACAAGATATTTACTTTTGCGCCACAACCGGCTTTAATAAGCTATACCTGAATACTGGTAACATGCAATTCAAAGATATTTCGGAAACAGCTGGCATAAGTGGTGAGCTGGGAATTAAAACAGGTGTTAATATGATTGACATCAATGATGACGGATGGCTGGATATCGTTGTTTCAAAATCAGGCCCTTTTGATACACAGTACAGAAAAAAAATTATTTATATCAATAATAAAGACCTAACGTTTACAGACAAAGCAAAAGAATATGGTTTAGATGATGCAAGCTATACAACGCAAACTTATTTTCTGGATTATGATCGAGATGGAGATATGGATGCGTTTCTCATTAATCATCCGCCTACTTTTAGTTCCACAATGGTTGTTAATGCCAAAATGGAAAATGGGAAAATGGTGATGATTGATGATACTACTTCACAATACATCAGTCACCGACTTTATGAAAACAAGGATGGTCATTTTATTGATATTAGCAAAAAAGCCGGTGTTATAAGTCATGCATATGGATTAAGTGTTTCCATTACAGATTTCAATAAAGATGGATGGCCCGATATTTATGTTGCTAATGATTTTAAAAAGCCAGACTATCTGTACATCAATAACCACAACGGAACATTTTCAGAAAAACTTACTGATTATTTTCACCATATTTCCTTATCATCAATGGGTTCAGATGTTGGTGATTTTAATAATGATGGCCTTGAAGATTTGTTTGTAGCAGACATGGCTATTGAAGATCCGGTACGACAAAAGCAACTCTATGTCCCTTTAAGGAATTATGACATGTATCAGCTGATGCAGAAGTTCGGTCTTTACTATCAGTATCCACATAATGTTTTACAATTAAATAATGGAAACGGCACTTATAGCGAAATGGCTTATCATGCTGGTGTTGCTGAAACAGACTGGACATGGTCTCCGCTAATCGCAGATTATGATAACGATGGGTGGAAAGATATTTACATCACAAATGGGCTAAGAAGAGATATTTCAGATTGGGATTACCGGGAGTTTTATATGGATTCCATTAATAAAGTTATGGCGAAGGGTTCTAAAGTTAATCTTGCAGAATGGTTTAGCCATATTCCTTCTGTACGTATCCAAAATTATTTCTTTCACAATAACAGTACATTAAAATTTGATAACTATTCACAAACCTGGAGCGATGCACCACCTTCTTTTTCAAATGGTGCAGCTTATGCCGATTTGGACAATGATGGAGACCTTGATCTTGTAGTCAATAACAACGATGACGAAGCGTTTATTCTTAAAAATAATCAGAACGAAATTAACCCTTCTCAATATTTACGATTTCGTTTTTTTCAGAATAGCGAAATGAAGCAAGAAGTGTATGGTACCATTGTAAAGCTCTTTGATAAAAAAGGAAATTTACAAATGCAACACTATAATCCGCAAAGAGGATATATGTCTTCAAGTGAGCATTTTCTACATTTCGGTACCGGAGCTGAAAAAGAAATACAAAAAGTAGAAATTACATTCCCTTCTGGAAAGCAGATAGTAATGAATAATGTGCCGGTTGGTCAGGTACTTACTGTCTTTGAATCAGATGCAACAATGTTGCCGCAAGCTGAAGAAAAAAATTCTTTTTTATTTACTGAAACAACGAAAGAGAACAAGTTTAATTATACACACAAAGAAGGCGACTTTATTGATTTTAAGAGAGAGCCGTTGATTCCCTACAAATGCAGTCGCAAAGGTCCTTATTATGCCAAGGCAGATGTAAATGGAGACGGGCTTGAAGATATTTACATTGGTGGCACCGTCGGAAACGATGGAACATTAATGATGCAAAATACGGTTGGTGGTTTTACAAAAAAAATACAAGCATCATTTATAAAAGACAAAGCATTTGAAGATGGCGGTGCCGTTTTCTTTGATGCCGATGGCGATAAGGACATGGATCTGTATGTAGTAAGCGGTGGTGCAGAGTTTCCTGCGGGAAATGCATTATATCAGGATCGGCTTTATATAAATGATGGAAAAGGAAATTTTACCCGTTCAGTAAATGCAATTCCAAAGGCAATGAACAATGGCTCTTATGTAATTGCAGCAGATTTTGATGCAGATGGAGATGTAGATCTTTTAGTAGGTGGTGCAGTTTCTCCCGGCAAATTTCCAAAGCATGATAAGCACATGATCCTTCAGAATAACCAAGGAGTTTTTAAAGATGTAACAGATACTATGGCTCCTGAACTAAATAATGCAGGAATTGTAAACTATGCGGCTTGGGGCGATATGGATGGAGATAATAAAAGTGAATTGGTTATTAACGGAGAGTGGATGCCATTAATGATTTTTAAATGGGAAAACAATAAACTGGTTAATAAAGATGCGGCAGTTACTTTCCAGGATAAAAACAAAAACATTATCAACACAACTTTAAGTAATATAACCGGATGGTGGAATACTTTAAAACTTGTGGATATAGATAATGACGGCGATCTCGATATTGTGGCTGGTAACAGAGGAACTAATTCAAGAATATTTGCAGACATCAATGAGCCGTGTACTATTTATGCAAAAGATTTTGATAGTAATGGCAGTTATGATGCAATTCTTGGAACGTATATTCAAGGAAAATGCTACCCAATTTATCATAGAGATCAGTTACTAGACCAGATTCCGATGATGCGGAAAAAATTCTACCGCTATCATTTATATTCTGTTGCTACGCTTGATAATATTTTTACTGAAGAGCAAAAAAAAGGAATGGACGTTTATAAAGCAGCCTGCTTTCAATCAGGTGTCTTTATTAATAACGGGAATAACAGTTTCAAATTTGAACCATTGCCGGAGATTGCTCAGCTTTCTTACATTAGCGACATGCTGATTGAAGATTTTGATAAAGACGGTATAAAAGACATTGTAATTGGTGGCAATTGTTACGACGCTGAAATAGGAACAGGTAATTACGATGCAATGGCCTCTTTATTTTTAAAGGGGGAAGGAAATGGAAAGTTTACAGCTAATACAAATACCGGCATGAATACAAAAGGAGAGGTAAGAAAAATTATTCCTGTAAATGATAAAACTTTTATCTTTTTAAAAAACAATGCCCCTGCACAAATATTTTCTCTAAAATAATTTATGCTGTTACAAACCTGTAACCAACTCCTTTAATTGTAATTATCTCAATAGAAGGATCTTCTTTAAGGTAGCTACGAATTTTGGTGATGTACACATCGAGGTTACGGCTGTTGAAAAATGAATCATTACCCCAGAGCAGGTTCAATATATCTTTTCTTTCGATAATCTTATCCCTGTTTTCATATAAGAGTCGCAGCAATTCGCTTTCACGGAAAGAAAGTTTTCTTTCTTCCTTTCCAATGCTTAATGTTTGTCTGTTGAGTTGAAAATTATACTTCCCTATTACAGCAGTTCCATTAATTTTTGTTTCTCCATCTGTTTTATTACGCAGCAGATTTTGAATACGTACAATCAGTTCTTCCATGCTGAATGGTTTACGCATATAATCATTACCACCCAATGAAAAACCTTTTACCACATCTTCTGTTTGCGTTTTTGCTGTTAAGAAAATGATGGGTACTTCTTCATTCAGCATTCTTATTTCATCTGCTATAGTAAAACCATCTTTATTTGGCAACATTACATCCAGTATGCAGATGTCGGGGTTTGTTTTCTTAAACTGATCCATTACTTTGGCACCGTCTGCTTCCATGATTACTTCGTAACCACGGCTCTCCAGGCTTTCTCGTACTATCTTTCCGAGAAATAATTCATCTTCTACATATAATACTTTTGTCTTGCTCATTCATTATTCTTTGGTAAAGTGATAGTAAACGTTGTTCCATCCCCCGCCTGACTTGCTACAATAATAGTTCCATTGTGCTGACGAATGACCTGTGCAGCATAACTAAGACCAAGGCCATAGCCTTTTGCATCATGTGTGTCGCCATGTGGTATGCGAAAGAATTTTTCAAATATTTTATCTCTGTATTCCGGTGCCACTCCAATACCATTATCTTTTACAGTTAACACAACAGCATTGTCTGTTTCCTTAATTGTTATTGCAATAATTGGTTCCACCCGACAATATTTTAAGGCGTTGTCTAATAAGTTGAACACTACACTTAATAAGTGTAGCCTATCTCCACGAACAGATACATCCCCTGTTGCATTTAAACTAACCTGTGCTTTTCTTTTTTCTAATTGAAGTTTAAATGATGTGATTACTTCTTCGGCAATGCTTTGCAGATTCACCACTTCATACTTTAGTTCCATTTCTTTTTTCTCGAACATAGAAAGCTTCAGCACTTTATCAACTAACAGGCTAAGCCTTTGCAGTTCATTGGTAGAAATGTCAAGATATTCTCTGGTACGTTCGGGATTATCCATTGCATTAAAGTTCTTTAATGCTTCTATAGCAACACCAACGGTGGCTATTGGTGTTTTAAGCTCATGGGTAATATTGCTGATGAATTCGTTCTTTAGTGCTGCCAACTTCCTTTGCTTCAACAGGTTTCTATACAACAATACAAAGGAGAGCAATGTAATGCCCAACAATAAAATAGAAAATAAGATAGGTTGCATTATCTGCTTTAGCAGATAGGGGAAAGTGTTGCCCAGCTGTAATTTGTAAGTAGCAGGATGTGCAAGCCCGATGGTTACTTCATTAAATTCATTTCCATCGTCAGTAGAAGAGCTATCCAGCTTATTGATCGTAAAAGGAATGTTTAACTTTTCTTCCTGCAATGCTCTTGCATAGGCAGAATCTATTTCAGTTACTCTTATTGAATCTTGTAATGAATCTACACTGTACAGCAGGTTGAAAATATGATTCCCTTTTTTAGGACCGGGACCTTGTATGGTGTTGGTAATAATTGTAGTATCGGCATTTATATCAACCGATGTTTTGTTAAGAGAGATAACCATTTTTGTTTTACCTGTCTTTCTCAAAGAATCTTTCAGCCTGTCGCCAATTACATTGATAGTGGAAACCACTTCTTCCTTAGGATTTCTTCTTATTCTTACAGGACCGCCTTCGTCACTCATAAAAATCTTTACATCTTTGTTTCCTGTTTTTCCATTCCAGCTAACACTATCCAGTTTTAATTTTGATACCTGCAACTTTAAGATTGTTTCACGGAAAGCCATATCTGTTTTAATGTGTAGCGACTTTTTCTCCCGGTCATAGTTTTGCTTTAGCCAGTACACCTGGAAGCCGGTGATGGCAGCTATTGCCACACCCATTAAAACTGATAACCATTTAAGTTTGTACATGCCTTAGAATTGCAAGACAAATGTACTTCACTATGAGCGGTAATTATAGACACATTAACCTTTATTAACCTTATTGACAGGTGTCTTAACTTATATTGCAGTACAGCCTTTTTACTTTTGGCATAAATAAAAACAATATGAGAAAATTAATTGTAATAGCAACTTGCCTCATTCTTTCCGCAACAGGAATAATGGCACAACAAACGCAGGGGAAGGTAATTTATGAAAGAGCATCGCAAATGCAATTCAGTTTTGCAGGTATGCCCGGTGGCATGGAACAGCAAGTGCCTAAAACAAGAGTTGACAAGTTTGAACTTTCCTTTGGCAACAACCAATCTCTCTGGAAGCAGGCAGAAAAAGAAAATACGGATGACGACGGTACGTTTACTAGCGGTGGTGCACAAATAAGAATGGTAGTTGCGGGTAATGATGATGTACTGTTCAACAATTTTGACACTAAGAAAAAAGTGGAAAAGAGAGAATTGTTTGGTAAAACATTTATCATCGACGATACTTTAAGCATCTTAAAATGGAAGATGACAGGTGAAACAAAAACAATACTTGATATGCCTTGCATGAAAGCAACTTCAGAACGCATTAGCAAACGAACACAAGTAAATATGGACAATGGAAAAATGGAGCGAAAAGAAATAGAAGATACATCAACTATTGTTGCATGGTTTACCAGCAGCATTCCTGTATCTGCCGGACCTGCGGAATTTCAAGGACAATTGCCAGGGCTAATTCTTGAAATGGATATAAAAGACGGTACACAAACTTTTAAAGCCGTAAGCATTAAAAAAGAAACCGAGCTTGATGATATAAAAGAACCGAAGGGTAAAAAAAGATATACGGCCGCTGAGTTTAAAGTGGAAAGAGAAAAGATGATGGAAGAAATGAATAAGAATAATCAGGGCGGTAACAGAGTTATACGGATGAATTAAAGCAACGATGTTTTGATACTATTTAGAAAAGGACTTCCTAGTGAAGTCCTTTTTTTATGCTTAACAAAGATGAGTTCTGTACAATGACAATTGGCCACGAAAGCACACTAAATAACACTAAAGATTTGCTGGCGCAAATAGGCAGGAAACAGATTATCGGACTATATCCGAACTATACACGGCCGATACACGGCTCAGCTACGACTGATGTATTCTTCATCGCCTTATGCACTTTGTTGATACTCATACTGCAAGAAAAGGCAGTTAAGTGTTTTGTCTATTTACAGCAAATATTTATTGTTTATCAATAAATATTTATTATATTTGCGACATAATTCAAACACTTAACCATTATGTCAAAAACAAACAACTTCGTATTTAAAGGCTTACATATTGTGGCTTGGCTCATCTTTGTCGGCTTGTCCATTGAAGCTGGGGGCTTATTAGTAAATTTCTTTTTTAGCTTGTATAACCCCGAATTTGTCCAAAATCTTTATCAAAAGCTGGACTTATCTGAAATGTATAAAGAGAGTAAATTAGTTTTTTTCGGTGTCTATAGCTTTATTCTAATCATTTCAATTTTAAAAGCCTTCCTTTTTTACATAGTTATTATGCTTATGCATAAAATGGACTTAACAAAACCATTCAACAGTTTTGTTGCAAGACAAATTTTACAACTTAGTTATTTCACCCTTTCAATTGGACTGTTAAGCCACATTGCCAGGCAGTTAACTAAAAGTTTAAAACATCAAGGATTTGTTACCGATAACTTAAACCAATTTTGGGCGGACAGTCAAGCATTTATTTTGATGGGAGCTGTAGTTTATATTATTGCAATTATTTTCAAAAAGGGAGTAGACATTCAAAACGAAAACGATTTAACTGTTTAAGCTATGCCAATTATTGTAAACCTTGATGTAATGATGGCGAAGCGAAAGATGTCGCTGAATGAACTTTCGGAAAAAGTGGAGCTTACACTATCTAATCTTTCTATATTAAAAACGGGTAAAGCAAAAGCAATACGTTTTAGCACACTGGAAGCTATTTGTAAAGTGCTGGATTGCCAACCGGGAGATATACTTGATTATAGAAATGATGAAAAAGATCAGTAGTATTAACCAATATATTTTAAAGAGTAAAGATTGGATTGTCCTAACGACAATTTAATTTGTATAACACTAAAATATTGGTTTTCAACTGCTGTTTTATTTTGTGTGATACGTCTTATATCATAAATTTATGTGTTAGCGGCAAGTTGACCGCCGACCGACCATGATGCAAATAAATAATTAAGTTTAAAAATGAAAACATTTATCGTTATACTCTTACTTCTATTATCTATTTCATACACTCAAGATTCTATAGGGCAAAATAAAGCGACTTATATTGACAGCTTCATTGAAAATAAAATGGCTGAATCTGGAATGGTTGGAATTGGAACCGCAATAGTAGTTGATAAAAAAGTGGCTTGGTCGCATGGATATGGATATGCTGACAAGGTCAACAAAACACCATTTACTCCAAATACTATCATGAATATTGCCTCAATAAGTAAAACCATAACAGGAGTTTGTCTGATGCACGCTGTTGAAGAAAATAAACTATCGCTTGATGTGGACATTAATAACTATTTGCCATTTAAGGTTATTAATCCCTTCTTTCCAAATGAAATAATTACTTTGAGAAATCTTGCTACACATACATCTGGTATAACAGACCAAGAGCCTTTGTACGATAATTCTTATTATTATGGTGGCGATTCGCCAGAACAATTGGGAGATTTTTTAAAAAACTATTTTGACACCAAAGGAAAATATTATAATCAAGATAACTTTTTGAAATTCAAACCAGGTAAGTATTTTAATTATTCAAACATTGCTGCCGGATTGGCTGGTTATATTATTGAAATAAGAACAGGAGAAAAACTAAATGAATACAGTAAACATTTTATTTTTAATCCTCTCAAGATGGACAATACAGGCTGGTTCTTTTCTGAAATCAACTTGGCCAATCATTCAATACTATATAACAGAGAAACTGATACGCTTAAAGTAATTAAACCTTATGGCTTGACAACTTATCCCGATGGAGGAGTTAGAACATCAGTCTCAGATTTATCGAAGTTTTTTATCTGCCTTTTGAATGGAGGAAAAAGTAACGGAATAAGAATATTAAAAAAGAAATCTGTTGCGGAAATGACTAAACCGCAGTTCACAGAGGCAGTTAAGCCAGATAATGTCGATTTAGTCAAGCGTAATGAAGGGCTATTTTGGGCATTTGATAATAACGGCAAAAGAGTTGGGCATACAGGTGGAGACCCAGGAGTAAGGACATTTATGTATTATGACACTAAGGAAAAAGTTGGCATCATTCTCTTTATGAATACAGAGTTGAAAGAAGCTGAATTGAAAAATTTCAAAACAACTGTTTATGATGAAATATTTAAGTATGCGCTAACATTAAGGGACAATAAAACCAGCCGCTAACAGGCGGTTTGGCAATATGGCGGGGCGACGAATATATTTTCAACCTTTTGTTCGCTATTGGGCTTTTGTTCCAGCAGACGAATAACCATTTGGCTTTAGTTCTTACAATCAACTTTTATTTATAAATTTAGCTTCGGTTACGGGCTGACGATTTTCAAATGCCGCCACATCGCCAAGCCGTATCCGTTACTTCTCTTTCACCAACGCCGCCGCTACCAGGTTTGTTTCAAAGCCTTTTGTAATAAGATAATCCATTGTTTTCTTTTTTCGAACAAGGTATTGATCTGCTTTAAGTGCAGCATATTTTTCTTTGGCAAGTTTATTCAGCAGTTTCATATAATCCTCTTCGCTTATCTGCTTCATTGCTTTTTTAATACAGTATTCGCTTATCTGCTTTTGCTTGAGTGCATATTTTATTTTTACACGGCCCCAACTGTTGATGCGGAATTTTCCTCCCGCATAAGCAATGGCAAACCGTTCTTCGTTCAGATAATTCTCTTCTATTAGTGCTGCGATAATTTCATCATGTTCTTTTTTCCAAACACCGAGCTTGTATAGCTTATCCTTTACATCATTGTGGCACCGTTCCTGGTAAGCACAGTAATGTTTTAATTTTTGTACTGCTTGTTCTTTGGTAAGATATTTTTTATACATCAATGTATTTATTCTTCAAGTCGGTCCACACAACTGTATTCGTTCTTCAAATAATCATCGTAGTAATCTGCTTTCTGAAAAAGATTACGGAAAGCTGCTGCGCCGTTTTCAACTGACATATCCAAATCGTAAATTATCCGGCTTAAAATAATATTTTGCTTCACACAACTAAGTACTAAACCATGGGTGCGAAAATTTTCCTGCAACAAAAATTCATACAGCGGTTTTATCTTCGTTACATCTGCCGGTAACTGGCAGAGATAGGCATCGCCTGCCACAAAAAAGTTTTCGGCATTGTACGTAATCTTAATTTTTGCAGAACCTTCTTTTACACTCCAGTTATTTACACCTTCTCTGGCTAATCGCACATCTTTACCCAACTCTTTTAAAATGGATTCAATTGTTTTGGCTGTGCCAGTTGCTTCTACTTCTTTTTCGGGTATTTCAGGAAGCTTTATTTCAGTGCCGCAACTGGGGCAATATTTATTGGAGTCAATATTAGCAGTTGTAACAAGATAATCGCAACTAAAACACCGTGCAGATGCTTGCCCTTTGTTGGGCAAATAAAGTTGTAATGCTTCTCTTAAATAACTTACAGGCAATGCAAAGCCAAGATTATCGCCGCCACGAATAATGAATGAATTGACGCCAATTATTTCACCATTCATATTTACTAACGGACCGCCGCTATTGCCGGGATTGATGGCAGCATCTATCTGTATAAATTTTAAACCATCCCGTATGCGATCTACTTTGGAAATAACACCTTGTGTAGCTGTATAATTTAATCCGTACGGATGACCAATAGCAACAACAGCATCACCATCTTTCATTTGCTCATACAATCCTAATTGTACATCAGCCAATTCAATCCCGGTCGGAGCTTGTAAAAAAGCAAGATCATGTTTTCTATCGGTGTACCAAACTCTTGACAAGGCTTTTTCGAATGCCTTGCCCGCAATGGTTACTTCTGCATCATCTGCCACTACATGGGCATTGGTAACAATAAGATCAAATTCTTTTAAATAAAACCCCGTGCCGGTTCCACTTTGTGTAGCAATTTGAATTATTGCTTTCTGGTATTTTTCTATGATGAGCTGTATGTCCATTACCGCTGATTATTTTGATTTTGGTGATTACGTTTTATCTATGGTTTATTTAGGTTCCATATTTAAAAACTCCATTTCATTAGTAAATGAGTAATTAAAATTTACCAGGTTATCGAAACGAAGGTTCTCTGTTTTAAAACTCATCAACGGAAATTTCTCTTTCCATTTTTGCTGAATGACTTTTATCTGCTCTGTTATGTTCTTTGCATCGAATGAATTTCTTTCTGCATTATAATATTCATTGCCAAAGCCAAGTGCTGCAAAATAATGCGGATAGTTAATCATCATAAATAAATGATTCAGCTCAGTAATTGCTTTAGGAAGACTGTAAGTGTACTGGCAAAACATAATACCATACTCAATTGTCTGCGAAGCAATGAGCGGATGATTGTTATCTCTGTACCAAACCATATTCTGATTGGCACCATGAATGGAATCTGTAATTGTTTTGTATGGTTGTGGCGCTACTACTGAATAAGTGTAACGAGAATGAAATAGATAGCTATTTATTTCTTCTTTTGATAGTTGCTGAAATTTTTTAAACTCTTCAACCATATCCTTACTTTTTTCTACAACGGATCGTTCATCTTTTTTAAAATAGATGCCGCCAATTTTTTCAAGGTCATTCAGCAGTTTTCCTTCGGGAGTAATTAAATAGTCGATACGATAGATAAGCGATAGCAGCATGTAAGCAATGCCACCTGCAAATTTTTCTGCATCTAACGTATTAATATAATCCAACGTTTCCTTGATCCATTTTTGCAAGTACTCGTATTTCACCGTCTTCTCCGCATCAGAAACAGGTGTTATATGTTCGCTGTCGGTAGTTTCTAGTGTAGCGAAATCCTGCACCAGTAAATCATCCTGCTTATCTGCTTTGGTGGCCAGTTCTTTTAATCCGTAATACAATTTGCTGGGGCTGGCAGCACTTGGGTCGCTATCGAATTTCATACAAAGCCTTTCGTTTTCCAATGCAAAGCGACCGTAGAACAGATTGAAATTCATTTCGAGCAAACGCCGCATTACCGGAACAGACGGCTGTGCCATACGAGCCAGTGTAACTTCTGCATTTATTCTTTCAGCACTAAATGTGCCTCTTACTATTTTGGAACCTTGGTAGAAATGAAACCTGCCTTCTGCTCCATTTCTCTCATATACAACATTAGCCGCTTCATCATCCCGCAAGTAATCGAAAAAGCATCCATGCTTTCGGTGTATTTCTTTTCCTTGTAAAGCGTTTCTGCGTCCGTCCATCTATTCACTTTCGCTAATGGCTTATTATTGTCCGAATAGCGGCCAAAAGGAATAGCGGGGCTTTGTTCCGGTTCGGCTTTCTTCTTTCCCCATCCAAATAATTTATCCAGCATATAAGTTTAATTGAGAAAAGCCAAGATACTAAGTAGTTGTGGGTTAGCCGTAGCGAAATTGGAGATTCTTTCGGTCAAAGTTTTCTACATTAATTGTTAATATCCAGCTGAAAAACAGGTGATTGATGAATAGAAAAATCAGTAGTTTCGCCACATACCAGAGAACGGTATAAAGTACAATAAAAAATATACTGATGAAGTTTATCGCATCCTCCTCTTCTTTATTAAAACAACTACAGCACATTGCAGGTGTTATTAATGCTAACACCGTGTTGCCAATCTTAGAAGATTTTCTATTTGAAGTAGAAAAAACAAATTGACCGTAGTTGCTACCGACCTGGAAACAGTAATGAGAGTTCAACTTGATATTGAAGCAAAGGAAAGCGGCAAGGTTTGTATTCCTGCTAAAATACTCATGGACTCTTTAAAGAATATTCCTGATCAGCCTCTTACTTTTACGATTGATAAGAACTTCGGTATTGAAATTACCAGTGATAATGGTAAGTATAAAGTGATGGGAGAGAATCCGGATAATTTTCCTAAGGAGCCAACTGCAGATGATACTACTTCTTTCACTATGCCTGCTTCTGCTTTGGTAACTGCCATCAACAAAACACTGTTTGCTACCAGTACGGATGATCTTCGCCCAGCCATGACCGGTGTTTTCTTTGAGTTGGATAAAAAAGGTTTGCAAGCGGTAGCAACAGATGCACATCGTTTGGTTCGTTATAAAAGAACAGATGTTAAATGCCCGAAGACAGATTCGTTTATTGCACCAAGAAAACCATTGAGCTTATTAAAAGCTGCTATTCCGTTTACGGACGAAGAAATTACGGTAAGCTATAATAGCAATCATCTTTTTGTACTACACGGCACTACGCAAATGAGTTGCCGCCTGATTGATGCAAGATTTCCTGATTACAAAGTGGTAATACCAACTGATAATCCTTATAAACTGACTGTTAATAAAAATGATTTTCAATCTGCCCTCCGCCGTGTAAGTGTGTTCAGTAACAAAAGCACAAACCAGGTAGCATTGAGCATAAGCGGCAGCGAATTACAATTAGCCGCACAAGATGTTGATTTTTCTTTTGAAGGAAACGAAAGAATGAAATGCCAGTACAATGGTGAAGACCTGATGATTGCTTTCAATGCAAGATTTTTAATTGAAATGCTTAGTGCTGCGGAAAGTGATGAAATCACCATGGAGCTTTCTACACCTACAAAAGCAGGAATTATAAAACCAACTGATCTTGATGAAAATGAAGAGTTGCTGATGTTGGTGATGCCGCTGATGCTTAACCAATAGAACTAAGATTTTTTTGATTCATCTAGATTTATGGGAGAACGGGAACTTCCTTTTAAAGAACTAACTCATAAGATTATTGGTTGTGCAATGGAAGTTCACCGTGTTATGGGTCCGGGTTTTCAGGAATATATTTATCAAAGAGCACTGGCTATTGAAATGAAAGCCGCCGGAATAAAGTTTGAAGAAGAGTTTGAGATTCCTATACATTATAAGGGTGATAAAATTGGATTGAGAAGAGTTGACTTTTGGATTGAACAAAATGTTTCTCTTGAGATAAAAGCAAAATCAGAATTAGACAATACTCATCTTGCCCAAGCTATTAACTATATAGAAGCATCAAATGTTTCAACAGGTCTCCTTATTAATTTTGGTGCCAGCTCACTTCAGTTTAAGAGAATTCATAACAAAATTCTGTTCCCTGCCATGCCAAAAGAATCTTCGGAATAAAAGAAATTCTTTTATTCCGGTTTAATCCTTTTTAATCAAAGAAATCTTGGTTCTATCATTTCTCTGTGCCATAAAAAAACCGGACTGTGAAAGTTCACAGTCCGGCATTTATTAAAATTTATATCTTTTTTTTATCTCCAACCAGAATTTGAAGTACCTATACCATCGGCATTTGCCAAATAACCGAACGTATAGAACGGCGCTGGAACAGCAAGGGTTTCAAGAATACCTGCTGGTGTTGGTAAATGTAATGGAGTACCTTTTTGCAGAAGGTTTAATTTTCTCATTTCAAAAAACTGTAGACCTACTCCAGTTGCGTACATTTCTACATGTCTTTCATGATGAATTGCAGCTACAACATCTGCGAGAACTGATGCAACATCTGGCATCTGCCCACGGGTATTTCTTGTGCTGGTATTAATAATTCCAGCAGCTCCCGGAACATCAGCAGTATATGCTCTGGCTTCTGCACGAAGCATATCATTTTCTGCTTTCATAATTTCAGGTTTAGGGCCATCAGCATTTACATAAAATGCATCGTACCGCTTATTTCTGTAAGAAGAGAAGTGATAATAACCTCTTGCTGGCAGAAACCAGTTTGAATTTAAATAAGCAAAATCAGACTCTAACCGCTTATCTAATGGGTTTACTGCAGGTGCTGGTTGTGGAAAACTAGGGCTATCATCCCAATGTTGTGGCTGTGAAGGTTCCATCATATGCACAACATACATAGAGGTAACACCCCATCCATCAGCACACAGATAATCAGAAGACTCATCGTACCATTTAACATAGCTATCATTTACAACATTAAAGTCACTTGTAATACCTGCATCAGCATATGTTTTTACCCTTGCCCAGTTTACAGCAGCAAGTTGTGTTTTATTTCTTGGCATATAAGCTAGTATTCTTGCAGCCATTGTATTACAAAGTTTTTTAAACTCTACATTACTCATGCCTGAAGATGTTCCCAACCATGCTGCTGGTAAAGTAAAACTGGAATTGCATAAAGCAATTGCCTGATCCAGATAATCCAATGCCGCTATTGCAACCTGATCATAAGGAACGGCACTAGCTAATTCACCTGGAACAGTTTTAGTTTCATCAACCAGAAATGCTCTGTCATAAATCAACGCAAGATTGCCATAGCCAACTCCCTGAATAAAACGGCAGAAAGCTTTTACACGGTCGTTGCCTGCACCTCCATCACCTACCACTACTCCACCCGCCAATGCTTTCATGATTGATGAAGCGGTATTAATACCCGAATACATATCATCATATGTACCTTTTGTTTGGCCTTTATTTGAATAGGCCGCTGAATTGTTCCAACCATTATTACGGGGTTCATACGACATATCCCTCATTCCTGCATTTCCCCAGGAAATGGAAACATTATCCGCTGCTACTGCAAGCATTAATTTAACGCCGCCAAATTTATTTTGACCTGTATAAAGGGTGTTGTATAGTCCTCCTGCAAGCGTCTCCACATCATCACCATTCGACAACACTTTTTTAAAGTCTGGATTATTCTGATTCGGTACATCTAGTAAATTCTTTTTACAACCTGATAATACCGATATCATAAGGCCGATAAAAAGAAGAAATTTTATTTTTTTCATAACTGATAATTTAAAATATTAAAAATTAACTGATAAGGATACGGCAATATTCCTATAGTTAGGATTCATATAAATTCCATCATAAGGCTGTCTGATTGTACCTACTTCTGGATCATATCCTGAATATTTTGTGAATGTTAGCAGGTTACGACCAATAACTTTTGCAGTTATCTCCTTTACGGCACCTTTAAATACACCTTGCAGTGCTTTGGAATTTAAAGTATATCCCAACGCAACTTCACGAAGCTTCATGTATGTTCCTTTCTCCACCCAATATTGGTTAGAATTATTACCATCATAAAATGCATTATAATAGTCAAAAGTCTTTTTCTGACCAACAGGAACATTCGATTGATCTAAAATGCTTGAAGCAAGATTGAAAACCAAACGTTGATTTTTTCCATTATAAATATCGCCTCCCTGCTTCCAATCCAGTAAGAAATAAAGGCTGATTCCTTTGTATCGAATTGTATTGGAAATACCCATGTTGAAATCTGCATTACCATCTCCAATTTTACCATACCATGGATTTCCACCCTCTGAATAAATAATAGGAATTTCAGTAACTAATCCTTGAGTACCTACTGGAACAACATAGCCATCGGAATTTACTTCATAATCGCTGATTGTTTTACCAGCAGGTAGTTGACGACTCATATCATCCAACGTACGTACAAACCGGCGACCATACATTGCACCATATGTTTCATTTGCTTTTGCATAGAAAATATATTGGTCGCCTTGAGATTGGTCAGTATATGTATAAGCAGGAATCGGGAAGTCTGTAATCTTCTGCCTTACTTTTGCAAACACTATGTTTGATGTAATGCTTAAATCTCCTTTAGTTAACCAGTTGGCGCCCAATGTAAGCTCCAATGTATTTGATTGAACTGTACCGGCATTTTGATATTGAGAGCTAAAACCATCATTTAAAAAAGGAATAAGGTTTACATTCAAAAACTGATCAGTTGTTTCTGATTTTGCATACGTTCCTTCAAAAGTAAATTTCTTTAAAAAATTTACATTCAACCCTATTTCCTTCTCTGCAGTTTTTGATGGCTTAAGGTTTTCATTTCCTTTTTGTTTAGCAGAAGCTACACCACTTGATAAGTTATAGGTTTCATATTGCCAGCTGAAACCAGGACGAATACCTGCTGTTCCATAAGCTGCCCTTATTTTTAATTCATCTATACCCGAAATCTTTACATCTTCACTAATTCTATAAGCACCAGATATTCTGAAATAAGGATTCGATCTTGCGTCTGGTCCAAATAATGAAGACCTGTCATAGCGGAACATTCCGTCAAGAAGGTATCTGTCTTTATAATCCAAAGAAGCAATAGCAAAGAAATTCTGTGCTTTTTCCTGCGTTATAGAAGAAGTACCATTTGAAATGCTGCTAAAGTTATTGAAAGAAGGAATGTCGTTGATTACGAATTGTGATCCTGTTATATCAAAATCTTCATACTCTCTGTTCTCATATAAATAAGAAAGCTTTCCTTTTACACTCAAACTGCCAAACTTATGAGCTAAGTTCAACGTAGCTTGTGTGTTCTTGCTATTTGTTTCACTGGAAAACTGGTATTCTCCACCATTTGTGTATGCCATTGAATATGTTGCGGCAGTACCACCTGAAGTTTTCCAAGTGTCTTTAGGGTCTAACCTTGTATAGCGGTAGTTCTCAATTTCAATAGATTGAGAAACATCCAGATTAGCCCATTTTGTAAACTTCACATTTATTGCATAATTACTTAACCACCTTCTGGTTTTGTCCAAACGAGTTTGCTTATATAATCTGTAGAGCGGATTTACCTGCTCCCCGTTCCATTGGTTGATTTTTGGATAATAAGGCTGTCCGTCAACAGGATTCACTTCATTCAAATCAATATCCGGATCAAACCGAGCAATATCATAAAACAAACTTCCTGTACCGCCTGGGTATTGTACTTTCTTATTTATAAAAACGTTAGAGGTCGAAAGTTTTAACCAAGGTGTTAACTGATGATCAAAGTTCAGACGGAAATTTTGTCTTTTATATCCATCTGTTAGTTTAACAATACCTTCCTGTGAATTATTTTCAAAAGAAAAATAGACGTTTGATTTTTCGCTACGGCTTCCAATACCTACATAGTTTGTATAATTGATACCAGTACCAAAAAATTCTTTTTGTGTATTTCTGTCAACACCAAACTCATTGTCAAGATAATGGTCAGGATCAACTGCACGGTTTCCTACAATATTGGGGTGATAGCCCGAACCTGAATAACCTGCTGGATAAACAATCCCTGCATACTTTGTAAAACTACCTCTTACACTTTCCCAATCTGAAGCTAATGTATAATAATGATGCTTGGCAGTTTCAAGCTCTTTTGCCAAGCTTTGAAATCCAATCTCATTTCTTACAGTAACGGTTGTACCTATAGCTCCCTTACCTCTTTTGGTGGTAACGGCTATAACACCATTCGCCGCTCTTGAACCATATAAAGCAGACGCCGCAGCTCCTTTTACAACTTCCATTGATTCTACGTCATCAGCATTAATATCTGCAAGACTTCCGGTAATAATAGCACCATCAACAATAATCAATGGGCCAGATCCTACATTATTCAAGTTATTATCAGCTCTTAACTGAATATCTAATGCTTGGCCAGGAAGTCCTCCAAAACTGGAAGTTTTAACTCCGGCAACTTTTCCTGTTAATGCAGAAGCCAAAGATGTCGGTGGAACAGCATTAATTCTTTCTGCACTTATTTTAGTAACAGAAACTGTCATTTTCTCCCGGGAAGTAGCACCCGCAACACCGGTTACAATTACTTCTCCTTCGGTAAGAATAGTTCTTTTAGTTACAATTGTAACCTCGTTTCCCGAACCAACAATAGTTTCTGTAGGTGTTACGCCTGCCCCAGAAACAACTAATACATCACCTGATTTAGCTTGGATTTTGAACTGACCGTTATTGTCAGCAGCTACTCCAGTTCTAGTTCCTTTGATTCTTACCGATGCGCCGGGTACGGCATCCCCATTTTCATCGGTCACAGTGCCGGTAATTGTCCGGTTTTGAGCAGATGCTAATGTTGTAATCAACAACAGCATCGCCAAAAATGATACGATTTTTCTCATGTTAATTTTAGTTTTAGTGTGTAAATGCATTGATTGTCAGCCAATAATATGAGCTTTCAAGGGTAGGTGTGGTTTGGAAGACAGTAACTGTTTGTAAAATGCTGCTTTTTTTTAACATTATTTTATATTTTGAAATAAATTTTCAAACTTTTTTTGTCCCTATTTGTATTCCCTAACTAAAAATTGAATTTAAACCCGTTATTCTTGATTTGAATCAACGGATCCTTGTTAGATAATTAAAGAACTAAAGGAAAAAATAGTAGTGTTGAGCTACACTTGAAAAATTATCGCTTTACTTTTCTCTTTATAATCCAAAAAGCAACTACCAAGTTTCCCACCCAGCCCAACCATGCCACCACACGGTACACATCCATCGGAGGTAAGCTCATTGTATTGGTGATTGCATATTTCCATGCTCTTAATGTGAGTGCAGACAATGTGAGTGCATAGCTCAATATCATAAATCTGCGGTGTGTTTTAAATTTTTTTTGTTTTGCTTTTATTAATGCTGTTGCGGTAAATAAAATCCATAGAACGGCTAATGTTACAAAACCTATTCTTGAAAACAAGCCACCATTTGCATAAAAACCCATCAGCAAACCTGCCGGGCCTGTAATGAGTAACACATCTACTACATATATATAGCCAAGTGTCCGATGCAGTTTTGGCTTGCTTCTTAATAACCGTTTAGAAAATTGTGTGAACCCTGCAAACAACACCCACATACTTGCATACACATGAATGAAGAAAGCGATACGCCACTGATCAATAGAAATATATTCTTGTTTTATTCGTAAAAAGCCAACATCAATGTTGTAAGGAATGTAAGCCATTGTGATGCGAGCCATCAACCAGCAAAAAAAAGCCAGCGTAAGTAATAGAGCAGCGTTCCAAATATTTGTTCGGGTTAAAATTTGTGCTATTTTTAAAAGGTCATCAATTAGTTGGCTTTTCTAAAAACTTACCTTATCCTCTCCTTAAGGAGAGGAATACAAGGTGAGGTTATAACAAATAACAAGTTTTTAGAAAAGCTCTAAATTACTTCCACACAAATTTAAACCTTTCGTTATGAGAAAAATTTTGCTGCTATTACTCGCTGGTTCATTTCTAGTAAGCTGTAAGAATGATAATAAAGAGGAAACAAAAGGTTTAAACGATGATCTTCAGTCGGAGAAAACAGAAAAAGCCGTTACAGATAATCAACCAACAAACACTACTACCGACCCTGTCGTTAATTTGGTAGAAAAAATACTGGGTTCTTTTGTTGGTCCTTTTGGCAATAATAAAATAACCATGCTGATAACAAAGGCCGAAGGTGATTCTATTGCAGGTCGCACTATTGTTGGTGGCAATAACAGACCTTTTGCCGGAACATTTTCAAAAGCTGGTTCAACTTATATTATCAATGCAACAGAACCGGGAGATGATAAAGATGACGGAGTATTTAGTTTTAGTATTGATGAAGCAAATACAGATATTGTAACCGGCTCCTGGAAACCGAACAACAAAGCAAAACCTGCAAAAGAATATTCCTTAAAGAGAAAAACTTTTGAATACAATCCCAATGTTGGAAATTATCCGCAAGCATCGTTGCGATTACTAAAAGCAAAAGATGTGGAAAATGAGATGAAAGAAGACCTTGAATTTATGCGGAACGAGATATTTGCCCGTCATGGATATTGCTTTGAAAGAAAACATTTGCGTCAGCAATTTGAAAATGAAGATTGGTATGTGCCCAACACTGTTGATATTAAAAGGCTTTCTTACTGATGTAGAAAAAGAATATTGCACTAATAAAACGATACGAAAAATATGCAGAGGAATATGGTGATGAATATGGGCGATAAATGAAGTTGTCTCTGAGTTTCGAGGCTTCTCTTTTAAAAATTAGTAAATAAAATATCGTTCAATCGTCATACCGGGCTTGACCCCGTTTCAAGAACGGGGCAGGCTCCGGTATCTCTACCGAATATTTTTTTAGTGAATGATGCCCCGATAATTATCGGGGCATGACATAAAGCGAACGCTGTCCATTCTCTTAATTTTAAACATTTATCGAATATGAGTTTTGTTATTCTCAATGCTTACAATAATTACATAGATGCACATATCGCTAAAGGAGTGCTGGAAGAAGAAGGTGTTAATTGCTGGCTTAAAGATGAACACACTGTAACTATTGATCCAATACTTACCAATGCTGTTGGTGGAATCAAAATAATGGTACATAAAGATCAAGCAGAAAAAGCCTGGGGTATTCTAACTGCTTTAAAAAAAGAACAACAAGCTAAAGTTGCTTGTCCAAAATGTGGTTCACACAATATTGAATTGGTAAGCACTCCCCGAAAAGCTATTAACTGGATAAGTGCCATTACAACTTTTTTTCTTGGCGATTATGCTATTACAACTGATAAAGTAAATCATTGTTTTGATTGCAAACATGAGTTTAGACAAGTTGATTAATGCAACCTTTTAAAAAACACAGAAGCCTGAAAGGCTGATATTATTATAGCACGGTTATTTTTTTGTGTTACAAAATCCCGAAGGGATGACATATCACCCTTTCAGGGTTCAGGAGACAAGCTTAAATTCTTTTTATAATAATTTTATCCCTTCGGGATTATCAAACAAAGATTAAAGTAATTTTTTCGTCTGCCTTATCAAACTAATTCTTATACATAACATTCCTCTTTTTATTCGTAACTTTTCTCATAAATAATTTTACATGTGGCAAAGTATTGTTGAGCATTTTCAAACATTGGAACAACGACCTGTTGAACGGATGATCATTCTTGTTGGCGGCCTTTTACTTTTCTGGATTATTGAAGGAGCTATTCCATTGCTTTCTCTTCCTTACAAAAAAAATAAGGTTCGCCATGCCGGAGTAAATTTTGGCTTTACTGTTATTCATCTTGTCATACACACATTGCTCGCCATATTGATAGTAATGATTGCAGACTGGTGTCAATTACATTCATTTGGTATTGTGCATTGGGTTGGTGCAGGTGTTGGGCTTACTATTTTAATCGCCATACTGGCAATAGACTTCAGCAGTTGGTTGGTGCATTTGGTAATGCATAAAACAAGATTGTTGTGGCGTTTTCATTTAATACATCACACTGATAATAGTGTAGATGTTACAACTGGACTTCGTCATCATCCCGGCGATAGTATTTTGCGAGGAATATTTTTTATGCTACTCATCTTTATCTCCGGCACACCGATGTATGGCGTAATGATTTATCAAACTCTACTGGTGCTTGCTACTGCATTTACACATGCAAATATTAGTTTACCAAAAGGATTGGACAAGGCGATAAGCTATATTCTTGTTTCTCCCAATATGCACAAAGTGCATCATCATTGGAAACAGCCTTTTACCGATAGCAACTATGGAGCAGTTTTATCCATCTGGGATAGAATGTTTGGCACTTTTATGAAGCTGGATATAAAGGATATCCGCTATGGAATTGATAAACATTATTCCAACGACAAAGACGAAGATTTTATAGCGTTGATGAAAAAGCCTTTTCAGAAATTAGATATATAGGACAATTCTAAAAAACTTTCCTATAGTTTTCAACCACCAAAATTTACACCATGAAAAAAATATTCTTCCTCCCATTACTGTTTGTTTCGTTTATGGTTTTTGCACAGCAGTATGGCACTATGTACGTAGCAGCAAAGTCTGGTTTAGCCATTCGGGAAAGTGCTACCAACAGTTCCAAGGCTTTAGGTAATATTCCCTACGGAACGAAGGTTGAAATCTTACAAGCCGATGGTGAAATAAAAAGCCATATTATAGAAAATATGCTCGGCTATTGGCAAAAAGTAAAATACAATAATAAAACCGGCTATATACTCGACTCTTACCTATTGCCCTGGGCACCACCCAAACTGGCAACAGTAAAAGAGATGAAACAATACCTTACTCAATCGACCACGGCATTCGGTGCTAAACTTATTGTGAAGTCCGGCTCAATGGATAATATGGAAGAGATGGGCTGGGAAATGAGAAAACAATTATATAAAAACGGGGCAGAATGGCACCAGAACTTTGGTTATGAATATGGTTCTGATGTTTATTTCTTACCGGGTTTTTCTGTGCAGCAAGGCTTTTTACTGCTGCGGTTACTTCCGGAATTTAAAGAGGCCATTGGCGAGAATGATGCATTTCCTCTCGATAGTAAAACAACTACCCGCAATGAAGAAGAATTTAAAATAATTGTTGATAAAGAAATGCTGGGTGATTACCCATGGTATAAAAAGTTAACGATTCAATATGCCGATGGTGCTTATTATGAATTACAATTATTCCAACTGGATAATCAATTGGTCGTTTCTTTCAGTTCCGGAGTGTAGTTTTACATTATGAAGATCATCGCAATGATTCCGGCAAGATATGCCGCTACAAGATTTCCGGGTAAGCTAATGCAAATATTGGGTGATAAATCGGTGATTCGTCATACCTATGATGCTACCGTGGCAACTGGTTTGTTTGATGAAGTGATAGTCGTTACCGACAGTGATATTATTTACACAGAAATAGAAAATGCCGGTGGCTATGCTGTAATGAGCAAGTATGAACATGAAAGTGGCAGCGATCGAATTGCCGAAGCGGCAAAAGAAATGGAGGTGGATGTGATTGTGAATGTACAAGGCGATGAGCCTTTTGTAAAAAAAGATCCGCTGGAAAAACTATTAGCACAATTCAATGATGATTCTGTACAGGTTGCTTCGCTGATGCAAGAAATGAAATCTCAAAAAGAAATTGAAGATGCTAACTATGTAAAAGTTGCTGTTGATAAAAACATGAATTCACTTTTCTTCAGCAGAAGTGTTATTCCTTATTCAAGAGATACAACTATTTCTCCTGTTTATTACGAACATATTGGTGTGTATGCTTTTCGCAAAGAAGTTTTATTAAATTTTACTAGCTGGCCAATGTCTCCATTGGAAGCTGCAGAAAAAATTGAATGTCTGCGCTATCTTGAAAACGGTGTTCCGCTGCGAATGGTAGTGGTAGATTATATGGGTGTGGAGATTGATACGCCGGAAGATTTAGAGAGAGCCAATAGGTTGTTGTAACTACAAGGCCACGAAATCACACAAAATGCCACGAAAAATACTCTGGGAATTACATTAAACCCTTTCGTGTGGTTTCGTGTAATTTTGTGGTCAAATTTTATTTATGCAATTCCGCAATTTCAAAATGGTTGGCTATGTAGTATATGGCCGTGGTTCTTTCAATCAGCTAGATGAAATTATTACTCCGCATAGAATAGACGGCTCGCCAATGATTTTTTTGGTAGATCATTTCTTTGAAGGAAAGCCGTTGGTTAATAGAATTCCCGTTCGTGGAAATGATAAAGTAATTTTTGTAGATGTTACCTACGAACCCAAAACAACTTATGTTGATTCGTTGGCACAGCAACTAAAAGATGAGTTTGGAACTGTAAGCGGTGTTATTGGTATCGGTGGCGGCTCTTCTTTAGATCTTGCCAAAGCCGTTTCATTGATGATGAACAATACTGGCTCTTCTGCCGATTACCAGGGTTGGGATTTGGTAAAAAAACCCGGTGTATATAAAGTTGGTATTCCAACATTAAGCGGAACGGGTGCCGAAGTTTCCAGAACGACCGTTTTAACGGGGCCAACAAAAAAGCTGGGAATGAATTCTGATTTTACTCCGTTTGATCAGATAGTGCTTGATCCTGAACTGACAGCAGATGCTCCAACTAACCAACGCTTCTACACTGGCATGGACTGTTATATCCATTGTATTGAAAGCCTGGAAGGAACTTACCTGAACGAATTTAGCAAAAGCTATGGCGACAAAGCCTTACAACTTTGCCGGGATGTATTTGTTAACCGAGAAGGTTGGGATGCTGATTGCGACGATAAATTAATGATGGCTTCTTATGCCGGAGGAATGAGTATTGCTTACTCGCAGGTGGGTGTGGCACATGCAGTAAGTTATGGTTTAAGTTATTTGTTAGGAACAAAACATGGTATTGGCAATTGTATTGTGATGAATCATTTGGAGGAATATTATCCTGCCGGTGTAAAAGAATTTAAATACATGGTAGAGAAAAATAAGATTGATATACCAACTGGTATCTGCAAAGGATTAAGCGATGATGATTTTAATAAAATGATTGATGTATCTATCGGCATGAAACCACTCTGGGAAAATGCATTGGGAAAAGACTGGGAAAAAATTATGACAAGGGAAAAGTTGAGGGGTTTGTATGAGCGGTTGTAATAAAGCCTTTCGAATGTTCTGGTATAAAAATACGCTGATTGTCAACACATATTTATGCCGGCAGTATCGTAAATTTATGTGTTGTATGCCATTCTAATGGAGCAGACAGTTATCACAAATATCAAAACATTGCCCCAAGACAGGATTAATTTCTTGATGCTATTTATTTCTATACTTCTGTTCTTAGTTTCGGGCGGACTTTCAACCTATTTATATTACAGTTTGCAAAACAAAGGCGGTGTTTTTTTTCCTGGTTTATTATATACAAGTACGACTATTATTATTTTCTTACTGACCAAAAAAGAACTTCAAACAAAGACCCTTTTGAAGTATTACTTTTTAATGATTTTAACTTATCTCATTGTTTGGTTGTTAACAATGGTAAGTTCGTGGTTTGTCGCATTTTGTGGACCTGTGACAGCAGGCTTTGGAGCCATTGCAACATTTATATTGACAGATAAATTCATAGCGAAAATTAACTACAATAAAGTTCATGTATTCGTTGTTGGAGGGCTTGCTTTTTTGTTAGTAGACATTTTGTATTTTACATTTAGCCATACCTATGACAAAACCCCGATTGAATATATTTTCAAAGTTGAGACCTTGAAGCCAGCTTGAACACTTTTCATTAGAAACATAGGCACTTTCTTGTGGATGATTGTAGGGACAAATTATTTTTCGACACTATCTAAAACTTGACGAAGAACGGCATACAACAGGCGGCTTGGCAATATGGCGGGGCGACGCATATATTCTCAGCTTTTTGTTCGCTACTCAGCTTCAGTTCCAGCCAACGAATAACACCAAGCAAAAGAATAAACAATGAACTTTTAGTTATAAATTTAGCTTCGGTTACGGGCTGACGATTTTCAAATACCGCCACATCGCCAAGCCGTGTCCGTTAACAAACCTTACATTTAATTTTTTAGCAAGAAAAAATGAATACTAAAACAATTAAACTATTATTACAACCCCCTTTACTGCTTGCTATTATATTATTACTGAATAGTTGTAATACTCCTAAAAATTCTACTACTAAAGAAACAAAATCTGCAATCTATCCAAACGATGTTATTCCTTTTATGAGCGAATGGAGTATTCTTTGCGGCGATGGTAAAAACATTAAAGATTTAGTAAATGTTGAACACAAAGAATTTTTTTATGTTTCAAACGATGGAAAAACAAATTGGGTAGTATATAAAACACCTAATTCCGGTGTTACTTCTCCAAATTCCGGCAACACCCGAACAGAATTAGGACAAAAAAAACATTGGACACCTGAAACAGGTGGTAAATTAACCGGCACATTAAAAGTAATGCATGTTTCCACTTCTGGTGATGCAAGAGTGGCGGCATCCTACTCGGTAGTTGTTGGGCAAATTCATGGAACGGAAGGACATCAAAACGAGCCGCTGAAAATATTTTATAAAAAATTTCCCGGACATAAAAAAGGTTCTGTTTTTTGGAACTATGAAATAAATACCGCAGGCAATAATGATAAACGATGGGATTATTCAACAGCCGTTTGGGGATATGATATGGCTGTTATTGGAACCAGCCCAGCCTCATACCCCGAAGAACCAAAAGATGGAATTGAATTGGGAGAAGAGTTTAGCTATGAAGTAAACGTATATAATGGTATCATGTATTTCACTTTTACAAGTAAAGGTCATGCAACAAAAAAGTTCACTAAAGACTTAACGAAATCTTCGTTTGCAAAATATGCAGATATTCCTCAACAAGTATTGACACTGTTTGCTGCTATTGGCCGTGATGGTGTTGAAAAAGAAAATGCGTATGCCGGTGAGTTGCAAAATTTTAAACAAGGAGCATATAATCAAACGAATGGAAAAGCTCCAGAAACAAATATCGTTTGGAGCACCGGATCAGAAACCTATGGTGGCGATATAGCAAAACAATATGCAAATGGATGCTACGCAGAAGTGTGGTTTAAAAAAGCGACGCTGGGTGCTGGCACATTATCTAAAAAAGAATAATTTCTACAGTACATTGCTTATGGGCTGATAAAAAAATATTGTAACTTATGTTGTATGAAGCTTGTGCTATTTTTTAATATTCTTCTATCATTTATTTTATCCTGCAATTCTAAAAAGGAAACTTCTTCTTCTGTTATTACCATCAAAGGAAATATAACTGGTGTGCCCAATGGTAAAATTTATTTAGCAGACGCAAGAAAATGGAAAACTCCAATTGATTCAACTACAATAAAAGATGGGCATTTTCAATTCAAAACAAAAATCAGTTCTCCTTTTCTTGCCAGCATTCATTATTGGGATAGCTCACAAGTAAAACGGCTGTTGTACAGAAACCATACTCTCGGTGCTGACAGTATGCAAACCTCCACCGATGCATTTTATATCGAGCCGGGAAACTTTATAATCGGTGGTGATAATAGTAAACCTCCTTACCTGCGGATAGTGTCCGGGAAAGAAAATGAACTACTGTTCAAAAACCAGTTTATTGATTTTAGATGGGTTGGCAATCTTGATTCAGTAAAAAGGTTACAAAAAATTACCTCTTTCAAAAAAACAATAGAGCAAAATCCCTTTTCCTTTTTTCTATTGGAAAGTATTTATCGCTCCGGAGAGCAGTATTCTAAAACTGAATTAAAAAACATCTTTTCGTTGTTCAATGCTGATGTGCAACAATCAAAAGAAGGTGATGCTTTTAAAAAATATATAGCAATAAGACCAGATGATAATGCGCCGTTTCCAAACCTTTCGTTGTTAACTCCAGAAAATATTTCTCATTCAATTTTTGATTCGACAGCAAAAATTAATATGCTGATCTTCTGGGCAAGCTGGTGTGCCCCTTGCCGCAAAGAAGTTCCACTACTAAAAGAAATTGAGAAAAAGTATACTAGCACAGGTTTAAAAATCATCAGTATTTCTATTGATGAAAAGAAAGAGCAATGGCTGAAAGCTGTATTGTATGAAAAAATGAACTGGCCGCAGGTGCATGTGCCGCTGGAACAAATAAATGATGTACAAAACCAATTCAGATTTATAACCATTCCTTTAATAATTTTTACCGAAAATAAAGGCAGAGAAATAAAACGCTTTGCGGATTATGATCCAGATAATGTAAGTGCATACGAATCGCTTATTAATGAATATATCCGGTAGTTTTCTGTATTGGCTGGTCATCGGAAATCCGTTCCGATCAACTCACGGATAATAAAGGCAAAGAGTTAAAGCGATTCGCAGATTATGAGTATATCCGTTAGATTCCCTAACTTCCTATTATGAAATTGGATGATCTTCGCCCCGATAAATATTTAAAATATCTTACCGATATACCGAAATTTTTTGCGCCAAAGCGTACAAAAGAAATTTTATCGGTAAACCCAACGATTGCCCCTATTCGTACCGAAGCAAAAGAAATAAATATTTCTGTGTACGATTACGACGCCGATTATCTTGAAGCAAAAAATCTAACCAGTATCGATGAATGTTTTTCATATAAGAATAGTGGTCACACCAGCTGGATCAATATTGATGGTCTTCGTAAAAGCGATGTGGAAGCCATTTGTAATCAATATGAAATACATCCATTGGTTATAGAAGACATTCTGAGTATTAACCAGCGGCCAAAACTAGACGAAGCAGACAATAGTATTTTTTGCCTGCTAAATATGCTATACTATAATGAAGATTCTTTCGCTGTGGAGCAAGAGCAGATCAGTATTATTCTTGGTAAAGATGTTGTCATCAGTTTTCAGGAAGATGCCCGTCGGGATGTATTTAATACGCTTAGAGAAAAAATGAAAACCAGTGGTGGTAAACTAAGGCAGCGGGGTGCCGATTACCTGTGCTATATGTTGCTGGATATGATAGTTGACCATTATTTTATTATAATGGAAAAACTTGGCGAAAGAATTGAAGATGTGGAAGAAGATGTGGCAGCCGGAAGTACAAGAGCTTTATCACATATTACACATCTGCGAAAAGAGTTGATTATTTTAAAAAGAAACTTTTCGCCTGTTCGGGAAGTTGTCAACGGTTTTTTAAGAAGTGATAGTGAGTTGCTAGAAGATCGTCATACCAAATATTATAAAGACGTTTACGACCACATTATACAAGCAAGTGAATTAGTGGAGAACTATCGGGATATTATGATGAGCCTGCAAGATCTGCATATCAATAATGTAAACTTAAAGATGAACGAAGTGATGAAGGTGATGGCTGTTGTTACTTGTCTCTTAGCTCCAGCAACTGTTATCGGCGGCATTTTCGGAATGAACTTTACAAGCATTCCTTTTCTTAATAATCAATATGGCTTTTGGGCTGCGGTTTGTTTCATGTTGTTAATACCGCTGGTGATGATAAGGTTGTTCAGAAAAAGAGGTTGGTTTTAGTATTTACTTTTTCTTGTAAACGGGTACGGTACTACATGGTTCTCCATACATAATACTTTTTACTACCGGCAATAATCGCTTTGTAATTTCCATGTAAGCAAAATCTGCAATAGGTGTTTCGCCACAGCCTTTTATTACAATTCTTTTATCGGCAAACTCATTGATATTAATTGCATCAATATTTTGAATAAATAGTTTTTTCTCCAACTCTTGTGCGTCGCCCATTACTATTTCTTTTGCTACAGGCTGTAAATAAGAAACAACCAACATATAAGCCCAAACAGGAATGATTGCATCGGCCGAACAAACAATAGCCACATTCTTATCCCTGAATTTTTCCCACTCCGTTTCTTTCAGTGAGGCTCTGAATTCTTTCTCTTTCAATATCAATTCCATAAAAAGATATTCCTTTAAATCAAAAAGCATATTCTCGCCTTTAGGAATATATTTTTCCAGATCAATTGTTATCAATCCGCTTTCTGCCACTTTATTTACAAACAGTTCACTCATTCAATTCTTAATTATGGATGTGTAAAAATAACAAATAAGACTGGGCTACGTTTGCGACTTCGGCAAAAGAAAAATCCCATTCTACTATTAGTAAAATGGGATTGCAGTTGATTTTGGTTGAATGTATCTTAATATCTTTCAGATCGTTTATCAGAAATTGTTGCTGCGTTTCTTAAAGCATTTACCGGAGAGTTTGGCGATTGTGAATTGCTCATCATTTGTTTGCCCTGAGCACTTAACGCTTTTCGCTGTTCTGCCACATTACCATCCGTTACAGGAGTAGTACCAACTTCGTCAACCCTTATAACATATACGCCGCTGTTTCCTTCTAATGCCTCTGTAATTATTTTACCCTTATTTGCAGGGTTAAATGCAGCGCCGGTAATTCTTGGTTCAAAAGAAAGAGCAGTTGCTCCAGATCTTGATGACATACGTACACTGTCTACCGTTTGTATCGGGCTATTGTTTAGTGCGGTTGAAGCAGCTTCTAGTGTTGTTATGTTTCCGATTTTTTTCTTTATAACTTCTGCTTTCTTTTTATTCATAAGTAGTGGTTCTACCTGTGGTCTTGCTTTTGCAACACCCACTGTTCCTTCCTTCAACACTTCTACCACAACAGCTACCACATAATTATCATCAATACGTTCTGGCTTTAATACATCTCCAGCACTTGCAGCATAAATATCTCTTACAAATTGTCTTGAATAGCCAAGACCCATTACATTGCCACCTACTCTTTTAATATCAGTAGCAATTCCTTTTACATAGCCTTTTGGTTTCCAGTTTTTCTCAAATGTTTCATCAAACGATTTTACATTGCGGCTATCGCCTGCAAAAACGTTTGCATCGTTCTGTGCTTTACTATCTGTTTCCTGGCTGGCAATTATTTCTTTAGGCAAGTAGGCAATCTTATAACCAGTGCCGCCGCCTTTTTGAGAAAGTATTTCTATATAGTGATATCCAAATTCTGTTTTTACTACTCCTTTGCTACCTACACCATTTAAAAAGATAAAATCGTTGAATGTTGAAACCATCTGACCAGAAGGAACGTTTTCATAAACACCGCCCTTATCCTTACTTCCTGGATCGTCAGACAATGAAACCACTAAAGAATCGAAGTTTGACCCATTACGAATTGCAGTTTGAATACTATCCATTCTGGTTTTTGCAGTTGCCGTATCTCTTACTTGGTAAGATTGTCCGCTTTGCGGATCTCTTTGCGTGGTGGCAACAAGAATGTGGCGAATCTTCACCGTATCGGGCATTTGCCTTGCGCCTTCTACTTTTGCCATTACATAGCTTGCACCATCTAAATAAGGACCGTACACTTGTCCAACAGGTGTTCTGAAAATTGAATCTTTGGCAGCAATCTGAATTGTTTTGCCATTGATATATCCGTCATAATAACCATTTGCTCCTTCGGCAGCAAGAAATTGTTCCATGTTAGTTGTAGTCTGAAACTCTTCTCTTTTTTGCTCAAGGCTATTTTTTGTTTCTGCACTATCTGATGCACTTGGCGCAGCGTTAAAAGTTACATATTGAATGCTGCGGCTTTCTTCCTGTTTGAAATCGTCTTTATGCTTACTAATATAATCGGCTATTTCTTTGTCATCAATTTTAATACTACTGTCAGGAATGCTTGTGTACACTTCTCTTACTAATGATACTTTTGCAATCTGGCTATTGTCCGCATTTTGTTTTTCTATAAACCAACGAGGATAGTTAATGCTGTTTGACAACAATGCTATATACTTGTCCTGTTTGCGCTGCTCTTCCAGATCGGTTATATAACTATTGATATTATCCTTTTGTTCTTGTGTTCCTTTTTTCAACATTTCGTCAATGTTCTGCTTTGCAGATATTGCATTGTACTGTCCTGTAGTCTGATCAGAGAATTGTTGTTTTAAATCCTGTGGAGCATTGGGTCCATAAAGTATGTCGCCCAATTCTTTCTTACTGATACGGATACCCAGTTTATCAACTTCCTGTGATAATAATATTCGGTTTATTTCCTGATTCCAGGTTTGATCTACTGCTTGTTGTGTTAATGACGGTGAAGAAGGATACCCTTGTTGCTTCATGTTGTTTTCCATCAACTCTACCCGTTTGTTAAACGATTCGTAGTTAACACTTTTACCGTTTACTTTTCCGATAGTTTTTGATCCGCCAGTAAAGCCACTACGGCCTTTTCCAGAAAAATAATCCGTCAAAATAAATCCAAGCAGGGCAATTGCAATTATCACAACGGTAACTTTCGCACCTTTCTCTCTGATCGTTTGCATTATAGACATCGACATATGTACAGTATTAGCTTTTTTAAAAGATGATGGCCCGCCCAAATGTACTATTCGGTACGGGCGGGCAAAAATAGGGCTTTTGGGGAAAAGTAGTGAGTAATTACCGAATAAGTTGATTGAAAATCAAGGCTATTAGGCAATCGCTTGATTCAATCAACTTATTGGCTTTTTATAGCGTTTTTACTTCTTTTTGGGGTGAACCAAGTTCATTTCCTTTACCAAATGGCCAGCTCCTGCATATTTATCTACTATAAATAACACATAACGAATGTCTACCATGATGTTGCGGCATATTGAAGGGTCATAATTGATGTCACTCATAGTGCCTTCCCAGGCTCTGTCGAAGTTGAGACCAACAAGGTTTCCGTATGCGTCCAAAGCCGGGCTACCGGAATTACCGCCGGTTGTATGGTTCATAGCAATAAAGCAAACGGGCATTTTTCCATTTTTTCCATATTGCCCGAAATCTTTGTTTTTATACAACGTTTGTATTTTTTCCGGAACATCAAACTCATAATCGCCTGGTTTGTATTTTTCCATTACACCATCTAGGTAAGTATAATAATCATATTTCACAGCATCTCTTGGGTTGTATCCTTTTACATTTCCATAAGTAACCCGCAGGGTACTGTTTGCATCGGGATAAAATGTTTTTTCTTTAAACACATCCATTTGTGCCTGCATATACGTTCGTTGTAATTGATTAAGGCGGCTTTGTACTTCGTTTAGTTTTTTAGAAACATTGTCCGAGTAGTTAGTAACTAATGCTGCATATAGTTCCGTCGCTTTGTCTTTTCTGTAATTTTCCAAAAGTTCTTTAGCGTCTTTATTTAAAGCGTCTAATATTTTTTCTCCATTATCAAGATTTGTATTATCATAAACTTGTTTTGCAATTTTTGAAAAATCGTTATCTCCTTTTTTTACCAGGTCGGATAACTCTGCGGGTATAGTTCCATTCTTCTGATCTTCGTAAAACATTTCCATCAGTGCTGCAAACAGTTTTTCGTCTACTTCAGCATTATATTCTTTGTACAAATCCCCTAACCTTTCTTTTACTCTTTTTAGTGTGGCGTCATAATTATTTTTTTCTTGAGCACTTGCCAATGTATTTAGCTGTCCAATTATTGTAAACAATTCTATCTTACTAAACACTTCATTAAATACGTCTCTGGAACGGCCTAGCGGCTCCAGCTCATCATAAGCTGATTGAATGTCGGTTAATAACGAAGCATATTTATTTTTCCAATCCGGATTTGCGTTTACTCTTTTTTGAAACTCCGCTTCGTAAGCTTTCTTTTTTCCTACGGCGTCCGTCTTTGTTAAACCCAATACTTCACCCTGCCATTTTTTCCAGGAATTACTAATGCCCGCATATTTTGAAGCATATTGAATTTTTATACTTTCGTCTTTCCGCATATAAGCATCTATTACCGCCAATGCTTTATCACGGATAGCAATTTTAATAGGATCATTTACTCTTACAGTCTGGTCTACTGCTGATGAATGTAAATACTGCATCGTTCTTCCGGGAAAACCAAATACCATGGTGAAATCATTTTCTGCAACACCGTCTAATGAAATGGATAATGATTTTTTTGGAGTGTAGGGAATATTATCTGCTGAATACTCTGCTGGCTTATTGTCTTTACCAGCATAAATGCGAAACATGGAAAAATCTCCAGTATGCCGTGGCCACTTCCAGTTGTCAGAATCTTTTCCAAAATTTCCAACTGAAGAGGGCGGCGCTCCAACCAAGCGAACATCTTTGTATGTTTCTGTTACAAATAAAAAATACTGATTGCCTTCAAAAAAAGCTCTTACAAAATTATCTTGGTAGCTTTCCTGCTTGGTTTCTTTTCTTAAAGCAGCTATGTTTTTATCAATCGCAGATTGTCTTTCGCTTTCCGTCATAGAGTTATTAACTCCAGCCAGTACTTTTTTACTTACATCGTCTATTCTTACAATAAATGTTACAAACAGCCCTTTATTAGGAATTTCTTCTCCGTTATTTCTTGCCCAGAAACCATCTCTTATATAATTATTATCTAGTGTTGAATGATTTTGAATAGCGTCAAACCCGCAGTGGTGATTGGTAAGTACCAATCCTTTAGATGAAATAACTTCTCCGGTACAAAAACCACCAAAGCTTACGATGGCATCTTTAAGGCTTCCTTTATTAATATTATATATATCACTGGCACTTATCTTCATCCCCATACTTTTCATCTGCTTTTCATTCAATTGTGCTAATAACTGCGGTAACCACATCCCTTCATCAGCCTTGGCCATTGTTATTATTAATAAACAAAATCCTACTAAGAGGTGTTTTAGATACTTAAGCATACAGCAATTTTAAAAATTTTCAATAATCGTATTATAATATGTGAAGTGTGTAAATTTAAACCTTTCTGGTAGATTCATTTTTCCGTATATCAATTTGTTTTGATGGTTTTTTGAAGTATGCTTTATACTTTTTCTCCCCATCAACATGTTGGCAACATAAAAAAACTGTGGATAATGCTGTTGTGAAACGTTGATATGAAACTGCATGATTAGAAACTAAATAGTGTTAACAACCCTGTTTATAGATTTGCGCCAACATCTTCACCAACTATCCTTTATTCATTAACATTGAATTTTAAAAAATGAAAAAGAAAGTTTCTAAGATTAGTAATTCACATACATGTGGAAATCCTATAATAAATCAGTCCTATCAACAATAGTTAATGTGGATTACCTTCTTTTAAATGTTAATTACTTCAATTAAGTAAATTTGTAAAAGAGTTTATCCACTAATCCACAGCTGTAATAATAATATACTCTTTTTTATAAAAATGTATTATTACTATTATTGTATTTAGGGGTAGATGAAAAAAAATAGTTTTTAGAATTTGAATTTGTTGAAGCAATATTGCTGAACCGAAATGAAATTGTGATGAACAACGAAACACTGGATACCGCAAAAGCAAATGTTGAAAAAAGGGGATTTCTCGATATTGATCTGGACCCAACGCTGGATTTGTTTGCGGCAATCGAAAGGTTGAAAAAAGAAAAAAATGCAGTAGTGCTGGCACACTACTACCAGGAGCCAGATATCCAGGATGTGGCAGATTACATCGGCGACAGTTTAGGTTTGGCACAGCAGGCAGAACAAACCACAGCGGATATGATTGTTTTTGCTGGTGTGCATTTCATGGCAGAAACAGCAAAAATTCTTAATCCTTCCAAGAAAGTTGTTATCCCTGATTTAAAAGCTGGCTGCTCACTTAGCGACAGCTGTCCACCACCACTCTTTAAAAAATTCAAAGAGCTACACCCAGATCATAAAGTTGTGAGCTATATCAACTGCAGTGCTGGTATCAAAGCTTTAAGCGATGTTATTTGCACAAGCAGTAATGCAAAAATTATTGTTGAAAGTTTTCCAAAAGATCAGCCTATTATTTTTGCGCCAGATAAAAATCTAGGAGCATATATCAACAAAGTAACAGGCAGAAATATGTTGCTTTGGAACGGAGCCTGTATGGTGCATGAAATATTTAGTCTGGAAAAAATTACCAAACTAAAAGTTAGGCATCCGAATGCGAAGCTTATAGCTCATCCGGAATGTGAAGACCCAATTTTAAGAATTGCAGATTTTATTGGATCTACAACAGGGTTACTTAAATACTCGCAAACAGACCCTTCAACAGAGTTCATTGTGGCTACAGAAACTGGTATTTTACACCAGATGATGAAAGCCTCTCCGGAAAAGACATTTATACCTGCGCCACCCAATAATAGCTGTGCTTGTAATGATTGCCCTCACATGAAATTGAATTCCTTGGAAAAACTATACCTCTGTATGGAGTATGAAACACCAGAGATAAATATGGATGAAGAGTTAAGATTGGCAGCCAAAAGACCAATTGACCGTATGTTGGAAATAAGCAAGGCTGCAGGTCTGTAAATAAGGAAAAAGTGTAAAAATTTTTGATTTTGCCGAATTCAGCGTATAATTGCAGTGGAAACAGGCAGATAAGTACAGTTCTCCCAGGCGTTTGACTCATCATTTACCCGCCGTTTTCATTCAACATAAATTCAAACAAATTCAGTTTTTTTCAGATTAGCGACTCCTAGTTGTGATTAACTCAAGATGATTATATGTACGATATTCTACAATTGAACGACATGCTCGTTCCAGAATTACTTGATATAGCGGAACAGTTAAAAATTCAGCATGCAAAAAAACTAAACAAACAAGATTTAGTTTTTAAAATTCTTGATAGCCAGGCGATAACCGACTCTAAAACTGCCGAACCAAAAGGGGATGGCAAAAGGAAAAAGATTATTAAAGTAAATACCAGCACAGGTAGCGAAGAAGCTGAAGTGGAAAGCCAACCCAATAAAACAATTATTAAAAAATCCGATATGCCAATAAAAAAAGATGATAAAACCCCTGTAAAAAGGACCCGTAAAAAGGTAGAGGAAAAACAACCTGAAGTAACTCAGGAAGAAAGCAACCAACCTCAAACAGAAGAAGCCGAGCAAGTAATAAAAACTCTCGATACTCAACTTGCACAAGCTATTTTAAACGAGAATGAAGATCCGGGAAATCAGCAATCTGCTGAAAATCCATCTGGGGCTGGACAGAACAAACACTATCCTCCACGTAGAGAACAACAACCACAGTTTAATATAGAATTTGATGGAGTGATATTGGGAGAAGGTGTGTTGGAAATGATGCCTGATGGTTATGGTTTCCTTCGTTCTTCTGATTATAATTATTTATCATCTCCTGATGATGTATATGTTTCTCCTTCACAAATAAAGCTTTTTGGATTAAAAACAGGCGATACAGTGCATGGAGCTGTTCGTCCTCCGAAAGAAGGAGAAAAATATTTTGCACTTTTAAAAGTTGATACTATCAATGGTAAAAGCCCAGAAGAGGTAAGAGACAGAGTACCGTTTGACTATCTTACTCCATTATTTCCTTACGAGAAATTAAATCTGTTTACAACTCCTTCAGATTATTCAACAAGAATAATGGATTTGTTTACACCAATAGGAAAAGGACAAAGAGGTTTAATAGTAGCACAGCCAAAAACAGGTAAGACGATGTTATTGAAAGCAGTTGCTAATGCAATTGCGGCAAACCATCCAGAGTGTTACCTGATGGTAGTGTTAGTAGATGAACGTCCGGAAGAGGTAACAGACATGGAACGTAGTATTAAGGGAGAGGTTATTGCTTCCACTTTTGATGAACCGGCCGAAAAGCATGTAAAAGTTTCTACCATCGCTTTGCAAAAAGCAAAAAGATTGGTTGAGTGTGGACATGATGTAGTAATTCTTTTAGATTCAATTACCCGTTTAGCAAGAGCCCATAACACCGTTGCTCCTTCATCTGGTAAAGTTTTATCTGGTGGTGTGGAAGCAAATGCAATGCAAAAACCAAAACAGTTTTTTGGTGCAGCTAGAAAAATTGAAGATGGCGGATCATTAACAATCATTGCAACCGCATTGGTAGACACTGGAAGTAAGATGGATGAAGTAATCTTTGAAGAATTCAAAGGAACCGGCAATATGGAATTGCAATTAGAGCGTCGTTTATCTAATAAACGTATCTATCCAGCTATTGACCTTGTGGCTTCTTCAACTCGCCGTGATGACTTGTTGCTAGATAAAGAAGTATTGCAAAGAATGAATCTACTCCGTGTTTTTCTTACAGATATGAATGTGGAAGAGGCAATGAGGGAATTGCAAAACAGAATGAAAGGAACAAAGGACAATGAAGAGTTTTTAGCAAGTATGAATAGATAATTTGCAAATTTGGCGATTAGCCGATTTTATAATTTAATACAAGCTGCTCTATAAAATGAGCAGCTTTTTTATTTTAAGAGATTCGTCATCTTCAAATTAACTAATTTGCTACTCGGTTAATTAATATATGGCAGTACAGAAAATTGATATAGAACAATTTCTTGCATTAGCAAAAGAATATCCGGTGTTGGATGTAAGAAGCCCGGGAGAATATTTGCATGCACATATTCCCGGTGCATTTTCATTTCCATTATTCTCTGATGAAGAGAGAAAAACTGTGGGCACAACATACAAACAAGAAAGCCGTGAACAAGCCATAAAGATTGGCCTGGATTATTTTGGTCCGAAGATGAGGAAGATGGTTGAGGAGGTTGAAGAGATAATTCGCAACAGGCAATTCGCAATTAGCAATGAGCAACAGGAAACAGACAATAAAGAAAAGCAATTGCCTATTGCAAATTGTCTATTGATTCATTGTTGGAGAGGCGGAATGCGAAGTGCGGCTATTGCCTGGCTGCTAGATTTATATGGATTCAAAGTTTATACATTAATTGGTGGTTATAAAAAATACCGCAACAATGTATTAGAGACTTTTAAAATTCCATTTGAATTAAAAATTGTTGGCGGTTACACTGGATCGGGGAAAACAATTTTACTGAAAGCATTAAAAGAAAAAGGAGAAAATGTTGTTGACCTTGAAGGTCTCGCTAATCACAAAGGTTCTGCGTTTGGAAATATAGGTCTGCCCAAACAGCCAGGTCAGGAAATGTTTGAAAACCTTCTGGCGGGAGAATTAAGAAAACTTCAGAATCGCAACATATGGCTTGAGGACGAATCGCAACGAATCGGCTTGATTAATATTCCAAAAGACCTTTGGAACCAAATGAGAGAATCTCCTGTTTATTTCCTAGAAATTCCTTTTGAGGAAAGGCTGAAACAAATTGTGGAGGAATATGGTGTTTTGGACGCCGAAAAGATGACAGATGCGATTGGGCGAATTTCTCAAAAACTGGGCAATTTGAACGCAAAAATAGCTATTTCGCTGCTAAATGAAGGCAAAAAAGCCGAAAGTTTCGATATTTTGCTCAAATATTATGACAAGCATTATTTCAAATCTTTGCACAATCGGAAGGAGATAAATTCGTTATTACATACAATCCAATGTAAATCCGTAACTCCTGAAAATGCCAATCAGCTTATCCGTTTGTCCCAACTCCAACAACAAAGCCCTTAAGCTTTTAATCATCTTGTTATTCTCACCCGTTTTCTTTTATGGCCAAACCCTCACCGGACTTTGGACCGGAGTTACCAGTAACGACAGCACAACCGTAAGAAAAGACCAGTCTTTTGAAATTGCTCTTACCGAATATAGGGGAAAAGTATACGGCTATTCAAGAAGCGAATTTATCGTTGATGAAGTGCTGTATTATGTAATGAAAAGAGTAAAAGGTACTATTGATGGCGATGTGTGTGAGGTCGTAGATGATGAAATTATCTCTTATAACTTTCCTACCAAGCTTGATAAAGGCGTAAAAGTAACCAGCACCTTCAGAAAAAATAAAGCAGATAATGTTTGGCAATTGGAAGGAACCTGGAAAACAAACACAACTAAAAAATATTATGCCGTTACAGGGAAGGTAGATCTGGAACAAGAAAAGGATTTAACAGCCTCTAAAATATTCCCACATCTTGAAGAACTAAAGCTGGCTAACGACATTGCTTTTTATAAAGAAAGAGAAGAAGGAATACCCGTTGTAAAAATTGCGAAGCCAGAAAAAATAAAAACCTCTTACAAAGAAATTGATAATGACCTAACAGTACACACTGGCACAATGACGGCGGTTAGTAAACCTGTTCTTATTAATACAGAAATTGTAAACGAAGAGTTGCCGTCGATTACAAAAGCGGCTGAGGAATTACCTAAGACGAAAACTAACGAGATTCCACAGAATGGTATTGCCGCAAAACCATCAACAACAAATACAAAACCTGAGCTGAATATAATTACTCCCAAAAAGCAAGCAGATGAAACGACTGTTGTTAAGAACAACGTTGAGAAAAAGGAAACCCTGCCGATGCAAGAAGAAAAAATAACTGCTAAAAAAGAATTGCAGGTTGATAAAGCGACCAACACGGTTGTAAAGAATGCGGCGGCACAGAACAATGAGCAGCCAAAACAAAAAACAACGACAGCAATTGTCAAAACAACAACTCAACCTGTTGAATCAAAAAAAGAAACAAAAACAATACCGGTAGAAAAATCATTAGCCAAGAAAGAAGCTGTTACACAAAAGACAGCCGAAATTATTAGCGAAGAAAAAAACACAATTGCCAGTCTTACAAAACCTGTTACAATAGAAAAGCAGCAAACAAAACTAGTAGCGGCAATAACGCCAGTTATTGCTCCAAAGAAAACAATTGAACAAATTACTTTTAGTGCTGCTGTTGTTGCAGGAAGAAAATCAGAGTTTACACAGGAAGTAAATTATAAATCAGACAGCCTTGTGCTATCGTTGTATGATAATGGGGAGATTGATGGCGACACCGTAAGTGTGTTTTTGAATGGTGAAGTAATTATGGCTAAGCAAGGATTAAAAGCAAGTGCCATCAAAAAGACAATTTATATTTCTCCAGATAGCGAAGACTTCAGTCTTGTTTTATTTGCAGAGAACCTTGGTAAATATCCTCCCAATACTGGTTTATTAGTTGTTCATGATGGAGATGAAGTGTATAATCTTCGCTTTAGCTCCGACTTTCAAAAAAATGCCGGGATTGTTTTTAGAAGAAAGAAATAAAATTTCACACTAAGAACAGAATCCATACAATCTTAACTGCTTTAAGAGCCACATTTGTATTTCTCTCGATCTATTTTACGAGATTTGAGGAATGAGGTATCTTTTGTTAGCACTATTTACTTTTGAATCATTAGCTTCTATTTCTCAACATACAAGTGTTGATACTCTCTATTCGTCTAACACAAAAGATAAATATATAATTAAGGTTCGTTTACCCGAAGGTTATTCTACTAGCCAAAAATATCAATTTGTTTATATGACGGATGGAAGTATTGGCATAGGAGATTATGTACTTGGTAAAAGCAACTCTTGGTCTGCTACAGTTCCAGAGAACTGTATAATAATCGCTATCGGGCATACAGGAAACTGGCATGATAAGCGATCAAGAGATTTAATCCCATCCGATATAAGTAACAACGCTGAAAAAGATTTTGGAAAAGCCGCAGCATTTTATATGTTTCTTAAAAACGAATTAATTCCAGGAATAGAAAATAGAATAAGAAATAAGAAAAGCAGCGCTTTTATTGGTCACTCATTCGGAGGATTATTTTGTTTATACACTCTATTCAGAGATGATAAATTATTTGACAGGCATTTTGCTATCAGCCCTTCATGTTGGGCCAATTATAATGAATTAGATAAAGTAGAAGAAGCTTATTTTAAAAAGAACAAAGATCTTGCTGCTAAAGTTTCTATTTATGTTGGTGGGCTTGAATTTTTGAATAAGGTACTTTACTCCACAAGAAGTTTTTGTAAAATCGTCAATGAAAGAGGCTACAAAGGGCTAACTATTAGAAAAGAAGAAATTGGCAACGCTAATCATTTCAGTATAAGAAAGCCTGCAATTGACAGGATATTTGAGCAACTAAAAAACTATTGATAAATAATGTCAATAGCTGAAACGCTTTTATATGACAATGCTAAAAACAAAAAGATTAAATATTAGAGAATTAGAATTGAAGGACATTGATAATGTTCATCAACTTCACTCTTTACCCGAGACAGACGAGTTTAATACATTGGGAATTCCTAAAACAATTCAAGTAACCAAAACGATACTTTCAGAATGGTTGGACGAACAAAACCAAAACCCAAGAAACTCTTATGTTTTTGGAATTGAATTAGAAGAGGTAAGAAAATTCATCGGGTTAATTGCCATAAACCTTGGAAAGAAAAATTATCGAACAGCAGAAGTTTGGTTTAAGGTCCATAAAGATTTTTGGAGAAATGGTTATACCACAGATGCGTTGACTAAAATGTTAGACTTTGGATTTAATCAATTACAACTTCACAGAATTGAAGCAGGTTGTGCAATCGACAACATCGCTTCAAGCAAAGTTTTAGAAAAGGTTGGTATGACAAGAGAGGGGTTAAAGCGAAAAAAATTACCAATCAGAGGCGAATGGAAGGATAATTATTTTTATGCAATATTAGAAGAAGATTTTATTTCACATTCATCACAATCCTTGTAATAATAAACTCAGCCGGTCTTACAGGAGCCATGCCAATTTCAATTATCATTTTCTTATTCAGCATATCCTGTTGTGTCATGGTTTCGCCAAGACCTACTTTTACAAAATAAGCATGTTCAGGTTTTGATCCCGACAAAGCTCCATCTCTCCATTTTGTAGTCAGGTAGTTTTGAATCATTGTTTTTACTTTGACCCAAGTGTTTGCATCATTGGGTTCAAAAACAAAAGGCTGTAGTGATTTCTTTATAGACTCTTCAACCATTATAAAAAAGCGACGAACAGGTACATATCTCCACTCGTTATCATTTCCTGCAAGTGTTCTGGAGCCCCAAATTAAAATCCCCTTGCCAGTAAACCTTCTTATTGCATTAATTGATTTTCCTGCGACCGCATCTACATTCAATCCTGCCTGTTCGCTTTCGGAAATTGCATAAGCAATATCGTTTACACCTTTCATTGTTACATTAGCTGGAGCTTTCCAAACACCCTTGCTTTTATCAACCGCACAATATTGTCCGGCAACAATTGCGGAAGGAGGAATGGAAGCACTGTTGCTGATTTTTAGAAACGGACTATAAGCGGCTCCATACTTTAAATTATTGTTTCCAATATTATTTCTAAACTCATTTACCGATGCTGAGTGTTCAGCATTTGTAGTTGCGGCTTTCAAATCCAGTATGCAGAAACGGTCTTTTAATGATGCTGCTTGTAATAATGCTTCTTTTTGCACTTCATACAAATCATTACCGGGAAGATTTACAGCATCTGGAAAAACCAGCAATGTTACTTCATCAACTTTTCCAATAGCAGCAAGACCGTTTATAAAATTACCTTTTTGAAGATTTTTATAAGGACCAACACTTACAATATAGCAAGGCGAGCCGCCGTTGACAAAATATAGTTTCAGGGAAGGGTATAAAACAAATTTTTCTGTTGTTGCGCCAACTCCAAATGTTCTTTCGTATTCTAAAAAAGATGAAACTTTTACAGGCACAAAAAGAAGATCTCTGCTTGCTATTTCTGTGTAACCAATAAATGCAGGAATAGCCGTTTCTACCTGTGCCACGGATAAAGGCTTACTAGAAACTTCCTCTACATACACCCCCGGGTTTTTTTGTATTTGAGCTATGCTTATGTTGTTCAATAAAAGAAGAAGAGAAACGAATGGTGTTATCAGCATTTTCATTCCTTGAAGTTAAAGAAACAATACCGAGATTTGAGGAATGAATGATCAAAATGAATGCCCTCCTTCGGAGGGTTTGGGAGGTCTAACACAATATTCTCACGGCGCTGGATGTGGCTGCAAGATTGCACCAAAAGTGCTGGATGAAATTTTGAAAAGCAGTTTTGCATTACCTGACAATAAAAATTTATTAGTTGGTAACCATAGTAAAGATGATGCAGCGGTATATGATCTGGGAAATGGCACAGCATTAATTTCTACTACAGATTTTTTTATGCCGATTGTAGATGATGCATTTGATTTTGGAAGAATAGCAGCAGCAAATTCTATTAGTGATGTGTATGCTATGGGCGGAAAGCCATTGATGGCAATTGCCATACTTGGTTGGCCTGTAGAAAAATTGCCAGTTGAACTAGCACAAAAAGTAATTGAAGGTGGAAGAACTATTTGTGCAGAAGCCGGCATTCCATTAGCTGGCGGACATAGTATCGATTCGCAGGAACCGATATTTGGATTAGCGGTTACAGGCATTGTACCAATAGAGAATTTAAAGAAAAATAATACGGCACAAGAAGGTGATTTATTATTTCTTACCAAGCCACTCGGTGTTGGTGTTTTATCTACCGCGCAAAAAAGAAGATTATTAAAAGAAGAACACTTGCCGTTAATGATTGAACAAATGGCAATTCTGAATAAAATTGGAGAAGAGTTAGGAAAGATAAAAGGTGTAACTGCCATGACGGATGTAACAGGTTTTGGTTTACTCGGACATTTAATTGAAATGACAGAAGGAAGCGGATTGAGTGCAGAAATTTATTATGACAAATTACCAATAGCTAACGGAGTAAAGGAATATATTGCTCAACGCATTTTTCCTGATGCGACAACAAGAAACTGGAATGCTTACAGCGATAAGGTAAAATTTGAGAAAAATGTAAACGTTATGGAAGCCTTTACATTGTTGCCTGATCCACAAACAAATGGCGGGCTGTTGTTTAGTGTGAATAAAGAAGATTTAGCTGTTGTTAAAGAATTATTGTTAGAATACAAGTTGGATTTATTTGTTGAACCTGTTGGGGTGCTGATTGCGGAAGGAGAGAAAAGAGTTTTTGTGAAATAACTTTTTACAAGGAGTGAGATATATCTATGAGTTAGGAGTAATATCAGTCGTAAAAATGTCAACTCTCTGCAAAATCAAAAAAAATTAGTTTTATGAGAACAGACCTACCGAATTGGACTACCACAATAGATGAAATATCAAATGGTATTTTTAAAGTGACTCTCGTTGACAAATTTGGAAGAAAAGTTGAAACTATTGATAATGCTACTGACGATACTGTTAAGAGAACTATAGCGGACGCATTTGAGATGGAAAAACAAACAACAAAAAACTGGAACAGGTTTCTTTATGAACTAAGCCTATTGTTACTTCGAAAATTCAATGTCACTTTTAATGAATATAATGATTTAAGCTTTGGTTCCTGGTTCATTGAAATTTCCAATAGAAAACGAATAGTCTATAATGGCCGTGATTATTGGTTAATAATTCAAGAAAAAAAAGATGCCGAATGGGCGGAGCTTGAATCGATTGAGAATATTGGCTTAACCTATTATAAATTACTTACAGTTATTGATAACTTATGAGGTTGGGACAGAAACTAATTCGAGGCCATTTATAATACACCCACATAAGAAAAGCGGCACAACATTGCACCGCTTTTTATTTTATGTCCATTCCAATTTATAGCCTGAAGCCAATTGTAAAACTTAATACACGGTGTTTGTTGTTATTGTCTTCACCGTTGGTAGTACCCGATTGCAATTTTGCTAATCCCAATCCGTAGTTGGCAGAAATACTTACAGATTTCCCTTCGATACCAACAGTACCGTTCAAACCGTAATCAAATCTTTTTAAAATACCAAAGCCTGCGCCTTCTTCACCTGAAGTTGTGGGATCGTCATTAGAGAATTTAATTTTATCTTTTCTACTAAAAGCAACGTTGGCAATTTTATAATCCAGTTTTCTGTTACCCGCAATACCCATTGCTATGTATGGTCCTGCGCCTGCAAAAAATTTTGCACCACCTCCAATCGGAGCTTTGAGTACAACATTTACAGGTATCTCAATATAATATGGATTTACTTCGGCTCTGTAATAGTTCGCATCTGTAGGTTGTCCCGATTGAGCTTTCGATCCTTTGCCAGAAAATAATAATCCTGGTTGTATATATAAGAAAGAAGTAATCGGCAAATCACCAATTATACCAACCTGAAATGTTGTCAAAATATTTGCTTCATCTGCAGTGCCATCACTTTTTGTAGAAACATTCGCCAGATTTAGACCTCCTCGTAAAATGGCTGACGATTTTTGGGCAATAACTGTTGATGTACTGATTGCCAATAAAATAAAAAGAAAAGAAGTTTGCTTTTTCATAAATAGTACAGTTTTTAAGATTAGAGTGCTACCAATTCAAAGACTTTGCCAAACTTTTTGAAAAGAGTTTAAATAAAAATATCTACCGTAATCTTTATAAGTGATTACGGAAATATGACAATTCAATAGAAGTGTAGAAATAAAGAGAAGTGTTTATTTTTTCTGTAGAAAAATTTCCGCCATCATACAGCGAACGCTGCCGCCTTCTACTTGTTCAATTGTAGGAACAGGAATTGGTAGTAATGTAGCATAAGCTTCCAACATATTCTTTTGTTCTTTCCGTAACGAATCAAATGCGGATTGACTCATAACCAACAAGTGTTCATCTTTATCATTTTTAACTTCAAGCATATTTCCCGCAAAGGAATGCATCTGTTCTCTGGTAATTGGAATAACTGCATGATTGGTGGATTCCAATAGTTGACGAACAGCAATCAGTTCCCATTCTTCTTCAATCGTTTCTTCGCATAGCACACAAAACTCTTCGCCAAGTGCCATCATTACATTGGTATGATAAATCGGGTGACCGTCTTTATCTGTTGCAAGAAAAACCACGGCTGGATATTTATTAGTTGCTGCAAATTTTTCCAATACAGAAAGGTTAGTTCTTTCTGAAATAGCAGCGTAAATCATTGCATTGTCATGGTCAACAATCATGCTCCCTGTTCCTTCCAGAAAACGTCCTTCCACTTCGTATTCACTCCAGTCCTGTAAGTTGGTAACAGTATATTCTTTTGAAAGTTGCTGAATGATATCATCTCTTTTTTCTGTTCTTCTATTTGGAGCAAACATTGGATAAACAGTTACCGTTCCGTTGGGAGAAGTACTCAACCAGTTGTTGGGAAAAATGGCATCCGGTTTAGTTGGAGTTTCAGTGTCTTCTATTACAACAACATTTACGCCATGTTTTCGAAGAGTGACAACCATTTTATCAAATTCAGACAAGGCTTTTTGTTGTAGCTCTTCTTTGCTTTCGTTTGGGTTTGTTTGAAAGAAATTATTTGCTGCTGTTTCTGCATTAAAGCCAAATGCAGCAGGTCGAACCATTAATATAGTGGAAGTGATAGCCATGCAGAAAATTAAGAAGCAATTAAAGCATCAATTTTTTGGGAAAGTTTCTTGTCTTTTTCTGTTACCACATCACCAGCATCATGAGTGCTAAGCCTTATTTCAACAGTATTATATACATTGGTCCATAAAGGATGGTGATCCATTTTTTCTGCTTCAATAGCCACTCTTGTCATAAAAGCAAAAGCCTCGCTGAAATTTTTGAACTGAAATTTTTTGTAGAGTTTATTATCAGCTTCCTGCCACATAAGTAAAGTTTTAAAAGATAAGGTTCTCTTTGTTTTTAATCTGGCTAACAGAAAGTTCTGTTACCAACTGTACGCTGTTAATAGAACGTATGGTTTGTATTGTTTCCTGAAGCGATTCATCACTTACCTCATCACCTTTCATCAACCAAAGAAAATCCAGGTGTTTAAATTCCGGTAATAAATATTCACCATCAAATTGGGTGTTGTAAACGTAATGCGATAAAAATCTTGTTGGCTCTTCATATTCATACACAGAGAAATAGTACCACCGTTTTTTCTTCAACCACTTTATTTCTATTTCATTGTTAACTCTAAAGTCGAGACCAATATTATTATTAAGATGCCAGCAAAATTGATAATCTTTTACCGGAGCCATAATGCCCAACAAACGGGTGTCTTCAAAAAAGGCTTCAGCAAGGCCTTTGTTGTCCAGAACTAATTTGGAATTTCGTTCGGTCATATTTAAAGGTACAAATTAGAATTCAACAGTAGTTTCCAACTCTTTGTCAGCTCTTTTATATTTTACTTTCACCCTATCGCCTTTTTTAAATTTGCCCAAGGCTTGCATATAGTTTTCTAGAGAAGCTATATTGTGTTCTCCCATTTTAATTATAATATCGCCAGCTTTAAGTCCAGCTTTTATTGCTGGCTTGCCATCTGAAACACCATCTGCCCTTACACCGCTGCCGCTAAATGTGTAATCTGGCATTATGCCCATGGAAACGCTGAATCTTGCAGAAGTAGTTGTTTGTGTTTCTCTTGTTTTTGTAAAAGTTGTTTTTTCCCTTTTATCAAAAGTTTCAACAAGGTTATAGATATGATCAATAATTTTTAATTCTCCTTTGTAATTAATCTTGTCTGCATCATCAGAAGGTTTGTGATAATCGGAATGCAATCCTGTAAAATAAAACAATACCGGAATATCTTTTCTATAGAAAGAAGTATGATCACTCGGACCTGAGCCGCTGCTATCAACCTTAATCTGTAATTCCAACTTACGTCCTTGCAATTGATAGGATGTATAATATTCTCCCCAGGAAGGAGAGGTTCCATATCCGCCAACCGTAATTGCTTCAGTGCTGTCATTTAATCTTCCAACCATATCCATGTTGATCATGTAATTAACATTCTTTAAATCAACAGTTGGGTTTTCTACAAAATATTTTGAACCGAATAATCCCAGCTCCTCGCCAGAAAAAGCAATGAAGAGGTAATTATTATTCTTTGCACCAGAATTTTTAAGCTTTCTTGCTAACTCTATTAATGCTGCGGTACCACTTGCATTATCATCCGCACCGTTGTGAATACTCATCGGTCCGCTTCTTATCATTGAGTTGCCGTCTTCACCATAACCAAGATGATCGAAGTGAGCACCAAGTATTACTGTTGTGGCAGCGTTGTTATTAATATAGCCAACCACATTGTGACCAAGTCTATTTTTTTCACTGATACTTATCCTCAACTTTACATCTAATGAAGCTGTTGCATCATCAAAATATTTTTTTGCTATTTCTTTTGAAACATATAATACAGGAATGCTTAATGATTCAGCTTTATCTTTTTCATTAAAAACCAATTTGTCGTCGATTGCAGAACTGTTATACAAGATAACTGCTGCGGCACCTCTGTCTTTAGCCTTTGTAGCATTTTTGTAGACATAATCAGGCAGATCAAAATGAGGATTGTTCTTGTTTTCCTCTAGTGTTTCTTTTAAATCAAAAAACCAAGGCATTTCAGCCTCTTGTACTGCAATGGCAGGAAGAGCCTCTAGTTTAATGGCTGGGCTATAAGGAAAAGGAAAGAAGTCTTTTCCAAGGGCAAGCACATTTCCATTAATGCTAAAGGCAGTAACAGAATCAATCTTTTTTCCATCATGTACAATAAAAGACTGTGAATAGTATTCTGTTCCTTTTGGTTCAAGACCAATCTCAATAAACTTTGTTGTAATATATTCTACTGCCAGCTTTTCGCCATTGGTTCCAGTTCTTCTTCCTTCCAGCTTATCATCTGCTAGGTATGTAATATGTGCCTTCAGGCTATCAACTATATTAAGGCTTGATTTTGTAACCGTAGTTTTTTTAGGTGATGAACAGGCAACGATAAGACAAAGCGGCAAAAGGTATTTTACTAAAGAAGAAATCATAACTGGTTTTCTATTAAGCCGCAAAGGTATCAATGCTGCAGGTTTTTTGGCTTTTATAAATTCAGAATTCTGTCATTCTTTTCCGGATATTGTAGTTCAAAAATCGCAAATCGTAAGGTTGGTTAATTCCGGCTGTTTACATTTGCCCAAATGCAGCTATTGTTTAGCTTTCGCAGGAGATTTAATGAAGAAAGAACGACTACATATTGCCCTTGTCGGAAACCCAAACAGTGGGAAAAGCTCACTTTTTAACTGTTTAACGGGTTTAAATCAACAAGTAGGAAATTTTCCGGGTGTAACGGTTGATAAAAAGACCGGGACAACTGTTCTTTCAAATTCTTTGAAGGCAGAAGTAATTGATTTGCCGGGTACGTATAGCCTTTATCCCAGACGAATGGATGAATGGGTGAGTTATAAAGTGTTACTCAGTCAGGATATAGATATAAAAGCAGATGTGGTAGTTGTAGTGGCTGATGCTAGTAATCTGAAAAGGAACCTTCTTTTTGTACACAGATTATTGATTTAAAACAGCCTGTTGTAATTGCCCTGACGATGATGGATATGGCAAAGCGAAAAGGAATAAAAATTGACACAGAAGCATTGGAAAGAGAATTGGGTGTACCAGTGGTTGCTGTTTGGCCAAGAAAAAATAAAGGAATTGATGGCTTAAAAAAAGCAATAGAACAAACCGCCCAAAATTTATATAAGTCACCGGCAAGAGATTTTGTAAATAATAAATCGCTGGCTCCGGACGCTATTGAAGATATACAGAAAGTCTTTCCTTCTTTAAGTGATTACACAGCTATTCATTATTTAATAAATCATGAGTCTTTTGATTTGCCGGAAAACGAACAAGAGGTTATTGAAAAAGTTGAGGAGAAGAATAATTTTAATCCTACTAAAACACAGGCAGAAGAAATTCTGATGCGGTATGGAAGAATTAAACATATAATGCAGCAGGCGGTGTCGGAACCAGATCCGCTACAGAAAAAAATATTTACAGAACGACTTGATAATTTGCTGCTTCACCGTGTTTGGGGTTATGTTATTTTATTAGCTGTATTGTTTTTATTGTTTCAATGTGTTTTCTGGATTGCACAATACCCAATGGATTGGATTGAAATCGGGTTTGCAAAACTAAGCGGTGGCTTATCTTCTGTGCTTCCCGATGGCCGATGGACAGATTTATTGATCAATGGAGTGCTTGCTGGTCTTAGTGGCATTCTTGTGTTCGTTCCACAGATAATGATTTTGTTTGGGCTTATTACATTGTTAGAAGATACAGGCTATATGGCTCGAATAAGTTTTCTCTCCGACAGATTAATGCGAAGCGTAGGGCTGAATGGAAAAAGTGTAATGCCAATGATTAGTGGCTTTGCTTGTGCAGTGCCCGCCATTATGAGTGCAAGAAATATTGAGAACAGAAAAGAACGGTTGTTGACGATTCTAATCACTCCATTAATGAGCTGCTCTGCAAGATTACCCGTTTATACAATTCTGATTGCCCTTGTAATTCCTAAAACATATTTGCTTGGATTTTTAGGTGTGCAGGGTTTGGTGATGATGGGTTTGTATCTGTTGGGCTTAGTAATGGCGTTGATTGTTTCTTATGTGGCCAAATGGTTCATTCATATAAAAGAGAGAAGTTTTTTTATTCTTGAATTACCAACATACCGTTCTCCAAGATGGAATAATTTAATTCCCACTATGATTAGCAAGGCAAAGATTTTTGTGTTTGATGCAGGGAAGGTTATCATGGTCATTAGTTTAATACTTTGGGGTCTATCATCATTTGGTCCTGGAAGAAATATGCAAAGGGTGACAGAACACTACGAGCAGTTGAAAGCACAGCCCGGAGCAAATCAGGCACAATTAAATAAAGAATTTAGTACTGCGAAACTCGAAAGCTCATATGCCGGAATTCTGGGAAAAACAATTGAGCCAGTTATTACACCGCTTGGGTACGACTGGAAAATAGGCATCGCATTAATTACATCATTTGCGGCAAGAGAAGTTTTTGTTGGCACAATGGCTACGCTTTACAGTGTTGGCGATGATGATGCAGATGGCTTGGTTTTAAAAGAAAAAATGAAAGCAGCAAAGCGACCAGATGGAACACCGGTATTTAATCTTGCTTCGGGGTTATCATTAATGATCTTCTATGTGTTTGCCATGCAATGTATGAGCACATTGGTTATTGTAAAAAAGGAAACCAAATCATGGAAATGGCCTATCATACAATTAATTTATATGACAGGATTGGCGTATGTAATGAGTTGGATAGTCTATCAGATTTTTAAATAAATTCATTTTTATGCGGAAGCTCATTTAGCTTTCGGTTCAAAATATCTCCAAAGTGTTGCCGAAATCTTTCTTGCCATTGTCCATGCTTCATTTTCATGTGTCCAGCTAACATCTTTATTGTTTTTTGTAAAAATGCAAAATACATATGGATTGTTTGGTGCATTCACCAGCAACACTTCGCTTCTTGATGCGTTCACACAACCATTTTTACTAAACACTTCAATGGTTGGCGGTATTTGTGAAATTGCCTCATCTTCATCCCAATAGTTTCTGCCAAGACAGCGCATCATTCTTTCACAAGCAGTTATAGAAAAGAGTTTATTGTGATAAATCTTTTCAAAAATGGACCCCATTTCATAAGGAGTGGTTTGTCCCCAACCATATTGTGTTCTGTTAGCTTCCCTTCCAGGAGTTCTCGAATTAACTCTTGTACTTACTAATCCTAAGCTATCCAGTATTTCATTTATTCTTGTTCCTTTTCCGGCCAAGCTTTGTAGCCAGAGACTGGCGGTGTTATCGCTGGTTGTTAACATCAACATCATTACTTTTTTGAGTAGAATCTTTTCATCACTTTTAAATGACCCGAGAATATCTGAACCTTCATAAAGCAAGGAGTCCTTATAAGTTAACTGTTGATCATATTTTAATTCTCCCTTTTCAATCTTATCCATAATCCCAAGCAGTATCGGCACCTTTACAATACTAGCAGTAGGAAAAATAGTATCTGCATTAATGGAAACGGTTTTACCAGTCCGCAAATTTTTTACATAGATGCCTATATCGCCATTGAAACCCTTAATTATTTCGGTGAGTTTGGTATGTAATTTTTTATCAGTCTTTTGTGCAATTGTTGATAAAGAAAGTAAAAGAGAAAAAAGAGCAATTATGATTTTCATTTCCTTTATTCGTTTTATTAGTGTAATTCGTGGCTTATTTTATTTCATATTCATATAATCAAAAACTAAATCACAAAAAGCCTTAATACCAGTTTTCATTCCGCTTTCATCAATTTCAAAATCTGCTGTGTGGTGCGGTGCTGCTGTTTTTGGATCTTGCCCTTTTTTCATTCCACCCAGATAAAAGAAAAATGAAGGAGCTTTCGTTCCATAGAATGAAAAGTCTTCAGCACCGGTTACCCATTCTCTTTCTTTTACATTATTAATACCAGCCGCAGATTGTAATGAAGGAATCATTTTTTTTACCAACTCAGGAGTATTGTAAGTAACCAATGTTTTGGTATCGATCATCACTTCAGCTGTTGCTCCGGATGCCTCTGCAATTTTTTCTGCCGTTATTTTTATTTTTTTGTGTACTTCTTGTTGCATTACATTGTCTAATGTGCGAATAGTTCCATTCATTTCACATTCTTCAGGAATAATATTGCTTCTAACACCTCCAATTATTTTGCCAACCGTAATTACGACAGGAGCTTTAGTTAATTCAGACTGGCGGCTTACAATGGATTGAAGTCCTGAAATAATCTGTGCGGAAATTTGAATAGGATCAACTCCCAACCATGGTTGCGAACCATGACTTCCTTTTCCCTTTACTTTAATGGTAAACCAATCGGAGGATGCCATGAATGAACCGGGTTTATATTCAATTGTTCCAATCTCTATTGCCGACTCTATGTGCAACCCAAAAATAACATCTACTTTAGGGTTTTCCATCACTCCTTCTTTTACCATTAATGCTGCTCCGCCTTCTTCACCTTCTGGTGGACCTTCTTCTGCGGGTTGAAAAATGAATTTTACCGTTCCTTTTATATCATTCTTCATTCCTGCTAATATTTCTGCAACACTCATCAGCATGGCCACATGAGTATCATGTCCGCAGGCATGCATGGCGCCAACTTCCTGGCCATTATAAGTTGTTTTTACTTTTGAAGTAAAAGGAAGATTAACTCTTTCCACAATTGGTAGACCGTCCATATCTGCCCTTAATGCAATACAAGGTCCTGGTTTTCCACCTTTCAGAATACCAACTACACCAGTTTTTCCTACGCCTTCTTTTGTTTCTATTCCTAATTTTTTTAAATGAGCTGCTATTATTGCTGCTGTTCTTGTTTCGCTGTTTCCCAGTTCGGGGTGTTGATGAAAATCTCTGCGCCACTCAATACACTTGGATTCTATTTTATCTGCCGCTGCCGCAGCTTTTTCTTTTAGCTTACTATTATCATTTTGTGCAAAGACAATTGTTGAAAACAGCAGAATTGGGAAAAAAATCATTCTATGTGTCATATCTAATTTTTTATGAATTTACTTGTTTTGTGTCTTTGTTTGGAGGTTTAATCCTTAAGCATTTTTATTTATATTTAAAGTTCAATGCTACATCGTCATTTACCATTTCTAAAGGCTGTTTTATTACAAAGTGTTACTGCGTTTGGCGGTCCGCAGGCTCATTTAGGAATGATGATGAAAACATTTGTTCAGCAAAAGCCTTATGTGACAAAGGAAGAGCTGATGGAATATAACGCCTTTTGCCAATTACTTCCAGGAGCATCCTCCACTCAAACGATTACCTTAATTGGATATAAACGAGGTGGAATTCCATTGGCTGTAGTGACACTGCTTGTTTGGATTTTGCCTGCCTGTATTATTATGGGAGGATTATCCTTTTTGCTACAGTATATAGATAAGCGACAATTGGGAACAGATATTTTTAAATTCATTGCACCAATGGCGGTGGGTTTTTTGGCCTATGCCGCTTTTATTACATTTAGCGTTGCTATTAAGAATTTGATTACCTGGGTAATTCTGCTTGTGGGGGCCGTAGCGACTTATTTTCTTTTTGGTCAGCCGTGGGTAATACCAACATTGATACTTGCTGGAGGAATAGCTACAAACTTCAGTAGGATTCGTATACCTCAGACTGAACAAAAACCCAAAAAGATTAAGTGGTGGAATTTCTGGCTTTTCGGAATTATTTTTCTAGCAGCAGGTTTTATTAGCGAAATGGCCAGAAAGCAGGAGTGGCCCGATCGAAAGCCAATTAACTTATTTGAGAACACATATCGTATGGGCAGTCTTGTCTTTGGTGGCGGACAAGTTTTGATTCCAATGATGTATGAGCAGTGGAGTGTGAGGCCTGAGAGTGTGAAAGATAAAAATCCTAATGCTGTGCAAATAGATGAAGAAAGTTTGTATACAGGAATGGGAATTGTAAGAGCTGTTCCCGGACCCGTATTTTCTATCGCCTCTTTTACAGGCGGAATGGCACTAAAAGATATGGGTTACAAAATGCAAGTGCTTGGTTGTATAATTGGCATGATTGCAATTTTTTTACCAAGTGCTTTACTGGTACTATTCTTCTTTCCAATCTGGAATAACATGAAGAAGTATGCGGCAGTATACCGTTCACTCGAGGGAATTAATGCTGCCGTTGTGGGAATTATGATTGCCTCTACTTTTTATATCATGAAAGACATTTCTTTTTCGGATGAAAAGATGATTAGTACCTCTATTAACATTCTGACGATGCTTGGGACTTTTTCACTGTTACAATTTACCCGCATACCAGCTCCTATTATTGTTGCAGGGTGCCTGCTTTTGGGATATATTTTCTAGCTTATTTTTTGTAATAACCGCCTTTTTCTATTTCTTCTCTTACAGATTCAGGAACCTGATAGCGAATGGACTTGCCTTCTTTTAGCGACTTACGTATTTGTGTAGCCGAAAGTTGAAGTAATGGTGCATCAATTATATGTAGCCTTGCATTGATTGTGTTGGATACTTCAAAACCTGGGCGACTGTAGACATAGATGTCGTAGTTATTAATTATAACTTCTGCATTTTTCCATTTATGTAGATTCTGAAAACTGTCACTTCCCATTATAATGCAGAACTCATGTTCCGGATGCTTTTCTTTTAGGTAGGCAAGGGTGCTGGTTGTATAAGACGGCTTTGGTAAACCAAATTCAATATCAGATGCCGAAATGCGATTATCGTTTTCAATGGCAGTCTTTACTAAATGCAGGCGATGGTATTCGTTTAATAAACCAGCTTCTGTTTTAAATGGATTTTGTGGAGATATAACAAACCAGATTTTTTCGATAGCTGTTTCATTGAGAAAATGATTAGCTATAATTAGGTGACCAACATGAACAGGGTTAAACGAACCGAAATATAGGCCAATAGTCATGTAATAAATTGATAATCAACTGTTTAGTTCAACTAAAATATGTTCTGCTTCGTTAATTCTTAAGCTTAAATGATAGCCCGCAACATTTACACAAATCGGATCACCAAGAGGAGCAATTTTTTCAAGCTCTATTTCTTCGCCTGGCAAACATCCCATTTCCATTAACTTTAAGAACAAGTCATTGTTGTTGAACTCTTTTATAATTCCTATCTGCCCCGGTTTTAAATCTGAAAGCCTAACTATCATTTATTCTATTATTTTACAAAGCTACTCTTGTCGGGTTACTTTTGTTTACGAAATTTGAAAATATGAGTCTTTCAAAATCAAAAGTTTATTTCTTTTATCAAGGGGTAAAATCAGGACTTCAATCTAGAACTAAGCTGAAGAAATTTATAGAGTTGATTTTTAAGAAAGAGGGTAGGCCTCTTTTGTCCATCAACTACATCTTTTGTACTGACAAAGCATTGCTTGAGATTAATAAGCAGTTTCTTAAGCATGACTTTTATACCGATATTATAACCTTTGATCTTTCTGAGTCTGACGAGATAGCTGCGGAAATATATATTAGTGTGGATAGGGTAAGGGATAATGCCAGCCTTTTAGGTGTTTCCTTTAAATCAGAGCTTCACAGAGTAATATTTCATGGAGCATTGCATTTATGTGGATATAGCGACAAAACAAAGGATCAAAAGGCTGAAATGAGGGGAAAAGAGGATTTTTATCTTTTGTCGTATCTTAAAAAGAAATAACCATTGTTCCACGGGAAACATTGGTTCCATCCTGAAACAGTTACATTGTTTCACGGGAAACGTTGGTTTTATTAAGCTTAATCCTTTCTTACCTTATTTAGAGTCTCAAAATGTACCTTTGCCGCTATGTTTCCCCAATACGATGTAATAGTAGTAGGTGCTGGTCATGCTGGATGTGAAGCGGCTGCTGCTGCGGCAAATCTTGGCTCTCAAACCCTTTTAGTAACGATGAATATGCAGACCATTGCCCAAATGAGCTGTAATCCTGCTATGGGCGGTATTGCTAAGGGGCAAATTGTAAGGGAAATAGATGCGATGGGCGGCTATTCTGGCATTGTAACGGATCTTTCTACCATTCAGTTTAGAATGTTGAATAGAAGTAAAGGGCCGGCAATGTGGAGTCCAAGGGCCCAGAATGATAGAATGCTCTTCCATTTAAAGTGGAGAGAAATGCTTGAAAACACACCGAACCTAGATTTTTATCAGGATATGGTGAAAGGCCTTATAGTAAAGGATGGCAAATGTGAAGGAATAATGACTGGTTTAGGGCATGAGATAAAAGCGAAGTCCGTTGTGCTTACCAACGGAACTTTTCTGAATGGAATAGTACATATTGGAGAAAAGAACTTTGGTGGTGGTAGAATGGCAGAGAAAGCTGCGACCGGAATAACTGAACAATTGGTTTCTCTGGGCTTTGAAAGCGATAGATTAAAAACCGGAACACCTCCAAGAATTGATGGCCGAAGCCTTGATTATTCAAAAATGGAAGAGCAGAAGGGAGATGATGAAGTGATTGGCTTTTCATTCCTAGATACAGAGAAACCAAAAACTCAAAGAAGTTGCTGGATAACCTATACAAATCAGACAGTACATGATGTTTTAAAGACTGGGTTTGATCGAAGCCCCATGTTTGCCGGAAGAATAGACGGAACAGGACCAAGATACTGCCCAAGCATAGAAGATAAGATCAACCGCTTTGCCGAAAGAGATCGGCATCAACTTTTTGTAGAGCCAGAAGGATGGAATACGGTGGAGATATATGTAAACGGGTTTTCAACCTCATTGCCAGAGGAAACGCAATACGAAGCTCTTCGTAATATAGTGGGTTTTGAGAAAGTGAAAATGTTCCGTCCGGGTTATGCGATTGAATATGATTATTTTCCGCCTACACAACTCCGTTATACTCTTGAAACAAAAGGGATACAAAATTTATTTTTTGCCGGACAGATAAATGGCACTACGGGTTATGAAGAAGCGGCTTGTCAGGGTTTAATGGCGGGCATTAATGCACATCAAAAATCCAAAAACCTGGAACCGGTTGTATTAAAAAGAAGCGAAGCTTATATAGGTGTTCTCATTGATGATTTGATTAGTAAGGGAACTGATGAACCATACAGAATGTTTACATCCAGGGCGGAATTCAGAACACTGTTACGTCAGGATAATGCAGATCTGCGATTAACAGAATTAAGTTATCGCCTAGGTCTTGCATCGCAGGAAAGAATGGATAAGGTAATTGCCAAAAGAAATGGAGTAGAAGAAATAAAATTGATACTTAAAGATTTTGCCGTTGAACCAGCAGAGATCAATGAATATTTTACAACGATTAATTCATCACCAATATCTGAGAAACAAAAAGCACAAAAAATATTGCTGCGCCCGGATGTGGAACTGGATGAATTTGCGGAAGCATTACCAAAACTAAAAGACGCCTTGAAAACTTATTCAACTGAAACATTAGAACAAGCCTCTATTCAGGTGAAATATGATACTTATATAGAAAAGGAAAAAGAGTTAGTACAAAGAATGTCTCAATTAGAAGAATTAGAAATCCCCGAGACATTTGACTATAAAAAAATCGTTTCTCTCGGAAACGAAGCAAGAGAAAAGCTTACTAAAATAAAGCCCCGCACATTGGGACAGGCCAGCCGTATATCGGGTATAAATCCAAGCGATGTACAGATACTGATGGTGTTTATGGGAAGATAGAAATTTCTTTCCTGATTTTGCTCAGAGCTATATTAATGGCGAATACCTAACTTCATTTAGGAATTTATACCGTTATTAGTAAATAAAAATTATCAGAATGAAAAGGCTCATTATATTTTTTGTTGTAGTGATTTTTTTTGGGGTGAATTCAAACAACAAATTAAACGCCCAACAGTACAAACTTCGCCAGTCTACTAGCATGATGGGAATAAAGACAGAGTCAACTATATATGTTAAAGGAATGCGGAAAAGAACCGAGCCCGGCAGTATGATGGGAATGCCTTTGCAGCTAATAACAATTGAACAATGCGATCTTCAACGCACTATTAAAATAAATGATAAGAAAAAACTTTACTTTATTGCGCCCTTTCAGAAAGAAGAAATTATTGATGACGATGTAAAACCAGCAACGACAAAACCTAAACCGGTTACCACTAAGCAACCAAAAACAAGCACCGAAAAAGGGGGAATTATTAATATGTGGTATAACATTACCGATACTGCAGAAAGAAAAAAAATGAATGGATTTACTGCAAGACATTTGTGGACCTATCAAAAAATTAAACCGTCTCTGGATGCTTGTTCTATGAAAGATAGCATCATTATAAAAACAGAAGGCTGGTATATTGATTTGCCACAATTCAATTGCCCGGTGCGTTATAATACAACAAGCTCAATAAGACCAACAGAACAAACACAACCTGATTGTAAAGATCGCTTCGTTACCCATCGTAGTGGAAAAGGAAAGCTTGGTTTTCCTTTAACTGAAACAAGAACTATTATAATGGGCAATGGGTCAGCCAAAACAAATGAGTTTACAACTTCGTTGGAAACAGTTGAGTTTTCTTCAGAAAAATTAGACTCCATGCTTTTCGAAATTCCGCTGGGATATGCCCTTGCCACAAACGAAAGTGAGTTGGAGAATAAGTTTAATATGAAGGAGATGAAAGACTACTACAAGAATCAGGATAATAAACCCAACACACAACTAATGACTGAACAAAAAGAAACTGGAACTATTCGTATTGGTGTATATGAACCCAAAGGAGGTGATGGACAATTACAGACGTCGGAATTACAGCAGCACCTTGTTGGTTCTCTGAAAGATGGTGCAGTTGAAGCAATAGCTATAAGTTCTGAAGAGGATGCTAAAAAATATAATTGTGACTACACATTAGCTAGTGATTTTGTAAAAATTAAATCAGGTAGCAAGGTTGGTGGTTTGCTTAAATCAATCAAATACACTGACCCTAATGCTGCGTCTTCCTATAATATTGAAGCAACGCTTACTCTTATAAAATTGGCAGATGGCTCTGTTCGTTCAAAACCAAATGTTAGTGGAAAGTATGACGGTAAACCAGATGCCGCTGCTCAAAAAGCATTGGACGATGGAAGCCGCAAGATATTAAAAGCAATTAAATAGTTTTCTCAAACGAGTTTAATCAAAAGGCAACAGACTCTCCTGTTGTCTTTTTTGCTTTTAGTAAGGGTACAAAACAATTATGCCACATCTTTCAAACCCGGCGTTCTAAGATCATCTTCATGCAACTCAATTCTTCTGGTAATATCATTGAGAGAAGAAAGGCGTTGTACGGTGTATGGAATGGTGTCTAAACCCGAAACAAAACGCTGTATATAACTGTAGATGCCAACAAGACTTCCGGCTTCAATTTCGGCACCCATTGTTTTGTTGGTTATGAGCAATGATAAGCCCATAACAATCATCACTAGTATTTCCATTAATCCAAAATTCCATGCTTCCTGATCGCTAATGCGAACCTGCCATTTTCTTAAGTTGTCATAATGTTCTTTGATAAGAATATTATTGCCAGATGTAATCGTATCAACCTGTTTTTCGAGTTCGTCGTTTTTTTGCTTATTCAGTGTATTCATTTTTTTTCCATAGAAATAACTGAATGCTGTTACAGGTAAAAGTATTCCAAGGCAAACCAACACTACTGACGTATCATAGAAAAATAATAATAGCAATCAACCAACAATGCTGAAAATCGCTTCCATTACATATACCAGATCGAATTCTAAAAAATCTACAAACTCCCTTGCCAATGTAGAATGTGCACTAAGTTTTGAAACATCTGCTTTGTTATACCTGCGGGAAAGAAACTTTGTAACGAGTGATGTGTAAATAGCTGAGTAAGTTCTTGTATCTAACCGATGCCTGATGGTTCCGATAATCAACCATACAAGATGAACTCCGCACAACAAAATCAACCCACGGTAACTGCCTTTGAGCAGATCATTAATGGCGATTCCAAGAAATAGTGGACGCAAAAGATTGCCGACCATTTCTAATGAGAAAAGGACATAGGTAACTACCAAACGGTAGCGGTGTTGCAACATTATTTGCTTCAATATAGCAAAACGGGACATAGCTCATCTTTTAGATAAATCATTCAATACCATGAACATAGCATGGGGAAAAATAGAATTCAATGGAAGGGAAGTAAGACCGTAAGCAGGCGGGTTAGTTTAACCTGGGTTGGGATTGTTCTCGCAAAGTTAAGGAGTTTCCGGGTGCTCCGGCGACCAAACCTCTGCAAGAAGCTGTACCGCACTGACACTGAAAGGGTTCCATGTTTTCATCTAGAAATTGGGCATAATCGAGGGTTAATTCCTCATTTTCGGCAATATTTCGTAGCGAAAGCACATTTAACCCATCAAAAACGGTGTTTGGTTCGCAGCTATGATTTTGCGGTGCCCATTCGGAAGGGTCGTCATCCCAGAGTATAAAAAGCTCATCACTTACAGGATAGGCATAGCGACGGAAATGCATTTTCTCATCCTCATTCCAGTTTTTTTCTACAAATCGTTTAGTAATGATGCGTTGTGCTCTTCCTTCACCTTTAAAGATCATTTCTCCTTTATTAATATTACGGCTTGCATAAATGCCGTAACCGGCAATGGAATTCCCTTTCATAATAAATGGTTTCCGTTTTCTTTTTTGCCGTGCAATGCCTTCGGCAATGATATGTTTTAAGAAACCAACTTTACCAATGCCATCATGTTTTAAAATATAATCAGCCGAACCTTCATAGCCATCTGTATAAAAAACGGAACAGGTAAAATTTATTTCAAGAAAATAAATTTCCTTTTTATCGTTCACCCGAAAATCTAATCTGCCATAACCAACGCCATTGAAACCTTTGAATATCTTTTCCGTTGCAGAGCGAAGTTGTTTATCCAAAACTTCATCTGTACAAGGCACATTACAATCCGGATGAAGCTCTGAAGTTTTTAATTCATAAGTTTTATATTCTCTTCCCTCGGGAAATAAATATTCAACCGGACGAAAAACGGTACAGGTATGTACATCAACATTTGCAGCAACTAAAACAGTAAATTCTCTTCCCGCAATATATTCTTCTACCAGCAGCGGACCGAACTCATCTAATATACTGATGCATTTTTGTTGCAGTTCAATTTTATTGTTAACCAGTGACAATTCATCTACTCCCAAGCTATCGCCAGCCTTAGATGGTTTTACAAATAATGGAAATGATAAATGCTTTACAGCATCATCCACATCATTCAATTCATTGATGATAACATAACCTGGAGTCTTTACTCCTTCGCAAAAAGCCAGGTACTTCATCAACTCCTTTGGCGGGTCGTACAATTTTGTAGTTGGTCCGGTAAAGGGAAGGTTTAATAACTCCAATGTATAAATAACATCAATACTTGGCACTTCCCATTCTAAATAACCTTCGCAGAGGTTAACGAAAATATCATAACCAAGTTTGCTGAGGTCTTTGAGTTGTTTATAAGTAGTGAGTTTGTTGAGAAAAACATTGTGTACTTCATCTTCTGGCAACAAAGGAGATAAATCCCTTGGTGGGTCGTAGTTTTTATAATCTACACCGGTGGTTGAATAATCGGGTTGAAGGACACAAATTTTCATGAGTTGTAAAGATATGTTAGCCACGAATTACACGAATGTCACGAATAATTAAAGGCAAATTTATTATGCTTGCCCAAAGGGAATTATTTAACTGAAACAGCTTTTGTGGTTTTTGTTTTTGTGAGCTTCTTTTTTACAACAGGTTTCGCCATACTTCTCCTCAACGCATCTTTTAATATTTCAGTAATTACTTCGGTAAAAGAAACTTTTGATACTTTAAGAATGGCACCGATAGAAGTGTAATCTTCATCTTCACTTAAACCGCATTGGGCATTTGCTTCCAGCATGTACAGTTTTCCTGTTGCGGCATCCTGGCGGATGTCAATTCTTGTGTAGCCTTTTCCGCCGCAGGCTTTATAAGCATCAAGACTTAATTGTTTTAATGCAGGAATTAATGAAAGCTCAACAGCTTTGTAATTATAAAAATTTTCATTCTGCGGCATAGGAGTTTCGTCCTCATATATTTCCCAGAGACGGTCGAAGGATAAAAACTTTTCACCTTCGGGTAAAGATTCATGAAAAACCCTTTCCACTGGTTCATAAACAATGCAATTATCCTCATCATCGGCAGAACCGGTGATAAATGTGGTGAACTCCGGGCCAGTAATAAATTGTTCAACAAATAACCCATCAACCAATAAATTCCAGCCACGATAACCTTTATAAATTTCCGTAACCCTATTAGCCAGATCTTCTTCTGTGTGTACCACATTTTTTACCGATACACCCATGCTGCCACCGGAAACGGCTGGTTTAATAATGATTGGTGTGCCTACTCTTTTACAAATTCCCTTTGTAGAACCTTTTTTATCTGTTATCACCCGCCAGTTAGCAGTTGCCACTTTAGCTTTATCAAAAGCTTTCTTCATCGGCACTTTAGAGGTGGTAATATTATAGAAATGAACATCAGAGCCGGTATAAATCAATCCATGTTTGTCTAACTCTTTAATAACAGAAACACCGGGACAGCCATTTACTTCATCGCCATCGCATAGGTTTAGTATCAAAGGCGTCTTACCGTTCTTGCTTTCTGCAATGGAGTGGATAATGGATTTATAATTATCCATTGTAACGGGCTGCCATTTCCATTCTGTTTTTAGTTCGCTAAAAACCTGTGTGTATTCTTTTATGCTTTGTGTAAAATCGTAATAATGCTGAATATTCGGGTCGTCTGATTCGAGATGAGGTGCCAGCACCCAAACAATGTAAGGCTTTAATAAATTAGTGGCTTCTGTTGTCTTCATCACAAGTCAGGCTACTTTTTTTCTGGCCGCTTTCTTTACCAGTTGTTGTTGAATAAAATCGGTGAAGCGATATTGTGTTTGTGCTTCTGGTGATAAATAAAATGCACCTCTTATTTGTCCAATACAATTTGAGGCGCCACAATAGCAATCGAAAGATTGTGTCATCTTCCATTCGGCAGAAGGATAGAAAAAGCAAAATTCATCCTGTTCCTGAATATTTTTAAGTGCTACAAGTTGTAGTGTAGTGGTGTCAAAGAAAACATTCGGATCACAACTGTGATTAATGTATTGCAAAAATTCAGGTTGCAATGTTATATGCTTATGATTACCAACTTGTACAGTGAGATACGTTGGCTCTGCAGAAATAGTTCCTGCAGAAAAATCAGCAATTACTTCTCCCGGTTGAAAAGACCGCAAAGCAAATAGTGCATTCTGATCGTTAGAAACTTTTTGCCTTCTTTCGGCAAATTGATGGTTGCTTATAACATGATAAGCAGGGGTTGTAAGTGTCTCCATAAATGTTTTAGTAAGTATTCGAATAGAAAGATATATATATTGTTTAACGTAACAAATTCATAACCGTTAAATGTGAATAATTAATAAACATTGTGAACTATGAAAGCTGCCGGGCTAAATAGTTTAATTGCCACCTTAACCATTTTTCGACTGACCTATATATCTTTTTCAATGTACATTTGCCGTTTGCGTTTATTAATTTAAGAACCGGTACCAGGAAACAGATTATGCTCATCAGGCTCATACTATTTTCTTCTTTTACATTAATAGGGTTGACTCAATTAAAAGCCCAATGCCCTGCGGGTATAAATAGTTTTCCTTTTACAGAAGGCTTTGAAACGAACAACGGCGGATGGACGAGTGGCGGCACAGGAAATGACTGGGCATGGGGTGCACCAACGAAACCTGTTATAACTGCTGCAGGTGGCGGAATTAAATGCTGGGTTATTGGTGGACTAACAGGCAGTTCTTATACAAATGGAGAAGCTTCTTGGTTACAAAGCCCTTGTTTTGATTTTACAAATCTTCAATATCCGTATGTAGAGTTCAAGATTTTTTGGGAAATGGAACAGCAGTTTGATGGAGCAAGTCTTCAATATTCTTTAGACAATGGCGGCTCATGGCAAACCGTTGGTGGTTTCAATGACCCGATAAATTGCTTGAATGAAAACTGGTATAATTATTCGCCGATAACTTATTTAGCGCCGTTAACTTCCAATAGAGTTGGCTGGTCGGGTAACAAACAATCATCTGCCGGAAGCTGCCGTGGTGGTAATGGAAGTAATGGTTGGGTGACGGCTAAACATACAATGCCTTACCTCGCAGGTGAAGCCGGAGTGCTGTTCCGTTTTATTTTCGGAGCAGGAACAATTTGTAATAATTATGATGGATTCGCCATTGATGATTTCACCATTAAAGAAGCACCAGCGAATGCCGCTGCATTTACCTATGCCTGTTTAAACAGCAAGACGGCAAATTTTACCAATACATCTATTTTATGTCCTACTGGTTTTAGCTGGGACTTTGGCGATCCTGCATCAGGTGCAAATAATACAGCCACAACAGCAAATCCTTCGCATACATTTTCAGCTGCGGGCAATTACACAGTTACATTGACTGTAAGCGGACCGAGTAACGCACCGTCTACGGTAACAAAAAACATTACAATTATTGATGCTTTTGTGAATGTGCTTTCGGATGCCGATTGTCAAACAAATACCGGCGGTTCACTACAAGCTGTTGTTACAGGTCCGGCAGTGCCTATTAGTTATACATGGAATACAAGCCCTGTACAAACAACTGCCCTTGCCATTAACCTTGGTGCAGGAGTTTATGAAGTAACAATAACGGGTAATAATGTTTGTACTGTAAAAGCCATTGGATCGGTAGTTACGGATTTTTCCTGTATCGGTGTTTATTTTCCAACTGCATTTGTGCCGAATGGTATAAACAAAACTTTTGGAGCTTTGGGAAGCTTGGCCGCTATTACAGAATACAGGCTTAACATTTATAACCGCTGGGGAGAGCTGGTGTTTTCTACAAACAATCCTTTTGAAAAATGGGATGGAAGATTAAAAGGTGTAGCAACAGATTCAAATGTGTTTGTGTGGAGAGCAGAGTTTGTATTACCGGGCAAGGCAAAGGAATATAGAAAAGGAACAGTGATGCTAATCCGATGATCTTTCTTGTTTAATACCAAGACTGGCCATTACCAGCTTTATTTCTCCAAAACTAATATCGTTTCCAACCTGTTGTTTTATTGGTGTTATTGATTTACCATCAAAACGTTTTAAAGCGGATTCAATTGCTGTTATTTTTTCATCACTTACCAAAGTTGTTATTTTAATATCGCCACTGCTTACATATTTTGATAAATGAGTTTCTATAGTTCCAGTCGCCATATTTCTCGCTGTTGCAATTTCACTAACGGACTTTCCTTCTTTATATAGGTTAAAAGTTTCTTCGTAAGTACTACCTTTCTTTTTTGTTGTCTCACTTTTTTCTTTTCGTTCTCTCTTTGGCTTTTTTTCATGTATGAGTGAACGAAGATTTTTTCTTCAGTGTATTGCAATATCACATCCAGAAACTGCTGACCGTATTGTTCAATCTTTACATCACCAAAGCCGCTTACCTTTTTAAGCTCGGATAATGATTGTGGAAGATACCGGGCCATTTCATCAATTGTGTTGGTGCCTGCAACTATATAAATTGGTAAATCTTTCTTAACACAAATCGTTTCTCTTAGCTTTCTTAATTGCTGATGTAAATTAGGATGTGGCGTATCCGCTCTTTTTTGTGTAGCACCAGCATAAGCATTTACAGTGAATGATGGTAATACAAATTTTTGCTTTCTGCGATGAAAGGCTTCCATATCGAAACGATTATTAAAACCTTCGAGCATAAACTTTTTCATCGAGAGCTGCGCAAACAATTCCCGCAACGTTTCATTGTATTCTTTTGCATTCAGACGGCTGTCGGTAACGGAAGGAGACTTGGTAATATATTGTATCAATGAATTCAACTCTGCAATAAAGTATTTGGCTGCTGCAATTATTCTTTCCTGCAACGGTTTATTTTCTTCTGGCGATTCTTTTTGCTGAAATAACCACTGCAATTGTGTTTGAAATTTTCTTGCCGTTTCCTGTTGTGCATCAAGTTTTGACAATAACTCTTCTGTCCATGAAATGGCTTCTGCATTAAATGAACTGGAATGTTGCACTAGGTATTCTAATAATTCTTTTGTGCTGTTGATTGCTACTGCAAAATCAAACGTAGCGATTAGCATTGCCTGCTGATAATGTTTTTTAGCAATAGCTAATTCATTTTCCAATTGGCCGCTGGTAGCACTGCGTTGCGAAAACTCTACAATTCTTCTATCACTAAATAACCTGTTTTGTTGTATGCGGCTTTGTAAAACCATTCCTTCCAGGTTTGTACAACGGCTGAGTGCAACATACACTTGACCGGCAGCAAAAGCTTCGCCTGCATCTATAATTGCTTTTTCAAATGTTAAGCCCTGGCTTTTATGAATGGTGATGGCCCATGCTAACCGCAACGGAAATTGTGTAAAAGAACCCAGCACTTCAGAATCAAGTTTGCGGGTTGATTTATCTAATGTGTAGCGGATGTTTTCCCATTTTTCTTTTTGTACTTCTATTTCGAACGGCTCATCCTCACATTGTACAAATATTTTTTCATCATCTAACTTGGCTACTGTTCCGATTTTACCATTGAAGAACCGTTTGCCATTTTCGGCAGAATCATTTCGGATGAACATGACTTGTGCACCTTCTTTTAACTGCAATAGTTCATCAGCCGGATAAGCTCTTTCAGAAAACTCTTCGACCACATCTGCTTGGTAAGAGTATATTTTGTTATCAATATCAGCCAGCTCTTCTATATTAATACTGTTGGCTTTATTATTATGTGTGGTAAGAATAATGTAACCGTCTTTTTTATTACGACGGAAGTTGGGCTGATAACGGCTTTCTAAAATTGACAATCCGTCTTCATCCAGTTCATTGTTACGAACTTGGTTGAGTACATTAATAAAACGTTCATCGCTTTGGCGGTATATTTTATTGAACTCAATATAAACAGGTGGCTCTTCTTTTAAGACAAGGCTATCGAAAAAATAAAGACCGCTGTAAAACTCCGTCAATTGATTCCATTCATGATCTTTTATAACGGGCGGCAATTGTAACATATCGCCAATGAATAAAAGTTGGACGCCGCCAAACATTTGGTTGCGTTGCCTGACATGTCGTAATACAGTATCAATTGCATCAAGTATATCGCAACGGACCATACTTATTTCGTCTATCACCAGTATTTCTAATTCCTGAAATATTTTTTTCTTTTCGCTGTTGAATCGTAAACGACTGATGAGTTGATGACGGCTATTGGGTTCGGGAAAGAAAGGCTCTAGCGGTAATTGAAAAAAAGAATGAATGGTAACGCCACCTGCATTGATGGCTGCAACACCTGTTGGTGCAATAACCGCCATTTGTTTAGGGCAGTGATTGCGGATATATTTTAGAAAAGTGGTTTTTCCTGTACCAGCTTTGCCAGTGAGGAAGATGTTTCGGTTACTTTGGTTGACTAACTGAATAGCCAGTTGAAACATTTTATTGTCAGTATCGGGAGTGAAGGTTGCCATGTATAAAAATATTATGCCACGAAAGCACACGAAATAACACGAAAAAATTTACATAATAAGTCGTTTGTATTCCATTCTGGACTTTCCAAAGTTGATAATAAGACCAACTTTACAGCCCGCTGCTTTAATGTAATTTAAGATTTGAGAAACTGTTTGATTGTTAATTCCTTCATCACTTGCTTTAACCTCAACAATAATACTGTCAAATAAAGAAAAGTCAGCATTAAATCTGTGTTTTAGCACTCTGGATTTGTAAAATACTGGAAGCTGCTCTTCTCTTTTAAATGGAAGGTCGTTTTCCAGAAATTCTTGTTCCATAGCATCTTTATAAACGACTTCAGAAAAGCCATAGCCTAATATTTTCCAAACTTCAATGCAGCATCCAACAATAGTGTACACTTCGGTTTTATGTAATAGCTCCATAATTAGTTCTATTTACTTATAATAATAAAGCCACGAAATCACAAACACCTTTCGTGTTTCTTTTGTGTGATTTCGTGGCTAAATAAAAAGCTTTAAGCTTCTACAGCTTTCGCTCCAAGCAACAGTAACTCGTTCACCTGTATTTCGGTGACATACTTCTTGTTGCCATCTTTGTCGTTATAGCTGCGATTAATGAGCTTGCCTTCGATGGCAACTTCTTTTCCTTTAGTAAGGAATTTTTCAACGATCTCGGCAACTTTACCCCAGGCGATTAAATTGTGCCATTGAGTCTCAGTTACCTTCTCGCCTTTCGCATTACGGTAGATTTCATTGGTGGCTACGGAAAAACGGGCCATCTTCTTACCACTTTCTAAGGTTTTCACTTCTGGTGCATTGCCCAGGTTTCCGATCAGTTGTACTTTGTTTTTTAAAGCGTACATGTTTTTAAGTTTGTGCCTCCGTTCCTTTACGGTATTTGCGGAAGCGGTTTAAAAAATTTATTTATTTCATTCAACCGATGTCATTACCGATTGACAACACAAAGATGATATGGCGGTGATGCGATAGCCGGAGATTAAGCGTTTCTTCCCGAAGCTAATCGTGTAGAAACGTTTGCACACGGATAATATTTACTATATTCATAGTCTGAAACCTTTGCTATGACTGCATCTGATACAAAAAAATGCCTTGCCTGTGACAAAATACTAAAAGGCCGTGTAGACAAGAAGTTCTGTGATGATTATTGCCGCAATAATTATAATAATCTGCAAAAAGCAAAAGGAAGCCATAGCAGTTTGGTGAGAAATATTAATAATGCACTACTAAAAAATAGGAAAGTTTTAGAGTCTGTCTTGGGAGAAGAAGAAACTGCAAAAGCTAACCGGGATAAACTGATGCGGATGGGTTTTCAGTTTAAATACATAACTCATATCTACACTACCAAGACAGAGAAGACTTATTTCTACTGCTATGACTATGGTTATCTGCCATTGGATAATGATTGGTTTTTAATAGTGAAGAAGAAAGAAGAATAAACCTTTGCCATTACATTTGCAGCATGTCAAAACCTGTTATTTGTATTGGAGCTGCTTTAGTTGATGAACTTTTTCATGCTACCAGTGAATTATTACTATCCACCACTACTGATGCTACTGTAACCAAAACCGCCGGGGGTGTAAGCCGCAATATTGCACACCAACTTGCTTTGTTCAATGTGCCGGTACAATTAATAACTGCTGTGGGTGATGATAGCGATGGTGATTGGTTAAAGCAAAGCTGTAGTAAGGCTGGTGTAAAATTGGATGCTACGATTACCCGAAAAGGATTATCGGGAAAATACACAGGCATACTAAATGTGGATGGTTCATTATACACAGCGTTTCTTACCAATGCTGCCAATCATTTAATAACTCCAGAACATTTAGAAAAACATATTGATCTATTGAGAACCGCATCCTATTTATTAGCCGATGCAAATATAAATGTGGACACGGCCGAATGGTTACTGTCATTCAGTAAAGAAACCGGAATTCCTTTTGTAATAGAACCTGTGTCGGTGCCGCCGGCAAAAAAATACAAAGATGTAAATCTTGATGGCCTTTATTTAATAACACCTAATGAAGATGAGCTACCTGTGCTGTGTACAGAGAAATCGTTTTTAACTCAACTACAGATAGAAGAACTATTAAATAGAGGAATACAAAATATCTGGCTGCATAACGGCCAACATGGTTCGGCATTATATAATAAAGAGAAATCAATTACACTGCATGCACCTTCTATTAATGTAGTGGATTGTACCGGTGCAGGTGACGGTTCTTTATCAGGCTATATTCTTGGAAAATATTTAGGCAAAGAAGATATTGATTGTTTAAAGCTGGCTCATACACTTTCTGCAGAAATATTGCAAGTGAACGGTGCTATTGCAACACATCTTACAAAAGAAAAATTATTAGGTCTTGTTGCTAAATATTATCCTGCTTCATGAACAACTATTTATTAATACATCCAGAAGTAAAAGAAGCACTAGCTGCGAACAAAGCTGTTGTTGCATTAGAGTCAACAATTATTTCGCATGGAATGCCTTATCCTAAAAATGTAGAAACAGCATTGGCGGTTGAAGAAGTTATGCGACAAAATGGCGCAGTGCCTGCAACGATTGCTATCATGAATGGGAAATGCCATGTAGGATTAACTAAAGAAGAGCTTGAATATTTTGGAAATGAAAAAGATGTGTGGAAGGTAAGTTTGAGAGATATGCCTTATGTTATCAGCCAAAATTTATACGGCGCAACCACTGTTGCGGCAACTATGCGCATAGCAGCGATGGTCGGAATAAAAATTTTTGTAACGGGCGGCATTGGTGGTGTGCATCGCGGTGCGGAGAACACAATGGATATTTCTGCTGACCTTACAGAAATGGCGCAAACATCTGTTGCTATTGTTTCTGCCGGAGTAAAATCTATTTTAGACATTGGTTTAACACTTGAATATTTAGAAACAATGGGTATTCCTGTTGTTACTTATGGGCAAGATGAGTTTCCAAGTTTTTATTCCCGCAAAAGCAGATTTGCTTCTCCCCTTCGGTTAGATACACCAAAAGCTATTGCTGCATTACTTACTGCAAAATGGAATATGGGTTTGAATGGTTCTGTATTAATTGCTAATCCTGTTCCCGAGGAGTTTGAAATAGCTGCCACAGAAATGGAAGTACATATTCAACAAGCATTAAACGCAGCGAAAGAAAAAAACATTATCGGAAAAAATGTAACCCCCTTCTTATTACAATACATAGCTGAGCATACCAAAGGCGAAAGCCTGGAAGCAAATATTGCCTTGATAAAGCATAATGCGAAAGTTGGAGCGGAAATGGCGGTGTGTCTAAGTGACCAATACTGTAGGTAACAGTAAAGGCAATGTTTATAAGAAAGGCAAAAAGTAAAGAATAAGAAATCCTCTTTATATTTATAAAGTAAAATTATAGGTCATGAAAATCTCTTTTACCATTTTACTGTTTATTGTTTCTTTTTTGTCGAATTCGCAAGACACTTTAAGAATACCTGTAACTGAACTTGGAAAAGTGGAGTTAAGGGTTGGATCTATAATTAAGAAAGAATTTATCGAAGTCTATAAAAACAGCCCTAAAGGATTATTTACAACATATGGTGAGATACAAGTTCAAATAGTTAACATCCTGAGCGTCAACTAATATTACTTTGTCTGGGTTAAAATTTTCAACACCTATTGTGTTTTCAAAATTTTCATCATTTATTGACCTAGAAGAAGTGCCAGGGTTATTACAGTTTATTGATTTTTTGAACAAGAACGAAATAGAAAAACCCGAAAACTATACGGAGTATATTTTTAATTCAAAAGATTTTCAATTATATACATACTTTTCTGAAGACCCCGGAAATAAGAAAAATCTTCCCTACTGGCATTATGGAGTTAAATATGAAAAATACTATTCATCAAGCAATAATCGAATTGAGTTGAAGGTCTTGAATGAAATTAAAGAGGCAGTAATTAGTTTCAAAGAAAAGTTTAATAAACCATTGCCGAATGTTCCAATACTTAAGGTGGATGGTGGAAAAAGCTAACTCAATTTCGAAGATAATACAAAGAAAGTAAGTTTCAACGTCCTTCGATTAGTGTTGCTTTTATTATCTCAGAAATTATGGTTTTCAATTCGCTTTTCAAGATTTGCAGAATAACCAATGTATAACAAATGATCTTTTTCGCTAAAGAGTATATAAACGCAATATTGAAGTGGAGAATTCAATTGTTGAAGAATATGATATAAAAATAAAGCAATTGTGAATAGGAGCCCCAAAGCAGACCTCCCCAATAGTAGGTTTCCTTCGTCAACCACTATAGGGTCGGTCGCATCAGGACACAGTGAAGCGAAAAGGCCATAAAAAAAGGCCTGATAGTTTCTTAACTATCAGGCCTTTTCTGCTTCACTGTGGTGTGGGCCGGGGTTGAACCGGCGACACATGGATTTTCAGTCCATTGCTCTACCAACTGAGCTACCGCACCATCCTGAAACACATCTACTCCGGTAAGTGGAAGCCTATCTTCGCTTTTGTGCTTCGGGGTTGCAAATATAGAAGGAATTCACAAAAAATCCACATCAAAATGCATTAATATTTGAGCTTACATGCCGTATTCGCTTAAAAACTTGATCCGCATGATTTTTAACTGCTCCCAACTGAAATTATATTCTGATAATTCATCCTGGGCCACCTGTAACGACGAGGTTTCGCAACTTTTAAAATATTCTATTATTTCATCCTGATCGTCTTCGTCAAGCATCTCATCAATGGCATAATCAAGATTTAGTTTGGTACCACTAGCGGCAATTGTTTCCATTTCTTCTAACATTTCTTCCATTTTCCAGCCTTTGTTCTTGGAAATAGTTTCCAACGAAACTTTTTTATCCGTATTCTGAATAATATACACCTTGCTGCCGCTTCTGTTCATTACACTTTTCATCACAAAATCATCCGGCCGCTCAATATTATTATCTTCTACATATTGTTTTATCAGTTCTACAAAGGGTTTACCATATTTAATTGCCTTTCCTTTGCTCACACCTTGGCATTTTTCCAGCCCTTCCATGGTGATGGGATAAAAAGTAGCCATATCCTGCAATGAATTTTCTAGAAAGATGACGAACGGCGGTAGATTTTTTTTCTTTGCTTCTTTCTGCCGAAGCTCCATCAGCATCTTTATTAATTGCTCATCCAATGCTGCACCCGTCGTTGTTTCTGTTGCCTCTTCATCATCGGCATTTGCATCATCATACAATTTATTAAGAACAATTTTGAATGACTTTGGCTTTTTCAAAAAAGACTCTGCATTCTTTGAAAACTTCAACACTCCATATTCTTCAATATCTTTTCTCAACATTCCTTCCAAAATCATTTGTCGTATTAACGAATTCCAAAAATGATTGTCTTTATCGTTTCCGCTGGCAAAACATTTTAACTCATCATGACGGAACATTTGTATTTGCGGCGTTAGCTTTCCACTGATAATTTTAACCACATAATCTGTTGCAAAACGTTCGTCCAATTGTTTGATTGCTTTTAAGGCCAGGATTACTTCTTCTTTCGCTTCCAATCTTTCTTTTGGATGCTTACAGTTGTCGCACTGACCGCAGTTTTCATTTTCATAATCTTCTCCGAAATAGCTCATCAATAATTTGCGGCGGCACACTCCTGTTTCTGCAAAAGCAACGGTTTCATTTATTAGCTGTGCTCCCACTTCTCTTTCACTAAGAGGTTTGTCCCGCATCAAGTGTTCTAGTTTACTGACATCTTTATGGGAATAGTATAGAATACATTTTCCTTCGAGTCCATCTCTTCCGGCACGGCCAGTTTCCTGGTAATAATTTTCAATTGACTTTGGAATGTTATAATGAATTACAAAACGGATATCAGGTTTATCAATTCCCATTCCAAATGCAATAGTGGCGCAGATAACCTGCATCTCTTCTCCCAGAAATAAATCCTGCCGCTGAGATCTTAACTTACTATCTAATCCTGCATGATAGGCAACCGCTTTTATACCATTGGCCATTAATATATCAGCCAGCTCTTCCGTTGTTTTTCTGTTAAGGGTATAAATGATACCACTTTTTTTGCCCATGCTTTTAACAAAACGGACAATATTTTCATCAACTTGTGTCTTTTTAATTTTTGGCAATACTTCGTAATAAAGATTGGCCCGATTAAAAGAAGAAATGAAAATATTTGGTTTGCGCAGATCAAGATTTTTTACAATATCGCTCTGCACTTTTGGAGTGGCGGTAGCTGTTAATGCAATTACCGGCGCATCGGGATTTATCTGAATCATCATTTCCCTGAGTCTTCTGTACTCGGGACGAAAATCATGCCCCCATTCTGAAATACAGTGAGCTTCATCTACTGCGAAGAATGATATTTTAAGATCAGCGAAGAACTCAATGTTATCTTGCTTGGTCATTGTTTCCGGAGCTACGTATAGCAATTTTGTTTTGCCGGAAAGCAAATCATCATGCACCTCTTTTATTTCTTTTTTATTAAGCGTAGAGTTTAGAAAATGAGCCACATTATCGTTGCTGCTATATCCACGAACAAGATCTACTTGATTTTTCATCAAAGCGATTAATGGCGAAACGATTAATGCAACACCTTCGCTTATGATTGCAGGTAGCTGGTAACAAAGGCTTTTGCCTCCGCCTGTTGGCATAATTACAAATGTGTCATGCCCTGCCAATAAGGATTCAATTGCTTTTTCCTGAGTGCCTTTAAATTTGTTGAAACCAAAATGCTCCTTAAGTGATTTGTGGAGATCAACTTTTTGCTTTACTGTGGTAGCTGATTTAACTTTTGTGGTTTTTCCTTCACTTGCCTTTGCCTTTTTTGGGGCAGGCTTCTTTGCTGTTGATGTTGCCATTTTTCTTTTATTTCCTTAAGCCTTCTTTATAAATACATATTCATTTAAGATACCTCTTTTTGCCCGACTACGGGAACATGTGCAAGTATATTTTTTGCACAGTTTGAATTTTATAAGATAAATAAGTGTTTTTGCTGTCTTAATGGCCGGGGTCGCACAACTTCTTCTCCAGTTTAAGAGCCCTTCTCGAGGATTTTCGGAAGTTTGCGAATTTACGAATATTTCAACTCGATAAAAAGTATAAAAAGCTACGAACTAAATTGTAACGATTGGATAACTATCACTTCATGCCAAAACATCTAAATTTGCCGCCATTAGTATTTTATATTTACAGTTGCAATTTCAAGCATGTCTAATTCTATAAAACAAGTCGCACTCAGAACCATCGAGTTAGAAGCAAAGTCTGTTACAGGACTAACTGCTTTTATTGATGATGATTTTGAAAAAGCCGTAAAGACGATTGCAGATAATAAAGGTAGGTTGGTGGTTAGTGGAATTGGAAAGAGTGCAGCGATTGCTCAAAAAATTGTTGCTACGCTAAACTCTACCGGAACACCCTCTATTTTTATGCATGCGGCAGATGCTATTCATGGAGATTTGGGCATGGTGCTAAAGGATGACATTGTTTTAATTATTAGCAAAAGCGGCGAAAGCCCAGAAATAAAAGCACTGGTTCCGCTGGTTAGAAATTTCGGTAACATAATAATCGGAATGGTTGGAAGTCTTCAATCATATCTTGCGAAGAATTCAACAATCATTTTAAATTCTACTGTTGAACAGGAAGCTTGTCCAAATAACCTGGCTCCAACAACGAGTACAACCGCACAATTGGTAATGGGCGATGCATTGGCGGTTTGTCTGATGGAACTTAAAGGATTTCAAAGCGATGATTTTGCAAAATTTCATCCCGGAGGATTATTAGGAAAAAAATTATATCTGAAAGTAGCTGATCTGGCAGGCAATAATGAAAAGCCTAAAGTGCTGCCAACACAATCATTAAAAGAAGTGATTGTGGAGATGACACAAAAAAGATTAGGTATTACAGCAGTGGTAGATGATAATAATAGATTGTTAGGTATCATTACTGATGGTGACCTGCGAAGAATGCTGGAAAAAAATACTGCGATTGACGCAATAAAGGCTGGTGATATAATGACAGCGAATCCGAAAACGATTGAACCGGATAAGTTAGCTGTAGATGCATTGAATATGCTTCGCAAAAATGAAATAACACAATTGGCCGTAACAGCAAGTGGAAACTATGAAGGTATTTTACATTTGCATGATTTGATAAGAGAAGGATTAATATAACCGGTGGATTAATTCACCATTCACTATTGAGGAAATGAATAAACATCACTACGTAGCAATAATGGCAGGGGGAATAGGTAGCCGTTTCTGGCCGATGAGCAGAACGGATCTTCCCAAACAATTTTTAGACATACTTGGCACTGGCAAAACGCTGATACAACAGACCTATGAACGATATAGCAAATTAGTGCCTGCTGAAAATATTTATATCGTAACGGCGCAGGAGTATGTAGACATTGTAAAAAGTCAACTTCCTAATTTTCCCGAAGAGAATATAATTGCAGAGCCTTCCAGAAAAAGCACCGCACCCTGCATTGCTTATATCGCCTTCAAGTTATTAAATAAAGACCCGAAAGCAGTAATGTTGGCAGCTCCTTCGGATAATCTGATACTGGAAACCGATGAGTTTGTGAAAACAGCAAAGAAGGCAATGGGTTTTGCAGAAACGGTGAATGCGTTGGTGACGATAGGAATAAAACCAACTAATCCCAATACCGGTTATGGTTATATTCAGCATGAAACCAAAGAGGCGGCGCCGGATATATATAAAGTAAAAACGTTTACCGAAAAACCTAATCTTGATCTGGCAAAAACATTTATTGCCAGTGGAGACTTTTTATGGAATGCAGGCATTTTTATCTGGAAAGTAAAAAACATATTAGCGGCAATGGAAAAACATTTGCCTGAGATATATGATGTGTTTGTAGCAGAGAAAGATAAATTCAATACGCCACAAGAAAAAGAAGCGGTGGAAGAAATCTATCCTCAGTGCACCAATATCTCTATTGACTTTGGTGTAATGGAAAAAGCCGAAAATGTTTACCTAGTTCCTGCTTCATTTGGATGGAGTGATTTAGGAACATGGAATAGTGCATGGGAAAATAAAGACAAGGATTATTTTGGAAATGCCGTTGTCGGAAAAAAAGTAATGGCGGTGGATGCAAAAAACTGTATCGTTCATGTGCCAGACAACAAACTTGTTTTGTTGCAAGGACTTGATGAGTTTATTGTTGTTGACACAAAAGATGTCTTACTAATATGCAAAAAAGATAAAGAACAGGAGATAAAAGACTATGTAGCAGAAGTTAAACGCAATATGGGAGAAAAATATCTCTGATTTTTTAAAGAATTACCTGAAAGTAGTAGCCTCGGTTTGTCCGGGGTTTTCTATTTTTAGGGAAGAAAAATAAGTTTATGGCAGCCTTACCATTACACAACATTTTGTTTCTTGATATAGAAACAGTACCACAATCTCCAGCTTATGCCGATTTACCAAATGATTGGAAAAAACTGTGGGACACAAAATCTACTTCGTTGGTAAAATACCACGAAGGGCAAACGAACGAAACACTATATCCCCGTGCCGGCATTTACGCAGAGTTTGGAAAGATTGTGTGTGTCAGCTGCGGAGTAATACAAGGCAATGATGAACAACGAAAAATAGTATTAAAAAGTTTTTATGGAGATGATGAAAAGAAACTGTTGATAGAATTTATTGATATGCTGAACAAATGGGCAACAGGCGAAGCAAAATTTCTTTGTGCTCACAATGGAAAAGAATTTGACTTTCCTTATTTATGCCGGAGAATGATTATTAATGGTCTGTCAATTCCATCTTTATTGAATATCTCAGGAAAGAAGCCTTGGGAGGTAAATCATTATGACACATTGGAGCTTTGGAAATTTGGTGATTATAAAAGTTTTACTTCGTTGAACTTGTTAGCACATGTATTGGGAGTGCCTACGCCGAAAGATGATATCGATGGCAGCATGGTTTGGGAAGTATATTGGAAAGAAAAAAATCTGGAACGTATCGTTACATATTGCCAGAAAGATGTGGTGACGGTGGCACAGATATTATTACGAATGAATGGTGAGCAATTGATCAAAGAAGAGAATATTGAAATTAAATAATATGGAAAGAACAAACTATTCATCAGGTGCTAAATGGGAAAATATAATTGGCTACAGCCGTGCGGTTAAAATCGGAAACGTTATTGAGGTTACAGGAACGGTGGCTGTAGATGAAAACAGTTTGCTGGTTGGAAAAAACGATGCGTATGCACAAACAAAATATATTATTGAAAAAATTGAAAAGGTGCTGCATAAAGCTGGAGGATCTTTAAAAGATGTAGTGCGAACAAGAATGTTTGTTACTGATATCAAACGCTGGGAAGAATATGGAAAAGCTCACGGCGAATTCTTTAAAGATATTAAGCCATGCACCAGTATGATAGAGATAAAAGGATTGATTGCTCCTGAATATTTAATAGAAATAGAGGCAAGTGCTATAATTGGATAATTATGAATATTGAAACACTTAGAAATTATTGTCTTACAAAAGCTGATGTGGAAGAGGGATTTCCCTTCGGTCCGGAAACCCTTGTTATGAAAGTAGAGGGTAAAATTTTCCTGTTAACCGGACTTGATGGAGCCGACTTTCGTTTTAATGTAAAATGCGATCCAGATAAAGCAATTGAACTAAGAGAAGAGTTTTCTTGTGTACTTCCTGGATACCACATGAACAAGAAACATTGGAATACAATTGTGGTGGATGGAACTGCAGATACAACGCAATTAAAAGAATGGATTGACCATTCTTATGAACTGGTAAAACCAAAGAAGAAAAAATCTAAACTATAATTTCCTGAATATTGCCCGCCACTTCAAGCCCAGCATTATTACCTGTATCGCTTAAAAGTATTTTATTATTTTTTTTATCGGTGAGCATTACTGCGATAGAAGATGTCATACTTTCTTCAATTCGTCCATTCATAAAACCGTTTATTGGCGAAGCCAATTGGGTAGTATTGTTTCGATGTGCTAATATTTCCAACAGATAGTTTTTGTTTTCCAAAACAATCTCCACTTCTTTTTCATTGGCAAATGATTTGCGTAGTTTGGATTGATTGTAGGTAGTGAAGCGAATTAATCTATCCTTCAACCACACTCCTGCAATAAATCCAACAAAAGAGCTTCTTAACCATGGAATTTTCGCAACAGAACATTTTAATGAAATGCCAGCTTCGCTAAAATGATTGGATTGCATCCAGAAATAAGCAGAAGGAAAAGAACGGCCCCAATCTTTTTCCACATATCCTCTCCCATTACTGAAATCAACGGTTGCTCCATCTATTTCTAATTTACCTCGAATAATATGATCCATACTTACAATGCCATGATAACACTCCATAAAAGGAACAAAGGCAAATGGTCCCATAATGCCGGGAGAATGCCATGGTTTTGGCCAAAGAACATTACCTGAAAAGTTCAACGTTCCTTTAATCTTCGGGAGATTTAATTGTAATTGCTGTTCTGAAAAATTATTGTCGCCAATAGCTATGGAGAATTTTTTAAGCTGTGGAATGAAATCGTTTATAGCAAACTTGTGATATACTGTCGTTTGCTTTTTTCCATCCAGTACTTGTATAAAAGCATGCTGATTTCCAGCTGCATCCATTGCAATGCCCGGAATAAATGCAAAAGCAATTTTTTCATCAGCACTGATGAGTTTAAAATACCAACCTTCAAAATAATTTTTCTTTTTGCCCCATCCTTGAAATTGTTCTGGGTTAAAGAAAGCATTGAGTTTTGTAAACAATGGCAAAGTTTGTTAAGATTCGAACCAACAAAATACTGAACTTATTATTTATAGTTGGCCAAATGCAATTAATTTTACTCAACACCTAATTATATAAATTGAGTACAATTCAACTTACTTCTAAACTTCCCAACGTCGGCACCACTATCTTTTCTGTTATGAGTGCATTGGCGAATGAACACAAAGCAGTTAATCTTGGCCAAGGATTTCCCGATTATCCGATGAGTGGAGAACTGATTGCATTGGTAAGCGAAGCGATGAGGAATAATTATAATCAGTATCCGCCAATGCCTGGGTGGATGCCATTGAGAGAATCCATTGCAGAAAAAGCAGCATTTCTATATCAGTCAAACATAAATCCTGATACTGAAATTACTATTACACCCGGTGGCACTTATGCTATCTATTCTGCACTTACAACGATATTGCAACCAGATGATGAAGTGATTGTTTTTGAACCTGGTTACGATAGCTATATTCCCAATATTGAAATAAACGGAGCAAAAGCTGTTACAGTTTCTTTAGTATATCCTAATTATAATATTGATTGGGTAGCAGTAAAGAAAGCAATCACTCCAAAAACAAAAGCCATCATCATTAATTCGCCGCACAATCCAACTGGTAGTGTGATTACAGAAAGCGATATTCAGGAATTACGAAAGATAGTGGAAGGCACGAATATTTTTATCATTAGTGATGAAGTGTATGAGCATCTGATATTTGATAGTATTCCCCACCAGAGCATACTTCGTTATCCCGATTTACGGGAAAGAAGTTTTGTTTGTTTTTCATTTGGTAAAACCTATAATTGTACAGGCTGGAAAATGGGCTATTGTATTGCCCCGCCTGAATTAACTAAAGAGTTCAGAAAAGTTCATCAGTTCAATGCGTTTACTTGCCACACACCGACACAGGTTGCATTGGCTACTTTTTTAAAAAATAAAGAGGCGTACTTGTCTTTATCATCCATCATGCAGGAGAAAAGGGATCATTTTATAAAATTCATGGACCAAACAAGATTTACTTTACAAAACTCTTCCGGTAGTTATTTTATTTGCGGTACTTATGAAAAAATAAGTGATGAAGGAGATAAGGATTTTGCGATACGCTTAACAAAAGAAGCTGGTGTTGCTACTATTCCTGTTTCTGCTTTTTATCACAATGGAAAAGATGATAAAGTTTTACGTTTTTGTTTTTCAAAGAAAAATGAAACGTTGGAAGCGGCAGTAGAAAAATTAGTTAACTATTAATGAAAATAGACTCCAGATACAGAGGAATTTTATTCATGTTGCTCGCAGGACTTGGCTTTTCTGTAATGGGAGGAGCTGCAAAAATTTTAAAAGGAAGCTTTGGTGCTGGGCAATTAGTTTTCTGGAGAAATACAGTTGGTATATTGGTATTGATTGCAGGCTTTATAGCTAAACCACCAAAGAACAAAGGAGGAAAACTAAAACTGCTCATCTTTCGTGGAATTATGGGAACTACAGCATTGTACTCATTACTCTATTGCATTCTTCATCTTCCGCTGGGAACAGCAATGACATATAATCTTACTTCTGCAATATTCATTGCAATTTTTTCTTTTTTATTATTTAAAGAATATCATGGTCGTATAGTTTTGTTTGCAGTATTCCTTGGGTTTATAGGAATGTTATTGGTGTATAAACCTGCTATTGATTTCCCTTGGTATTATCATGTAGCAGGATTAATTTCTGGTGTTTCTTCTGCTATTGCTTATATGTCTGTAAACAGATTGGCAACTTATTACGACAACCGTGTTATTATGCTTGCATTTATTGGTAGCGGTTTTATTGTGCCATCTATTTTTATGATTGTCCGTTATGCATTTAATATAGAACCAGATAATGTTTTTTTTATCAATTTCAGATGGCCGGTAGGTATTGAATGGTTTTATGTTTTGTGGCTTGGGTTAGCGGCTTTTTTTGGACAGTACTTTGTTACAAAATCTTACGGGGCAGATAAGGCAGGCATCGTTTCTGCAATCGGTTATTCTAATATTATCTTCTCAGTATTTATAGGCATGGCGTTGGGTGATGCGTTTCCTGATTTAATTTCTGCAACCGGCATGCTTTGCATTATTGCAAGTGGAGTTATCATCTCCGTTGTCAAGTGGCGGACAAGAACCCCGTCAGGTTAAAAAACAATTAAAATTTATTTGGTGGTCTTATTTCTTTAATCGTATATTTGCGATATAAGATTTAATTATGGCCATTCATAAAAAAGAAGAGTTTACCCAGAAAGAACAGGATCTTGCCAATTTTGCCAAGGCGATGAGCCACCCTGCAAGAATATCCATCTTGAAAGTATTGGCACAGCGAAACCAATGTATATGTGGTGAGATTGTAGAGCTGTTGCCACTAGCCCAGTCCACCGTATCACAGCATTTAAAAGAATTAAAAACAGCTGGTTTGATAACTGGTACTATTGACGGACCCCGCAGTTGTTATTGTATTAACTGGAAAGCATTCGAAAAATTCAATGCTGAGTTCAACTTCCTATTTGCAAAACTGAAAGTAAATAACGAAAAAGCCTGTTGTTAAATTATTATTCACTTAAAAAGTATAACCATGAACACAAACGAAGAAATTAAAGAAATGGTCCGTGAAAAATATACGGCGATAGCTAATCAATCAAAAGAACAAAATGAAACTTCTTGTTGCGGTGCTACCGGAAGTTGTGGTACGGATGTGTACAATATTATGTCAGAAGATTATACAAAACTCGAAGGTTATAATGCTGATGCAGATCTGGGATTAGGTTGCGGACTTCCCACAGAGTTCGCCAAAATAAAAGAAGGCGACACTGTAATTGATTTGGGAAGCGGCGCAGGTAATGATGTTTTTATTGCAAGGAAGTTTACAGGAGAAAAAGGAAAAGTAATCGGTATTGATTTTACCGAAGCAATGATTGCGAAGGCCAGAGCAAATGCAGAAAAGTTGGGATTACAGAATGTTGAATTTCGCCAAGGCGATATTGATGACATGCCTGTTACTGCTAATTATGCTGATGTAATTGTGAGTAACTGTGTATTAAATCTTGTTCCTAACAAACACAAAGTCATCAGTGAAATTTATAGGGTATTAAAGCCAGGCGGTCATTTTTCTATTTCTGATATTGTATTGGAAGGAGAACTACCTGAAAAATGGAGAAATGTGGCGGAGTTATATGCTGGTTGTGTAACCGGTGCTATTCAAAAAAAGGAATATCTCGATACTATCAAAGAAGCAGGCTTTACTAATATCACTTTACAAAAAGATAAAGCGATTATCCTACCAGATGATGTGCTGACAAATTATTTAAATGCTGAAGAAATTATTGCCTATAAAAATGGCGCTGTAAAAATTTCAAGTATTACCGTTTATGCAGAAAAGCCTACAAAAGATGACCGCAATTGTTGTGAACCGGGAAGCGGTTGTTGTTAATGTGTCACTTATTTTTTTATCATAAAAAGTATAGCCATGAACACAAAAATTCAAAAGAATCCAAACTGTTGTGAAGCAGGAAGTATTTGCTGCGGAAATGATGGCGGTATTGGATGTTGCTAAAAAACAAAAGAGTCCTGCCAATGCGGGACTCTTTATCTTTACTGGGATGTCAAAAAAAATTCTTTTCGTTTGTATAGAAAATAGCAACCGGTCTCAAATGAGCCAAGCATTTGCCAAAATGATAGGCGGAGATGAAATAGAAGCCTACAGCTCCGGTTCAAAACCATCCGGTAGAATAAATCAGAAAGCGATTGAAGCGATGAAAGAACTTGGCTATGATTTAAAAAAACATCGTTCAAAAGATTTAGAGCAGGTAAAAGAATTTGCTCCTTTTGATGCAGTTGTTACAATGGGTTGTGGCGACGCTTGCCCTTGGATGCCGGCTAAAAAATTTATTGATTGGCAAATTCCCGATCCCAGAGATATGAATGAGGAGGATTTTAGAAAAGTCCGTGACTTGATAAAAGAAAAGTGGCAGATTTATTAGAGACGATTTAATTTATAGCTTCAATATATTTTTTGAAATTGGATTGTCCACCGTTTCTCCTTCCCAAATTGAAAACTGTTGATACGTCGTATAAAGATTTTTCATCCCCTATAATCTTTCTTTCATAAGGAGTAATAATCTGAACAATATTTCTGTTTTGTTCTGTCTTCCATCAATCTCTTATTCAAAAAAACTCATACTTCCTTTTTTAAGTTTCTATTAGGCTAATAAATATTGTATTTTTAATATGGTCTTTTCTAAAAATATAAACAAAGTAAACAATGCTAACTAATACAGGGTTGTTGAATAAATTAACAATAAAGCAGGTATTGTTAATTGGACTTTTGTTCAGACTTCTTGCTGTATTTTATTCAAAGGGATATGGTTTTCACGATGATCATTTTGAAACTCTTGAACTCGTTGATCGCTGGCAACACGGAATTTCATTTCTATGGACGGGGAGCAATGTCCATGTGTTCAGTTTGATATATCCTGGATTTCTTTACTTGATATTTAAAGGTTGTCATCTCCTTGGGCTAAATGATCCAGAACAAATAACGTTTGTGTCAAGACTTATCCATGCATTATTTTCTTTACTTAGTATTTTTTATGGATACAAGCTTACAATTAGACTTACGAGGAATAAAAAAACGGGAATCATTGTTGCCCTTGCTATGGCCATTTTCTGGATATTCCCATTTATGGCTGTAAGGAATCTCCGTGAATTTGTATGTGTTCCCTTTTTATTAATTGCTGGTTATCATATTGCAGACAATAAATTTTCTTATAGATCTATCTTTCTTTCAACCTTGTTTTTTGCACTTGCATTTTCAGTACGTCTGCAAATAGTCTTTATTCCGGTTGGCATTGGCATTTTCTTGTTGTTTCAAAAAGGGCAAATTAAAAAGGGATTAGCCTTTGCGGTTTTTTCAGTAATAGGATTCATGCTTACACAAGGTTTGTTTGATACAGTTTACTATGGCGATCCCTTCGCTTCTGTAGCTGAATATCTCCGCTTTAATTCTGATAAGACAAATATTGAAATGCAACCGCAGGGTCCTTGGTATCAGTATATTGGCACTGTGGCTGGTCTTGTTTGGGGCTTCCCTTTTTTATTATTGGCCGCAGGCTATATTTATACGGCGAGGATGAACCCGGCAAGTAAAATGTTATTTTGGGGTTCGCTGTTATTTTTTGCTTTTCATTCATATTACAGTAATAAGCAGGAGCGGTTTATCCTTCCTTTTATACCATATTTTTTAATGCTGGGCATTATTGGCTTCAAAGAATTATATAATCAGTATTCCAATAAAAAGTGGCTTGTTAAATCAACAAAATTTTTTATGGGTTGGTTTATAGTGCTGAATACAATTGCTTTGCTTGTGATTAGTGTGACCTATAGCAAACGATCAAGAGTTGAAGCAATGGTTTATCTATACAAAAAAGGAGATGTTTCTAATTTGATTATGGAAAGTGATAACGGGTCGCCTAGACCGCCATTGTTTTATTTAGGGAAACAATTCAATTATTATGAACTGAAAATGAATGACTCATTACCCGTACTTACCCAATATATAGATAAAGGAACTTATCCACTTCCAAACTATATCATCATGTCAGGAAATAAACATTTTGAAGAAAGGTTAAACCGGCTTAAAATAATGTATCCTGAACTTCAGTATGAAACAGATATTAAGCCAGGGCTTATTGATAAAATTGCGTATCAATTGAATCCAAAACATAACGTAAATGAAACTTGGCACATATATAAGATCAAAAAATGATATTGTTCCGGACGAATTTGCTTTGTTTAAATCTGAAATTTTAACCTGCAAGCCCTGCCTTATCTTTGCTTTCCAAAAATCGGAGTATGTTCAGTAAGAGAATTAAAATAAAAGAGCTGCTGGCGCAGGAGCCGCAGGGTCAGGAAGTAATTGTAATGGGCTGGGTAAGAACCTTTCGCAATAATCAGTTTATTGCATTAAATGATGGCAGCACTAATAATAACTTGCAGGTGGTGGTAGAGCTAGGCAAGTTTGATGATGAGTTATTGAAAAGAATAACAACTTCGGCTTCGCTCAAAGTAACAGGTGTTATCGAAGCTTCTTTGGGCAAAGGCCAGAAGATGGATTTAAAAGCCGCTACTATTGAAATACTCGGTGACAGTGATGCAGAAAAATATCCCTTACAACCAAAAAAACATAGCCTTGAATTTTTAAGAGAGAAAGCACATCTGCGTTTTCGTACTAATACATTCGGTTCTGTTTTCAGAGTAAGACATGCGTTAGCATTTGCAGTACATAAATTTTTTAACGACAAAGGATTCTTATACATGCACACACCCATCATTACTGCAAGTGATGCAGAAGGTGCTGGTGAAATGTTTAAAGTAACTACTTTACCTGTTGATGGTTCTGCGAGCAGAGATGATGCAGGTAAAATAGATTTTAAAGAAGATTTTTTTGGAAGAGCGACTAACTTAACGGTGAGCGGACAGTTAGAAGGTGAACTTGGCGCAACAGCTTTTGGTGATATTTATACATTCGGCCCAACATTTCGGGCAGAAAATAGTAACACTGCAAGACACCTTGCAGAATTCTGGATGATAGAACCCGAAATGGCTTTTTATGATCTGGAAGACAATGCAAACCTTGCAGAAGAGTTTATTCAATATCTTATTAAGTATGTAATTGATAATAATAAAGAAGATCTAGAATTTCTGGCGCAGCGATTAGCGGAAGAAGAAAAACTATTGCCACAGGATAAGCGCAGCGAAATGGGATTGATTGAAAAACTAGAATTTGTATTGAATAATAGTTTTGAAAGATTAACCTATACAGAAGCAATTGATATTTTAAAAAACAGCAACCAGAATAAGAAAAAGAAATTCCAGTATGAAATAACAGGTTGGGGAATGGATTTGCAAAGTGAGCATGAGAGGTATTTAGTTGAAAAGCATTTTAAAAAACCAGTTATACTGACTAATTATCCTGCTGCTATCAAATCGTTTTATATGCGACAAAATGATGGCTGTGAAACCGGAAAAGAAACCGTTGCGGCCATGGATATTCTTGCACCGGGCATAGGAGAAATAGTTGGCGGCTCACAAAGAGAAGAAAGATTGGATAAACTGGAAGCAAGAATGAAGGAAATGCATATTCCTACTGATGAAATGTGGTGGTATCTTGACACCAGAAGATTTGGAACTGTGCCACATGCAGGTTTTGGATTAGGCTTTGAAAGAATGGTACAATTTGTAACTGGTATGACGAATATCAGAGACGTAATTGCTTTTCCGAGAACACCGGGAAGTGCAGAGTTTTAAAAGTGCTCACAAATACAATACTTTTTAAAGAGGTGCAACCGTAGCATCTCTTTTTTATACCAACTATTGGGTATATAAGGAACGTCCTAATGCCGTACTTTTAAAGACGTATAATAATTCAATGAAGAAATTCTTAATCCTCTTTTACTTTTTTTTAGCATAAAAAATGCCCAATCACAAACTTTTAAGGATTTGAATGATAGTCTCATTTATTATTATCAAGGAAAAGAGTTTGACCGGGCAATTCCATTTGCAGAAAAATTAGTTGTGTTTGTAAAAGAAAACTATGGCGAAGAAAATAAAGTGTACCCCACTTACTTAAATATGCTTGCGGGCCTTTATCTAAATAAGGGCCAATTGAAAAAGACGGAAGAGGCATTGATTCTGGCTAATCAAGCGATACAAAAACTTTCGGGTGATAAAAGTGAAGAACTTATTAAAGGCTATACGCTATTGGCTGTAGTCTATAATGGAATGGGGCAAGATGATAAGGCAATTCCATTGCTTATAAAAGCAATGGAGTATTACAAAAATGAAAAAGGCGAAACGGATGCTGAATATGCGTCTAGTCTGAATAAATTAGCCAAAGTGTATGAAAGCCTTGGCTTATATAATAACGCTGAGCCACTATTTATCTTGGCTGTGGAAATAAGAAAAAAAATAAACGGATCAGAAAGCCTTGAGTATGCAACTACGACAAATAATTTGGGGTTATTGTATAAAAATATGGGAAAGCCTGAAAAGGCAGGGCCTTTATTGTTATCTGCTTTACAAATAAGAAAAAAGATAGGTGGAGAAAATAGCGATGAATATGCAAATAGCTTAAACAATGTGGCCGTCTTTTATGCTGCTTTGGGACAGAATGAAAAAGCAGAAAACTATTATAAAAAAGCAGCCAGTATTTTTAAAAAAAATAATGGAGCTGCTAGCTCAGCTTATATTACTTGCCTTGCAAATATTGCTGAATTGTATACTGATGTGTTTCGATATAAGGAAGCAGAGCAGATTTTATTGGAGGCATCAACTTTAATTAAAGACAATCTTAAAGAAAATTGGACGGGTAATCAAACTATTACAAGAACTCTCGGACAGCTTTATTTATCGATGAATGAATTTGTAAAAGCGGAACCCCTGCTTTTGCAAGTTTTATCAATGGAAGAAGACAAAAGTAATACTACTCTTGAATATGCAGGTGCGTTGAACGATCTGGCTTATTTATGCAATTTTACAAATCGGATAAGCGAAGCCGAGTCTTTATACAAAAAATCTGCAGCTGTTATTAAGAAGAATTTTGGAAATAAACATGCAGACTATTCTTCGGCAATCAGCAATTTAGCAGAACTGTATCGTAAACAAGGCCGCTATGCTGAAGCGGTATCTATTATGTCTGAAGTAAACGACATAAAAATTAATAACCTGCAAAGCCTATTTTCTGTATTATCCGAAGCAGAAAAATTGACATACATCACTAATAATTTTTTTGTTTTGCAAAGTAATCTTGCTTTGTTAGCTGCTTATCCGGAAGCACCTTCCTCTTTTTATCAGGAGAACTTTGATCTGCTTTTATTAACGAAATCAATGTTATTAACTGACAGTAAAATGGTATTAGAATTTGTGCGAAACAACAAGGATAGTACAGTAAGAGAGCTTTATAATCAATGGCAAACGAATAAAGCTGTGTTAGCAAAAGAATATTCATTGCCACAAGAAGTACGGCGACTGGAAATAAAAACAATTGAAGATGAAACAGAAAACCTTGAGAAAAATTTAATAAGACTCTCGTCTAATTTTCGCTGCTTGCAAGCAGACATTCAGATAAAGACAAACGATATATACCGAAAACTGAAAGAAGATGAAGCGGCAATTGAGTTTGTAAAGTTTCCTGATTCTGGAAAAGATGATTCGATTGTGTATAGGTATGCCGCACTAGTTCTAACAAAAAATGATTCTATTCCGAAATTTGTACCTCTTTGCCAAGAAGATCAACTGCAACAATTATTTGATTCTGCTGGGAGAACTTCATCAAAAAGAGTAAAAAGCTTTTACCGTGGTTTAGATCTAGGAAATTCATCAAGCATATCATTAGCAAACCGTTTGTATAACCTTATATGGTTGCCGATTGAGCCTTATTTAAAAGGGATAAAAAATATCGCTTATTCTCCAGCTGAAAAATTACATAGTATTGCTTTTCAGGCATTACCTGTGGATAGTAATACTCTACTAATAGACAAGTATAATCTTCAGCAATATACCAGTATAAGACAATTGGCATTAAATGATACAACAGCACAGAATGTAAAACCTGCGGATATTGTATTATTTGGCGATGCAGATTTTTCAATGGATAGTATTGCAATAGCAAAGCAACGTAATGTTAAAATGGATACTACAACAGTGTCAACAACTCTATATGCACCTCAAAAAAATGAAATGAGTAGCGGCGCATGGAATAACCTTCCTGGTACGGCCGATGAGGTGGAAAAGATTGGGGCTTTATTTAAGAAAAATGGAATACCGACTAAATTGTTTATGCAACAAAAAGCATCAGAAAAAAACTTGAAAAATTTTAGCAACCAATCGCCTCAAGTACTACATATTGCCACACACGGTTTTTTTCTACAACAAAAAAATAAAAATGCATCAACATCCGGTAGGCAAAATGCATACACTCTTGCGGATGATCCTTTATTAAGAAGTGGTATAGTTCTTTCTGGTGGTAATTATGTTTGGAATGGGAAAGCTCCTGTTGAAGGAGCAGAAGATGGAATTGTAACAGCTTATGAGATATCGCAATTAAATTTGAGCAATACAGAATTAGTTGTTTTAAGTGCATGTGAAACCGGCCTTGGAGATGTGAAAGGAAATGAAGGAGTGTTTGGTTTACAACGGGCTTTTAAAATGGCGGGAGTCAAAAAAATGATAGTTAGTTTATGGCAGGTGCCGGATAAGGAAACAGCGGAGCTGATGAAAGCCTTTTATGGATATTGGATAAAAGGAAAAACTATCAATGACTCTTTTAAACAGGCACAGGCTGATATGCGAAATAAATACTCTCCATTTTACTGGGCTGCTTTTGTTTTAGTTGAGTAAAGTTCAGGTATTGACTTGCAGGGCTGATGTTGAATATAAGAGATGTGATACTTTTTTGAAGAATGCTAAGTTGAAATAGACCACCAAAGGGTTACTTCGGTGGCCTATTTATACTAGTCTTTGGTTATTCTCCTTCAGTGAGATTGTTTTATATTGTACATGGTATATTAACGATGAGTTATGAAAAGACTGCTGCTTTCATATTTATTACTATTATTTTCTTTTATATCTTTTTCTCAAACTCTTGAAGAGTTGGATAAAAAGGTTATTGAATTAATCAATATAGAAGAATATGAAAAGGCAATACCATTTGGTGAAAAAGCTGTAGAGATCGCAAAAAAAACATTAGGTGAGAACCATCTTGATTATGCGTACAGTTTAAACAATCTCGCTGTATTGTATGGAAATATGGGTCAGTATGAAAAAGCTGAACCAGTTTATTTGGAAGCAATAAAAATCCGCAAAAAAGTATTGGGAGAAAGCCATCCCTCTTATGCTAACAGTTTAAACAATCTCGCTGTATTATACGGTAACATGGGTCAGTATGAAAAAGCAGAACCACTTTATATACAAGCATTAGGTATCCGCAAAAAAGCATTGGGGGATAATCATCCTTCATATGCTAACAGTTTAAATAATTTGGCAGGGTTGTATGAGACCATGGGCCAATATGAGAAAGCTGAACCGTTGAATAAAGAATTAATAGAAATCCAGAAGAAGACATTGGGGGAAAGTGATCCTGCTTATGCCAACAGTTTAAACAACCTGGCTGTATTGTATGTTAATATGGGTCAATACGAGAAAGCTGAACCGCTTTATATCAAGGCAAAAGATATTCGGAAAAAAGCATTGGGGGAAAATCATCCTTCATATGCCAATAGTTTAAACAACTTGGCAACACTATATAAGTTCATGGGCCAATATGAGAAAGCCGAATCGCTTTATATACTGGCAATAGATATCCGGAAAAATGTATTAGGAGAAAGTCATCCTGACTATGCTTTCAGTTTAAACGACCTAGCAGCATTGTATGCAAACATGGGCCAATATGAGAAAGCGGAGCCGCTGTATCTGGAATCATTAAAAATTCGAAAAAAAGTATTGGGTGAAACCCATTCTGACTATGCCTTCAGCTTAAACAACCTAGCTGTATTGTATACGAGCATGGGGCAATATGAGAAAGCGGAGCCGTTTTATATATTGGCAAGAGAAATATGGAGAAAGGCATTGGGTGCAAATCATCCCACTTATGCTTTCAGTATACATAACCTTGCTGTCTTGTATGCGAATATGGGTCAATACGAGAAAGCCGAACCGCTTTATCAGGAATCAATTAACATCCGAAAAAAAACATTGGGAGAAAGTCATCCAGACTATGCCAACAGTTTAAACGGTTTGGCTGCTTTGTATAAGAGTATGGGGCAATATGAGAAAGCTGAACCTCTTTATTTACTGGCAAAAGAAATCAGGCAAAAGGTATTAGGAGAAAGACATCCTGACTATGCTACCAGTTTAGATAACCTGGCAGCGTTGTATGGGAGCATGGGCCAATATGATAAAGCCGAATCATTTTATATGCTGACAATAGATCTCCGGAAAAAAGTATTGGGGGAAAATCATCCCGACTACGGAAACAGTATAAACAATCTGGCTGTATTGTATGCGAGCATGGGACAGTATGAGAAAGCCGAACCACTTTATTTAATGGCAATAAGTATCTGGAAAAAAGTATTGGGAGTAAATCATCCCTCTTATGCCACTAGTTTAAACAATCTGGCAAAATTGTATGAGAGTATGGGGGAATATGAAAAGGCTGAACCACTTTATATACAAGCAAGAGATATTCGAAAAAAAGTTTTAGGAGAAAGCCATCCTGACTATGCCACCAGTTTAAACAACCTAGCTGTTTTGTATACTAGCATGGGTAAGTATGAGAAAGCAGAGTCACTTCATTTAATGACCAAAGATCTTATTAAAAAAATATTAGGAGAAGAACATCCCGATTATGCTACCAGTTTAAACAATCTGGCAGTATTGTATACGAATATGGGCCAATATAAGAAAGCTGAACCACTTTATATAACTGCAAGAGATATTGATAAAAAAATATTGGGGGAAAGCCATCCTGACTATGCCAATAGTTTAAATAACCTGGCTGTAATGTATGGGAGTATGGGCCAATATGATAAAGCCGAAAGTTATATGATGATGAAGAATCAAATCAAAATTATTAATTTAAAAAAAGTTTTTACCAGCTTGTCTGAAAAAGAAAAAGAAAAATATCTCGGTCATAATATTGATTTAGATAATTTAAATAACAGCCTTTTATTTCAATACCCTAAGGCTAGCTCATCTTTTTACACAGCATGTTATAACCTTCAGCTTTTGCTCAAGTCGCTTTTATTATCCGATACGAAGAATTGGATAGAGGTAATCCGAAAAACTACTGATCTTGCTATTAAACAACTTTTCGAAAAATGGCAATCTAATAAAACTGTTTTGTCAAAACAATATTCATTGGCCAAAGCAGAACAAAGAAAGGATTTAAAAAAACTGGAAGACGATACCGAAACGTTAGAAAAGGAATTGAATAGGAAATCTTCAGCGTTTAAAAAAGAGATGGAATCTTTTACTGTTAATACCGTGGACGTTTGGAAAAATCTATTGGAAAATGAAGCCTCTGTAGAATTTGTCCGATTTTATTTTTATAATAAAGGGTGGACGGATAGTGTAATGTACGCTGCATACGTCTTAAAAAAGAATGACAGCATTCCGATGTTTATTCCGCTTTGTGAAGAAAGACAATTACAGCAACTCTTTGACAGTGCAGGAGCGACAGCTACAACGATGGGCAATAATTTTTATCGGGGTTTAGATTTGGGTAAATCAGGGACTGATAAATTTCTGGGTGCAAAACTTTATAAACTAATTTGGGAACCTCTCGAGCCTTATTTAAAGGGAATAAAAAAAGTATCTTATTCACCAGCAGGAAAATTATTCAGTATTGCTTTTCAGGCATTGCCGGTAGATAGTAATAGTGTTCTAATGGATAAATATGAATTACAACAATATATCAGTACAAAACAGGTTGCATTAAGAAATTCAGAAGACCAAAAGCAAAGGCCAACAAACATTACACTGTTTGGTGATGCTATTTTTTCAATGGATAGTGCACAATTAACAAGACAAAGGACCAACCAGTTAACTAACGGAGTTTCAACATTTTTATATAAACCATCGACGAGAGGCAGTAATGCATCTTTATGGCCAAACCTGCCCGGCACTGCCGAAGAGGTTAAAAAAATTAAGCAACTATTTGACACAAATAAAATAAATACAAAAGAATTTGTACAAACAGCTGCTTCCGAAGGAAATCTCAAAGCATTGAGTGGTCACTCGTCGCAAATATTACATATCGCCACACATGGCTTCTTTTTGCCCGACCCGAATCAAAAAAGAAAAGAAACATTTGGAAAGGAAAATGTTTATAAACTGGCAAACGATCCATTGCTCAGGAGCGGACTAATATTGTCAGGTGGAAACTATGCATGGAGTGGTAAGACGCCAATAACCGGAGTAGAAGATGGTGTTGTAACAGCTTATGAAATTTCACAATTAAATTTAAGTAACACTCAATTGGTTGTACTCAGTGCTTGCGAAACTGCTTTAGGTGATGTAAAAGGAAGTGAAGGTGTGTTTGGATTACAACGGGCCTTTAAAATGGCGGGAGTTAAAAAAATGATCTTGAGTTTATGGCAGGTACCCGATAAAGAAACAGCCGAGCTTATGACATCGTTTTATTCCTACTGGGTAAAAGGAAAATCAATCAATGATGCTTTTAAACAAGCACAGGCTGATATGCGAAAAAAATATTTGCCTTACTTCTGGGCAGCTTTTGTGTTGGTGGAATAGAAACGTTTATGGATTTAACTGACTGAAGTGTCTAAGTAAAAAACAAGCTTATGGCACAGCTAAATTCTGAGAATGAAATAACATCCTTTCGTAAGAGATCAGGTGTGCAGCGAATGGTTAAGCATAATCTGAAAATTGATATGACTCCAATGGTTGATCTCGGCTTTCTACTCATTTCCTTTTTTGTAATTACAACAGAGTTAAGCAAACCCACGGCTATGGATTTGGCAATGACGAAAGATGGCCCACCAATGCCTCTTGCTGAATCTTCTGCACTCACAGTTCTAATTGATAAAGGAAATACTATTTATTATTACGAAGGTAAATGGGAAGAGGCATTACAGGACAACAAGATAAAACAGACAAGACTAACGGGTCTTGATAACATAAGAAGCATAATTAATGCTAAACAAAAGAAACTTGATGCTGATGTGAAGAGTAAGGAGAAAAGAGATGGCTTGATGTTATTGATAAAGCCTGGCAACGATGCAAATTATAGAACAATTGTTGATTTGCTTGATGAAGCAACAATCAATATTGTAAAAAAATATGCAGTGATAAACCAATCGAAGCAAGAGGTTGATTGGCTAAGGGGAAACAACCATTAGCTACTTTTCATACATCGTTTTCTGAATGTTAGAAAATTTTTCATGATATTCTAGTGCCTTTTTTGGATCTGCAATGCTTTCAGAATATTTATTTGAAGCCTTTAAAACGGCTGTATAAAGTTTCGTTAGTTCAAGATAGTGACCGGAATAAGAAGGATCTTCTTCTCTTTTTTTATCATCTGCAATGTTTGCATCAGCCACTTTCTTTATTGCATCAAGCAAAGAAGCCTCATCGTTTAAATTTGTAGTATCAATTGTCGGAACGATGCCGTCATTTGAAGGCTGGATGATTGATTGTTCATCAGTTGTTTTATTTTTCTTTTCACCACAGGAAAAAAATGAAAGAGAAAAGGTGGTAATAAGAACAAGGAGTGGTAGTTTGAGTTTCATGTGTTTGATTTTTAGTTAGTGAAATTTAGTTTTTTTCTGCTTCATCAATAGCATCTTTTCTCACTACTTGTGTAATAATCTGCTCAAGTCTTCGGATTCTTGCATAAAGCTTAAGAATAGCGAACCAGAATATTAGGATGCTTGTATAAAAAACTAAATCAGCACCACGGCCTACTCCTAATTTATTGGCAATGGAATTAGTGATATCCGGGAATAAGATAAATACGACAGCAGCAATAATTAACAACATCAGAATAAGGATGTCAAAAATGCTGTTGCGCAGCCGTAAAAAAAAATAAACGGCAATGAAGGCTACACCTGTTGTTAGTAGAATTTTAATTCCCGTCATTCAAATAATTTGTGTAAAACTAAATCAAAAAAGATTCTGACACTGCTAAAAACAGATTGCCCCTTTTTTCTGGAATAGTCAGAGTAAACCACAGATGCAGGGATTTCTTTATATCGTAGTTTATTCTTTTTTATAGCAATGAGAAACTCACTTGCATGCGCCATCCTGTTTTCCTTAAGGCGAATTTTTTTTGCAGCAATACGGTTCATTGCCCTCAGGCCGTTGTGTGCATCGGATAAAAACAAACCGGTAAAAAAATAATTAACCCACCGACCTGCTTTCAATGTTATTTTTCTTCCTTTTGTCGCATTATGCTTTCCTTTTTCTAAAAACCGGGAAGCAATACAAATATCCGCTTCTTTATTTTGTAATGGTTCTAATAGTGATTGAATATCTGAAGCCAGATGTTGCCCATCTGCATCAAAAGTAACCAGAAGCTCAGCTCCTTTTCTCAAAGCGAAATCAATCCCTGTTTGTATAGCTGCTCCTTGTCCGAGATTTACTTTATGATGCAAAAAATAAACTGAATGAATATCTTTTAAAAAATCAATTGGTGATTTAGCCGAACCGTCATCAACCAATACAATTTGATAATTATAAGGCACTAAACTTTCTATCACTTCACTAATGACAGTGTTTTCATTATAAAATGGAATAATGACGAAAACTGAGTTTGGATTGTTTAGGTTCAATATTTAAAGTGTAATTGAATAATTATTGTATTGGCCAATATTTTTTTTGGAATAGTACAAGTGAATTTATCGGATCGTCTGTAATAAATAAAACTACTACTTCTTTGCTTGTCTTTGCTGTAGTCTTATTTAAATTTAGTGGTTCAGATATTTGGCTGTATTTATCAGTAGAAACAAGTAGAAAATAGATCTAAAAATTCAAGCAGCGATTCCCTGGATTATATTAGTGGTGGTAACTAACTGCAAGTAGAAAATACTCTTTTATTGCAAGAAGGATTTAATACGCTGCTCAACGTTTTCTTTTATGTTAATATAAAACAGGTTAATATCTGCTATATGGTAATTTTTAGTAAAGTATAAAAAACTCCAGGGAAATTTTGGTTTGTTTACATAAAGCAAATCGTTTTCAACCTTGGCATTAGTAGTATGCTTGTAGATTTTGTTGAATTTTGTAAGCACACTTCCTTTGTTCCACTCTTTAGAAATGTTTTCTGAATCAGTTTTCCAGCTAAGCGGATTGGTGACATATGAATTTCCTTGTCTAAAAAGGTTATCAGGACTAGTACTTCCATTTTTTATGTAGGAAGGAATATAGTCAGTTCTATACGTACGCCAGCTTATCAGGCATCCGGTTTCTGCAGCATCTTCACACATCTTTAGTGTAGTAAAATATTCTTTTGGAACAGGCCAACCAATAACATACGCTGCCACTAATTGTTTTTTCAATTCCTTTCCTTCGAAATATTCTTTTAATAATCGTTCTGCTAAAAATGCTCCCTGGCTGTGACCTGCAATAATAATTGGTCTTCCATTATTCCAGTTCTTCATATAAAATTCAAACGCTGTTTTTAAATCCAGATAAGCCAGATCAAATGCATCCGTTGCTTTCGATTTATCTTTCGAATAGAAATTACTAATATGAGCCTGTCTGTATCTAGGTGCAAAAACTCTGCAGTGTTGATTAAATACACTTGCTTGAAAAAGAATAGTAGAATAATCTGTTTTTGCATTTAAATTTTTATCATCAATAAAAGCATTTAATTGATTGGCATCTTTTTTTGATGTAAATGTTGTGGGATAAAGAAAAAAAACATCGGCCAATGTATCTCTTGGCTCTGTTCTTAGTGGTTCGGGTATGCTATCCGATGGATCCCATTTCCAGGGATGAGCTGCCCAATAATCCAAATTTTGGTAAGCAGGTTTTCCGGTTTCGCTTTTGAAATTGTAATTAGCAGCGTAAGGTTGATATTTATTTGCGCAAGAAATAATGATGGTCGATGCGGCAATAATATAAAACAGTTGTTTCTGCATTTGGAGTAAAAGTCGCCTGTTTTTAGCATAATTCACTAAAATATTAGGCATTTATCCAATTTTTTGGCCGTTTATCCATTTTTTTAAAAAGATATAATTATCCATATTTATCAATACTGGCAAGGATTTCAGGTCAAAAAAGCTCTCTTCTAAGACCATTACTCTAAAAAATATGGTACTTTAGTTTGCATAGTACCAAACATCACCCTATCTTTGTGTAAGCAAATCAAAAAGCACAGATATGAAATCAGTTTTAATAAATAAAATAGTTCTCATATTAATTGCACTTGTAGTAGTTCTTGGGTCGGCAAATGCTCAATTAAAAGAAGATGTTGCTACAACAACTGATTTATACAACGAAATAAAATTGCAAGACAGCCTTTTGTTTGCTGCTTTTAATACAAGAGATATAGAAACGTTTAAAAATTATTTTAGTGAAGACTTGGAATTTTTTCATGATATAGGAGGACTAACCGGGTATGACGTAACGATAAATTTTTTAAAAACAACAGCACAACAAAAAAGTGATTTAAAAAGAGAATTAGTAAAAGGAAGTCTTGAGGTGTTTCCGATACCGGGATATGGCGCAATGGAAATCGGGTCTCATCAATTTTGCCATACTGAAAATGGCAGCCCGCCGGACAGGCAGGGAAAAGATGATTGCGGCACTTTTAAATTTGTTCAGATATGGCAAAAGAAAGATGACCAATGGAAAATAACAAGAGTGGTCAGCTACGGTCATTAAATAATAAAATAAGAGGTAACAGATATGAATATTGAAAACACACAGAGTCAGATGCGGAAAGGGATACTGGAGTTCTGTATTCTTTCTATCATTCGCCGGGGCGAAGCTTACCCGAGTGATATTGTGGAAGAAATGCGGGCCGCTAACCTTCAGATATTAGAAGGCACACTCTATCCTTTACTTACCCGATTAAAAAATGCTGAAATGCTTACGTATCGCTGGGAAGAAAGTAACTCAGGCCCACCCAGAAAATACTTTTCACTAACAGAAAAAGGGGACAGCTTTTATAAAGAACTACAACAAACCTGGGAAGAGCTTTCTAACGGTGTGAATGCGCTGACAAGTAAAAAATCGGATGAACCATTAAGTAATAGTTAACTAGTATACTTCAACCAAATATTATGACAATGAAAAAGATTATAAACATCAACTTAAGCGGTCGGGTAATACCGATTGAAGACTCTGCTTATGAAAAGTTGCAAAGTTATATTGAAAGCCTTCGCAAGTATTTTGTAAACGAAGAAGGCCGTGATGAAATCATCAACGATATTGAAAGCAGGATTGCTGAATTACTAGATGAAAAAATCCGTAAAGGCGCTTCCAGCGCAACGGAAGCAGATGTAGAAGAAATTATTAATTCTATGGGTAAGGTGGAAGACTTCGAAGCAGAAGAAGTTGCTGAAGCCAAAGACTCAAACCAGCAGAGTGGTCAACAAAGCAGTCAGCAAAGTCAAAACTATTCCTACACTGAAAAGAAAAGTAAAGGAAGACTGTACCGTGATAGCGGCGACAAATTTATTGGTGGTGTTTGTAGTGGAATTGCTGCCTATATGAATGTGGATCCGGCCATAGTAAGAATTCTTTTTGCTATCATCACCTTCGGTGGTTTCGGATTAGGATTTCTGGCTTATATAATTTTATGGATTGTTCTTCCTACAAAAGATCTGGATGGATATGCTGGCAAAAGACTTTATCGTAATCCTGATGATAGAATAATTGGTGGCGTTGCAGGTGGTTTGGCTGCTTATTTTGATAAGAGTGCCAGAACTATCCGGCTAATTTTTGCAGCTCCATTGATATTAAGTATACTTATATCAGTAATTAACAATCTTGACTTTAGTAATGATCTTGATCTTGCACTAAATATTGGCTTTGGTTCCATTAGTGGAACATTCATTCTTATTTATGTAGTACTGTGGATGGTGTTGCCAGAAGCAAATACTAATTATGAAAAAATGGAGATGAGAGGCGAAAAAGTAGATGTAAATCGTATTCGTCAGACAGTACAGGAAGGAATGGGAAATTTTAAAGAGAAAATGAAAGGTTGGGGCGAAGAAGTAAAAGAGTCTGCTCAGAATTTTTCGAGCAAAGCAAAAGAATTTTCCGGCACAAGAGGAAAAGCATTTGCTGCTGAAGTAAACGAAACGGTACGTAGTAGAGGAAGAGGTCTTGGTCATGTAATTGCCGTATTGTTTAAAGTATTCTTTTTGTTTATCGCAGGAACAATTGCTTTTGCATTATTTGTTGGATTAATCGCCTTTTTATTTGGAGGTATTGCTTGGTCGCCAGTCAATGATTTTTTTTATGGACGAGTAACTGGCAGCAGATATATGCATGGGGTACATTGATTTTCTTTATTATAGTTCCACTGGTTGGCTTTATTATTTGGGTTGTTCGTCGTATAACTAAAGTAAAATCAAGAAGCAATTATTTGGGTTGGACATTCGGTGCTTTATGGACAATTGGATGGATAGCAGCTATTTTATTAGCATCCAGTATTTCAAGTGATTTTAGAAATTACGATCATACTGATAAAATAATTGAAGTTGTTCAACCAAGAAATAATAAAATAATAGTTGCTGTATCAGAACAAGAATTAACATACTCTGGCCGTTTTACTTGGATAAATAGTGAAAGCAGCGGATGGGATTTATCTGATGATACTTTAAGATTATCAACTGTTAGGTTTACGGTTAAACCAAGTCTTGATTCACAATACCATGTAACATTAAAGAAACACAGCTTTGGCAGATCAGAAGATGAAGCAATTGCAAGGGCTGAAAGAATTCAATATAATGTTTCATCAAGAGATAGTGTACTGGATGTTGGTAGCGGATATACAGTTGATAAAGAAAGTAAGTTTCGTGGCCAGCAGGTGGAAGTTGAAATACTAGTTCCAATTGGAAAGAAAATTCGTTTTGATGAGACGGTAAACGAAAAACTGAATGCTGTAAATGTAAGAGTAAGAAGAAGCTCTCGGCGTAACAGAGTGGTGAATGTGGAAATTGATGACAGATCTTCACGGTTTCTTTCAGGTGTAGATTACACAATGGGAATTAATGGAAAACTAAAAACTGAAACTGGCGAGGTAATTGAAAAGCAGCAGCCTGACAATGAATACCGTTATCCTGGAACAGATAATAAAGAGAAAAACGATATTCAAAAACAAATACAAGAGGAAGAACGTAAAAGAGGAAAGTGATAGGAAGATAAAAGAATTGAAAAAAGAAATAAAGCCTGAGGCAATTGTACCTGTAGAAAATAAAGAAGAAAAGATTGTAAACGGCGATATTGCTGGAGGTCCATCACCTGTTTCTTCACTGGTGCAATGGTTCTAAATAAAATAGGTTGAAGCCTGCTTTCGAGCAGACTGGTTGAAACCCGGCGATGCCGGAATAGAAAGGCTCCGTAAAAGGAGCTTTTCTGTTTTAATATTATGAGTGAAGAAGCAAACAAGTGATTTTGCTCTACATTTGCGTTCAAATTTGCTTATATGAAGAATACCGCATTTACTGAAAAACACATTGCCCTTGGTGCAAAAATGGCTGAGTTTGCAGGATATAATATGCCAATCTCATACACTGGCATTAATGACGAACATGCAACAGTAAGAAAAAATGCAGGAGTGTTTGATGTAAGCCATATGGGTGAGTTTATTTTGAAAGGCGAAAATGCATTAGATCTTATTCAAAGAGTTACAAGTAATGATGCCGCTAAATTAAAACCAGGTCAGGCGCAGTATAGCTGTTTGCCAAATGAAAACGGTGGCATCGTTGACGATTTGTTAGTGTATTGCATTGAAGAAAATAAAGTTTACATGTTGGTAGTAAATGCTTCCAATATTGAAAAAGACTGGAACTGGATTGCAAAACATAATACAAACAATGTGGAGATGCACAACATCTCTGATAAAACTTGTTTGTTGGCAATACAAGGACCAAATGCAACAAAAATATTAGAATCACTAACGGATATTGATGTATTGAATTTGAAGTATTACACTTTTACCAAAGGAACATTTGCCGGAGTGGAAAATGTATTGGTAAGTGCAACGGGTTATACAGGCGCAGGCGGCGTGGAGATTTATTTCGAAGATAAAGATGGAGACGCTGAAAAAATCTGGGATGCTATTTTTGCCGAAGGCGGGCCAAAGGGAATGAAAGCAATTGGCCTTGGTGCAAGAGATACACTAAGATTGGAAATGGGTTTTTGTTTATATGGAAATGATATTGACGATACCACTTCACCAATGGAAGCAGGGCTTGGATGGATTACTAAATTCACAAAAGAATTTACTGCTAAAGAAATATTTGCTAAACAAAAAGCAGAGGGCATTACAAAAAAGTTGGTGGGTTTTGAAATGATTGAAAAAGGAATTCCCCGTCATGGCTATGAAATAAAAGATTTTACAGGCGCAACAATTGGTCATGTAACATCCGGCACACAGTCGCCTAGTCTCGGAAAAGCAATTGGAATGGGATATGTATCTAAAGTTTTTTCAGCATTAGATACGGAGATTTACATTAAGGTCAGGGATAAATTACTAATGGCAAAGTTTCTAAAATTCCTTTTTTCATAAAATGATAATGCGGTAGGATTTTTTGTGAATACAGCAGTATATTGTTAGTACAAACTTTCTTCAATGCCAACTATTCATCTTACAACTTTTATAGCAGCTCCGGTAAACATAGTCTTTGACCTGAGCCGTCATATTGATTTGCATAAAAGAATCTATGGTCTCTTATAAGGAGGAAGCCGTTGCTGGAACAAGATTTGGCCTAATTGAAAAGATGAAACTGTTACCTGGAAGGCAAGGCATCTTTTTTAAAAACAGAATATTACGGGTAAAAATTGCGGAGATGATAAAACCGCAAATGTTTACTGACGAACAGCTACAGGGAGATTTCAGAGAAATGAAGCATGAGCATCATTTTAAACCTTGTGACAATGGAACTATCTTAATCGACCTCTTTCATTACGAATCTCCTTATGGCCTCGTTGGCGAATGGTTTAACAGTCTTTACCCCTACAAGATATATGCGTCGTTTGTTAGAAAGAGAACCAAGCTATAAAAGGCTGGAGTGATAAATGGAAAAAACTACTTATAAAATAACAAGGGCTTTTATTTCTGTTACTTTGTTTTGCTGTCTTATATGACCGATAAACCAACCCTCAGCACTTCCTTATCTCCAGCCTTATTACACCTGTATGATTTAAGCAACAGCGTTGTGGTAATTATAGATGTATTCAGAGCTACTTCTACCATTGCTTCCGCATTGTACAATGGAGCTAAATCGGTAATACCCGTTGATTCTGTTCCCAAAGCAATTGAAATTTCAAAAAGCATTGATGGCATTGCTGCTGGCGAAAGAGATGGAATGATAGCCGATGGATTACAGCATGGGAACTCTCCATTAGAATATACAAGAGAATTTATTGAGGTAAAACGTTGGTACTAACAACAACTAATGGAACAAGATTGTTACACACATGGCGTTGGAGAAAAATGCAGATACTATTATTTCAGGTTCCTTTCCAAACATATCAGCTGTTTGCGATTTCTTGTTAAAGGAAAAAAAGAATGTGGTACTTGGTTGTGCAGGATGGAAAGACCGTTTTAACCTTGAAGACACATTATTTGCTGGATCGGTGATCAGCCGTATTAAAAAATTTACCATTCATTGCGATAGTTCTGTAATGGCAGAGGCAATGCATGCATCATAAAAACAATATCATGGATTTTGCACCGAAGCTGACACACTATCATCGTTTGGTAGAAAGATTCGGATTGATTGATGATATTAAATATTGTTTGACGGATGATGTGGCAAATGTGTTGCCATTGTACAAGGAAGGAAAACTGATTGTCGGGTAAAAAATCTACTAAGATACTTTATTTTTTCCTGTATACTTCTGATATAAAATTTATTATTTATTTCTTTCAAAAAATTCATTCAATCGGTTTTGTAGAATTGGTGGATTATGATGATCTGTTTGGCTCCGCCGTTTTTCGTGTAAAAGACGATAGCTATTCTACTTTTTATAAAGTATATATTCAAAGTTTAAAGATGCCAAAAGCTACATCATTGCGCTGTGCATGTCCTTATAACTTAGGTGATATATGCCGCCATGAAGTAACCGCATTATTTCAATTACAAGATTTGATTGACAGAGGACATCTGCAATCAGAAAATTTGCAATACGATCAGCGGCACACAGTTGTAAAGTTGAAAACAATTGACCTAAAAAATATCCGCCGTTTTACTTCGCAGGAAGTGTTTTCTGATGCAGAGATATTTTTACGAACTAATAAAGCCAAGATTGATTTTGCCGAAAATGAAACGGTAAAAGCTACTGTTCCTGAACGGTCAAGATTACAAAGTCATCATTAGTAAAAATGAAGAAAGAAGTTTTGATACAAGTTGTGATTATGAGGATACAGAGAATCCACTTTGTTTACCAAAGGTGATTGTACTACAATTAATAAACACCCATGGCGCCAATTATTTTGACAGCATCCGCAATTGGGATAAAGAAAAAAAAAAAGTTGCTGGAAGCATACGGTTATTCATTGGCTGACGATTTGAAGAAGAAATTTGAATTTGTTTACAAAGAGGAAACCTTTTTTAAGAGTATTGGATATAAAGATTAAAGAGTGGCGTTGGCTACCACGCAGTCCGTCCCGTTTTATTGCCGATGAAGGAAAGAGAAGCGGCCCGAAGCTGCGCCGCCGGAAGTTGCAGTGCAAGAAGCTATTCCATCACAACGTTTAGGAGTGGTTTTTAATTTTAATAAAAAACGTATCCTCAGTTTACTGTTGATGTTGTGGTTGGCGAGCCGGATGAAACGGAATGAAGCATTTGCGGGCACAGTAGAAAAAAGTAGATATAAGTCGCTATGTAAATTCCGACAGCTTATCGGAGCAGATAAAATTACTTACAGCGTTAAGAAAATTGCAGGAATCAGAAATCCAATAAATATATCAGCTACAATTCTCCTTTTTTTTTCTGGTATCTGGGAAAATATTATTCATGATGAGAATGATGATTTACCGGAAGAAACAAGAGAGTTAATGGCGGAATATTTGTTGCCGAAACGAAAAATATTTATTGAATCGGCAGACAATCCATTTGTGTTTATACTGGATCAGGGAAAGGAATTTAAAACGGCAAATCTCGAAGTTACAATTGCAGGCAGAGGAAGCAGCCACGCTTTGTCCAGTTAAAAAGAAAAGGGCTTTACTATTGGGTGTCGGGTAAAAGCTGGTCCGCTTGAATTTGATTTAGGTGATAACAGAAAGCTACTCCGCTTTTTTCGTATAACAATCAATCACACCTCTGGAATAACAACGACGTTATTCATTTTAGTAGATAAATTTTTACCAACAGGTAAAATGGAAGTCGCTGCCGAAGACTGGAGCAAAACGTTGAATGAATTTTTATTACCACTGGCAAGAACATAAAATTGATTTTGATAAATCGCTGGTGTATGAAATAAAAGATGGTAATCAGATGTTAACTTGTTTTATTAGAGAAAGGCGAACATTTGGTTTTTCAGCCAAGATTTTATTACAAAGGTTTTGAAACAAAGTATCTGACAGAGATGAATTAATAGTTCCGCAGGCTGATAAAGTAGTGGTGGTGCATCGTAATAGAGAAAAGGAAAATGAATTTATTCAAAGTACAAAACCTTCATTCCAACTTTGCATATAATGAAGATTCAGGGAACACTGGCATTAAAAGGTGCTGATGTATTAAAGAATAACTGGTTCTTTGTTTGTAGATGCAATGAAGGAGATTGAAGACGCCGGTGTTTGGATTTGAGGGCATTAAAAACTTTCGGTTTCAATACAGCAAAACCTTCTACGAAGATTTTCATCAGTAGTAATACAGATTGGTTCGATGCAAAAGTGGATATTCTTTTGGTGATCAACAAGTATCAGTAGCAGAAGTCAAAAGAGACTTTGGCCAATAAGCAACAATTTGTACAATTGAATGATGGCACTCTCGGTATTTTACCAGAAGAATGGTTGAAAAAAATATTCATTGCTATTTAGAGTTGGCGAAGGAAAATCTGATACACTGAAATTATCCCGCTATCATTTAAGTGTTGTGGATGAATGTATGAAACAAGAGATGAAGAAGAACTGGTAGTAGCATTGGAAGAAAAGTAAGAAACCCCAAGAGTTTAATCAGATAAAGAGAAATTGAACCTTCCGATCACTTGGCCAATTCTTCGCCCTTACCAGTTTTGCGAGCTATCAATGGTTGAATTTTTGAAAGATATTAAGTGGGGCGGCATTCTTGCAGACGATATGGGTTTAGGTAAAACAGTACAGGCAGCTCTTTCTTTTTATGGAGTATTATAGAAAGAGAATAAATCGTTGAAAGCATTGGTTGTTTGCCCGACAACATTAATCTATAACTGGGAAAATGAGATAACAAAATTCACTCCTGAACTTACCTATCGCCTTCATCATGGCGAAGCAAGAACGAGAACGAAGGAAGAAATAATGGATCATGAAATTACCATTACCACTTATGGTACGTTACGTAGCGACATTAAACTTTTAATGAGTATTGATTTTGATTATGTAGTATTGGATGAGTCGCAGGCAATAAAAAACCCTGGAAGTAAAGTAACTAAAGCCGCCTGTTTGTTAAAAGCAAAGAAACGTCTTTGCATGGGCGGTACCCCGTTGCAGAATAATACTTTTGACATTTTTGCACAAATGAACTTCCTGAACCCCGGTATGTTGGGCACTATGGAATTCTTCCGTCAGAATTTTCTATACCAATTGATAAATTTGGCGAGCAAGACAGAAAGACCCATCTGCAAAAATTCTTTCCATTTATTTTAAGAAGAACAAAAAGAACAGGTAGCAAAAGATCTTCCGGAAAAACAAAAATGATTCTCTTCTGCGAAATGGAAAGCAAGCAGCGCAATATTTATGATGCATATAGAAATGATTTTAGAAACCAGATTTTGGGTACGATAGAAACACAAGGCATTCAGAAATCGCAATTAACCATTTTGCAAGGATTAATGAAGCTCCGCCAGATTTGTGACTCACCAGCCATTTTAAATGAACAGGAAAAATTTGAAAACCATTCCATAAAACTGGATGATGAACTGGCAGGAGATTACAGAAAATATTGGCGATCATAAAGCATTGATCTTTTCTCAATTCCTCGGCATGTTGGCATTGATAAGAACCAAATTGAAGAACTAGGTGTTAAATACAATATTTTTGATGGAAGCACTTCTGCACCAGATAGGCAAAAAGCTATTAAAGCTTTCAGAATGATGAAGAAAAGGTATTCTATATCATTAAAGCCGGAGGTGTTGGTTTGAGCCTTACCGCTGCCGACTATGTATTTTGTGGACCCTTACTGGAACCAGCGGTGGAGCAACAGGCCATTGACCGAACACACCGTATCGGGCAAACCAAAAATATATTTGCATATAGAATGATATGTGATACAATTGAAGACAAGATCCTTAAACTGCAGGAAAGAAAAGGGCATTGGCAAAAGACATTATTTCGACGATTCTTCATTTGTAGAAGACACTCACAAGGGAAGATGTGGAGTACTTGTTTAGCTAAATCTTTGATCAATAAATACCTAAAGGCTACCTTTTCTTTTAAATATTTAACCATTCCCGAAAGTTATACCTTCTTCTTACGTCTATTTTCGTACACATTTTAAGTTTTATGAAGAAGATATTTACCTTATCCCTCCTGATTTAGTCTCTTTTTAGCTGTTCAGGCTCAGAAAGCCGATGGCAGTATTAAAGGCAACTTGCTGGATTCAGTTCAAAACAACCGATTGTAGATGCTACGGTTTCTGTAATGAATGTTAAGGATTCAAGCCTGGCAACATTTACATTAAGTAATAAACAAGGCGGTTTTTGAGGTAAAAGGCCTCGCCGAGCCAGAATATCTATTAATTGTCAACCATAAAAGCTACGATCCGTTTAGCAAGTCGTTTTCTATTTCTGCTGAAAATAAAACAATAGACTTCGGAAGTGTTTTCCTGGCACAAGCGGAAAGTCGCTGAAAATGTTGTTATCAGTTCCTATGTACCCATCAGGTAAAGGACGATACGGTTCAGTTTAATCCATCTGCATTTTAAACGCAAAACCTAATGCTACAGTTGAAGATCTTTTGAAAAAATTACCAGGTGTTGAAGTGATAAAGACGGTAATGTAAAATCGCAGGGCGAGGATATTCAGAAGGTATATGTAAATGGAAAGATTTTTTTGGTAACGATCCAAAACTGGCCACCAAGAATCTGACAGCAGATATGGTAGAAAGCATTCAGGTATTTGATGATATGAGTGATCAGGCAAAGTTTACCAAGATTGATGATGGTAGTCGTTCCAAAACAATCAACATTCAGCTAAAGAAAGATAAGAACAAAGGAGTTTTTGGAAGAGCATTAGTTGCCGGCGGTACAGATGGTCGTTATGAAGCAATTTGTCTTTCAATAAGTTTAATAATGATAAAAAGTTTCTGTTTTATTCAACGGCAATAATATTAATAAGCAAGGATTTTCTTTTTCAGTTATCATCGGCTCCATGGGAGGTTTAGCGGTGGCAGAGGTGGCGGTGGTGCTAGCTCCGGCAGGCGGCGGTAAGAGGCAGCAGTGGCAGCGGAATAGGATTTTGTCAATAGTGTGCAGCAGCACCGGTATTATCAATCACTCTCTACGGGTATAAACTATTCTGATCTTTGGGCAAATAAAATTAAAGTAAACGGTAGCTATTTCTTTCTGACTCAAAACCAGAACAAAGAAGAAAATAGTTTGCGTCGTACTACTTATAATCTTGCAACAGGCGATTCAATTGCCATTCGTAATAACGAAACGTATTCTAATAACTTAAGCCAGAATCACCGGTTTAATTTAAGAATGGAATATCAGATAGATTCTATGGATTCACTGATTTACATTCCATCTTTTAACCATCAGCGTTCAGAAAATTTTAGTAGCGACACTACTTTTGTAATGGCTGATGATGCTTTTGGTAAAACCTTGCTTCTACAAGTAAATCAACGAACTCAAATAGTAGAGATGGATTTACTTTTTCAAATAATTTTATTTTCAGGCACAAGTTCAGTAAAACAGGCCGTACGCTTACATTAGGCTGGAACAATTCATTTGGCAACAGTAACAGCGATGGTTTAACTTTTTCAGACCAATGAATTGTTCAACAGGGATGGATCTTTATTCAGAAGTATTTTGCAGAATCAGCAATACATGCAAAAAACAAAAAATAATAATAACACCATAAGTGCCTCTGTTACTGAATCATTCGGATTGAATAAGTTGTTGGAATTAAACTATGCTTTCACTAAAAATGTAAGCAATTCCACTAGAGAAACCTATGATTTTAAAGGTACTTCAGGGAAAATATGATAAAAATCGAATTTACGTTTGACGAATGATTTTGAAAACCTTTCCTTGCTCACAGAGTTGGGGCTAATTTCGTATTCAAGAAAAAAATATAACTATCAGTTGGGTATGTCTGTGCAGCAATCAACTTTAGAAAGTGATAGCTATCAAGCTTTCACAGCTAAAGATTCTGTAACCAGAGCAAGATGTTATTACTTCCCTACATTTAACTTTAATCTTACACCTGGTAGAAATAAAAATTTACGCTTCAGGTATAATGGAAAAACCAACCAACAAAGCATATCTCAATTGCAAAATGTATTAGATGTTACAGATCAGTTGAACCAATCAATTGGTAATCCGGATTTGCAGCAGGAGTTTACGCATAATCTTAATTTGAGTTATAACACATTCAATATTCCATTCAAATACATTGCTGCTAATATTAGCTACACGGCTAAATAATAAAATTGTAAATAGTATTGACTCTATCGGCAGAGGTATTCAGTTAACCAAACCGGTGAACTTAGACGGCTACTCAGGGTTAACTCTTTTATTACATTAGGAATTCCTTTTAAAGATCCAAGATGAAGGGCTCCAGTGTCAACTTCTCAAATAATTTTTTCTTATACAAAGATGTAAGCTTATTGTCAAGCAAAGAGAACATAGGTAAAACATTGGTGATTAGTCAAGGAGTTGGTTTTGAATCTCAATAAAGAAAAATAGAGTTTGGTGTAAAAGCAAACCTTGCATACACAAATAATAAATACTCAGTAAACGCTTCATTGAACGAAGATTATCTTACACAAACCTATTCTTTGGATGCCTCTTACACATTCAAAGCAACCTTGCTTTACTATTGGCAACCGATTTGATTACTACATTAACTGGCCGTGCAGATGTTGGTTTATTCAGGCTATTCCATTGTGGAATCAAGCTTTAGCAAGCCGGTATTTAAAAACCAAAAATGGGAAATCAAATTTTCAGTAAGAGATTTATTGAATCAGAATCAAAGCATTACCCTACTGCAGAAAATTGTATTCAAGATATTCTAGGTATGGTGCTGCAACGTTACTTTATGGTGAGCCTGTTGTTTAACCTGAACAAAATGAAACAAAATGCTTCACCAGTGCAAGAATGCCTCTGTAGCATGGAAAGAGGATGAAGGACATGAGAGTGCAATAAGGACTACATTTTATACAAAAAGGGCTTTCAGAAACGAATGCCCTTTTTTAATTATTTGGGTAGTGTGATTCTCTTTAACTAATATACACCGCTTTCTTTATAAGTGCATTAGCCGTAGCGCCATTCCCAGTGATAAAAACGGCTAAAACCGATTTTAATAATCGCAATGGATTTACAGATGAAGCTTATAATAATGGCGGTAAATTTTTTGCCGCTTCGTGATGATGAGTGACATTTCTGTTTTTCATATATTGGATATTTTACTAAGGGTTAACGAATAACTTTCAACTAAAAGTATATTTTAAAATTGAAAATTTAATAATGTCAATATTAATTCTAACTCAACAAATCCGAACTTATGCGAAAACCGGTAAAATCACTTGTACTTCTTACTATTATTTCCTTCCTTTTTTTGAATAGCGATGCCTTCAAAGCACCAATGGCTAATGGTATAGCTGGCGATGTAAAGAAAGTAATGAAGATTTTCCAACAGATTTATAAACCTGATGGTGAAGTCTTAATCAGCATCCCCAATCAACAGACTACTACTGCAACTTTAAAGTGAATGGTGCTTAGTAGTGCTTTTCAACCACTACTCCATAAAAAGGGGAAGTAGTGCAGTTGGGAAACATTGATGCTCACTACTGGACCTTCGATGAAAAAAGCAGGAGTTCAAATCGTTATACAACCATTACAAGGGAAACAATATGCGCAAAGTTTGGCGGCGTTGCATACAAACTGAAAGGAGAATATGAGAGTCAGATGAATCAAAAAATTCACCAGTGTTTACTTTTCATTTGAGCCAATGAATGAGGCTGGTAAATGAATTGAAATCTCAATGCAGTTTATAGAACCCATGGAATGGAAGGTAAGACTGATGGTGTATGACAGAGACCGGGAAGATAATGAGAGAGGAGACAGACTATCAAGGAATAGTATAGAGTCGTTAGTCAGGAGTCAAAAAGTAACAGTACTACCGACTCAGGACGATAGACTCTTCACTTAAACATTAACCTTCATTAACCTTAAACCAAGTACTGTTAACGCTTAAAGCAAAGTTGTATGAATACTTTCGTAGCAGAAATGGATTAGCTATGAGAAAATATTACTTACTGCTTTAGTGATTTGTTTTACCACTATTGTGTCGGCACAAAAAGCGGCGCTGTAAAAGGAATTGCCTTTGATACCATTAGCAAACAAGCTGTGGCAGGTGCTACTATTACTGTGTTGGAGAAAAAGGATTCTTCATTAGTAACATTTACCATGGCTGGAAACGATGGCCGCTTTACAGTAACAGGGTTAGCCAATGGTGAATACCGGCTAATGATTTCTCATGTCAATTATTATAACAGCAACACTTATTTCAAAATATCAGATGAAAAAGAGTGCCGATCTTGGCAATTTTGGTGATGAACGATAAATCCAAAGTGCTGGAAGAAGTGGTGATAGCTGCGGGACAGCACCACCGGTTACACTGGTTGGTGATACTATTCAGTACAATGCAGGTTCTTTTAAAGTGCAGCCCAATGCCAGTGTGAGCAACTATTAAAGAGACTTCCGGGAGTGAAGGTGGAGAAAGATGGTACGATAAAAGCACAAGGCGAAAAGTAACTAAGGTGCTGTAGATGGAAAAGAATTCTTTGGTAACGATCCGAAGATTGCAACAAAGAACCTACCGCGATGCAATTGATAAAGTGCAGGTGTATGATAAGCAGAGTGACCAGGCACAGCTAACAGGCTTTGAAGATGGTAATACAGAAAAACGATTAACCTGAAACTGAAGAAGGATAAGAAGAAAGGAATGTTTAGAAAGTGAATGCAGGTGCAGGGAATAAAGAACGGTACGAAGGGAAGTTCAACGTCAACTCTTTTAAAGGTGCAAGACGGTTTTCTGCAATCGGAATGGGAAACAATACCAATGCAGGGCTTTTCTTTCATGGATATTTTAAACTTTACCGGAGAGCTTGCAAGAATGCAAAAAGGCATGAGTGGCGGCGGTGGAAATATTAATATCAATGTTTCTTCTGATGATGCAGCAGCAATGGGTATGAATGTGGGTGGTAGCAACAGTGGTATCAATACCGCCTGGGGTGGCGGATTGAACTATAACAATATTATTGGAATAAGCTTGACTTTCCAGAGTAATTATTTTTTATAATCGTCTTAATCCAAATAAAGAAAGCCATGTGCAGCGACAATATTTTTACCAGACTCTTCTTATACTATAATCAAATTTTTTTTCTGACAACCTGAATAATAGTCATCGCTTTAATCTGAATACATTGTACCAGATTTCGTTTAATTCGATACGCATCACCTTCTTTTAGTTATCAAAAAACCAATAACCGTCACAAACAGATTATCAGACTTTATCGGAAGAGAAGCTGCCGACCAATGAAGGATTCAGTAACAATACAGCCGACCCAATGAAGGTTATAATTTTAGGGAATGATATTATATGGAGCAAACGATTTAAAAGAAAGGAAGAACTTTTCATTACGCTTCAAACAAGCCCGAATGAAAGTAATGGTGATGGGGTTTTCTTCTATCAATAATTTTTATAATCCTAATGGAAATATTGAGAAGAGATACGCTGAACCAGCTTAAAAATTCAACCAGTGACATGAAGAGTTATGATGTAAGAGCAGTGTACACCGAACCTTTATGGAGAAGATCGCTGCTGAATTTAGTGCCAAGTAACAGTAAAAAGCACAGCGCAAAAGAAACCTTTGATTATAATAAGAACAATGGTAAGTACGACAACCCAAATAATTTCTGACCAATGATTTTGAAAATACGTATGGTTATACTAACGGAGGCCTTCATACGTACACAACGGAAAAAAGTAATTATTCTATTGGTGCTAACTGGCAGCTTGGCTGATCTGGAGGGCAGCTAATCAGCGGCACCAAGGATTCGATAATCAGTAAAACATTTCGTAACATATTGCCCAATGCAAGATTTCAATATTACTTCTCCCGGTTCAAAAGCGTATCGGTAAACTATTCTACTTCTACCAACCAGCCATCGATGGCGCAACTACAGCCGGTACCGGATAACAGCAATTCATTGAACATGACGAGAAGGAAACCTGACCTGAAGCAGGAATACACCCATGCTATTCAGACAAGAGTTAATCTTATAAACCCCTATAAGAATAAAAATCTTTTCTTCTTTACAAATATGCAATCCACTCAAAATAAAATAGTAAACAATGACTCTATTAATCAAGAGGGAATAAAAAGAACAAGACCGGTGAACGTAAACGGAGTATATAACCTGAACTCGCAGCTGAGCTACAGCATGCCTGCAAGATTTTAAAAGGATCAATAGAACTTGCAACGAGTGCAGAGTATTTAAGACCAAACAATTTATTAATGGTGTAGGAAATGATATACGGACAATAACGATTGGTCCGGACGTAGAACAGATATGAACCTAACAGATAAAATAAATATTGGACTAGGCGCGGGCATTAATTATAACAAAACAAATACTCATTACAATCCGCATTGAATACTGATTATTTGTCGCAGGAGTTCTCGGCCTCGGTGGATTGGGAATTACCGAAAGGGTTTTTTATGAGTACAGATTTTATGTACACTATTAATAGTCAGCGAGCCGCAGGATTTAATACCAAAGTGCCATTGTGGAATGCAAGCATTAGTAAACAAATGCTGAAGTTTAACCGTGGCGAATTAAAATTTAGTGCAAGGGATTTATTAAACAGAAATGAAGGCATCAGCCGGAATACAAATAATAACTATATAGAAGATTCCAGAGTATTGACGCTGCGTCAGTTTTTCTTGCTAAGCTTTACCTATAGCCAAGTAAAGTGGGATTGAATAATGAAGGCGGCGGTGGCAACATCCGCATACTGGCAGATAAGTGATGGGTAGGTAATTAATACCTTGCTTTGATGCTTATTGTTTTAGATTGATTAGCATTATATGGAAAACTAGCTTTGGAAAAGAGGCGGTCCAAAATTGCCCATTACATTGTTAGAAAATCCATATCCTTCTTTCGGAAGACCAAGAAAATTGCTGTTCATTTTTCCATCATCATTTTCATCATGTAGAATAGCAATCGATAATTGCCAGAAGCAAGGCCTACGAAAGAAACAGTTGCTGTTTTGTTGGTGATAGTAGCTTGGCTCTGCGAACAGCTTTATCTACATCTTCGGGATAACCGACACCATCTTTGTAAACAGTAATCAACACATGGCCTTTGTTATTACGTAAATCTGTGATGAGGGAAAGCTTGTTTTCTGTTACCCGGCTGATAACAGTAGTAGCAACAACCAAGAGAATTGATAAACAAAAATACCTGTAAAAACGATTCAAAATTAATTAACAGATAAAACCAAAGAGTTTAACAAGACCAGACACTTTAGTAACGGAAATAGTTAAGAGAAAAGAGGAGATTGTCTTTTTGGATATTAATATTTACACCTTAACGAACCACGGAAAGCTCTGCCGCCATAATATGATTCTGCACCATTGTGATAAGTGAATACATGATTGAAACGTCGGTCGCAAAATAGCACCCCAAGTTTTCTAATCTCATCGGGTTTTTACACCCAGCGATGTTTTGGTATCAAATTCCCCAAGCTGTTGCAGTTCTCTGTATTGTTCTTCGTTAGCAACTCAATACCCATTACTGTTGCAGCATCGACTACAGTATTTTTAGGTTTATGTTCTTTTCTTGAATCAAGTGCCTTGCGGTCGTAACAAAAACTACGGCGCCTTTGGGGCTTTCAGCGGCACAATCATAAAAAATATATTCAGTTCTTTCCTTCCTTGCCCTAGTTTATCAAACCCAACTACATCCGGTTCGCCGCCTGTATTTTCCATTTCATTGAGTGACCATAATTTTTCAGGTTTTAGCTTGAGCTTTGCTTCTACTTAGTCCAATCGATTCCTTTATGAAGATGTTTATTTTTCTCAAAACGAGTTTTTAATGTTTTGAGTAGTTCTTCTGCTTGTTTCGCTGAAAGCTTAGATTTTTTTTTCATCTGAATATATTTATGCTATTTGTTTCTTGAAATACCGAAATAAAATGATGCCTTTATAATTATACAGCTAGCATATAAATTTACAGAACTTCAGGAATATACTTTTATAAATACTTAATGAAAATGTATTTCACTTGTTTAGGTAAAGTGTTAGGAAAGCAGGAAGTCATTAACTTATTCTTTCTTCAACTCTTTTATATCGTTCGTAAGGGATTGCATACTGTTTGGATCTAGCCCATTATAAATACCTCTGATATGTCTGTCTTTATCTATCAGTACAAAATTTTCTGTATGTAGAAAAACAGTACTGTCACTGTTTACTCCCAAATCTTCTTCTACAAAATAATATTTGCGACCGAGTTCATAGATATCACTTCTGCTGCCGGTTAGTAGTTTCCAGAGATTGAAATTAACTCCATTTTCTTCGGCATATTTTTTTAAAACGGGTACACTGTCTTTCTCCGGTGTTACACTATGTGAAAGAAGTAATATCTGGTTATCATTTAAAAATGTAGTTTGTAAGCCTGACATACTCGTTGCCAGCAGGCAATCCCCGGGACAGAGGTAAAGAAAAGTCTACTACAATATTTTTCCCATCAATATCTTTTTCAGTAAAAGATTCGTTTTTTTGATTGGTTAATGTAAATGGTCTTATCTGATGAAAGGTTTTACTATCTGCCATTTCCCACTTGGGCGTAAAGTCAGGCGTATCATAATAAGGTAATTTTCTTTTTGCCTCTTCTTTGCAGGAAATAAGAAATACACTTAGTAATATGAATGCGAAGAACCTCATTCGTTTTTTGCTTTAAATTTTTCTTTTTCTAAGGTGTAACACAAGTTTGATTTTTGTAAACCATATCTATAGCCATCCTTTGCTTCGTAATTAATAAATACTTTGCCGTTTTCTCTCCAGGCTTGTTGCATACCATATTCCCCGTCATCTTTAAAATTCATGAATGCATATGGCGCACCACTCTCATACCATTGTTTGCTACTTCCTTCTCTTTTATCATCCAGATAATAGAATTCAAATTTTTGATTACCGTTTTCCCAATAACCAATTTGCTTGCCAACGCTTTTATTCTCTCGGTACATTCTGATGTCTTTAGTTTTTCCTCCTAAATAGAAGCTGATAGATTTACCGTGTAGCATTCCATTCAGAATACCGCCAATAGAATTGAAATTTCCGTCCGGATATACAACTTTTATATAACCCGAATAAAGTAGATTGTTGTAATAATATATTCCGTTATTTAATACGAGTTTTTTATCTGTTGATGAAACTGTATCATGCGGAACAATAGTAGTGTCAACAAAGAAAGAGAAAGCAGAAACTACTTCCTCTTGTTGTTGGTTATTTTTTTTAGTTGAACAACTTGTTATTGTAATGAAAGCTGTAACTAAATACAAAAGCTTAAAATGTAAATGTTCCTTTTGTCCCATTATAGCTTCCTGCTTTTAACACATAAAATCTTGAACCCATATAGGCCACATTCGATGCATGATAATGATAGATGGCTGTTGAAAAATCTGCTGTAGTTCCAACATGTCCACCATTCGCATCTAAATTAGAAGGATAAGAACCGTCATTATCTTTTCTTTACAAATAGGAAAGCCGTCTCTAAAAAAACCAATCAATTTTTTGCGTCAACTTCCCCGTAAAATCGCCAGTGAAATGATAGTATATGTATTACCCGGACCAGGATGAGCACCTGCCCTGTCAAAAGATTGTAATACACCCGCATCTACAGGAACATTACCGCCTCTATCGTTAAAAATTGCAACACCATTTAATGCCATACTAATTGGTCCGAGTGAAGTAGCTTCTTTACTTGTAGCTTGCAGGATTTGTAGGAATTGTCATCGCATAACTTTGTACACCGAGCTTCCTGGGTTAGTCTTTGCCTAGTATCTGCGCTTCATAAAGTGCATGTCCAACCAACCAATACGGTGAAACGTGGGCAGGTGTTCCATTTGATCTGAGGGTAATGCTGCTGCCGCTGGTAGCAATTGTAACTGCAGAAGTGTATTTAGCAGTCACAACACTTGTAACTGATACATCACCACCGCTACCACCGCCTGAACTATCATCTTTTGCATCCACTTGTTGTTGCAGTAATAAATGCCGATGCTGCTAAAATAAATCCCAAAGTTAATTTCATAATTCTTGTATTTGTATAGAACATTATACGAGATGTTTATAAGAATCCTTCGGTGATAGAAAAATAAAACTAAAATGAAGCAGTGAATGAACCTGTTACACCTCTAAAAGAGCCAATAAACTGATTGCCACCAGCAGGACCCACATGATAGTGATACCCACGAATAGTATCATAATGTCCCCGGTGCTCATCTAATTTCAAAGGTTCTTTTCCTATTTCATCTAACAATTCAAACATACCATAACCGTCCATGGCATATCCAATCATGGCTGCATGGCTATCTGTTTGTTTTACCTTTTTTGTTTTGCCTGTGGCTGCATGATAATGATAACCAACATGAGTATTTATATGTCCGCCATTATCATCCAATGGAGCAAGTGTGTATGCAGTAAAATGTCTGCTGTAGGTGCAGGCGACTCAAAATTCACCTGCTGAAAGTAACCTTACGGATCCACCACCACCCTCTTCGTCCATTCGGTGGAGGTCCACCCTTGCCACCATTTCGTGGCGGCCTTGTGGCAAATTATTTTTGTATCGGAAGAAGACTTTACTGGAACAACCGGGATATAAAATATTTGTTTTAAACCATCAACATAGGAAGGCATACACTGTACGCAGAAATTTTTATACGCCGGGTCCACATCTGGCCGGGCTGCAGCTTCGCAGGCTTCTTTTGAATTTGTTACATTAATGCTGCCATCAGCATTATACATTTTCCAGGTAGCATCTTTATAAAAGCTGGCCATGTTTTTTATAAATGCACCATCTACATCATGAGCTATTCCACCCTCCATCCAAATACCGCCTTTATCGGCGCCATCATTTATATTAGTGGGACACCAGGGACCCATCTGGTGTTCAGTTGGAATTGATTTTGTTACAATTTTATAGCACTCGGCTGTACTGCCATCCGAAAGTTTGTAATCTACTTTTGTGATAGGTTCCAGTAATCCTGCGGCAATAAAAAAATCAGGGTTTACGGGTATTACTATTTCATCAGACTTTGATGTTGTTGCACTGCTGATTTTATTGTTATTGCAACTTACCCAGGTAAACAACAGGCCAGACAATGCGATAGCAGCAAAAGCTATTTTAGTTTTGATTTTCATACTTGTTGTTTTAAAATGAATGATGGGTTTACTGTAGTTTTATTTCTTTTTTTAAAAAAGAAAAACCCTGCTATGATAAGCATTACTCCAATTAATGTCGGAATCAAATATGCAAGTTTGAAAAAAGAAGATTGATTATTTTCCAACACCAATTTATTGTTTTTATTAATCAGCGAAAGCTCATACTTATTGTCGTTATTGAAAATAAATTTCCCCGTTGTCTTATCAGCCAGCGAAATCTGTAGTAAGGCGAAGTGATCGTACTGAGATATTAAAGCTGCGTATTTTAAATGAAGTGACTGTACCGCCTGCGGCAAACCAGAAAGCTCAAAAATCAATTGCGTTTCATGACCGATACTTAGCATTCCGTTACTAATAAACAGCGTATCAGTAGCATTGGCAATAAATTGAATATTTTTTTTAAAATGATTGAGGAGTAGTTCCTGAAACTCATTTTTAGAAAGACTGTCTATTTGAATTGATGGATAACTGTTGCGTAGTTCATTCTCGCAGGTTGATAGCGGAACGTTAATAAGCAAACTGTATTTTTTTGTAGCAGCATCCTGGTTGATGCTGATATTGGATACCTGTGGGTTATGCGCCATCGCTGTAACCCACAGGATCAAGAATAATTTTATCAACAAAAATTTTTTCATTGCAAAAACCTTTGAAATTAAATATTGGTTTATCTTAAGTAATCTAATACAACAGTTTCTCTGCTGGTAGCATGAGTTTTAAGTGCATTTATTGCAGGTGTAAAATCTGCAGCACTCGATAAAAACGAATATCCTCTTTTCTCAATAGTTGCATAAGGCTCTACCAATGCAGCATACTTAGTGTATAATGCTTGAACGGTGGTTGGCTTAAAAGAACCCTCTATTACTTGCCTGGCATATACTTTATATTTTGCCTGATACACAGCGTCTTGATACATATAACCAATCAGTGGCCATTGAGATGCAGTTAACCCCACAAAGTTCATTGGGAGGGATCCTCCTTGTTTACCAGTTTGTAATGCTTCGTTGTTATCCCATGGTATCCATGTTAATTTATTAGTGCTAAGATTATTGTATAAAAAATAATTATGAGTCATCTTGCCATAGGTATCCCAGTTTTGGATGGCAGTATTAGTGGCCAAGTAATGCAAAAACACATCGGTATCAAATGCATTGTCTAACTTAGTTCGCCATGCCGCAGGATCCGTAGTTCTTGTAGCATCATGTACTGCATCATAAAGTGCCCGCACATCTGTATAGTCAGCGGCATCTTCGTTGGTTTCTTTTACCAGCTCTGTTGTATTGTAAGTGCCAAATGCAAAACTAGCAGCCGTACCATCAGGTTTGTATAAATTTCCTTTACTATTTGGAAATTGATTCTTAATTACGGTATCATCAACTTCCTCAGTTAAAGTGTAAACACCAAAGTAGGTAGGCCCGTCTCCATAATCAACATACACCACATAGAATGCAGTGTTCGAAACAGCCAGGCCTTCGCTTCTAAAAATATCTGCAGCTACTTTTTCTCTTAACATCGACTTGTCATCAAAATTGTTTTTCAGACTCAATTGTTTAAAACCATTAAACCGCTGATTATCTATTTGTGGGTATTGGTCTTCAAATTCATCAAAATCAAGTTTAAAAGACATTTTATAATTACCGCTTTTCCAGGTGCTTTCCAAACTTGAGTTTCCTTTAAAACGTACACCAACTCTATACCACTGCTTGCCGTTATAAAACACTTCGGCAGGTACAAACATTGGGTTTTCGGTTACAGAGGAACCTCCTCCGGGCTGTGATCCTGTACCAAAAGCGCCATATAATGTAGTCATATTTGCCAGCATTAGCTGCCAACGCTTTTTAGTTACCACTATGTCAATTCGGTGTACTTTGCTATCATCAAACACTAAACCGAAATTAGCGGCGCCACTTTTAGTATGTGTTGCAGTAGTCCAATCTGTGGGTACAAAAACTGAATCGCTATACGTTTCCGGTACTGGGTCAGTGTTAGTGGTTTGAACGTCTGTATTTTTTTTACAAGATGAAATTGAGAAAGCTACCAGACTTAATCCTATGATTGACAATGCTATCCTTTTTGTAATTTTTTTCATAAACTACTTTAGTTTTTTTATTTATACGACGACTTAAAGAATATCCTTCGTTTTTTAGTATTTTATTTTTAATACAATTAAATGAAGTGCCTGTACGAGTTATTAATTACGGCCTGAAGGTGGTCCCTGCTGAGACCTTTGTCCACTGGGCTTTGGCGCCTTCTCTAATTCTTGTACAGAAATAAAACCATCGCTGTTGGTATCAATTTTAGAAAAGTCTGTGAGCAACGGACCTTTTACTTCTTTCTTTGATAATTTGCCATCTTTATTGGTATCCATCTGTTGAAATATTTCTGTTACACTGGGTTGTCCACTTTGCGATCCATTACCACCTGATTCTTTTGTTGACTTACAACTGAATGCAGTAAAAATTACTGCTGCTAATAGAATACCTGTTACTTGCTTTTTCATAATTTTTTTGTTTATAAATACTTATACGGTAGGGGTATAAAATTCCCTTGCTACACTTCTAAAAATATTTGTTAAAGGAAAAAGGGGAAGAGAGTTTTTAGGAGAATGTTATTTCCTGTTCTGTTCAGTCTCGTTAAGTATAATTGTAGTAAGGGTGTAAGCAGTATTCGTCTTCCCTTAAATTAAAAATGTTATCAATTAAAATCAATTGAATTCCGGGCAACAAATTCCAAAAACTTAGCCTTGTACTGTTCAGAAACAGTAATGCGTTGTTTATTAATGATTATCTGACTACGCTCAATAACTTCAATATTATTTAGTGATACTATAAATGAACGATGAACCCGCATGAAATGTGTTTCGGGAAGTTCTTCTTCCAAAGTTTTTAAACTCATAAGTGTTAGAACAGGTTTTGGATTGTCTTTCAGCCATATCTTGATATAGTCTTTCAATCCTTCAAAATACATTACATCTGCCAATCTGATACGTAACTGCTTGTATTCCGATTTTACAAAAAGAAATTCCTTTTCTTCAGAAACGATGTGCTGCTGTTTTCCTTTTACCAACTCAAACCAGGTATTTGCTTTGTTGGCCGCCGCTAAAAATTCTGCATAATCAAAAGGTTTTAAAAGATAATCCAGGGCTTCTACTTTAAAGCCTTCCAATGCATACTGGTCAAATGCTGTGGTAAAAATAACTCTGGTATCTGCCGGTAACATTTTAGAAAACTCTATCCCTGTTAAGTCGGGCATCTGTATATCTAAAAACAACAGGTCAACCGGTTCTGTTTTGATAAACTCCATGGCCTCAATGGCGCTGCTGCATTTCTTTTTCAGAATTAAAAAAGGGGTCTTCTCCACATAACTTTCCACTAGGTTAAGCGCCATAGGCTCATCATCTACAATTACACAAGTAATTTTTATGTTGCTCATTGTTTATGCGGTTTCTATTTTTAAAGTTGCTGAAAAGCGATTGCCTTCTACAAATGCTTTAAAGTTGTGTTTACCTGCATACAGCAGTTTCAAACGTTTTTCTAGATTTTGTAATCCTATACCAGAGCCACTTTTGTCGTCGGTCTTTTTAGGAAAATTATCGTTTTCTATTTTAAATAAAATCGTATTGTTATCACAAGTCATCGTAATAGAAATCAGCGATTCTTTACTTGCCGAAACGCCATGTTTAAAAGCATTTTCAATCAACGAAATAAATAATAAAGGAGCTATTTTAATTCCGGTTTCTTTATCAGGAAAACTATAGTTAACAACTGTCTTGTCCGTAACCCGCAACTTCATTAAATCGATATACTTTTTCATAAAATCGATTTCATTGGATAAAGGTACCAATTCAACATTTGTTTCGTACAACATGTATCGCATCAACTTGCTTAAACTGTGTATCGACGTTTTAGCCTGATCGGGTGAAACATCAACCAGAGCATAAATATTATTTAAAGAGTTAAAAAAGAAATGTGGCTGCAACTGGTAATGTAAATGCTGCAACTCAGTTTGCAATTTAAAATTAGCAGCTTCTTTACGTTCGGCTTCTGTTTTAACCCAGCGTTGTGTAGTTTTTATAGCTATTGAAAATAGCAATGGCGCCATGTAAGATACAAGCTGAACGTAAATAATCATTTTAAAAGGTGGCCTTACAGCATTAGTGTCTCCAGAAGACTTTTGTAGAAATTCCTGAAAAAATGCGCCTTCTATATATTCTTTTAAAAACAGGAAAAAGGCAATAGAAATTGCATTTGTCGCAATAAACCAAACGGTTTTTTTGGTAAACAAAAACCGATCAATCAACACAAAATAATTGCAATAAAAAATGATAGCTGAAAACACTAATGGTATCCAAAAACGAGCTATAATTCTATTGATATCCTGTGATTGACCGTAGGATAACAAGTAAGGCATACTAAACAGGACAAGCCATGTAAGTAAATGCGATAAGACTTTTATCTTTTTATTGTTTGGCATAATTAATTATTCGTATCGTAATGCTGTTATAGGGTCTAAGGCCGATGCTTTTCTTGCCGGATACCATCCAAAAAAGATACCTGTTACAGCACATACAGCAAATGAAATTACTATAGAATACAATGCAACGCTTGTTGGCCAGTTTAAAAACTTTTCTATGAACTCCGTGGAACCCAGCCCAAGGATAACTCCAAGGAAACCACCGGTGATACTGATCAATATGGCTTCTATTAAAAACTGCATTAAAATATCGGAACCTTTTCCGCCAACTGCCATGCGCAAACCAATTTCTTTTGTTCTTTCTTTTACCGAAACGTACATGATATTCATAATGCCAATACCTCCAATTAACAACGAAATACTCGCTACTGCTACCAAAAGAATTGTAAGCATTTCACTGGTAGAACTAAAGGTGGAAATTAATTCTTCCATTGATTGTACACTAAAATCATCTTCTTCAGTATCCATTAATTTGTGTTCGGTACGTAAAATTTCAGTTACCTGAGTTACTGCTTCAGGTGCATCAGCTTCACTTACAGCAGAAGCTACAACCTGATTTAAATGATCTATCGCTAAGATTCGTTTTTGAACAGTAGTATAAGGCGCAATTACAACATCATCCTGATCTTGTCCAAAAGTGTTTTCTCCTTTTTCTTCTAAAACACCAATTACTTTAAAGGGGATATTATTAAAGCGAATCATTTGCCCAATGGGATCTTGGCCGTCGGGAAACACATTGTCTACAACAGTTTGCCCGATAACTGCAACTTTTGAAGCGGATTGTACTTCAGCATCTGTAAACATACTTCCACTTTTTAAACCCACGGCTTTAATATTTAGATACGATGGGTTGACACCATAAATACTACTTGGCCAGTTGTAAGAACCATTGATAACCTGTCCGCCACCATTTACAACGGGTGTAATGTAACTTAACAAAGTAGCTTGCGCTTTTATCACTTCATAGTTTTCGAGCGTAAGTGTTTGCACATCGCCACCACTACCCCTTGCCGGCCCCCTGCTATCAGCTCCAGGCTTGATAGTTATCATATTAGAACCCATACTTGAAATAGTGGTACGTATACTTTCTTTAGAACCTTCGCCAATGGCAAGCATCGCAATTACAGAAGCTACACCAATGATGATACCTAACATGGTCAGCAAGGTTCTTGTTTTATTAACCACGATGGCTTTAAAAGCGATTTTAAATAGATTTAATAGTCTCATAATTGATAATCTTCTTTAGGTAATTTTGCCAATTCATCTGCTGCAGATTGTACCTTTTGGTTTTTAAAATCTTTAATGATATGACCATCTTTCAATACAATGGTTCTGCTGCTGAATGCTGCAATATCTGGTTCGTGTGTAACAAAAGCAATCGTAATTCCTTTACTGTTTAATTCCTGAAATATGGACATGATCTCATAAGAGTTTCTGGTGTCTAAATTACCGGTAGCCTCATCAGCAAGTATCATAACCGGATTATTTACCAGCGATCTTGCAATAGCAACCCGTTGTTGCTGACCTCCCGAAAGCTGAGAGGCGGTATGGTCCATTCTGTCGCCTAATCCTACCATCTCCAGGGCTTTCACAGCTCTTTCTTTTCGTTCTCTGTTAGTTACTTTGCTGTTGTATAAAAGAGGTAATTCTACATTTTCAAGTGCAGATGTTCTGGGCAATAAATTATACGATTGAAAAATAAATCCAATTTTTTCATTTCTAATAGTTGCCAGTTCATTCCTACTTAGGTCTTTCACTTTTAAACCATCAATTTCATAGGTACCCAATGTTGGTTGGTCTAAACATCCTAAAATGTTTAACAGCGTACTTTTACCTGATCCGCTAGATCCCATAATGGTTACAAACTCGCCTTCTTTTATGTTAAATGAAATCCCTCTTAAGGCATGAACTGTTTCGGTGCCCATTACAAACTCCCGTTTTAATTCTTCTATTTTAATAATATCTTTTTTCATAACTGTTTATTATTTTTTCTTAGCTCCAGGACGTTGTGGCATAAATGGACTTTCGTTTGTACCGGCAGTACTAACTTCAGATTTGGCCACACCTTTTAAACTATAGACTAATTTTTCACCTTCTGTAACCCCATTTAAAATCTGAACATTTACTCCATCACTTGCACCGAGTGTAACTGTTTTTTGTTTGATAGATCCATCGCTGCCGAGCACCCAAATGGTCGTTTCATTTTTAGATGAACTAATTGTGCTTTCAGTTAAATTATGTTGTGTATTGTATGTTGTTAACGTTTCCGTTTCTGGTATAAAGTTGATTGCCTTAGCTTCTGCAGTTAAAACATCGTTTAATTCTAAAGTGTAAATAGAAATAGTTGCTGTTAAACCTGGTTTTAGTTTTAAATCTGGATTGTCGGCTTTTATAACTACTGTGTAGGTTACTACATTTGATGTTACTGTTGGATCTAATCGTACTTGTGTAACAACACCTTCAAATGTTTCACCTATGTAAGCATCTACAGTAAAAGTTACCCGTTGTCCATTTTTCACTTCACCTATATCGGCTTCATCAACGTCTGCTTCTACCTGCATTTCTTTTAAATCTTTTGCAATGGTGAACAAGGTAGGTGTGCTTAAACTTGCTGCAACGGTTTGTCCTTCGTCAATTGCTCTGGATAATACCACACCGTTTATCGGTGAATAAATATTGGCGTAACCAAGGTTTGTTCTGGCAGATTGTAGGTCGGATAAACGTTGTGTTACAGTGCCTTTTGCCGTTTCTAAACTAAACTTTGCATCATCATAATCAGATTTGCTGATCACTTGATTATCGTATAAAGATTTTTGCCTGTTGTAAATTGTTTGGGCATAATTTCTTTGACTCACCGCATTGTCATAAACTGCTTGTGCCTGTGTAACTGATGCCCTTAGATTTGTTTTATCAAGTTCGGCAATCAATTGCCCCTGCTTAACCACACTGTTATAATCCACATATATTTTTTCAACAACTCCCGAAACCTGTGTACCTACGGCTACTTGGGTAATTGGCTCAATAGTACCTGTTGCCGTAACCATGGTGGTAACGTTTTCTTTTTTGGCTGTAACTGTTTTAGCTTCTATAACAATAGCGTCATTGCTATTTATAAAACGATAAGCTGCAATGGCCAGAATGGCTAATGCTATACTAGCTATAATGATGATTTTTTTCTTTTTCATAATAATGTTAATTAAAGTTTAATATCGTTTCCCTGATAAAATTCTAATAACTGATGATATAAAATATTTAAGTATTTCGATTGTAAATAGTTTTGTTGAGCATTGGTATAGGTGTTTTGGCTAATGACCAGATCTGTTGTGCTTAAACTACCCAATTCATATTTTTTCTGTGCCAGTTTATAACTCTGTTCAGCCGCTGTTTTAGACGCCTCCGAAGCAATTACCTGTTCCTGTGCTGATACTGCATTTTGATACGCTGTTTCTACTTTTTTATACACTTCTTTTTCTGTTGTTTGCTGTTGTATCTGCGCTTTTTCAATATTGATGGTTGCAGTTTTTACAGCAGCTTTTGTTTGGTTTCTGTTAAAAATCGGGATACTCATTGTGAGTCTTAATTGTTGATTAAAATTCACATTGTACTGATCTATAAATTTGTTGTTGTTTATACTGGTGTATCCGGAACCAAGACTTCCTGTTAAGGATATTGTTGGTAAATAGCCGCCTTTCGCAATGTCCAGTTTCTTTTCGTTTACAGCAATGTTCAGATTGCTTGCTTCTATCTCCGGCAGATATATGAGTGCCTTTTTGTAGATGGCAGCACTGTTGAGTTCCAGGTTAATTAAATCCATATTTTCATCAATGGTTTCAATATCCATATTTTCAGTAGGGGGTAATTCCAACAATTGCTTTAACCCGATAATATATTGCTGGAAGTTATTTTTTGCAGCAATAACATTGTATTTATTAGTAGCCACCTGACTTTGTGCTTCAGTATAATCGTTCAATGCAATCGTGCCGGCATCCAACCTTGCCTTTGCTCTTAACACTTCTTTTTCTGAAGCTGCTAAATTATTTTCTGCAATAGTGATACTTTCTTTACTATACAGCGTTTGCAGGTAGTTTTCTAAAATGCTGACAACAATACTGTTTTTAGCTATTTCTTCTATAAATGTATTCTGCTGCAACAGTAATTGATTCTGTGTAATCTGGTTTTTAAGCTGCCCGCCCTGATACAAGGTTATGGAACTGTTGATACCTAAACTGTTACTGTAAATTTGATCTGATACAAAATCGCTTGTTATAGGATCAATGGAATTTCCGTTTGAAAAACCCTGAGATGTAGTACCAAATAAGTTTGGTAATCTTGATGATTTTGCTACATAATAATCTACTTCTGCAATGTTCGAATTTAATGAAGCATCCTTTACAGTAATATTGTTTTCCAGTGCGTAGGTTATAGCATCTGTTAATGACCATACTTTTGGAGTATTACTGGTGCTGTCCTGCGCCGAAGCAAACTGGGTAATTAAGAGGCTTACTATGATGAGATATAATTTCATTTTTCTTATTTTTTTTAGTAACAGGTCAAAAATGAGATTATGTGCTATCTTATTAAAGAGCAATAGGCGTTTGGGGTGATTGTCTATACAGAATGGGTTGTTTTGCCGATGAGATTTTTTGATTTAGTATGCTTTAAAACCAGTCATTGTTAGATACAATGGAACTGCATGCCTATCCAGCCGTGGATTTTTGCCTTAATGGGTTGTTATATTAGGCTATCAGAAAAAACAACTTTACATTTAATATAAAACGACAATGAATTATTTTAAACCCAGCAATTACATTATTATGCTGATAGCATTTGTTTGTTTAACATTAAATATGAAAGGGCAAACTATTGAGCTGCCTACTATTGATAGCAGTGTTTATAAAATTGTACGGGTAAAGCCGAGTGAAACAAATAAGGCCATCACCTATTGGGATACTGCCCATGCGGTCTATTACAATCCGGCATTAAAAAATAATAAGTTGCTGATATGGCTTGCGGGTACTAACGGTACTCCGGATAACATCCCTGTTAGTTTGTTTACTACTGCACTTGAACAAGGGTATAAGATTATTGCGCTGTCATATATTACTGTGCCTGCCGTGGCGCAAATTTGTAAAGACAGTGTGCTTGATGTAAACTCAAATTGCGCAGCAGACTTCAGACAGATGCGTATTTATGGCGATAATAATTTTACCCTTATTCCTGATATGCCGCATGATGCAATCATTCCACGGCTTATCAAACTTTTGCAATACTTGCAAAAAAATGATGGCTCTGGAAACTGGTCATATTATCTAGAAAAAGGAACGAACAAACTTAATTGGAAAAATATTGCAGTATGGGGACAATCGCAAGGAGGTGGTATGGCGCAATACATAGGAATGAAGGAGCATGTAGCAAGGGTTATTAGTTTTTCCGGGGGTTGGGATTTTTCAAAAACTGCAATTAAAAAAATTGCCACATGGTACGCCGATAAAAAAGTTACGCCTTTACAAAACTGGTATGCTACTTATCATATAAACGAACTGGCAGCCAAATCATTAAAGGAAATTTGTGAGGCTCTGGGTATGCCAACAAAAAATGTTTTTGCACTAGACAAGCCGCTGAATAATGAAAAGAAAATAAGTAGTAATCCATATCATGGTGAGGGAATCAGAAATGCTGAATACAAACCAATTTGGATTACAATGCTGGGGAGCGGTAAATAAATCTGAATTAATCTCTTGGTGGAGGAACTCCTTCTTTTTTTGGCGGCGTAAAAAAACGGGATATTTCTTTTGTAAGAGAAGTATAATCTTCAAGCTGATCAGGTTTACAAAGTTTTTTGATTGCCGCAAAATGATCATAATGCGTAAGCTCCACTTGTTTTTGTAAAAGACCGAGTTTTGCAATCAAAGAATCTTTACCAGAAAAATTTTCATTCGTCAGCGATGAATAAAGTTCGTTCTTGGCATCTTTAATACTATCGTTCAATGCTTTTATGGCGACTTGATGCTGGTTAATCAATTCTTCATACTTCGCAGCCTGTTCCTTATCAAAATGCAACTTATCAATAATGATTTTTTTAGGTCCATCCTGTTCCATCGGCGGCCTTCCTTCCATAGGATGCGGCGGTTTTCTTAATAAAAGAAAGGCAACCATGCCAAGGTTAACAATCATTAGCCCGATAACAGCAATCGTTAATAATTTTATCTTACTCATTGTACAATGAATTTGAGTTTGAAAGATTCATAGAACTTACTACTGTTTCAATACCAGTATTGGTTGCTGAACTGTTGCGGGTAAAGAAAACAGAAATATTCAATGCAAGAATAATAATAGCAGACGCAGCAAATGCCCATCTCCATTTTACGGGTGCAGGTGCATTACCCAGATTTTGAATCTGTTGCTTTATACGGGTAAGCAAAAAAAGGAGGTGCTTCTACCTGCTTTATTTTTTTAAGTGCATCTAGTTTGTTATCAATATTCATAACTTTCTGTTTAGTTATACGACAGATGGTTTATAATCCTTCGGTATCTGTTAATTTTTTTGCAATACTTTGTTTTGCCCTTTGTAAAAGCGATTCTACCGCTTTCACACTGGTATTCATGATTTCCGCCACCTCTTTTTGGGAACGGTCTTCTATTTTGGTTAAGATGATGGCTGTTTTCTGATTATCCGGTAGTGTGTAAATGATACTTAATAAGTTGTCGAACCCTTCTTTATCTTCTGCAACAATTCCCGGATGGTTGATATGTAAAGCTGCTTCGATTGGTTCGTTGGTTTCTGGATTAAAAAATGATGTAAGAAACCCGAAACGCTTATTTGTTTTTTTAGCTTTTAAGAAATCAAGGCTCTGATTGATGGCTATCTGGCAAATCCATGTTTTAATTGATGCTGAAGCAGAATTGTATTGATGAAAACGCTGATACACTTTCACAAACACCTCTTGTGTAACATCCTGTGCATCTTCAGGATTCAGTACATAGTTAAGACATAAGTTATAAACGATTTTTTGATGTTCGTTGTATAGTTGTTCAAATTGTACTTCGGTTAGCATTAATACCTGCTGATTGTTAATTGGTCAGGTGAATGTAAAAAATATTCGCATCAGACAAACAATCTTTAAATGTTATTGTTGATTTTGTATATATAACGGCGTAGTGGCATATTATATATTTGTTTTGTGTTAATTGTCACTTTTTAAGTAATGATTATTCTTTAAATTGCCGCAATAGTATAAATCAATTTTAAAATTATCATCAAGTAAATTAAAATAATAACAATGGAAAATAATACACATGCAGACGATTCAATACTTGCAGAAGTTAATCATGAAAGTGCAGCTAAATGTCCTTTTTCAACTGGTGCATTAAAACAAACTGCCGGTGGTGGAGCCAGAAACCGTGATTGGTGGCCCAATCAGTTAAAGTTGAATATCCTTCGTCAGAACTCTTCTTTGTCTGATCCGATGGATAAAGATTTTAATTATGCTGAAGCATTCAAATCACTTGATCTGAATGCAGTGAAGAAAGATCTTTTCGAATTAATGACAACTTCACAAGACTGGTGGCCGGCTGATTATGGTCACTATGGTCCGTTTTTTATCCGTATGGCATGGCATAGTGCAGGAACTTATCGTATTGCCGATGGCCGTGGTGGCGGAGGTTTCGGTACGCAACGATTTGCACCACTTAACAGCTGGCCCGATAATGCAAACCTTGATAAAGCAAGATTATTACTCTGGCCAATCAAACAGAAATTCGGAAAGAAAATTTCATGGGCCGACCTGATGATACTCGCCGGGAATTGTGCGTTGGAATCAATGGGATTTAAAACTTTTGGTTTCGGTGGTGGAAGAGCTGATGTATGGGAACCGGCAGAAGATGTGTATTGGGGATCAGAAGCAGAATGGCTGGGCGATAAAAGATATACTGACAACCGTGAATTGGAGAATCCATTAGGCGCTGTGCAGATGGGATTGATATATGTAAACCCGGAAGGACCAAATGGTAATCCCGATCCGCTGGCAGCAGCTAAAGATATACGGGAAACTTTTGGTCGTATGGCTATGAATGATGAAGAAACAGTAGCATTGATTGCCGGCGGACATAGTTTTGGAAAAACACATGGCGCTGCAGATCCCGGAAAATATATTGGCAGAGAACCAGAAGGTGCCGGCATTGAAGAAATGGGTCTCGGTTGGAAAAATAGTTTTGGCACCGGTAATGCAGGTGATACTATAACAAGTGGTCTCGAAGGAGCATGGACCAAGACGCCAACCAAATGGAGCAACAATTTTTTTGAAAACTTATTTGATTACGAATGGGAGCTTACGAAAAGTCCGGCGGGTGCACATCAATGGAAACCTAAAGGACAGGCAGGTGCTGGAAGTGTGCCTGATGCACATGATCCGACAAAACGCCATGCACCATTTATGTTGACGACCGATATTTCTTTAAGAGTGGATCCGATTTATGGAAAAATCTCAAGGCGTTTTTATGAAAACCCAGATCAGTTTGCCGAAGCTTTTGCAAAAGCCTGGTATAAATTAACACACCGTGATATGGGACCAATCTCAAGATATCTTGGTCCCGAAGTGCCGAAAGAAGTATTGATTTGGCAAGACCCTGTTCCTGCAGCAGAACATGAAATCATTAACGATGCAGACATCGCTGCATTAAAAACGAAGATCATCGCTACCGGATTATCAATATCACAACTTATAGCTACAGCATGGGCTTCTGCATCTACCTTTCGTGGATCAGATAAAAGAGGTGGCGCTAATGGTGCAAGAATTCGACTTGCACCGCAGAAAGATTGGGAAGTAAACAATCCGAAGGAGCTCTCTTCTGTATTGAAAGCATTCGAAGGTGTGCAACAGGAATTTAATAAAGCACAGACAGGTAAAAAGAAAGTTTCAATAGCAGATATTATTGTTTTAGGTGGATGTGTGGGTATTGAACTTGCAGCAAAAAATGGTGGCCACACCGTAACCGTTCCTTTTACAGCAGGCCGTACCGATGCTTCGCAGGAGCAAACAGATATAGAATCATTTGATGTGCTGGAACCGGGAGCTGATGGTTTCCGCAATTATTACAAACCAGAGCATAAAGCTTCAGCAGAAGAAATGTTGGTAGACAAGGCGCAATTAATGACACTTACAGCACCGGAGATGACAGTACTGCTTGGTGGGCTGCGGGTGTTGAACATTAATTATAATAATGCACAACATGGTGTGTTCTCTTTGCGTCCGGAATCTTTGACAAATGATTTCTTTGTAAATCTATTGGATATGAGTACCACCTGGAAGGCAACTTCTGATGCACAAAATGTATTTGAAGGTACTGACCGTACAACAGGTAAAGTAAAGTGGACTGGAACAAGAGCTGATTTAATTTTCGGTTCCAACTCCGAGCTACGGGCTATTGCTGAAGTCTATGGTTGCGAAGATGCACAGGAAAAGTTTGTCAACGACTTCGTAAACGTATGGAACAAAGTAATGAACCTTGATCGGTTTGATTTGAACTGATATAAATAAATTTATAAAGTAAGAGGCGGCTCATATTGAGCTGCCTCTTTTATTTTTTATGGTTTGTCGGGAAACGAAATACGGCAGAGATTTTTTATTTGCTAGTGCAATGAATAAAAATCATATCATCAACGGTATCATCACCCAATTGTTTTGCTCTTTTTAAATCTGCACAGGCATCTATTGTTTGATTTTTTACAGGAATCACATTTCCCTTTTTCGAAAGCAAATTAATTTTTGCCACACCCCTATTGGCATAGGCTTCCATATAATTGGGTTTGTAGTGAATAGCTCTTGTATAATCGCTGATGGAACCTGCTGCATCCATCAACATATCTTTTGCTGCACCACGGTTGAAGTACACTTCAGCATCAGTAGAATCGAGGGCAACATACTTATCGTAGTAAAGAACAGATTGCTGAAAATAATTTTGCTGATAAGCAATCTTACCCAAAAAATAAAAAGCAGCCTGGGCCTGTTTGCCGGTAGTATCTTTTGTAAGAATGAAAAGAAAATCCTGTCTTGCGCTATTAAAATCTTTGGCAAATGCTTTTGCTTTTCCCCGATCGGTATAAGAAGCAAGGTCTGCGGGATCCAATGCAATGGCTTTGTTCATATCTGCAACGGAGTTTTTATAATTGGCAAGACCGTTGTAAGCCATTGAACGATAGATATAGCAATATTTTTTTAAGCCATCGTCTGTAGCTTTTGTGAGCAAATCAGTAAATGCCTTTTTCTGCCTGCAAATAATCTTTGGCTTGCAGTAGTTTAACAGCTTGTTCAAAATCTGTTTTCAGTTCTGCCTGTGCATGAGTTTGTTGAAACAAGAATAATAATAAAAAAGGAATAATTATATAGCGAAAGGATTTCATCTGCATTACCTAATTAAAAATGAGGAGTGAAAGTAAAGCTTTAGGGTGGAGAAGAGAACTGAAGGGGAAAAAATTTAACAACGTTACGTATTACCGATGGTTGAGCATTCATTGAACTTCCAGCCCAGCAACCGAAGTACAATGTAATTACTAATGTTTGAAAAAATATTCAAAAGCCTAATAGATATTCTTTCGCTGGAACAAAGTCTGATTGCGTCAATTTGCCGGCCAACTATGGGCAATACATTGTTGTACAGGTTTCTATTATTCCTTAAAATTGAGAATTTGTGTTTTTATACTTGGATCATCAGGAAAGCACCATTGTTCAGCTATTTTACCATTACTTATCCGATAAATAGAAACCTCGTATATTTCAATTTTAGCTCCTGTCGAATCAATTCCTTCGTAAGTTCTTGTATGAGTTGCTGTCGCTTTATAACGAGTTACGACTTTATCTTTTTCTTGAATGATATCAACTATTTCTTCGTTCCAATCTGGAAAAAGTGTTCTCCAGTCCGAAATTGCTTTTTTAGCATCTTCAATACCTGTCCATTCTTCACTTGTTAAATAATGACAAACAAAGTCTGAAGTTAGTATATCATTTAAATTTTCAAATTTGCCTTCATTCCAGACTTTGTGATACTCTAAAACAACTTCTTTGTTTTTCTCTAAAACTGAATTCTTATCTGTTGATTGGCAACTACAGAATAGTAAAAGTGAAGTTAGTATTGTTAAAAATGTTTTATACATATCTCTCGGTTTGAATTTTTATTCTTTGTTATACTTGTGCACAACACATAAATATACGCAACTCTTTGTACAGTTTTCTTTTGAGTGCTAACAAGAATTTACGCAAATAAGCCCTGCATTATAATTATCAACTATTTACAAAATCACTCATAAGGGTGACATTGATATGGAGCCTCTGCATTAATTTAGCCACAAAGTAATTTTATGACAAGTACTTATCATTATCATCTTCCTTTTAATAAAAACCTTTGGGGAGTAACAGGCTTCTTTGCTTTGGTTGCACTTGCTGGTGCTATTATTCCTCCTTTTGAATTACATGCAAGAAGGTACACCATATCCAACGGCACTTTACTAGTTGGCGGACTTGTAATAACGGCTCTCTTTCTGGTAGCCGCACTAATATTGAAACTGAAATCAAATGCTTCTAAGAATAATCCTCATCAATTAGAGTTAACGGATGAGTATTTGCAATTTCCAATAGGCAAGGATGCTTTAGTACAGGCAAAGTATACTGATATTGCATCTGCAAAAAATATCGGTAATAAAATGAATGGAGAAATACTAGAAGTAAAAGCGAAGTACAAAAGCTTTAAATCTTTTTATATTCAGGGAACTGGTTTTTCATCGGAGCAAGAGTTCAAAAGTTTTGAAACTATCCTTTTAAAAAATATGGCTGCGGATAAAGCTTAATTATTTATTCAGCAGTACAATTAATTGGCCTCGGCTTTCTACATCAAACTTGAGGTAAATGTTTTTAAGATGCGTTTTCACCGTGTTGATGGTTACAAATTGCGACTCGGCAATTTCATGGTTAGTTTTCCCTTGCATCAGATGTTGAATGGTTTCTACTTCTCTATTGGTAAGCGTAGCGTTACTTATCTTTTTCATTTTTTCAGTAAGGCTTTGCGTATTAGGTTGCCATTTACTAAAATTAGAAGCACCTACTTGTATGGCTGCCGTAAGTCCGCCACGGCTAATTGGTTTTACCAGATAGCCAGAAGGGAAAGTGCTTTTCGCCTGGCTCAATGTATTATCATCGAAAAAAGAAGTAATGTAAATAAAAGGAATACCAAATTCCTCCGTTAGTTTTTTCCCAAATGTGATGCCATCGTCCTTGTCACCAATACGAATATCTACCAAAGCAAAATTAGGATTGCGAAGTTCGGCTTGCTGAAGAGCTTGTGTATAGTTGTAACAAACAGCTACCACATTATGCCCTAACTCAATACAAAAATCTTTTAAGTCCATTGCAATAATGGGCTCATCTTCCAGAATTAATATATTGAGTGCATCCATCATCTTGTTGGATCGAAAGTAAGTTTATAAACTGTTCCGCTTACGTTACCAATGCTTAGTGTGGCGTTTAGCTTATCGCTAAATGCTTGTATGAGCCGCATTCCCAACGAATCGCCTGGTGCATCTATCATTTGTATACTGATACCGCTGCCACTATCTTTTACTATAAGTTCTACCTGATCATCTTTTATTGGATGCATTAATATATCTATGGTGCCGGTTTTACTGCCGTTGAAAGCATATTTAAATGCATTAGAAAGAATTTCATTTAGTATCAGACCGAGGCTCATTAACTTCTCGATATCCATATTCATTTCTGCAATGCTGGTATTAATTTGTACCGACTTGTCAGGAATTTGATAAGTAATAAAGAGTTGTTGTATTAGTTTTTCAACGTATTCCTTAGGTTGTAATTCTTGCAGACTGGAATGACTGTAAATGTTTTGATGAATAAGCGACATGGCCTGAATACGGGAAATACCATCATCAAAAATCTTTTTAGATTGTGGGTCCTGTACTTTGCGAACATGCATATTCAACAAACTGCTAATAACTTGTAAATTGTTTTTAACACGGTGATGAATTTCTTTTACCAGATCTTCTTTTTCTTTTACAAGACTATTTAATCGATTATTGGATTTATGCAACTTGCTTCTTAACCAAAACAACCAGAATGCCAATAATAATAGCAGCGCAGAGATACCACTTACAATCCAAAGGGTTTTATTTCTATTTTGAATGGTTGTTTTGCTAAGTTGAATTTCTTTTTCCTTTTCTTTGGTTTGATAAATCACTTCCAGCTTATCCATCTCTTTTTGTCGATCTGCCTGCGTAATTTTTTTCTGAAAATCATTTTGCAGACGTAAGTGTTGATAGGCTGATTTATAATCGTTGGTCAACGTATCTAATGCCGCATAAACCTGATAGATTTCCATCATTTCATGTGGCTGATCTAAAGTTTTTCCTACTTCAACTCCCTGATCCAGATATTTTTTACTTTCTGCATATTTTCCTTGTTCCATTTTTAGTTGGGCAAGTGCAGCAAAGTTTGTAATCTGGTTGTTTTTGGATTTTATTTTTTGTTGTAATTCCTGGCTTTGCAATAAATATTTTTCTGCCTTATCATATTGTTTTAAATATTGATAAGCAGTACCCAGATTGGCCAGTGCATTAAACATACCAACTGAGTCGTTTGTTTTTACTTTTAAATCGTATGCATGGTTATAGGTTTGAATGGCTTTGTCGTATTGATGTTGATTTCTGTACACCGCACCAAGATTATTGAGTGCTGCACCCATTCGCTTTTCATTATTTACCTTGGTATAAAGTGTTAGTGCATTATTGAAATAGCTTTCAGCTTTGCTTAAATCTTTTTGATAAAAATACAGCATCCCAATACCGATGTTGGAAGAAGCTTCTCCATCTACATCGTTTAATGTTCTTTTAATTTCTATTGATTTTTCGAAATAGATAAGTGCACTATCCGCTTTGCCCAAAAAATCATAGCTCTCACCTAGTACATGTGTTGCCCAGGCCTGCATACTTTTGTTGTTGATGCTATTGGAAACATCTAGTCCTTTTTTGCATAGTCATTGGCTTTTTGATTATCTACTCCTACTAATTCTGAAGAAAGAGAGCAATATGCATAAACTGTTGCGGTGTCTAACTTGGGATTTTCCAATACCTGCAATAAGCTATCAATCTTTTTCTTATCCTGTGCATTGGCAGCCGGTATAAAATAAAGAAGTAAAAAGAGAATGCAGTAGTAGTGGATGTGTTTTATCATTAGCGGATGAAAATAATAATTTTTAATGTTTGCGATTACAAAAGTTTTGTAAAGTGCAATTTACTAGTGAACAAATAGTAACGCATCTGTATCTGCCTTCAGATAGTTGTTTATTTTAAAATATAAATCTTTTCTGTTTACAGGCATAGCATTGGTTCCTGACGAAAGAGTAACTGTTTCTTCGCTGATTGAGTAAATCATTTTTCTTACCAGCTTATTGTTTTCCAAAACAAAAGCCCAGTCATATTTTTGAAGTAGTGCAGGTGCAATTTGGGCAACTTCTTTTTTTACAGCATCTGCGAATTCTACAATGAATGAACTATCAGATTTTTCTAAAAATGTTGCTTCTTGCCAAAACCCATTTTCTTCATTATAAGCTAATACGGTTGTATTGGGTTTTAGTTGCATAATGCCTACTCTCTTACCTCTGATTACTGCATTCTTCAAACTGTTGTCGCAAGCATAGCTTCGCAGCAACTTCGTTTCAGATGGTACAGCAGTCATTCCTATTTCAAGTTTTACAATGCGAAATAGGCCGTTCTCCTTTTTTATTTCTAAAAAACTGCTATCCTTTTGTATTTTATTATACCAGCAATAGGTGCTATCTGTTTGTGCTTGTTCAGATGGGAAGCCGCAATATTGAAAGTCGTAGGTTTCTTTGTCTATACTCCAGGCCTTTTGCAGTTTAGTCATCAACGTTTCTCCTTCTACAGTTAATGTCTTTCTATCTTTTTGGGTAAAATAATTGTTGCTGAGTGTTGCTTTAATTTTAGACAGCGATTGCTTGGGTTCAGCACTTCCGAGGTACATAGCATTGTGTACAAAATCAAATACTTGATATATATTGTTTAATGACGAAGCTTTTGCACTGTTGTTTGATTGTGCAACACAAGGCATAATTAAGCTACTACAAAGTATAAGAAGAATAATTAATTGACGCATAAAAACACTTTAATAGCTATTGAAAAATTGATTGAAGATATCTGTTGCATTTACTGTGTTATTCACTGGGTAAATATGGGTAAGCCCTCTATACACCTGTATCTCAAAATATTTTCTATTATTGGCTTGCCCGTTATTCGGCTGATTATAAATTAGCTTGTATTTACTGTTTGTTGCTTGTTGTGTAAATGTAGAGTTTAATTGATTGCGTTGCAAATGCCAACTAATAAGTTGATTGAAAAGTGGCGTTGCGACAAAACTATTTGGTGTTGAAGGAAACTGTGGAGCGTTGATATGCAATGTATCTAAAAGATGTTGGTCATTGGTACCATAAATGATAATACTGGGAACTGGTTGTGCAGGCTGCGTTATTGTTGTTGCAGGCATAAAAGTAGAAACTACACCTGCGGCAGTTATTTTATCAGCAGCTTCCATCATTAGTTTACTGCAAAAAAAGGCGCCGTTAGAAAATCCACTGATGAAATTTTTGTGGGGTTAGGAGTAGTTTCAAACTTGGCTAAAGAGTCCCGATACCTATTTACCCATTGAACCATGTCATTAAAAAAAAGTACATCATCGGCTGCTGTTACATGTTTTTTTAATTTTAAGTTGCCATCATTCCATCGGCTTTTTACCGCCTGGTCGTCCAATGAAAAATAGCACAGCGAATTAGGAAAAATAACAAGAAATTTTTCTGTATCTGCTTTCTGACTCCATTCGGTTTTGTTAAACATCTTCATGCCATCCTGGCTTGCGCCATGAAACATAAAAACTACTTTGCCTTGTCGGCCTGCCTTGTAACCTGCGGGAATATAAACTAAAAAACTTCTTTCAATACCGTTTGAGTTTATAAGTATGTTTTTGAGTTTTGGGTTTGTAATCCTAAATTGATTATGACATTTAAATTGCGATGAAGCCTTTAACGGAAACATAAGCAAACTACTTACAGCAATTAGTAGAAGATAAAGTGATTTATAGTTTACCATAATTTAATTGCATAATTTAATGTTAGTTAGTTTGATGAAGTGAGCTTTATATTTTCCAACATCTCTTGAAAGTTTTTTGCATGTTCAGTTCCTGCATTTTTAAAAATTCCTTGAAATAAAAGCAACTCATTTCCCTTTTGCAATACCATATAAATGAACTCGCCATTTGATAAGCCATCTTCAGTTGTATTGATTGACATTTTTCCAGAACCCATTTTCGCATGATGTCCTAATTTATCTGAAATGTCTTCTAGTTTTTCATCTGATATGGCAACGTAATCCAATTTTTTATAACCTTGTAACAATCCATTTATAGCTCCATCTAAGGATGGCTTTACTTTTTGCTTGCTATAATTTACACCAATCTTACCAATACTCTTCGGAATGGTAAGATCATAGTATGCAGCTTCAACTGTTTTGTTATCAGGGGTATTTATTTTTTCAGTCATTATTACATTTTTAACGAATGCATAATTGGAGAGATAGATAAGTTTGTTATCACCTAATTTAAGTTCTTTAGATGTTGGTGCTTCCTGCTCTGCATTGGTTGAAGTTTTGGCTTTTGACTTGGCTACCATTTCATCCACCACATCAGGCTTTTTCTTTTCATTCTTGCAGGCAACAAACGAAATTGAAAACATGACACATATAGCTAGTAGTATTTTGCTCTTTTTCATTTTTAAGTTTTTTGATTTTTAGGTTGATAATGGAAACCTACGTATTTATTTAAAAAACAAGCCTGACATTTTATAATTGGTATTCTGACCATTAAAATCAATTACCACATCTGTACCATTTACCGATTTTATGGTTACTTCTTTTAAACTACCATCTTGTAGTTTTACAAAAGCCTTATCTCCTGCAAGAATTTCCATAGGTACAATTTTTCTAACCTTGCCTTTTGAATTATCCATGAAGTATTGAATGTTGTAATAGTAGTTTTCATAACCAAGATAAAAGGCAGGATACCAAAGCTTGTCGCTTTCGTAATAAGCCAATACATGATCTTTTACTTTTAGCTTGCTAAGTTCTTGCTGTGTTCCTCTTTCTACTGTGCCTAACGAAGTTTTTGTGCAGGGTAACGATTTTAATTTTGTTCCAGCTTCACCTTGCAATACATACATGGTTGCGCCTGTTAGTTTCCACGCATTATTTTCTAATCCAAATTCAAAACGGCAATAGCTGCTGCGGTCTTTGTTGTACACATCCACACTGCTTTGGGTAGATTCTTTTACATCGATTAATGAGCAATATTGTTCTTTGTATAAATAATCGCCATTTACAGCCGCATTCATTATTTTTTCATACCGTTCTTTACCATATCTGGTAAACACTTTTCGTTCTGGTGCTTTAAACGCATCAGAAGGCGACATATAATACATCAATGATCTTACTTTCATATCATCACCTTCTATCAATATATCATTTACAAAAGAGGCGGCTTCAAATACTGTTTTGAAGGCAGGAACAGTAAGTGGTTTTATTCTTGCCCAGGCGACCATTGCTTCTTTTAAATCTACTTGATCGCCCCAGGAATTTATTTTTTCTAATTCTTCCACAGAATATTTTTTCTTTTCAAGCAGAACTTCAGAATCTAATTCTTTGCCTCCCGTGGTTTGTGCTTTTGTCCAACTGCCTCCATCTTTACCGTAAACAATTATTTTTAGTTTTGCTTTTATTTTTTCAGTAGAGATTGTGCTTGTTATTTTCTCATACGTTGTAGTTACTTCCAATTGTATTCTGTCAAAGTCTAACCAAACAAGTTTTCCAGTTGGTACTAATTCAAAACCTTGTGGCTCGGATAAGTAGGAATATTTATTTGTGAAGATTTCGCTTTTATTAGCATTTAGGAAAGTAAGAATTTCTTCTTTGTTAGGTGCTGGCATTCCTTCTAATAGTTCATCGCCGGGATTGAATTTTACAAAAGAGAAACCACTACCAGCTTTTTGATATTTTACTGCACCTCTAAAAATCCATTTAGCATTTGGGAATTTAGCATTATTAGCAGGCACAGTTACATTTACATTTTGCCGGTGTATGGTTTGCCATACACTGCTTTCAAGCTCTTTGGTAGTTTTACCAGCTGCACTTACATCAATCAAGGTAGCTTTAGGAAACTGTTTTTTTACATCTGCTTTTATTTGTGTTACCGACGGCTGGGCAAAAGCAAAACCAGAAATTAAAACGAAAAATAAAAAGAGGGCACTGTTAAACTTCATATTTAATTGTTTTGAAAAGGTGTATTAGTTATTGTATAAACAAAACTAATTAGTTAAGAGAAATAGCATTTCACCCGATAGTGTGAATTAATAAATGGAAGTTGGAGGATTCAGCTTAGTGCCTTAACGCCTTAAGCAGTAAAACTATTTGTTTTTTGCAAGTCAAAACGGATAGATACTTTACTTCCTTCACCCTTTTTACTTTCAATATGTAAAGTTGCTCCCATTGTTTTCAACAGGTCCTTTATAATAAGATAGCCTAGCCCATGCCCTTTTTTGTTATCGACATTTGCAGAACTAATAACTACCTGATCAGCCATCAGGCTTTTAATTTTTTCCGGCGTCATGCCAATTCCTTCGTCTTTTACTGAAACAGTAATATATCCATCACCTACTACAGCATCAACCAAAATAGCTCCTTTCTCAGTAAAATGAATAGCATTCGTCAATAGATTGTAAATAAGAATCTTTAGTGGTTCATAGAATTGATTAACCTCTACTTTTTCATCAACAAGGTTTTCAATCATTAATTTTTTTTGTTTAGCCAGCGATTGTAATATGCCCAGCACCTGCTGCACCAGTTCATGGAGATTAAAAGTTTCTTTTAGCAGTCGCCTATTTTCATTTTGGTATTTAATCCAGTTAAGAATATTTGTAGAGAGTAGCTGCAATTCCTGCGAAGTATTTGCCATTTCTGAAATGGTTTCCTGCTGTAACTCTTCGGGCATTTGGCTTCTTTTTTCTTGCAGGCTCTTTCCTGCTACAGTTAGAAACTTCAATGGTGTGATGATGTCGTGGCTGATAATCGAAATCAGCCTGGTGTTAATTGAATTACTTTTTTCGAGTACTTCATTTTTTTGAAGTAGCTCTTTTGTTTTTTCTGTTACTTGTTTTTCAAGTTTCTTCTGCCGTTGTTTAAACTGTTTTGTTCGTAACCTAAAGTAAAGAGAAATCAAGGCGAGCAAGAGCAGCATACATACAGTGTAGAACCACCATGTTTTATGCCATGGTGTATTTATAGTAAACTCTATTTTTCTGTAGGAATAATTATTAATACCAAAACCATTTAACTTTCGTATTTGTAGTACATATTTTCCCTGCGGCAGATTGTTGAATTGGATTACAGCTCCATTAGTTGTATTTAGCGGAGTCCATTCGGCATCGTTATTTAATTTATAATCGATGTAAATATTTTCCTTATTACACCAGGCAGAAAAACCAAGATAGAATTTTATTTCTCTGGTGTTAAAACCAAGATTTTTAAGTGAGAGTGAGTCTATATTTACTTTCTTGTTATCTGCTAGCACTTCATCTATGTACAATTCTCCTTCTGGTAATAAAATATTTGCCTGCTCTGGACTTACCCATAAAAGTCCGTCCATAGTAGGAAAAGATAATGTCCCTTTTTTTAATGCAATAGCACAGGGAGTACAGCCTCCATTCATTTCTGTCATATCCATGCCATCGTTTTTCCCTAGGTAATGGTAATAGACAGTATTGATATTTTTATCAAACGCATTGAGAAGTTCATCTAGTTTTACTTTGAACAAGCCACGGTTAGTACTCATCCAGCAATAACCCAATTTATCAGGCATAAAGCAATGTGTATACAGCAGAAACTTATTTTTATCCAACGGCATTGCTTTTGCCTTGTTGCCTTTTATTATATAAAATCCTTTACCATAAGTGCCGACAAATAAATAATCTTTATACCAGAAAAGGGTTCGAGGATAAAGATTTTCTTCCTGTAACAGCGTATCCAGTTTTAAAGAAGAAGTATTAAAACTTAAAATAACATCACGGACAGCAAATGCTACTTTGTCGGGTTCCGTTTCTACCAGATCGCTGGGTATGTTTTTTAATTTCTTTTCGCCAAACAAAAACAGATAATGCAAAGAATCATCCTGAAGTTCACCAAGACCTGTTTCATTCAGCACAATTGTTTTGTTATTCTTTAGTGTAATTACAAAATGAACGGCGGACTTTATTTTTGAATAATTTTTGGTAATAGCAGTTCGAAAATTATAACTGTGTAGGGTGTTGAACTTAATATCTGTTTCATACTGCGAATACCAAAGCAGACTGTCGCCAGTTTTTGAAATATTAAATCCAAACTTTCCTTCGATCGGAAGCGGTTCGGAGGAAACTGGTTTTGTTCCGATGATATGCCCTTCATTAGTAAGTATATTTCCATTGCTTAGTTCGATCTGTGAATAATAGGCATTTCTTTCATCGCCTTCGATATGCTTGTTTTTAGCAGGCTGTACTTTATTCGAACTGATTACAATCAATCCCTTTGAGTTGGTGCCAAGGAATAATAATTTTTTTTCTTTGCTGTACAGTACATGCTGGAACAAAATACCAGTGGGAACAGCATTGCAGATATCTTCGGAAATAATTTTTTCTCCATCAAATACTAATTGCCATGCAAAATTTTCATATAGAATTATAGGGTTCTCCTGTCCGATTTCCCATAGCAATGTTGCTTTTCCATCTTTCAATAAGCTGGTAATGAATGCTGGTCCTGAAAATGGAACCGGATGTATTGTTTTGGAAACAGTTTCGAAATTATATAACTCATTTTTATCTGTTACCAGGAAATATTTATTATTAAGAATGAAGCCTGTTTTTATTTTTATTCCCGCAAAGTCCAATGACCGGGACCCGTTGACAGAAATAGTATTAAGATAAAGAGTATTGTTTTTAATGATAAGCAGGGAAGTGTCTGTAAGGGGTAAGAATTTATGAAATCCGATGGCATAAGATCTTATATCCTTATCTTTTTGTTTTGTATCCAGAAATTGTTCTGATACTACAATGCCCGAGGAATTAAAGCCATCTGTTTCTTTATCAGGTAATAATGTTTTAATGTAAAATACTTTGTTTTGCCGAATGCCGAGAACCGTTCCTACCTGGTCAGCAGCATAAATTTCATTTTTATAATTTCGGGTCAGATATTGTATCCTTTCAGATTGTACATAATTGGTATTTTCTTTGGTATAGGATTTAAAGTCTATACCGTTAAACCTGACAATACCTGCTTCGGTCGCAATCCATAAAAACCCCGTTTTTTCTTCCCATTGCAAACCCTTAACGCCATTAGATGGTAAGCCGTTCTCAGTAGTATAATAGCGAACAGTAAAATGAGAGGCCGGTTGAGAAATAACCGGCGTATAGAAATAAATAAGTGAGAACAGCAAGAATAAAAACGACTTCATTTGTGACTATAGGGACAAGGTACAGAATCCCTGTTAAAAATTCACATTGTAAAGTGAAGCAAGTTCCAATAGCTCTTTGATGTTGGTGGCATTTGTTTTTTCATAAATGCGGGTCTTCATGGTAGAAACGGTGTTCATTTTCAAGTTCAGTGTATCAGCAATTTCTTTTGTACCAGTACCTCTTAATACATAATGCAAAACCTCTAATTCCCGAGGAGCTAAAGAGGTGAAGGGGTTGCCTATCTGGCGATGTGCTGTTTTTTGAATTGTGGTTCCTTCGTTATTAATAAATTGATTCAACATCTTTCCAATTTCGTCTTCACCTGTGGACTTGGATAAATAATAATTGATACCATATTGCTTTAATGCTTCGCCATAAATTTCAGCCGGCTGCATAGAGAAAACAAGAATCTTCAGATCGGGATAAACTCTTCTGATATTTGGAATCACTTCTAATGTACTGCCATCGGATAAAATGATATCAAGAATAAGGTGTGTGTACCTTTTTTTTACAAGCTCCTGCATCAGGCTTGTACAACTTGATGCTTCGCTGATATCCGTATAACCAAGGTTAAGTTGAATATTAAGTTTCAGCCCTTTTCGGATCATACTGTGGTCGTCTGCTATAAGGATTTGAGGTTGCATTCTTTTTTGAGTTTCAGACTGAGTTGATTTAAGGTCTACAAGTTCCATATTGCTAAAACGAATATTTGTAGAGTTAATTCTATAAATTATCTTATTAGTGTAAATGTTCCTTTAAAGAACTGTTTCTTTTCGTCGTTCAATTGAATCATATAAATGTACACATCGCTAGGTTGAGCTACACCTTTATAATATCCATTCCACGGGTTACTGTAATAGCCTTTTGTTTCATATATTTTTTGGCCCCAGCGATTAAATACAGTTACTTGTGCTTCAGGATATAATGCTAATCCTGGAATTACCCACTTGTCATTTCTACCATCGTTGTTAGGTGTAAAGCCTGTAGGAATAAAAATATCAAACACCGGCGTAATTAGCACTCCGTCTGTACTAATACATCCTGTTATTTTGTCAATAGCCTGAATAATATATGTTACCGGAACATCAGGTGTGGATACAGGATTTAGAATCGCAGCATTATTTAAAAATAATGAAGGAGTCCATAAAAAATTATAATTAGCAGGGTTGCTTATTGTCGCATCCAATGTGGTTGATGTGCCGAATCTTATTAATTTATCGGGACCTGCATCCACAACAGGAGTAGAATTTATTACTACCGGTTGAGTAAAAGTTAATGAACCACAACCGTCAGCAGTTTTTACATTTAATGAAATTGTATAACTGCCGGGGACATTATAGCTTTTGCCAAAAGGAGGAACGTTGCTGCCTGTTCCGTTTCCGAAATTCCAGTTCCAGGTACTTACTCCTGTACTGGTGGATGTAAACTCGATTGATTTTTTTTCACAAAGGATAGTTTGATCCAATGTAAAATTTGCAACTGGATTAGCATTGATAACCGGAATGTTATTAAATGTGGTATCACTGCTGCAACCACCGCTATAGTGATCCAGTGCCTTACAATCACATTGGATTGTAAGGCTGAATAAGCATGAGTGGTGCTGTTGCTGGTTGCAGAAGAAAACGATTGCCCATCACCAAAATTCCAGTTAAATGTTGGCGGATTACTGCCGCCGGCTGATAAAGAGGACGTAAAACTTTGAACACTATCTATACATGGTTTTCCAGAAATAATAAATGTTGCCGATGGCTGACTGCTTACATTAACAGTCAATCGGAAGGTATCGCTTACACAGGTATTACTACCTGTAACAACTAATGTAACAGGAAAATTACCCGAAGATCCATAGGTATAATAAAACGGATTGTTATTTGCTTTGATGGCAGAGTTTCCATCGCCAAAATTCCACTGCCAAGCGGTAATGTTTCCAATATTTGGAATAGAATTATCAGAAAATAAAACAGAATCTCCAAGACAAATATTTCCTGAATAGGCAAATGTGGCTGTTGGTCTTGCATTTACCGTAACAGGAACAAAACTGGTATCACTTTTACAATTATTATTAGAGTTCGTTATTAACGAAATAATATAATTTCCCGGAGTAGTATAGATGTGATGAAAAGGATTGTTGTTGGTGAAAGTAGCATTGGTTCCATCACCAAAATCCCATTGCCAGTTTGTTATTGTTCCAGCTGCAATAGAACTGTTGTCGGTTATAAGAACAGAATCTTTTGTACAAACATTTCCGTTGATACTAAAAGCAGCAGTTGGTCTTTCAAAAACTGTAATAACTTTTGTTGTATCATGAAGACATCCATTGTCTGCAATGATGGTATACTTCACATTCTGACTACCCGCAGTAGTAAATAATTTTACTGTATCAACACCGCTAGCTGTACTATTATCAGCAAAGAGCCAGTTATAATTCACCAAATTAAAAATGCCCGGAATAGAAGTGCCTGTAAAATGAACAGTATCGCTAAGACAGGCAGGCGAGTTAAAAGAAAAATCAGCAACTGGCCCGGGCTTTACAATAACCTTCAATGTTGCAAATTCTGTTTGGTTACAGTTTTCAATAACCGTTGCACTATAGGAGATTGGAATATAAAAAGTTCCGCTGTTAGCAAATGTAAAATCCTGTTGAAGTGTATAGAGATAATAGGTTCTGCCATTTATAATTTCGGTGCCAATACTTACAGGACTGATGATAATTGAATCTGCATTAGGAGAAAGACCAGCGACCTGGCTTAGCTTCCAATGAATCTGCGTGGCGGGATAAGCTAGTTTAGCAATTAACCGGAATGGAGTTTTTGGACAGGTAAAGGTGTCCACTAGTCCGTTAGTGTTTAATGTATTTTGTATACCTGTATAATTATTCAGGTTGTTGATTAGTGTACCAACATTATAACCATAGCTTTCATAATTACCAAGGCCATAAACGGTTGAAGTAAAAGCAGAATCGCAGGTAATAGTGTGTTGTGCCGCAGGTCCTGTAAACCGTCTTAATGCAACTGAATAGGACGGTAAGTTTGGATGCGGAATTATTTGTGAAGCAGGCACTACAGCACCATCAACTCTTAATGAACTTACTGCAGCCGTTGGTACATGAATATTTGCATAAACGTAATCGATACCCGATTTTCTGGGAGTATAAAACCTTACTGCTTTTTGCCCTTGTTCAATCGGACTTATATAAAACATTTCCGGATCGCCGTAGGAAGGAGGGCCGGGAAAAGTAACGGGAAAATTCCAACACTGGTTTTCATTCACCATATATTGAGCAACCAATATTGGGTTGTTTGATTCAATATAATCTCCACCGGTTGAATCCTGAAACTCGTAATAGAAATTATTGACCAGCCCTGTCATCACTATTCCATTTTTTCTCACAACTGTTGCAGGATCTTGTACACAAATTCTGTAATAATTTCTGTTTGTTTCAAGAATATCGGTGTTTGTATTATTAATAGTATGATAGGTAAGGTAACGGGTTCCCCATGCTTGCGATGGAAATACTTGCTGATGAACAAACTCACCGCCATCGCCACGACAAATACGAATGCCACCTGAGCCAGAAAAAACGGCAACAGGATGACAGTTGCCATCGGCACCAGGGATAGAAAGAACTTTACTACCTGTCATATCCTTACTAGCTGCCCAAGCTTGACTGCTACTACCTATTAGTTTGCCAAATACATGATAAGATTCTCCCTTATTAAGATTAATAGTATAAGTGTTGTTTGGAAGCCATCCGTTTTTTGTCGTATCCGAAGGAGTTATATCAAGTCTTGTGTTATCTTCTGAAGCGATTACGTAAAACCAAGAGTACCAGTCGGGACCGTTTTGTGTATTTGGATTTATTGCGGGCAGTTGTGATCCCGATGTAGTCTGTGTATAATTAATAGAAAAATAATTATATCCATAGGTTTCAACAGGCATTAACATAGTGGCGCCGGAAACCATGGTAGCATAAACATGTGCATAAGCAGCAATCGCTGTATCGCTTAGAATATGAATGCCTCTATTTTGTAAACCATCAGTAAGTGTCCTCGCATCATTTGGTCCTGATTTTGGAATAATGATCGTAGCATCAACAGTGTTGGCAGGAATATTTAAAGTTTGAGTATAACCTGTGTTAGTGATTGTCACTGTTACGGTTGCGGCTGCTTCCGTACTTATGTAAATGGCAAGCTCTTGTTCATTTACAGGTGATTCATTAAAAAAGCTATAGTCAAAGCCATAGGCAAGCCAGAACTCTTTCCCCCTGTTGGATTTATCCTGAGAAAAAGAAGTGAGACTGCAGAAAGTGTTAATAATTAATAATATAGAAATCCGTAACCGCATTGTTCTTATAAAGGTCAATATTCCTCAGATTATAAACAACAAGTAGTAGAATAAATTCTACAAATGAAAATGAAATGTTGGTCTAACCTTGCCTTCCCTTTATCAACCAAACGTAAAAATTTTTAAAAATGAATAAAAGCTGCTTAGGGAAACTTCGCTATTCTTTTCTATTGATAGTGCTTTCCTTTTCTGTTGTAATTGTACAAGCCCAAGGCTACAATACTACCAACTGGAAATTCAGTAACCCCAAACAATTTGGATTTTCAATTTTTGATGTTGATTATTTTGATAATAACAATGTTATTGCGGTAGGTTCGGATGGTGGTATTGCCAAATCTACGGATGGTGGTACCAACTGGACTTATGGTCCTTTTACGTACATCAATCAAACTGGGTTTCAGGTAAAGAACACTTTTAATGATGTGCATTATATTACAGCAACTACCGCTTATGCAGTAGGTAATGGTGGCTTAATGGCCAAAACTACTGATGGCGGTGCTACTTGGAGCTTTGTTGCTAATCCTCTCTTTCCAAATAATAAGAATATTAATACCGTTTGGTTTTTAGATGCCAACAAAGGATATATAGGCGGACAATGGAATAACTCTACAGATTCATTGCCTAAAATTTATGTTACGTTAAACGGAGGATCTACTTGGGATTCTATTGCCCCTCCTCCTTCTAATGGAGTTACAAGAGTCGGTTATATCAATAATGTCAATGCACCTTCTTTTTTAGTACCTGTCGAGTCTAAAATAAAAGAAATAATGACGATTCAGTTTTTGAATAATAATCTGGCATATATATGTGGATCTGCAACGAATGTAAATGTTCGTCACAATGCTGTTAACTCAGCCTGTGCACTTACAGGAAGTACTACTACTACAAATGCAAACGCAGCACCCATGCTCTGGAAATTTGAGAATGGAGTTATGACTGATTATTCCCTCACTAAAGAAAGACTGGGGTATGATGGTGTTACTACTGCTAATGTTCTTTGTAACACCCGTTATGCTACAATAACACCACAAGTACAGACTTATAAGGCAATGAATATTATTAATGATACTACAGTTGTGCTTATATCATTTAACAATAATGTTGTAGTAAAGGTAAATACAGGTAAAAATGATAGTACATTAAATATTAATGCTCCTGGTGTTTACGAAAAAGGTAAGTATGAGTTACTAAACTTTACAAATCCACCTTTAGGTCAACCTTCAATACCTCCAGTGAATCCAATTTATGGTTTTTCTAATCCATTAAATATTATTAAAACTGCTAGTGGTAAATTATATACTGGTACCGCTGGTAATGCTTTTTTTGCAGAACCTGGTTTACTTTATACTTCAGTTGATACTGGAAGAAGTTGGATTCCAGAAACTCCTTACCCTCAGGTTGCACCATTTAATCAAGGGCCTTTTACTGCAGAAGCAATTGATTTTGCACCAAATGGAAAATTATTGGTAATGGGTTCAAATGGTGCGGTTGGAGATTCTGTACCGGGTTCTACATGGCAAAGTAATTATATTAGTATTCCTGTAGGTTCTGGATATAGTAAGATAGAATTTGCGGATTGTAATAATGGAATCGCTGCTGGTGGTTCTAGTATTACTGTAACAGAAGATGGTGGTGCGACATGGATAAACAAAGCCAGGATAGATTTTGGTAATTCTGGTTATTCCATAAACGGAATGACTTATCCATCTCTTGATAAAACATATTTTGCGGTCAGTAATGGTCAGATATATTTCTCACCAGACAAGGGAACAACACTGGATCCGGTGTATACAGATTTTTCTGTGCGAATGTATGATGTTGATGCAGTTGGTAATGATAGCGTTTGGGCAGTTGGTTATATTACTTCTCCGTCTGCTTCCAGAACTTCAAAAATTTACAGATCAACAGATGGCGGACAAAACTGGTCAACTTATTCAGGCATACCGGTTGGGGTCAACGGACAATATCTTTCTGATATTGAATTCCCAACTCATCTTATTGGCTATGCTGCTGGAACCAGAGATACAATTTGGAAGACCACAGATGGTGGTGTAACCTGGAATAAATTACCTCTTCCATTTCCTGGTGTTACACCTCAGATATCATATACTGATATGTTTGCATTGGATGCTAACACTATATTCCTTACAGGTAATGGTTTTCCAAGAAAGGTTGTAATAAAAACAACAGATGGTGGTGCAACATGGACCGATATATCAAATAATATAACAACATTAGGTGGAGGTAATCTGAATGGAATAGTAATGCATGACGTTGACAATGGTTATGTTGTTTCACCTGGTGGTTATCTATTTAAAACAAATGATGGAGGGGCTAACTGGACATTAGATCTTGCACCCATAGGGACTATTTTTACTTCAATGGCTTTTGCACCAAAAAAAGTACCTGCCGCAATTTCAATGGCAAATAGAAAACTATTTGTATCTGGCGACAATTTATCGGGTGCACCAATGATGCAATATGGTAATCCAGCTAATATAAATGTAAATGCTACTGAAACAATTACCAATGCTTCTTGTACTAGCCCTAACGGCGGTGCAATTGCTGTAAATGCTTCTGGTGCTATGGCTCCATACATGTACAGCATAAACGGCGGCACATTTCAATCCTCAAATGTCTTTACTGGATTAACACAGGGCCAAAGACAATAACAATTACTGATGCTTTTTGTGGTTCACTTACAAAACTGTAACCGTTGGATTTAATGATAACCTGACGCTTACTACCAATAATGATACAACAGTTTGTGCCGGTGCACCTGTACAGATGAGGGCAACAAGTGCTGCAACATCTTATACATGGTCGCCTGCAGGTGGATTGTCTGCTACGAATATCAGCAACCCAATTGCGACTGTTAACAGCAATGCTGCTTACACAGTTACGGCAAGTTTGAATGGTTGCGTAAGAACTAAAACAGTAAACATTACAATTAAACCAAACCCTGTTATTAACGCTGGTCCTGATAAAACAATAGTAGATGGAGATCAGGTTGCATTAAATGGCAGTAGCGCAAATACTCCTGCTTCAATTTCATGGGCACCGGGCGGTTCTATTATTTCTGGCATCAGCACATTTACGCCGGTAGTAAAACCAAATGTTACAACAACCTATACTTTAACGGTTCAGGATATGAATGGTTGTACTTCTACAGATAATGCAGTAGTGAATGTGATTCCTTATTGTGTAAAAGTGATGGACGCCTTTACACCTAATGGAGATGGCACCAACGACAGATGGTTAGTAACTAACGGTTCTGCATGTACCAGTAAAATTTCTGTTACAGTATTTAACAGGTATGGTGGCAAAGTTTATCAGAATGATAATTATCAGAATAACTGGGAAGGAACTTATGATGGAAAGAAAGTTGCTGATGGAACATATTATTATGTGGTGATCTATCGACTCATCAACGGGCAAAACATTACGCTGAAAGGCGACGTAACAATTTTGAGATAAAATCAAATAAAAAAATTAAAAGATGAAAAAAATTGTTTTAATAATATTATTTGCAGGCATTGTTACAACAGTCAGTGCACAGCAATTACAGACATCTTCCTTCTACGATATGCAAGGAATAATTCATAACCCATCAATGGCCGGTTCCAATGGCAGCATGGTTGGTGCCACTTATCGTTCGCAGTGGAGTGGTATTAGCGGAAGCCCGAAAACAGCAACTGTATTTGGTTCTTTCGATTTACCAAACCAGAACATTGGCATCGGTGGTTATTTGTTTAATGATAAAACTGGCCCAACTTCCAGAACAGGTGTGCAGGTGTCTTTTGCTAAGCATATTCCTACAGCAAATGGTGGCAGGTTTTCACTTGGTATTGAAGCAAAAGGAATGCAATACGCTTTAGACAGAGTTAAGCTTTCTCAAACGCTTGGTTCAGATCCTGCATTAGGTACTGCTGATAACAAGTTTAAATTTGATGCCGGTTTTGGAATCTCTTACACTGGTAAAAAATTACAACTGGGTGTATCTGTGGCTCAGTTAGTACAATCTAAACTTGATTTTTATACAGGCAATCTTAATACCGGAGAGGAAGCAAGACTGTATCGTCACTATTATGCTCACGGATCGTACAAATGGCAGGCAGATGATAAGACAACTATCACACCCAACTTTTTGGCAATCTATTTACCCAATGCACCACTGGAATTTCAAGGTGGTGTAAAAGTAGAGCATAATGAAATATTCTGGTGGGGTGTTGCATACAGAGCACATCAAAGTTTTATTCTTTCGGCTGGAGTTAATCCGAGCAAGAAGTTCACTATCGGGTATTCATTTGATATTTATAATACGCCTATTAGTGTTTTCGATGCAGGATCAAATGCACATGAAATATTACTACGCTACAATATTTTCAAATAAGTTAATGGCAGAAGGTTAATGGTTAAAGCAGCTCTCTTTTTGGAGCTGCTTTTTTATTTTCAAAATGTTGAAGGCTTGCTGATGTGTTAGAGTTGATTGCTTGTCGCCCAATTTATTTGACAAGCTCTATGTAAGTCGTTATTTTCTGCTTACATTTTCCCACTATTTCTTGAGTCAAAATCTACCATCCACTCAATACCGAACTTGTCTCTAAACATTCCAAAATAAGTGCCCCATGGACTATCGCTAATTGGAAATTCGATTTGTCCACCTGCTGACAGCCCATTAAATATTTTATCGGCTTCTTCTTTGCTTTCTGCACTAACAGATATTTTGGATCTGTTTTCATTCTCATTAGTTGGCCCCATGCTTTCAGGAACATCATTAGCCATTAAAAAGTTTTTGCCAATAGGCAAAGCAATATGCATTATTTTATCTGCTTCATTTTCTGGTATCGGATATTCAGGGCTGGATAGATCTTTGAAACGGACAATCTTTGCGAACTCTCCGCCAAATACTGATTTGTAAAAACCGAATGCCTCTTCGGCATTTCCATTGAAGTTGATGTGAGGATTGATTTGTGCCATGATTTTGTTTTTTATATATCAAACATACCGCTTAGTCACAAAATAAGCAAGGTATAAAAGCGTCAAAAAAAGGGATGGTTTGCGTCAAGAGGCTTATTACAGTTCCTACATCAAATCCTTATCATGTAATTGATATTTCTCTTTTATCTTCCGCATCACTTCATCCATAGATGCCCGATGGTCTTTGGGATTCCAGTCGCCTCGTTCCCATTTTTCCAGTTCCTCATTAATATGTTTTTCCTGCAAAGCGGAAAGTTTGTTTACCAATATCTCACTCATCTCCCGTTGTTTGGTATAAAATACTTTTTCTTTTCGAAATTTACTTCCTTGTCTTTTCGCATTTCATTTTCAGAAGCTGCCATTTGCATTAGTTCTTCCTTGGCCAGCGCCACATCATAAGGTCCGACAGGCATTATCAGCTTGGCAACGATTGGCCCTGTTTCTATTACTATTATTAAAGCAGCTACTAAAAAACAAGCCCACCAGACACTGCTTTCTTTTTGGCCAAGGTCAGACAAAGCTTTATTTCTTTCTAGAAAACCCATATTGGCAGCAGCCGTTGTTTCAAACAGTTTTCTTTTTTCTTCCAATGTAGTTTGTGCTGTACTAAGTATGCTGTCTTGTTTGGCTATACCCGTTACTAATGCCAGTAACTCAGGATTGTATTGTTGCACGGCTTTGTTGTATGCATCTTGTTTCAGTATTGTTATGTTCTCGATGCCTCGTTGCCCTGATCCACCTGTGCCATCTGCTTCTGCCAAATAGGATTGTTGCATCTGGTGAAGTGTGTCTTCTATTGCCAGCTTGCGATTAGACAATCGGCTTCTTTCATCGGTGGTTTGTTGGTTAAGTGCTGCATTTTCTAGTTTCAGTAAACTGTCATTCACCAATATCTTTTTATGCAGATTCTCTGCCATTTGTGTATTGATCTCTTTGTCAAAAATTTTCATCTCCAGGGGCCGTGCAATCGTTAATCCGATAAGCAAAGCCAATGCAATACGGGGCAGCACCATCCAGAGTTGTTTGCGTTTGCTTACGCCATACTTCCGCATAGTAGATACAAGGAAGCGGTCGAAGTTAAAAATGATTAATCCCCATAATAATCCAAAGCCAATGGCCATCCACCAATTACCAAAGACAGTGTACAAGGCATAGCCACCACTGAGTGCAGCGAGAACAAATGTGGCAAGTAATACACCACCAAGTCCAGAATATTTTGTTTGTTCGGAGGGATGTTGTTTTAATAAAGGCTGATGTGCTCCGGCACACCACCAAAGAAATTTAGTATCAGAAGGCTTACGTTGTTGCGCAAAGGAGTCGTAACTATACAGGTCTCCTTGCTGGCTGTTGTTGTCAGCAGTCATGCTTAATTGTTTACAATAAATAAAAAGATGTTCGGTGGTTGAAGCCTGAATGTTTGTAAACGCTGAGAGCAAAAGATAATTGCAAATAGGGTGTTAATATAAAAGAGGGTTAGCCACGAAACCACACTAATTTTCACGAAAAATTTCGTGTCTTTTTAGTGTGATTTCGTGGCCAACAAAACAACAACAATCTGTGTTAATCCTTGTTCATCTGTGGCTAACCTGTATTTATTAGTGTAATTCGTAGCAAACCTGCCACAGGCAGAAAAGTGTCAATCTGTCAATCAAAGCTCCTTTGGAACAATGCTTGTAAGTTTGCAGCCATTCAACATTCATTCAACATTCAAAATAACTAACAACACATGGTACAAGAACAAGGCACAATATCAATCAATACGGAGAACATCTTCCCCATCATCAAGAAGTTTTTATACTCAGATCATGAGATTTTCCTACGGGAGCTGGTGAGCAATGCAGTAGATGCATCGCAGAAAATGAAGCGATTAGCTACACTCGGTCATTATAAAGGCGAACTGGGCGAACTAAAAATTCAAGTAGCTTTTGATGCCGATGCAAAAACAATCACCATTACCGATAATGGTATTGGAATGACGGCAGAGGAAATAAAGAAATACATTAACCAGGTGGCTTTTTCCGGCGCAACGGAGTTTATGGAAAAATTCAAAGAAGCAAAAGATGCGAATGAGATCATCGGTCGCTTTGGCTTGGGGTTCTATTCAGCATTTATGGTGGCAGATAAAGTGGAAATAGAAACCTTGAGTTATCAGGAAGGTGCAGAACCTGCTAAATGGACCTGCGATGGCAGCACCAGTTTTGAAATAAGCGATGGGAGCCGCACTGAAAGAGGAACAGCCATCACTTTATTTATCAATGAAGAATCAACGGAGTTCCTGGATAAGCATCGCCTGCAATCTATATTAGATAAGTATGCAAAATTTTTACCAGTGCCAGTGCAGTTTGGTACAAAGACAGAATCAGTGCATGACGGAGAAGATAAAGATGGTAAGCCGCAGTATAAAAGTGTAGAGGTTGATAATATCATCAACAATACAAACCCTATTTGGACGAAGACCCCTTCATCATTAACAGACGAAGACTATCTTTCTTTTTATCAGGAGTTATATCCTTTCCAGGAAGAGCCGTTGTTCTGGATTCATTTAAATGTTGATTATCCATTCAACTTAACAGGTGTTCTTTATTTCCCTAAACTGAAGAATGACTTTGAGATAACGAAGAACAAAATAAAACTCTTCAGCCGTCAGGTATTTATTACAGATGAAGTAAAAGATATAGTTCCTGAATTTTTATTGTTGCTCCATGGTGTTATTGATTCACCGGATATTCCATTGAATGTAAGCCGTTCTTTTTTACAGGCAGATAGCAATGTAAAAAAGATAAACAGTTATATCAGTCGTAAAGTAGCAGAGAAATTACAGGAGCTGTATAACAAAGACCGCAATAACTTCGAAAGCAAATGGAATGACATTGGCATCTTTGTTAAGTATGGCGCATTAAGCGATGAGAAGTTTTATGAAAAAGCAAAAGACTTTTTATTGCTGACGAATACAAACAATGAGCATTACACATTAACGGAGTACGAAGCAAAAGTAAAAGACTTTCAAACGGATATGAACGGTAACAAAGTGTATCTCTATACAGCAGATGCAGAACATCAGCACAGTTATATACAAGCAGCGCAGAAAAAAGACTACGATGTATTGTTGATGAACTCGCCGATTGATAATCACTTTATCCAGTTCATCGAATCAAAGTTGGAGAAAACACAGTTGAAAAGAGTAGATGCAGATATTCTCGATAAGTTGATAGAAAAAGAAGATGCAGCCAAGCATAACTTATCTGAAGATGATACAAAAAAACTAACAGAGATATTTGATAAAGCTATTGGTAACAAAGCCATGAAAGTAGAAGTAGAAAGTCTACCAGCAGATGCAATGCCTGTTACATTAACAGAAGAAGAATGGATGCGCCGGATGAAGGACATGAGCAAGATGGGTGGCGGCGGAGGCATGAACTTCTATGGAGCTATGCCCGATAACTTTAAAGTAGCTATAAATGCAAATCATCCGCTCATCAATAAAATATTGGGTGCAGAAGAAGCACAGCAAACAGTATTAGCTAAGCAGGCCTTTGATTTAGCATTGCTTGCAAAAGGAATGTTGAAAGGAAAAGAGTTGACGGAGTTTGTGGAACGTAGTGTAGGAGTGTTGTAATAATCGCTACATATATAATAAAGCGAAGCTGCTTAGGCAGCTTTTCTTGCCTTTATTTACTATTGAACAAGATGGAAAAACTGTTAAATGGGGAGCAAAAACACTTATAACAATTAAATATTTATTAAAGAGTAACTTTAAATCAGTAAAACCATCCGCATGAAATATTTACTGATTCTTTTAATGCTGTTGCAAACAACCGCCTTCGCCCAGCGAAAACTAAAATATACTATCAGTAAAGAAACTGGCGATACCGTATTTTATACCAATGATGAAAGGCTCTATGTTGCTGCCGGCGATACCTATGGCACAGGCAATAATAAAAGAACCACCGTAGGAGATTACTTGAAAAGTACGGTATTAAAATCTCCGGGTGGTTTTGCACTGGAGTTTTCTATACAAACAGGCAGCAGTAATAGTTTTTCTATTTATACTGGGCAAACGGCAAAATTGCAAATGAAAGATGGAGCCATAATAAATTTGCTCAGCCGTGCCAATTATACTGCTAAGAAATCATCGATGGGGTATGGCAGCTGGGTCTTTGCTTTTTATACATTGTCTGCAAAAGCTATCGAAACAATAAAGAATGGAACCATTACGCATATCCGTGTTGAATCTTCCATGGGTTCATTCGATTATCCCCTCAAAGAAAAAGTGGGGACGATTATTGCAGAACAGTTGAAAAAATTTTAGTTAAAAAACTCTCCTTCTATTCCCAATCTTTATCACCTAAGAACATTCCAATAAAAATTTTTTTGGTAATTTACTTCCTCATCAAAAAAAAGGAGGTATTCATGATATTAGCAGACAAGACATGGACACTTCCGGGAGCTTTCTAGTTCATCCGGACTGTCACAGATCATCTGTCCCCAAGTGGGGGAAAACCATTCGCTTCGGCGGGTGGTTTTTTATTTTCAAATTGTGAACGCCACTAATTTCTATGACAAAAGCAAATTAATTTACCTATTCTCTGCACTTGCAGGTGTTTTCTTATATTCATATCCAAATTATTTCATCATGATCCGCTCATCAGTTTTTAAAATAGCAAACATATTCTTACTCTGTTTTGGTTTTTTGTTTCAAAGCACCGCTCAATCCACCAACGCCGAAGAGTGTATCAAAAACATAATGCAGCAAACACCGGTGGTAGGGCTTTCGGTGGCAGTAGTAAAAAAGGGCAAGATTATCTATACCCATTCTTTTGGCAATAAAAATATAGAAGCAAATACACCACTTACAGATGATTGTTTATTCAGGATTGCCTCCATATCAAAATCATTTTCGGCTACTTCAATAATGCAACTGGCAGAGAAGAAAAAACTTTCATTGGAGGATGATATAAGTAATCTTGTAGGCTTTAAAATAAGGAACCCAAAATTTCCTGAAACTGTAATTACACTCCGGATGGCCATGTCGCACCGCTCTTCTTTAAATGACAGTCAAGGTTATTTTACCCTCGATGCCATTAACCCGGATAAAAATAAAGACTGGGCAAAATGTTATAATAGCTACGAACCTGGTACCGGCTATCAATATTGCAACCTGAATTATAATATGATTGGTACCATCATAGAAAAAAAATCAGGCGAACGATTTGATCAGTATGTAAAGCATCATATTCTGGATCCATTGAAATTGTATGGCGGTTATTGTGTGGACTCATTGGATAATTCTCGTTTTGCCACTATTTATGAATACAATGATTCGTTGAAGTCATTCAATGCTTCGCCTGCGGCCTATGCACCTCGCAGCGAAGAAATAAAAAATTATACAATGGGCTATAGCACTCCCATCTTTTCTCCCACTGGAGGAATGAAAATTTCTGCACCTGATCTTGCCGTTTATATGATCATGCATATGAATCAGGGCAAGTATAAAGGCAAAAGAATAATATCGAAAGAGAGTGCAAAACAAATGCAAACAATGCTTTCTGTTAAAGAGGGATATGGATTAGCGATATTGAAAACGGATAAGTTAATTACCGGTAAAACGATGACAGGACATACAGGCTCTGCCTATGGACTCTACAGTGCTATGTTTTTTAATCCCGAAGAAAAATTTGGTATCGTTGTTATTTCCAACGGATGCCACCCTGCTTACACAGATGGTTTTAATGCTGTAATAAAGAAAACGGTGAATTGTTTGTATGATAATTTTATTGCTGGTAAAAATAGTATTACTATTCTTCTTCATACACACCCAACCTGTTCTGCAACTTCACAATCTCCTGCTGCATTTCGTTCATGCGGTTGAGTAAATGATTAATCGTTTCAATACCTTCCATATTAATATCCATTTCATAATAGAGGCGGACCATTTTTTCTAATTGCGGTAACTGGTGCATAGGAACACATATTTCTTCTTCTGTTTGTATGATCTCTACCAGGCCCGATTCCCCAAGCGATTGGATAAAGGTCATCTCCACATTATGATGAATACAGAATTCTTTGGCGGTTATTATGTCTTGCGTTGCCATAAAAATTATTTTAAGTTTTTCAATTCGGTAAATAATGCTTTCTCTTTGTCTGAAAGATTAACAGGCAACTGAACCGTGTAGGTTACATACAAGTCACCATGCTGCCCTTCTTTTTTATAAACAGGAAACCCTTTTCCCTTCAATCGTATTTTGGTGCCACTTTGTGTTTCGGGTGCCACAGTCAGTTTTACTTTGCCACTTAATGTGTCAATAGTAGTATCGCCACCGAGCAGAGCTGTGTACAGGTCAATCGTTGCGGTCATGTATAGATCGTCGCCTAATCTTTTAAAAACAGGATGAGCAGTAATGTTGAATGTGATATAAAAATCGCCGGCGGGTCCGCCATTTACACCGGGTGCACCATAGCCTGCTAATTTAATTACCTGCCCGTTCTCTACTCCGGCAGGTATAGTAATGCGAATATTTTTTCCATTAACAGTTAATACTTGTTGGTGGGTTGTCATGGCTGCTTCCAAAGAAAGCTGAAGTTGTGCTTGGTAATCCTGCCCACGAAATTTTGTTTGCCGCTGCCGCCCACCACCTTGGCCAAACATGCTTTCAAAAAAGCTGGAAAAATCCTGATCGCCAAAATTGGAGTAATCCTGTGTACCGCCTTGCTGAGTGTTGCCTTGCTGCTGCCGTTGTTGTTCAAACTGATCAGCATGTTGCCAGTCTTTTCCATACTGATCGTATTTTTTTCTTTTGTCAGGATCGCTTAATACTTCGTTGGCCTCGTTTACCTGTTGAAACTTTTTGTGTGCATCCTTATCGTTGGGATTTAAATCGGGATGTAGTTTGCGGGCCAGCTTACGGTAGGCTTTTTTAATCTCTTCTGCCGAAGCAGTTTTTTCGATACCTAAAACTTTATAATAGTCGATGAATTCCATAGTGAGTATAAATTAATTATCAGTACAAAGGTATGAGAGATGTTTCAGTTGTTTTCTACATTCATGATATACTAATCATCGGCTCTTTAATTCCGAAGCCAATTCGAGTAAATTTTCCTGATTATATAAAATCAAGACTTATTTTTTCCCGTTTCGGCATTTACTTGTCGCTGCTTTCTTTTTCTTTGCACACTTAAAAAGGAAAATGGCAAGCAAATCAACCATGAGTAATACTATGAGAATATGGCACCGCTACCTCGGCTTTTTTCTGGCAGGTATTATGGCGGTTTATTCCATCAGCGGCATCGTACTTATTTTCCGTGATACGAATTTCCTGAAAAGGGAAACAATAGTTGAGAAAAAATTAGAACCGGAGATGAATGCAGAAGCATTAGGTAAAGCCATCCGCATAAAAGGCTTAAAGATTGAAGCTGAAAATGGCGACATGCAAACTTTTAAAGGAGGTAGTTATAACAAAGCAACCGGTGAAGTGAGTTATAAGGTGAAGTCATTACCCAAAGCCATTGAAAAACTAACTAAACTACATAAGGCCAGTACGGGGCAGCCTTTGTGGTATTTGAATGTATTCTTTGGTGTGTCATTATTATTTTTTGTTATTTCATCCTTCTATATGTTTCTGCCAAAGACCAGCATCTTTAAAAAAGGATTATACTTTACACTGGCAGGCATTGTGCTTACAATATTGCTTTTGTATATAAGATGAGGCAATAAATTTTTACCACAGAGAACACAGATAATTTTTTTAATATTGACCTGACAAAGTATTTGTATTAATTCTTTCGTATTATTTAGTGTGCTTTCGTGGCCAACTGTCTTTAATCTGTTAATCTGCCTACCGGCAGGCAGGTGGGGCAAACCCAAACTGCGCAAGCAGTTCTCAATTCGTCTTTAATTCATTCGTGGTATTTGTGTTATTCGTGGCTAACCTATTTTACTCATCTTTGCCCTCATGCAAACCTCATTACAAACTTTTACTTTCGGCAATCAATCCATCAATATTTTTGTACCTGATATTGTTGCAATACAAAAGGAATATCATCATCAACATGTTCCCTATTGGGCACAGGTATGGCATGCTGCCGTTGGTCTTTGTGTTTTTTTGCAACAACATCCTGAGTATGTCCGACATAGAACTGTATTGGAACTGGGCGCAGGCCTTGGATTACCCGGCATTGTGGTAGCATCAATTGCAAAACATGTTTGTATAAGTGATAAATCGGAAGAAGCTATAGCTATTGCGGAGCAATCTGTAGCACATCATCAGCTAAGCAATGTTATTTGCAAAGTATTTGACTGGAATGATATTAAAGACATACCTATTCCCGAAGTAGTATTGCTAAGCGATATTAATTATGAACCGGATGCGTTTGCTGCGGTGCTTAAAATGATTAATCTTTTTTTAGCTAATAACTGCATCATTATTCTAAGTACACCGCAACGGTTGATGGCGAAAGTTTTTATAGAAGAAGTGCTTGTCAATTGTATAACACAAGCAACCATACCTGTGCAGCTGCGAGAAAAACAAGAAGATATAAGTGTGTTTGTATTAGCTAAAAAGTGAATTGCTTTTTTTGTATATTAGTTTTACCATCATTAAAAATTAAAGCAAGTGAAAATAAGAGTATTAGCATTCAGCAGTTCCAAAGAAGGTAACAAGGGTTATCTTGAAACAGCAGTACCGATTATTAAAAACTTTCTTGGTGAAAAACAACTGAGTATTGCCTTCATTCCATTCGCATCGGTTGACCCAGACTACGAAGCTTATACCAACAAAGTTCGTAATGCACTTCAAGAATTGCCATATACAATACATACTGTAAATCCTGAAAATGCAAAAACAATAATTGAGGATGCCCAAGTAATAATAATTGGTGGGGGCAATACTTTTAAATTATTGCATGATTTATATCAACTACAAGTGATGGAGTTGATAAAAGAAAAAATAAAATCCGGCACACCCTACATCGGTTGGAGTGCTGGAGCTAATCTTGCCGGTGCAACAATTAGTACCAGTAATGATATGCCCATCATCAACCCCAGCAGTTTTAAAGCTCTTGAGTTTTTACCCGTTCAAATTAATCCGCATTATTACAATCAACCCATTACGGGTTTTAATGGTGAAACAAGAGATCAGCGGTTGACAGAATTTCTGCAACTAAATCCAACAAAGAAAATAATTGCTTTGCCTGAAGGCTCCGCCTTGTTGTTGGAAAAAGAAAAACTAGAATTGCTAGGTTCTCCTATTGCTTATCTCTTTGCATGGGAAAATGATACAATAACAAAGCAGAAAGTTAAGAATGAAATGGATATTTCTTATTTATTGCTTTAAATAGGAATTATAATAGAACGAAAGAATGTTACATATTTTCTTCTTTCTTTTTGTCAGCTTCCTCTTTTGTTGTATCATCTTCTTCAACATTTTCTTTCACATTCTGAACTACAGAAGAAATGGGTCCTTCCATATTTTCCTGCGGATCTGTTTTATGTAATGTCTTTGGATCGGGTTTCAAACCATTGTCAGCTTGAACTTCTTCGTTTTTTTTCTTTTTATCGTTTTGATTTGCCATAAAAAATGTTTTAGTTATTTATATCACTAACAATTTCGTGCCGCAATTTGTTTAGTGCTAAAAACTGGCACAATTTTTTAATCATTTGTTTGATTATATTATCAATACACAAAAAATAAATTTATGGACAAGATGGAAATTAAAGGCCAATGGGACGTATGGAAAGGTAAGTTGAAACAGAAATACGCTGAACTTACAGATGATGACTTGAAATATGAGGAAGGTAAAGAAGATGAGGTTTGGGGGAGAATACAAAAGAAAACAGGTCAGGTTAAAGATGATGTGGTAAAATGGCTGAAAGATTTAGGTTAATCGAAGTACAGCGTTTCTCTATAATTAATTGTTTCTGGGTTGCCCATATTGATTGTGTATTCACATGGCTGGTATGGGCAATCTTTTCCTCAAAAATATGAAACAGGCTTTTATCTAATAATCAAAGGCAGTTGCTCTAAGCAAAAAAAGTAATGGCAAAAAAGACATCCCCTATCAAAAAAGAAAAGCAAGTAAAGCAAAATCCAGATCCGCTTATTGATCAAGACTTTCCGGGGTTTCCACATGCTCCTTCGCAAAAGAAACAGATTACTCCTGAAACTAAAACAGAGAAAAAAGTAGCAGGTGTTGATAAAAAAAAGAAGTCAAAAAAGACTTATGGACAGTAACGTTGCTATTGCTTACTGCAACATAATTTGACTTTCATCGTACACTACAATCTCCGCCTTTTCTTTGTAAAGAATCACCTTTCCTGTAACGCAAATATTTTTGTCTTTGTAAAAAACTTCGGGAGCCTGTTTAAAAGTTTTTCTGGCATCTGCCCATATTACGATTGTTAACGGAGAGTTGGGGTAATTGGATCCGGCATTTAAGAAAGTAGGTGTGCCTTTACTTCTGTCAAGAAAAATACCACCATAGATTTTTGTACATACTGTTACTGAGTCGCCAATATGCTTACTCAGGTCTTCCATTTTAATTTCTTGCTGCGCCTGACCAGTTGTCGCAAATAAAAAGAATGCTCCTAATGCCAGAAGTTGTTTTTTCATACCTTAACCTTTTGGCAAATATACCGTTAGTATTTATCAAGCATTCTATTTAAAACAATTAACTCATTAAATTTTAAACCTTATTATAATTAGTTTATATTTAAGGAAAGCAAAACTTGCCACAAATATGGCTTATGAAATAGAAGTGATATTAAACCGTCAGCTGGCTGATTGCCTTTCTATTCCTGTTTTTATTACTGACAGAAAGGGTAATCTTATTTATTATAACGAACCTGCAGAGCTGATACTTGGTAAGCGATATGACGATACAGGTGAAATGCCTGCTACTGAATGGTCTACTATTTTTAAACCGATGGATGAAGAAGGTAATGGGTTGCCGCCAGACGAGCTGCCATTGATGAAAACATTAATGAACTGCAAGCCTTACCACAAAACATTTTTTATTGAAAATCTGAATGGGAATATTGAAAAGATTTCAGTTACTTCTTATCCCATTTTAGGACGAGCCTCTACTTTTTTGGGAGCAGTTGCTTTATTCTGGGATTCAAAAGACGAATAACTTGAACCATGAAAATTACAATAAGGGGTGTTCGTGGTTCCATACCCACTTCCGGCCCTGCAACAGAAAAGTATGGAGGAAATACATCCTGCACAGATGTGAGTGCAGAAGGATGGCAACTGGTGCTGGACGCTGGTTCTGGTATGCGCAACTCTAATACCGGCGACCGTCCATTGAATAACAGAATAGATATTCTATTAACACATTTGCATTTCGATCATATACAAGGGTTAGGGTTTTTCAATCCGCTTTTTGACCCAACAATGGAAGTACATATTTGGGGTCCTGCCAGCAGCCGTCAATCATTACATTCAAGATTAAGCAGATATCTTTCTCCGCCATTATTTCCAGTGCATATCCGTGACCTGCCTTGTAAATTAACCCTGCATGAAATAGAGAAAAGCGAATTTGATATTGGCCCGTTTCATATCCAGACAAGATATGTTATTCACCCAGGACCTACTGTGGGGTTTAGAATATTACATGCAAAAAAAGTATTCACCTATATTCCCGATCATGAACCTGCACTTGGGCTGCATGGAATAGTAGCAGATAAAAAATGGGTGTCAGGTATTGATCTGGCAAACGAAGCAGATATTTTATTACACGACGCACAATACTCTAAAGAGCAATATCAACAACGAATAGGCTGGGGACACTCATCAATGGACGATGCTGTTTATTTTGCATCCATGGCAGGTGTAAAAAAATTATTGCTGGCACACCATGATCCAGGCCATACAGATGAAATGCTTGAAACATTTGCCGCAAATGTTGCTAACCCAAATGGAGTAGTTTTTGAACTGGCAGCAGAAGGAATGGAGATTGATTTATAATTTATAGTGAACAACTCCTTATTATTTTCGTTACAATAGAAGACAGAACTCTTACTAACTAAATTTTAAAATGATGAATGATATTAATAATAAAGTAGCCTATATAACAGGTGGCAGCAAAGGCATTGGATTAGGAATTGCAAAATCATTATTAGATAGTGGTATGAGAGTGGCTATTACCAGCCGTTCATTAAGTGCAGCGAAAGAAGCAGCCGCATCGTTAAGTAATGATGCTTCAAAAATATTAGCAATAGAATCTGAAGTAAGTTCGCTGGCTGCCGAAACAAAAGCCATAAAAGCAGTAACCGATCATTTCGGTCAGCTGGATGTAGTAATCGCCAATGCAGGCATCGGGCATTTTGGGCCAATAGATACCATCACTGAAGAACAATGGAAAGAAACAATCGATACCAACCTTACCGGAGTTTTTAATAGTGTAAAAGCATCTGTTGAATCACTCAAACAATCTAAAGGTTATATCATTACTATTGCCAGCCTTGCCGGTACTAATTTTTTTGAGAATGGCGCTGCCTATAATGCAAGCAAGTTTGGGCTTGTTGGTTTTACCCAAGCCATAATGCTTGATCTGCGTAAATACGGTATAAAGGTTTCCACTATTATGCCTGGCTCTGTTACTTCTTATTTTAATAATCATGTTCCCGATGAAGCTGACGCATGGAAAATACAGCCAGAAGATATAGGACAAATGGTAGTTGATCTATTACAAATGAATCCAAGAACATTGCCAAGTAAGATAGAAGTGAGACCGGCAATGGTAGCTAAAAAATAATCATTTGATGATTATTGATGCAGCACATAAATCTATAGAGCTTAAAGACATTCATTATATATTTCTTGTAAATATTTTCTGAATGCTTTTGCTTTGTTCATAGCAGCGATATATTCATTTTCACGGCCTGTAGCTTTAAGTTTAAGAAGCTGATTCAACTCTTTTTTTAAAAGACGGTTGTTTTGTAATTCACTTTCTTTATATAAAAGAAGTAAGGCCCAATTTTTTAAAATATAATTCATCGAAGCTCCATTGGAGTCTTTAATTCCAAGTATTGTTGCAAGCTTTTTCACTTTTCCTTTTTCTGCCAGCATCCTGTTATTCTTATATTGCTTTTTAAGGATAGCTGCATATATATCGCTTAAATCTACCGCATCAAAAGGCAACGCATTTTTATTAAGTATTAATTCCATCCGACTATCAGCTAATTTTTTCAATACTGAAATTGGACTTCGATAACCAATTGTTTTTTTAATTTTTACTTCTTCGGCAACAGCCAATTCCTTTTGTATTTTTTCAATCGGCCTGAAACCGGCTTTATAATAAACCCAGAATGCTCCTGATTGTATACCATCATAATTTTCTTTTCCTATCTGGTAAGCATCAACTGTGAATCTTTTTAATCCAAAAACTTTTGCATGTACCTGTAACGCCAATTGAAAAATATATTGTGATTCCCCACCGCGGTAATACGGATACACATTAAGACCGATACGGCTGCTGTCAAACATAATCCAAGAGCCGGCATAAGCAACCGGCAATCCATTTTTGAAAACGGTATATCCTAGGTAACAATCGTTTGGCACTTGTCGTGTTGGAATCATATTCATCAATGCAATGCTATATCCTCTTTGTAAATGATAATAGGTAACCCCATCCGGATAAGTAAAACTTATTGGATCTATTTCTCGTAACTGACGGATAAGAATCATCCTGCTGCTATCAATTATTTGTTCAGCTTCAGCTGTTGACAGTTTAACTTTTTTAGGTTTGAATTCAATTTGCTTAGGAAGCTTTCTAACAATGGATCGATGATAATAGGTTTTTACTAAGTTGCCAGAAAGAGAACAATGAGAAGAAAAATCGATCTCTGTATTTATACCAATCGTATTCCAGAGTTCATCTTTTACTTCTGGCCGAAGTGTTGAGTTCTCAAATATATTGATGAAGCCCTCGAGCAGATCTTCTCCTTCCTGTAATGAATTTTCTATCCATGTTCTCCAGGCTGCTTTTGACTCCTGCATTTTTTCTGTTTCCACCTTTTGCATTACAACTGCCAGTATAGATCGTATTTGTTCGTCAGCAGCTTCGAATGAAACAAGTCGAATGTCCCTAGGGTGGTTTAGTCGCAGCCATTTTACAATTTCAAAACTGAAAGCTGCACAAACGGATGACTTTGTAACACCGGAATTGTATAAACTGTATTGCAGAGCTTCCTTATTACTAACATGCTTTTCGAGTTTTCGAAGTGACTTGATTGCAAGGGTATAAATAGTTTTGTTATCTGGATAAGCAATCAAAAAAAGCAACACATCATAATGTGCAAGTATTCCTTTTTTACCAGTTGGAAACCTTTCGTTTATACTATTAAGTAGATGAATTTTTTCAGCAGAAGCCTTTTTGCCATATTGGTTACGCAGTGAAAAAAGGCGGCTGATCTGTTTATCCGTATTCTCCATTGTACTATTTTTCTGCTTTTAGTTTTGATGTAAATACAAAGGAAGTTAAATTATTTATTGTTTTCTTTTAGCCGGCAAAATGTTTTTTGGAGTATAAAAGAGGACCGGAACATTGTATACAATTCCGATCCTTTAAAATTTTACATGCCTTTATCTACATTATAGGAAGAAGTTGTTGTCCCGCCTCTTGAATCAACATAAGTCCAGGTGATTTTTTCAAAATTAAAAGTAACCTGCTCTGTTACTTCACACTGTGATGAGCAGGCACCGCTATTACTAAAGCTGCTTATTAACACATTTGTCATCTTTACAGTATAGAAACTATTTCTATTAGAAGCAGTTAAGTCAAGTGTGACCTCTGGAATAATCTGCCCTTTTACAGCTGCTTCCATAAGTTTGGGTGAAGAAATATCAATGTTTTTTGTAACAATAAATTCCTGCATGGTAGCACTACTTCTAGCTCTTCCTGCTCCGGTAGCTCCACTAGTTTGTCTTGAAACTCCCTGACTGAAACTTTGAATAATAATCCAGTCCCTGTGTTTGGCTTCAACTGATTCCCCTTTTATGTCGCCAATTTTAATATAGCCGCCCTGAGCAGAGCTATCAGTAAAGAAAAAAATTGCAGCAAGTAATAATGATGTGAATAGGTTTAAACGTTTCATAATAATAAGTTTTTGGTTATAGATGAATATACTTAAATAGTGCTAAAGACTGTGTAAGAATAGTAAACGTTGTATCTGTTAGTAATGATATAAACTGATAGTTTGTTTAAAATTGAATGAGTGTTAGGTGTTTAGATATCTAAATTATTTTTGAATAAAAGTTTCTAAGAAGTAACATTAATCTTTAATTTTGAAGATGCAGAAAGTAACTTTACTTCTTATTCTTTCACTTACAACTCAATTGGCATCGGCGCAATCGGCTGATAGCAATTTTATTCTTCTTCGCAACCAACAAATAGATACATATGTGGTGGAGCACAATACAACGGCGTTAGACAGTTTATACGCAGAAGATTTTGTTTTCAGCCATGGCTCTGGTCGTGTAGAAGGTAAGCAAGGCTGGTTTACTTCTGTTGCAAAAGGAAGTTTTTTATCAAGGCTACATGATTCAGTTGCGGTAGAGTTTCATCCGCAACTTGCTATCGTAAAAGGAAAACTTTCTGTACAGAAAAAAGGCAAAGAGAAAGTAGACTTGTATTATTTATATTATGTAAGAGTATATGCTTTTAGAAAAAACTCATGGCAAATGATCTCTCATATTACCACCAGAGAATATCATGAGCTTTAGTGAGAAAACAATTCTCATCGAAGAGATATAAAAATTAATTGAACTTACTTGGCTTTTCAGTTTCGGGAGGTGGAACAACCAGGAAGTCTGGCTTATTATTTTTTTCTTCTATTAACTCCCGATGCTTGCTTTTAAGATTACGTTTAAACTGACCAAGGTAGCCGGGCTTTGAAATTCTATTCATATCGATATTGATAGCTTCAATAAAATCGTTTCCGATATACATCATTAATTTCATACAGATAGTGGATTTGTAATACACAAAGCAAATAATATTTAACCAGCTAAACAATCCTACTAATACTCTTTTTTAGAAGTAATACTACGACCAAAACGATTTCGCAAATTTTCTACACTTTTAACGGGTTGTTTCCCACATGAAATATTATCTGCTTGTAATTTTTACTAACTTTCACTAAATAAAACCTTAAAATGAAAAAATATATTGCCTTTGCAACAATAATACTTTCGATAATAAGTTGCAACTCGGGGAATTCAAAAAATAATACTGATACAGTCTCTCTGAAAGACAATACTCCTACAAATTATGATCAGCTAAAACAAACAGACCTTAATTATATTGGTGACCTTTCATTAGGAATGACGATAAAGGACGTTGTTGGAAACCTAGGAGAACCAGAAGCAAAATCAGCAGAAGAAGAATGGGGTGCAGATGGATGGATACATCAGGACTGGGAATACAAAGCAAAAGGTATCTCCTTGAATATGGCAAGAGAAAAAGATTCTTCCGCAATGGAAATTTTCTCCATCAGTATTACAAATCCGTGCCAGTTTAAAACAAAAAAGAGTATTGGAATAGGAAACACTTACGATGAAGTGAAGACTACTTATGCACAAGAGATTGATACGACAGCAAGCGATGAAAATGTTGTTACTGTTGGTTCTTTATACGGCGGGATTATTTTCGAATTTGAAAATAAAAAAGTGGCTAAGATTTTTGTTGGGGCTGCAGCTGAATAATAAATTGAAACGGCAGCTCAATTTTTTAAAATTAATCTACTCTACAAGATTGATTACCTTTCCATCACAATTATTTTTATGGACAATACTAACGATCCTCGGCTTGCAGTTTTAATAGACGCAGACAATATACCATATCGTTTAATAAGCGGTATCCTAGAAGAAATAGCCAAATATGGCGTTCCTACTTTCAAACGCATTTATGCGGACTGGACAAAGCCGCATGTTTCCGGATGGAAATCTGTTTTACTCGATCATGCCATCACACCTGTGCAACAATATAGTTATACTACCGGAAAGAACTCTTCCGATTCTGCTTTGATTATTGATGCAATGGATATTTTATATACAGGTCGAGTAGATGGATTTTGTGTAGTTAGCAGCGATAGCGATTTTACAAGACTGGCGACAAGGCTTAGAGAAGCAGGTATGAAAGTATATGGCATGGGCGAACAAAAAACACCTTCTGCCTTCAGAGCAGCTTGCGATAAATTTATTTATATAGAAATATTAGACCAATCGGGTGCAGAGCCGGAAAAAATTAAATTATCTGAATTACGGAAAAAGGAAAAAGGAATAAGTAAAGCAGATAAAAATCTGGTGAGTCTTATTACATCCAGCATTAATGATATTACAGATGAAAACGGTTGGGCATTTCTCGGTGAGCTGGGAAGCTTGATGATGAAAAAACGTCCCGACTTTGACCCTCGAAATTATGGCTACGCTAAATTACTGCCATTAATTAAAAGCCTCAACAAGTTTGAAATAGATGAAAGAGATTCAGGAAGAAAAAATGTAAAACTTGTATATATAAGAGTGAAATAAGAAGTTAGTTTTATTACCTGCAAAAAGGTAACCCACCTTTATTCTAAAAGTTTTTTAAAATAATAAACTGTCTCTACAGTTAGCTATTGTCATCTCTTTGTAATTGACTCTAAAGTGTTAAAGAAATAAAGTTTTAAGCTTCTTACTCCCAAGGTTTTAGTCCCCATCATTTTTACTTTTTAACAACCCAAATTTTACTGGCATCGTTTATGAATTATAGGGAATAGAATTATTATTTATTCACTTAAAACGAAAATTATGAAAAAACTATTTACTATTATTACCATTTTTTCTGCCTTAGCACTTATCATGACAGCATGTACACAAAACCCTGCTGGCAATCCGTCCTTAAGTGGAAACGATACAACAGGGTTTGCACAATTTCAGGAATGGAAAGCAATGAATGATAAATTTGAAGCAGAAAAAGAAAATGCAATTGCTGCTAAAAAAAGTAACACAGTAAATTATAGCAACAGTGGAACGATGTCATCTTCTACAACCAACCAGGCCAAAGTAGAAAAAAAGAAAGGCTGGAGTAAGGCCGCAAAATACGGAGTAATTGGCGGTGGTACAGGTGTGGTGTTAGGAGCTGTTATTAACAAAAAGAATAGAGTGGCCGGTGGAGCAATTGGTGGTACAGTGTTAGGAGGTATTGGATACTTATGGGGACGATCAAAAGATAAAAAAGAAGGACGATATTAAAATTCAGTTTTGATTTCATGGCTAAAAGGTCTTACTACGGTAAGGCCTTTTATTTTTGAATATTGAAGTCGCTTTTCTATTCTTATTTTTGAATATATATGCACATTAATATCTGTTCACTTAATTCTGGAAGCAATGCCAATTGTTACTATGTTGGCAATGAAAACGAAGCAGTATTGATTGACACTGGTCTTAGTTGTAGAGAAACAGAAAAGAGGATGACCGGACTGGGCCTTTCAATGGATACAGTCAAAGCCATTTTTATTTCGCATGAACATAGTGATCATGTAACTGGACTGGCTGCCATTTCAAAAAAATACCAATTACCTGTTTATATAACAGAAGCTACTTTAGGAAATTGTAAAGTACCTGTAGATGAAAATTTGGTTCAGTATTTTCAGCAAACAAAACCAGTAAACATTGGTAATTTAAAAATCACTTCTTTTAAAAAGAATCATGATGCAGCAGATGCACATAGTTTTATGATCTCAGGTTACGGAATTAATATCGGAGTAATAACAGATATTGGTTTTGCCTGTAAAAAAGTAATTAAATATTTCGGGCAATGCCATGCTGCATTTTTGGAATCGAATTATTGCGATACAATGCTGGCCAATGGAAACTATCCATATTATTTACAGGAACGCATCAGTAGTGATGTGGGACACTTGTCTAATGCACAGGCTGTTGAGTTATTTAAACATTACCGATCTGAGCATTTGCAATTGCTAATATTATCGCATCTTTCTAAAAACAATAATAAACCTGAACTGGTAGAAAACTTATTTACTCCATATGCCGGCGCCACAAAAATTATTGTTGCCAGCCGGTATGAAGCCTCTCCTATTTATCGAATCGAAGGCAACCCTGTTTTAACCTTACGCAAGCAAAAGCAGGTAAAAAATGAAAATCAGTTGTCGTTATTCTGAAAAGGGGATTTTTTTTCCGCTTATACAGTTAGTTTCTTAGTGATAAAAGATATTTTATCGTTCCAAATATTAGACTACCTTAGAAATCCTTCTGTAGCCCTTTCAGCAAATTCATTTAACCTCAACCATCATAAATTATGAAAAAGAAAATCTCTTTTCTCTTCTCAGCGATGCTGTTTTTTTTGGCTTCAACTTTGTCATCACTGGCCATTGATCCGGTTGATACAAGAATGCTGGCGCAACCTGCCATCAGTTCATCGCATATTGCATTTGTGTATGCAGAAGATATTTGGATTGCCAATAAATATGGTTCAAATCCAAGAAGACTTACAATTGATGAAGGAGCCGAATCGAACCCTGTTTTTTCTCCCGATGGAAAAACAATAGCATTCAACGGTGAATACGATGGTAATATAGATGTGTTTACTATTCCTGTAGAAGGCGGCATACCAACCAGGTTAACCTGGCATCCTTCACCAGACATTGTGCGAGGGTTTACTCCGGACGGCAAGTCCGTATTATTTCTTTCCCCAAGAAATGCTTTTAATAACAGATATGCTCAATTATATACCGTGGCAGTAACAGGTGGCATGGCTTCGCAATTAGCAATTCCCAATGCAGGGTGGGCTACTTATTCTCCCGATGGAAAACAGATGGCCTATACGCCGCTTAATGATGCTTTTAAACAATGGAAGCATTATAGAGGTGGTTCTATTGCTAATATCTGGATATTTAATTTTTCTGATAATGCTACAGTGAGAATTCCGCAACCAACTGGTGGTTGCAATGATGTAAGCCCGATGTGGATGGGAAACATGATATATTTCAGAAGCGATCGCAATGGAGAGTTCAATTTATTTTCTTATAATACTGCAACAAAAGAAATAAAGCAATTAACAACTTTCAAGGACTTTCCGATTCTAAATGCATCTGCAGGAAATGGTATCATTGTTTTTGAACAAGCTGGCTATTTACATACTTACTCTCCTGGCGAATCAAACACTAAAAGAATAAAAGTCGGTATCGCTACCGATTTGCTGGAGTTGCGTTCCCGTTTTGCAAAAGGAGCTGACTATGTACGAAGTGCAGATATTTCACCAACAGGCCAACGAGTTGTCTTTGATTTCAGAGGAGATATTGTTACACTGCCTGCAGAAAAAGGTGATGCCCGCAATCTTACACAAACAACTTCTGCTCATGAAAAATATCCTGCATGGTCGCCAGATGGAAAGAACATCGCTTACTTCTCGGATGCATCAGGCGAATATCAATTGCACATTAAATCACAAGATGGAAAGGGTGATGCAAAATCGTATAAATTAAATGGCACAGGGTTTTATGCTAATACTGTATGGTCGCCAGATAGTAAGAAGATAAGCTTCGTTGACAATGGCCGCAATCTGTATATACTTGATGTGTCAAGCGGATCAATCAATAAAGTTGATGCTGATGAATTGTATGTACCAGGGCCATTCAGAAGTCAGTTTGGTAGTTGGTCTTCCGATTCTAAATGGATGGCTTATACCAAAGTAACAGCAACACAATTTCAAAGAATATTTCTCTATGATATTGATAAGAACAAATCAATTGCATTAACGGATGGATTAAGTGATGCAACGGAACCTATTTTTGATAAAGGAGGAAAATATCTTTTCTTTTTTGCATCAACAGATGCAGGTCCTGTTATTAATTGGTTTGATCAGTCAAATCAGGATATGCGTTCAACCAACTCAATTTACTTGGTTACGCTACAGAAAGAAACTATCTCTCCATTCGCCAAAGAAAGCGATGAAGAGAAAGTAAAGGATCAAGCAGACACATCAAAAACAAAAAAAGATACTGCTCCTCCAAGTGAAAAAAAATCAACTTCGCTAGCCATTGATTGGGATGGCATTCAAAACAGAATTATAGACCTGCCAATACCAGCAGGAAACTATAATCAGTTGGGCATGGGAAAAGAAGGAGAACTGCTATATGTAGCAAATGATGACAATGGATCCGGAGTTATGCATAAGTATGATATAAATAAAAGAAAGGATAATGAAGTAATGCCAATGAACGGTTATATATTATCTGCTGACGGCAAAAAGATGTTATATGCAAACAGTGGCAAATGGTTTACAAGCGGTGCTGGGGAAAAGGGAGAACCCGGAAAAGGCATGTTGAATGTTGAAAGCATTGAAATAAAAATAGAACCGAAAGAAGAGTGGCCGCAGATATTTGACGAAGCATGGAGAGTTAATAGAGATTATTTTTATGACCCGGGAATGCATGGCACCAACTGGTTGGCTATTAAAAAGAAGTATGAAGTTTTCCTTCCCGATCTAGCTTGTCGTAATGATTTAAATGTTTTGATACAATGGATGTGCAGCGAATTAGCTGTAGGCCATCATAGATTAACTGATGGAGGAGATCATCTGCATAACTCAAAAAAAGTGAGTGGTGGTTTACTTGGTGCGGATTTTACAATTGACAAAAATCGTTATCAGATTAAAAAAATCTATGGCGGACTAAACTGGAATCCAAATCTCAGATCTCCATTAACTGAACCAGGTGTGAATGCAAAAGAGGGAGATTATATTGTTGCTGTGAATGGAAAGAACGTTTCCGCTACAGATAATCTCTATAGTTTTTTTGAAAACACTGCTGGCAAAATTGTTGAATTAACAATTAGTACAACACCTGATAATGCAGCTTCAAGAGTAGTAAAAGTTGTTCCGGTTGCCAATGAATCATCATTGCGCAACAGAGATTGGGTAGAAGGAAATTTGAAAAAAGTAAATGAAGCTACTAAAGGGCAAGTAGCTTATGTGTATGTACCTAACACAACTACTTTGGGGCATGAGTATTTTAAACGTTACTTCTTTCCGCAAGCAAATAAAAAGGCAATCATCGTTGACGAACGGTTTAATGGTGGCGGACAATTAGCAGATTACTATATTGACTTATTGCAAAAACCTTATCAGGCATATTGGAATATGCGGTATGGGAAAGATTTAAAATCGCCTAGTGCTTCAATTCAAGGACCAAAGGTTATGATCATTGATGAAACAGCAGGTTCTGGTGGCGATATGCTGCCGTGGATGTTCCGAAAATTTAATGTGGGTACATTAGTAGGAAAAAGAACTTGGGGTGGCCTAGTGGGCATTTTAGGCTTTCCTGAATTTTTAGATGGCGGTGGAGTAACAGCACCGAATGTTGCTATCTGGACCAAAGATGGTTTTGTAGTGGAGAATGTTGGCGTAGCTCCTGATATTGAAGTAGAACAAACACCTGCTGATGTTATAAAAGGAAGAGACCCTCAACTGGAAAAAGCAATTGAAGTAGCATTAAAGGAATTAGAAAAAAATCCGCAAACAGAACCGAAGCGGCCACCTTATCCCAATAAGGTAAAAAATTAGAATATAAAGTAAAAGGGTTATCTACTGATAACCCTTTTATATTTTTTAGTGTCACCCAAAAAATTCAAAACCGGAATAAGCAATTAATATTCGTTTATTGTATGATTGTAATATTTTTTATTACTGAAGTTTGGTCGTAAGTATTAAATATTCGTAATTGGTAAAACCCACTCTGTTTTTTATTCAATACTAAGGGGAAAGAGGTTGCATTTACTTTCAAAGAATTTTGTTGAACTAGGTGTCCAGCTTGATTCCATAGTTCAACTTTTATACTTTTATTTTTCCAATTATCCGGCACTACAAGGTTAAGTACATCAGTTGCAGGAACAGGGTAAGCTTTTACATATTCAGTTTTAGGAAATTGTACCATCTTCACCTGAGAGTATCCTCCACTCCCTTTCTTCTCTTTGAAAAACAAACGATAAAAATTATTCCCTTCTGCTGGCGCAACATCATTGTAGCTATAATCTCTTGCTTCCGCAACAGGCAATGTGCCGATTGCTGTATAATTAATACCATCAACAGATCTTTCAATAATTACCTCATCACTAACATATTTATTATACAGTGTAAAATTCAATGCTGATTGATTGTTATGTTTTGCTACTTCAAAATTTACAGGAACTGATAAAACAGATTTTGACGACTTAAACATACCCAGCATATTTACTGGGTCCAATTGCGAACCTGCATTTGAATTGTTAGGATAAGTTGTCCAGTCAGGATCAGCAGTTACAACATCGTCACCAAAAATTGCATACCCATAAAACTTTTGATTAACAGCAATCCCTAAATCACGGAGACTTATAAATACTCCTTTAATATTTTGATTGTTATTTGTTGAAGGTCTGCTTTGTCCATAATAGTTTACATCATTGATCATTATTCCATAATCAAACCCTGCTGCTAACAATGGTGGGCCAAACTGAACTGTTGCAATAGAAATCAACGGCCCGAATGCTGTTGGCACATTAGAAGCATTTACTGCAGTTATTGCTGCAATTTTAAATGGATCTCCACTACCTCTATCAAATAATACTGCACCACTTTCAATTCTGTCAGTATCATTTATTGGTTTTAACCCTGAAGGAATAATAAAATCTATTCTTTCAATATTTCCAAAGTGAGGCGAAGCAATTGTGTTTTGAAATATATTATCGTAACCGCTTGTAAGGTTGTTGGATAAAAAAGCTTCATCAGGATTTAATACTTCGGGTGCTGTAAAATTAAATGTACCGGAAGTAGAACCAGTTGTAGGAATAGAGGAACAGGCTGCCCAAAAATTAAAATAATTTCTATCATCTCCAACCTGATCATTTTTTGATCTTCTTATTCTTACCATACTACTTGTTGGTATTTTGATAACTGCTGAAGAAATACCACTAACTGTCATTTGAGTAAGGCTTAGTGTATTAATAGCAGCAGGCGCATTAAAATTTACTGTAAAATCAGAACCGGTACTATCCCAATAAGATATCAATCCACCTGAGGTATTACGTAAACCAGCGGCTTTTAAATTTGAATACGTAACAACAGGAGCTGTAGAACCAGAAGTAGCAATGGTGCTTACTGGAGTCTGCCCAAGAACATTCAAAGGAGTTTGAATACAAAAAAGCAATAATACAGGAATTAACCTGCTAAGGGAAGAGTACATTTGTTTCATATAGGGTCGGATAAATACTGAACAAATGTAATTCTGAATCGTAGTTAATGCAAGTGTTTATCCTATTATTTTTTTAAAATAGAGCAAAAAAAATAATAGTGATTTTACGATAGAATTTCTTTTATAAACAAAAGCTTCAATTAATCAAGTGCTTATCAAACCATTGACTAATGGAAAATATTATAAGAGTGATTTATTTCGGACAATCATATCCATAGGGAAACTACGATTAGGAATTTTATAAACGATACTAAATAGTTTTTGAAAATAAAAAAGGGCATCATTGATGCCCTTTTAAAATTCTTAGTTGTAGTTATTAACTAAGATGCTTTGCTAAATGCTTTGCCATATCAAACATAGATACCTGTGCTTTGCCACCGAAAACTACTTTCAGTTTTGCATCAGCATTAATCATACGTCTGTTTTTTGGATCTTGTAATTTGTTTGCTTTAATGTAAACCCAGATTTTTTTAACCACTTCAGTACGAGGCAATGGCTTAGTTCCAACTACTGCACCTAATGCTGCACTTGGATTCAACGGTTTCATAAATGCCGGGTTAGGCTTACGAGCTGCTTTCTTTTTAGGAGCTGCTTTTTTCGCTGCTTTTTTAGGAGCTGCTTTCTTTGCTGCTTTTTTTAGGAGCTGCTTTCTTTGCTGCTTTTTTAGGAGCTGCTTTTTTTTGGAGCGCTTTTTTAGCTGCTTTTTTAGGAGCTGCTTTTTTTGCTGCTTTTTTCTTTGTTGCCATGTTGTTGTAGATTTAGAATTTTAATGAGTATTTGTTATTACCAAAGTCAAATATATATGATTTCTATTCGAGAAACACTGATTGTAATAAAAAAGATATTCCCATTTTTTTTACTTTTCATAGGGAAAACTGTGAATTCGCAGATTTTAACCGATAAGAAAATCATTGCTTATTACACCGGAGATGAGAATACCATACAGCAATACCCAGTCAAAAAGCTCACTCATATTATCTATAGTTTCCTTCGTTTACAGAATGACAGTCTCACTTTTACCAATGAAAAACAACGAAAAACAGTAGAGGAACTGGTACTGCTAAAGCAAACAAACCCACAGCTAAAAATCATGGTTTCCATTGGAGGATGGAGTGGTTGTGCACCTTGTTCGGAGCTTTTCTCTTCTGAAAAACACCGGAGAACATTTGCTAAAACAACTGTAGAACTTTTTGAAAAATATGGAATCGATGGGCTTGATCTTGATTGGGAGTATCCTGCCATCGAAGGTTATCCGGGTCATCGGTTTGATGCAATGGATAGAAATAATTTCACTGAACTGGTGAAAGCCTTACGAAAGGAAATGGGAGATAAATATCTGTTAACATTTGCTGCCGGAGGATTTGTCAACTACCTGGAAAAGTCAATTGATTGGGATGCCGTAACACCATTGGTGGATTTTATTAACCTAATGACATACGACTTGGTGGGTGGTTATAGTAGCGTTACCGGACATCATACACCATTGGAAGATTACAGACCCGGCCAGGAATCGACAGAGAAATGTGTAAACTGGTTATTGAATAAAAATGTACGGGCTGATAAATTAATTATAGGTGCCGCCTTCTATGCAAGAGTATGGGAAAATGTGCCGGATACCAATCATGGATTATATCAGCAAGGGAAATTTAAACAAGGCGTTGCTTTTAAAAACTTCCCTACTTACTTCAGCGACACTTCTGGTTATCGTTATTACTGGGATAAAAAAGCAAAGGCTCCCTTTCAATATAATGCTGATAAAAAGCTATTTGCCACATTTGATGATGAACGATCCATTAAAGAGAAAACAAGATTTATAAGGAGAAAAAAATTAGGTGGAATCATGTTCTGGGAATTATCAGAAGATAAGACCAGAAACGGACTCGTTGATATAATGTACAATACACTAAATACATAATGCGTTATCAGACAATATAAGAAGCTATTTTTTATAGCAACTATTAAACGATAGCAAAATCCAATAGTCTGAAAAGCACCCTAAGTATTACCTATGTTCAAAGCATTTTTATCTCTAAGTTTAATTTTTACAATTTTTTTTGTCAGTTGTCAGAAGGATACTTCAGGTAATCCTGATCCACTGCCACCATCAGAAGCTCTTTACTTTCCTCCAACAAGTGGCACAGATTGGCAAACAACAACTCCTGCATCGCTTGGTTGGAATGAAGCATTAATCCCCGATCTCTACACTTATCTGCAATCAAAGGGAACAAAGGGATTTATCGTTTTAAAAAATGGGAAGATTGTAATAGAAAAGTATTTCGGCACCTTTACTGCTGACAGTAACTGGTATTGGGCATCAGCAGGGAAAACGGCAACGGCCTTTCTGGTTGGTATTGCACAGCAAGAAGGATTATTGAACATTAATAACAAAACATCACAATACATTGGAACAGGCTGGACATCGTTACCATTGGCCAAAGAAAATTTAATTACCGTAAGACATCAGTTAACCATGGCAACGGGATTGGATGATGGTGTTCCTGATGTTGATTGTACGCTGCCATCCTGTATGATTTATAAAGCAGATGCAGGAACAAGGTGGGCATATCATAATGCGCCTTATACTATACTGGATAAAGTAGTAGAGAATGCAAGCGGCCAATCATACAATGCATATTTCCAGGCAAAAATTAAAGACAAGATTGGTATGAATGGCTTGTGGCTTCCTTCAGGCTACAACAATGTCTATTACAGCACACCAAGAAGCATGGCAAGATTTGGATTGCTGATGCTAAACAAAGGGAAATGGAATACCACGGCAGTACTCAGCGATAGTAATTATTTTAATGCACAGGTAAATAGTTCGCAAACAATCAACAACTCATACGGTTACTTAACTTGGTTGAATGGCAAAAGCAGCCATATGCTTCCTACAACCCAGTTTGTATTTAACGGCACTCTAATTCTTAATGCACCAGAAGATATGTATGCAGCATTGGGAAAGAATGACCAGAAAATATATGTGGTTCCTTCGCAAAATATTGTGGTGATCCGGATGGGCAATTCAGCGGGCAATGTGCAACTTGCTGTTTCCAGTTTTGATTCTGAATTATGGGGAAAGCTTAAACCTATAATTGGTTATTAACTAAGCGACCAATTCGGTAATATCCTCCATGCGGATAGACATATGACTTTCATCGTAAATACATTCTCCATCTTTAATAAATATCACCTGTGGAGATTCATGATAGACATTTAAGTCTTCTGCAATTTTATTGGATAAGGAACGGTAATTAATAAGATCGAGATAATGAAAGTCAATTGAATCAGGTGCTTTTGATTTTTCTAACCTCGACTTTACCATTGAGCTAATGGAGCAACGGATGGAATGTTTGAAGATTACTTGAGGTTTGTTGTGCGATTTATTAATTATTTCAGCTAATTGTTCTTCGGAGTTGAGTACGATCCAATTCATTTTTTCTATTATCTGCTGCAAAATTAAGAACAACTATTGAAGTAAATTATCTTTTCATCAGTATCTACTATTTTTCTGTTCCTTGCTGAAATGGAATCAGGATAAAATCACTTTCTGGATTATCGTCTCCAAACCCATCTTTTTCGGGGGTAATCTTCAACTTTGCATTCTCATTCATACTGGCAATTTGCAAAACAGAAAATACCTGCGACAAAGTAACAATGCCATTAGTGTTCCGTCCTCTTGATCTTAACACCTGTAACAACAAATTCGCAAATGGAGAGTGTTCGCCCGGCTTACCATCAAAGGCCGGTTCAGTACCAACTGAAGAAAGAAATTTTCTGCATTTATATCCAGATTGATCTGCCAGGAATTGTAATACATTTCTATTGGAAATTGTCTCTGCTGGAGCATTTCTTTTTCGGTCCTTATTAAAAACTCCACCATGACAAACGTCCAACATTACCAATACCTGTCGGGCCGGTATCTTGTTCAGCATCAGTTGTAGTTTTGTATAGGGAATATAGCTGTTGCGGATAGGATCTTCATTTCTGGCTTTTGAATCGGCACACACAATAAAGCCGTCGTCCATAAATTCTGTTTCCATATCGCCATGCCCGGCAAAATAAATTAACAACTGATCATTAGGTTGTAAAATCTGATAATACTCTCTGATCGCATTATAAATGGAATCCATTGGTTTGTCTTCCATCATACGTACTTCAAATCCATAGCCTTCTTGCAATTCATCCTTTACTGCAATGGCATCATTGATTGCATTCGGTAAGGGATCCCAACCCTTTCCATTGTAATTTCCTGTTCCCACCACCAAAGCGTATGCTTTACCATCCAGTTTTGCTTTTTCCTTTAATTCAGTTTGATTAATCTCTATTCCTCTGGTTTTACCAGTAGCTGAATTATTGAGCAACTGATTGTATTCTGCCAAAAACTTTCTCTCGAAGAAAACATCAAAATATCCAAGTTGTTCGGGGTCGCAGCTATATGCATTTGCTTTAAGCAAGAAAGCTGTTTTTTCAGCAGCATCATTGTCTTTGAACAAATCATAAATATTGACCCCCTCTGACGATGTAATAAAAAAATTCAAAGGACCTTTTCTATAAGATTGACTTCCGCATCTAACACCATCCATTCCAAAACCATTAGGCACAATAATCACCCTGTTTTTGTTCAGAATACTGGCTATCTCTGAAGAATTCTGCATCAGCATTTGAATAAACTCTGATTTGAACTTTTCTGAAGGCCCTGCTTCCGAAATAAAGAGTTGATTATTGGCTGGTATCTGTTGAATATATTCTTGTAATAATTTAAGAGAAATACAATTTTTATAAGGTTCTTTTTTATCGGATTGGTTTCGGTTACTGATTTCTGCAGAATCAGATGTTTGGCGATTTACTGATACATCATAGGTAAAAAACTGAGTACCAGAAAATTGAGGGTCGTCTTTGATAACATTACTACATCCACTAAACATGAAAATAAAATAATCATTATAACGGGATCTCCTTTTTATTTCTTCAAGAGCCTTAAGAATATTTTCTTTTGTGGCTTCCTTATCTAATAACCGAAATTCATGAAATAGGGATTCGGATTTTGCTATACCTTGATTATTTTCAAATTGTTGTCGAAAATAATCTCCAAAAGAAGCGGCATCTGTTTTACAGGTTACATATTTTTCATTTCCATAATCATCAATACCCACTGACAACATCCACACTGCTTTTACTGCATAATAATTTCGGTCATGGCTGTTGTACACTTCATATTGGCGAAGGAACCATGCCAGATCCCTTATTTCTGATTCAATGGAGTTTTCTCCGACCTTAACACCTCTGGTATTATAATTTTCTACATTTAGAGGACGGCTTATTGAATTAGATTTTGCTTCATAATTAAACACAAACTGGTCATTAAAAGACCCTGTTGTATCAAAAGTAAATATTTCCAATAAACCATTTCCAAGGTTTACAAACCGGTCTGTAATTCGATAAATTATATCTGTTTGCCAGGCACTGTCAATATTATTTTTTGTTTCAAAAATGAGTCTGTATCCATCAATGCTTGTACCGGATAATTTCAAGAATTTTTCGAAGTTTAATATGGTATCACTTTTCATCAGATTTTCCTGATCTTTTGAAAGCATACCACCTGCATACAAAACATAAACTTTTGAAGGTTTAAATTTCTTTAATGCCGAAGGATATTGATTTGAAGACAAAACATAAGTTGTTTTAAACCAAACTCCTTCAAAAGCAGAAACTGAATAAGATGATATTAAAATTAGAGAGGCTAAAAGAGAAATTACTTTTTTCATACATTTAAACTTTTCTTCGATTTCTGTAAATCAAGTTTGGGATGCTGACTATTATGAATTTACCCAAAATTTTTCGCTACTGTAGCTTTAATAATTAATTATAAAACTGGTATCAATAAAAAACTAAATACTAAAACTTCTATTACCAAACCTTCCAATCCACCGCAATCGTTTCATTTCTTGATGTTGGCTTCTGCATTTCATTTGTCAATTGTTCTACTCTTTCTCCTACAATCTTTTTAAGCTCACTAATCTTCATTGTTTGATTTTTCTCCATTGCTTCCAGAATGCTGTAGGTAAATACACCATTTTTCAAATCTCCTCTTTCCAGTGCAAACTGATTACCAGCTGCAGCAGAAATGATAGTGGCGCCAGTGCTTTTACCAACATTTACAAACAGGCTTTGCATCAACTCAAAACTATTCTTTAACCCGAGCTGCTGAGTTTGTGTTGTACTGTCATCTATAATGATGCCTTTTGTCAGACCTAATGAATCTGCCATTCTTTGTATAGCAATCCCTTCTTCTTTATCCACTTCTCCACTATGACAGGCATCTATCAGCATTAATTTCTTTCTGGCGGGAATATTATCTAATAAATTTTCCAGCTCGTCATATGCCAATCCATTTTCTTCTGGCTTCTTAAAGTTGACAGTATAGGTAGAGAGATAATAGTCAAAGTCCTTACTTAACATACCATGACCCGAATAGGATACAATCACTTTGTCATTAACTGATGTTTGTTGTAGTTTTTGTTTCAGAGCCTTTACACTGCTTACTGTTACATTTTCGTTGAATAAGGTGTCTATGATAATATTGTCTTTGTATTTTTCTTTTAACTTTTTTGCAAGATCTCGAATGTCTTTGCTGCTGTATTCCAGATTATATTGACTGTCGCTGAATTTATCTATTCCAATACCAATGAAACGGATAGATTCTTTGACAGGATTTGCAGGTGTATATTTTACTTGTAAAGGAATACGGTAGCTTTCTGTTCCGTTTATGTTGCTGATACTTGTTTCAATTATATTTTCCCCCTGTGATAAATTTATAGTAATTGTTGTATCAAAATCGTTTTTGTTTTTCTTACGAATATTAATTCCTCTTTGACCAAAAAGAGGCGTTTCATTTACCCATGCATTAAAACGGTCGAGTGTGTAAGTATCGTCGCTGCCCTTAATGCGAAGCTCCAGCATGCCATTTTTTTGCTCATACTCAATATTATTACGATTAGCAAAATCTGCTTTGGGCACACTGTACCCGTCTCTAAAAGCTGTGGTATCAATGCCCAATTTTTTTATTCTTTTTTCGTATGCTTTACGATAAGATTTTATTAATGCTGTATCTGTGTTACCAATAGCTTCAAGTACTTTGTCGGGTCGGTTGTATTTAACATCGAGCTGTTCAAATCCAATAACATCATAATTATTGGTTACATAATGAAGAAGCTTACTGGCATCTGAGGTAGCTTTATAATAACCCGATGGCAGATAATTAATATAATCATCATGGCCTGTGGAAAAAAAAGAATATAATAATTTACCTGAGGAAACATCCCACACCTTTGATGTATTATCTGCTGAACAGGTAACTACTTTCTTTCCATCATCAAAGAATTGTGCATCATTAATAGTGCTGCTATGTCCTATTAATTCTTTTGCCACTTTACCAGATTTTACATTCAATATAGTTGCAGTAGTATCTTTTAAAGTAGTAAGAATAAGCTTCTCATCAGAACTATATTTTGCAAACCTGATGTACGGTTTATCTGTTTTTATTTCTCTTATAATAGCACCAGTATTGGCATCAAGCATTCTTATAGTGCTGTCTCTACAGGCTACAAGTAGTTGATTACCTTGTTTATTATACTCCGCATAAAGTGCTTGATTCTTCTCATTATCCAGTTCCAACAATTGCACACCGTCTTTTAACTGCCAGACTTTTGAACTTCCCACTAGTGATGTTGTAACTATTTTTTTACTATCGGGACTGCAAGTGACTGTTTCAATAGCTGACTTATTATGGTTAAACTCCATTTTTGCTTTTAATAAGGGAAACTCCCAAGCTACTACAAAACCATCCCAAGCGGCAGTAAGAACTGAATTACCATTAGGAGTAAATATGGCATTCTTTACTAATGAGGTATGCCCCAGTAAATTGTTTATAAATTTCCCTGCAGCCACATCCCAGATAATTGCTGTGTTATCGTACGAAGAAGAAATAAGATACTTCCCATCTGGACTAAAATTTACGGAGATTACCCCATTTGTATGTCCGGTTAATTCCCTTATCAGTTCACCATTATTTTTGTTCCATAGTTTTATAGTACTATCAGAACAGGCAGTTGCAAAAAAATTTCCATCCGGGCTACAAGCAATAGAATTAGGAGTAGTAGAATAACCTTTTAATTCCCGTATGATGGTGCCAGTTGCCGCATCCCATAAAATTGCTGAATTATCTCCCGCACTTAATACGTATCTCCCAGCAGCATTATATATAGCTGTAAAGTTGATGAAGCTGTTTGTTTTTAGTTCTTTAAGAGAGTTGCCAGTATGGGCATCTGCAATTATTACTAATTCCCCGGTACAAATAATAAGATGATTTCCGTCGGGGCTATACCTCGCCATTGAAATAATTTTGTTTTTCCTTACTTGATAATTAATTTTTCCAGTCTTCGAATCCCAAACTATAAATGATTTATCATACGAAGCAGTTACTATTCTGCTTCCACCAGTTGGGTCATCCGGAGTTGCTGGGCTAAAGGCGGCATAATTTAAGTTATCTGTATGGCCCGAAAGTGTTTGTAGTAGTTTTCCAGAAGCCGCTTCCCAGATTCTGGCCATCTTATCCAATCCTCCAGTTACAATAAGTTTACCATCGGGACTGTATGCAGCAGAGGTAACGCCGTTTTCATGTGCTTCAATATTTCTTACAAGTTTGTATTTTTCAGCATCCCAAATGCTTACCATTTTGTCAGCAGAAGCGGAGATAATGAATTTTCCATCGGGGCTAAAAGCAACTGTATTAATAGCAAATTTATGCCCCTCTAGTACGCCAAGTAGTTTGCCTTCGGGCACCGACCATATATTAATAAATCCCTTTGCAGAAGAAGTGGCAATTTTTTTACCATCCGGGCAGTAAGCTGCGTTAGTGGCACCTCTGGTTTGCCCCTTATATTCTGTTAGCAATTTTCCGTTTGATGTATTCCAAAGTTTTACTGTATTATCGGCCGAAGCCGTTAATATATATTTTTCATCTGGGCTAAACACAGCACAGTAAATACTGTTGGTGTGCCCAGTAGGTAATACAAGCCTTGGAGGTTGAGCAGTACTATTTTTTATAGAAACAATATGAACAAAAGTAAAAATGGCAATCCTTATAAGTTTCATATTCTATTCTTTTTGAAAAGTTATTCTTAAATATATTATTAATATATACCACAATGAAGGTATTTTTTAGAGTAATAATATTTTATTTGTCCAATACTTTTCGTTGGTTTGTCTTTTGTGTAAACATATTACTCTATATGGCTTAGACGACCATTAGAATGTCGGGAGTATTATTTTGAAATGAGAAAATTGCAAACAAAATAAGAGCCGAAGGAAACGGGTCACTTTAACCAAAATTGACAACCCAAAAATAAATTCCCCAAAATATTAGTTTTGTATTACTAAATCATTTAGTTTTGAAATTCGGTCGAAATATTTCGACTTACAATACGCAAAAACTTAATTTTAACCCATGGCAAAATCAGACAAAACAACAGAAGCAGTTTCACCTAACAGTGAAAAATTAAAGGCACTTAAACTTACAATGGACAAGTTGGAAAAGGACTATGGTAAGGGGAGTGTCATGCTATTAGGCGATAAGCCAGTACATGAACAATCGGTAATATCTACAGGATCTATTGGTTTAGATGTAGCACTTGGAATTGGCGGTTTGCCTCGTGGTAGAGTCGTTGAAATATATGGACCTGAATCTTCTGGTAAAACAACCATAGCAACTCATGTAATTGCAGAGGCTCAAAAGAAGGGTGGTATGTGTGCTTTTATAGATGCTGAACATGCTTTTGATAGTTCCTATGCCAGAAAATTAGGAGTGGATGTTGACAATCTATTAATCTCTCAGCCAGATTATGGTGAGCAGGCATTAGAGATTGCTGACCGTTTGATTTTGTCCGGCGCATTGGATGTTGTGGTGATTGACTCGGTGGCAGCATTGGTTCCTAAAAGCGAACTGGAAGGCGAAATGGGTGATAGTAAAATGGGATTGCATGCAAGGTTGATGAGCCAAGCTTTGAGAAAATTGACCGCAACTATTTCTAAAACAAATACGATTTGCATTTTCATCAACCAGATGAGAGAAAAGATAGGTGTAATGTTTGGTAATCCTGAAACTACTACTGGTGGTAATGCATTGAAGTTTTATGCTTCGGTTCGTTTGGACATCCGTCGCCAGGCACAGGTAAAAGATGGCGATTCTGCCATTGGTAACCATGTAAAAGTAAAAGTGGTAAAGAATAAAGTAGCACCGCCTTTCCGTGCAGCAGAGTTTGACATCATCTTTGGTCAGGGTATTTCTAAAACAGGAGAGATTGTTGACATGGGTACTGAATTAGGTATTGTACAAAAAAGTGGTAGCTGGTACAGCTACAATAATGATAAGCTGGGGCAAGGCCGTGATTCAGTAAAACAATTAATGGTAGATAATCCGGAACTGGCCAACGAAATTGAAGGTAAAATAAGAGAGAAAATAAAGGAAATGCAGGAAGCTTAAGCTCCTTGTTTACAAAATATTACAGATGGGTTAGTTTGTATGCCCTCTTGCCAAAAGCAGGAGGGTTTTTTATCGTCTTAACAATAATTTGATAGATAAAATCAAATTCGATGTTTAAACATTGTATATTTGTTTGCTCTATCGCAACCGATTAGTTTTGATAGCCGATTAAGTTAGTATGGGAAATAGTATTCAACATAAGTCTGGAACAAAAAAATGGCTACATATCATTTTTGGTATTGGCTTGCTGATTTCATTTTTCCTTCCATGGGTTAAATGGAATGAAACTTCAGTAGCAGGATTTGATATGCCTGCTAGAAGCTTCTTTACAAAATCTGTAGCGGAGTTTGGTCCTGCCAATCCATTCCCACAACTTGATTTTACTTTTTATATTTTCTGGTTAGTTCCTGCATTAATAATTCTCTCCATCTTTCTTGGCTTAACAAATAAGAAGAACAGCTTACCGGCTTTTATTGCGGGAGCTTTATCACTTGCACTTGTTACAGTTTTCTATCTTTTTACAATAATTGTAATCAGCTTTGGTATAGGTAATAATGTTTATCAGATGCTTCAGTTGCCGGCTTATATTGCTGAGGTTTCTGCCATCGGTTTTATTTTAACAGTTCCGGTATCAAGACAATGGATAAAAAAAGCAAGTTGGCTTTTTTTAGGTCCGGTTCTTGCTTTTTCTGCATTTAAATTTGGCGAGAAAAAGGTAATGGCTGAAACGCATCAAACCACGGACAACGTTGCGGCAGATTATACCATCTCTTCCACTGAAATGTTGAATGAGTTTGCAAAATCGGATAGTTTGGCGAATGCCAAATACAGAGAAAAAATTATAATTGTAAATGGTAATGCATCGCAGGTTGAAAAAAAGAGTGACTCAACTACTAACATCCGGTTTGACGATCCAGGTGGCTCTTATATTGTATTCTCTTTTGAGAAAGACCAATATGAATTGGTTAAAAGTATTAATCCCGGTGATGAGGTATCATTGAAAGGCTCCTGTAGTGGCAGTATTTATAGCGAAATATTGGAAACCACACAAATAAGTTTTAAACGATCAACTTTAAATAAAAACAAAAAATAATAAATGAAATGAGCTATGATAGCAAATTCCATTTGACTTTTTAAAACAACAAAAACAAACAAATGAAAAAAACAATCCTTGTAATGGCATTAGTTGTAGCTACAGGCCAGCTTTTTGCACAAAAAAAACGACCTCATCTGCAACTGTAACTTTTGATGCTACCACAGCAAAAGATGCATTACCAAAGGCTACCAATAACTCAGTAATAGGATCAGTTAATACAGAAACTGGTGAAGTTGCTTTTGAAGCGGCAGTAAAAAATTTCTCATTTACGAATCCTACTCTTCAGGGACACTTCAACGGAGAAAAGTGGATGAATTCTGATACCTATCCTGTTTTTTCTTTTAGCGGAAAAATTGACAAACTATCTAAAATAAACTTTACTAAAGACGGGGTATATAATGTTACCGTAAATGGTAATATGAAAGTTCGTGACATTAGCAAGAGTGAAAAAATGGAAGTAGTCGTTACTATTATCGGAGGCAAAATTAAAACTTCCTCTTCTTTTGAAATTGAATTAGCTGATTATGGTATTACTGGTACACCTATTGATGCTGGTAAAGTGGCGAAAGAACCTAAAATCACAATGTCTGCAGAATTTTAATTATATTTTTACCTATGAATTAGAAAGCCTCTGTATTTTCAGAGGCTTTCTTCATTTAAACAATATATCTCTTCCCGTCTTTCAGTAAATTGCGGTTACAAAATGGCTTTTAATTTATATAATCCCTTTCCTCCCGCCGGCGATCAGCCGGATGCAATTCGTCAATTAACTGAAGGATTAATAAATGATGAAAAATATCAAACTTTACTTGGGGTAACTGGTAGTGGAAAAACTTTTACTATCGCCAATGTAATTCAGAATGTACAGCGTCCAACATTAGTGTTGACACATAACAAAAACACTGGTAGCACAGTTGTATGGCGAGTTCCGCCAATTCTTTCCAGAAAATGCTGTTGAGTATTTTGTTTCTTATTACGATTACTATCAGCCCGAAGCTTATATGCCGGTAAGTGATGTGTACATTGAAAAAGATTTAAGCATCAATGATGAGTTAGATAAACTTAGATTGAGAGCAACATCGAGTTTATTAAGCGGACGAAGAGATATTATAGTTGTGGCGAGTGTAAGTTGTATTTATGGTATGGGTAATCCAACGGATTATGAAAACGGTATTATCCGAATCAACAAAGGTCAAACAATTTCCAGGCAAGCCTTTCTTCATGCTCTTGTTAATTCATTATACAACAGAACAACAATAGAATTTAACCGGGCTACTTTTCGGGTAAAAGGCGATACAGTAGATATTAATTTGCCGTATGTAGATTATGGATACCGTATAACTTTTTTTGGAGATGAGATTGAAGAAATAGAAAGTATTGATGTAGTGAAAGGCAAACGCATTGCCGTAATGGAAAATGCCGCCATCTTTCCGGCAAATTTATATATTGCTCCAAAAGATATTCTGCAACAGGTATTATATGAAATACAAGATGAAGTAGCAGCACAAGCTGAATATTTTAAACGAGAAGGAAAATATATTGAAGCACAGCGACTGAGCGAAAGAGTAAACTATGATATTGAAATGATCCGGGAGTTGGGTTATTGCAATGGCATTGAAAACTATTCCCGATTTTTTGACAGAAGAAAACCTGGTACCAGGCCTTTCTGTTTGCTAGATTATTTTCCAAAAGATTTTTTAATGGTGGTAGATGAAAGTCACCAGACAATTCCACAAGTAAGTGGTATGTATGGAGGCGACAGAAGTAGAAAATTAGTTTTGGTTGATTATGGTTTTCGTTTACCTTCTGCATTGGATAACCGGCCATTAAATTTTCATGAATACGAATCACTATTAAATCAGACCATTTTTGTTTCTGCCACACCAGATGATTACGAATTAGAAAAATGTGGTGGTGTTGTGGTTGAACAAGTAGTAAGGCCAACAGGATTATTAGAACCTCCGATAGAAATTCGCCCAAGTGTAAACCAGATAGATGACTTATTAGATGAGATAGACAAGAGAGTAAATATGGGAGATCGGGTGCTTGTTACAACACTCACCAAACGTATGGCGGAGGAAATGGATAAGTATTTACACAAGATCAACATCAAATCAAAATACATACATAGCGAAGTTGATACTTTGGAAAGAATAGAAATTCTTCGGGAACTGAGGTTGGGAACAATTGATGTTTTGGTAGGAGTTAACCTGTTAAGAGAAGGTCTTGATCTGCCCGAAGTTTCTTTAGTTGCTATTCTCGATGCAGATAAAGAAGGATTTCTTCGTAATGAAAAATCGCTGACACAAACCGCAGGCCGAGCCGCCAGAAATGTAAATGGCCTTGTTATATTTTATGCGGATAAGATGACAGAAAGTATGCGGCGAACAATAGATGAAACCAACCGACGAAGAGAAAAACAAGTTGCATTTAATATAGAGCATAATATAACACCAAGAACCGTTATCAAATCAACCAAAGAAGTTTTTGCACAAACATCTGTTCTTGATATAAAAGGATATGACCCTGCCAATCCTTATGCCATTGCGCCTGATGAAGACCTTATAACAGTTGCAGCCGAAGAACAAGCCGAATACAAAACCATTCCACAAATGGAAAAGGCAATTTCAAAAATTAAAAAGACAATGGAAAAGGCTGCAAGAGATCTGGACTTTATGGAAGCTGCCCGTTTAAGAGATGAAATGTTTATTCTTCAGAATAAGCTCTCCGCAATGAAAAAATAACCCATTCGTAAGTTTACGATACCGCACCGAGTACTTGTGCCTGATTTTCATAAAATCAATATATCAATACTTGCAAGAAGAAAAGTGCCGATATATCTTAGCATTAGAATATCAGAGAAACCAATTTTATTAAAATCCAATAATCTAATTATTATGAAAAGAAGAGTTCGTAAAATCGCCAACTTTTTTGCCTTTAACTTATTGTTTTTCGCTTTGTATCTGAACTTTATCCATAAGGATAAACAAGGAGCTCCTGGTGTAATGCCTGTAGCAAGTACTCAGCAGCCAGCGGCTTTCAGTGGTACGACTGTATTGGTAGATAACCCGGTTCAGCAAGAGCAGTTAATTACTCCTGTTTCGCAACCAACAGTTACAAAAGAAGAAAAAGGCGAATTGAAATTATCAATTAACTAATCTCTGCAGCGTTAACATATCGGCTACCCTGTTTTGCCTCGGCGAGACAGGGTAGTTGTATTTTTAAACTTGCCTCCCCTGATTTCTTTACCTTAGGGGCATGGAAAAGAAAGTCTTTTTATTAGATGCCTTTGCCTTGGTCTTCAGGGCTTATTATGCGTTAATCCGCAGTCCGAGAATAACTTCAAAAGGCAAAAACACCAATGCGCAGTTTGGGTTTACCAATGCAATTGTTGAGCTTATCAATAAACAAAAGCCTTCTCACATGGCTGTTTGTTTTGATACTTCGGCTACAACAGAACGTCATACCGATTTTGCAGATTACAAAGCCAATCGACAAGAAACTCCTGAAGATATCAGTGCAGCTGTACCAGATATTAAAAAAATAATCGAAGGATTAAATATTCCAATCATATTCAAAGATGGTTATGAAGCTGATGATGTAATTGGTACGTTGGCAAAACAAGCTGAAAAAGCAGGTTATGAAGTGTACATGGTAACACCCGATAAAGATTATGGCCAATTGGTTTCTGAAAAAATTAAAATTTATAAACCTGCGTATCAAGGCGGCGATGTAGAAATAATGGGACCGGAAGAAGTTTGTGCCAAATGGGGAATCAAAGATGTAAGCCAAGTTATAGATATGTTAGGGATGATGGGTGATGCGGTAGATAATATTCCAGGAATAAAAGGTGTGGGAGAAAAAACGGCTGCAAAATTTTTAGCGGAATATGGTTCATTAGAAAACACATTAGCGAACGCCGACAAGATAAAAGGTGCAATGGGTAAAAAAGTGCAAGAGGGAAAAGAGATGGCTATTCTTTCAAAAAAATTAGCTACCATTATTTTGGATGTTCCTGTAGAGTTTCATGAAGAGGATTTTAAACTGAGTGAATGGAACAAAGAAGCGTTGAGTGAGATATTTGCAGAACTGGAATTTAAGACCTTAGGAAAGCGATTATTAGGAGATAGTTTCACCATTGCCACTCCATCTAAGTCCGTAATAGAAAAAGAAATACCGCAAGGGATACAAACGGATCTTTTTGGAAATATTGTTGAACAGCCAGAAGAAAAGAAAGAAAGTTACAAAGAGGTTGTTATCGATGATCAGCTAACCGACTTTGTATCCGTTGATAAAAACATCAATAATACTCCGCATAATTATACGTCTGTAGAAGGAGAAGCCGCCATAAAAAAACTGGTTGCTGAATTAAACAAGCATGATGAAATTTGTTTTGATACGGAGACTACGGGTATTGATGCCAACGAAGCAGAACTGGTTGGATTAAGTTTTTCCGTAAAGCCAAGCGAAGCTTGGTATGTTCCATGTCCGGAAGATCAGAAGAAAACAAAAGAAATTCTTTCTCACTTCGAATCTTTGTTTGCTGATAAAAAGAAAACTTGGATTGGCCAGAATACAAAATACGACCTGCTAATATTGAAATGGTATGGTATAGAAGTAGCCGGAGAATTATTTGATACCATGTTGGCGCATTATGTAATAGAACCTGACGGCAAAAGAAGTATGGATGAGCTCAGCCAAAAATTTTTGGGTTACGAACCTGTTTCAATCGAAGAGCTAATTGGGAAAAAGGGGAAATCGCAGGGCACAATGAGAGATGTGGAAGTTGAAAAAGTAAAAGAGTACGCCGGTGAAGATGCAGACATCACCTTGCAATTAAAAAAATATTTTTGTTCCGCTTTTAAAGAAGAGAGATGTAGAAAAAGTATTTAATGAAGTAGAAAATCCATTGGTAAAAGTATTGGTGGAAATGGAATATGAAGGAATAAAAGTTGATGTTGATTTTTTAAATGATTATTCGAAAGAATTAGAAAAAGATGCGAAGACGGCAGAAGAAAGTGTGTATAAACAAGCAGGCGTACGATTCAATCTTGCATCACCAAAACAATTGGGCGAAGTATTATTTGATAAATTGAAACTGGATGAAGCTGCCAAAAAAACAAAAACTGGTCAATACAAAACAGGCGAAGATGTATTATTAAAAATGGCGGCTAAAGGTCATCAGATTGTTGATGACATTCTTGCTTTCCGTGAGTTGACAAAACTAAAATCAACTTATGTTGACGCTTTGCCACAATTGATTAATTCGAAAACAGGGAGAGTTCACACTTCCTATGCACAAGCAGTGGCTGTTACCGGAAGATTGAGTAGCAACAATCCGAATTTGCAAAACATACCTGTAAGAACAGAACGAGGAAGAGAAATAAGAAAAGCTTTTGTACCAAGAGATAGTAAACACATTTTATTATCTGCCGACTATTCCCAAATTGAATTAAGAATTGTTGCGGCCATCAGTGGCGACAAGAATATGTGCCAGGCCTTTTTAGATGGTACCGATATACATACGGTTACGGCATCAAGAGTTTATAATGTAGAAGCGAAAGATGTAACTAAAGAAATGCGTTACAAAGCCAAGAGTGTAAATTTTGGAATTATATACGGGCAAGGTGCATTTGGGCTTGCCGATAATCTTGGTATTTCAAGAACAGAAGCAAAAGAGATTATTGAAAATTATAAGAAAGAATTTGCCGGCATTCAAAAATATATGGATGACACTATCAACTTCGCTAGAGAAAATGGTTATGTGGAAACTTTGATGGGTAGAAAAAGATGGCTAAGAGATATTAACTCGGCCAACTTTACTGTTCGAGGTTTTGCAGAACGAAATGCCATTAACTCACCGATACAGGGAACGGCTGCTGATATGATAAAGCTAGCGATGCAAAAAGTGCAGGCCGCTATGAAAAAAGTGAAAATGCAAAGCAAAATGATTTTACAAGTGCATGATGAATTGGTTTTTGATACATTGATATCGGAAGCAAAAGAATTAAAACCACTAATCATTGAAAATATGCAAGCAGCAATGAACCTTCCACACAAAGTGCCGATCATTGCAGAATGTGGTGAAGGGAAAAACTGGCTGGAAGCACATTAATTTTCCAATGTCATAAACATAATTAGACTTGCATAAGTAGGTTTGCATATTATGAAACCCATTATTTATTATTGTTACGATGCGTACTGTGGCTGGTGTTATGGATTTAGTACGGTTATAAAACAAATAGCTGAAGAGTATAAAGACAAGCTATCATTTGAAGTTCTGTCTGGTGGGATGATTCCAGCAGAAAACCCCAAGCCAATTTCGGCAACCGCAGATTATATCAACGAAGCGTATCATCGAGTAGAAGAATTGACCGGAATTAAGTTTGGCGAAGATTATCTCTGGCATATCCGCAATCCTTCAGAAAGTGATTGGTTTCCGCATTCAGAAAAAGCGGCGATTGCTTTATCCATTTTCAAAGAGATATATCCGGAGTTACAAGTTCAGTTTGCTTTCGATTTACAATATGCTTTACATTATGAAGGAAGAGATTTAACAGACGATGAAGCTTACAGGCATCTATTAGAAAAATATAAGATTGATGCAGAATCATTCTATATAAAATTGAAAAGCGAAGAGTATAAAGAAAAAGCTCATTATGAATTTTCCTTATGTAAGCAATTGCAGGTAACAGGTTTTCCGGCTGTGCTTTTACAAACTGGTGAAACAAAATTCTATCTAGTCGCAAGAGGTTATGCAACCTATGAAGATGTAAAAGCAAGAATTGAAAATATTTTAAACGAAGTAAATGCAGGATAAAAAGGATATTACGAACAGAGAAGATCTTTTGCTTTTAGTGCAGGAGTTTTATGTAAAACTATTAGCTGATGATTCTATCAACTATCTTTTTACTGATGTTGCAAAGATTGATTTAGAACATCACTTGCCGGTTTTGGTAGATTTCTGGGATTCGGTGCTCTTCCAATCCAATACTTACCAGAAAAATGCCATGCAGCCACATCTTGCCCTTCATCAAAAATCTCCTTTGCAAAAACACCATTTCGAAACATGGCTTCGCTACTTTAAAGCTTCTGTAGATGAATTGTTTTTCGGAGATAATGCCTTTATAATCAAAGAACGGGCAACAAGTATTGCCACTGTAATGCAAATCAAAACTGTGCAAATTTCAAAATAGCTCAGCAAAGAATCCCCACTCTTATATTATAATTTTTTCTGGTTTGAAAATTTTGTAAATTCATTATCCAAAACAAAATCAACAAATCATGAAAAAAATTGCTTTAATCTTTAGCGCAGCTTCATTGCTGATGCTTGCCTGTAACAGTGACAAAAAACTGAAGAAGGCAAAATGGATTCTACTACAGAAACCAAGATGGATGGCAAAGAAAAATGGAAATGCCTGATTCTGCTACCATGGCCAAAAACTGGCAGGACTATATGATGGTCGGAGATGTTCAAAAAATGATGGCTACCTGGGATGGCACTTGGGATGGTGAAGTAACAATGTGGATGGAGCCAGGTGCATCCCCACAAGTAAGTAAATCAACTGCCGTAAACAAGATGATTATGAATGGCCTTTATCAGCAAAGTAACCATTCAGGTGATATGATGGGAATGCCTTTTATGGGTCAAAGTACTCTTGGTTATGATAATCATAAAAAGGAATTCATTAGCACTTGGATAGATAATATGGGAAGTGGTATTATGATATTAAAAGGTCAATGGGATGAAGCATCTAAAACAATTACATTTAAAGGAACAATGACTGATATGGCAACTAAAGGTGATGCAGACGTAAAAGAAACATTCAAAATAATTGATGATAATACTCAGCAAATGGAAATGTTTGCAACAATGCCCGATGGTTCAGAATTTAAAACAATGAATATTAAATACACCAGGAAAAAATAAGTTTTTCTGATAAATTAGAAACCCTGAAAATATTTTCAGGGTTTTTAATTATAAGTCATTTGAATTATATAAATTATCCTGCCTGATCGTAAGCCCTTTTTATCCAGCTAATCAAATCTTTATTGACAGCTTTAGCATCTTCAATTTTTATCCTATGGGTACACATAGCATTCCATTTTTTCCCATCCTCTACAATACCTGATGGTTCAACACCTTTAATATTCAAACCAATATCTAATCTATCTTTTGTTGAAGACTGTATAATAGCAAACTGTTTTTTTCTGCGAAGACTTACATATGCTTTTTTAGGTGCCAGTTCTACATCTTTACCAAACTTATTTACTTCTGCCATTATTTTATCATACCAAGCTTTAAGATTTTCTTTTCCCTTGTATTGTTCTGTTACCAGATCATCGCTGTTTTCAGTGGCACCAGCATGGCTTTGTTTGGCAAAATGAACTATTACATTTGCATTGCCATGTGTAAAACCATGTTTGTCTTTTAAGAAAGTGACCAGTTCGCCATGTTTGGCAAATCCGCTTTTGTTTACAATTGCAATCCATTGATCCAGTTTTTTACCTGTATTCTTTTCAATGTTGGCAATCTGAGTTTGTGTGGCCTTTTCAATTGTATCGCTATTCATAATTTATTTTTTAAAAGCTGATTCATATTTTGCAATCCATTCATCCGGTGTAATTTTTGATGCCAACTCTCCAATTAAATCAAAAGGTATGTCTTCCGGTTTTTTGTATCGCATACAACTCTTTCCTATATCTAATTTTTTAGGAGATACTTTTGCATGTTCAGTTGTAAACCATTTGAGCAGTTTTGGATCAGCATACACTCCCATATGATATACAGCAATGAAATTTTTTTGTGAAGCAATATTTATAAAGGGTAAAGGAAGTTTTGGATTGCAATGATAGCCAGCAGGATATTTAGAATGTGGAACCACATAACCGATCATGCCATAGCTCATTTGTTCTTTAAAACCCTTTGGCAAGTTTTTCTTTATTGCAGCTCGTAATTTTTTAAATGCCGCTTGCCTTTCTATTGGCATTTCATTCATATATTCTTCTGGTGTTGTAGCTTTTGATTGCATAGAAATTGTTTATTACTGAATTTATTTTTTAACCCTTGAATAATAAAAATCACTTCTTTTATCAGACATTTCCTTGCCGCCATCTATAAAAGCATGAATAGAATCTTTATTGATAAGGTTGTAAGTAATCCGTTTTGGAAAATCATGTTCTGGATTTTCTGCAACAAAGGAGGTGTCAGAAAAAGAAGTTATTTTAAAACCAACTGGCAGTTCATTATTTTGTCCTGCTGCTTTTGCTTCGTAGTAAAAAGAAGTATCTTTTTTATAAAGTTTTATTGTTTCGAAAGGGGTAATAGTATCTCCCTTTATAAAATCAGAACGACCTTCCATCAGACTATCGGTTACTAATTTCCACTCTTCTGTTACAACTCCATCTTTTTCCGCCATCGTCCAAGAACCATTGAGCCATTTAAAGAGGCTTACACTTTTTTCCTGCGAAAGCTTTTTGCTTTTACATTGAACAAACAAAATCGTAACCAGTAATAATAAGCTCAGTGCAATTGGTTTCATACGTTTCGATCTTTATGCATTTTGGTACTTAGCAGGAATATTATGTAAAGCAATCCGGTTTCCTTCCGTATCTAAAAAAACAGCCATATCACCATAGTCTTCAGAGATTACAGTTTTAGGAGAAAGTATTTTACCTCCTGCGGCTTCTACTCTGTCAAGTATAATTTGTAAATCCGGATTTCCATCAAGATAAATTAAGGGGCCATCTGTGGCTGATGGTTTGTGAAATCCATCTGTTTGTACTAATGCTCCACCAATGCCTTCCATCGGGTTATCAATTGGGAACATACTCATTTTTATATTCTTAAAACCCAAAAAATTCATCTTAATATTAAAAATTCTTTCATAAAAATTTTGTGCCCTGTCAATATCGGTGGTTGGAATTTCGAACCAGCTAATTGCATTTTTCATTTTGTTGGTTTTTAGGTTATCGCTTTTTCATATACAACAAGTTCGAAAAAATTATTCAGAAATCCATTCCTTCTGTCATACTATTTTACCTGCTGCACATAAAAAAGGCTGTCTCATTTAAAACGAGACAGCCTTGCAATTATTTAAAGTTTAGGTTAGTTCTGACGATTTCCACCGCCCCCTGCTCCTCCTTGACGTTGTGGTCGCATAGAAGGCTCAATAGTCTCTTTCCAGATTTTAAACTGCTCTGCAGTAATCATCAATTTTATCATTTCGTCTCTCGCATCTGTGTACTTTTTACTTTCTGCCATCATAGTTTCTCTATCCGGTCTTTCACCGCCAGCCATAATTTCTTTCATTCTATCGTTTTGAGCTTTGTACAATACAGTTAATGCAGTATCTAACTTGCCAGCATTGGCAGGGGTAAGTTTGAAAGCACTGTCTAATACATGAACAATTTTTGCTGCTTGTTGTTCCGGCGTCTGCATTTGGCGTTGGCCGCCACCGCCTTGTGCAAATGGGGTAAAATGAATAGCTACAATGGCTAATACGGTAATCAAGATTTTTTTCATTTTTTTGTTTATTTTATAAATGTAATATGAATCTTTTGACGCTAAAAAAGTAAAAACCGTTCATTTCGATAAAAATAATTTTCGAATAGCTGTTTGCCGTAAGTAAAGTATCTTGCAGCTCCTTAATTATTATTAAATATATGGAATACAGCAAATTAGTAGCAGTAACCGGGTTGCCGGGGTTATTTGAGTTAGTCAACAGTAAGTCAGACGGAGCCATTGTAAAGTCGCTGACTGATAAAACAACAAGGTTTGTATCTAACCGCATTCACAGCTTTACACACCTCGAAAGCATTGAAATATATACAGTTAGAGATAATGTGAACCTGGTTGATGTGTTTAATGCCATGGATAAAGCAGGAGGCTCATTGCCAGATGATAAAGATGCCGCTGCCGTTAAAAAGTATTTTGAGAAAGCATATCCCGATATGGATTTTGAAAGGGTATATGCCAGTGATATGAAGAAAATGGTGAAATGGTTTGATGTGCTGAAGAAAAACAATGTTGAGATCGTTCTTTCAGAAATTCCGGAAGAGGAAGAAGAAGAGCAATAGCAGAACCTGTAGCAGAAGAAAAACCTGTTAAGAAAGCAACAGCTAAAAAAGAAACTGTAGAAAAAGAAGAAGTGGCTGAAGAAAAGCCAAAGAAAACTGCTGCCAAAAAAACAGCAAAAAAGAAGGCGGAATAAATATAAGTATTCAAGGAACAAGCTACAAGGATCAGGCAATACACTTGATAGTTGTAGCTTTTTTCATTAAATCAATAAGTGAATTATGAATTATAGTGCCGATTTAAAAAAGTTGTCAAGACATTTTTTACCTACTGATTTTGTAATTACAGATTGGGAAACCCTTCATCCGTATTTAATAAATCTGGATGAAAGAGAAATTAATTCATTGGCTGACCTGGAAAAATGGTTAAAAGATGCAAGTGAACTGGAAGCAGTAATAAGTGAAGATGCCTGCTGGCGGCAGATAAAAATGACTTGCGATACAGAGAATAAAGAACTGGAAGAATCTTTCAATTATTTTATGATGGAGATTCAACCGAAAGTGCAGCCTTACTCTGATAAGTTGAATAAAAAATTAATAGAGATCCCTTTTACCCAAAAATTGGATGCTGACAATTATTTTACTTATCTGAGAAATGTAAAAAAGAATATTGAACTTTTTCGTGAAATAAATATTCCAATAAACGCAGAGCTGAATGTGATGCAGCAACAGTTTGGTGCGATCTCCGGGAAAATGACGGTAGAAGTAAACGGACAAGAATATACTTTGCAACAAGCCGCTAAATTTTTAGAAGATGAAGATCGATCTGTTCGTGAAGAAGTGTATCGTAAAATAAACAAGAGAAGATTAGAAGATAAAGAAGCACTCAACAATTTATTTACTTCGCTTTTGCAAAAAAGAGATCAGGTTGCCGTAAATACAGATTTTGAAAACTACCGTGATTTCCGTTTTAAAGAACTGGGAAGGTTTGATTATACAAAAGAAGATTGTTTTCAATTTCATGAAGCCGTGAAGTTGCATGTGATGCCATTGGTAAATCAGATTTACGAAGCGAAGAAGAAGAAATTAGGTTTAGATACTTTACGTCCGTGGGATGTGGAAGCTGAACCCGCAGGTATACAACCATTGAGACCTTTTAAGACAGGTGAAGAACTGACTGAAAAAACAATTGCTTGCTTTGATGAATTGAAATCATTCTTTGGTGATTGTCTTCGTAAAATGAAAGAACTAGGTCATCTTGATTTGGAAAGCAGAAAAGGAAAAGCACCTGGTGGGTATAACTGTCCATTAGCGGAAAGCGGCGCACCTTTTATTTTTATGAATGCTGCCGGACAATTCGATGATGTAACTACGATGGTGCATGAAGGCGGTCATGCCATTCATTCTTTCCTCGCACATGAACTTCAATTGACAGGGTTTAAAGAATACCCGACAGAAATTGCTGAAGTAGCTAGTATGGCGATGGAATTATTCAGTATGGATAAATGGAATGTATTTTTTGATTCGCCGGAAGAATTGAAAAGGGCTAAGGAGCAACAATTAGAAAGAGTGATCACTATCTTCCCATGGATAGCAACGATTGATAAGTTCCAGCATTGGATTTATGAAAACCCAAATCACACAGAAGAAGAACGGTCTGCCGAGTGGATGAAAATAACGGATGAATTCTCATCACCTGTTATTGATTTTTCTGGTTTGGAAGAATACCGTCGCTATGGATGGCAGCGTCAGTTGCATCTATACGAAGTTCCATTTTATTATATCGAATATGGCATTGCTCAGTTAGGTGCAATTGGACTTTGGCAGCAGTACAAACAAGATCCGGAAACCGCCATGAATAATTATGTAACTGCCTTGCAACTGGGTGGAACAAAAACTCTTCCTGAACTGTTTAAAGCGGCTGGTTTACAATTTGATTTGTCGCCGGGACATATTAAACAACTGATGGAATTTGTTAAAACAGAGTTGGAATCACTTTAAAAGCTAAAAAATACCACAAAAGTGGTATGCTCTAAATTCGGTAAATTGATTGCGAGACCTTATTTTTGAAGAAGAAAATTAAATGCTACGAAGCATTTTTAAAATAGCTACTAATCAGAGCCTTAACCAAAAGTCCCGTTGTTTCTACACCGGGGCTTATTTTTTACTGGCAATTTTTACAAACACCTTCTACCACCACTTCCACATGGCCAGCAGAATAGCCCTTTGGTAATTTTATTTCAGGTGTCACCACATCATCTAAACAATAAGTGGTATTACAATTATCACACACAAAATGAATATGATGGTCATGATGATGGCCTTCGCCACATTCATCTTTACATAAAGCATAACGAATGGAATTATCTGCAGTTGGTATCGTATGAATTATTCCTTTGTCAACAAATATTTGTAAAGTTCTGTAAACGGTTACTCTGTCAAACTTTTCTCCAGCTTTTTTTTCAATATCACCATGCGCCAGTGCACCATCCTGCTCCAGGAAAAGCTGTAATATTTTTCTGCGGCTGTCCGTAATACTAAGGCCGTTTTGCTTTAATAGTTTTATAAGCTTGTTATTATTTACTATGACTACTTCTTTCGGCATTTTATAAACTTACAATATTATTAAAGAGGTTTCTTGGCTTCTTTTTTAAGCCATTTTCTAGCATCTTTTATCATTTGTCTTACCTCCTTTTCTTTCAGTCCGTCATATATTTTTCTTACATCACCATTCCTATCCACTAATGCCCAGAACTGTGAATGGATAAATTGGTCATCAATACTTAATAAGTTATTAGCAGGATCATCAACCGTATAGCTTACTCTTGCTGCATTGTACAAACTATCTTTCCTACCGGTTAAAAAAATCCACTTCTTTGTATCCACTTTCATTGAATCTGCGTAGTGTTTCATCTGTGCCACAGAATCTGTTTCCGGATCGCTGGTATGTGAAAGAATGTAAAAATCATTTTCATCTTTCAATGCATCATAAACAATCCGCATATTATTATTCATATCCGGGCAAATGCCTTTGCAAGTGGTAAAAAAATACTCCGCCACATACACTTTACCTTCTACATCTTTTTCAGTCACTTGTTTTCCATCCTGATTCGTAAAGGAAAATGGCAACACATAGCTTACTGGATTCACTTTTCTTTCACCAAAACCTGGAATTATCAATGTTAATACGAAATAGAAAACTACAGCCAACACAACAAAAAATCCGATATAAAATAGTTTCTTTTTAGACATTATAATGTATTATCAGGCAAAGGTACGAACAGTTGCCCTTTATCTTTTGCAACATTGTTGCTTTTTTATATATCTTTGCTAGCTAATGAAATTTAAAATAAACTGGGATGCATTAGGTATTGGGGCTTCGCTGGCCTGTGCCATTCATTGTGCCCTGTTGCCATTGTTTCTGAGCAGCCTTCCTTTGTTTGGTGTAAATATTATTCATAACATCGGATTTGAAGTTGGAATGATTGTGCTTGCCTTTTGCGTTGGTTCTTATTCGCTATATCATGGGTTTAAAAAACATCATCATAGTTTTACCCCTTTATTACTTTTTATTATTGGATTTATTTTTTTGGTGGTAAAGCAATTTTTTATTCATGTCGAAACCTGGTTATTGATTCCTGCCGTTTTCTTTATTATCACTGCACATTTTATCAACTACCGAAGTTGCAGAGTGCATGACCATGCACATGCAGATGATTGTGATCATTAAAACAATTCCTGATTTTAGATTACCTTAAACAAAAATTAAACTATGCGAATAGCCTTATCCATTTTGGTAATTGTATTATCACTTCAATTATCCGCTCAATCAAAAGATGAAAAGGAAATAAGAAGTATTCTTGCTACTCAAACAGCAGCATGGAACCGTGGCGATATTGATCAGTTTATGAATGGTTATTGGGAAAACGATTCATTAATGTTTATTGGAAAAAGTGGTGTTACTTATGGCTGGGCTAACACTTTGAATAATTATAAAAAAGGTTATCCTGATACTGCAGCAATGGGGCAACTAATTTTTAATCTTATCCAGGTAAAAAAATTATCTAAAAAATATTATCATGTAACGGGCAAATGGTTTTTGAAACGTTCCATAGGTGATATTGGTGGACATTATACACTACTATTTCAAAAAATCAATGACCGCTGGGTTATTATTTCAGATCATAGCAGTTAATTAACTTCCCTTATTACAGAATAAGAAGATGTGATAGAGTACCTTTGCCTTTCATTAAAAAGAAAATATCATGGCAATTATTATACTTGGCATCCTTGTTCTGATTTTCAGTTTCGCTATTCAGAAAAATTATCAATTCGCCAGATATTATAAACTGATAAGGTTGGCTTCCTTCCTATTAATTGCAGTTGGTATTCTTTCCAAATCTTTTGTGCAGATAGAACCGGGACAGATCGGCGTAAAAACACTTTTTGGAAAAGTACAAGATGATGTGCTACCAAGTGGTTTAAACTTTATAAATCCGCTGTTAGAAATAAGAAGAATGGATATAAAAACACAGAACTACACCATGAGTGGCATAACGGATGAAGGGACTAAAGCTAGTGATGATGCTATCCGAGTATTAACAGCTGATGGATTAGAAGTAACGATTGATCTTACTGTTTTGTATAAACTGTTACCTTCAGATGCGCCAAAAATTGTTCGGGAAACTGGCGCAGATTATACTGATAAAATTGTACGGCCATTAACCAGAACTAAGATCAGAGACAATGCAGTGTATTATGATGCCATTTCTTTATACTCAACTAAAAGAGATGAGTTTCAACAAAGAATATTTTCTAGTATTGAAAATGATTTTAAAAAAAGAGGGCTGGTGCTTGAGCAATTACTCGTAAGAAATATTACACTACCACAGTCCGTAAAAACAACTATTGAACAAAAGATAAATGCGGAACAGGATGCCCAAAAAATGCAATTTGTATTGTTAAAAGAAAAACAAGAAGCGGAAAGGAAAAGAGTAGAAGCACAAGGTATTGCAGATTATCAACGAATCATCAATATTGGATTAACCAGTCAACAATTACAATATGAGCAGATAAAAGCCTACCTCGAGTTAGCAAAATCTCCAAATTCAAAAGTGATTGTGATGGGAAAAGGAAATGCGCCAATCATACTTGATACAAAGGATTAGATTTATTATTTATTCCAGACTTTGTATAAATAGCGAATTAAAAAGAGCAACGAGATTATCATTGCTGTATAAAAAAGAATGGGTTGGATTAATGGTTTTCCAGTTGTATAGCCCAATTGGAAATAAATACCGGCAGTTGCGCAGCTTATAATCCAAAGCAGAACCCAGACAATTGAATTCAGAATTTTGATAAAAAACTGTACAACCCCAGGTTCCTTATTTTGTTCCATACTAAAAGGTAATAAAAATTAATTTATCAATAGATTTTTGAAATCGGTAGAGTCTCCCCCAAAAACATTAAAATCTACTTTCCCATTAATGCCGTTTACTCGACCTTCATCACTATGTTGCCAGAAACTCCATCCTCTTTTTATGCGGGGATGTGAAGGTTGATAATAATGTGCCACCCATAAAGGATAAGCATCAAACTCATTACCTAAATTTCTTGTATAGAAATCTACGTTCGTATAAATAATCGGCTTTACTCCGTAATGGTTTTCTACTATATCTAAAAAAACCTTAGCCTCTCTTCTTAATTGTGTAACAGTAGCGCCATTTAATTGTTCTACATCCAACACCGGCGGCATGTCACCTTGTTCTAGTTCAACTCTTTTAATAAAGTTTTCCGCTTGCATCCTGCCATCTTTTGATGCTATAAAAAAATGATAAGCACCACGAATAATCCCATTGTCTTTTGATTTTTTCCAGTTTCTTTTGAAATTGGGATCTGTATTTCCTATCCCTTCTGTAGCTTTCATGAAACTAAAACCAAGCTGAATTTCTTTTATTTTCATCAGCTTTACTTCTTCCCAGCTTATTGAAGATTGATATTTAGAAACATCAATTCCATGTATTGAATAATTTTCCGGAATAGCTATACCGAATTCCGGATAGCGGACAAATCCTGGTTTTTTATATGAAAATGTTTGAAATAATACCAATCCTGTAGCAATAACAAGAGCAGCAACCGCAATAATTATAATTATTTTTCTTGATTTTTTTTTCTGTCGGCTTGATAACATGGGGTGGCTGAATATGAGAAAATGATTTTGGCAAATATAATTATACCATTTTTCGAAAGTTGTTAATTCTGATATTAGTAGTTGCTGTTTTCAAATGAGTTTACAATACATTTACCTATATTCATTTCCATGACTAAGTATTTCTGGAGATTATGGTTTAAACTGACGGGCTGGAAGATTAATGGCGACTTCCCATCAGATATAAAAAAGATGGTACTGCTTGTTGCGCCACATACCAGTTGGAAAGATATCCTTGTTGGTCTGGCAACCCGGTCTAAACTAAAAATCTATAAAGCAAAATTTCTTGGTAAGAAAGAGCTCTTTGATGGACCATTTGGTTGGTACTTCAAATGGCTGGGTGGTGTGCCCGTTGACAGACATAGCAAACAAGGAATGGTAGAGCAAGTTGTTGAAATGTATAACAATAACGAAGAATTTATAATTGCCCTTTCCCCTGAAGGAACCAGAAAGAAAGTAGATAAGCTAAGAACAGGTTTTTATCATATTGCCAAGCAAGCGAACGTTCCGATTGTGATGGTTGGCTTTGATTTTAGTAAAAAGGAAATAATACTTAGCGAAACTTTTTATGTATCTGATGATGAAGAAGCAGATTTTAAAAAAATTATCGACTTCTATGCTCCAATAAAAGGGTATCATCCACATCTGGGATTGGCTCATCTAAAAAATGAATAAAGAGTAAAATTATTAGTTTTGTTAAACACACTTTAAAAAATGAAAATGAATCTTATTAAATCAGTCCTTTTTGTTTCTGTAATATTTGCAACAGCAAGTTGCTCCTCCAGTGATAGCCAAAAGAAAGTAGAAGGGAATGAAACTAATACTAAATCAGAAGTTGTTGCATCTGCTAAAACCACTAAACATATAAAAATACCCGGTAGTAGCTTGTATATTATTCCCCCAGCTGGTTTTATTGATAATATAACTACTGGGCAACTGACAAAAGAGTACTCCAATTTTATGCGTATGCAAATGTTTGGTGATTACACACCCCAAAAATATTTTGATGAATTAAAAGTACAGGCGGACAAAGATTTTCCGGGAAGCTGGAAGGAAGAAAAGTTAACGGTGGATGGTCATGCCGCTTCAATTTATACGTACAAAACATCAGCGGTAATTCAATACTACTTAGCTTTTACAGATGGCTATACTGATGAAATGATAATTGCAAGTTTTGAAGAAACAGAAATGGAGACAGGCAAAGAAATGTACGAGGCGTTAAAGACGGTGATAGCAGAGAAAAACTAAATTATTCCTTCTATCTATTTTCAACTTTTGGAAAAACAAATATTCGGTTCTAATAAAGAATTTACTACCAACAATATTTTTTTATAGTGACTTTATATTCTTCATAAAAAAAGGAAACTAAAGAATCCGCAGCTTCGCATAATTCAACATAATTTTCTTTTCTCCATTATGTTCAAACTTTACGGTAGCAATCGGATTGTGTGCAGCACCTTCTAATTTTAATACTTCGCCAAAGCCAAATTTCTGGTGTTCTACTTTATTTCCTTCTTGCAGATTGGAGGTGTCGCTTTCAACAAAATCTTCTGATGGTTTATGTTCAATTACTTTTGGCACCGTAGATTTAGGTGGTAAATAAGAAGGAGTATCTTTTTTTGTAGCAGATCTTTCATTAAAGTATGTACCCGATTGTTTTCTTGCATTCCCTGATTCACCATCATCTTCTTTATTTTGCCAGCCTTTCATCTTATTGAAAGCAGAACTGCCGCCCCATTTATTTTGTGTTTGATTTTTGGAACCGCCTCCGGCAAAACTTCTATCCATGTGCTGCTCCGGAATTTCTTCTATAAAACGGCTAGGGTCATTTTGTACTAATTGGCCAAAGCGATAACGGGTATTGGCATAAGTGATCCATAATCTTTTTTTAGCTCTGGTAATTACTACATAAAATAATCTTCTCTCTTCCTCTAATTCTTCTCTTGTATTTATGGACATGGCATTCGGGAAAAGCATTTCTTCTAATCCGGCAGCAAACACACACTCAAACTCCAATCCTTTGGCAGCATGTATCGTCATTAATTTTACTGTATCTGCATTTGGATCTTTATCATCTGCATCTGTAAGTAAAGTAATTTGTTGCAAATAGGAACCAAGACTTTTATCTACTAATTCACCATCTTCATTATCCGGGCTTTCCGTCCATTCTTTTATGGAGTTTAATAATTCCTGTATGTTCTCGTACCGTTGCACACCTTCGGTGCTTTTATCGTTGAACATTTCTTTTACAAGGCCGGTTTGTTTGCCCACATGAAATGCTACTTCATAAGCATTTTGTTTGGTAAGCATACTGGAAAAACTTTTTATCATTGTTACGAAATCCTGCAATGCTGTAAATGTGCCGGCTCTAAAGCCAAACTCATTGGCTTTTTGCAACACTTCCCACATGCTGATATTATTCTCATTAGCTGCTAATACTAGTTTATCGATAGTGGTTTTTCCAATTCCTCTTGCCGGATAATTGATGATACGTTTTAAGGCTTCTTCATCTCTTGAGTTTACAATCAATCGTAAATAAGCAACAAGGTCTTTAATTTCTTTTCGTTGATAAAAACTGGTGCCACCATAAATAGTGTAAGCAATTCCCATTCTACGCAACGCTTCTTCAAATGCACGGCTTTGTGCATTGGTACGATATAAAATAGCAAAATCTTTATTGCTGTAATGATTACGGAGTTTTTGTTCCTGAATACTATCAGCAACAAACTTTCCTTCATCATTATCCGTCATGGTTCGAACCAGTTTTATTTTTTCTCCTTCAGCATTTTCTGTAAAGAGAACTTTTTCTATCTGCCCTTTATTGTTACTTATCACTTGATTCGCTACATGCAAAATGCTTTGTGTACTACGATAGTTTTGCTCCAGCTTCACCAATTTTACATCATCATAATCTTTTTGAAACTGTAAAATATTTTGAATGGTAGCTCCACGGAAACTATAAATACTTTGTGCATCATCTCCCACCACACACACATTTTCATGCATAGCACCGAGTAATTTTATCACTTCATACTGAGCCGGGTTCGTATCTTGATACTCATCAATCAATATGTATTTGAATTTGTGCTGATACTTTGCCAAAGCCTCTGGAACATTTTTCAATAACTCATAAAATTTCAGCAACAGATCATCAAAATCCATTGCTCCATTTTTAAAACAACGTTTTACATATGCATCATATATCTGTGCAATAGCAGGACGGTTGGCCCGCATATCTTCCTGCTGAATGGCATAATCATTTCTGTATTCTGCCGGACCTACTAATGCATTCTTTGCTGACGAAATTCTGTTGTAAACGATATTCGGTTTATAATGTTTGTCGTCAAGATTTAATTCATTAACAACAGTTTTCACCACACTTTTTGCATCATCTGTATCGTAAATAGTAAAATGCCTTGGATAGCCAATCTTTTCTGCTTCAAAGCGAAGTATTCTTGCAAATACTGAATGGAATGTTCCTATATATAAATTTCTAGCTTCGCCATTACCAAGAATATGCTCCACTCTTTCCTTCATTTCCTTTGCCGCCTTATTGGTAAAAGTCAGGGCAATTATGTTGAAAGCATCCACTCCTTTCGACATCAGGTGAATAACTCTTGTTGTAAGCACTTTTGTTTTTCCACTGCCGGCACCTGCAATAATCATAATCGGGCCGTCGATATGTAAAACCGCTTCTTTCTGGCGGTCATTTAATCCCTGCAAATAATCAATCATGGCTGCAAGTTACGAAGGAGCAGAGAATGATTTAAACAAACTCTTTCTTTCGGATAGTTGTACATTTAACATCCAAAAATTATTTATTATGAAATACAATCAACGATTTCTTGTAGTAGTAATTTTCTTGTGTTTTTCATTATGGTCTTGTAATAATGAAAGCAAAAAATCTGAAACTGGTAATGATAGTACAGGCAACAATGTAGCCGGTATGGGCGCAGGCGATAGTTATGATACCAGTTTTAATGTAAACGCAGAGGCTTTTGCAGATCTACAAATTCTCAGGTATCAGGTTCCCGGGTTTGCGGGACTAAGCCTTCAACAAAAACAACTTGCTTATTATTTGTATGAAGCTGCTCTATGTGGCCGTGATATAATTTATGATCAGAAAAGTAAATATGGCTTGTTGCTTCGAAAAACTTTAGAAACTATGTATGCTTCCTATAAAGGAGATACTGCTACAGCCGATTGGAAAAAATTCAGCAATTACTGTGGCCGTGTATGGTTCAGCAATGGAAATCATCATCACTATGGTAACGAGAAGTTTTTGCCTGCCTGCTCTTTTGATTATTTTTCTACAGTAGTAAAAAATAGTGATACAACCGGGCTGCCGCTGGAGAATGGCGAAACAATAGCCGCTTTTTTAAACCGAATTAAGCCCATCGTATTTGATCCTAAGGTGGAACCGAAAGTAGTAGATCAGCGACCAGATATAGATAATGTAGTTGCTTCTTCCGTTAATTTTTATGAAGGCATTACTCAAAAAGAAGTGGATAGCTTTTATGCCAAATTTCCTACCGCTGGAAACCAACCAAGCTGGGGATTGAATAGTAAAACGATGAAGGAGAATGGTAAGGTTGTTGAAAAGGTATGGAAAGTTGGAGGTATGTATACGGAAGCGATTGAAAAAATTGTAGGATGGTTAGAAAAAGCTGCTGGCGTTGCAGAAAATGAAAATCAGAAAAAAGCATTAACCTTATTAATTGAGTATTACAGAACTGGTGACCTGGCAAAGTTTGACGAATACAGTATTGCCTGGGTAAATGATACGGAAAGCCGGTTGGATGTAGTGAATGGTTTTATCGAAGTTTATCTTGATCCAATTGGAAAAAAAGGAAGTTTTGAAAGTGTGGTTTCGATGAAAGATATGGAAGCTACCAAACGTATTAAAGCAATTGCTGATCAGGCGCAATGGTTTGAAGATAATTCTCCGCTGATGCCGGAGCATAAAAAGAAAACAGTAAAAGGTATAACGGCAAAAGCTATTACTGTTATCAGCGAAAGTGGGGATGCTTCACCTTCAACTCCTATTGGTATAAACTTACCCAATTCAGATTGGATAAGAAAAGACCATGGATCAAAATCGGTCTCTCTCAGCAATATTATTTATTCATACAATGTGGCAGGTGCCAAAAGTGGTATGCTGGATGAATTTGCAATTAATGATACCGTAAAACAAAGGATAAAAAAATGGGGTAACCTCTCAGCCGATTTGCATACAGATATGCATGAATGTATTGGTCATGCCTCGGGGCAAATCAATCCTGGAGTAGAAACTACAGACAAAACGTTGAAGACTTATGCTTCTTGCCTTGAAGAAGCAAGAGCTGATCTGGTAGGGTTATATTATATTCTTGATAAAAAGCTAATTGATCTTGGCGTTATGCCATCAATAGAAGTTGGTATGGCAGAATATGATAGCTATATGATGAATGGATTAATGACCCAGCTTACAAGGTTAACACTTGGCGACCAACTTGAAGAAGCACATATGCGTAACAGACAACTAAACGCAAAATGGGTTTTTGAAAAAGGAAAAAAAGATAAAGTTGTTGAGTTTGTAAAAACGAATGGCAAAACTTATGTAAAGATCAATGACTATAATAAACTGAGGGATTTGTTCGGGCAGTTATTACGGGAAATACAACGCATTAAATCAGAAGGAGATTATAATGCTGGTAAAAATCTAGTAGAAACCTATGGTGTAAAAGTAGACCTTGCATTACACAAGGAAGTGTTGGAACGCTTTAAAAAGTTAGATGTTAAGCCTTATCGTGGATTTATACAACCACGGCTGGTAGCGGTAATGGATGGCGATAAGATAACAAATGTAAATGTGGAATATCCGCAAAGCTTCTTTGCGCAAATGATGGAATATGCTAAAATGTATTCTTACCTACCGGTAAAAAATTAATACTTATTAAAAGTATATTTAAAAAGACGGGAACTATGCTTTAGTTCCCGTCTTTAATTTAACCTGTTTGCTTTTTAACTATTTTTATTTTTCAACGGAACAATTCCCGCCATTTCGCTAAGCACATTCACCAAATCAGAACCTTGCGGTACAATAAATTTAGTATTGTGTTGCAAAGCTTTTTCTACGGCCTCTAGCTTTCTTAACACTTGTGCATTACCTATAAAATATTCTTCAGCAGCTTCGTTTACCATTTTAATGGCCATTGCCTCACCTTCTGCTGAAAGGATATTCGCCTGCCTAGAACCTTCTGCTTCTTTAATCCTTGCTCTTTTTTCACCATCGGCTACGGTTTCTCTAGCAGTGGCGAAATCAATAGCAGCAATTTTTTCGTTTTCAGCTTTCACCACTTTATTCATCGTTTCCTGTACATCACTTGGTGGATCAATTTGTTTTAATTCAGTTCTTATTACTTCAATCCCCCAGCTCTTTGTTTCTTCGGTTAATGTTTTGTGCAGTTCTGCATTAATTTTTCCTCTTTCACTGTTTGCAGATTTAAGCGTTAATGTACCGATGATATTACGCAAAGTTGTTCTCGCCAGGTTTACAATCTGCCATTGATATCTGTCAACATTATATTGAGAGCTTTTTACACTTTCTTCTGTCCCAATTACTCTGAAATAGACCTGAGCATCTACAGATGCATTCAAATTATCATTGGTAATAATTTCCTGTGCCTGTGCATCTACCATCTGCTCGGTAGTATTCACCATATACATTTTATCAATAAATGGAATGATCCAGTGAAAGCCAGGATTGGCAAACGTCTTGTATTTTCCAAGCCGTTCTATTAATGCTCTGTGAGTAGGACGGACAATTTTTACACCCAATGAAAAAATTAAAAGTACGCCGCCGATAATATAAAAAATTGTGTAATCCATAAAAAATGTTTAAAGAATTATAAAAAAAAGTTGTAAGAGGCCGAACAACCAAGCTTAGGAAGTTACGAAATTTTTGCCGAATGCCATTGATTAAATTACTGTAGGTTTCGAGCAGCTAATTTCATGTTTCTATGATAGTTACTTGTTTTCTTTATAAATAAATTCTCAAGCAATGAAAAAAAATATTCTCTCTCTTGTCATTTTTGAATTTACTTTGTAGCAATATAGTCAAGAAGCTTTTTTTTATTCTCACTATAATACAGCGTATTAGCAACTAAGTTGTAGGCATATTTTTCATTGCAGTAATCATAAGCATATTTGGCCAGCACTAATTTTTCTTCATCACTATATAATAGATTGATCAATTCTTTTATCTGTACCGCCGAAAGCAGTATCTCCTTTAATACAACTTTGGCCATTTTTATCTTATCCCCGTCATAATATTCTCCGCTAATAGCTGCTTTGATATTAGCAAATTGTTTATCTGTTGCAACAGGATAGTTGTTTATACTATTGCCACCATTGGTTGAAGCTGGATTCTGATAAGTCTCATTCCAGTCGTCTGCCACAATATCTGCTTCATCCCAGACTATTTTTCCAAACCGCAAAACTGCTATTTCCATATGCTTACCGGCAGTAAGTTTGATATTGCCATTATATACTTTTTTGTATTCACGGTTTCCATTAACTGATTGAAGTTGATATATAACTAATGGATATGTTCCTGGTGACTGCATCTGAAATGTAACACTCTGATCCTGTAAACTGTACTTACTGTCCTTATAAATAATCTTAAGATTTTTATCGGCAGTTGTACCGATAGTAAGGTTGCTTTTTGACTGAGCAGCAATTAATAAAAAATTTATCAATAACGCAAAAAGTATAGTTGCTTTCATAATGCTGTATTTTATGTTTATAAAAATAGGGAAATACACTATTCAGCCTATACCCAATAACCCGTACATTAATTCCCTTTTATGGGATGATAAACTTTCTCTGCATTCTTTAATACAGTTGCTTTATCCAATGTCATTGGTTTTGTTTGTTGATTCAAAAACATTCCCATCTGATCTTTATAATGTGGTGACTCCGGATGCATGGAGGCGCCGAATGTATTCACCGATTCAATGATCGGCAAACTTCCATCTTTTGGATAGCGGACAAAACAGATATACGCATCGCCAGAAATAATTTTTCGCATACCATCTTTATAAGGCTCTGTATATTCAGCAGTAAGCACATCTGGTAAACCCCAGCCTGGACGGGCATCATCGCCTCTTACTAATTTTTGTATATCGCCCAATACAAGATCAGTCTTACCAAATTTTTTCATCATATAATCGTACACATATTGATATGTTTCTATTGATTCAGATTTGGTTAATTGTCTCGCTGGAGTCCCAACCAGTTTTTTGCTTACGTAATCATACACTAATAAAAATATTGCAGCGCCTTTGCTATTGACAACAGCTTTTCTATCCCAGTTCTGAAGTGTTGTAATCATTTCTTTTAGAGCAGGATAATCATTGGCACTTAAATTCAGCATACTATCAATTCCATATGTGTATTTTAATTCTTTTGGCAGTTGCTGATCAAATTTTATTTTTTTGAAAGTATTATAATCAACTTTTTCAGTGTTGATTAATTCTGTTACTCTTTGGCTTCTATTGTTGTGATATGTTTCGTAACCATCGTTCTTGTCAAACTTATTCTTGTCCAGATTATATTTTACATCAGTTGCCAGAAATGGCGAATGATTTGTATTGTATAAATATCCCGATGGCGGATTTACATATTGTGGTAATTGCTGTACCGGTTTAAAGGTGGTCCACAATGTGGCAGTTGTGTTTCCCGGTATGGTACTTTTCCAATTATATTTTGGATCTGAATTTCGTACAGGTATTTTCCCATTGCTTATATAGAAAATGGTATCGTACCTGTCTGCATACATAATGTTGAACATTGGCAAGCTGGTCATACTTACTGCTGAATAAAACTCCGTAAAGTTTTTTGCTTTATTCATTCTGTACCATTCTTCCAAAGCTTTTATATCCATTGTAGCAGGAACTCTTAATGAAAAAACTCCTTTCTCTGTTTTAACCGTTGCACCATATTTACTCCAATATATTTTTTTACCAATGGTGATGGGAATACCTTTTACTTTCAGTTTCGCTTTGTCTTTTTCAAGCTCTACCCATTCGCCATCAAATTTGTATTGATTTTTATTATTGGGATTCATTTCTAATTGAAAGACATCCAGCTTATCCTGATAGTTTACTGTATGTGCCCAACCTAGGTTTTCATTGGTGCCGTGAAAGATTAAACAACCGCCAGGAAATAAACCGCCCAGCATGTTCCAGCCTTGTTCGCTTTGCAGATGTGCTTCGTAAAATGCAACAGGACCTTCCTGCGGTTGGTGTGCATTAATGGCAAGAAAACTTTCGCCAGTTGTTGTTTTTGCCGAGTTCATTGCAAAGGCATTAGACCCTTGCGGACTAAAACCAGGAATGGTTGCTACTTTACCACCGAGTATTTGCGGAAGAGCTTGTTCTACTCCACAAAAAAGACTGATGGAAAAAACAACTGATGTCATGTATTCCTTTTCATTAAAAGGGAATGCCTTTTTGTACTTCACTTCTTTTGGATGTGCTTTTGCATAAGCATTTAATCCAGCAACATATCCTTTTATCAATGCAAGAAAATCAGGACTCAACGTATGCCACTGTTCATCTACCGTTTTGCGGATGCGTAATAACTGTACCACAAAATCTGCTTCCGCTCCTTTTTTACCCAATGCTTTTCCCAACATTCCTTTTCCGGATTGCACTACAGTTTGTAATGTTCCAAAATCATCTTCGGCATGTGCCCATGCAATTCCGTATGCTACTTCCGGGTCTGTTGGCGCAAAAATGTGCGGAACACCAAAGCTATCCCGGGCAATAGTGATGTTGGAAGGGTTTATTTGAGCGGAGATATTTATTGATATAAAAAGGAAAAGTGTTGCAAAAATTTTCGTCATTAGATTTTATTTATCCTCTAATGTATGATTTTTCTACTGCTCAGTAGAATTACAGAACCCTGAACGGAGCGTCGCAACTAAAGTTGATAGTAGCACCGAAGCTGGCTAACAAAATCATTTCCTCCTCTTACTCCCTAAATACTTCTCATGTATGATTTCGCTCATAGGTTTGTTATACACTTTCCCTTCTACCCAGGAAATAATATCCAGATAAGCAAAGGCTCTAGTTTCGAACCGATTTTTTTCCAAGTGCTTGATAGTGTCTAATAATTTTTGAAACTCCGGTTTTATTTCTCTTGGAGCCAATGGAATGGATTTGCGTAAAAACTTAAACATCGCTTCTTCTACCGTAGTCAAGTTTTTCATTTTGGCCATAAAACGATACACGGATTTGCTTAGCGATTCCATCAGCATATCATTCCCCAATTCATAATGTGCCATTAAATGCACAACTCTGGCATAACATTGCAGATCGTAACGGAGATTTGTTTTGTCATTGATAATCTTCTGTAAATAATCTATGCAACGATTATAATCGCCACTGCCAAAACAAAGCATGGCAAATTTATAGTTGAGTACAAGAATGCGATGCCGGTCTACAAAAAGATGAAAGCCTTCTAATTTTTCTTCAATCGGCGGTATCAATGAAAGCCCTTCTTTAAAAGTGCCTTTCATAAAATGCTGGTTGATTCTTGCAGTACTGATATAAATGAATGACTGAATGCGAAAACTATCATGATCTTTTACCCTGTCGGTCTGCGCTACTTTTTCAAATTTCTTCAGTACTTTTTCAAACCCTCTAAAGTTGCGTAAATCAAAATGTGCATTGAGTAAATTATGAATGCCTTTAATATAGTGTCCTGTTTCCACTCGTATCATTAATGGCTGTTCAGCAAAAAGATCTACCCACTTTTTTGTATAGCGATAGTATTGTAAAAAATCTTGACGAATGAAAGCATACCAGGTATAACTCTGATAGAGATACAATCGTTCATAAAAACCGGTTTCGCCTAGACTATCTTTTGCAAAATTTTCTTTCATGAAGCGGCGAATATCTTTTTCATCCTCTTCGTTTCTTGCATGTCCATGCTCTACATACCAGCTATATAATTTTAATGCAAGGTTTGATAATCTGGAAACGGATTCGATATGATGAATAACTTCTTTTGTTTCTATTGCCAACTTCTCTGCTTTATCGAGCATACTTCTGGTGATATGCAGATTTTCAATCCGCTTTTCTAAAGCGATAAATTGTGGAAGTACATTTATTTTCTGATTGGCTTTAGCAATTTCTTTTGCCCTTTCAATTATCCTAAGACTTTGAATAAACAAACCTTTTTTATATAATATATGTGCATAGTCAAATTGCTCATTCAATTGCAGATCGAGACTGTCGGCACTTTTAATAAGCGAAGGCTCGCCAAAATCTGTTTATACAAATGTGTTTTAAGATTTGCCAGCTGAGGTTTGGTAACGTCTTTCAGTTTTTTGAGCAATGCTTTTTCCTCGTACTCTTTGGATTTGTCCAACGCATCAAAAAGGCGAACAATTTTGAGGTCTTCGTTGCCCGAACTACGCTTTATATAGAGCTTAAAATGCCTTTTTTCGGCCTTTTCAAGCGACTTTATCAATTGAAATAATATGTCTGTAGAGTGGTTGGGCATCATAAAGAATTTTACCTGAAATCTGCTGTCAGCAAGGCTTTTGCAAAAACCCCGACCCTTTTGGCATACTGAAATGATGCTTTAAATGTTTTGAAGGACAAGGTACTCCTCACTACTTTCGTATCAGAAGATTAAATCAAAGGCAAACAATCGTTAGAAGGGCAAGCGTCAGAGGTCAAAGATAAAGCGAAAATCTTCAAAGCTGGCAACAGCTTCAACAACTACTCTTTAAGAATTTCATATGGCAAGCAATCGTTAGAGGTCAGTCCGTTTCTACGGAAGGACCTTTTTTTTTGTAAAGCCCCGCTAAAGTAACAATAAATTAATATCAAAAAAGTTTTCCTGCCTCTTTTTTTGAGTTTATCTATACTAATGTCCGTTTCGTTGAATACCACCAATACGAAGATCAAATTGCAAAAAAGTTGAATAGTTATCTTCACTGCTCAATCATTTTATAATGACAATCCGCATTTTTATTACCGGTGGCACTTTTGATAAAGAGTATAATGAAATTACCGGTCAGCTTTATTTTAATGACACACATTTGCATGACCTGCTGGATATGGGCAGAAGTAAAGTGTCTGTTGAAATAAGAACACTGATGATGGTTGACAGCCTGGAAATGACAGATGAAGACAGAGAGTTAATTGCACACCAATGCAATCAATGCGAAGAGGACAAAATTGTCCTTACGCATGGTACAGATACAATGAGTGAAACAGCCAAAATGCTGGCGCAGAAAGTGAAAGACAAAACAATCATTCTTACCGGTGCTATGATTCCTATAAAATTTGGTAGTAGCGATGGACTTTTTAACCTTGGTAGTGCATTAGCATTCGCACAAACCTTACCTGCAGGTGTGTATGTTGCTATGAATGGCCGTTATTTTAACTGGGATAATGTGAGAAAGAATAAACAAACAGGAATGTTTGAAGAAGTAAAGTAGTTTTATTTTTTTAGCTTAAAAGAAATCACTACTTGAACCAGCATCAACAGCAACCGGCCAGGCATTATATTCCTTTAATGCTTTCCATTTTATTTATTGGCACTTCTGGTCCTTTGGGCAGGATACAATTCCCCATATTTTCCGGTCTCTCATTGCCTTATCTTGCTTTTCTTCATCATTTGGTTTAGTAAAAAATCATTTCGGCTTGCTGATACCAAAAAAAGGAAATTTCTTTTTTTAAGCGGCGTATTATTAGCCGCACATTGGATAACATATTTTATTTCGCTGCAACTATCCACAGTTGCTATTGCTATGCTCAGTATGTTTGTTTATCCGGTTATTACCGTAATGCTCGAACCATTTTACCTTAAAAAGCGATTCCGTCCTATACAAATTCCTGTGGCATTATTAGCACTAGCAGGTATCTACATCCTCATGCCGGCTTTTGACATCAATAATGATAATACACTTGGCATACTCATGGGGTTGCTATCTGCATTTTTTTATGCAGTACGAAATCTGCTATTAAAAAAACATGCAACAACAGAAGATGGTCTTGTGGTTATTCTTCATCAATTGCTGGTAGTGGTGATCCTTACAATACCTTTTCTTTTTTTTCAACAGGTTTCTTTTGTCACATTAAAAACAGAATGGTATTACCTTTTGTTTCTTGGTGTTGTAACAACAGCTATGGGTCATACTTTTTTTGTTAAAAGCCTGAATCATTTTTCTGTTTCTACTGTAAGCATTCTTAGCAACTTTACACCGGTTGTTGGCATATTGCTTGGCATAGCTTTTCTGAACGAAACACCTTCGGGTAATATATTACTGGGCGGTTCTTTAATATTAATAACTGCCTTATTGGAAGTATGGCTGAGCAGAAGCCAAGCCAAATAATTATAATACAAAACGCCACTCAATTTTAAGTGGCATTTTGTATTATTTAAAATATAAACTATTTAATTCTTTTTTGGTTCCAGCAACTGGAAAAACTGATCTAACTGTGGCAAAATAACAATCCTTGTTCTGCGGTTAGCAGCTTTACCTTCTTTCGTACTATTATCAGCTATTGGTTTGTATTCGCCCCTGCCTGCTGCCGCCATTCTTGCAGGATCTAAACCATAGTCATTTTGTAATAACCGTACTACCGCAGTTGCTCTTTTTACACTTAGATCCCAGTTATCTTTTACTAATCCACCGCCACCACGGAATGGAACATTATCTGTATGACCTTCTACCATAAATTCAATATCAGGCTGGTTCTTTAAAACAGCCGCTACTTTACCCAATACTACTTTTGCATTATTTGTTACATCATATTTTCCGGTAGTAAATAATAATTTATCAGATATATCAATATACACAACACCTTTATCTACTTTTATATTAATATCCTCATCATCCAGGTTTCCGATAGCACCTTTAAGATTCATGACTAATGCCATATTTAAGGAATCCTTATGTGCCATCTGCTGTTGCAATGTCATGATATAATTATCCTTTGCACCAATATTTTCCATTGATTTTTTAATACTTTCTGCCTGTGATGCAGTTATAACAGAAAGGTCTTCCAGTTGTTTTATTGCCTGATTATTATTTGACTTGAGAAATGCTACCTGATCATCTAAATCTTTCATACGGGTTTTTTGCAATGCAATTTCTCTTTCCAAAGCTGCTTTTTCTCTGGCAAGGGTTGCTTTTTCTGTACTGCAATCAGACATATCACCTTCTAGTGTTTTATACTTTGTTTCTAGTGTAGTATAGTCCGCCTGTGCCGTTTTAAATTTTTTACTGCTAACACAGGAAAAAAATAATAACGATGACGATGCGACCAAAATGAGTTGGATTAGTTTCATATGATTTCTTTTTATGGTAAAAAAATATCCAATAGCAGATAAGCTATGGTAGTTGCCTTAACGAGCTCCAAAGGTAGGAGCAGGTTATAAACAACATCTTTATGCTTTGTTAATATTACGGTTGTCTAAAAACATGCCTGAATTTAAAAAATATATTCCGAAAACAAAAAAACTTCCAATTTTGTGTTATTAACAGGCATATATTTTAATGGCAAATAACCGCAAGGCAGCTGTAGGATTTATTTTCATTACTCTTCTTATAGATGTAATGGGCTGGGGTTTGATAATACCCGTAATGCCCCGCCTAATCTCCGAATTAAAACATATTGATATAAATGAAGCAAGTCCATATGGAGCATGGCTATTATCTGCCTATGCAATAACACAATTTTTGTTTGCTCCTGTTATTGGAAATCTAAGTGATAAATATGGAAGACGTCCTGTATTGTTAACATCGCTGTTTGGCTTTGGCATTGATTATTTATTTCTTGCATTAGCACCTACATACGGTTGGTTATTTGTGGGTCGAATCATTGCAGGATTGACAGGAGCCAGCTTTACTACCGGTGCTGCATATATTGCCGACATTAGCACACCACAAACAAGAGCTAAAAATTTTGGAATGATTGGTGCTGCGTTCGGTCTGGGCTTTGTAATTGGCCCTGCATTGGGTGGATTACTTGCAGACTTTGGCGTAAGAGCACCATTCTATGCTGCTGCAGTTCTTTGTTTAGTAAATGCCCTGTACGGTTACTTTGTATTGCCCGAATCCTTAAGCAAAGAAAACCGAAGACCATTTGAATGGAAAAGAGCTAATCCTTTTGGTGCTTTAAAGTTTTTAAAGAAACGACCTGCCATTGGCGGACTTGCACTTACATTCTTTCTTATTTATTTAGCGGCACAAGCTGTGCAAGCCAACTGGAGTTTCTTTACTATTTATCGTTTTGGATGGACAGAAAAATTGGTTGGTCTCTCATTGGCCGTAGTTGGTGTAACTGTAGGAGTTGTACAAGCTGGGCTTACAAGAGTTATTAATCCAAAATTGGGTGACGAAAAAGTATTTATGCTGGATTGATTTTATACACAATTGGCCTTGTATTATTTTCTTTCGCAAGTGAAGGCTGGATGATGTTTGCTATTATCGTTCCCTATTGTTTGGGTGGTATTGCCGGACCATCGCTGCAATCTACATTGGCAGGTCATGTGTCTAATAATGAACAAGGAGAGTTACAGGGAACATTGACTAGCCTGATGAGTTTAACTATCATTATTGGCCCTCCGATAATGAATAATTTATTCAAATATTTTACTACGGATAAAGCGCCTTTCTATTTTCCGGGTATTCCCTTTTTTATGGCTGCAATATTTATGTTGGCTAGTTTAATCATTACCTGGAGAGTGCTGAGTAAGGAAAGAAGAATGGCTGCCAGAAAAATCACTTAACAGCTTGGGTTAATGCTTCTACTGTTTTCTTTTCGCTGCCGATAAATATTTTATTCTTGATGATTACAACTGGTCTTTTTAGAAAAGTGTATTCTTCCAATATAAACTTGCGGTAATCTTTTTCTTCCAGCTTTTTTTCTTTCAATCCCAGCTCTTTGTATTTCATTGCTCGGCGGCTGAATAGGGATTCGTAACTGCCAGCCATGGCTTTCATTTCATCGAGTTGTGTTGGTGTAATTTTTTCGAACTTAATATCCTGCATTACAAATCCTTTTTTATCAATGCCCGTATTTTTAATAATAGCCTGACAAGTAGTGCAGTTTCCCAGATGATATATCTTTTTCATGGCAGCAAAGATGTAGTATTCAGCGAAAATTTGCTTGTAAAGGCATAAATAAGTGCCGTGAGCCGCTGCCAACCTTGTTTCCTGCATTCGTAAATAGAAGCTGAAAATTGTTGTTATTTTTGCCTGTCTCCTGAAGATTTAGAGAAGGGGAACTTTTAAATTAGTGAGCTATGATTAAGACAGGTAATCCTATTATAAGTATTTATACAGAAATGACTCCAAACCCGGAGACAATGAAGTTTGTTGCCAATAAACTTTTATATCCCGGCAAGAGCATTGATTTTCCAGATGTTGAAACCGCAAAGCCGTCACCTTTAGCAACAGAGTTGTTTGGTTTTCCCTTTATTAAAGCTGTATTTATTGCCAGCAATTTTGTTACACTTACTAAAACAAGTGAAACAGAAGATTGGCAGGATGTGATTCCTTCTATCCGTCAGTTTTTGAAAGATTATTTGGAAGAAGGCAAAGTGGTGATCAATGAAGAAGAATTGGCAGCTGTAAAACAAACTAGCAGCAACGAAGTATCTGCCGATGATGATGATATTGTAAAACGTATTAAAGAACTACTAGATAATTATGTTCGTCCTGCTGTGGAAATGGATGGCGGCGCTATTCAATTCAAAAGTTATGACGCAGGCACAGTAAACCTTGCCATGCAAGGAAGTTGCAGCGGATGTCCTTCATCAATGATTACACTGAAAGCAGGTATTGAAGGAATGATGAAGCGGATGATTCCTGAAGTAAAGGAAGTGGTGGCAGAAGCTGAATAAAAACCCCTGTCCTTCCTACCCCGATTTTTATCGGGGCTAAAAGGGGAACTTAGATTAATCAGTTTTTTAATTTACACTAGAAGGCTTTCTGCAATTACTTCTACGCTTTCAAGAGTTTTTATATCTCCCTTTAGGGTATAGTAATATTTAATTAAACGGAATGTAGCAGGGGCTCCCAGTTCACATTTCTTTCTTTTAGATAATTGATTACAAAGTCAAAGCAGGTTTTATCTTTTCCAATCAGTTCCGGAGGGAAGACTCCTTTTTCTGTGAACATATTCTTTGCAATTAAATTGACTGCTGCGGTGCAAGTGTAGCCAGTTGTTCTTGCCATTGAAGATGTTTTGGTGGCAGCATCGTATTCGTCATATAAATTATACTCAACTGTTTTGTCTTCTCCTTTCACAATTACTTTCATTACGGTGAACTCTTCTTCTTCTTCTTCCAGCTTCCATTCGTTTACTAAAAGCTTTGATGTAAACTCTAATGGAGTAATATCCACATCATTAATTCGTAATGCTGTTGTATCAAAAAAACCTGCCTGCTGCAAGGCGATGATCAAATCAATATGACCTTCGTACCGCAATGTTTTTTCCTTCATATCGGGAATATGGTTCATTGTGTAGATCAATGAACGAAGACCATCTGTATTAAAGGCTTCCAGTTCCCCAGCTTTATCAAATTCCATTATTTCTCTGTCACTCAATGCAGGCTTTGTAACAATTGAGCCGTTCTCTACTAATCTTGCAGGTCGGATATATTCTTGTATTACATCTACTGGTGAGAAAGGTGCTTTGTATTCAAAGGGCGGTTTCTTTTCTTTGGGCAATCCTCCAACATAACATTCGAAAGAGGTGACATTTATCTCTTCATTATATCTTCCCAAAATAAAATTACTCATACCTGGTGCAACACCGCAATCTGTAATAACCGTTACATTTTTTTCTTTTGCCAATTCATCCAAAGCCAAAGCATCTTCGGGAAAGAAAGAAATATCTACTACATTCTTTTCTGCATTGATAACTGCTTCCAGTGTTTTGTAACCCATAAAACCAGGAACGGCAGTTACAACTATATCAAAAGGGGAGAACCATGTTTTGTATTCAGTAAACTGTGAAAGATCGGCAGCGACTATTTCGATAGTATCGTTTCTGCTTTTTACTTTCTCCAAATTGAAAGCATTCAGGTCAAAACAAGTTACTTTATACTCTTTAGCAAGATCCAATGCAATGGCACGGCCTACCATGCCAGCTCCTAATACAGCAATCGTCATTTTTGAAATGTTTAGCAGCAAATCTACAAAAATGCAAACGGGCCTCAGTTCCCTCTTCTGCCTTGTAATATTTTATAGAATGATCTTGTATGTATTTCTTCAATTGTTAAACCTGTAGCGGTTGCTTCTTCTTCAGTAATCGCTCCGCAGTTCATTGCTTTTAAAAAGAAATTTAATAAGCCCTGTCCTGTTGCAGCATCATCAAAAATATCTCCGGTTAATGTGGAAATGGCAGAACGGTCAACAAAAGTTTTCAACCGATGTGTGGCATCTTCCATGCTGCTCAAAAAGAAATTATACGTAGCTGCATACCGCATAGGTAGTTGAGCAGGATTTAAATCCCAACCTTGGTAAAAACCATTGATAAGTGAATGCATAGAATGATTGTACCCAATACGCCATGCATTGTGTACCGACTGACGGTTCTCTTTTAATTGTTTTGCAGAAAGTTTATCACCACGATGTGGCGCAACCGGCATTACATTCGTAGCACCGTCTGATAAAAAAATTCCTGTCCCACCCAATGCCACTTTTGTCATATGATGTGCAAAATCGCAAACAGGATGAGCCATCGTTTGGTACTTTGCTGTGATGCCACAGGATGCAGTGTAATCATAAGTTCCAAAGTGTGCAGCAATCAATCTGCCTTCTCCAGCCCGTATAATTTTCATCAATGGATTTTTTCCTTCATCATCCATGATAATCTGTGTGGCTTCCACCATCGTTTCCATTTTCAAACTACCAGCAGCAAGATTATTTTTCTTTTCAATGATTTCCAATAAACGAACCATTGTTGTTACCTGTTCTGGTATCGTTACTTTCGGCAACATCACAATAAAATTATCAGGGAGTTTCCCACCAGTTTTCTCCAGCAATGTTGTTAGAAAAATATCCATCGTTCTTACACCACGGTTCTTTAAATCTTCTGTAAAAGGTTTGATACGGATTCCAATAAATGGAGAAATTGTTTTTTCATTCATTCCTTCCGCTAATGCAGTGGCTGCATTTACCGCTGTTTCATCTTCTTCTGCATCAGGTCTGTTACCAAAGCCATCTTCAAAATCAATTCTAAAATCTTCAACAGCTTCTGTTTGTAGCTTTTTGATGATCTTATTATAAACTGTATAAGCCAGCCAGGCAGGATGTTGTTTTCTTTCTACTTCATCCATCTTATCTAACTTCTTAGTCAGTTTGGCAATCTTCTTTTCATCCGTTGGCAAAGCTTTATATCCTTCCATTTCCAGTACGTTAGCCAATGCAACAAAGTCGGGAGCATAGGTCAATAAATTATCCAACGCAATTTCACCCAGTTTGATACAGGTATCTGCTTTAAAAAGATTGGCACCGCCATAAACCGTATGCACTGCTTGTCTGTCCGGTTTATCACCCGGATAAATTTGTTGGAATTTGAGGTTCGCATCTTTCAGCGAATTCAATAATATTTCTTTTTCAATATCGGCGATGGAAAGATTCATATTCTAAAGTTTTAAGGAGCACAAAGTTCACAATGATTACACGAAGAACACAAAGAGATTATTTTTCATATCCATTTAATACTCTTTTAATACCGTTCTTTAACAATACTGTTTTGAAGTTTAAAATTAAACCATGTCTAAGATTCAGAAATCGCAAATAAGTTAATAGCTGTGCAATATGAATATCTGCAATTGCTTCAATGTTTTTTGTTTCAACAATTACTTTTCCTTCTACAACAATATCTGCTCTATAACCACAATCCATTTTTATTTCTTCAAATATTACAGGAATTGGTTTTTCTGATTCGACATATAAGCCTCTTTGTTTAATACGGTAGGACAAACATGTTTGATAAACATTTTCAAGCATTCCAGGTCCTATGGTTTTATGAATGTGGAAAGCCTCGTCCAGAACTATCTTTATTACTTCTTCTTCATTCATAGTGTTCTTTGTATTTCTTAGTGTCCTTTGTGCTCCATTCTAAGATCCCCTGTATGTAGAATACCCAAATGGATTTAATAATAACGGCACATGATAATGTTCGCCATCAGTAATGGTGAATACAATTTCTACAAATGGATAAAAGGTTTCAATATCTTGTTTATCAAAGTATGCTTTCGTTTCAAAATTTAATTTATAATCACCTGAAGCCAGCATTACATCTTTCTTTATTAAGTCTGCAATACGGCCATCAGCATTGGTAACTCCCGAAGCAATTTCTTTCCAGCTATTATTTTCCTGTTGAAATAAATTAACTAGAACTCCAGCTGCGGGTTTTCCTTTTGATGTGTCAAGAATATGTGTGGTAAGTTGGCTCATGCAATTAGTTTTTGTAAACGTAGTTTAGTTATTTTAAGTTGTTCAGCAGCGGCAATTCTTAATTCATCCTCCGGCTTATTATTTATTCTTTCTTGTAAAAGTCCTAACATTTCTTCTGCAGACTTTCCGGTGGCACACACAATAAAGATATAATCGAATTTTTCTTCGTACAAGCGGTTGGCTTCTGCCAAAGCTTCAATTGTTTCTTTGGAAGCGGTGTTTACGGCACTTTGTTCTCCGGATGCCCATTCAGCAGTTGATGCAAATTTTTTTGTCAGCGATTCTACATCGCCGATTTTTGGGTGATGTGTAAATGCTTCTTTCCAATCGTCATCACTACATTCGGTCCACAGTTCTTCTGCATTCTCCAACAGCTCTTCCATATTATCTGTTGGAAAATAAGTCATCATCATTTTTACCCATGTTGACGAGCCACAGCATTTGAGCAACTCTTCTCTGAGTTGTGGCTGACTTATTGTATTTAATTCTGCTAATGTCATTATTTTATTCTCCCCCATAAACGTAACCTGCTTACGCCGCCATCCGGAAAGATGGTAAGCCTTGCATGTGTAAACGGACCTTTATTTTTTATTTCATCTTCAAACAAATGCTCCACATCGGCACTTAATTTTTCTTGCGGTAAAATGGTTGTCCATTCAATAGCATCAGTGCCCAATTTACTTTCATCTTTATATGCAATGTCGCAGCCTTCTATCAAGCAACTATCGGGATAATTGCCTTTGAAGTGACAAGTGTCAACTAATATTTTTTCTATTATTCCTTTGTGAGCCAAACGTACAATCACCCAATCTTTATTAGCAGGTGTTCGGTTTCTTTTTGTTTCCCATCCATCACCCATATTAATTCCTCTTCCGGGCATGATGAGATTGTCCATATGAGAGAAGAACATATCGTTACATAAAACAGACTTTGCGCCATTAGTTGTAGCTGCCAAATTGATTGTTTCGCTGGCATCAACTGTTGCCCAGTCTTTAAAAACTTCGCCATACACTTTTAATCTTGCCACACCGCCATCGGGATAGATATGTAATTTTAAATGTGTATAAATGCTTTGATCTTCTATTGCATAAAAGTTTTGAGAGCCCGGTTCCAATGGCGACTGAGGTAATATTTCCTTCCATGCTATTGTATCGAAATTTATTTCTTCCGTTGTAGAAATATTAGCGGCTTCGATAGAAGCATGCGGCGGATGATTGCCCAAGAAATAATTGGTGTCTATATCCACTCCGTGAATTTTTCCTGATGTTGCTAATTGAATAATGCACCAGTCATGCCCTTCGGTTCTTTTGCGACGGCTTTCCCAGCCGTCCATCCATTTACCACGGTCGGTATATTTATCGGCAATAAAAACACCACGGCCGGATTTTAATAAATTTTCTTTTTCTGCAAAAAAATCATCGCTACAGGATATTGTCTTGCCACCCAGCCTTTCTGCTGCCAGGTCTGTAAGCTTTGTAAATGCTGGTTCGTTTGTGTTATCCATAATTATAAAACAGTTCCTTTATTCAAATGTAAAAATTTTTGTTCATCATAGACCTTTGTTCCCTTAAGCCATGTTTGCTTCACCACTCCCGATAATTCTTCATTAAGATACGGTGTTAGCTTGTGTTTATGAAGAATGTCTTTTGCTGTTCCGGTAAATTTTTCTTCTGGATTCCAGATTACGAAGTCTGCATCGTAACCCACTTCTATTTTTCCTTTTGATTTTAATGATGGTAACAATGCTGGTTTTTCGCAAAGCCATTTTGCAACATCACTCAAACTACCATTATTTTTCTGGGCAGCCGTCCACAACACAGGTAAGGCAAATTGTAAGGATGCAATGCCGCCCCATGCTTTCATAAAATCTCCACTTGCTGTTTCTTTCATTTCCGATGGAGCCGGAGAATGATCGGTAGCTACAAAATCAATGATACCTTCTTTCAAAGCCTGCCAGAGCTTTGTATTATTTTCCTTTTCTCTTATCGGCGGCGCACATTTAAATTCAGTACTTCCGTCTTTTATTTGTTCTGCAATAAAATATAAATAATGCTGCGCTGTTTCTACCGTAATCGGCAATCCTTTTTGTTTTGCCTTTACGATTTGCTCAATTGAATCAGCAGAAGATAAATGAACGATATGTGTGCGGCAATTAAATTCTTCGCATAAGCGGATCATTAAAGCGATGGCATTGTCTTCCCAATTTTTTGGTCTTGATTGTAGATAGTCATTGTAACGATTTATAGTTAGTGGCGAATGGAGACTCTGGTCTGAAAGTTCGCAGTGTACTAATAATGGTAAGTTATGCTTTGCAATGATGGGCATTGCTTTTCTTAAATCCTCTTCTGTAACATTTGGAAATTCATCAATACCTGAATGAGTGAGAAATGCTTTGAAGCCCAGCACTCCCTGCCCGACTGTGTCATTCAGGCGGGCTTTTTCTATTAATGGTTCTATCTCTTTTTCATTTCCCGGAATAATGCCGCCCCAGAATCCACAGTTGGTATGTAGTTTCCCTTTCGCAGCGTTTATTTTTTCTTCAAATGCTTTTACGGTTGTGGTAACGGGTGATGCATTCAGCGGCATTTCCACTAACGAAGTAATTCCACCTGCCAATGCAGCTTTAGTAGCCGTATCAAATCCTTCCCAATCCGTTCTGCCGGGTTCGTTAATATGCACATGCGGATCAACAATGCCAGCCATTAAAACATTGTCACCAATATCTTCAATTGGGAAATTTCCTTGTGGTAATTCGTTGGTGATAGCAGCTATCTTTCCTTGTTCTATTAATACAATAGCTTTCTTTATTCCATTAGGAGTAATAATTCGATTTGATAGTATGGCTGCATCAATCATAGTAAATTTATTAGTAGCACAAAGCACACTAAGCGACACGAAGTACACTACGTTGTGATCTTCGTGTATACTTTATTTCCTTTGTGCTCCTTATTCCTAAAAATAATGAAAACAATTCTCTACTTTGGGGGAGATTTATACAAAGTCATACTAAGAGATTGCCTGCTTTACTACTTATATTATCATTTATCATGCTTGTGGTGTTCGTCATTATGACTTACCGCATCCGTTCATTATTAAAATCACAAATAGATGAAGAGCAGTTGGAGAAGATGAGTATGACTCAAAATTGGATCTATGCTGCTATCGTTTTCACTATTATTGTCATCATCACCGGCATGTATCTGCTACTAAAAGGAACAGTGTACGAAGGCCATCTGATGGAGTGGATGAACATTATTGTAAGGGTAATGCATATCACTTTCGGCATTGCTTGGATTGGTGCTTCCTTCTATTTTGTTTTTCTGGAAAATGCATTGAACAGAACAGAAGGAGTAAGAGATGAACTGGCAGGTAATCTTTGGGCGGTACATGGCGGCGGTTTTTATTATTTAGAGAAATATAAAACAGCACCTACAACTATTCCAAAACATTTGCATTGGTTTAAGTATGAAGCCTACTTTACCTGGGTATCTGGTTTTGCCTTATTATTCATCATTTATTATTTTAATTCGTCAGCGATGCTGATTGATGTGAATGTGATGAAGCTTACAGCAGCAGAAGCAATCGCCATCAGCATTGGTTCTTTTATTGTTGGTTGGTTATTGTATGATCTTCTTTGTAAATCACCATTAAGGAAAACGCCTTGGTTGTTTACCATCGTTGGCATTTTATTATTAACAGGATTCGCCTATTTCTATAGTCATGTATTCAGTGGAAGAGCTGCTTTCATACATTTTGGTGCTATGATTGGCAGCATCATGGTTGCCAATGTATTCTTTGTAATTATTCCCTCACAAAAAGCAATGGTGAAGGCCGCCAAGAAAGGGGAGTTGCCAGACCCGCAGAAAGGAAAGAATGCTTTGTTCCGATCTATCCATAACAACTATTTTACATTGCCTGTTTTATTTGTAATGGTGAGCAATCATTTTCCCAGCACTTTTGGAAACAAATATCAATGGATTGTTTTAGCTGCAATCTCCATCGGCAGTGCAGGAATTAAACATTGGTTAAATGTAAGAGAACAAGGCAAGCTGAGTGTATGGATTATGCCGGCATCTGTAATTATATTATTAGCGGTGGCTTATGTAACTGCTCCACAACCATCCACTACAAAATGTAATGAGATTGGTTTTACACAAGTACATTCTATCATACAACAACGATGTATCAATTGCCATTCTTCCAAACCAACGGATGATGTGTTTACTGTTGCTCCCAACGGTGTAAAATATGATACACCTTTAGAGATTATTGCCAAAAAAGAATTAATACTTCAACGGGTAGTGTTGACTAAAACGATGCCGCAGAATAATAAAACCAATATGACTCCGGAAGAAAGAGAAGTCATCCGGTGCTGGATTGAGCAGGGAGCAACGCTGAAATAATATTATATTTTATTTACTATTTGAGTTGACACTTTACCCGTCATTGACATTTTTTAAATATAAGATCCTTTACCTAACCGGCTCATATCAACTATGATTGCTTGTTCTCCTGCTCTTATTGTTGTACTTCTTATAAAGGACAAAATTTCTTTATTCATTCAACCGATTGAAAGAGATGGAAAGCCGAACTTATCAAAAATGATGAAGAGCTGCTCCAGCGAATATTTATAACCGCAACGCTTACCAATTTCTTCCTGATGTGGGCGCAGCCAGTTGTATAATGTTTTGCGACTGACACTGTAAGCTTTTGCCAATGCAGCATGAGTACATGGTTTTACAACATATTCTGTTGCTGATGAGGATATCATATATTTTTAATTTTATGATGATTGAATAACTGAGAGGTAACAGATTGATGGCTTAAGTATGGCGTATGTACGGGGTATGTATGTCGCATCTATGGACTATGCTGCTACCAGCTATGTTTGTTCCGGATATAAATGTACGGTGCTGCGGAGGCTGGTTTCCGTGTAGGGCACTGAACGGCACTCTTCGGCACAGAAAGGCACAATAAGGCACTGTAGGGAATGGAATAGGGGTTAGTGGTTTAATAATTAAGCATTTAGATCGAAACAGGCTTCTTTATGCTCATTGGCAAGGATGCTTTTATTTAAAGCTTACCCGGCTAAAACAGACACAAACTATCTCTACTATAAAGAAGTAAAACTACGAAGCCGAATAGGGTAATTTTCTGCTTGCATCTCCATCATTTTTTTTATTCTTTTGCTGATATCCAATATTCCTTTTATGCAACTAATGATGTACTTAGGCAACGACCTTATTGAATCGGTACCTGTAAACGATCAGGACCTCCGTGTACCTGGCTATCTTGGCAAATTTAAACGCAGTCTGAAAGAAAAATATAGAAGCCTGATTAGGACTGCTGAAGAACCTATCGAATTTTTAGTTTGCAATCCTACTATGCAACCCGAAATACCTTTGCCAGAAGATAATAAACCCCACCCTACCTGCGAATAAATTAAAGTCTGATTTAATTTACACATTCATATCCGAGTTATCCATTCCAAAACTCAGCGAATCTTTTTTATGCAGATTCGGTGCTTACCATTTTGTTGTATTTATTCTCTGATAAAAATATAGTCGCCTCCAATATGTCCTGCCATCTCTAAAGTGCCATATCTTGGTTCGGTATTCGTTGCGGTCATTACGGCTTCGATAATCTGATTTACAAACATTTTCTGCGCCGTTAAATATTTTTCTTTGTTTTCACTCAGTGCTTTGACAAGGTAGTGCATAAAAACACTTTTATCAGGTACTTCTGTGTCGTTACCCGAAGTGATCGCCACCCGGCTGATCTTATTTTGCATTCGTTCAACAAGTGTTGATTTCCCCTCTTCCTCATTACCCAAATCAAGCCCTCTTGTTTTAAAAACAGAACCCGAAAAACAGGCATCCGTTATTAATAGGGTGTGGCGAGCCGGTAGTTTAGCAATCAGGTTGAGCATTTCTTTATTGGATAACCAACTGGCTTCATCATATCGTTTCGAATCGGTCAGCATCCAATATCCTTTTTTCTCTTTTTCTACCCATATACCATGACCCGCATAAAAAATAATAAGATTATCCTCCGGCTGAATGCGATTGGTAAGCTCCAGCATTTGTTGTTTGATGTCACTAACTGCAGGATTAAAAAGGGTGATAACAGTTGAGTCAGTAAACTGATAATTATTTTTTAGTATCAGTTTTAGTTTAATCGCATCAGCAATCGGGTTTTCTAATGAAGGAATTTTGTCATCGCTATAATTCTGCGCCGCTAGTAACAAGGCATAGCTCTTTCCTTCTCTTTCCGGATTTGAATTTGTTGCTGTAGTTGTTTTCTCTATCTCAAAGCTTTCATCCTTTTTATTACCGGCTAAATCCGTTGCAGTAATGGTCAGTGCATTTATTCCATCATTTACCTTCACTTCTCCCCAGAAATTTCCATCGGGCTGCACATATACTTCTTTTCCATTCATCAATACATTTTTGATACCCGAAGGGTCTGATGCAAATCCCTTTACTAATATTGTTGAGTCAGCCGTAGTAATTATTAATCCCCGTTTTGGTAATGCTGTAGACAAACTGATAATTGGAGATGTTTTATCTGTCGCTACTTCTTTGCTGTAAGCCGCTTCCAATTTTGATAATGCGTCTTTGGCCGGTTGATGATCCGGATTGGCCAACAATGCAACAGTATAATTATCTTTTGCTTTTGTAAACAAACCAAGACCTGCATATGCATCGCCAATTGCTGTATAGAGTTTCCATTTTTCTACCAGCATATACACTTCCATTCCTTTTTTACCTCTTTTGCTCAGCGAATACAATAATTTATGAATAGCATCCTCATATTTTTTTTCATTGATATCCAGCAAACCCAGTACATAATAATTGGCATTGATGTTTGCCTGCACAAATTCTTCTGGCAATTGTTTGTAGTGATATAAAGCTTCTTCCGTTTTTTTTAATAAGGTATTGATATAAAATAGCCAGGATTGCTGTGCATTTTTTGTGAAGGATCATACCCCAGTGCTCTTACCTGGAATGCTGCGCTGTTATAATCTCCCAGTTCGCATAAAATGGGTATCAATGCCTGTGCTTTGGCTACAGGATTTGCAAATACGGAATTAGGTGGCGCCATTTGAATGTTCTGAATGGCCCCCATATAGTTTTTCTTCAATACCAGCAGATCAGCTTTCAGCACCTGTTGCATGGCTATATAATAATCATAGCCACCAGGGTTTAGCGGACCAAAGGCAACTTTGCCTGCTTCCATTAAAGCATACTCCATCCAAAACCGCTCACCATATGCTTTATTTACTTCATACATCTTTAATAAAAACCCGAAATAAGCATAATGTGCACCGCACTCCCGCAAACCGTTATAAGGAAGATCTATCCATAAGTAAGTATTCTTTATAGTATATGTCAAAACTTTTACCCGGGCCCGGTCCATAACCAGATTAGCACCTCTTATATCATTCATCTCCGCTTTGGTTAAGGCATAATCATAAATAGCCAGTGTAGGATATAGTTTGATAGAAATATTAATCAGTGAATCGGCACGGTTCACTTCTCCATGGCGTAGTAATGAATCTGCGGTATGGGCCATTACTACCGCCTGATTATATTCTTTCGGCGCCTGGCCGAGAGTAGTATAAAAAAATAAATGTAAAAATAAAAAAGATACGATCAGTTGCTTAACCATTAGCGAGTACGGTTTATGAAAAAAACAAAATTTGCCAGTACAGCAATTTAACTGGTTGCAATTTACCAGTAATTTTTACTTTATACAATACCTTACTAAGGGTATCACTACACATTCATATCCGGATTATCTATTCCAAAACTCAGCGAATCTTCCTTATGTGGTTTTGGTGCTTTCAGTTTCGATGCATCCATATGTTTGATGCTTTGTAAAGTGTCTACACAATTATCTACCAGTTCCTTTGCGGTACGGTTTACGTATTCACTTTTTTTAAATTGCAGAATATTTTTATCCATGTCTTCCGCTGTCCAGCCACGGCTCCAGCCGAGAAAACTAAATGGTGGAAACGTAAAACCAAGATCGGTAAAGAACACCATCATCTGCCCGGCCACCTGTTGTATATTATCTTGTCCGCCTGTGATGATGAAAGAAGCTACTTTATTTTTTACCAGCACTCTGTCTTTTAGTGTTATCTGGTTCTGCACACAGTTTAGCCGCTCGGCCATTTTAAAATAGAGAGAGGATGCATTACCCCAACGGATAGGTGTAGCCACTAAAATAATATCGGCCCAAAGAATCATATCCCGGTACACTTCTGTCATACCATCCTTGGGTTCCATTTCAGTAATGCTGCAAGGCCAGGTGCAGGCATTCATGTGCTGACTATAATAACCTTCGCAGGCACGGAAACCCAGCTCCCGCAGCTTGAGCATTTTGGTAGCAGCGCCATGTTTTTCGGCAGCGTATTCCAGTGCTGTTTCCAATGCCGCTTCCGATGTGCTGTACCTTGGCAGGCCATCATTCATATTGGTGGTGCTGATGCCCAGGATGTTTTTTGACTCCGGCGTAGTTTCATATTTCAACTTCATTAAATCTTCTATTGCCGATAGATCATGCATAGCACGGTGTGCTTTCTGCACCGGTAGTGTACTTATCAATATATCATCGCCATCAATCTTTACTTCGTATACAGCTTGTTTGTCTTCATAGCCCGGTGGTGCGGCGCCGGTTTTAATATTATACTCCCAGCCATGCCAGGGGCAGGCTACATAGTGACCATCATCCTTTTTAGTAACAGCACCCAAGCCCAGCGGACCGGCTTTGTGCAGGCAGGCATTGCCAATAGCCGTTATCTCTTTATTAAAATGAAACAACGCCACTTTCTGTGCACCGCATGCTACAATTTTCTGTGCCCCTTCGGGTAGTTCATTTACAGTACATGCTTTGATGAATTCCATACATACAAGTTAGGAATTTTTTTTGTGGGTGAACTGAGGTGCATATGGCATCGTCTGTTGCGTCGCACTCTTCAGGGTTCGGTAATTCTACTGAGCTATCCAACAGCCATCTTTGCAGAATCTTTCCATAAATAAGGTGGCATCGGTTCATTTAATTCCCATTTAATATTCATGGGTTTAGATCCATAGTGTTCTAAATAATTTTAAACTCCAAAAAAAACATATGCCATAGTGTTGCCAAATTCATCCTTATTTCTTTCTCTTACAAATAATAAAACTAATCGATCGTTTTTTTCATGGTTGATATAAGATAAACCTCTTCCCAATTCAGGCTTTGAAGAATTTTGTGACTGCCAATGAAATATTTTGTCACTTATTGCATAATCATTATACATAGTGCTAGGCGAAAAATTTTCTTCGGACTTCTCCAACGTTACTAATAGCAATTCAGTATTCTTTCCTTCCGGGTTTACAATTCCTTCTCTATTACTTGATTTTTTTTCAAATGTGTAATCTCCAAATGCAGATAAATTTGGTCTCTCGTATATCTCCCATGGATTTGTAGCGGCTGTAAATATGGTAGCTTAATTTCTTTTCAATGAAATCAATTTTGTCAATTAAAATTTCAAGTACTGCAACTATCTCATCATTTAAAACTTTATTTCTTCCAATTGCTTTGATACTATCTTCCAATGAATCAAAACCACCAAATGTTTGCCAAATATCATAATGTAACATTAAGCACATTATTTTTTGTTTTTCGTCAAGTTTGTTTATACTGATATCAAAATTTTTCTTTGCTAAGGATAATATAAATTGGAAATAATAATTAGAATTACATGACAACCATTTTTTGCTTATTGCTCTAAATATTTCCTTTTCATTCAGAATTGTATAATCTTCTAATTGTTCAGCTTGAGCACATAGCCTTTTCCAGTTTTCATTTTTATAAATAATTTGCAGAGGGATATTATAAAATTCAGAAAAATTCTTTAAAGTCAAAGGCAATGATGTTTGATGTTTATAATTTCGTATTTTATTTAGTAATTGATTTTTATTGAGGGAAGTTGCTTTTCTTATGTTATCAAGAATAAATTCTTTTACTTTTTTTTCTAAAACGATCGAACATCCCAAAGGCAAATGAGGCAAGTCATGTTCAATTTCCTTTTGAATTGAAGTGTTTGTCTTTCCAACTAGTGCTCGAAATTTTTTCTCAAAATCATATTCAGGTCTTGAATTGCCCACAAAATCCATAACAGTTAAACAATCTTTACCATCAGCTAACCTCAGTCCTCTGCCAAGTTGTTGAAGAAAAACTGTTAAGCTTTCAGTAGGACGAAGAAATAAAACTGTATCAATATCAGGCATATCAATGCCCTCATTAAATATATCAACCACAAAAAGATAGTTTATTTTCTTTTCTAATAAATTCCTTCTTATCTCATCTCTAAGATTTTAGATAACTCACTAGGAACATATCTACCATTTTTCCATTCAACATTAGATAAATCAATGCTATCAGTAATTCCGAAATATTGAAAAGGACAAAGTAATTTTCTATTTAAAGCCTCTGGTAATCTTATTTCTGCGGCAATCGCATCACAAAAATCTGTAAGAATATTCTCGCCGTCCATTCTTTCTGGAGTTGCTGTTAAGCCTAAAAGAATTTTTGGTTTAAAAAGGCTTAATATTGGTCTATAACTTGCGGCGGTTATATGATGAACTTCATCCACAATTATGTAATCATAAAAAGAATCAGAAAGTTTTAGTAAATCAATTCTATTATTTAGAGTTTGAACAGAAGCAAAAACAAAATCATACTTATCTGGCTCAATTCCATCTACCCATAATTCACCAAAATTATTATCTCTTAATATTCCCTGAAACGAAGCTCTGGCTTGTTGTAAAATTTCTTTTCTGTGTGCAATATATAAAAGTCTTGCATTTACATTTTGGCTTTTAAACCTTTTATAATCAAATGCAGATATAACTGTTTTTCCAGTTCCAGTTGCTGCAACAATGAGGTTTCTAAAGCGATTATGAATTATTCTTTCAGCATCTAATTTTTCTAATATCTCTTCTTGGAATGGGAATGGTTTTATATCAAAAAATGCAAATGAATTACCCTTTTCAAATGTTCTTTCTTTTTTAAGTGCAGTTCTTAATTTTTCAGTGTGCTGATTTTTATCAAACAATTCAAATTCTTTATCTTGCCAATAAGTATCAAAAGTTTTCTGAAATTTATCGATTACATGACTTATTTCTTTTGTAGTTATTTTAAGATTCCATTCTAATCCACTTGTTAATGCTGAACGAGATATATTAGACGAACCAATATATCCTGTGTGAAATCCTGTGTTTCGATAAAAAAGATACGCCTTTGCATGTAGCCTTTCATTATCTGTATTATATGAAACTTTTATTTCTGTATTTCTTAAAGAGGAAAGATATTCTATAGCTTTTAAATCAGTGGCTCCCATATAGGATGTAGTAATAACTTTAAGAATACCACCTCTTTCTGTAAACTCTTTTAACTCTTTATCAAAAATTCTTATCCCAGTCCATTTAATAAATGAAACAAGAAAATAAACTTTATTTGAAGAAAGAATCTCTTTTTTAATTTCACTTTCAAGCGAAATGCCAGCATTATTCCCAGTGAATAATTCGCTTTGAGATATACGGGTATATGGAGTAATCTCATTCAAATATTTATCGAAGTCACTAAAATTTGCGTCTATCTTAGAGAAAACTGCAGATAGAATCTTAGCCTCAATTTCAATTAAATCATCATTAAATTCTTCTTTACTCAATTCATTTCTTAGTAAAAAAATAATCTTGTTCGATAATTCAATTTGCTTATCAATACTACCATCACCAGAGATAAAATTTAAAGCGATCCTTATAACATCGCATAAATACAGCGATAAAATATTCGATGCCTCTACTTTATCAATAACAGCTTCCTTAATATAAAATTCACTTCTATCTAAATCGTTTAATTTAGATCGAACAAGTTTATTTATAAGCTGCTCATATAGACCTTCTTTCATAAGCGGTTTAAATTACTCCCCACAATTTAAGAAAATATTCACCTTCCTCTTCAAAAGAAATAAAGTTGCATTCGATATTCAGTAAGTCACCTTGAATAAATAAAAAAAACTTCATCTTTACGGTATGAAGTCTTGCGGAGAATTTAGGTGTTATCTTCTTCTTTCAAAATATAATTCTGGTAAAATAATTTTTGATTCGTTTTCTGCATCTTCCTTTTTCCAATAAACAATGAAATTCACTTTTGCTTCCTTCAAATGATACCCTTTTTGTTTTACTGATTCAATCGTATTGAGAAACTGTTTTGAGAATTTCAAAACTGATTGCCCTTTGGCGTTTGTGCATTCATCACCATTTATGGTCAAAGAATCTCCGCTTGTGAGTTGCGAAATAAGATGCTGTCGGTTAATAAAGTAATCTAACCAAACATCTTTGAAAGACAAGTGCATTGCCAACTGCTGCGGTGGCAAATGTTCTTCTCTGTCAGAAATTAGTTCTAAATTTTCTGTTGTGAGGTTGTCAAGATAATTTCCGTTCAAGTGAATTGTCAAGTTGCGTTTTGCTCTTGTCATTGCAACATATAGCTGTCGCTTTGTTTCATCGGTTGCAGGGTTAAAGTTTTCAAGCATGATGAAAACATTGTCAAACTCCTTTCCTTTTGCTTTGTGGATTGTAGAAACAAAAATTGTTTCTCCGTTTTCATTGTAGAAATCTTCAAGTTTTGATTCTCTAACGAAAACTTCTAAATCTGATTTATATTTCTTTTTTGAATTGCTGTCTTCAAATTGTTTGATAAGATTGTTGCAAACCTCAAGCTTTGAACTCTGCTGAAATTTTTTTCTCATTTTACTTTTTGCATTTGCCCAAACTTCATCACTGATAATCTTTATATCGTCCCCTATGTTTATTTCATTTAAAAGGAAACGAACTTCCAAAAGATTTTGTAAACTGAAACCGTCATTGCTTTGAATCAATTTTGCTTGTATTCCATTTTTCAAAAGCAAACCTGTAATCTGTAATGCTTCATCGTTTGTTTTTGTAAGCACACAAGTAGTTCCTGCAAGTCCTGTTGTAAGTATGTCTTGAACCAAAGGAGAAATAAGATTTCCGTTTTGATAACGCACCAACTTTATGTTTCCATTATCATGCTTGTTTTGCAGCAATTGGAGTTTCTTTTAAGCGGTGGCGAATCTTTTTACAAACCCGTTTGTGAATTCAACCAAGTTGTTTTTGCTTCTGTAATTTTCTATCAGTTCGTGTTTGGCTGCTTTTCTTTCAGCCATGAACTGCTCCAAATATTTTGAACTTGCTCCTCTGAATTCGTAAATATTTTGGTCATCGTCTCCAACCGCAATCACTCTCATTTCTTCGTTTTGTTCTATTAAACAATTTATCAGAGCAAACTCGTCAGCATTCATGTCTTGTGCTTCATCAATTACTAAAACCGTTTTTGTAATTCGGTTTGCTTCAACTTCTCCGTTCTTAATTTTCTCAATTGTGCTTTTCAAAATTGCATCTGACTTTTCCAAACTTCCAACCTTGCCAAGCAAATCAAAACAGTATGAATGAAAAGTTTTTATTTCAATATAGTGGGCTGCATTGCCAATGAGTGAAAGTAAACGCTTTTTAAATTCTGTTGCTGCTACTCTTGAAAAAGTTACCATAAGTAGTTGCTCATGCTTTACATCTTCCATTAAAAGCAGCGATGCCAATTTGTGAACTAAGACTCTTGTTTTTCCACTCCCAGGTCCTGCCACAACTGCAATATGTTTTGTTTCGTTGTCTTTAATTATTTCTAATTGGGTTGGAGACAAAGAGCCAAACAATTGACGGAACTTTGCAGGAGTTAAATTTCTTTTGATTTCGTTTTGTCTGCTGCCTTTGAAATATTTGTTGAGAAAAGAAGTATAGTTTAACTGGAAATAATCATCAACAAATTGCAATGCTCCTTTGTAATCACCAATCATTTTTTGAGCATACTCGCCAACAATATGAATTTGCTGAACCTTGTTTTCGTAAAACTGATTTAGCTTTTGGTAATCATCATTCTTGTATCTCCGTTTGTTGTCTTGCTCAACCCTGTCAATGGTTAAGCGATTATACACAACCAAAAACCCTCCTTCTATTTTTATTGCATCAATTCTTGAAAGATAAAACAGGGTGTCCTCAATGTCATCAATTGAAATATTCAGTTTGAAGAGATTCGGTCTTTTATCATATTCGTCTTTCAGTTCATGGACCGAAAACTCCACTAATACTTCTTCCTTATCTTTTTCATTTTCTTCAATGTTCAAATTGCTTTTCTCGTAAAGAAATTCAACGAGGAACTTTGCTAACTCATGTCGTTTCTCCAATTTTCTTTCAAAGAATCTTTTGGTTGAACGCAAACAATCACTACATGATTCTTTGAATACTCCTCGTTGTGTCGCTTAATCCAATTCTTGATTGCCCAAAAATTGATAATTGTTTTTATCCTGTTTGGTGTAACATCTTTACAGCCTTTCTCCTCTGCTGCTTCATTCAATTCTTTTATGTGGAACGTTTTTTCATTTTCCTCAAACAATGGTAAAAGAAAATTTTCAATCTGACTGAATGTTTCTACAATCTTCAATGAACGGTTTATGTTTTCACCTTTTTTTATAAATGCAGTTAAATCTTTTGCATCTGCTAAAATCTTTTCCTCACGAAGAAGATTCACAATGTTTATCACTTCCTCTTTTACAATTCCCAAATGGTCGCTGATGTAATCTATTCTTGACTCTGCTGCTTCATCATTATTTTGCTTTCTGCTCTTGCTTGAAAAAAGTTTCTTGATTATTCTGATTCCTGTTTCTTTTGCTTTTCCTCAAATCTTTGTGAAGCATTTATTTTATCAATCGCTTCTTCTGCATTCTTTGAAAGAATACTGTTCGCAAAAACTCTTGGCATATTCTGTCCTCGTTTCAAATAGCCAGCATCTTCAAGGGCTGCAATTGCTGTCGTTACTCTTGTTTCAATCTCAACTACATTGTCATCCCAACCTGCTTTCCTTGCGATTTCTAAAGCTGAATTTGAAACCGATGAACGAAATCTTGTAATATCTTTTATTGCTTTCCAAACTTGCTGTATTTCTTTGATTGAAAGTTTTGTTTGGTTTAGCAAAATGAAATGTTTGCTAAGGTCTTCTTCATTAAACAATACAAAACAATCTGCCATGGGAACCAGCTTTTCATCTCGACCGGCTCTCCCTGCTTCCTGAATGTAATTCTCCAATGAATTTGAAATCTCATAGTGAATTACCATTCCGACATTATCCTTATCCACACCCATTCCAAAAGCAGATGTTGCAACCATAATTGGAACTTCACCTTTTATAAAAGCATCTTGGTTGGCTGTCTTTTCTTTCACATCCATTTTGCCATGATACGCTTTCGCATTGAAACCATCTTCAGTCAATCTTTTTGCAAGTGAATAAGCTTTCCTTGTTCTTGAAACATAAATGATAGTCGGGCAATTCTTTTCTTCAATCAAATCTCTAACTGAATTATATTTCTCTTCTTCGTTCTCCTTCTCATAAACTTTGTATTGTAAGTTTGTTCTTGTAGCACTTGAACTGAAAATTTCTAAATCAAGAGAAAGTTCATCTTTAAAGTAGGCACAAATATCTTCAATTACTTTTTTCTTGGCAGTGGCAGTAAAGCAGGAAACAGGAATAGTTTCTTCAAGATTTTTCTTCTCTTGAATTAGCTTTATGAATTCACCGATGTATAAATAATCAACTCTGAAATCTTGTCCCCACGACGAAAAGCAGTGAGCTTCATCAATTACAAAGCGAACAATTTTTCTTCCCAATAAAAGTCGCTCAATTGTTTTTGAACGCAAAGATTCTGGTGAGATGTAAAGTAGTGATGCAGAACCGTCTTCAACTCTTTCTAAAGATTTGCCTCTCTCAATCGGATCAAGTAAGCCATTTATTGTAACTGCGTCTGTGATTCCTTTTTTTTCTAGGTTGTCAACCTGGTCTTTCATTAAGGATTGCAAGGGTGAAATAACAACAGTCAAACCCTTTGTTGCAACTCCACTCATCAAAGCAGGAACTTGAAACGTAATTGACTTACCGCCACCAGTAGGGAAAACGGCTAAAAGCGATTTATTGTCTGCGGCTGCCTTAACTGCATTCTCTTGTAATGGTTCGCCTCCGTAAGTCCTGTAAGAATCATATTTAAAATAATCTTTCAGTCCTTTATGTATGTTCAGTGACTGATTGCAATACACACAACCTGTGAGGCATGGTTTGTTTCTTAGGGAGGATATTATTGGGTCAACCTCACGATAATTTTTTAGTATCCAAGGCGGCGTTATTGATTTACTTTTATTTGAACAATTTATAAGTACTAAACAATATGCTAATTCAATCGGATGTTCTGAAATTGATTTTGTTAGGTCAGCTTGTTCGCAAATTTTGGAATAAAATTTTTCAAGAATTAGTTTTTCAAGGTCGGTATTATTGCTTTTGTAGCCTATGAAATGGAAAAAGGATTGAAATTCCTTTTTGTCATTCAATAGCAAATATAAAATTTGTTTTAATGTTTCGTCAGTTTGATGAAACGCTGCAACTTCATCAAAGAAAAGATCTTTTGCTTTTATAGAATCGTTAAGCGGATTGTTTGTGTCTTCCGTTTGTAGTTTGTCGTCTTTGAGCAAAGCATGATATGGCTTTGTTGGAAACAGCAAGGGAGAAAGAAACAAAGTATCAATGATGTTTGCAGGATTAATTCCTGCATCATTCAATGCTTTTCCAATATACTTTAAGTCATGATTGAAAATATTGTGTCCGCAAATGAACTCTGTTCCGTTAAGAAACTGGGCGAACTCAGCAACCGCAGTTTTATGAAAGGAACTTCCATCACCCTTGACACTGCCTATGTCAAGAATTTTTAGGCTCTTTGGCTCAATCTCGGTATCAACAAAAGCAATTGATTTCATCGTTTAGTTTCTGAAAAGATTTTTCTCACTTTCTGAGTACCTCATCCATGTGAAACCTCAAGAACTCCTTTCTCGGTAAATACTTTTTAGGTTTCGTCAATTTAGTACTAATCAAAGGTGCAAAATGTTTTAAGTAATATCCTTGTTTTGATTTCTTCTCTAATTCCTCTCTTGTCCAAAGCCTGCGTACTTCTTTCATAAGCAATTATATTACTCCCCACAATTTAAGAAAATATTCAACTTAATCTTCAAAACAAATAAAGTTGCATTCGATATTCATGCATTGCTGAACAAATAGTTTTGAATTTGTATGATAGAAATTTGCTAACTCTTCACATCTTGTTCCACAGTGGGGACAAGAGAATGGTTGGTCATTCATTAAAAATATTTCAAGTTCTTTAATCTGTAAACCGATTTTGGCTTTCATATCCATAGAGCAATAGTATTTTATGTGTCTTAAAGTATATTCGCTTTTAAGACACCCTTAATAAATAAAAAAGAAACTTCATCTTTACGGTATGAAGTATTGCGGCTTGTTGTTGTTCATCTTCCTTTCATCCATTGCCATTGGGCAACCGCTCATTCATTCCCATAATGATTACGAGCAAGCAGTACCACTTACCAATGCACTGCGGCATCAAGTGTTTTCGATAGAGGCAGATGTGTTTCTGTATAATAATAAACTGGTAGTGGCGCATTCAAAAAACGAACTGCCTGCGGCTCCTACATTGGATAGCCTTTACCTGCAACCGATTGTTGCATTGTTTGCAAAACATAATGGCCGCATTAGCAGCGATAGCAACTATGCATCCATACTGATGATTGATATAAAGGAAAACGGAGAAGCGGTGCTGGCGAAATTATTATCCATGCTGCAATTGCATCGCTCCGTATTTGACAGAACGGTTAATAAACTGGCGGTGCAAATCGTCATCAGCGGAGATAGAGGTCCAATAGCTGCATGGAGTTCTTATGCACCCATGCTCTTCTTTGATGGCCGACCTTATGAAATGTATGATAGTGCTACTTTAGATCGAGTGGCTTTTATTAGTGACGGCTATGCTAATTATAAAAATAATACTGCGGGTATTGAACAGGCAGCGGCTGCTATTCATAGTAAACATAAACTGTTTCGGCTTTGGGGCTATCCTGATACACTTACCATGTGGCAACAAGTGTTGCAATGGGGTGTTGATATTTTAAATACGGATAAAGTGAAGGAGTGTAGGGAGAGTTTTAAGTGACCTATAAGCTGCTAATAGGCTTGTAAAAAAATAATGTTATTTTGCATTGTGTATAATCTGCAAACTATATTAGGAATTTTAAGGCAACATAAGCCTGAGTTGGAACGGAAATATCCTATTGCCAGCCTTGCAGTATTTGGTTCGTATGCTCGGGGTGATGCCAACGAAAAAAGTGATATTGATATTGCTGTTGAATTTTCGGCCCCAATGGGTTTAAATTTTGTTGAAATGGCCGATGAAATAGAAGCCTTACTCGGAGTAAAAACAGATGTGGTTCCCAAAAGGGCTATCAAAGCAAAATATTTACCTTTTGTAGAAAAAGATCTTGTGTATGTCTGAACGAAAAGCTTCCCTTATTACTGAAGATATACTTACTGGTATAAAACACATACTGTCTTATACTGATTCTCTTTCGTTTGATGATTTCGCTTCCCATTTTATGACTGTAGAAGCCTGTTTGTATAATGTACAAGTTATTGGGGAGGCCGTATCAAAACTTCCTGAGGAAATTAAACAAAAACACCCTCACATACAATGGTCTTTAATAAAAGGTATGCGAAACAGACTTATTCATGAATATTTTGGAACTGATCTGCAATTAGTTTGGAACGTAATTAAGGACAAACTTCCCGAACTACAATCTGATCTGGAAGAAATTCAACGACAATTGAAAGCAGACAATGCTTAATGTTTTTTTTAATAGTTCATCAACATCTTCTCTATTTTCATGTGACTTGGCTTACATTCCCAAACAATTATAACTTTCCAGTTTTTTTCCTCAATACTTCAATTAGCACAGTTGGTTTGAGATACCTCACTTCGTTCGGTATGACAAACAGTGAGGGAAGGATTCCGGATTCCCGTATCACCAAATAGGGGACCGGCAGGCCCGGAATGACGATGAATAAAACTAATACATCAGATAATTGCTCATTGTATTTATCCACTCATTTTTTAAATCGGTAACAAACACTTTACCTGTTTGTATTTCTGCAAATGCATCTTTCACCCCCAGTAACAAATCAAGATGTCTTTTTCCCGAAGGGTTGATATTGGTTTTATATAGTCGCTCAGTTAATTGCTCAGGGTATAGTTTATATAATGATTGCAATACGATGATACCTGTTTGTACTGCATTGAATAATTTTTCATCGGCAATAGAAAGTTCTACTCCCTTGCATAATTCATTTTTATACAAACCAACCGTTGGCCTGTACCGCACCCCTTTTACTTTTACCGCCGGCAGTTGCTCCTGCAATTCATTTTGCAAAACATCCATTGCTATCCACGGTGCCCCACAAATCCGAAACGGTGTTTCGGTGGCTCTGCCTTCATCTACATTTACTCCTTCGAGCAAACCCATACCGGGATAAAATAGTGCGGTATGTATATCGGGCATAGCAGGTGAAGTTGGTACAAATGAAAAATCATTTGCCGCTGTGTAATAACGATGGTAGTTTTTTACTTTTATTATTTCCAAGTCCAGTCCGCTGATTTTAGTTGCGGCAAAATAATTTGCCAGTTCGCCCAATGTACAGCTATGTTTTACAGGGATAGACCAGCGGCCTAAAAAGGAAGAGCAGTTTACTTCATCCAGCATGGGTCCTTCGGCTTTTTCTAACGAGGCACCAATCGGGTTAGGTCGGTCGAGTATTATTAATTTCTTTTTAAATGTTGCACATGCTTCCATTACATGTGTCATCGTCCATAAATAAGTATAGAAGCGGCAACCAATATCTGGCATATCGAACAATACGATATCAATATCCTGCAAGTCATCTTCGGTAGGTGCTAACCTTTCTCCATATAAACTGATAACGGGTAAGCCGGTTAGTATATCAGTTGCGTTATGTTGCAACACACCATCTTCTCCTTTTGTGTTGATGCCATGTTCCGGCGAAAAAAGTGTAGTGATATTATAACCATTTTCTACCAATGCCATGCGAGAAGAAAGTCCTGAAGAAGTTTTGGCAGCATCATTGGTTACCAAGGCTATTCTTTTTTCTTTCCAGGTAAATAATTTTTCTACAAGTTCATCAATGCCATATTGCACATTGTAATTCTCCATGGCATGAAGATATTGAGAGATTCTGGGTTCCCATATCACCCGATTTAAGACAGGCCGCCGGAATAACGCTTATAGGAAGAAGAAAATAACCGATTAGAGCCCAAATTAACCCTCTAACGAAAAGCAGTTACCTTCGCCGAGTGAAAAGGCTTTGGAAACAAATATCCCTTGTTGGACTGATTCTGCTCTATAGCTGTCTGGTTAGTTTTTCTACCAGCTATTTACCAGCTAATAACCCTTCGTTGGTAGTTGACGGGCATACATCCGAAAAAGGAAGTTTTAATTCTGCATTTGCAAAGGATTTGCTCTGCCATACCTCGCAGAACGAAAACTTTCTGCAACTGGTTCCTAAAGCACCGCCTTCTTTACTAAAATCTAGTTCGCTTTACAATACTGCTATTATTAAAAAGGCTGAAAGCTTTGTTCAGCATAAATTTCTTCAATACAATCTTTTTTCTATAAACATATTGGGCAGGTTGCAACCAGCTGATATTGTTTTCCCCTTCCACTACTTCTGGTAAGAAATACTCGTTTTCACTGGCCGGCTATTGCCCGCCTATCCACTTTTACAGGAGTACAAGCTCCTGCAGCTACTATTTTTTAAACTAATAAACAAGCAATACTATGGATATGGGAACAGGTATTATCGGGCTTGCATTTTTACTTATTTGCATAGCTCTATTTTATATACTAAGCAGGGGAAATCAGAAAAGAGAAAAACAACTCTTAAAGTCTATTACAGATTTGGCAGCGGCAAACAATGCCAAGATTACGTTACACGACACCTGGAACAATGCGGCAATTGGAATAGATATGATCGCTAAAAAATTGTTTATAATAGCGAATGCTAATGTTCGCAAAATTCTTCAGCATATAAACTTAGCGGAAGTACAGCGTTGCAAAGTAAACCGGGAAGAAAAAACCGTTGGCGCTAAAGAAGACGCCGTTAGGGTGATAGAAAAGATTGAACTCGTATTTACATATTACGAAAAGAATAAACCAGATAATGCTGTAGTTTTTTATGATACCAGTTTTGAGATGTCATCTTTATCAGATGAAATTCAGCTGTTAGAAAAATGGTGCAAAATTATAAATGACAACTGCAAGTAGGCCGCTGAGCTGAAATAATGATGTACATAAAAGCCCTGTATTTATGCACAGGGCTTTTACACTTTGTAACCGTAAAAACAAAAAAAGATGAACTCATTCTGGACACAGATTATTATTAAGACAATGCTGCGGCAAAAAAATGGGAAAGACAAACAAAGAGAGGAGTACTCTGCGTATGAGTTGGCAAAAAGCTATCGGAATTTCTTCATTATGCTGAAACGTAATATTAAGGATGCTATTCTGATTTTTATCGGTATTGTGTCGGCATCTTTTGGCTTCAAAGGATTTTTATTGACCAATCATTTTATAGATGGCGGCGCTACGGGTATTTCTTTACTGTTATCTGCAATAACCAAATGGCCTCTCTACATTTGGATTATTGCTGTAAATATTCCATTTATTATTCTCGCCTATGTGGTAATGGGCCGATTTTTCGCAATGAAAACAGCGGTGGCAATTACAGGTCTTGCCATTTGTTTGGCTATGGTGACCTTTCCGAATGTTACTAATGATAATTTACTTGTTGCGATATTCGGAGGCTTTTTTCTTGGAGCAGGGATAGGGCTTGCAGTACGAGGGGGAGCTGTGATAGACGGAACGGAAGTGCTGGCTATTTACCTGAGCCGAAAATTTGGAACGACATTGGGCGATATTATTATTGCTATAAATATTATTATTTTCTCTGCGGCAGCTTATCTGTTAGGTATTGAGGTTGCCTTGTACTCAATGATTACTTACCTGGCAGCTTCGAAAACATTAGACTTTATTGTAGAAGGTATTGAAGAATATATTGGTGCTACTATTGTTTCTGTACACAGTGAAAAATAAGGGAAATGGTGCTACAAAAATGGGCAGGGAGTAACAGTTTATAAAGGACAGGCTGGCTTTGGAAAAAATGGAACGAAAACAGATATACTAATTGTGTACACGGTTATAACCCGGCTAGAATTAAATAAACTGAATACGGAGTTGGAAAAAATTGATCCGGATGCTTTTGTGGTGATGAGCAGTGTGAAGGATACGAAGGGCGGCATGATTAAAAAAAGACCGCATAAGCATTAGGGTGATGAAATACAAAGGGCTGTATTATAAGCCGTCGCCTTTCGGCGACAGCTTATAACCCACCTATAAACCTGCATTTGGTATTTAAAGGACAGGAGCGGTTACCTCCAGTATGGTAAATGATTTAATTCCGGAAGGAACTTTCCATTTTAATTTATGGCCTTTACAAAAGCCGATGAGTGCCGTTCCTATTGGGGAAAGAACAGAAATTTTCCGTTGCTTAATGTCTGCCTTATCTGGTGTAACCACCATCAACTCCATCATACGGCCTTCCTTTTCATCTCTGATGGTTACTCTTGAATTGAGCCGCACTACATCGGGAGGCATTTTATCCGAATCTATCACTTTTGCTTTTTTTAATTCTTTTTCAAGATCGTCAACATCTTTGCCGCTGAATCTTTTTTCACCAACATTAAAGGTTAAATGGTGCATGATGATTTTGTAATCATTTTTTGCCATTATTATTGGTGTTTTTTCTTTTTTCATTTCTATTAATTTTTATAGTGAGAAGTTTTTTTAATTGTTTTTATCTTGCCAGTTTCAGTAAAGGTTTAAATGTAGCTTCCCATTGTTTTGCTTTATGTTGTAATTCCTGCAGCTGATATATACTATCCTTATGCGTAAAGAAAGGAAAGTCGTAAGGAGCTTTTCCTGAATTGAATAAAAAACGTAAGACAACCTTTTCGAGAAACTGATCTGTTCTGGCATTCTTTGAATGACCGGCATCCATAATAGCCGTTACCGACTCTACGGTAATCCTTTCTACTTCTTCCAGATTGATGATGACTTCGTCATAAATATTGTCTTCATTTTGGTAAACCACCAGCAGCTTCCTGTTCTTACCGTCTAGTCCGATAATACTATCATTGATGATCTCTTGTTTTGAGATAAATAAAGTATGACGAATAGCCGCCTGGCTAAATGCTATTAAAAGCAAATTCATTTTTCTTCTTGTTTTTTTTCTTTCGTTGGCTACAAGAAGTATACAAAAAACTGCTATTACGGCAATTAAAATAATTGCCACTATTATTGTTGACATGTTATAAAATTTTGGGTGATGAAATGTTGACTACCAGCTATAGGTTACTATCGTTTAGCCGTTTGCCGGCGAAATCTTAATATGGTAATTAGCAGAAGAGGAATGGTAAGCCATAATAGCCAATACGTTTCTCCTGACGACATTGCATTTTCTTTTAGAACAATAACGTTGATAAAAAGAAGTAATACCATTAAAGCTCCTGATGTGGAGCTTCTTTTTTGATTTCGGAACATAACAAAAACGATTTCAGTGTTAATTATTATAAATAATTAAAAACGCAAATAACCCAAGCCCGGCAATGGTTAACTAGGAGCCTGGGTGTTCTTGTTGAAGTCTTTAAAACTGGAGAAGTAATACAAATGATTACAGAAAGGAAGAAATTCCGGGAATGACCAGGTATAACAATCACTCATATCCAGTATAAGATGCTGAACAGATTTGTTAATTGTTTTATATGTGATATTGCTAATCATTCTGTGCAAATTTACTGATTTTAATGCGAATAACCATTTAATATCAATACGAGTGAGCATTTAACCAATCTTTGTAAAATGATGGGTAATGATGGTTGTTTAAAACGGAGGATGCTATAAGATAACAACCAGTTTCCTTTAAGATGAAATCTATTTATATTAATTAAGCAGGGAAAATGAATAAACCTGTAGGTGATAACAATAATTTTATACATATAAATTTTTACATATGAAAAAAGCAATTCTTTTTTGTGCTGCTTGCGGCTATGTTCTTTCTGATTGGTTATTCTCAAAAGATAAAGACAATAGAAAGAAAAGTGATGATAGAGGCCAGCGATGAAATTGTGATCAAGACTGGTAAATCATCTTTAATTATGAAAAAAGATGGCACTATTATTATTACCGGAAAAGATATTTCCATCAATGGGTCTGGAACTGTTACTGCGAAAGAAGCCGGCGATGTAATTATAAAAGGGAAAAAGATATTGGAGAATTAGAGCTGCTTATTCATTAACATTTTTTTTGTAGACTTCGTAGTCCTCTTTTCGTCATAGGTATATTAAATCACTTTAAAAACGTACCATTATGAAAAGAGTATTTACATTATTAATTGCAACAGGATTTCTTGTTGCGGCTGATGCCCAACCAGGAGTCCGAAGAGGTCACAGTCCAGTTGGCGTAAGCGTATCTGTAAACAGCCGACCTGTTGTGAACAACAGTTTTGCAGCCGATCGAAGAATGCGGGAAGAAATTGTTCGTATCAACATTAAGTATGACCGCAAGATTCAACAGGTAAGAAGCAGCCTGTTTAGAAGGCCTGCAGTAAAAGCAAGAAAAATCCATTCACTGGAAGGACAACGTCAGCGGGAAATAAGAAATGTGCAATTGAAATACAACCGTTACAATTACGGAAACCGCCGTTATTAATTATTAAAAAGAAGAAAATTTGAGCCACCACCAGCCTCCGTGTAAAAAGCGGAGGTTTTTTTACCCACCCCATTCGTAGAGTCATTTATTTTAAAATGCTGCTGCCCCTCCAAGGAGGGGATGGGAAAGTCTTTACAGAGGGTTTTTCAAGATAAAATCTTAATAATTAAGAAATTCACCATTTGGCTGCAAGTATTTATCTTTCCGGTATGAAAAGAATAGCTCCTTGGTTAGTATGCACTTTATTATTTGTGGCAAGTTGTAAAAAGAGTGATGACGACAGCCCAACACCACCGCCAACACCACCAGCGGCGACAGATAATGATCCGTTACTACCAGGCAATCCGACAAATGCAGTAAACAATGCAACAAGCTCTCCCGAAAACTATCTTAAGGATAATAGTTTTTATAAAATAAGTTATAGTAAGAGCCGTGGCACCAGCAACTGGGTGGCTTGGCATTTGCAAAGTGAAGATATTGGAGGTGTACCTCGTCAGGATAATTTCAGAGGTGATGCATTGTTGCCTGGTTCTTGGTACCAAGTGCAAACATCTGATTACAGTTCCAGCGGTTTTAACCGTGGGCATTATTGTCCATCAGGAGATAGAACCTCTACTATATCCGGCAACTCTTCTACTTTTTTAATGACTAACATTATGCCGCAGGCACCAAACCTAAATCAAGGTCCGTGGGAAGGGTTGGAGGATTTTGTAAGAAATAGTTTGGTTGGCTCTAACAAGGAAGCCTTTATTTATATGGGTGTAACAGGAGCCGGTGGCTACGAGCCAAGCGGATTAACAACTTTTATTGCAAGTGGAAAAATTACTGTGCCTGCCAAAGTTTGGAAAGTGGCTTTGATATTGCCGAAAGGAAACGGCGACCTTGCCCGCATACATAGTGATGCTACAGTGGTTGCCGTAAATATGCCAAACGATAACCGTTTATATAATACAACTGCTGGGGGTCGTAATGACTGGCGCAATTATATCGTTTCTGTAAATGCACTTGAAAGTGATGCTGCTACGGCAGGAATGTCATTGAGCTTTTTTACTGCTGTGCATGATAGTATTAAGACTATTTTAAAAGGAAAGATTTATCAGTAAGCAAATAGTGAATGGTGAGTAGTGAATAGGACTTGACAAGAAAGGTTTGTCTACGGTATTTTTATTTCCATTTGATATTGCAGCCGATGCTGGGACGTTGTTCTGTTGATACTGCATTACCAGTTATTAAACTATCCAATGCATTTCTTATATCAGATCCTGTAACAGGTATTCCATTGCCAGGACGAGAATCGTCTAATTGTCCTCTATATACTAATTGATTGTTTGCATCATAGATAAAAAAATCAGGAGTACAGGCGGCGCCAAATTTTTTTGCTACTTCCTGCGTTTCGTCATAACAATAGGGAAAAGGATAGGCTAACTGTAATGCAATTGCTTTCATCCTATCGGGTCCATCATCCGGATGCTTTACAACATCGTTGGCACTGATAGCGAGAAAACCAATTCCTTTTTCTTTATACTCGTTAGCCAGCTTTACCAGTTCATCATTTACATGTACCACAAAAGGGCAGTGATTGCAGATGAACATAAAGACTGTTCCATGTTCTCCTTTTATATTGTCTATCGAAATCATTTTCTCCGAAACAGTGTCGGGTAATGAAAATGCGGGGATTGTTGCACCCAATGCTATCATTTCAGAATAAGTTCTTGCCATAGGGTAAAGGTACACTATGCCAAAGTTTGTTAAACATTTTAACGGGTGTTTTCATTCATCATATTACAGCGATAAGGAATAATAAACTGTCGACAAAAGGACCAATGCATTGATTCTGCAATCAAAAATTATTTATCGACTGCTTACAATTATCTGTAACTGTCAATTGTTGTTTTATCCAATATCCATATGTGCTGCTTTTGTTGTTGATATGTTTACATCAACAAATTATTTTATCATTAAACTTTAAACCATGAAAGCACAATTGAAAACCTGGATAGCTCTTTCGCTTTTTATCTTTTTGGTGACTACAGCATCAGCGCAACAAAAGAGAGCAGCATCTGCTGTATCCTCTGTTGGTTATTGGGTGGTAGAAGGCAATGTTGCCACACCATTAAATAATATCATCCGGTTTTATACCATTGAAAATGAACTGGTGTACACAGAAACATTAAACGGAGTAAAGCTGAAACTTCGCAAACTTAAAGTACGGATAGAGTTGAAAGAGGCTTTGGAGGCCTCAGTTATAGCCTGGCAAAAGAACAAAGCTCCACAAGAGAATAAATCTTATGTATCTATAAGACTAAAAAACTGACGTCGGTAGTTTTAACTTCCCTGCTCCATTTCTATGGAGCAGGGGTTTTTCGTTAGAAACCGTTTGTCGTTGAAAAAGTGCCGTATGGCGATATTAGCAACTTCTACAATGGTAAGAAAGTTGGAGCTTCGTAATTTTATAGCTGATACTATGCAACAGCATCCCTTTATATTTTCTGATGAAAGGAAATACCGTATTCGGCGGCACCTTGCTTTCTGGATATTTTGGTGGATATTTCAGGCCTTTCTGTATTCATTCATTGTAGCTAAAACTAATGGGGAGTGGTTAAAACGGGTTCAACTATCCTCTCTGGAATCACTGGTCTATTTATTTGCTCACATGTTTCTGGCTTATTCGCTTATGTATATAGTAATACCTCGTTTTCTGCTGCAGCAGCGATATTGGCTGACAATCATTATTACTGCTTTATTGTTTGTAGCTACTGCAGGCATTTCTGTATCGTTAAGTATCTATATTCTTGATCCGATCAGGCTAACAATATTTAATGGAATATTCGCTAATACATTTCGTAATAGCTCTGTAAATATTTTCCTGTATTTGATGGCTGGCCTGCGTGGCGCTATTACCATCGGTGGCATCGCCGCTGCTATCAAACTGATGAAGTATTGGTATCTGAAAGAGCAAAGGAATATGCAGTTGCAAAAAGAAAACATGACTTCGCAACTACAATTGCTAAAGGCTCAGGTGCATCCGCATTTTTTATTTAATACGCTTAATAATATTTATTCCTATACACAAAGTAATTCGGCCAAAGCCGCACAGATGGTTTCAGGGCTTTCTGATCTGCTCCGTTATATGTTATACGAATGCAATCAGCCATTAGCACCGCTCTCCAAAGAATTGCAAATGGTGAAAGATTATATAAGCCTGGAACAGATACGCTATGGTAACAAACTGGAGCTTCATCTCGAGATATTAGGCGATACAAAAGGGCTTTATATTGCTCCCTTACTTTTATTACCACTAATTGAGAATTGTTTCAAACATGGCACTAGCCATATTCTGGAACAGCCGTGGGTCAACCTGCAGATAAGCATCCATGAGCAGCAACTAACGATGAAACTGATTAATGGAAAAGTGAATGTAACACCAGAAGATAAAAATCATTCAGGCATCGGAATACAGAATGTACAGAAACGACTATCACTGCTTTATCCGGATAAACATGAATTGACTATTACCAATGAAGAAGAAGTTTTTATTGTAAACCTGAAAGTAAAACTAGAAGAACTAGGTACTAAAAGAACAACTACAATGCCAGAAGCTGAAATTATACATGCATGATGTAACAACCATACGATGCCTTGTTGTGGATGATGAGCCACCTGCAAGAGAGATTATTTGCCGGTATATAGAGCAAATGCCCGGCTTACAACTGGCGGGAGAATGTGCCAATGCATTGCAAGCTTTAAGTGTATTGCAGCATGAGACTGTGGACCTGTTGTTTCTTGATATACGTATGCCGCAATTAAACGGCAATGATTTTATAAAAGCATTGAAGCACCCACCGAAAGTAATTTTCACAACTGCCTTTCCTGAATATGCATTGGAAGGGTATGAACTGGATATAGTGGATTACCTGATGAAACCTATTCCATTTGACCGTTTTCTGAAAGCAATTAATAAAGCCTATCCATCAGGAAACAAAACAGAACACACTAATGTTGAAGAAAAGAAAAGCGAAGCATTTGTTTATTTCCGATCCGATAGGAAGATGGTGAAAGTGATGCTGGCAGACATTCTTTATATAGAAAGTATGAAAGATTATATAAAAGTGATTACCAATAAAGCTAGCATCATTACCAAGCAATCCATCAGCTCAATGGAAGAGATGTTACCCGAATATTCTTTTATCCGTGTTCACCGTTCTTATATTGTATCGCTTCAGCATATCCGGTCTTTTACTTCTGAGCTAATTGAGATAGGCAATACGGAAATACCTATCGGCAAACTGTACCGGAATGCAACTTTGAAGATGCTACAGTAAACGAATACAAAAGCAAGCAAATTTTGTTGTTATACGAATATCCAATATAATTCTTTTGATAAAAAATTGATAATAAGCTGTAAATTTTTAAAGGCTTATATTTAGCAAAATCTTAAAATAATAATTATGTCTTCTGTAAAAGCTTATGCTGCCCTCGACAATTCGTCTCCATTAGTACCACATACCATTGAAAGAAGGATGCCTAAACCACACGATGTACAAATACAGATTCTATTCTGTGGTGTTTGTCATAGTGATCTTCACTTTGTAAAAAATGATTGGGGAATGTCGACCTATCCATTAGTACCCGGACATGAAATAGTTGGAAAAGTAACTGCAGTGGGTGATCATGTAAAGAAATTTAAAGTAGGTGACCTAGCAGGTATTGGTTGCCTTGTAGATAGTTGCCGGGAATGTGATAACTGTAACGACGGATTGGAGCAGTATTGCACCAACGGCTGGGTAGGTACTTATGGCGGACAGGAAAAAGATGGCAGCGGTGCCACACATGGTGGTTATAGTAAATCTATATTGGCGCATGAAGATTTTGTATTAAAGATTTCAGAGAAACTTGATCTTGCCGCTACGGCTCCATTACTTTGTGCAGGCATAACCACTTATTCGCCGCTGCGTCATTGGAAAGTTGGTAAAGGAACAAGGGTTGGTGTGCTTGGTCTTGGGGGATTGGGTCATATGGGTGTAAAAATAGCTGTGGCAATGGGTGCAGAAGTAACCATGCTTAGCCATACTGCTTCCAAAGAAGCTGATGCAAAAAGATTAGGTGCTCACCAGTTTGTACTGACAAGTGATGAAGCACAGATAAAGAAAGTAACTGGCTATTTTGATTTTATACTCGATACTGTTTCTGCAGATCATGACTACAACTCTTATCTGGCTTTGTTACGTTCCAGCGGCACCATGGTATGTGTAGGATTACCAACTACCCCTGCGCAAATTCCGATGTTCAATCTTGTATTTGGTCGTAAAAGTATTGCCGGATCATTAATAGGTGGCTTGCCGGAAACACAGGAAATGCTTGACTTTTGTGCCGAACATAATATTGTAAGTGATATTGAACTCATAGCTATGAAAGATATTAATACAGCCTATGATAGATTAGAAAAGAGTGATGTGAAATATAGGTTTGTGATAGATATGGCTACGTTGTAGTGATATGAATTTAGTTTATAAATGAAAGAGGATGGCTTAAAGGCACATCCTCTTTCTGTTTATTTCAAACCATAAAAATGTTGTTAAACAAGATATCGATGAAACAAAATTTCTAGTATAGCTAATTGACCTTAACTTATACATCCCAATAAATGCATACAGTTAATGGCACTAATCAATTGCTTTTGTATTTAAATCAGTATCTGCAATAGCTGTTAGCTTTTCATCACACTTCCTTTCTTCTTCAAGTGTCTTCAAAAGATGTTGTAGACAAGTTTTTTCTTCAAGAACTTTAGCAAAAGCAGCTAATGTACCATAACTGGCAATTTCATAATGTTCAATTTTTTGAGACGCTAAAATAATTCCTGCATCTCTTACAGATCCAATTTGTGTTTCTTCCATTATGCTTTTTCCTTCGTCAAGCAACCCTTGCATTGCATCACACTTTTTTGCTTGTGGTTTTTTACCTAGCGCCTTAAAGCAGGCTTCTAGCCGTGCAACCTGACCTTCTGTTTCCTTCAGGTGATTACCAATCGCTTTTTTTAGTTTTTCGGAAGTGGCATTTTTTTGCATTTTAGGTAATGCTTTGGTAAGAGCTTTTTCGGCCCAGTATAAATCTTTCAGGCCATCCTCAAACAAATCTTCTAATCCTTTTGCTGCATCTTTTTTTGCAGGAACTTTTGCTTTTTTGCTTGGTGTTTTCTTTTTTGTTGCCATATATATATATTTATGGTCTATACATTCCAAACATCATGCCTTTTAAAAGCCGAATTTATTTTTGGGAATATTAGAAGTTAATAGATTGAATGAGGAAAAAAATGCAATTTGTGTAGAAAAAAATCCATTTTATTAAAAAGCAAATGTCATTTATTTCAGTGGCTGTAATGAAAACTTAAGGTTAGACCAATGAGTACCCTATTGCTTTCTCTGTACCGGCATATGTTCTTCAAGATAACGACCGTACTTTTTGTTCCAGTTATTAAGCATTGCGGTTCTTTCTTTATTTAACTGGTCATTTAATTTATTATAGTCTTTAGAAGCAGCGTTCATTTCATTTACACTATTATTAAAATTGTCAATATCGGTTTTTGTACGGTCATTATTTCTTTTGGCATCAAAAGCTTTTTTCATTTTATCGAAGTTTTCCTTTTTTAGAAAAAAGTCGGAAAGGTTTTTTGTACGGGTGGATTCAGACTGATAAAAAACCAATGCTTCCTGACAAGCTGCTATTAAAGAAGGATCGCTATTAAAACCTTCAAAGGTTTTTAATTTTTCCTCCCCTTCTTTTGTGAATTTTTCTAATGAATTAATATTCTGCTCAATTGCAATCAGGTTGCCTTTTTGTAATGCATCGAGCAAATACATTTCCTGTTTGTATGGCTTGAAGAATACAAGATACACATCATTGCAATGTTTATTAAGATCTGAAACGATTTTACTTTTTCTTCCAATTTCACTTTCTCCTTCTATCAAATTGATATTATTTTTTTTAGCAAAACTCAGTGATCCGTTGTGTTGCCGTACTCTGGCTTCTTCCAATTTTTCGTCAGCTTTTTCCTGTGCCAGTAAATAGGCTTCCATCGCATCATAGCTTTGCTCAGCAATTTCTTCCATGTTTACAATTTTGGCATAGTCCTCGTTAAAAACAATATTCAACAATTTGAGATATGCCGCTGTAGAATCTTTATAACTGCGGTCGCCTTTCCATGGCGGCATTCCCATAATGATTGCTTTTGTGTCTATGATTGCATTCAACACATCTGACCTTCTTTTTTCCTGCTTGCGGGCATTTTTATGTGCTAATGCACTTGTATAGCTCAAGTACACGGCAGTAAGTTTTTCATTTGCTTTGGAGATATGATCCATGTATTGCCCCGCATCATCAAATGCCTGTGCTTTTGCAGCAGTAGTTTGCATCAGTAATATCAGTACTGCCAGCAACAAATTTCTGAGGATAGTTTTCATGCGATGTTTTTTGTAGTTAATGGTGGCTTTTATCAACAGTTATTTCTTTTGTAATTTAATAAGATCTATCAGAATGCTAAATGCTTCCTGAATATAACTATCACTCTGGATGCTTTCGATAGTATATTTATTTAATTCTGCAGCATAGGCATTGTTTTGCAGCCTTTCTTTTTCCATGCGATAGTTATCGGTTACAAATAACTTGTTTTCTACACTGTCTTCTTCATCCAACGCATCTTCAAGAGCTTCTCTTTCCTTATTCCATTTTTCAAAGGCTTCTGGTTTAAGCGGTACTATCATTTTTCCAGCAGCTCTTTCTTCTTTTTTCTTGCTGATACTTTTTATCAGGTCAGCAAAATAAGAATTGTTTGTCACCCGACTTTGACTGTTTGTTTTCAGCGCCGCAACAGGAAGTGCAGCCAATTGTTTGTAATAATTATTTTTTCTGGCGGTATCTGCCGGTAATACATAAGGCATAAATTTTTCGGTGTACTCTAATCCATCAAATGCATCCGGAAGAATAACATCGGGAATAACTCCGTTACGTTGTGCTGTTTCTCCATTCAGCCGGAATAGTTTTCCAGTTGTGATTTTTACATACCCGTTTAAAGATTTTACATCCTGCTTAGCGTTGCTGTCCAACGGAAAAACAACTTGCATGGTAGCTTTACCAAATGTAGGACTGCCTACAATTACAGCCCTGTTGTAATCCTGCAAAGCTGCGGCCACCAGTTCAGATGCTGAAGCACTTTGGTTATTGACCAGCAATACTAATGGGCCATCGTAAATAGTGCCGCGGTTGGGATCTTTGTCAAAAGTGAGTTTTCCATCTTTTTCTTTTGTGCCGACTAACGGGCCGTCATCAATAAAGATTCCACACAGCTGTAACGCTTCGTATAAAGAACCGCCTCCGTTATAGCGGAGGTCGAGAATAAGACCATCCAGATTTTCTTTTTTCATTTTGATGATCTCTTTGGCTACATCATTGGCACAGCCGCTGCCGCCTTCGTCTTCCCATTGTGTATAGAAATCAGGAAGGGCTATGTAGCCAACCTTTTTTTCGCCAGCCAGCAGAAACCCTTTTACAATATCTTCTTCCGTTTCTATTTTCTCTTTTCGCAATGCGATGGTACGGATAGTGCCGTCGGGCTTTTTTAGTTTTACCAGTAGTTCATCATGATTTGACTTTGCTAACATCTCATCTACATCGTCTATCGAAATAGTAGAAACATCCACTGGTTCTTTTCCTTTCCATTGTAATTGCAGTATTTCATCTTCTTTATGAATATCTCCGGTTTTCCAAGCTGGGCCGCCGGGAATCAACATGTCTATTTTTATCTTTCCTTCTTTTGTTTCACTAATATCAAAACCAAAAGAATATTCCTCTGTACTTAACTCCGATTGAAAATCTTCCTGTTGCTTTGGTGAAAAGAAGTTGCTATGTGGATCAAAGGATGTGGTAATCGCATTAAAGAATGTTTCTTTTACTTCTGTAGAAAAGGATTCCTGATCAAGCAACTCTTTAAATATTTTTGCTTGCCCTTTTATTATCTTTTCCCTAATTACTGTTTCATTATCCGTCATTACTTTTTTTAATGAAGGGTTGGTGCTGTCTGCTGCTGCGATACTAGTTGCATTGCTAAGCATAACATATTTAAACCAGCGATTCCATTTTTGCTGAAGTTCTTTTATATCTTTTGCAAATACTGGAGTAGTCTTTTTTTGAAAGACAATATTCTCGTCAGTAGAAAAATCAACTGGTTTCTGCAATATGACTTTTATAAGACTATCTGCTCTCGCAAGTACTTTTCTATAAAGACCTGTTGCTAAATCCAGAAACTTCCAGCTGCTACCATTTAGTTCATCATCAATTGCGTAGCGAAATGTTGTTATTGTTTTATATTCATCTGCCAGAAAAAGATCCTGCTGCGGATCGAGTTGTTTTATAAAGGAGTTGAAAACAGAAGAAGAAAGGCTATCGTCAACTTGTCGTGGGCTGTAATGTTTTAATTGCATTTGTCGCTGCAATGTGATGGCATGCTGCTGAGCAACCGGAAGCTGTGCCGCTGCTTGGTGTAAAAAAAATGTAAGAGCAATTAGTACATGTTTAAAGGAAACTTTCATCGGTTCGGTTCTTGCTATCCGCCAGGCTTATTTGGTGTAATACTAAAATAGACGAAAAATCAATTACAGCAAAGCTTTGGTGAAAACTTATTCAGGGGAATTTCGAGCTATTTAAACTGGGCAGTACTGTGATTTTTTTGTTACCAATCAAGGCTTTGACTTTTGTCAATGTTTCGTCCTTCTCCCTAACAACAAGCAATAGCTTGCCTTCAAAAGATTGTAAAGCTTCGATTAATACATCATGAAAGCCTTGGCCTGAAAGTTCCAGCGGACCAATCTCATCAATAATGAGCCATTCATTTTTTGAAATGCCATTACGAATGATTTGTATTGCTTTTTGAAAATTGGCTTTGCTAAAGGTGAATCGTCCAACAACTAAGGTCTCATTTTCTTCTTCTGTTGCTTCCATGAGAAACTGCTCTTTTGTATGCGCATTCATAAAAACTCTTTTACCGTTTATAACTGGTGTGAGTATTCCATACACATCATTTCTTCTTTCTAACCAATTGAGCAATGAAGTTGTTTTGCCGGAATTAATGGGGGCAGTAAGAATATAAATTTTTTGCCGGGAAGAAGCGAAGGCGGGAAGAGAGTTATTCTGTTCTGGATTGAATGTATTTACAATAATCATCTTAGTTGTAGTCTTTATTCTTTTCAGAGTTTTATAACCGGCGGCTCGTTTCCAACTTTGTGTAATTAATTGTTGTGTGACGGGTATAAGTTGTAATACTTCTTTTATTTCTTGCTGCAATCCTGATTTTTTCTTTTGCAGCCAGTGATGTAATAATTGTTTTAATAACGGCCCAATTAAAAATATCCAACCTAATACAATGATGAAAGACCGCACAACTATTTTTAAAGCTATATGAGAAGGTAATAATGGTTTTCCGATGTTGAAATACGATTGAGCATACAAGCCAATCAATATTATCCAGACAATGAAGAGTCCTGTCTTTAGTCGTTTCCTTTTTTTAACAGTAGCAGGAAGTGTTGTTAATTCACCTTCCTTTAATTCAATGAGGAGTTCTTTTTGCTTGCTCCATTTTTTAATTCGTTTAGGTAAAACAGAAGCCAATAATCCAACGAGAATGCCTGTTAGTAAGTGAAGCAATACATAAGCAGAGCCAATAAATAAACTATAGTTTGTTGAAACTTTTTGTTTTGTCAATCCATTAATAAAATCGTTTATCACTTTCCATAAGTCGTTACCATAAACAATAGTGAGAACAAGAATTCTTTGAATACCCGATTCTAATAGTGACAGTACAGCCAGGAGAATACATGAGAGTTGATAGAATTTTTTATTTCGGAAGAACAACAGTTCACCAAGTAAGCCTTGAAAGAAAACTGCAATGTATGCAGGTGGCGGTGCTTGTGGGCTCAACATCATTTTAAAGATGGCGACAATAATGGTTGCTTTGATGATAGCACCTTTTTGCGGTACATACCAGGCAATAAGGCAAATGCATATAACAGCAGAGCTGCCGACAAATAATCCGGATACTGGAATTTTTAATCCATGGATAATTCCGCCAAGCATAGCTTCGCATAACACCCAAAGAGCAATAAGCCGGTAGTAGATTTGTTTGTTCATTAATTGCTTCGTAATTTTTTTAGCTACGAATTGCACCAATTACACTAATGAATACAAATGAAGGGAAATTAATTCTTTAAATAGATAATTCGTGTCATTTGTGCAATTCGTGGCTAACCCTTTCGGTCATTTATACTAACTTTAAAAGCTAATTATAAAGATAACTTGCTACAGTTTATTCTCAACGATAAAACGATTGTTACCGATAAGCCAAATGGTATGACGATGTTGGATTTTATCCGCTATCATCAACACCTGATGGGAACAAAAATCGGTTGCCGTGAAGGTGATTGCGGTGCCTGTACAATTCTGGTTGGCGAAATCGTTGACGACAAACTTCACTATGAGTCCATGACGAGTTGTCTGATGCCAATTGGCAATGCAAATGGAAAACACATTGTAACTATTGAAGGACTCAATTTTCCTGACACATTAAATCCAATACAACAGGCAATGGCAGATGAAGGTGCTACACAATGCGGATTCTGTACACCGGGGTTTGTGGTTTCGCTGGCTGGTTTTTGTTTGAGTGATAAAAGTGAAAACGCAATTGCGGCTGTTGATGGAAATATCTGCCGCTGTACTGGCTACAAATCAATTGAAAGAGCAGCGAATAAAATAGGAACGATTGTAAAAGAGAAAAAAGGAAGTGACTCGATTGAGTTTGTAACAAAGAATAAAATTCTACCGGATTACTTTTCTGGAATTAAAGAACGATTAAATAATTTTAAAGCCGCCGCATTCACTATTAACCATTCACCATCGACTATTGTTGGCGGTGGTACTGATCTCTATGTTCAGAAACATGAAGAAATGGTTCATGCGGATAGTCACTATGTATTTGATCATCCTCAATTGAATAGTATTAACAGAGAAGGAAACAAATGTATTCTTGGTTCTTCGGTAACGGTAAGTGATCTGATGGCTTCTCCGATTATTAATGAAGCGTTTCCTTTATTTCAGCAATATGCTAAATTAATTTCTTCAACACCGATAAGGAATATGGCAACGATTGCCGGAAATTTTATCAATGCCTCGCCGATTGGCGACTTTACTATTTTCTTTTTGGCGTTGAATGCTCAGCTGGTATTAAGTGATGGAAAAACAAAAAGAGAATTGCCGTTGAGAAAATTATACAAAGGATATAAAGAGTTACACAAAAAGAAAGAAGAATATATTGAACAAATATGGTTTGAATTGCCTGACAAGAACTCGTATTTCAATTTTGAAAAAGTAAGTAAGCGAACACATCTTGATATTGCCAGTGTGAACACAGCTGTTCATTTAAAAATGAATGGTGACGTAATAGAAGAAGCTGGCCTGTCTGCTGGTGGTGTTGGACCGACACCAATGTTTCTTAAAAAGACTTCTGACTTTTTACAAGGAAAGAAAGTGAGTGAAGAAATAATTGAAGAGGCGATTGCAATTATGCAATCAGAGATTTCTCCGATTAGTGATGCGAGGGGAACAAAAGAGTATAAAACATTATTACTGGGACAATTGATAAAGGCACACTTTATTAGATTGTATCCAGACCTGAATATTGAAAAAAGAGTAGCCACAAAATAACACGAAACGACACGAAAGATTTTCACTTCGTGAAATTTTGTGTGATTTCGTGGCAAAAACAAATGACAAACATAGACTCATATACACATGTAAGAGGCGAGTCGGTTTATCTTGATGATATACCGATGACGAATGGAACATTGTTTGCCGCTGTGTTTGATTCTCCTATTGCTCATGGGAAAATAAAATTATTGGATACTGCCGAAGCAGCAGCGATGGCGGGAGTTGTGCGAATTTTTACTGCTACAGATATTCCCGGAGAAAATCAAATTGGCGGTATTATTCCGGATGAAGAATTATTGGCAAATACTCATGTTCATTTTTGCGGAATGCCGATTGCGTTGGTTGTTGCTACAAGTGATGAAGCCGCCAGAGCAGCAGTAAAGAAAATAAAAGTAGAAATTGATCCGCTGCCAATTATTACTGATCCGAGAGAAGCGAAAGAAAAAGGAGAATTAATTATTCCACCAAGAACATTTCAATTGGGTGATACAACAAATGCTTGGAGTAAATGCGATTATATTTTCGAAGGACAAACAGAAACGAACGGTCAAGAGCATTTATATATAGAAACACAAGGAGCTTACGCTGTACCGCAGGAAAATGGCGCCATCAGAATTTATTCTTCCACACAAGGACCAACAGCTGTGCAACGAACAGTTGGAAGAGTGCTGAATCTTTCAATGAATCAAGTGGAAGTTGATACTACAAGACTCGGTGGTGGGTTTGGAGGTAAAGAAGATCAGGCAACTACGTGGGCTGTGCTTTGTGCACTGGCTTCTTATCATTTAAAGAAGCCGGTAAAATATTCTTTGCATCGCATGGAAGATATGCGGATGACAGGCAAACGACATCCTTATTCTTCAGATTTTAAAATAGGGTTAAGTAAAGAATTGAAAATTCTTGCTTATGAAGCCACATTCTACCAGAATGCCGGAGCTGCTGCCGATCTTTCACCTGCGGTAATGGAAAGAACATTGTTTCATTGCAACAATACTTATTTTATTCCTAATGTAAAAGCAACAGCTTTTTGTTGCAGAACAAATCTTCCGCCCAATACAGCCTTTCGTGGGTTTGGTGGTCCGCAGGGAATGTTTGTGATAGAAGCGGCTATTGCGAAAGCAGCGGATGCATTAAAAATTCCTGCAAGTGAGATTCAACAAAGAAATCTTTTACAAACAGGCGATGAATTTCCATACGGACAAATTGCCGTTAGTGAAGCAAATGAATGCTGGAATAAAGCGGATGAACACTTTAATATTAAAGAACTACAAAAAGAAGTTGATGAGTTTAACACATCTAATAAAAATCATAAAAGAGGATTGGCCATCATGCCAATTTGTTTTGGTATCTCTTTTACCAAAACATTGATGAACCAGGCAAGGTCGCTGGTGCATGTTTATACCGACGGCAGTGTGGGAGTGAGTACAGGTGCAGTGGAAATGGGACAAGGCGTAAATACAAAAATGCTACAAGTTGCAGCCAGTGTTTTTTCAATAGACCCTTCTAAAATAAAAATAAATACAACCAACACTTATCGCATTGCCAATACGTCTCCTTCAGCTGCCAGTGCTACGGCTGACCTAAATGGTATAGCAACTGAAATTGCCTGCACTACAATTTTACAAAGATTGAAAGAAGTTGCTGCTGAAGAATTGAAAACGGAACTCAGTTCCGTTGAAATAAAAAATGAACGAATATATATAAACGACATAGCAACTGATTGGGACTGGAATAAATTAGTAATGGCAGCATATGTAAAACGGATAAGCTTATCCGAACATGCACATTACACTCCACCCGGCATTCATTTCGATGCGACAAAAGAAAAAGGTCATCCGTTTGCTTATCATGTATATGGAACTTCGATAACAAGTGTTACTGTCGACTGCATCCGTGGTATCTATGAAGTGGATGCAGTGAAAGTGGTGCATGATTTTGGAAAAAGTATGAACACCATGATTGATATGGGGCAATGCGAAGGCGGCATCGTACAAGGTATCGGCTGGATGACGATGGAAGAAATTGTTTACGATAAAGAAGGAAAGCTTCGCAGCAATGCGTTGAGTACTTACAAAGTGCCGGATATTTATTCTGTACCAAAAGAGATTACAATTCATCCTTTATCAACCGAAAAAGATAACTTGGCTATTTTCAGAAGTAAAGCTGTTGGTGAACCTCCGTTGATGTATGGTATTGGCGCCTATTTTGCATTGCGTAATGCGGTGAAGGCTTTTAATCCAGCAACTGATATTGCTTATGATGCGCCGATGACACCGGAGAAAGTGTTGATGAGTTTGCTGATTATACCCCAAACCCCTAAAGGTGCTTATAAGTTACCCTAACATGCAAAAGACTTTACAGATTTGGTATTTTATAAATGAGTCTTTAAAGCAAAGAGGTTCAGTGATGCTTCTTTATGTTCTGGAGAGCAAAGGCAGCAGTCCTGGCCGCCAAGGTTTTTCTATGGTGGTAAATGCAAAAGGAGAAATGGAAGGCTCAATTGGTGGTGGAATTATGGAACATAAGTTTGTGGAAATGGTCAAAGAAAGGCTCAAAAAACAAGGTAGCAAGGAACAAGAATTAAAGAAACAGATACATGATAAATCAGCTGCTAATAATCAGAGTGGTATGATCTGTTCTGGGGAACAAACAATTTTTTTATATCCGGTTCGTGAAAAAGATTTGAATACTGTTCAAAATATTATTCAATCACTGGAAGAAAACAAAAATGGAACGCTGATACTTTCACCAGACGGGATTCTGTTTTCAGATGCTATTCCAGAAAAAGATTTTGAATTTACTTTTCAATCAGAAGAGAATGGTTGTATAAGGAAAAGACTGGCTATAAAAACAAACTCTTTATTATCGGCGGCGGCCATTGTTCTCTTGCTCTTTCCAGATTGATGCGAACAATGGATTTTTATGTTAAGGTATATGATGATAGGGAAAACCTTAAAACAATACTTGAAAATGAAGTTGCGAATGAAAAGCATTTTGTAAAGGACTATTCAGTATTGACTGATAAAATTCCTTCTGGCCAAAATCATTATGTTGTCATCATGACTTTTGGTTATCGTACAGATGATATTGCATTAAAAGCATTGCTGAATAAAGAATTCAAATACATTGGTGTGCTGGGTAGTAAAAAGAAAATGGAAAAGCTATTTGAAGATTACAGGAAAGAAGGAATTGATGAATCATTATTGCAACGAATACATACGCCTATTGGTCTAGATATTAAAAGCCAGACGCCGGAAGAGATTGCAGTAAGTATTGCGGCGGAGATTATTAAGATTAAAAATGCCACTAATAGTTAACTTCCTCCAGCGAGAGAAATTTTTTATACAAGTCAGTTGTAATTTCTCCCGGATACTCATTACCGATTTTTATTTCATCCACTTTTATAATAGGTAAAATTCTCTTCGTTGTACTGCACATGAAAACTTCTTTTGCTTCATACAATTCTTCTTTCGAAATATTTCTTTCTTCCACTTTAATAAAGTCTATTTGCCAGCCCTATCAATTTTTTACGAGTTATGCCTAATAAAATATTTTCGGCTGGTGTAACCAGTGCATTGTCTTTTGTTACGATAAAAAGATTAGCTCTGGGGAATTCGGTCAAAATATTATTTCTATAGTATAAAACATCCTCTGCCTTTTTTTCTCTTATTAATGATTGCAGCCAAACAGCCATCATGTAATTGATATTTTTTACCTGCGGCAAGTCTCTCTGGTATTCATAAGTAATGATTGAAATTCCTTTTCAACATCCTCTACAGATGGTAATGTTTGTGGATTGCAGGTGATTAATAAATTGGGTTTAACAGGATTGTAGGCATCGGGTGAATAACCACCGGTTAATATTAAACGGATTCCAGCTTGCGACAATCCTGATTTTTTAATCAGTTCATTAATAATTCCAGTTAATTCTTCTTTTGTTTTTGATAGTGGTAATCGCATTGCTTCAGCGGATGCATAAAATCTATCAAGATGGTCTTCTATAAAAAGAGGTTTCCCATTTACAGTTCTTAAATAATCAAATGCTGCATAACCTCTCTGAATAGAAAGATCCATTATATTCAACGATGCGTCTTTATTTTCCAAAAACTGATCATTCAAAAAAACTGCCATAGACTTATTTGATGCGATTATATTTTCTAAAAATTTCTTTTAGCTTATCGAAAGGCAAAGCTTCTACCACTCTTCCATTTTTTCCTTTCATTGTTTCGGCAGCTAGCAAAGAATTAATGATTGCTTCTTCCGTTGCTTCAATCGTTGCCATAAATAATGGCGATATGGCATCGTTGCTCAAAACATACTGTAAAAGCTTATCAGGTCCATCATAAGGAATTCGCAATGAACTATCTGTAGAAAAGGCAATTATATAATCACCGCTACCATTGCTTGCAATACCACCTGTTTTTGCAAGACCCATAAAAGCTCTTTTGGCAAGGCGTTCCAGATTTCTTGCATCTAGTGGCGCATCAGTAGCAACAACAATCATACAACTGCCGTCCGGTGTTTCATTTAATTTATCGCTTCAATAATATTTTTTTAACTCTTCACCTACTGGTACTCCGTCAATATTTAGCACTCCGCCAAAGTTTGTTTGTACTAACACCCCAACCGTATATCCGCCCAGCTTTTTTGGAAGTACTCTTGATGAGGTTCCAATGCCGCCTTTAAACCCAAAACAAACAGTACCTGTTCCTGCGCCAACGTTTCCTTCTTCGACAGGGCCAGCTTTTGCATTTGTAATTGCATTTTGTACATCAGCAATTGTTACATGTTGTCCTCTTATATCATTTAAATATCCATCATTGGTTTCACCAACCACTGCATTTACAGATTGTGCATTTTTATTTTCTTTTTGCGAAATGGTGTAATCAACCACTGCATTGATTGCTGTTGCCACACTTAGTGTGTTGGTCAATATAATTGGCGTTTCAATATTCCCTAATTCTTTAACTTGAGAATAGCCAGCCAGTTTTCCAAATCCATTGCCGATATAAATAGCGGCTGGTACTTTCTGCTGAAATAAATTTTCACTATGCGGCAGAATAGCTGTTACACCAGTTCTTATTGAATCTGCTTTTATAATAGTTGTTTGCCCAACCTTAACCCCAGAAACATCAGTTATTGCATTATTTCTCCCTTTTTGTATCACTCCTATACTAATATTCAGTTCTTTTTATTTTTTGTGCTGACTGTGCTTGAGCAGTATAAATGCAAAAAAAGGAAATCAATAAAAGATAAGAATGTCGCATGCCTTATTTTTTTGAAAGATAAATTGAAAAGCTGAAATTATATGAATGGTTTGTCAAACCTGTTTCAAATCGTTAACTTGATAAACTAAAATCATCAAAATGATCTTCGTTTATATTTTTATTGGCCTTATTGCTACTTTATTGATTGTGGCAGTGTTTATGCCTAAATCTTACAGTATCGAAAAAAATATTGTAATTAAACTTCCAGCTGTTGAGGTTATGAACCGTATCAGCGACCTGAATTATTACAGCCAATGGAATCCATGGCAGCAAAGTGACCCGACAGTAAAAAATACTATTACCGGTACTGCGGGATCAGCCGGACATAAATATGCTTGGGAAGGGAAAAAAGTTGGTGTCGGCAGCCTCACATTATTGAGTATGGACAATAAACATATTCACTTCGATCTTGAATTTTTAAAACCATGGAAAGCAAAGGCAAAAGATAATTGGTTGTTTGAACAGTGGGGTGATGGGAATGAAACAAAAGTGATCTGGCAAAATAGTGGAGATCTTCCATGGCCAATGGCAAGGTTGATGGGGCCAATGCTGAATAAAAACTTAAGTCATCAGTTTGAGCAGGGACTGAAAAATTTGAAGACAATGTGTGAAGGAGAAAGTTGATTGGTTAATTAGTTGATTCGGTAATTAGATTTTATTATTCTAGATATTCTTAAGATCTATTACAGTCTTTTCAGTAATAACATTTCCAGTATTTAAAGTTGATGCAGGTTCGAATAGCATTACTTCCACTTCTTCTTTTGCATTAGGTCGGTGTTCCGTCATTCTGGGAACAATTAAAAACTCTCCTTCACTTATGGTTATCGTTTTATCTCTGAACTCCATATCAAAACTTCCTTTTACCACATAAAACAACTCATCTTCATTTTCATGATGATGCCATTCAAACGGACCTTTAAACTTCACCAGCTTAACTTGTTGTCCATTTAGTTCTCCGGCAATGCGGGGATTCCAGTAATCGTAAATGAGTGAAAGTTTGTCGGCGAGATTTACTTTTTCCATTTCTTCTTTTTTTGTAAAATAATTAATAAACAAGATGCTGCAAGGCGTCAATAAATTTATACTTTTATCTTTCTTCATGAAAATAAAATACTTCTTACTCATTTCGTTGTTGTGGATGGCCGCCTGCGGTGTCAGTAAAAATCCTTTACGAAAGGAAGTAAAGCTGCTTCAAAAAGGGATTATTAAAGATGATACCAGTTATGTATATGCACTGCCATTTGAAGAAGGAAAGTCTTTTCGGGTTATACAAGGCTATTTTAGTCGATTTACACATAAAGAAAGAGCTGCGCTGGATTTTAATATGAAAAGAGGAGTAAAAATAACTGCTGCAAGAGGCGGTGTGGTAGTAAGAGTAAAAGAAGATGGTACACTAGGCGGGTTAAATAAGAAATACAGATCTCATGGTAATAATATTGTGATTGAACATGAAGACGGGTCAAGAGCTGGATACTGGCATTTGCAACACAATGGTGCTTTAGTAAATGTTGGTGATACAGTAACGAAAGGACAGGTGATTGCTTTAAGTGGTAAAACCGGTTATGCATTAGTCCCGCATCTGCATTTTCTAGTTTGGAGATATGATAGTACAAGAAAATGGCAACAGGTAGCAACCCGTTTTCAAACTTCAAATGGAATTAAATATTTACGAGGCTGGAAAAAATACAAACGACCCGTTGAATAAGCTACTTTTGGAAAAATTTTTCTTTGTCTTTACCTGAAATATATCAACAGTTTATTATTGGCATGCAAAAAACGAGCTGGTTGGAATACATCGCTGTATTTGCCGGTATAGCCAGTGTTTGGTATAGCCGCAAAGAAAATATTCTGGTATATCCCATTGGACTTATCAACACTATATTTTATATCTACCTGAGTTTTAAATATCATTTACCCGGCGAAGCCAGTGTAAATTTTTATTATACTATAATGAGTTTATATGGTTGGTATATGTGGATGAAAAAAGATAAGCAAGATGAAGTTGTATTGCATATCACCCATTCGAATAAAAAAATGTTGCTATATCAGATTCTTTTCTTTCTTTTCTTTTATTGCTCTATTTATTTTGCCTTGGTTTATTTAAAAGATAATTTCTTTGAAGGTGCTATTCCCTGGGCTGATGCTTTTGCTTCTGCAACTGCTTTTACCGGCATGTGGCTAATGACGAGAAAAAAAGTAGAGAGTTGGTATTGGTGGATTGCAACTAACATTGCTTCTATACCATTGTATTTTGTAAAAGGACTTGTTTTTACGAGTGTCTATTATTTTATATTATTGATAATGGCATTTTGGGGATTAATAGAATGGAAACGAAAAGCACTACAAAATAATGCTTAAAAAAATAGTCATCATAGGGCCTGAAAGCACCGGCAAAAGCACATTGTGTACAGAGCTTGCTGAACATTATAACAGCATCTGGTGTCCTGAGTATGCAAGGGAATATTTATTAAAGCATGGTACTGATTATACATTTGATGATTTACTGACTATTGCCAAAGGGCAGTTAGCCCTAGAAGACGAGTATAGTTCGAAAATAGAAAATTCAAATAAGCCACTTTTTATTGATACGGATATGTATGTGATGAAAGTCTGGTGCGAATTTGTTTTTGGTAAATGCCATCGTTTTATTCTTGATCAGATAATTGAAAGAAAGTATGACTTGTATTTGTTGTGCAATACTGATTTACCTTGGGTGAAAGATGAACTGCGGGAATATCCAGATCTTGAAAGCAGGCAGCAGCTACATAAGATTTATACAGACATAATGATTAACCAACAAACTCCGTGGGTTGATATAAAAGGTAATTATGACGAAAGATTGGCAAAAGCAATAAAAGCTGTGGATGAATTACTATAATTAGTTTCTATAAAATTGGAGCTAAGGCGATATCCCTATTAATTTTTGTATATCCGGATCAGACTGCAGATTATTCATTTGCTGCATGATTCTTCTTGACCGACCTGTAACAAATGCTGATGCTGGTTTTACTTTGTATCTTTTAGGACTGGGCAAACATGCTGCTATTAAAGCTGCTTCCTGCTTTGTTAAGTTTTTTGCAGGCTTATTAAAATATTTATTTGCAGCCATTTCGATTCCAAAAATACCATCGCCCATTTCAATTACATTGAGGTACACATCAAGAATTCTTTTCTTACCCCAAACTAATTCAATCATAAATGTAAAATAGGTTTCAAGCCCTTTTCGAATCCAGCTTCTTCCCTGCCATAAAAAAACATTTTTTGCTACTTGTTGACTGATGGTACTGCCGCCTCTTATTCGTCCAGGCTTTTTTTCGTTGTACTTCATTGCTTTTTTTATACTCTTCCAGTCGAAGCCGCTATGATCTGGAAAAAGTTGATCTTCTGAAGCAATTACCGCCAGCTTTGCATTAGGCGAAATAGAACTTTGTCGCACATAATCTCTTTTTAGGCCATGGCCGCTAACCCAACTTACTAACTGTGTAATAGTGATTGGAGGGTTAACCCATTTTAAAAGTATAATATAGAAAAACTGGAAGATGAAGATCCACAGGAAGATGCGTTTGGTCCATCGCCAAACTTTGCGAAGTAATGTTTCCTTTTTGATATTTTTTCTTTTAGAGTCGTTTGCCATAAACCATCAGTCCCCAAATTAATACAATACCAAATACAATCAGTATTACACCATTGATGCGATTAATAATATGAATGTTGTGCGGTGTTAGCCTGTTTCTAATTTTTCCTGCCAGCAATACTTTTAAAGTATCGGAACTAACCATAAATAATAAACAGGTCGCAAAGATGATGATTCGTTCGTTAACAGTATGTGTAATTACTGCCGTAGAAGTGGTAATCCAGAAAATGAACACACCGGGATTTAAGCTATTCATAAAAAAGCCAGAAATAAAAATTTTTGCAAAATCTCTTTTTCTGAATTTGAATACCTGCTTGCCTTCTTCGTTTACCTTTACTTTCTTAAAAAACAAAAAATAAATTCCGATTGTAATTAATAAAGCTGATCCTGCAATTCCTACTTCGATTTTATAGACTTGAATACTATCAAAAAATTGTGTAAAGACATTGCTGATAAGCACCAGTGTAATGTCGCTGAAGAAAACACCAAATACAAAAGCGAAGCCACCTCTGTAGCCGTTATTTAAACTTTGCTTAATAATGGAAAACAAAACGGGTCCTACTGCAATACTAAGCAGCAACCCAAATCCGAGGCCTTTTAATACGGCTTCAATCATACTTACAAAGTACAAAATTGTTTTGTACTGCTGGTTTTACAAACAACCTTCTTTCAAATACTTTTCCCATTCTTCCAACATTTTTCCTTTCATTACTCTTGGAAATTTATGCTGGCTTCCTATTTTCCCTTTCAATTCCATAAACTTCATAAACTGATTTTCAGACAGTACTTCAACAAATACTTCTTTTAATGCACTATCTCTTTCGGTGGCGTAGTCATCATTCAGCATTCGGAGATTCTCATCAATTCTTTTTCTAATTTTTTCTATATCTACTTTATCATCTGTTGCAATATACCAGCGATGTGCAAAAAAGGTACCATGTGGAATGCCCGCCACCGTAAATTCCGGAATGCTAACATTGAATTCATCACTCACCAACCCAATAGCTTTATTCATATTCTCCACACTCAAGTGTTCGCCGGTAAGACTTAAGAAATGTTTGGTACGACCAGTAATTACTAATTCATTTTTTGCCAGATCAACAAACTTTATAGTGTCGCCCAAAATATATCTCCAGGCACCTGCATTAGTACTCATCAGCAAGGCATATTCTTTTCCCTCTTCCACTTCATGTATCATTTTTGCTTCAGGCTTTTCTACAATGTTTCCGTCTGCATCGAAATTTTTATGGTTGAACGGAACAAACTCAAAGAAGATGTTATTATTAAGGATGAGTTCCATTCCTTTCGCATTCTCTCTTGTTTTATACCCAATAAATCCTTCGCTGGATAAATAATTTTCGATATAAACAATTGGTTTACCCAATAGTTTTTCAAAACTTTTTTTATATGGTTCAAAAGACACACCGCCATGAACGAAGAAGCTGAAGTTGGGCCATATTTCATGAATGTTTTTAACCTTGTAACGTTCAATTACCATTTCCATACACATTTGGCACCAAGCTGGTACACCAACAATATGACCAATGTCCCACTCCTTTGCATGTTCTACTATTTCATTTAATTTTTGATTCCAGTCGGACATGGCCGCTATGCGACCGCCGGGTTTATAAAAAGTCTGAAACCAAAACGGTCTTTTCCTTGCCAGTATGCCGCTAAGATCCCCGGCATACCAGCCAGCTTTTCCTTTCTGTAAATCGGTGGCTCCGCCAAGAAATAAAAAGCCTTTCGTCATTGCTTTTTTATTGGCTTCATCATATCTTATCAGGCTCAGTATTTGGCGTACATAATTAACGGTATTGCTACGCAGCAATTCTTTGGTAACGGGAATATATTTGCTCGCCGCATCTGATGTGCCGGAGCTGAGTGCATAATATTTAATTTTTCCGGGCCAAGCTACATCTGCCACACCATCCAATGTTTTTTTCCACCACTCTTCATAAATCTTATTATAATCATGCACTGGCACAAGTTCCTGGAATTTTTTTCCCGGATGCTTGCTCAGTAATGCGTCATCAAAACGATATTTCTGACCAAACTCTGTAAACCTCGCCTTCTTTAATAATTTTTTTAAAACTTTGATTTGCTGGCGACGTGGATCATTCGGTGGTAGTCGTAATGCTGCTGCTATTGCTCTTGGTAGTTTTATATCGATAATATTCGCCATGTAAAGCTTAAAGATTTGGTTTAAAGTTACGCAATGTATTTTTTGAAACCGATGCGAAAATAGGTTTGTATAGAATTTATCCGCCTAAACTACGGTACATCCGCCTTATTAACTTAAAATCATTCATTGGTTCATAGTCCCGAGCATACCAGTAATCCATCATTTGTAAACTTTCCCTTGGCAATTGTTGCTTATTATCTGCTGGTATTCCATTACAACTAATAACTGCATCATGCAATACAGGAAGATTCTTTTCAGAAACTGCATAGCCTATCCATGTTTTTTTGGCAAAAAGTACTTGAAAGCAATTTCTGAAAAAGGAGAACGGTTTCTTTACAAATAATAAATGAACAGGAAATGTAATTAGAGAAAAAATGGAGATGCTTACATCAATCAATCTTTTTATCCTTCTATTATATGGGTCTGAAAGTTTAAAACCATTTTCTTTTGAAACCACTTCGCCGGAACTGTCTTTTGAGTTGCTGCCAACAATACTGGTGGTGCCATGTGCATGAATCATACTATTAACCGATGAAGGAAGCTGTTGTATGCTTTCAATAATTGCTGCATACGATAAGGCTCCCTGACAAAATATTATTTCCCTGAAAGGAATAACAGTTGATAAGCTTTTAATATTCTTAACGCTGCCAATACCATCATTATCATCCGCAGCTACTGTTACTCTTCCAACTACTCTTTGTTGCAAGCCTGCATCTTTCAATAATTGCTTAGCTGCTTCAAACTCAACTACAGATCCAGCAATCACTGTTTGGGTGTGTTCATCTCTGTCCTTATTACTATTTAAAACATTCAATTGTATAAGTATCCAACGTAGCAGACTTATTAATGCAAAAGCCAGCATTGCTCCAAATAAAAGAATGGCTCTTGAAAAACGATATTGTTCAGGCAGCATTGCATAAGCAGCTAACAGCACAATTGTTGCAACTACTGATGAGCGGAAAAGTTCACTCCATTTGTACCAGCGGTCATACAGCCCGGCGTAGTAGGCTGCTATCAGATAAAAAATGGTGTAGGCAGGAAATGCAATCCATAATAATTTATTTTCATATTGAATGTCTGTACGTACATATTCATTCCAAATATTCTTCATTAACCAGAACGAAAGAAGAATTAGCCCAGCATCAATTATAGGCAAACCGTTTTTTCGAATAAAACTTCCAATCGTAGTAAGTGCAGCACGGAACCAAATGGCAATATGAATTAAGAAGCTAAAAAGTCCGGCCTTGCTGCCGCCATAATGTTTGCGAACAAAAATGCTCATCGCATTATAAAACATCCGCACATAGTTCATGCTGCCTTTCCTTGTGCTTTCTCCTTTAAAATGAATAATGCTACTATCTGCAAAATAATAATTCTTGTATCCTGCCTTTTGAATACGGTAACTCAGGTCAACGTCTTCGCCGTACATAAAAAATGTTTCATCGAAACCGCCTACTTTATCCAGCACTTCTTTTTTTATCATCATAAAAGCTCCCGCCAAAACATCTACTTCATTATTTTCATCTTCTTTAAGGTAACCTAGATGATACTTTGAAAAAATTTTAGAACGAGGAAACAGTTTTGCCAAACCAAACAACTTATATAAAGATGTTGAGGGTGAAGGGAATGACCGTTTTGATTCTTTTAAGAAATTGCCGCTTCCATCCAGCATTTTGATGCCAATTGCGCCAACTTCTTTATTGGCTTCAAAAAAGGAAATGCATTTTGTAAAGCAATCTTCCGGCACAATGGTGTCAGGATTTAAAAAGAGAATGTAGCTTCCCTTTGCTTGTTCGAGCCCTTGGTTACAAGCTTTTGCAAAACCTGTATTCTCTTTATTAGCGATAAAGTTTACCGCTGGAAATTTGGGAGTAAGGTATTCAATACTGTTATCAACAGAGTTGTTGTCAACAACAATTATCTCTGCTTCCATTCCAAGGATAGCCTTTTGCACAGAACAAAGGCATTGCTCCAGAAAAAGCTTTACGTTGTAATTGACTATTATTACGGATAAATTCATTTGCATTAAACGCCTCAAATCTAAAATCCCTGCCTGACCATAGCAAATATATATTTTTGATGGCGGGCAGGTTAAATCTGCAATCTAAAATCTGCTTTTTTATCTTTGCACATGCTTAAATCCACATTAATAGCAGCTACAAAGGCTGGTGCAGCAGAAATTCTTCGTTTTTTTAATAGTGATTTTAAAATAAGTAACAAAGAAGGTGTAAATAACTTGGTTACCGAAGCAGATTATGCAGCCGAAAAGGCAATATTGGGCGTTATTAAAGATTCTTTTCCCGATCATCAGATACTGGCGGAGGAAAGCGGCGAATTGATCCAAGATTCAACGTATAAATGGATAATCGATCCCATTGATGGTACGGTTAATTTTGCACATGGCATTCCATTAAATTGTGTTTCTATCGGCATTGAACATGAAGGAGAAATTGTGATGGCGGCGGTTTATAATCCGCATATGAATGAATTTTATTTTGCCGAAAAAGGAAAAGGAGCAACTTTGAATGATAAGCCTATTAAAGTGAGTGAAGAAACGCAAGCAATAAAAGCATGTCTGGTAACAGGATTTCCATACACATATATTAATGAGCCAAACGGGCCATTGGAAATGTTTGAACGGTTTGTACGAAAAGGAGTACCAGTACGCAGATTGGGTTCAGCGGCTATTGATCTTTGTTGGGTGGCAGCCGGAAGATTTGATGGTTTTTTTGAACACAAGCTGGAAGCCTGGGATAGTGCAGCGGGTTATTTAATTGTAGAAGAAGCTGGAGGAAAAGTTACCGATCTTCAAGGCAATAAATTTTCTGTTTATCAGCACAAAGTGCTGGCAACAAACGGAAAAATTCATGATGAAATGGTGGCAGTAATCAACAATAAAAAAGAACTACAGTAATTACGATTTTTGATTTGGGATTTACGATTTATGACAAAAGCACAACTTAGAGAACGGTTTAAACAATATGCAATAGTTGTTGCAAGGTTTGTATTAAAATTACCATACAACGTTGTAAATAAGAACTATGCGGATCAACTAAATCGTTCTGCTTCATCTTCTGCAGCTAACTACAGTGCTTCGCTTCGTGCCAAATCCTCTGCTGATTTTATCAATAAGTTTAAAATTGTGGAGGAAGAACTGGATGAGTCACTCTTTTTCTTTGAACTTGTTGAGGCCAATAATCCAACGCTTTCAGAAGAAATAAAAATTCTTTCGAAAGAAGGGAATGAACTATTATCAATTATTGTAAGTTCGTTAAAAACGCTTAGATTAAAACATAACAAAAATCGTAACTCTTAAATTGTAAATCGTAAATGGAAAATAGAACCGAAATAATCGAGCTTGGTGAATTTGGTTTGATAGAACATCTGACAAGAAATATTGAGATACAAAATGTGTCAACCATATTAGGTGTCGGTGATGATGCAGCCGTAATTGATCATTATGGTAAACAAACTATTGTAACTACTGACCTACTGATTGAAGGTGTACACTTTGATCTTGCTTATACACCACTTAAACATCTTGGTTACAAAAGTGTGGTAGTAAATCTTAGTGATGTCTATGCTATGAATGCTACGCCTACTCAAATTACCGTCAGCGTTGGTATTAGTAACCGTTTCAGTCTGGAAGCTATAGATGAATTTTATGAAGGAGTGTATGCAGCTTGTAATAAATATGGTGTTGATCTTGTAGGTGGTGATACAGCTTCTTCTCAAAAAGGATTTATTATTTCAGTTACCGCCATTGGTGAAGTGGCCCCTGATATGTTTGTAAAAAGAAGCACTGCTAAAAATGGAGATTTACTTTGTGTAAGTGGAAATCTTGGTTCAGCATATGTTGGTTTACTTTTTCTGGAAAGAGAGAAAAAGATATTTATGGAAAGCCCGGGTGTGCAACCTGACTTGGAAGGCGAATCTTTTGTTATCGGCAAACTCTTGAAACCTGAAGCAAGAAAAGATATTATTGATTTTTTTGAAGAAAAAGAAATTATGCCAACAGCTATGCTCGATGTAAGTGATGGACTTAGTTCTGAAATCCTCCACCTATGCAAAGACAGCAGCCTTGGCTGTGTGTTGTACGAAGAAAAAATACCGATAGCAGAAGAAATGAAAAAGGCCGCATACAAATTTGAAATAGATCCTACTGCCTGTGCGTTAAGTGGTGGCGAAGATTATGAATTGCTGTTTACCATTTCACAAACCGATCATGATAAGTTGGTTTTAAACGAACAAATCAGTGTGATAGGATATATGACAGATGCTGACGAAGGTGCACATATTCTTACAAAAGGCGGTGGCAAACATAAAATAACTGCTCAAGGCTGGAATCATATGAAACAATAGGCAATGAGCAACTGGCATCAAGCAACAAGCAACATACATTCTATAATTGGCAAAGGGTTTCTAAAAAATAAACTACTTGTTGCATATTGCTTGTTGCATATTGCTCTTCTTTTTACCTCATGTGGCGTAAGCAAGTCGTCTTTTTCTCCGTATCATAAATTTTCTCCGCAGGAGTTACAGAAAGATTATACTATTTACCAGTCTGTATTAGAAAGTCATCATCCCGGTCTTTACTGGTACACCAGCAAGGATAGTATGGATCATTATTTTAATTGGGGAAGAGAACAGTTGAAAGACTCCATGACGGAGCCACAGTTTAAAAAAATATTAAACTACGTAACAGCACAAATAAATTGCGGGCACACAACAGTACGTTCTTCCAAAGCTTTTAATAGCTATCTTGATACCACCCGTTTGGGAAAGATGTTTCCGCTAACGATGAAAGTATGGGACGAGGCAATGGTAGTTACAGGTAATTTAAATCGCCGGGATAGCATATTAACAAGAGGCACTGTTATTACAAAGATTAATGGAAGAACAAAGGATGAACTTGTTGATACGATGTTTGCCAATATATCTACAGATGGTTATAACCGCACACATAAATATCAAACACTAAGCAACAGAGGTTTCTTTGGTTCTATCTATACCAATCTGTTTGGAATTTCGGATACCTATACTTTCGATTATATTGATTCAACAGGTCAGTCGAAAACAATTACGATTCCTGCTTATAAAGCTATCCGTGATACATCCCAAAGAACTGGCACAAGACCTTTTAGGCCAGTACTACCACAACCATCTAAAAAAGGAAAGAAGAAGACAGGCGGCTGATAACGTAAGGTTATTAAAGATTGATACCGCAAGCCAAACGGCCATGATGGATCTTGCTTCTTTTGGTAAAGGATATGAACTGAAAAAGTTTTTTAAGAATTCGTTTAAGGCATTGCAAAAAAATAATATCAAATATTTAATTATTGATGTGCGAAGTAATGGTGGCGGCAGTGTTACTAATTCAACTTTCATCAGTCGTTTTATTGCAGCGCAGCAATTCAAAATAAGCGATTCGTTATATGCGATAAAAAAAGGCGGTCCTTATCAACGATATATACAGAATCATTTTTGGAACAATCTCTTTATTGCTTTTCTTACCAAAAAGAAAAAAGACGGTAACTATCATTTTGGTTTTTTTGAGCGGCATTATTTCAAACCTAAGAAGAGTCATCATTTTGATGGTAAGGTGTATGTTCTTACCGGAGGAAATTCTTTTTCTGCCACTACTTTATTTGTCAACTCAATCATCAAACAAGAAAATGTAATTGTTGTTGGCGAAGAAACAGGTGGCGGTGCTTATGGCAATTCTGCTTGGCTTATTCCAGATGTAAAACTTCCGGAAACAGGTCTTCGTTTTCGCTTGCCTTTATTCCGACTAGTAACAGATAAAAATATTCCAAAGAATGGAAGAGGTGTGCAACCGGAAGTGTTTACGCCGCCTACAGTTGAAGATGTAAAAAAAGGAACTGATTATAAACTAGACAAAGCACTGGAGCTAATCAATAAAGATAAGGCGCAACAAAAAAACTAATTGTCGAAGTCGTTTATTATCATAAATCCATCTGCATCTTTTAGGAAAGGAAGTTTTTCTCTTACGGATTGCAAATGTTCCTTATCCAATCTGATGGTGAATATATCTTCTTCATCCTTCTTTGTATATAGCACTTCTCCCATTGGATCTATTATCATACTGTCGCCACTATGGTAAATAGCATTGCCATCATTGCCAGTACGATTTACACCTACTACATAACATTGATTTTCTATTGCTCTTGCTTGCAATAATGTTTTCCATGCATGGCTTCTTTTTTCGGGCCAGTTGGCTACATATATTAATACATCGTATTCTGCTACACTGTCTTTAATCCCCTCCTGGGAGGGAATTGGGGTGGGTGATTGCCTTGCCCAAACAGGAAACCTTAAATCGTAACAAACTTGTAAGTTTAGTTTCCATCCTTTTACGGAAGCGATTAATCGTTTATTGCCAGCAGTATAATGATTGTCTTCTCCGGCATAGCCAAAGCGATGTCTTTTATCGTACACACCATACTGTCCGTTTGGCAGCATCCAGATAAGTCTGTTATAATATCGGGACGGAACGCTTGTCTGTACCGTCTCCTGGTAGGTGGTTATCGTCCCGACAGATAAAACTCCGTAAGAATTTTTTTTTCTGCTGCAATTTTTTCATCCATTGCATTGTTTCTCCTCCCCGTCCGCATCGTTTCCTGCAAATAGTTCCGGATTCATGCTAAAGCCAGTGCTGAACATTTCGGGGAGTACCACAATCTCTGTTTTCTGTTTAATGCTGTTGATCTTTTGTTCCAGCATTTGCAGGTTGGCGGCTTTGTCTTCCCACTGCAGATTGGTTTGAATGGTTGTTATAGAAAGTGTTGACATTACTGCAATTTAAATTTTCTTTCATACATCGATCTGTTTTAATGCCGATGTATTATGTTCTTTATAAAGATAACTGTAATTGGTTTTTTAAAGAAAGGCTACCTTTTTACAAAAAAAATTGTTTGTGACTTAAATGCTAGCACAATCCGAAGCCGCCCGTCTTTTATTGGTTGGCGAAGGAGGTAAGCGACGAGATGTGCAGCGGTATTTTATTTATAAATAAAAGAATGAAGGAGATTTTAATTGTAGGTAAAACCTGTGGGTTAAAACAGCAGTGTACCAAACTACCCAAACGCATCATTCACCGCAGTGAATACCAGGATGCAGTGGACATCAATGATAATAACATCAAACAAAAAATAGTCTGCGCTGTAAAAACGGGTTTATCAAAAGTATTTACAGACAAAATGGGCTATTGCTTTTTTTGGAAACTACACAGATTGTCTTTATAAAGGCTGCTTAAATAAGTCTTAGTACTTGTTTAGTGAAATTTTACAGACTGTTTAATAAGGGAAAGATAGTTTTTTCACAGTCTGACGTCGGGGGCTTGCTGCTGCGCTGGCATTCAATGAACTTTTCTCCCGAACGTCAGCACAATAACGAACCCAAAGCCGAAGATAACTACAAAAGCCGAACAATGAATTTTCAGCCCGGAACTACTGATGAATAGCGAACAAATGCTCATGTTTATTCCTTCAGCCAGCGTAGAAGCAAACCCAATGTTGCACGCCGTTTAGTTCGTCTGTGCGATTTTAAATGTTATCTTGTTAATCGTATCAATCAATGGAACAAGTTCATTTTTTTGTATTAGATATTTGGAAGTGATTTTTGAATTTGTTCTGTCAATTGTTGCTTCGTCTAATAAGATTGTGTCACCAACTTTTTTATATTTTCCTGAAATTGAACAACCGAAATCCGCTTCGACCAAGTCCACGGTGAAATTTCCATTCTTTCGTAGGGTCAAGTTTTGTTTTGATATTAATTGAGTTGTGTCTTTATTTTCCGCTGAA
>JADJKL010000006.1 GCA_016706055.1 Chitinophagaceae bacterium | reverse complement strand
TTTTATATTTCTCTTTTCGAGAGTATTAGCATATGTTTTAATGTTGATTTTGATTATGGTCCGGTTTACAAATGTTGGCAATATCTTGACGTAAGTACATTACGTAATAATTTGTTCGACGGGAGTTGTTTATCGCCCTTTTAACCTCCTTTTAATTTACTATTAGGCATTATATTAAAATTATTTGGCAATCATGCCATTTTTGTATTTAGTTTTCTACTCAAAATCATCTCTCTTTCTAATGCTATCCTTCTTTATAATTTATTAAAGAAAATAGAAATAAATAGAAATATCGCCTTGATAATTTCTATATTCCTAACTTGAGAGATTTCTCAGCTTCAATTATCTTAGAAACCAGTTATGCTATACAACATTGATCTCATTTCTATTACTGGTTTGGATTTCAAGTTTATTAAAGTTAAGTACAGAAGCTCAGATGGAGTAATCTCAGTTGGTTTCTTTTTGCCGATATTCCTAATCTGTCGTTAGAGCATGTGTCATCTGACCAGGGTTAACCCAGGAGTTTTCAATAATCGTTATGCTCTTTAGCAAAAAAAGGAAGGAGGGTCAAACCCTTATCTTTATTACCTCACTCTCCCTTACTTATTATACTAGGGGTGGTACTTAAAAATTATGATTTTCGAGGAACATTTTCAACCCTCCTCTTGGATGGGAGAAATTTGTCAAGAAATGTATTTCCACGATAACGAGTCAACAGACTCTTCAGAATAGAGCCTACAAGCCATTTCAAGAAATATTTCTACATATCAATCGTTTATAGAAAAAGAAGATGAATATAAATACCGAGGTTTAAATAACAGAGATCTTTTATCAGAATTTAAGAATGACAGTTTTATAAATCTTAATCACATTGCATATATAGAAATATCTAAGAAATTTGGTGCATCAAAAAACCATATATTTAAACACTCGACTTCATGCAAAAATGTAATTCAATCGGATTCCTATATTTTTGCACCTTGCAACAACATATTCCTTAATCAGGAATCTAGGTACAAAATCAGGAATTTACTGACGCAATTTTTTCTTTTACCCAACATATTAAGCAAAAACCAAATCGAAAGAAGAATTACTTTGATATCGGCAATTCCAAGAATAATTCTTTACTTATATATTTTTTTTATTTTATTTAGAGACTGGATCCAAAAGCGGCAAATCAGACTATTTAATACACTTATAGTATTTACAATTAGTTACATCTTTATTTTAGGTTCATTATTGGAGCATTATGAAAATATGCGTTTTCGATTTGAAATAGAACCTTTGTTTTTATTAATGCTGGGACAAGTAATACAGAAAAAATATAATAGTAAAAACCCATCCTGATGATTTATTAACCAACTTTTAAGATCATCCATTTGATTCAATTATATCTCTATAATAATTAACTTTATTTCCTGGTTGGAAGCGACTATATTATTTAATTATCTTTCACACTTTTAATCTCAATCGCCATTTTAATATTCATTAAAAATCAAATGTTTCCTTTTTTTAGTTCACTAAAAGCAAAATCACAAGCCCTGGCTGTCAATGCCATATATGTTAAGGATGGGTTTTGACATGCAGAAGAGGTCATACAACTGCCATCCGTAATAAATACATTACTCACATCATGCATTTGATTCCATTTATTTAAAACTGATGTCTTTGGATTAATCCCCATTCGGGCAATTCCACTTTCATGAACACAATCTCCCCAACAGAATGATAATCGATTGCTTTACATTTCTAAACCCTGTTCTTTCTAACATTTCAGAAGCTGATTCCTTCATATCATTCCTCATAATTCTTTCGTTATCTCAAAAATTAAATTGTACGCTTAAAAGCGGTAGCCCCCTTATCTTTTCATCGCCTTCAATTTTTATTCTATTTTGAAAATAGGGTAGCGTTTCGCCCAATTGCTAACCATTATTGCCCAATCTCCGGGGTAATTAGTTTTTCTTTGAACTCTTTTCCAAATCCAAGTTCTAGCTGCAATATCATTCCAACAAGCCTAAATCCACCACCTTGAAATCCAAAACCCCGAATATAATCAGCTCGTTTCGTTGCTTCATTTAGAATTTCTAAATCTGGGTATGTATAAATTCCATTGGGACGTCTTCAGAATAATACCTATCCTTAAATCCATCAAAATCTGCGAAGCTCCTACTCTAAAATGATGATCCATTAAATTATGGCCTATTGCCCGCTTGAATTACCTAGTCCATTCGGAAAAGTATTTGACTTTGAATTTAAAAGAATATAAGCCGATCCAATTGTAGATGCATTTAAAAAAATAATTTTTGAATAGTATTCAATTGTCTTATTTGACTCCGTATCCAAGACTCTTACTCCAGAAGCTTTTTTCGTTTTTTCGTCATACATAATCTCCACAACAATTGAAAACGGTTTCAATTCCAGATTTCCAGTTTCCATGGCAGCTGGTATTGTGGACGAGTTACTACTAAAATAGGCGCCAAAAGGGCAGCCTCTGGAACAAAGGTTTCTATATTGACATGCATTTCTTTTATATAAAGCAGTGGAGAGATTAGCTGTTCGACCAATTGTTACACATCGTTCAGGAAATTTTATTTTCATTTGACGTTTAAAATGTACCTCCAAATCATTCATTTCCATTGGCGGCAAAAAAACACTATCTGGCAAATGTGATAGCCCTTCTGGTTGACCGCTGATACCGACGAACTTTTCAACATAATCATACCAAGGAGAAATATCTTTATAACGAATAGGCCAATCAACAGCAATCCCGTCTTTAAGATTTGCTTCAAAATCCAAATCACTTAAACGATAACATTGCCTACCCCATGTTAATGATCTTCCACCCACCTGATATCCTCTAATCCAATGAAATGCCGATTCTTGTAAATAGGGATGCTCTTTGTCATTAACAAAAAAGTGTTTATTACTCTCGTTATAAGCTAAACTTTGAATTGGACTTTCATTTTCGTCTTTTTCTGAATTTTCTAATCCATATTCAAAATCCCAGGGATTATTATTGGCAGTTGGATAATCAACAATATGTTGAACATTTCTACCTCTTTCTAGCATCAGCGTCTTTAACCCTTTCTCTAAAGTTCCTTTGCAGCCCAACCTCCGCTGATACCTGAACCTATCACAATAGCATCAAACGTATTCTTGTTATTCCCCATTTATTTTCTTTTGAAACTTAGAAAGTAGCCCACCCTTTTTGATTTGGCAATAGTGCTTTAGATGCAATATATTTTCCCGGTAAATAATCATAACTTAAAGCCTGAGTAGCTCCAATTTTAGAATTACAAAACCCTAATACTGTATATTTTTTTAAAGTATAAAAAAAACTGTCCCCAAAAATAAAACGGTTTGCCTTATTGAATAATTCAGTCGAAAATTTTCCCTTTCTTCAAAATGTTGGAGAATATTGTTTTCTCAGTCATGAGCATTCTTCAACGGTTTATAATAATTAAACATTGAATATTGTATAACGTCTTTTATTCCGTCGATAAAATTATTTTGATTTTTTCTCGAAGAACAATCACTAATCATTTTAACGATAAACGACCCGGCATTTGCACTTTTGCACCAGGCTCATTAGCTGTGGCGAAATTATGGTTTCGGCTAATTCATTTAGCGCTTACACTTTGATTAAGTAAACCGATATCCGGATTTTTAAAAAGGTTGTACCCCTTAATTCCTGAATAACCAATTGCTGCTCCTCCACCTAAAAGTAAAATTTTTTTTACCGCTTTTCTACGATTCATATATTGAATTCTTTGGGGAATCTTCTCTAAGAAACTAGTTAACAATCATATACTTGAATAAATTTATTACTAAATAATTAAAAATCTTTTTTATTAATATTAAATGCCATAACTTAATATTAGTAAATCCTATATTTACACTTCGCAAAAAAAGATTTTAATTTTAAGAAATGAAATATTAAACCTTAATAATCAATTATTTACAATAAAAAACCTGTTTATGAAAATGAAAATTCTACTTTTTGTGCTATTTACATCAACGTTTGTTTTGCCAAATTCTACAATGGCTCAAGTGATAGATGACTATAGAAGCAATGTTGCTCCACAAGGACAGTGGACAACAATTGCAAGCTGGGAAAGGTATGATGGTGCAAGTTGGATTCCTGCAGTTGCGACTCCAACGAGTAGTACTGCAAACGTCATTACTATACAAACTGGTGATAGTATAACCTTAACCGGACCAGGAATCACCATTGATCAGATAGTTATTGAAACAGGGGCTGCATTAACCATTTTTAATGGTTCAGCAACAACTTATACAATCAATAATGGCACGGGTGATGATATTGTCGTTAATGGCAGATTAAGAATAGCAGTTGCGGGCACTACTGTTTCTGGTACCGGTACTATTCAAATAAATAGTTCTGGTAATTTTGTATTTGATATTTCTGCAAAGGTATCTGTTGCTGTTACGAATGACGGAACTGCAGATCTCGCTAATGCGCAATTCTTGTTGGGGCAACCTTTACAAATAATGGTACGCTAAATCTAAATAGCGGAAATATAAATCTTGACAATTCAAATATAATTAATAACGGAATTCTCTCTATAAACACACCTGCAGGAAGTTCAAATATAAATAACACAGCAGGGACAAATAGTTTTGTCAACAATTCTATGGGTAACTTAAGAATCATTACATCTGGTGTTAGTTCAACCATATTTGTACCATTTACAAACAGCGGTGTAATTTCCGGAGTAGGAACTTTTTCAATGAGTACTGTAACTTCAAATACTGGTACAATCAGACCTGGAAGTTCGCCAGGTATTTTGACAATAAATCCTACATTAATGCAGGGAACTGGTACAACATATTTAGCCGAAATATTAGATAACACTGGGTCTGGAACAGGTAACGACCAATTAACTGTTAACGCAGCTATTAATTTAACAGGAGTTACATTTACTGTATCAGAGATTGCACCACTCGCAACTCCTATACCACCAGGTTTTACTTATACTATTTTTAATAGTACTGGAGCATTAACTGGAACCCCTACTTATAACCTACCTTCTAACTATATTCTTGTTTTGACTCCTCCTGCTAATACAATACAGGTTCAGAAGATTGCTTTGTTCCTTTACCAGCAATCTGGGGTGAGTTCAATGCAATATCAAAGAATAACAACCAAGTCAAATTGAATTGGAGTACGTTACAGGAAACAACGTTTCTTCATTTGCAATTGAGTATTCTACTAATGGTGTTGATTTTAGTCCTATCGGCACTGTTGCTGCAAATGGAACTACAAATGATGTATCAGAATATAGTTTTATCCACCTTAATCCTAATGTTCAAAAACAAATTTCTACAGAATTAAGCAAATTGATTTTGATAATAAATCAGCCTTATCTGTAATTAGAAATGTGAAATTTAATAAAGGATCTGTTGTTCAAGTTTCTGTATATCCAAATCCGGTAAAAGACAAATTGCAGGTCTCAATTCAATCAGATAATATCAGATTACAACTGGCAGATATGAATGGAAGGATAATAAAAGATCAAGTTTTACAGGTTGGCAACCATGAATGGTCATTAAGAGATTATTCTCCTGGCATTTATATGTTATCTGTTTTACAGAATAATCAAAGAATAGAAACAATTAAAATTATCAAGCAATAATCAAACAAACAGAATTAAGACTAAAAATCCCTGCAAATGCAGGGATTTTTTATTACACGTTAATAATAAATTAAGTTTTCAACTGCTACTTAGCAATCCCTAGCTTTTCACAATTTCTTCAGGTTAATAAATGCCAAAAGCTCAATATTCTAATTGCCATTTACAATTCATCCTTATATCAAGAGACTGTCTCAAAAAGGCAGACTTTTCTTAATTCACATATTTAAATAATAATCATAATTAGTTAAACTACAAAAGACAAAAAGAAACCGACTCATCTATTTATGAGTCGGCATCATTTATTTTTACTCTAATTGAAATTTTCTTTAAGCTTACGTATTTTAATAAAGAGTTTTGACTACCACATCATTGTTTAATAAATTTCAATCCTTTTGAGTTGCTCTTACCAGCATCAACTTTGATAAAATAGGTCCCAGCTGGTAGCTTACTTATATTTATTTGCTTAGGTCTTGCTCTTTCTATAGGAGAAATTACATATTCTTCACGATAAACAAGTATTCCTGAAATAGTGTATATACTAATAACACTTCTGTTTTGATCTGTACCCTTATCAAATTGTATATTTATTGACTCAACAGCTGGATTTGGAAAAATTAAGAAAGTTCTATCATTCTCCAAAGCTTCATTAACTGTAATCACCATCGTATCTCTATCAACTGCTCCTTGAATATCAGTAACCCTAAGCTCAAAACTATATTCCCCGGCTATTAAATCATTTATTAAAGTCTGCGCCTGCGTAGGACTAGCTATCGTATACGTTGAAGGACCCGTTAGCTTGGTCCACTGGTAGCCTGATATCGTTCCATCAGGATCTATACCACTTCCCGTTACCGTCACCGTATTCGTTGGCAATGTTATTGTCTTATCTGAACCAGCATTGGCTGTCGGTGATTGATTCGCTGCATTCACTGTTACCTGCACCGTATCCTTGCCAGTAGCTCCCTGATTATCCGTTACTCTTAATTCAAATGTATATACTCCTTGTACCAAATTATTGATCGCTGTCTGTGCCTGTGTCGGTGTTGCAATCGTATAGGTCGCAGGACCCGTAAGCTTGTCCACTGGTAGCCTGATATCGTTCCATCAGGATCTATGCCGCTTCCCGTTATCGTCACTGTATTCGTTGGCAATGTTATTGTCTTATCTGAACCAGCATTCGCTGAGGGTGATTGATTCGCTGCATTCACTGTTATCTGAACCGTATCATTGCCAGTAGCTCCCTGATTATCCGTTACTCTTAATTCAAATGTATATACTCCCTGTACCAAATTATTGATCGCTGTCTGTGCCTGTGTCGGTGTTGCTATCGTATAGGTCGCAGGACCCGTAAGCTTGGTCCACTGGTAGCCTGATATTGTTCCGTCTGGATCTATGCCGCTTCCCGTTATCGTCACTGTATTCGTTGGTAATGTTATTGTCTTATCTGAACCAGCATTCGCTGTCGGTGATTGATTCGCTGCGTTCACTGTTACCTGCACCGTATCCTTGCCAGTAGCTCCCTGATTATCCGTTACTCTTAATTCAAATGTATATACTCCTTGTACCAAATTATTGATCGCTGTCTGTGCCTGTGTCGGTGTTGTTATCGTATAGGTCGCAGGACCCGTAAGCTTGGTCCACTGGTAGCCTGATATCGTTCCGTCTGGATCTATGCCGCTTCCCGTTATCGTCACTGTATTCGTTGGTAATGTTATTGTCTTATCTGAACCAGCATTCGCTGTCGGTGATTGATTCGCTGCTGCATTCACTGTTACCTGCACTGTATCCTTGCCAGTAGCTCCCTGATTATCTGTTACTCTTAATTCAAATGTATAAACTCCCTGTACCAAATTATTGATTGCTGTCTGTGCTTGCGTCGGTGTTGCTATCGTAAATGTTGTCGGACCGGTAAGCTTGGTCCACTGGTAGCCACTGATCGTTCCATCTGGATCTATGCCACTGCCCGTTAATGTCACTGTATTCGTTGGCAATGTTATTGTCTTATCTGATCCAGCATTCGCTGTAGGTGATTGATTCGCTCCATTCACTGTTACCTGAACCGTGTCTCTACCGGTTGCTCCCTGATTATCTGTTACTCTTAATTCAAATGTATATACTCCTTGTACCAAATTATTGATCGCTGTCTGTGCTTGCGTCGGTGTTGCTATCGTAAATGTTGTCGGACCGGTAAGCTTGGTCCACTGGTAGCCTGATATCGTTCCATCTGGATCTATGCCGCTTCCCGTTATCGTCACCGTATTCGTTGGTAATGTTATTGTCTTATCTGAACCAGCATTCGCTGTCGGTGATTGATTCGCTGCATTCACTGTTATCTGAACCGTATCATTGCCAGTAGCTCCCTGATTATCTGTTACTCTTAATTCAAATGTATATACTCCTTGTACCAAATTATTGATCGCTGTCTGTGCCTGTGTCGGTGTTGCTATCGTATAGGTCGCAGGACCGGTAAGTTTTGTCCACTGGTAGCCTGTTATTATTCCATCAGGATCTATACCACTGCCCGTTACCGTCACCGTATTCGTTGGCAATGTTATTGTCTTATCTGAACCAGCATTCGCTGAGGGTGATTGATTAGCTGCTGCATTCACTGTTACCTGCACTGTATCCTTGCCAGTAGCTCCCTGATTATCCGTTACTCTTAATTCAAATGTATATACTCCTTGTACCAAATTATTGATCGCTGTCTGTGCCTGTGTAGGTGTTGCAATCGTATAGGTCGCAGGACCCGTAAGCTTGGTCCACTGGTAGCCTGATATCGTTCCATCAGGATCTATGCCGCTTCCTGTTACCGTCACCGTATTCGTTGGTAATGTTATTGTCTTATCTGAACCAGCATTGGCTGTCGGTGATTGATTCGCTGCATTCACTGTTATCTGAACCGTATCCTTGCCAGTAGCTCCCTGATTATCCGTTACCTTAAATTCAAATGTATATACTCCTGTACCAAATTATTGATCGCTGTCTGTGCCTGTGTCGGTGTTGCTATCGTATAGGTCGCAGGACCGGTAAGTTTTGTCCACTGGTAGCCTGTTATTGTTCCGTCTGGATCTATACCACTGCCCGTTAACATCACCGTATTCGTTGGTAATGTTATTGTCTTATCTGAACCAGCATTCGCTGTCGGTGATTGGTTCGGAGGCGGGCTACTATTTACATAAATTGTAATGTTTGAACTATCTAAAAACCAACCATTATCTTCTGTCAAGACTTTAAAAACGTATGTTCCAGTTATTAAACCTGAAACGAGAGGTGTTTTGGAAGCAGGCAAATCGATTGATGCTAAAGAAGGTCCACTTACTTGTGACCATTCATATCTTGAAATAAAAACATTATCAGTACTTGCAGTTGCATTTAACCGAAATGTGTTACTTGTTATCGAAGTATCGTTTCCAGCATTAGCATTCGGTCGGGTATTTGAAGGAATCGCATATTGATCACATGGACTTCCACCCGAAGCAACTTTAACACAATAATCAGATGTTTGAAAGTATGATGTTGTAATTGTAAAAGGATTAACTGGGGTTGGATAAGCAATATCCCACGAATTACCATAAGTTGCAGTAATTGCTGAACTTGTTGGTCTTAATTGGATTTGCCAAGACCGCACTTCTTTCCCCTTCCCCAGCAATATAAATTATTACTGGTATCTCTGCATAAGTATGATAGGTGTAAGTAGTAGCCCCAAAAACTGTATCAAATATTATTCCAGGTGCGATATGTTCAGGTAATACAACTTGCAAATTACCTCTGTTAAAAGGGTTGCCTCCATCAATGGTAAAACAACTCTTGCCCGTTACCAACGTACCCCGTCCATTATCACCCCAACCCCACAAACTACCATCTGTGAGAATTACATGAGTAACTGCCGAGTTTGTAACAATTGTATTTATCGGATGAGGTAAATTGTTTGTAATATTATTAAGAAGACTAGGCGTTGGAATTGGCAAACCATTTGAGTTACCTAAATTATCACCATAAGATCCCCAACCATATAATACATTTGAATTTGATAAAGCATAATTCCAATTACTGCCTCCAGCAATTTGCTTAATATTTGACAAAGAAGTTAGTTGACGTGGGTACCATTTTACATCATCTGTTGGGCTTGTCATTCCTAAATTATTAGCTGAGGCTCCTTGCCCCCAAGTCCAAACTGTACCATCTGTACATAAGGCAATGGCAAATTGTCCTGCAATAATTTGTTTTATCAATCTGCCTCCAGGCATTATTATCTGGACAGGGCGAGGAGAGTCGTATCCATATACTCCTACAGCTCTCATTCCAAACACTGTTCTTCCCCATGTCCATAAAGTACCATCTTGCTTCACTGCATAAAAACCGTTATATCCATTCGATCCATCTTTTACAAACCATCCGACTAAATCTCTAACATTAGTAAAAGGGTTTCCAGCACTATCGACGGTAATTCTTTGTGGTAATAATATTGGATTAATGCTATTACCTTGACCATGCTGGAATTGGTCATTATCTCCAACCACCCATACATATCCTGCTGTATCAATCGCACCTAACCCATGTAGAGCCCCCACAACACTATTAAATTTTAAGTCAAACGGCGTAACCAGCATTCTTTTAGGTACGCCTACTGTACCTATCCCATTGATGCCAATATTAGAAAGATTTCCCAACCCCCAAAGTTGTTTTGCAGAATCAATAAAACCAACCTGATATTCACCTGTTCCAACTTTTACTCCATTTGAATTACTATTTGTATTGGCTGCTGTATTCACTGTTACCTCTATTGTATCCTTGCCAGTAGCTCCCTGATTATCCGTTACTCTTAATTCAAATGTATATACTCCCTGTACCAAATTATTGATCGCTGTCTGTGCCTGCGTCGGACTAGCTATTGTATAACTTGCAGGACCCGTAAGCTTGGTCCACTGGTAGCCTGATATCGTTCCATCAGGATCGGTTCCTGTGCCTGTGAGTGTAACTATATTCGTAGGTAATGTGATGCTTTGATTTGTACCTGCATTTGCCGTTGGTACCTGATTCCCTGCCGCATTCACTGTTACTTGTACTGTATCCTTGCCAGTAGCCCCCTGATTATCCGTTACTCTTAATTCAAATGTATATACTCCCTGTACCAAATTATTGATTGCTGTCTGTGCCTGCATCGGAGTAGCTATCGTATAGGTTGAAGGACCCGTTAGCTTGGTCCACTGGTAGCCTGTTATTGTTCCATCAGGATCAATACCACTTCCCGTGACCGTCACCGTATTCGTTGGCAATGTTATTGTCTTATCTGAACCAGCATTCGCTGTCGGTGATTGATTCGCTGGAGTTCCTCCATTTACTATGGAAGTATCACCTTGTCTAATCATCCACTGAAAGATTGAGTATCCGTCTGTATAAGACCCCATAGAATTTGGATGAGCCCCATAACTAATATTAGTATTTGTAACAGTAGGGATGCTTCTCCAATTCTTATTATTTGGATCATACATTGTATTCCAGCAACAATGTGAGCCTCCACATAAGTTTCCTCAAGAAAAATATGCTGAATTAGGAATCGAATCATTCATATTGTCTCGAGGTTCCCAAACTTTCCTTCCATCGTTAGTTCCTTCTAATCCAAAAAACTTTCCATTGTACTTTGCCGCCCAATGCCCAAATGCACTAAACCCAGTTGGGTCATATGGTATAGCAGATCCCATAAGGCCAGAAGTCGCACCTTGTCCTGCTCCTTGCAATAATACTAATGATTTTATCATCTTCATTCCGGTTTCATCCCCAGCCGAAGTTTGTGCATTCATCAATGCTGCCCAGGTAAAAGCTCCCATAGATAAGCCAGCCAAGTGAACACTATTTCTCTTTATATGATAAGTATTTAATAAATGCTGTATTAAAGGAATTGTACTACTAGCTCTTGGATTTACTGCTTCTGCTATAACAGTAATTAAAATCGGATAATGTTTACCACTCCCAGTTATAACACTTCCGTCCCATCCATTGTTTAACCAGTAATGTGGTCCATACTTTTGCAAATTTGCATAATTAGTTCCCACTTCTCCTATACCTGGCATTGTGATAATTGCAGGACGTGACGCTGTATCAGGATGACCCGCTGTAAACATATTGGCAGGGCGGGATATCCTTATACGCCATGTCTGCCCCGGTCCGTTGTAAATAGTATCATAAGTGATAAAATTATTAGACTCAGCTGGCAATTGACCAAAAGATAAATGAGGAGAAACTAAAATAGAAAAACAAAAGATAAACTGTAAAATTTTAAATTTCATTAGGGTATTGGATTATTTATTACTACAAAATCAGATAATTGGTGGAGCTAAATTTGGATATTTTTAACTCCCACAAGATAAAGGTAAATGGCCTCCATTTATAAGTCAATGGTCTCTCATAAAAAATACTTATTCAGATGTTGACATTTTGTGAATATGTTGCATAACTAAATAAGATATAGTATTTGCAAAATCATTCCAGTTAATCCGGTATTTTGAAAGTAAAATACTCTATTGAAAACGCAGTTCCACAAACATAGATTGCAGAAATTACAAACATTAAAAATCAATGGATTAAATGAATAAGCCTGTTTTCAAACAAATATTTGTTTGTATTTCCCGTTAACAAATCCAATGTTACCCAAGAAATTGTTGATTAAGATTAACTTTTAAATTGATGAATACTTTTAGACAATGCTATTGACAAAACTCATACTCCTAATATCTCTACTAACTATATTCTACTCATATATTGGTTATGGAATATTATTATGGTTACTAATTAAAGTAAGAAATATATTTCAGAAAACTTTTCATCCGAAAAATAGAGATTTCAAATATTATCCAGTTTCATTAATAATTGCAGCATTAAATGAGGAGAAAATTATTAGTGAGAAAATAGAAAACTCACTTTCATTAGATTATCCAAAAGAACTTCTTCAAATAATTATCATTTGTGATGGCTCAACAGACAGCACATTTGAAATAGCATCAAGTTATAATGATTTGCTAGTTCTTCATCAAGCAAAGAGGGAAGGGAAAATTGCAGCTATACACCGTGCAATGAAATTCGCTAAAAACCCAATAATAATTTTTTCTGATGCTAATACCCTACTAAATAATTCAAGTATTAAAAAGATTGTAAGACACTACGATTCTCCAATCGTTGGTGGAGTTGCAGGAGAAAAAAAATTAAGCACCCCTTCATCAAATTCAACTGTTGGATCTGGAGAAAGCTTGTATTGGAAATACGAATCACTTCTTAAAAAATTAGATTCTGACTTCTATACGGTTGTTGGAGCTGCCGGAGAATTATTCTCCATTAGAAAAGAGCTATATGAATACCCGGGAGACAATATTTTGTTAGATGATTTCATCATATCATTAAAAATTTGTCAAAGAGGTTTTAGAGTATTATATGAACCGGAAGCCTATGCAATTGAAGATCCTTCACTCTCCCTAAAAGAAGAGAAAAAAAGAAAAATAAGAATAAGTGCAGGGGGATTTCAATCAATTATTGTTATGAGAAGCCTATTAAATATTTTCAAATACCCAAAACTTTCATTCCAATATATTTCACATAGAGTACTACGATGGACTATTTGTCCGTTACTATTACCTTTTGTATTTATCACTAATTTAATCTTAGCATTAAAAGCAGAAGATTATTTTTATAAAATATTATTAGCATGCCAAATCAGTTTTTACTCATTAGCAATTATTGGCTGGGTTTTATCCAAATTAAAATCCAATTATAAGTTATTCTATGGCCCCTACTATTTTGTTTTTATTAATATATCATTGTACCAAGGGTTTTATAGATTTTTAAAGGGGAATCAAACTGTATTATGGGAAAAAGCGGAAAGAAGCTAATATTTTATAAGGGTTAGATGTTTACAAAATTAATTTAGTACTTATCATGTCAATTTTTCAATCAGTCATATACTATTTATTTATTCTGGCTCAACTCCTGGTTACTTTTTATATTATTTTACCATTACTATTTATTCTAGTTTTTTCACTTTCGAGGCTATTTAAATTAAAAACTTCATTCGAAAAATCAAAAATTCACTTAGATAAAGATTTTAAATTTTCCATAGTTATCACAGCCTATAGAGAAACAAAATTTATTCTACCGTTGATTGATTCAATAAAAAGACAGAATTATCAAAATTTTATGGTGTACATTGTAGCAGATGATTGCCAAGATCAAATACCAAATTTATTAGACAATCGAATAAATGTTATAATCCCCGAATCACCCTTACACTCAAAAATTAAATCAATTGACTTTGCTGTTTCAAAAATGGACAATGAAACAGATGCTATAATCATATTTGATGCTGACAATCTTATTCATCCTGATTTTATCCAAACAATAAATAATTACTTTAAGAAAGGGTTTAAAGTTGTTCAATCCAATTTTAAACCAAAAAATATAGAAACCCACTTTGCAAGAATGGATGCAATTGGAGATATGTTTAATTTCTTCATGGAAAGAGAAGTGAGAATGTATATAGGCATATCATCATGTATTTGGGGGGCTGGAATTGCTATTGACTATGATTTATATAAAAAAGTAGAGTATACCAAATTTCTTGGTGGATTTGATAAAAAACTGCAATCCTATCTGGTGCAAAGTGTAAGGCATATTGCTTTTGCACCTACCGCAATTCTATATGATGAAAAAATATCAAGTGGTGCGTCTTTAGAAAAGCAGAGAACCCGATGGATTAGATCATATTTTGACTACTTTAAAGAAAATCTTTCTATACTATTAAAAGGCTTCCGCAAAAAAAAAATTAACCTGATTTTTTCGGGTTTTTGACATTACGACCTCCACTTTTCCTGGTTCTTAGTTTAGGATTCTTGTTTACATTAATTAACTTCTTTATCGATGTCAATATTTTTTACATATGGCTATGTATTTTATTGTCATTTGTGCTTTCGTTTGTTACCATTATTCTTATAAAAAGCAGGAATATCAAATATTTAAAGAGCCTCCTTTTCTTACCTCTATTAATTTTCAGACAATTCATTGCCCTTTTAACATCAAAAAAGCAAAAAAAACATTCTTACCAACGGAACATACAGCGTTAATTTATATAACTGATATTCTAAAAAAGAAATAAAAAATTATGGAACTATTTACTAAATTATCAATTATTGTCCCTGCATACAATGAGGCCAATACAATTCACCACATACTTAATAGAATAGCAGAAGTAGAATTAATTAATAATATATACAAAGAGTTAATAATAGTAAATGACAGCTCTACAGATGATACAGAGGGTGTAATTAATGAATATATAAGAGTACATCCAGAACAAAATATTCAATACTTTAAACATGAAATTAATAAAGGGAAAGGAGCCGCAATTCATACAGGCATTCAAAAAGCAACTGGAGAATACCTCATTATTCAAGATGCTGATCTTGAATATGACCCTCAGGAATTCAACTTACTTATAAAACCAATTATTAAAGGAGCAGCAGATGTTGTATATGGATCCAGGTTCTTAGGAGGAAATGCCCATAGAATTCTTTTTTATTGGCATTCAATAGGAAATAAATTCTTAACAAAGCTTAATAATATTTTTACAAATCTCAATTTAACAGATATGGAAACCTGTTACAAAATGTTTAGAACTTATATTATTCAAAACATAAAACTGAAAGAAAAAAGATTCGGGTTTGAACCAGAAATCACTGCAAAAATTTCCCGCATACCAGAAATTAGAATTTATGAAGTTGGAATTTCATACTATGGAAGAACATATAAAGAAGGAAAAAAAATAGGCTGGAAAGATGGATTTCGGGCTATATATTGTATCATAAAATACAATCTATTTTCCAGGTAACTACTACTAAACCTACTAATCAAAACAATCCAATTTTAAAATTTTAAATTTCTTAAAAGAAAATTATTTGGGATTTCGATAGCAATAGTTAAGACAAAAAATAGGCTAAAATAGTTTTATGAATAAATACAATTCAATATTTACAAACCCTAAATTTAGGTTTGGCATAAAATACATTTCACTAATTTTTATACTAATCTATTTAATAAACTGTCTAACGCCATTACGTTTACATGTTGATACTATAAGATATTTTGCTATCAAAGATTGTATAGAGATTGGCTGTCCTCCCGATTCGTTTGGAGCCAATGATTATTTACCATATGGATATACTGGACTATTATTGGCACTTTCTAAAGCAAACATTCTGAATTCTTTTACAATTGTTTTGATTAATTGCATTTGCCTTTTCATATCTATCTACCTAATAAAGAGATTATTCGGCAAATCCCTAAACTTTAATCTTTTTTTGCTCTTGCTTTTACTAAACTGGACAGTGCTAAAATTTACTGTACATCCCTTTTATCTGAATTATTATATTTATTATTCTCAGTTTCGAGCCTGTACTTTTTCAATATATTCCTAAAAAATAAAAAACATTATACATTCTGCTATCCCTGGTTTTTGCTACTTTTTCCTTTATTACCCGGACGATAGGTATCACACTTTTTGCGGCAATTTTTATTACTTTAATCTGGAATTATAGAATTGAATTATTTAATCTTTTACGCAAGAATAAAATTATAACCATATCTGTTGCACTACTATTCATTTTAGGTCTTTTATTTTCAAAAGAGCTTGGACTTAATCATTATACAGGTGTATTCTCAAAACAAATGTCAGAAGGTAAAACACTAACAAATACTATAAAGGGGCATTTTATAGAATGGGCGGAAATATCTTATAACACTTCAGTTGCAAAAATTAACACTCAACTACATACTGATTTAGTAATGCCGTTTTTCCTCATATCAGGAGTCTTATTTTTTGGAATATTTATATATCTATTAGTTAAAAAAATAAACAAAATTCCTCTTGCAATCACCTTATATATTATATTTTATTCTGTTTTGATTTTTACCTGGCCATTTTATGACCCTAGGTTTTGGGTTCCTTTAATTCCTTTTATTTTAGTTGTATTTGTACAAAATTTAAGCACATTAAAAATATCAAGGATACGCAATTTAGTACTTGTTCCATCTTTTATCCTCTATTCCATAATGGGGTTTTATCAGTCGGGTTTCTAACCTATACTTCATTATCAAAAGAAAAGCTTGCTAAAACTCAGGCTAACGGAGTATATCGTAATGAATACGAGACATATTTTTTTGAAAACCACTTAGTGATACGGCAAAAAAAATAGATACTGGAATTCTTTCGCTTCTAAAAAGACATAATTAATTTTAGAAAAAGAAGTTGCTAATCTATATTAAAACATTTGGGAATAAATCCGAAATAATCTGGTAAATACGAATAATACAATTCTCCCAAGTATGTGTATTTGCAAAAGAAATTCGTTCCGCTTTTCTTTTTCTCAGAATTTTCAATTAACCCCTTTTCAATCAATAGAATAAACTCACCTGGTGTTTTCCCAAGATAAACATGATTTTTAAATATTTCCATCGTTAGTGTCGATGTAGCAACAACAGGTTTGCCCATGGCTAGATACTCATCAATTTTCCTTGGATAATTTCCTTCAGTCATTGGATTTAATGACTGAGGATTTATGCGAGATCAAATTTTGCCAAGTAGTTTGGCAACAAATTCACATCTTTCATTCCCAAAAAAAACACATTTTTTTTATCATGTAATGAAGAATTCAAAAAAGGCTGATCCTGTCCACCTATAAAGACAAAATTCCAATCCGGTCTTTCTTCGCAAATTTTTTCCAAAAGGGGAATATCTAATCGCAGAGACGAGATGGCACCAATATATCCGATTATTGGGCCTTTAATATTATCAATATCTGGCAATTCAATATTCTTCTGATATGGATGAAAGACAGAGAGGTCACAACCTTGGCCTATATTAAAAGAGTTCGTATTAAACCGAAGAGCATACTTTGCTAAGTATTCGGAATTGGCAAAAACGATATCAGATTTACTCATCAATTGAGGCTCTAAAACATGGCCGTGTTTATAAAAATAAGGCTGGGACATTAAATTATCCCTGCTATAATAAATGCTTAGCGATGGGGCTAATATTTCAGGTAAATAAAAACTTCGCAACATATCGCTATCATTAAAAAGAATATAGTCGATAAAAGAAAGTTTTTGTATTGCTTTTAATATTTCGTTGCCGAATCGCCTATTATTTATTTTATTAAGACTCTTAAATATAGTTGTAGAAGGTATCCAATTAATCGATTCAATAATTTGAATTGGATATAAATTCCAAATGTTATCTGATACTTGAATTAAATTTTTACCACTTTTAGCAATATCTAATCGCTTTTTAATATTGGGATCCCGAGATTGAAAGAGTTTTGTTTTTCTGTCAATTGGGGCATTTACATATAATACCCTGTTGAATTTTGAAAACTCAATAGCAATATTCTTACAATTACTACCTATGGAAATATCCCAAGGTTGAAGACCAACGATTACAATATCCTTTCCCTTTATCACAATTTGACCCTTAATTTCTAGTTCCAGATTCTCTGTGTATCTGATCTAATGCTATTTCGATGTTCATACCTATTAGTGCCTCAAGATCCGTTACCGTTTGTTTCAACTCATGAATCATACTTAGAACTGCAGTTTTATCGGTGTTGTATTGTTTGCTTGTAATTGTATATAATTCTAATGTAATCTCACCATTTACAAATTTTTCTTCATGGCGGGATAATAAAATCTTGCTATCCTGTAAAATAGTTTGTCGAATAGCCAACAACTGTTTGTTTAATAAATAATCATTATAGAGGTTTAAAACTTCTTTTCGGATATTTTGCTTCTCAATTCGTATCTGATCATTCAGGGCCTCATACTTGTAGTAATTAGATTTTGTAGTCTTTCCATTATTAATAAATAAACCTAAGGGCATTACAACTCCTATATTATATCTTGGATACTGTGTGCTTTGAATTAAAGGATCAACCGTGCCACCCTGCCTTAGTGAAATTTCGTTAAGATTTCCAGCAACCGCAATATTATTTAACCAAGCAGTACGAGATCTTCTAACATCATAATCCGCAGCGTCAGTAGTATTTTCAATTGTACTAATCCTTGGATTTATCATTGCCATCGAAACAAGTTTTTCAGCAATGCTATCAATCATAGGATTAAACTTAAGAGAATCTGAAGCTAAATCTTGAGATTTGCTATTTACAGCACTTGAAATAAAAAGTAAGCATAACAAACAAATTCTCATATAATTATACATTTTATTTTAACTAATAATCTTACTTTGACTTTCCTTCTTATCTATATATCGGAGTTTAATAATAATCGCAGTTAATCCATAAAACAAAAATCCACCAGGAATCTGTCCTATCGCAATTTGTGCATATTGAGCAACTACATAGCCAAAAACACAAAGCGTTGAAGCCATAAATATCAATTTAAACTTCTGATTATTACTTCGGAAATAACCCCGAATACCTTGCTGTAAAGTAACAAAATAAGTTAAACATTGTAAAATAAGGCCAATCCACCCAAACTCAAGTGCCATTGCTAATAACCCACTATCGGTAGGAAATCCTGCCAAAGGATGTCCTGTATTATATTTAATATTTACTACGCCAGTAGATCCAACCCCACCACCCAAAGGATGCGAATGTATATAAGGCTGTATAAATTTACGGTTTACATCTCTTACTTTAAGTGATTCATCTTCAGTTTCAAAAGTAGATTTTAATCTAATTAATGTGCTGTTACCATAACTAGGAGCGAAAAAAATAGCTCCGAGTACAATTGCAAAAAAAAAGGAAAATAATATTGTTTTGCGCTTCGTAGATGTAATTAATATATATAAACAAACTTCAACGAAAAGCATAAAAGTAGCAGTTCTTGTACCCGAATATGACATGGCCAGAGCCATGAGCACAATAAAAAAAATAAACATACCCTTTACATAGTAAGGCCTCTTATAATTTAACTCAATAGAGAGCAAAATAATAAGCACCCCTGACATTAATAATCCAAAAGCAGTGCAATCCGATACAAATGACGGAATCCTGTATTCACCATTATCCAACATACCTAAACCAGAGGGTCCGTTTTCGCCTCTTTCAAAATAAGCAATTTCAAATGCAGGAATCCCAAACCATTTCTGGAACACTCCATAGACCGCTGCTAAAATTGCTAGAAATATAATTATTCTAAAGAATTGCTTAATCCTTTCAAACGTTGTGAATAACTGAATAGCACAATAAAAAAACAAGAGTATGGTTATAAATCTCCGGAAGAGCAAAAAGTAAATCTCTTTTGAAATTGCATTCGGATTAAAAAACTCAATCAAATAATAGATCAATATCAGGCCATATAGGAAGACGATCGGGTTGGAACAAGACTTCCAAAATTTTTCTCTTTTAATAATTTATCGATCATGATTCCAATAAAAACAACATACACCATTACATCAATTAAACTCACTAATGGTATATCACTATTTAGAAATCTGACAATAATAAAAATGAAAAAAGAGCTTACTATACAAATATAAAACCCGATAAGTGGATTCATTAATGAAAGAAAAAGTATAATAATTCCAATAATCCCTGCAACTCCAAAAAATAGATTTTGAGCACCACCAGATCTTGTTGAAAACCAAATTAAAATAACACAAATAAACGACAGAACCAATGTCAATAACAGTTCATTTCTGTTTATAATACGTCTATTATTTTTATTTAAAAAGTCCATACTAATTTTCGTACTAGAAAAAAACAACTTTAATCATAAGTCCAATAATAACAAGTGCCACAAATATTGTAACTGTGGTTTCCAAAATTTTGTCGTTTGAAAATTTATTATCTGTATTGTTATCTGAGCTCATAGTAAAATTTATTTAACCCTTATCATTTGCTATTTTAGTAGATAATTTTAGAAAAGCCTTCCCTTGAGAAAATATTAACCGATAAAAATAAAAAGTGTTACTAAATATTTTTTTTAAACTAACCCCAAATCGATTAAACAAAATAATTTGAGTCAAAATAAATATAATAAAATATGTAAATAAGGTGCCAATTGCCGCTCCAATTGGTCCCCAAATATGAACACCGCCAAGGTTTGCAAAAATATTAATTATAAAAGCAAAAAACATTACTAAGAAATTAACCTTGGGAGAACCAGTTGCATCCATGACAGTACCAAACTGTTTTAAAAAAGGAAGTATAAAACCAAAAATAGCTGTCACTCGTAAGATATTAGCTGCTATTATGAATTTATGACCTGCCAGCAAAGCCAAAACTATATCTGGAATAAGAATTAACGTAATTAGTGCTGGGATGGAAAAAACAAGGCTCGCACCAACACTTTTCTCATATATATTTTTAATTTCCTTTTTATCAGTAGCACTAAACTTAGCAGCTCTTGGATACAAAATATCACTCAAAACCTGTGAAGGCAGATCTATCAGATTTCCAATTCGTAGACAAGCATTATATTGTCCTGCTACTGTGGTTCCAAAATATTTAGAAGTAATAAAGTTGTCTGTACTGCGAAAAAGCAAGGAACTTATATTATTCCAAAGTACAAATTTTCCAAAACTCCATGTTTTAAATATCCATTCTCTATATTTTATAAAGCTAAAATGCAGTAAGCCTCGCCCAAACCAAAGCCCAACTAAAGAAGAAATAAATACAGACAAAAAATAAATAATTGATAGCCCTACTGGAGTAATTTTAGCATTAAAAAAAAAATAAACTAACACTGGGAGAAATAGTAGTGCTTGTCTTAAACAGTAAATCCAACAAATACCTCGAAAATCGAGTCTAGAAGTGAAAATAATTTCAGTGTGAGAAAATAAAGTGCCTACTATTAATGATAGCCCAAACCATTTTAACATAATTGTTAAATCAGGAGCATTTAGGTAGTATGAAAAAATATTGGCAAAAAAGAATAAGAATAAGGAAAGAATAAAAGCAATTATGAAACTCAAGACAAAGCAGCCGTTTGCAAGCTTGCCTGCTCATCTGTGCTTACCTGATTAGAAAATCGAACAAATGCATTCTTGATTAAAGCAGTTCTCGCAGTTTCGCAAATACCAGCTATAATCAGAAATAAACCCCATTCGCCAAAAGAACTCAGGTCCAGCAGTCTTGTTAGTAAAATAAAAGAAAGTACTCCGAACGCCAAAGTAATAAACTTTTGTATCGCTGTATATTTAGCAGATTTAAACCAATATGAATACCTTTTAAAGATATTAGTTTTCATAGTTTAGGTTTTAAAGAAAAAAACCACAATATGCCAAACTTTTTTAACCCTCTTATTATTACAATTGGTAAAAGCAACCCGGCAAACCAACATGTGGCTAAAACTAACCATGGAGTATCTGTCATATTGTTTCGGATAAAAATAATACGAAAAATAGCTGCAATTGGCACATGCAAGATATAAATATACAATGAATATTTTCCTAAATAAGACAACCAGTTAAGTTGTTTTTTTTCAGCAAAATGGTGAGACAAAATGTAAATTACATAACAAGCTATTAAATTAATGATAATGAATAAGAAGTAGAATTTGTCTATATTTTCTGAATTCTTAAACCAAAAATATTGACCACCTAAGAAAAGAGGTAACAACCATAAAAGATAATTTACATTTAAAATCATGTCACTCTTTCTTTTACTCAAAAGATAAGGAGACAAAATTGTTCCAATGAAAAAATAAATATAAAAGTAAAAAGCGTCTGAAATCAAGCTCTCTCCTTCAGTAAATAGGTAAAAGTAAGCCAATGCAAAACCAACGTTAATAATCCATGAATTAAAAAGGATCTGATAATTTTACTTAAAAAAAGATAAAGTAATGTTGTATTGAATAATGCAAAAAGATACCAAAGATGATCAATAGCCCTCGGCTGAATAATTATATATGTAAAATCTACCCACTCTCTTTTAGAATTAGTAACATTTGAAAATAACATCTCTAGGCTAACTAAAATAACAGCCCATACTAAATAAGGATATAATATTGTAAATGTACGATCCTTCAATACAGCCGGATAGGATTTCTTCTGAAGAGAGTTTGCAATAAAAACACCTGAAAGAATAAAAAAGATGGGCATTCTAAAATTATAGAATACCTCTTGTGAAGAATACATTAAATCACTAACGAAAATTCCTGAACGCCTCATCCCAACAACTATGTGTCTGTAAACAACGAGAATTATTGCAAACCCCCTGGCATGATCAACCCAAGATATACGATATAGTTTTTTAGCATCTTCATTTGAACGATTCATATTACTTAACTCTTAAAAATCAAGATTTTCACCTTCAACCTTATTCAAAATAACTCCAAGAAATTTGTCTCTATTTTCACTTAGAAATTTTATTGATTCTTTATCGGCTGCAGAAAAACTCTTTTCCGCTGAGAACACCGCAATCATGCCATCCGCAAACTGAAGAAGTTCTTTTGTATCAGTAAATCCATTTAAAGGAGCTCCTTCCATGAAAATAAAATCATAATCATTTAGTAACTGATTAAGATATTTCAAAAGATGATTTCTGGGAAGTATTTCGGACGGGGTGTAATCTCCTCCCTGGCATCCTATTATATCTATTCCACTAACAAATGTTGGCGTAATAAGAGACTTAATTTCCGCCATGTTTATTAAGTTATCAGTAATCTCTAGTTTTTCAAGTTCAGGTTTTGCGTTGATTCCAATTGTTAAATCATTATTACAAAATTTGTATCGATAATCAAAACTCGCTTTTTACCTAAATGCAAAATATAGGAAATTGCCTGAATTAATGCTGTTTTACCTTGCTGTGGTTCGGTACTTGTAAATAAAAATACTTTTTTTCCGCTACTTTCTATTTCGTATCGAATCTTTCGCATTAATTCAAGAAAAAGATTATCCCGGCTTTTTTCTTCATCATCAAAATTTGAAATCCTTTCAAGTAAACTTTTTTTATTGAGCTTTATTTTATTTACTGTTCCTAATAAAGTAAGATTCGATAACCGCAAAAACTGTGAAGGAGTTTTAATAGAATTATCCAAAAATTCTCTAAATATAATAATCATACTCACCAAACAAAAGGCAAAAAGACCGGAAAGAATCAATATCATTAACCTTTTCGATGGTTCTGGTCTTAAAGCGGGTTGTCCAAATAAAGTTTGTTTAAAATTATCAGGCTTGGTCTCAAAATAACTTGACGCATTATTTAATTGCTCAGTCGCATCTGTATACTCATTATAGGCCAATTGTATTTCATTATCAAATTGTTTTGCGGCAGCAGTAGAAGTGGCCATCCCGCTAATCCCTCCTTTTAGTTGTCGTAGCATACTTTCAATTGTTCCAATTTTTGATCTTGAAGCTTCCATTTCTGCGCTGGCATCAATACTTTTCTGTATTAATTGATCCAAATTCTGACCGTCATTATTTGTTGGGTTCTTGGCTATACCCTCCTTCAAATTAAGATTAACCATGTCCTGGGAAATCTTATCCAGTCTTTTTTTCATCTCTGCATCAGATCCTCCATTTTTGATATACTCATTATATAGATCATTATACTGTTTACGTAGTACTATATATTCAGTGTTAGAATTGATAGTACTTACATTTGACCCATTTTGATTTGTACTTGAGACTTTATTTTTCAAATCTTGAATTAACTTTTTTAATTCCTGCACTTTAAATGACTGGCTTTGAAAAATACCTTTTTCATTTATCAATTGAGCTTCTAAAGAATTTATTTGACTAAGTTTAGATGACCCCTCAAGGCTGGGATCCAATGTACCCGTGCCTGACATGAATTGTTGCTTAGCCAACTGCTTCTGATCTAGAATAGCTTTTTTTTGCTTTACGAGTGAATCCAAACTTGTAATAGATAGGCTAGTTCTTATTGTTTCATTTTGCTCATAATATCGTTTAAATTCTTTACATAAAGTGTTTACAACATAAGAAGACAAAAAAGGATTCCCAGAAGTGTAGTCAATATTAATATAATCAGATTTTTGAAATCTATTAACTTTTAAACTGCCTGAGATTGATTCAATGTTATATTTTAATATCCTCAAAAAACCTAAAATCTTTTTCCCTCTGGCTCAGCAGAGGATAACATTTTCATTGAATCTAACAATCCAGTAAGCCTGACAATCAAAGTTTCTCTTTAAGTTTATTAGAGTCTAGCCTTGAATCACTTATTCTAGTAAACGACTCCTCTGTTTTTATTAAATCATGCAATAAAAGACTATAGGAAACGAGACTTAAAACTTTTGGGGAAGTGATATTTTCTATGGCATTATTAAAACGAAGTTCGCTTTGCAAAAAATTCACCCCTTTAGTAGGATCTGTTGTTTCACTTTCAGTAAAACCGGTAGAAAGCTGAGCAATCGACTTATACCCTTTCTTTAGGTTCGCAGTAAAGAAAAATGCACTTATCATTGCGATCAAAGTACATAATATAATAATCCATTTACGCTTTAAAATAACCTTGAAAATATAGGAAATATCCATTTTAATTTTTTATAGAATCCTTTAGTTGTAAAATTATAGAACCGGTAATTTCTTACCGGCCCTACTAAATTTAATGCATTGCTAAATTTTAGAATGATTTCCCTTTAATTAGCTTTATATTTTTCGTTCTTTCCCCAGGTAATCCAATGAAATTTAGAAAATAAATTCCAGCTGGCAAATTTCTATTCAATTGAATTGTATGTCTCCAGTTACCCTTTGACACATTCCTGAAATCTTTAACCATTAACTGTCTTCCAGTAAAATCTGATAGTACTACTGAAAAGACTGAGGCATTTTCCAAGAAATTTAAATTAATATTAATTTGATCCACAAATGGATTTGGATACACTTTAAAATCATAGACAACCTGATCATCATTATTCACTTCAATTATTTGCCCTTCTGAAGTTGATCCTCTTTGCTGAGTAACAATAGGCTGAGAATTGTCATTTTCCACTGATTCTGTTGAAGTAATCAAAATATTTGACATTACAGATTGCGATCCTGGCACTCCTTGTGCATTTTGAGCTACAATATCCGATGATGGCATTCCATGTATCATTATTGCATTTAAGAAAGAATACATACTAGGTGTAAAAAACCTCACTGTTATTTTACCAGTCGAGTCAGGTTTAACATTATATATCGTCACTGTTTGTGTGGTGTTATTTAAACAGCTTAATTCAACAACTTCGCTTCCTATCTGGTATCGGCTTAATGCTTCATAAGGGAATGTGGATCCGCCGTAAAACTCAATGTTATAAACTTGTGTTCTATTTAGACCTGTAAATGTAAATCTTGATGAATCCCCACCAGCCATATAATATAGAGTTCTCATTACATTATCCGGTACCACTCCCGAATTATTACCTGTATTGATTCCAACTCCATCATGGAAACTTGTAAAATTATCCAAAACATTAAAATTAATGCCGGTGGCTTGTTCCTGTGTATTAATCATATTTTCAAAACTAAATCCACTATAAGTCAATGTATTCAAATTGTTCCATGGTGGCGATTGTGATAATACAGCCTGAGAATTCATATTCAACTTAACAACATATGAAATTGTAGAAGCTCCTACAGGACTAGTAAAACCTGAATACACTGCATTGTTAACAGATCTCAGTTTGTAAAAGAAAGTACTTCCAGTTGCAAGTCCGTTATCTGTATATGTAACACTATTTGAACTCATTGCACTTCTCAATGTGTATGTACCGTTTGGTGTAGTACTTCTCCAAATTTCAATCCCCGTTCTTGTTTCAGCCAAATTCTGCCAGGTAAGTTTTATTTGGCTATTAGATGCACCAACTGCTTTTACAGAATAAGGAGGATTGAAAGTTATCGCTGCCTGAGAATCATCATACGATAAAATCTGCATAGCATTGATTATAACATATCCTGCACCTGGGGCTTTCTGCAGTGTCACTATTATATTTCCACTTGCATCTGGCGATAGGTTGTTGAATCGAACAGTTTGACTCGTATTGTTAGCTGCATCAAGCGAAGCTGTCTTAGTTCCAACAGAGTAATTTCCTATTAAAGTTCCAGATGTATTTTGTTGTTGTACCGTCCAAGGATAACCTCCATGAATAATAAAGCTATATTTTTTATTCTGTGCCAAACCAGTAATGCGATATTGAATCGGTGTTCCGACTGATGTAAAATACATTGTCTTTAATACATTGTCTGGAATACCCCACTGTTATTATTTGTGGTTACAGCATTTGAATATGAACCTACCATTCCTGTCATAAGATTAAACCCAACAGTTGTATTATTATTGTTGTTATCTTTTAAATTATTAACAGTAAGATTTGCTACCGGAGCACTATTCGTATTATTCCAAGGAGCAGCTTGTGGCAATGCCTGATTGAAATTAAGATTAATGGTTACCTGATTTTTTCCATTAACATTTAAGGTAAATGCCTTCGAATTATTTCCACCATAATTATCTGTGGCAGTTACAGTAATATTATAGGTTCCCAAATCATTCCCTTTAGGTTTAAAATTAATGGTTCCGGTGTTATTTGGGTTTGAAACCAAAGTGGCAAAAGAAGGAAGATTTGCACTTGAATAGGTGATTGTGGAACCTAAATTAGTAGTTGCTACAAGATTTAAATTCACATCATCGTCATTTACAATATTCTGTGTTGATATCGAATTCAATGTAACTATTGTAACAGGATTCGTTGTTGTAGTTACATTAATCTCATTACTATACTCAGAATTACCTGCCTCGTTAATTGCTCGAACTTTATAATAATAAGTAGTATTATACAATAAAGAATTGTCGTTATATATCTGAACTATGCCGCTTAACGTTGCAGCCAATTCATAATTGGCATTTGTAACTGGAGAACGCCATACTTCATATTTAGCAACTACTGCTGCATTATTAGTCCAGGAAAGATCAATCTTATCAGGTCCATTCGCAACACCATTCAAATTTGTTGGTGTAGCAGGTAATGCTGGTAATACTAAAGTTGTAGCAGAGACGGTACCATAAGTACCATTATTCATCAGACTAGCAATATCAGATTGGCTAAGCGCATCCCTTATAACCGCAAAATTGTCAAATCGTCCGTTAAACTGGCCAAAATAGGAAGTACTTGTACTAAATGCAGTAGAACTATTATCATCTCCAATCATGGAAGCGTTACTTGTAGTACCTACTGATGAAAAGCCCAAGTTAGTATTTGAAGCAACCTGAATTCCATTTTTATAGAGCCTTAACGTATTGCCACTATAGACTAATGCAATATGATTCCAGCCTGTGCTAATTGAAGTTGAAATACTTCTTCTTGTATTATTACCTGCTACACCTGCGTATAAATTATTACTTTGTATATACATTGCCAACCCGTCGTCACTACCTCCAAAATCAAAAACTCCCAGCCTTGTTGAACCACTACTGGTTACATCAGCATTCATCCAGAAAGACACTGTTTTAGAATTATAGCCACCTCTTAAATAGTCGCCTGATGATGTATTGACAGTCATATCCTCATTGCTTCCATTAAGATCCACAGAATGAGAGCCTTCTTGCCTGTCTGTACTAAACGTCGGCGAATTATTTGGCGATAATGTGTGGTTTTGACCAGACTCATCATTATAATTATTATTAAAATTCCATAATGCCTGATAACTAGCAGATGGTATTAGTGCTGAGCTACCGCTTGCATTTATAGATTTTAGCTTATAATAATATTGCGTAGACGGCTGAAGTGAAGAATCACTATATGTAGTAACGTCTGAACCAACTGTTCCAGCGATAACATAGTCTCCATCAGAAGTTGTAGAACGATAAATCTCAAAGCCATTCTCATCATTACTATTATCTGTCCAATTCAAAACAATTTTCTTAGCTGAAACAGCTGTAGCCGTTAAACTAGATGGTGCATTTGGTAAATTACCTGGTGCAGAAACATTTTGTATAAATGCACTATTAGGAACAGACACATAATTAGAATTTGTTGGGGTTCTCCAAGTAATACTCATATTTTCCCCACCACCTTGCTCATAAAAAGTAATAGCAATAGGATATGTTTCACCCTGAACAAGATAAACAGCACTTGATGTAACTGTCGCTGTTCCATGAAGACCATCATTATTTACTTTAGGAACAACACTATAACCATATGGAGATCCAGTGCCACCTGCAGTTCCCAGATATAATCTACTTCCATCATCAGAAGTCGTTCTGAAATAATAATTCCCCGTAGAGGGTGCTGTAATGAATCCTTCCCATAAATATGCAAAGTTATCTCCATTCGGACTATTGGCAATTGAAACGTTTACGTCATTACCTGTAAAATCCGGAACTAACGTATTAAAATCTGGTAAGTTATTCCAGGTTCCTGTAAATGTGTAATATTTATAATGCAGTCCAGAAAATGCTGCAGCAGCAACCACCTGATTACTAGGAGACGAAATATTTCCGGCAATATCCCTAGCTTTTACTACAAAAGTGTTGTACTGCGCATTTATTAAATTGTACACAGCGAACTCATTTTGGTCACCATTAATTGTATATGCAACATGTCCATTTACATAAATATCATAAGCGGAAATTCCTGAAGCATCATAAGAAGGATCCCATAATAAAGTAACAGAAGACTGACTTACATCACCGGTTCTTAGATTTCCCGGAGGTGTAGGAGCTTCGTTATCTGAAAAAGTTAATGCACTAGCTACACTTGTGCCACCAGAAGCTGCTGTATTATTTATAGCTCTTATTTTATAATAATATCTGACATTCGGTGAAAGGTTATTAACAGCAAATGAGTCAGCCCTTTGAGGTGCAAATCCTATTAATGTAAAGGACCATTAGGTTCTAATGACTGATAAACTTCAAACTTGGTTTCTACAAAAGCAGGATTTTGTGCCAAACTCCAATTAACCTGATTTTTGTTTGAGAAAGCGCAGTAGCTGTAAGAGTAGTTGGCGCAGGTGGCCCATCAGCTCCATTAGCATCGACAACATTAAATACATTTGAGAAGCTACTTGAGCAACCATATTGTTCAGTCACTTTAACCTGGTATGATCCTATAGTTGCACCTGTAACAGTATTTCCATTATTTGGTAATGTTGTAGTAGGATTCAATTTTTGCCAAACATAACTCGTATAACCTGTTGGAACTTGTAAATTGACAGTAGTTTTCCCGTCCAATGAAGGAAGTACATTACTTGCAAGTCCGGTCACTTGAATATCAGGGGAGATAGTAGACGTTTTATATTTAATAACTACTGGAATTGGAGACCATACAGACCATTGAGTTCCCTTTTTTACTCTACAATCAAATGTACCTGTAGTCGTTGTTTGAATTGTACTTGAATTAGCACCATTAATCAAAACACCATTTTTCCGCCATTCATACCCATCAAATCCTGCTGTTACACCAATAGTTACATTAATAACATCTCCAACACAAAACTCAGTACGACCATATCTTGGCCAAGGATTCGCTTTATGAGTTGATAGCATGTATGGGAAATAATCAGGTTCTGCCCAAAATGTATTCCAAACTCCATGTCCTAAATTTGGATACTCTGTATGTCTGTAATTAGCACCTTGATTTATACATTCATTTATGACCTGATTTACAGTGTAAGGCGAAGGGGATCCGTCTAACCCTCCATTTGAAATCCAGAAAGCATTATACTTGATATTTGCCACTTCTCCAACATTTTGAATAGAAGCTCCGCTCATAGGAAGATCTCCAGCGGTCAGAGTAGGATGTCGTACCATAAAACCCCAAGTAGCACCACCACCGCCAGAAAGTCCATTTACGTTTACACGAAACGGATCAACCTGAACCTGTGGAATAAGATAATTATTTATCAGATTAGCCATAACATCTAACTGATTATTATTCCAGCCACCAGAAGCTGAAGAGGTTTGTGGATACAAAAGAAATCCGTCAAATTTATCATTATCTACAGCATCTCTATGCGTTTGCCCGCCATGAAATAGTTGAAATTCGTTATCATAAATAGTTCCCTTTTCTCCAACTCCATGAAAAAACAAATATAACGGGTATGTTTTACCATTCCCTGGAACATAAGATTTCGGGAATTTCAATCGGAACTGTATTCCATTATAATAGTAACACTTAAAACTAGTTGAGTTCCAACTTAGTCGGTTTGTTTTCACCCATTTTGCCAGCGTATTAGCTGGTGGAGTAACTACTCGGATTGTAAATAACAATCGGGTCATTCGGATCCAAAACACCTGTTTGCGCTGATAATACAGTATTAAAGAATAATACTATGCAAGAAAGGATAATACTTACCCTGAAATTTGCCGTTTTCATATTTTTTTTTATTAAGTCCTGAAGTAAAAAAGGAACTACGTTAAAAACTTTAATCAATTAAATAGGATTTTCAAAGCCCGTAAAAAACACATATTGTATAATACATGAATTCATTGGCTTAGCTGTAGCGAACAGGGATTTTTGAAGGAAATTCAGGGGAGGTTGGAAGAAATAAGGCTTATTAATCTGTGTTTCAGATTTGCTGCAAGTTACACTATTATTTGGTATTTGTATATTTTCCGAAGAATTTTTATTAATAAATATTTTATAGTTATTAACATAATAATCTAATTCTTACTTAATTCTTGTGGCATTCTTTAGCTTCCAAAATGGGATTTCCACTTTTTTGTGAATAACATAAACAACCGGTACTGTTATGCAAAAAGCGATAAAAACACATATCAGTTTTCCAAGTGATTCATTACCAGTTTGTTTAATAAAAAAATCGAGAAAATTATAATTTGTAATTACATGAATGGGATGATGAAAAATATAAATACAATATGACATTATTCCCAATTTTGAAATTAGAGGAATATTAAATATTTTTTTAATAAAATAAGCTCGATTTACAAAGAGTCAATACAATCATACCGAAAAGAAAATATCAACAAGTGTATAATTTATTTGGTAATTAATGCTATAATCCATGTGCATTGTTCTAGCATAACAGAATACTGAAAAAGATAATATTCCTGAAATAATAGTTACAGGGTAAGCAATTTTTTCAAGTATAGATTTATCGGTTCTAACCAATGCTGCAATTATACCACCAAGAACAATGCCTTCCATTCTACCTAAAGATGCCATATAAGGAAAAGGTGGATTTAAAAATCCAAGTTGCGTTCCAGTATTTCGAAAAAGGATGCTGAAGAAAAAAAGAAATATGCAAAATCGTATTAATGATTTCGTCGAAAAAATCAACACAAACAATGGCCAGACAATATAAAATTGCTCCTCGATAGCCAACGACCAAAAATGATTTAAAGCTTTTGAAGGATGCAAACCTTCTAATGAAAACAACCAATTTTCTTGATATAGCCAAAACCAAGCTTGATTTTGACGATAATATGAAAGATCAATCCATGAATTTGGTATAATAAAAAATAGTAAAATAAGGCTTAAGTAATACAAAGGAAAAACTCGTAAAACCCTTCTGTACATAAATCTTTTATAATATCCTTTCTTATTTTTTGAATCCATTAATATTCCAGTTATAAGGAAGCCACTCATAACAAAAAACATTTCCATAAATATCCATGATCCCATAAAAAGATTTGGAACATAGTGGGCTGCGACAACAAATATAATTCCGACTCCTCTCCAGCCATCGAATTCTTTTACATACGTACCAGGAAACAAAATCAATTTTTATTCTATTTAATCGAAACCGGCTGTTCATATACTTAATTGAATTCATAGTTCTGGTTGCTATTTTCTAATTAGGTTTTCTCAAACTATTTTTTTCCCATACTGATACGAATCCACCCGTTAAACTATAAGGCAATAATTCAGCAATCTTACAGTCCAATTTTTGCAACCCCACAAAATGTTTAGTCAATAATGAAAAAGGAAAAACATCTTCAACAAAATTAGTTTTACCAAATTTTTTTATACTAAATCCGCTTGATTCTGCCAGTTTTCCAAGACTACTTTTCGTAAAAAATTGAAGATGAGTTAAGCTATCCGCATCGGATTGAATAGTTGTCCCTTTATACCCAAAAACTCCTTTAACTTTCTTGACACTTTTCCAAAGCCAATTATTTTTTTTTTCCATTTTTATTAATGGCCTTGTTACAAATAGCTCTCTTGGCCCTTTACCATTAGGAACAGTTACAATTAGAATTCCGTCATCATATAGTATTTCATTAATTACACCTAAAAGACGACTGGGCTCATGTAAATGTTCTAAGACTTCACTGCAAATGACCGCATGATATTGCTTTTTTTCAGCCACTAGCTCTTCAGCATTTATAGAGTCAAAGTGTACATTTTTACACTCATTTAATTCTCTAGCCTTTTCTATTGCTTTTTCACTTACATCAATGCCATAAACATTAAAGCCATTCTTACCTAAAGCTCTTGCAATAATACCATTACCACAACCAACATCTAAAATTTCTGCATCATTTTGAAGTTGTTTCTGCAGCTCAGCAGTAATAAAGTTCAATCTTTTAATATCTGCATATCTTGAATATTCCATTGTAGTGCTTTGTTACTTCTTGATCAATTTGGTGTATACTTTTTCTATTTTTCTAGTCATTTCCGTTGCATCATACTTTGTGCTTATAGTTTTTATAGCATTTTTTCCCAAATCTTCTCGCAACTTCTTGCTCGATCCCAGTAATGCTATTTTTTCTTCAACACCCTTAACTAAATTTTCTTTGTCGATTAAAAATCCATTGATAGAGTTATCAATTATTTCACATGTCCCATCTACATTTGACCCGATAACTGCTTTCCCCATTGCCATCGCTTCTAATAACCCAATTGGTAATCCTTCCCATAACGAAGGCAAAACATAAATATCAGAAGCCGAAAGAATATCAGGAACATCTGTTCGGAAAGGCAAAAAAGTAACTTTTTCTTTTATTTTCAATTTATCAACAAGTTTAATTCCTTCAACTTTTTGGTCACCCTCTCCCACCATTAACAAATGTAATTTTTTATTTTTCTGAACTGCTTTCGAAAATGCCTCAATTAAAATTAAGGGCTGTTTATGACCAGTGAACCTTGCCAAAAAAAGAACGATTATATCATCAACAGACAATCCCTGTTCTTTCCGTATATCCAAAAACTTTCTTTGTGGATTAAACTTAAATTGGTTTATTCCATTATTAATAACTTCAGAATTAAACCCTTTGATCAATTTTTGACCTGTTAATTTATTTGATTCTGATACTGAAATATTAAAATCAGATTTAGAAGTAAGATATTTTTCTCCTAAAATTCTAAGCTTTCGTTTAAAAAAAATTTTGATCCGGATGAAAAGACCAGCCATGTATTGTATATACTAACGGAATTTGCAGTGATTTTGCTACCCGCACAATATTTGAATTTGCCCTGGTGCCGTGCACATGAATTATCGAAACATTTAAGTCAATTAATAATTTCCTAACCCTAGTAAAAACCGAAAAATCAAAAGCCCTTTTAGAAGGAATGACATAATTCTCGATTTTCATTTGATTGAGGGCATCAATCATCGGACCATCCGAAAAAGAAAGAACAATTGGGTTATATTTTTCCTTATCAATATGTGCAATAATATCTAATAAATGAGATTCTCCACCACCAATTTGGCCCTGCCTTATACATTCTAAAACCTTGGTTTTCCCCATTGAATAATAACTTTATGATTTTATTCCCAAATAATAATTATTAGAAAATCGTGATGCTAAAACACCATTTATTGTTCCTTTTAAAAAGTATTTTAGTTTGTCAAATTCTAATTTCACTAAATGTTTAATTACATTAAAGGGGAAAATAACGATTAGCATATATACCATAAAAAGGAAAAGCTGTAAACCAGTACCATTTCTTTTAATTAACAATATTCTATTCCTTATATGATAAAATATTTTGATAGGATTTCCTTTTCCAATAGACATAGATGCCTTATGATAAATTAGTGCTGCAGGCTGATAAAATATTTTGAAGCCAGACTTAATAATTCTTAAGCTCCAATCCCACTCTTCGTAATAAAGAAAATAATTTTTTGGGAAAACCCGGCTTTGGAAATAATATCTCTTTTCACCATCATCGCACAACCATGTGCACCGAATGTATAACCCGGTAAATCGTATTGACCAGAATCTACTTTACCGCTACCGACTGAAGATGTTCTTCCTGTAACAAAATTAAAAGGGTTAAATCCTGCATACTGAATTATGGAAGGCATATCATAATAGCGAATCTTTGGGCATGTGACACCTACTGTAGAATCCTTATAAAAAGGTTCTATTAGAGAATTTAAAATTTCAGGAGTTAGTTCTGTATCGTTATTTACAACGAAAAGAAAATCCCCTTTTGCTTGTTCAATACCAAAATTATTTCCCCCGGAAAATCCTAAATTCTTTTCACATCGCAAGACTTTTGTGTTGGCATAATTATTACCATTAATTTCACTAGTCGGATCTTGATCAGAATTCATATCAACAACTAAAACTTCAAAATTTCTATAAGTCAAAGTCCTTGTTGATTCTAAAAATTGAAGAGTATAATTTAAACTATTCCAGTTTAAAGTTATAATGGATATAAAAGGAAGGTTTTCCTTTTGCATTATTAAGTTTTTGGGTACTAGAATTAGATAAAGATACTATGGAAATAGGAAAAATACCAGCCTTTAGCTAGGAGTTAGTGTTTTGAAACAATGCTCCCGGTGTTTTGGCTATGATTTTAATGTCATATAGAAAATTATGCTTGCGGGCATAAGAGATATCCAAACCAATTCTTTCCTCAGCAGTCATATTTGGTTTACTCTTCTTTTTTATTTGCCAAAGACCTGTAATACCAGCAGGGGCCATAAAACGTTCAACAAACTCGTTGGTAGTCAATGTTGAAGCTTCATAAATAGGCAAGGGCCTATTACCTACAAGAGACATATCGCCTTTTAAAACATTAATTAGTTGAGGTAATTCATCCAGGCTGGTTTTCCTTAGAAATTTGCCAAATCTAGTAACACGGGGATCGTTATAAATCTTCAGGAATCCTACTCCCTTTTCAGTATTGGCATATTTATTCAAATGTTTCACCGAACCCACCTTTTTATCTGCATCCACTTCCATCGTCCTGAATTTATAAAAATTAAAAATCCTAAACCCTCTTCCGGCTCTTAGTGCATTATAAAAAATAGGCCCCCGGCTTTCCAACTTAATTCCGATTGCTATAATCAAAAACAGAGGAAAAGCGGCTATCAATAATAGAGAAGATATGGTAATATCTATTACCCTTTTCCAGAACATAGATCTCCCTGAAAAATTTGTATTAATAACATCTTTTTTAATTGAACTACTTATTTGTAGTGGAATAGTTTGCTTTTTCACTTTTTTAAGAAAGGAAATTTTCTTATCGAAATTCAAACTTTTGTTCTGAATATTAAAAACATCATCAACCAGTTGATTATACTTTAAAAAATTAATATCATTGATACCCAATTTGTTTTCGTTGTATAAAATAGAAACCAGTTTATCAATTTTTCTTCTTTCTAGAAATTTTACAAAGTCATGGTATTCTACTTTATCCAAAAATAAATCGACAATAATTGCATCAGGAAGCTCTGTATTATTATATAAAATAGAATCAAGAACTTCTCTGGCAACAAAAAGACTGGGAATGATCTGACCAGATTTAAATGAGGAATGTAAGAATAACTCTGCTGCTGAATGTTTTCCAATGTACAGATAGGTAAAATTTACTTGCCGATTATCTGGTTTGACAACATTCAGTTCTCTTTTGTGTGGCCAGGATTCAAGTTTAGGGTAAGTTTCTAAAAACATAAGGATGAGGTTGTAGGTTTAAGGTTAATCATGTATAACTTCAGTCAACATAATTTCATCAATTTTCTTAACTAATTCGGGAGGACTAAAAGGCTTCTTCACTAAATTTTTTAATCCCAACTCTTTCATTTTTGCATCAATTTTGGCATCATTTTCGCTACAAAGAACTATGATAGACGTTTGATACAATTTGCTAGTATTTATATGTTCTATAAGTTCCCAAATATCCTGTTCAGCATTATCAATATCAGCAATAACAAGATTTATATCTTTATTTTTTCTTAAACTCGACATAGCGAAAAAAACATCTGATACAGAAACAAAATGATACTTTTTAGAAAGTACCGTTTGTAACAGATAATTCATCGGTCGATTTACATTTATACTTAGAATAGTCCTGTTCATATACTAAGGGGTTAACGGATTGATAAATGATCAAATTCAATAATCACAAATCATAGAAATTGGAACAGGCATACATTCGCCATTAAAATCTTTTGATTTTTTACTTAGGATTTTGAAAGAGGCAAATCGAAAGGAAAATTGGTAGGGTTGTTCAGTGGAAGGATTTGAGGTAGTGATTTTACTAAAAAAAACGTAAAAACCACATTTGACTACTAAAGTAATCAAAATATCGGAAATCCAAAAAATAATGGGGAATCTTTTAAAATAATAACCCAAAATTAAACCCATTGGAGTTACTACACAATTTGTATTATTGAATTTTTGAGCATGCCCCTAACACTATAAAAACTCAATTATTTAAATCTCAAATCAGAAATGAGTGGTAGGTGATCGGAATAACCAATATTTGGAAGATAAAAATTCTGTACTTGAATTTTCTTATCAACAAACAGATAATCAATCCTTAAGGTAGGGGAAATAAACCGGTAAGTTCTACCAAAACCACTGCCTTTATTAAGAAAGGCATCTCTCAAATTACCCTTTAATTTAAAATACGCATAAGAATTTGGGACATCCCCAATATCACTGCATACTATAACGGGATTGGGGCTATTACGAATAATTTCAGCGGCTGAATTTGCCTGTATATTTCTATAATTATAGCTATTCTTAAGCTTATTAATCAGGTTTTTTGATGGCTTTACTGAGCCTGCTTCTGTGAAATCTTCTTTTCCAAAACCAGGCGATTCTAAATGTGTATTGAATATCCGAAATTTATTATCTCCAAATACAATATCGCAATATATTAGACCTTCAGAGTGAATTCTTGCATAATTAGAATAACTTCCTGTGTCAACTATAGGATGCCTTGAAAATATAGCCAGCCCATATTGAAACTTATCCTGAAAAATTTTAACAATTGGATAGAAATGAAAATAAGTGAACCCCAGCTTTTGCAGTTCCGGAATATTTGCTTCAAAATATTTCGGGTCGGTACATTCAAAGAATTCCTGCAGGCATAAAACATCCGCATTCAGATATTCTATATAATCAAACATCAATTGACGATAACTTTGCCCTCCCTTTTCTCTTTATTCCTTTCATCCCAACGAGAAACATTCCAAGATAATACCCTGAGGCTTTTCTCTTCCTTAATACTAACAGAAGCTGTTGTTCCTTTTATTGCTAATATAACTGACAATTGCTGCCAATTCAATAATAACGCCAAGGCTGAAATAAAAACAAGTTTGACTTTTAACCGCCCAGATAATTAAAAATATTATTTCTAAAAGTAGAAGAAATGGATAAATCAGACCCAGAATTGCAATAAACCACCAGCCACCCGAAGAAAGAAAAGGTACTAACGCTACAGAAAGAAATAATAAAGTAACTATAAAAAAGAGATCCTAAAGAACCCATATTTATGTCGTCTTATTCTATCAGCCTTCATACTATCTTAATTTGTTCCAAAAGTGTTAATTTTCGAATTATCAAATCTTAAGCTCATTAGTATTATTTAATAATAAGAACTCTAATTTGCATCACAATATAAACAGTCATTTTGAATGTCAACATATCTGATAAAAAATATTCAACTTGTAAATGAAGGTCGGATAATAACTTCGGACTTATTAATTCGAAATAATAGAATAGAAAAAATTGCACCTAATATCAACGCATCTGGTACAGAAATAAATGGTGAAGGCAAGTATTTATTTCCCGGATGTATCGACGACCAGGTGCATTTCCGTGAGCCGGGACTTACACATAAAGCAACTATTTATACTGAATCTAAAGCAGCAGTGGCAGGCGGTGTTACCAGTTTTATGGAAATGCCGAATACAGTGCCGAATGCATTGACACAAGAACTGCTGGAGGAAAAATATAAAATCGGCGCACAAACATCATTAGCCAATTATTCTTTCTTTATGGGTACTGGCAATGATAATGCAGATGAAGTATTAAAAACAAATGACAAGAAGAAAGACATCTGCGGTGTAAAAATATTGATGGTTGCCAGCACTGGCAATATGCTGGTGGACAATCCCAATACGTTGGATAAGATATTCCGGGAAAGCGAAGTATTGATTGCCACACATTGTGAAGATGAAAAGATTATCCGGCAGAATCTTGAAAAAGCAAAAGCATTGGGCAGGGAATTGACTGCGGCTGACCATCCCATCATCAGAGATGAAGAAGTTTGTTATGAGTCTTCGCTGTATGCAATACAGATAGCAAAAAGTATAACACAAGGCTGCACATATTACACATTACTACAGAAAGAGAATTACAGCTCTTTACCAATATGTTTCCATTAAAAGAAAAACGTATTACTGCCGAAGTATGTGTACATCATTTACATTTTACCAGTGATGATTATGAACGGCTTGGTAACCAGATAAAATGCAATCCTGCCATAAAAGCAGCGAATAATAAAGAAGCATTATGGAAAGCTTTACTTGACGACAGGCTCGATGTAATTGCAACTGACCATGCACCGCATACCTGGGAAGAAAAGAATGAACCATATATGAAAGCTCATGCAGGATTGCCATTGGTGCAGCATCCTTTATTATTAATGTTGCATTATTATAAAGAAGGAAGAATAAGTTTAGAAAAGATAGCAGAGAAAATGAGCCATGCTGTGGCTGATTGTTTCCAGATAAAAGAAAGAGGCTATATAAGAGAAGGCTATCATGCAGACCTTGTAATTGTTGATATGAATAGCAGTTCAACAGTAACGAAAGAAAACATTTTATATAAATGCGGCTGGAGTCCGTTAGAAGGATTTGAATTTCCGGCTACCATAACTCATACGTTTATAAACGGACATTTAGTGTATGGAAACGGTGAGTGGAATGAATCTCAACAAGGACAACGACTCGTATTTAACAGATAAACCGGCAATCGTCAATGGTGATTTACTATTGACAATTCACTATTGACACTATGCAAATAGACAATACATCATTCAGCGACATATCGATCTTTCATACTGAAGAAGAGTTTTCTATCTTTCATAAACTCAACTTTACCCGTACCGTTGGTGGCAGAGAATGGCTGCGCAAATTCTTTAGTGAACCGCATGATAGCCTGGATAAGATTTTGGGCACACAGAAAGTGATCCGCACTTTTATGGAGCATGTAAAAGATTGGCCAACGGATATCAGTAATGGCACTATGCTGGTGATGGATAAGTTTTTAGATTATCCGCTTGATCCTATCAGCGAAGCACCAGCTTCTTTCAATAATATGTTTTACAAATGGCTGCACAGCGAAGACTACGCCATGGTAAAATATTCCATGACGCATTTTGCAGACTTCTACAGAGGCATTAAAAAGATTGCAGAGTTACTTAACAACCTTGACCTTCCTGCTAATATTCAATTATACATTGACCGTATAAATGGACTTTTAAAACAACAACCATTAGAAAGATTATCTGAAACTGAGCATGGAGATAAATTCTCTGTACGTCAGAATTTATATTTCGGGTTTCATCTTCGTGGTAATTATAAAACAAATACACTGGAGATGATAGATATCTTCAGCCGCCTGGATGCATGGTACTCGATGGCGGTAGCAGTAAAAACCTATAACTTATCCTTTCCAGAATTTGCAGAGCAACAAACACCATTGGTAGATGCAAAAGGATTGTATCATATTTTGTTGCCAGAGCCTGTGCCCTACGATCTTCAAATGAATCCGGAGCATAACTTTCTTTTTTTGACTGGAGCAAATATGGCTGGCAAAAGCACTTTGATAAAAGCAGTTGGCTCTGCAGTTTTCCTTGCTCATATTGGCATGGGTGTACCTGCACAAAAAATGAAACTCACCTTGTTTGATGGCTTGCTAAGCAATATCAATGTAGTTGATAATATCGCCAAAGGCGAAAGCTTCTTCTTTAATGAAGTGCAACGGATAAAGAATACCATTGAGAAAATAAACAATGGTAAAAAATGGCTGGTGCTGATTGATGAATTATTCAAAGGCACTAATGTGCAGGATGCCATGAAGTGTTCGCTTACCGTTATTAAAGGATTGATGAAAATAAAGAACTCTCTGTTCATACTTTCCACTCACTTATATGAAATAGGTGAAGAACTTAGAGAATATCCAAATCTATCATTCCGTTATTTTGAAACGAATGTGAATAACGAACAATTAGAATTTAGTTATCAATTAAAAGAAGGTATTAGCGAAGATCGGATTGGTTACGTAATTCTAAAAAGAGAAAAAGTGGTGGAGATGCTGGAAAAATTATAATTGCTGCAACCATACTACCACTCTATTGTTCTTATTGCTGAATTAATTATCTTTTGCAAAATTTTCCCGTATGAAGTTTGCCTTGCCCCTTTTATTCCTTATTACATTTTCATCTGTTCAGGCACAAAGCAATATTGATGTGCTGCATTATAAATATAGCATTGAACTGAATGATGAGAATGACACTATTTATGGCAGAGCAGACATAACTGTAAAATTTCTGGAATCTGCCACACGGCTTGAATTTGATCTTGTGCAACCTGATAAAAGAGGGAAAGCAATGTCGATAGTAGATATTATAGGGCCCAACGCAAAGAATGCAAAAGCTGATCCCGGATTGCGAATTTGCCAGATTGATCTATCCCAAAAAACCGCTGTCAATGACACTGCAACTTATACTATCATATATAAAGGAATTCCCGCAGATGGCCTCATTATTTCTAAAAACAAATATGGCAAAAGAACATTCTTTGCCGACAACTGGCCCGACCGTGGACATAACTGGATACCTTGCAAGGAAGACCCTGCCGATAAAGCATCAGTAGAATTTATTGTAACCGCTCCGCAACATTACCAGGTTGTATCCAACGGCATTCAAATTGAAGAAACTAATCTTGCTGATAATAAAAAAAGAACACACTGGAAAGAAGATGTGCCAATCTCTACTAAAGTAATGGTAATTGGTGTGGCTGATTTTGCCGTAAATCTTTCAGGCACTATCAATGATTGTATTCCAATTTACAGTTGGGTTTATCCCGAAGACAGAGACAAAGGGTTTTACGATTATGCACAGGCCGCAGAAATACTTCCTTGGTTTATTGATAATGTTGGGCCGTATGCTTATAAGAAATTAGCCAATGTACAATCCAAAACTATGTTTGGCGGTTTGGAAAACGCAAATACTATTTTCTATTCCGAATACTCCATAAATGGTAATCGGCAATCAGAATCGTTACTAGTTCATGAAATAGCTCATCAATGGTTTGGTAATTTTGCAACTGAAAAATCCTTTGCACATTTATGGCTGAGTGAAGGTTTTGCAACTTACATGACCATTCTTTACATGGAAAATAAATATGGAAAAGACACTGCTATTGCCATGCTAAAAGAAGACAGAGAACAAGTCATTGATTTTGGCAAAAGAAACGCATTGCCTGTGGTGAACAATACAAAAGATTATATGACATTGCTAAATGCCAACAGTTACCAGAAAGGTGGCTGGGTGTTGCATATGCTTCGTCGTGAGTTGGGCGATTCAATATTCTGGAAAAGTATTCAACTTTATTATTCAACTTATGGAGGAAGTGTGGCCGATACAGATGATTTGCGAAAAGTATTTGAAAAAGTTTCAGGGAAAGACCTAAAACAATTCTTTAAACAATGGTTGTTTACAGCTGCTAATCCCAATCTTAAAATCAATTGGAGTTATAATGCTTCCAGCAAGAGATTAACCATAACGACAGAGCAGCTACAAAAAGGCGATGCTTTTCAATTTCCCTTGGAAATTTCAATTACTACAAGCAAAGGAAAATCTTCAGTTCAAAAATTTGATATTTCTAAAAAAATGGAAACCTTTACTCTTGCCCTGGCTGAAAAACCCGTCAGCATTATTGCAGATCCGAGCATTTCCCTTCTTTTTGAAGGAACTGTTACAGAAAACAAATAAAAGAATACCACTTTCCGGTAATAACGCAGACCGCTAATTCTCTTATCTTCAACCCATGCTTGTAAAAACATTTGGCAGTGCAGTATATGGTGTGGACGCAATTACCATTACCATCGAAGTAAACTGGCTAACGACCGGTAAAGACCCAATGATTGTTGGCTTGCCGGATAATGCCGTTAAAGAAAGTTTGCATAGAGTAGAAAGTACTTTTAAAACGAACGGCTACAATATGCCCCGCACTAAAGTGGTGGTTAACCTTGCACCTGCTGATATTAAAAAAAGCGGAACACCATTTGATCTGCCCATTGCATTGGGAATACTAGCCGCCTCCAAACAAATTGAGAATGCGGAAGCTTTGAGCAACTATGTCATCATGGGTGAGTTATCCCTCAATGGTGAAATTCGTTCTATAAAAGGAGCATTACCTATTTCAATACAAGCAAGAAAAGAAGGCTTTAAAGGCTTGATTCTTCCGAAAATGAATGCAAAAGAAGCAGCCATGGTGAATAATCTTGCTGTATATGGAGTTGAAAACATCAAACAGGTAATTGATTTTTTTGAGAATGAAGAAAAAGGATTAGAACCTACTGTTGTCAATACCAGAGAAGAGTTTGCTCATTCACAATCTGATTTTGAAATAGATTTTGTAGATGTAAAAGGACAGGAAAACATAAAGAGAGCTTTAGAAATTGCAGCAGCAGGCGGACATAATGCCATATTGATTGGCCCGCCCGGTGCAGGTAAAACGATGCTGGCAAAAAGACTACCAACCATTCTTCCACCACTTTCGTTACAGGAAGCATTAGAAACAACAAAGATTCATTCTGTTGCTGGCAAGTTACCAGAGAATGCAACATTGGTTTCAAGAAGGCCATTCCGTTCACCACATCATACTATTAGCGATGTGGCATTGGTTGGCGGCGGTGGTAATCCGCAACCGGGAGAAATTTCTTTAGCACATAACGGTGTTTTGTTTCTGGATGAATTGCCTGAATTTAAAAGAACAGTGCTGGAAGTAATGCGCCAACCGATGGAAGAAAGAAAAGTAACTATCTCCAGAGCAAAAGTGGCTGTTGACTTTCCTGCATCATTTATGCTGATGGCAAGTATGAACCCTTGCCCTTGCGGTTTTTATAATCATCCGGAAAGAGAATGCACCTGCCCGCCAGGAGCAGTTCAGAAATATCTGAATAAAATTTCGGGTCCTTTATTAGATAGAATTGATCTGCATGTGGAAGTGACTCCTGTTGCTTTCAATGAATTATCTTCGACAAAACCACAAGAAAACTCTGCTACCATACGAGAAAGAGTAATAGCCGCCAGAGAAAAACAAGCTGAACGATATAAAGACAACCCCGGAATTTATTGCAATGCACAGATAAGTAGTAAAATGCTGAAAGAAATTTGTGTGATTAACCAAGTTGGTGCAAACCTGTTAAAAACAGCTATGGAAAAACTGAATTTATCTGCAAGAGCCTACGATAGCATATTGCAAGTGTCCCGTACGATTGCTGATCTTTCGTTATCAGGCGATATCAAACCAGAACCTCGTGCAGAAGCGATTCAATATCGTAGTCTGGACAGGGAAGGCAGGGCGGGGTAATTTGTTGTAGCTATTATTGATTACTTTACTACTTTCAGTCTCCAAAATGAAAGATCCCGATTTTATACAGCAACAGATACAAAGAGGAACAGAAGCAAAAGAAAAAGTAAATGCTGAACTTTCTGTACTTACAACCAAACAATTAAACTGGAAACCGCAAGATGCTTCGTGGAGTATTGCACAATGTTTAGAACATCTTATTATTTCTGATGGACTGCGCATCAACATTATCGAGAAAAAAATATACTAATTTTAAAAGCGGTCGCTGGGAAAAATTTAATCCTTTAAAAAATTTCTGGGGCTCTGTGCTGATAACACAAACACAGGAAAAAGTAAAGAAAAAAATAAAAGCCCCTAGCCTTTTCCGGCCTCGGGAAAATGAAGTGGCAGATGACTTTCTCACCGAATTTAATAGACATCATGACGAAATATTTTTGCAGCTAAACAAATGTATAGATGCAGATTTGGATGAAGTATATGTTACATCGCCAATATCAGGATTGGTATCTTATAGCTTAAGAAATGCTATAGTAATAATTATCGGTCATGAACGAAGACATATAAACCAAGCGATACGGGTAAAACAGTCAAAAAACTTTCCGACATAATTGCCTTTCTCCCTTGTGTATTGTCGGAAACGGTAATTATTCAGCCGGTTCTCACACAAATGCTGCTATGTTGTCATTTTTTCCGAAAATTGTACAATGTTTGCATAAGGATTCTTCTTTCTCCTTCAAATTATAAAATGAAAATATTACTACGCTATCTCAAACCACATAAATGGCTCGTTGCTTTGGTGCTTTTTCTGGCCGCCATTAATATCAGTTTCTCTCTTATTGACCCTATCATCTTTGGTAAATTGATAGACCTTGGTTATAAATACCATGATAACAGCGCAGCTTATCAACCATTCTGGTGGGGATTTGCAGGACCACTACTTACTTTGCTTGGTGCATCCATTGGTGTTGCTATGATAAGCCGGATAGCCAAAGCTTTTCAGGATTATTTTTTAAATGTAGTTACACAAAAATTTGGAGCTACTGTTTTTACTGAAGGATTGCAACATGCTATGGGGCTTCCTTATCAAGAATTTGAAGATCAAAGAAGCGGAGAAACATTAGGTATTTTACTGAAAGTAAGAATAGACACAGAAAAGTTTGTCGCTTCATTTGTAAACGTATTGTTTCCAGTGGTGATAGGAATATTATTTGTTGCCATTTTTGCTTTTCAGATTCATCCCCTATTACCGCTTATTTATTTCGGTGGAATTTTTTTACTAACAATTATATCCAACCTACTCAGCAAAAAAATAAAAACAGTTCAGAAAGTCATAGTAAAAGAAACAACTTCCTTAGCAGGCTCTACTACAGAATCGCTCCGCAATATAGAATTAGTAAAAAGCTTAGGTCTTACCGGACAAGAAGTAAAGCGTTTAAATAAAAATACATTTAATATTCTCGGTCTTGAATTAAAAAAAGTAAAACGTCTTCGTAGCATCAGTTTTATACAAGGCACATTTGTAAACACACTTCGTCAGATAATTTTATTTCTATTAATGTGGATGATCTTCCGCAAGGAAATGCAGCCTTGGGAATTAGCAACCATGCAAATCTTTTCTTTCTTTGTTTTTGGTCCATTGCAGGAGATCGGCAATATCATTCTTACTTACAGAGAAGCACAGGCATCGCTGGAGAATTTTGAGACTCTGATGAAAAAGGATCCAGAACCAAAAGCTGCTAATCCAAAACATCTGGGCAAAATAGAAACATTGGAATTTGAGAATGTAGGCTTCAAACATAAAACTGCTTCGCAAAAGGCTATCAATGAAATAAGTTTTAAAGTAAACACCGGAGAAACAATTGCTTTTGTTGGACCGTCAGGCTCTGGTAAAACAACATTAATGAAATTGCTCGTTGGCCTTTATCGTCCGCAGCAAGGAAGAATATTGTATAATAATATTGATGAAAATAATATTGACTTTGATGATCTGCGAAACCAAATTGGTTTTGTAACACAGGACACTCAATTGTTTTCAGGCACTATCCGTGAGAATCTCGTCTTTGTAAATCCTGAAGCTACAGATGATGAAGTAATGGATGTATTAAATAAAGCTTCCTGTACTAATTTAGTAGCCAGAGCCGATAAAGGATTAGAAACTATGATTGGTGAAGGCGGATTAAAATTATCCGGAGGAGAAAAACAACGACTTTCCATTGCAAGAGCCTTGCTTCGCAAGCCAAAAGTATTGTTATTTGATGAAGCTACTTCAGCATTGGACTCCATAACGGAAGAAGCCATTACAGATACCATCCGTGAAATTTCAAGTGATGGAAAACAAATAAGCATCCTGATTGCTCATAGACTTTCGACCATAATGCATGCCGATAGAATTTATGTTTTAGAAAAAGGCGATGTGGTAGAAACAGGTAATCATGAAAAGCTGCTGGAAGAAAAAGGTTTGTATTATGCCATGTGGCGTCAGCAGATTGGTGAAAGAAAATCTAAAATATACGTAGCTTAAATATGGGACTATTATCTTTTTTTGGATTCGGCAAAAGCTCCATCAAAGAGGCATTACGCAAAGGAGCAATTATAATTGATGTTCGGCATGTAAACGAATATGACCAAGGCAGAGTGCCTGAGTCAATAAATATTCCGCTCAATCTTATTACTTCTAACATTGAAAGAATAAAAGGAATGGAAAGACCAGTTGTTTTATGCTGTGCCTCCGGTAACAGAAGCGGGCAAGCAGCAAGAATATTAAAATCGAACGGAATTAAAGACGTTTATAATGGAGGTAGCTGGATGAGTGTATTAAAAAAGTGAAAGAGCTATAAATACATAGCTCCTATTTATCCTTCTTATCTTTTGTGAACATAGTAGTGATAAAGTTCTCTTTATCCAGGTCTTCCATATCACTCAACTCCCACTCCAATGCTTTTGTACTTTGAGAAATTTCCAGCAAAGAAATAATTAACGAAACAAATAAACTTAATAGGCTTGCAGCAAAGACATAACTGTTGAAAGCCAGTCCATTGTTTATATACTCCATACATTGTGATGACGCAACACAAGAAACTAAAAACACCCAATGCCTGCATTTGACGAACCATATTAATTCTCAAACGAAGAATCTTTATTTGCTTCAGCAGCAAATTATTCTTCTCTCCTCTTACATATTCATCATGTAATTTTCTAATAAGGCTAGCCAAGGCAAGATACCTATTTGTATAAGCAAGCAATAACAAACTGATAGCCGGGAATAATAAGGCAGGTGTATTAAAGTTGATTTCCATTTTGAGTTTTGTTTCAATAATAATTAAAAAACAATGAAAATGGCAGTAGCAATATGTAAATATACACCCTAACCTTTACTTCTTTGAAAACTCTAATGGTACATTTACTTTAAATGAGAAATTTCTTCCTGTATTAAAAACACCAATTCTTCCACTTACCATGTTTTCCGCAGTATATTTTAAGCGGCTTAGATGGCTTTGGTATGCTACATCTGTAATATTGTTCGCACCAAGATATACACTAAATAATGTTTTCTTACCATTTACAATATCTGCTCCTATACCTGCATTCAATAAAGCATATCCATCAGTTGCCGTTTCTGTTTCAAACCCTGTAAATGGATTATTCTGTTTAAATGTTTTGTCCAATTCAAGCTTTGCATAAAAATTATGAATTGTATTATTAAGCTTTTTAAAATCAGCTTTCAACTCACTCGTTAGCCGTGCAGCAGGTATCAATGGAATATTATTACTTCCATCAATCGGATTGTCAAATTGTCCCCGGACAAATGAAACAGCATTTTCAAAATGTAACCAGTCAAGCGGATGCGGATGTATGTCGATAGACGCTTCAAAGCCTGCCAGTTTTGCATCCTGCTGATTAAATTTAAATGCAGGAATAAAATCACCACCATTATTTACTAATGAGTCGCCCCCAAAAGCTGATTCCAGTTTTCTGTAAAAAATAAAATCATTCAACCTATTATAAAATGCACTGACGTCAATACTGAAGTGTTCATAATTAAAATTCAAACCGCCGTCCATTTGCAAACTCGTTTCTGAACGAAGGCTCTGCTCTCCATATTCATAACGATTTGTTCCTTCATGTGCACCATTGCTGGCAAGCTCCGCCAATGTCGGCGAACGGAACCCTCTTGCTAGGTTTGCTTTTAAGGTTACCTTATCAGTTGCTTCATAACTTACACCGACACTTCCTGAAACATTAGAGAAGGAACGGGAAAACTGGTTAAACTTTATATCGCCACCTTCAATCAATTCCATTGAATTAATTGTTCGGGTATCATAACGTAATCCGCCACTTACGGTTGCTTTCTTAAATGTTCTTTGCACAAATACAAATCCGCCAATGTCAAAAAGATTGTATTCCGGAATTAATGATTCTTCTCCTTTGTTCTGATTGGATTGCCGCATTCCATTTACACCTATTGTTGCATGCCATTCTTTTAACTCAGGTAACTGCCATTGCAGATTGTAATTAAAAGTTTTAAGGTCGAAAAAAAGTTCATTTTCCTCCGGATCTTCTGCATTACCAAACTCCTGACGCAAGTTGTTTTGATACGCCAGATTTACTTTCAACCTGCTTTTCTTAAAAGCAAAATTATTATCACTCACAATTTTATTATGCTGCACTCTTTGTTGTGGTACAAATAGTTCTCTTTTGTCAAGGTCTGCTTTTGTTGCAATTCTTTCTAACGGGGTTCCGCCAAATAACATGAAAAGACCTGTTGCATCATCTCTCTCACCTTCTATTAATCCGAGATGCTGATCAAAACGGCTAAGGATGATATGACTATAACCCCAGCTTTTGTTGATGCCGATGTAACCACCAACATTTTTTTCATTGAATCCTGAATTCAACACTTTGCCATCATATTTATTCTGATAGTTACCGGCTGATTTATAAGTGCCGTACAAATTCCAGTTTAAGCCATTCTTGTTACCTGCTAGGTTTCCATTGATGGCAAACAAGCCATTATTGGTTTGATAATTAGAAATAATATTCCCTTTCAATGTGCCTTCCGCAACAGGACTATTGGTAATAAAGTTAATTACACCTGCCAATGCATCACTACCATACATTAAAGAAGCAGGGCCTTTTACTACTTCTGCTCTTGCCACACTCATTTCATCAATCTCTGCTCCATGTTCGTCGCCCCATTGTTGTCCTTCCTGCCGCACACCTTCGTTTATTATCACTACTCTGTTTCCACCCAAACCCCGGATGTATGGTTTTGAAATAGCTGGTCCGGTAGAAACCTGCGACACCCCTGGAATATGCGTTAAGGCATCAATGATATTGGTAGAAGGTGTTTGTAATAAAGCCTGCTTGCGGATAGAGGCAACCGGCACTGGTGATTTGCGTATGCTTGTTGCACCTGCAACACCTGTAACAATAACACCTAAGTTTTCTACTACTACAGAAGACAAAGCAAAATCTTTTTCTACAGAACTGTTTAATTCAAGATGCACTACCAATGTGCTGTAGCCAGAATACGAAACTTCCACTACATGATGTCCATTTGGAATATTATCTAATCTGTATTTTCCTTCCGTATTAGCAATGGTACCTATTTTGTCATCAGCCATATAAACAGATGCTCCTGGTAATGCTTCACCAGTCTTTTCATCTGTAATTTTTCCTGACAGGCTTACTTTTTCTTTACTTGAAGAAATATTTGTTTGAGCATTGGCACTGTTGAAAGAATAAATAAACGGTATTAAAAAGAATAGAATCTTTTTCATAATATAACATATAGAATAGAGCTATTATTAAATAGCCAGTAAAAGAAATAATTTTTGAAACGGGGATCTGATTATCGCTTACAATAATCTATTTAACAGGTAGGAGGACCTCTATCTGCAATTTGAAAAACAATAATCTTGTTATTGTGTGTTATTAATTGTACTGACTGTTCCTGAAAATAATCAGCTCTGAATGATATGATGGATTGTGCTGGCACATCTGCATCTTTTGCAAATACATAATCGCAAATAGCACAAAAGATATTGTTAGATGCAGTTGTGTAACCGGTTTGGCTCGATTTTGCAATCGCCTTTTCATGCTGGTGAACCGCTTTTTCAGTATGAATAAATACCAATAAGGCCAGCAGTAAGCCAGCAGCTATTTTTTTAAATTTGGTATGTCTGAAAAAAAGCACTGCTGCAAATATATTGTTTTTATAATAAATGCAACAATGCTTCATTTATGTTTTCCTTTTCTTTAAGATCTTAGCCACTTTAATCTTTCTCATAATCGAAAAGTCAATAAACCCGAATTCACTTTAAAACCACGAACCATTTAATAATTCATTTAATTTAGAGTATGCGTAAAACCAGATATGCAACAACAGCTTCATTGCAATTAATGCTGTTGTCATTCTTTATTACAACCTGTTCAAAAAAGGATACGGCTGCTCCACCCGATCTCTGCCTTGGTGTAAACTATACAATTGACTATTTTAAAACTGAATCGGTTGGCGGAGCAAACAATGGCACAATAGCAATTAATTATCCGATTGGTGATACAATCAGCTATAAACTAAATAACGGAACATTTCAAGCTTCCCGCAATTTTACAAACCTGGCACCGGGCAATTATATACTGACAGTAAAGAATCAAAACAACTGTACAGATACTATTACGATTGCCATTTTTGCTTACGGGCCAAAATATGCTTTGGTAAGATCTGTGATTTCCGGGTACTGCGGCCCATGTCATTATAATGGTGGGAATACTGCTGGCAAAAATTTTAATACTGATTCCAGTGTTCTTTTTAACTGGGACATAATAAAAGCAAGAGCTGTAGATAATGTACCTACACAAATGCCTGCTGCACCAAATGCTCCTTTAACGGCAATTGATAAACAAAAAATTACTGATTGGGTGAATGCGGGGCATCGTATTTTAGATTAAAACTTACGGCCTCACTTTCAACATGGCTCTCACCTGTTGTATCACTCCATTTTGCAAACGGGCATAATAAATCCCGTTGGGTAATCCTTCTGCATCAAAAAGGAACAGTATAAGTGCCAGGTCCAGGATAATCTATATCAATGAGTACTTTGATCATTCTACCCAGTGTATCTATTACCTGAATAAAAGTACGGCCACCTTGTGTTTTAAAAACAATCGTAGTACTAGATGTAAATGGATTGGCTCTGTTTGTTATTAATACTTCATCATTACCAGGTGCAGGTGGTGTAACTGTATTACAAGCACCAGCCTTAATCAATGGCAGACTTTGTAGCTGAGCATTTATATTCGGAGGGAATAATGAATCCACAATTGTTTTATCAAGGCAAAACCATTTTTCCAATAAAGTAGCATACACACTTCTAAAATCATATTGCATGGGAATATTATCATTCACCGATGCATTGGCAGGTATAGTTGGATTAACACCTAACATGCCGGGATCAATCTTACTTCCAAATAAAAACATCGGCGCAGCAGCACCATGATCTGTTCCGGTACTGGAGTTTGATTTTATTCTTCTTCCAAATTCACTGTACGTCATTCCTACTACTCTGTCTTCCACACCCATCTGTTTCAAGTCATCTTGAAAAGCTTTGATGGCATCGGAAACTCTTTGTAATAAAGTAGCATGATTGCCGGTTGTTGTATCGGCAGCATTTACTTGAACAGAGTGAGTATCAAAGCCACCGAAATTTACCATATACACTCTTGTCTTCAATCCTCCACTTACTAACCGGGCAACAATTTTTAACTGATCTCCCAAAGAATTGTTAGCAGGATAAGTTCCTTGTTGTGTAACAGCATTAGCTGCTGCTTTTATAACTGTTGAATATTGTTGTGTTTGCTGATTAACTGTTCTTATATACGTCAATTCTTTTCCTGCAGGAGTTGCCGGTGCTGGATCAATAGTGCCACTTATTAAATTATAAAATGTAGTTGGATTGGTAATACTCATTCCCATATTAGCAGCAGAACCTTGCGAAGTTAATGTGGTGCTGGAACCAATTTGAATTGCCAACGGATCAGGCATATCTGTATTTGGATAACCCGTAGGAAAATTGGGATACTCATAATTCAAATATCGTCCTGCCCAACCGCTATATACTTCTTGGTTACTATTAGATCCGCTCATCCAAATATCAGTAGCTCTGAAGTGAGAAAAATTTGGTTGCGGATATCCAACTGCCTGTATCACTTTTGCTTTGCCTTCACTAAACAAAGACTGTAATCCCGTCATAGCAGTATGAATGCCGGTGCCGGTAACTCCGGCGATTGGCAACACTTTGTTTTGCGGTAACGCCACATTGCTTCTTGCATTTACATAATTGGCATAGCCTGCATCTACAGGAATTACCATATTTAATCCATCATTTCCACCAGATAATTGTATGATGACCAATACATGATCCGTCAATGTAGTTCCCCGCATTAATGCCTGCACCAATGGAGAGTTGCTATTAAATGCTTTTACAGAATACCCATTTATTACCTCTGGCAGAATGGCAGCGGCAGGTATGGTGCTGAGTAAAAAATCTTTCCTTTTCATTGTTGTGTGATTAAGTAATTGATTTTATGCTAACTGGTATTCTGATAAATTAAAAAAATATTGGAACAAGGGTTTCAATCTTGTGTTCACTGTATTAAAATTGGCAGTCGTTGGACTTGAAATATAAGCGACCCATGCATTCGTCCAATAATAATCATACAATTGTCCCGTTAATAAAATTTGTGTTTTGATTTGTGCTTTTGATTGAGCAGAAAGATCATTCCTGAATAGGATATTTAATGTTTCATCAATCAAATCATTAGGATTGCCCGGATTATTCAATGTTTGTGCAAAAGCAACACAATTAAACTGAACTCTGAAACCACCTCTTGAATAACCTGTATTAATCATAATATCAGTAAACTGGTTTCTCTTTGGTAATGAATCTGAGTTAATCCATATTTCATGAAAAGAAGGTTCCTGATAATAAGCAGGCATTCCGGAAACGTTTGGCGGGTCATGCAGAGTCTGACCTGTATTCACCATCCAGTTATAAAAGGTATTCCATAATCCATAGCTCTTATCCCAATCAGATAGTGGAGGAAAAGCAGTATTCATTTCCCGTAATGAACCGATTACATGATCGGCTGGATTTTTAATCATACAGCCTCTATTGAGCATATCAAAAAATGCTCACTCTTGAATAATGCAGCAAGCATTGGTTTCAATTCATAATTATTGGTACGGAATATATCTGCCAGCGGAGCAATTACATTTGATTCTGTGGCACTATCAATTGCGTAATAAACAAACCAACGATAAAATTTTCGAACAATATATTTTGCTACTTCCTGCTGGGCAAAAATCATATTCACTAAATCGTTCAACTCAAGATCGCCGGCAGTAGCACCAGTTCTTCCGGTAATAATAGTTCCACTAAAGAAAGAAGAAAATGTTTTATTAACCGAGCTATGTCTGTTTGAATTAAATGTTGTTGTGTAAGTTGTTGTATTTACCTGCCAACCGGTTAGTACTTTGGCGGCTTCTTTAACGTCGCTTTCAGTGTATTGCGAACCCGGACCTTTTCCCAAAGTAAACAGCTCCATCAATTCTCTTGCATAGTTCTCATCTGGAGCTGATGCTTGATTAAGATAACCATTCAAGTAGCGAAGCATGGAAATATCTTTTGTGATATTGATGATAAGGTTTTTGAAGTTGCCTAATACATTTTGACGTATCAAATCCTGTTGACGATAAACCCAGTTAGCATTACCCACCTCTGAAGCTTCATTTCCAAAATGATCAATCATCAACATCACCAATTTTTCACGGATGCTTCTATCTTGATTAATCATATTTCCGGTAAACCATTTTTTATAAGAAGCTCTCCGTTGCGATTGTACAGAGCCGTCATTATTAATATCATTTATCCAAGTATCGCCTTGTGCAATATTTCCATCGGGAGTGCCCGGCTGAGTAGATGTAGTATATTCTTTTACAGGAGGTGTAGGATTTGGAGCCGTTGGATTTAATAGTTCATCCACTGCCTGGCTCATTGTCCGGGTTTTGAAATAATTAATGTCAGCCTTTGTAGCACCAAACATTGTTCTTTTCAATAAGTGAACAATTTCTTGTTCAGTCCATGCGCCTGTATAGGTATTGATACCAGAATTAGTGCGGAATGTTTGCTCAGGGGAAATTATCTGCCCTGTTTTTGATTTGCGCCGGCGAGCAGTCAAAAAATCTCTTCTATCCATAATTATGGTTTTGGTTCAGCTGACAAACTGTGATATAAATATTGCTGAATAGTTTAATGAACTATACAAAAATTAAGCCTTATAATCTTTAATAGAAGAAATACAAGATCTTTTCAGGGATACTGTATACCCTTCCATCAAAACGACAAAGTAAGGTAGCAAAGAAATGGCTCATTGCCAATGGAGGCTGAAAAAATAAAAATTATTGAAGATTTTCAATAATACCAGCAATACCCTGCCCACCGCCAACACAGGCAGTTACCATTCCGTACTTTTTGTTCAGTCTTTTCATATCTCCAAGACTCTGAATAGTAAGTTTGGCTCCGGTACATCCCAATGGATGACCTAATGCAATAGCACCGCCATTGATATTGACTTTTGCCGGATCAAGACCAACCTCTCTTATTACTGCCAATGCCTGAGAAGCAAAGGCTTCGTTCAATTCTATTAAATCAATATCATTCAAGCTCATTCCGGCCTGCTTCAAGACTTTTGGAATGGCTGCTACAGGACCAATACCCATGATGCGAGGATGAACACCAGCCACTGCACTGTTTACTAAACGACCAATTGGTTTTAATCCGAGTTCATTCATCATCTTTTCTCCCATTACAATTACAAAAGCGGCTCCGTCGGATGTTTGAGAAGAATTACCAGCAGTAACAACTCCACCAGCAGCAAAAGCAGGTTTTAGCTTTGCCAATGCTTCATAGATGTATCTGCTCTCGGACCTTCATCGGTGTCCATGATATAATTTCTCTTTTGCTTTTTGCCTTTTGCATCCAGATAAATTTCTTCTACATTGATTGGAAGTATACCGGACTTAAAATGACCTTGTTCAATTGCAGCCAATGCTTTTTGATGAGAGTTGTAAGAAAACTCATCTTGATCTTCTCTGCTTACTTTATAATCGCTGGCCACAGCTTCGGCAGTTAAGCCCATACTTAAATAATAATCAGGCTCATCTTTTGCAATAGCATAAGAAGGAACAGTTTTCCAACCGGCCGTAGGTACAAGGCTCATACTTTCAGTTCCACCAGCAATAATACATTCCGCCATACCCATTCTAATCTTGGCGGTTGCCATAGCAATTGTTTCCAATCCCGATGCACAATAACGGTTAACGGTAGCACCCGGCACATCAAAACCTAATGCTCTTGCAGAAATGATACGACCAAATTGTAAACCCTGTTCTGCTTCAGGCACAGCATTACCAACGAGTACATCATCCACTCTGTTTGGTTCCAGTTGTGGAACTGTTGCCATCAATCCTTTAATGACTTCTACCGCCAAATCATCTGGACGATAGAAACGAAATCCACCTCTTTTTGATTTTCCCACTGCTGTTCTGAATCCGGCGACTATATATGCTTCTTGCATTTTATTAAATTTAAAGGTTGTTTATGCAACTTTCTATATCAAAAGTAAGAACTCTACTATTGTGAACCAAAAACAGCGGCTTAGTTCAATTATCTTCGCAGCCAATATGTATAAGCTACTGCGCAGTTTCCTTTTTCTTTTTTCGCCTGAGTGGGTACATTATTTTTCGATGAATGGACTGAAATTGCTTTGTGATATAGGTTTTAAGAAAATGATTGCAAAATCCTTTACTCCAAAAGGCAATTTGGAATTTAGAATTTGGAATTTAGAATTTACCAACCGGGTTGGCCTTGGAGCAGGATTTGATAAGAATGCAAGATATCTGAACGAATTGGAGGCACTTGGTTTTGGTTTTGTAGAAATTGGAACAGTAACTCCCTTACCGCAAGCAGGAAATGATAAACCAAGATTATTTCGAATACCAAAAGATAAAGCTCTTATTAACCGGATGGGCTTTAATAATGATGGTGTTGAGGTAGTTGCCAAAAGATTACAAGCCTGGCAAGAAAAACAATCTGCACTCGTAAATCTAAAATCTAAAATCATCATCGGTGGAAATATTGGTAAGAATAAAGTAACACCAAATGAAGATGCATGGAAGGATTATGAAATTTGTTTTAAGACTTCACTCCTTACGTTGATTATTTTGTAGTGAATGTAAGTTCGCCAAATACGCCGGGATTAAGAGAATTGCAGGAAAAAGATTCATTGAGAAAATTCTAACATCTGCAAAATGAAAATTTAAAGTTTGATCCCAAAAGGCTCGGAAAACCAATTTTATTAAAAATTGCACCAGATCTTTCTTATGAACAAATTGATGATGTAATTGATCTGGCATTAGAAATTAAATTAGATGGATTAGTAGCAGCCAATACAACAATCAGCAGAAAATCTCTTAACTCATAACTCAAAACTCAAAGCTATTGGCGCCGGTGGCTTAAGCGGATTACCGCTAAAACAAAAGAAGTACGAAGTTGTAAAATATATTTGTGATAAAACTGAAGCCCGCGGGAGGAAAATTCCGGTAATTGCAAGTGGTGGAATATTTACCGGAGAGGATGCCAAAGAAAAAATAAATGCAGGTGCTTCATTAGTTCAAGTGTGGACAGGTTTTATTTACGAAGGGCCGGGAATAGTAAAACGTATTTGCAAATCAATCAATATTCAATCATAAATTTTCAATAAAGAAATGGAACATCTTTTTACCAGCGAAAGCCTTATCAGTTTTGTGATTCTAGTTATACTCGAAGTTGTATTGGGTATTGATAATGTGATTTTTGTAAGTATCATTCTTAACAGATTAAAAAAGATTAAAGATCAGAAACTGGCCAGAAGAGTTTGGATGGTCACTGGTATCATTTCAAGAAGCCTGATGCTGCTCGGTTTAGGCTGGTTATTAAGTCAAAAAGGAAAATCTGTTTTTACAATCGCAGGCAAAGGTTTTGACTTGGCAAGTATTGTAATGATATTGGGCGGCTTATTTCTTATTTATAAATCGGTTAAAGAAATACATGACAAACTAGAAGGTGAAGACCCGAATGAAAAAAGTAAAAATGAAAAAGGCATTTCAATGGGAAATGCTATTGGACAGATCATGTTAATTGATGCTGTATTCTCATTTGACAGTATCATTACAGCCGGTGGAACTGCTAAGTATGTTGAGATCATGATTGCAGTAGTAGTAATAGCCATGACAGTTATGTTTCTATTCAGTACTGGGATTGCAGCATTTATTCATAAACATCCTACATTAAAAATGCTGGCACTTTCTTTCCTTGTAATGATTGGTTTAAGTTTAATTATTGAAGGCTGGGATAGTGAAGCCGCACCAGCTTCACCTAAAAATTATATATTTTCGGAATGGCCCTTCTCTTTTATTGTTGAAGTATTGAATATGACGATGCGAAAAAGAATGAAAAAGAAAAGAGTGGTGGAATTAAATGAGCCGATGCTACCTTCAGATGAAAAAATATCAAAGCCTTAGTAATGAACTATAATTAATTCTCAATTTACAATTGGCACTTTACATTCTTATTCTTTTAAAATTTTAAATACCTGCGTAGTGCCGCTACTATTTGCGACTTTCAATAAATATAATCCTTTGGAATAATTACTGATATTTAGCTCTTTGCTCCCAATTGAAAAGCTTCCTTGTATTAAAGACCTTCCATTCATATCAAACAAATTAAAAGACATATCAGAAGCTAATCTATAAATAGTGATAGAAGTTGATGTAATAGTTGGATAAACTTTTACCAACGAGCCGTTTGAAAAATAAACAGTCCTGACTTCAGAATACTTGTAATTGCCATTTATATCGATCTGCTTAATCCGGTATAAATTGATTCCATTTCCTGGTGACTGGTCAATAAAATCATACTCCTGCAAGCCTGAAGTGTTTGCCGATGTCACAGTGCCAATTGAATTGAATAAAGCTCCTGCAAAACTTCTTTCAACTACAAAATGAGAAGTATTTATTTCATTATCTGTTATCCATTTCAAATCTACTTTACTATTTTCTTTTTGTGCGGTAAATGACAAGAACCTCAATGGCAGTGCAACCAACGACCCACCATGCAGATAAAAAGTGGAAAAACTATTTACTGGTATTGTAATAAAATTTGAATTACTATTATAGATTCCCTTGTCTGTCGGGTGAATAAATATGTTACCTAAGGAACCGACATTAAAAGATGTACTGCATGGCTGATTAGTCTTTGTAACTACCAGGTCATTAATCGAATTCACATCTCCTTTGCCGTCATCGGGAGCATTAATTAAAGCGGTTAACTCTTCATTTGTAAAAAATAATTTTACATTTTGTACAGCCACCGGATTATTGGAAGGTGTAATAGTATAGTTTCTGTCAAGATATTCTCGTCCGCTAGCATCAAAACGTAATCCATTACTATTTACATAATAAGATACAGCTATAAAGCCTAATGAATCATTGCCTGGTTTGATAGAAGCAATTAACCGGCCGCTGGTATCAATAGCAAACTCTTCTTTGGGGCTTAAAGCAGGAAGCGGATTATAAATATTGGCTTCAATGCATGTATTTGTTACAGGTGCAGAAAGCACATCAGCTTTACATATTTTTATAAAATGTCTCGTCTGCCACGAAAGAGCTGTTGTGCGGTTTAACAAACTGTCGTTCTCACTATCTGCAACAAAATGATAGGTTAATCCTGCTGTTAAAAAACCAATCGGGAATTTTCCTTTTTTATTAATTGCACCAATACCAATCCAATTATCAGAACTGTATTTATTCAATGAATCAACTTTATATAAATAGTTTATTGAATCAGTTACTTCTACACTATCAGTCTGCAAATAATAAACAGCCGATTCAGTTGGTGTAAAATTGAACCATGCCATTTTACCTGGGGTTGCTTTTCCGTTAGAATTAACAGGGTACTGCCCATTAAAATTCCATCGCCCTTTTCCATTTTCTAAAGTAATTTCGGTAGTTGAGCAAACAGTTAATGATTGAACATTTCCCGGATTAAAGGCTAAATAAGCCCCACTTAAATTTGGGCATGCAGTAGCTCTTATAAAATATTTATAAGAAGGAATTTCATGTGTGCTGTCGATACCTACCCGTCCTTTATAGCCCAATGGAAGAGTTTCGGCAACCGGATAAACTACGGTATTGCCAACAGCTGGTGTAGTACCTGTTCCTGCAATTGAATTGGGTCCATATTCAAACACTAACCATGATGAAGGACAATTGAGGCATGGCACAGAATAGTCAAGCTCACCGGCACGATTAGCAGAAATAAGTGCACTGACATTAGAAAGTGAAGGAGGACAAGCATACGTTGTAAAAGATCTTATCTCCTCTGAACAACTGACATTTACAAGATCTCCATTTACAGGTATTACTTTCCAGAAATATTGTATTCCCGGAAAAAAAGGAGAGCCTTTTAAAAAATCATTTTGAAAACGTAATCTCATCTCGTCGAATACCTTTTGCGGTGAAGTAGAATTTACTAATTGCATATTTCCTACACTTGTGCCCACATATAAATCATATCGTGAAGCGCCATTTACATACTTCCAGCTAAGTGATCCAGTAATATGATCAACAGTTGTTGATCCATTAGCCAGGTCCACTAATAAAGGACTAACACAATCCGGCTCCCGTTTATAAATACAAATACCAAACTGGCTGTTGCCCGGTGGATTAAAATCTCTTGACCCGTTCTGACTGAACACTTGTATAAAATATTGTTTACCCGGATTAAGAAGTATTGAAGCTGTATCGACACCAGCAGTTATACCAGTATTAGAACATCCACGGTTGGTAAAGCTGCCGGCACAAGCTGTTGAAGATTCAAATACACGAAATGATGTATTGATGCCAGCGACAGGTTCTACCCGAAATACATAATAAGCAGAATCAGGTGCAGTAAATTTAAACCAAACGTCGGCATTTAAAAGAGTGGAATTACAATTAACACCGTCGCCAAAAATTCCACCCTCAAACGAAGAATAATAATAGGAGGTGGTTGAAAATGCTGAGTTATCGATAAAAGAAGTGCATGAAATTGCAGATGCAAACAACTCAGTTGCATTGCAAATAAGATTATTGGCGGTGGTTTCAAGAATTGTAAATGACGTAGCAGACAAAGAACAGCCTGTAGCTGCAACCAGTCCATTCATTGGTACTACATACCAGTAATAAGTTCCAGCAGGCAAATTTAAAGATAAGATGTTAAAAGATAAAGACGCTGTTCTGCCAATAACTGAAGCAGTAGCCACGGTGTTACCCAAGTACACATCATAGTACGTAGCAAATGAGTTAGGATTCCATTGTAAATATGTAAAACCTAATAACTGTTCTCCATCCGCTGGAAATGTATTTGTTGTACAGGTTGGTGGAGGATAATATCCACAAATGCTGAACTGACTGTTATTAATCGGTGCCGGTCCAATGCCATCGGGATGATGATATACCCTGATGAATAATGTATCAAAATAACTTCTGTAATAATACGGTATAACTACAGAATCGGAGACTCCTGCTGATGAAATGTTAATACAGTCAAAAAAGCCCAACGACAAATCATTGCTGCTGCAGGACCCAGATTGCTGATAGTAAAGCTGGAATGCAATATCAAAACCAGGAATAGGATTTACTTTAATAATCATGTTCAGCGTATCAAGCGGAATTTTAAAACCACACATCATAAAGATCAGGTGTAGTATTATAGTCACAGTTGTAATCAACAACTCCAAAACCATTAGTTACAGTTGCAGCCATCAACGATGTTGTAGAGTTTACACTATTATCTTCATAGGCATTACAAACAACCTGAGTTGGTAAAATGATTTTAGCATTGCAGGGATCGTCATTGGCTGGTTGAGCTAAAACCGTTGTTAAAAAACAAAACAAACCAATAAAAATAAGCAGGCAATTTTTCATTTTATAAAAAATTTATAGCAACCAAAGTGACTTAGTTTACAGAAATTAAAATCCAATTTATTATTTACAAGCAGGCCTTATTGGTTTAAGATGCTTGGATATTTTCTAAAGCCTTTTATTTTTCTAATTGATTAATTACGTTTTACTATTACCTCAACTTTAAAAGTAACCTTGGCTGCATCCGATTTTCCGTTTTCGTATAGTGGCACTTCTTTTACAAATTTCTTTTCTTGTCCTGGTGTCATAGCATTTATCTCATTCTTCTTATCATCAAAATCAAATTGAAGTGCCGTTCCACTCAAAGGATCGTATGTTGGAGAAATAACTTCCCAATCTTTAACATCCTCAGAAAAATTGAGAATTGTTTTCAATAAATCATTCTTGCTAATTTGTGGGATGATGCGAACAGGGTTGGCTGCTGCTGTATAAGAAGCATTAGCTTTTCTGGAAATTGCCTTATCCCAAGCCACATTAAACAATGTTGTATTTCCACTATTTATTTTCTGGCTATTGGTATTTCTGCTTGCATAGCGAAAATTCCCCCATATATCATCTTCAGCATCTCCGATAAATTCTACCACCTTATTAACTGTAAAGCCTGTAAAGTTTACATCAACAGTAAAACTATTAGTATTACACTCAACTTTTTCATCAAAACTACCAATACTTCTTACGCCAATTATAGCACCATCCGATATTCTTTTTAAAGAAAAAGATATAGGTAATGCTCCTGTATTCCTGCCAAAAGTTGTTGCAGAACTACTTGTCAGATAATTTTTAAATGCCTGATGAAAAGCAGTTACATCATTATACGTAGTAAGTGTTTGTGAACTGTTACCTCCATATAAAACACCCCAAAACTTTTTTATACCAGTCCTTACTTGGCTGCTAATAGTTCCATTACCTTTTACCCCAACTTCTACGCCAGCGGCTTCGCCACCTGTAACACTTGCACTAACTCCTCCATCAAACATAGCACTCTGCAACCCTTGAAAATCTGAAGCAGCAAATATAAAAAGTGCTCTTCTTCCATATGTTACATCAGAAATATATGCCCCGTTACTATTATTATTATTATGTGCAGGGTTAACAAAAAGGCCTTCACCTTTTGTAAGCAGGTTTAACGTATATAACGGCTGAGTAAAACTTACAAGAAAATAATGCAAATTAATATCCTGCTCGTTGCTACCTTCTAACTTAATTCCGGCAGTAATATCAGCAGGTATTCCTAATTCTTCAAAGGTAAAAAACACCATAGCTATATTCTAAACTTGCTGATAATTGCACCGATGATTTTATTTCTGTCATTTCCAAAATACCATTTGCAGGAATAGAGGCTCCAAAATTTCCAGCCAAAAGAGAATCCTGAATTTTTGCCTGAGGAATTGTATTAAAATCTGAAACAGTTATCTCATTTGGTCCTCGGGAAGTAAAAATGCTTATCCCTATTTTATAAGGATTTCTCGCATTATTAGTAAAAAATGGTGAAAGGCTACTACCCGAGTTAATTATATTTTCTGGTCGCACAAAATCTCCGGGATAATTTGTAAAGGAAGATGACAGTTTCATAATCGAAAAATCACCTGGAACCAAATAGTTAATATTTTTAGGCTGAATAGTACAAGTAAAATTAGAGCCTTCTTCTGTTTTTGCATTCCCGATATTTGAATATTGGCTATTACCTGGAATCAAATTAGCTCCAACTTGTACTTTTAATGCTCCTGCAATCGTTGCCCAATAATAGTCTCGCTACCTGTATTTTGAACTGCATTATTCTTATTATTAAGAACTGTTTTATACCATTGCAGACTACTATTATTTTTATAGCTGTGATTTTTCTTTGATTGATTTTATTTTGAGCATTTGCAAGATTTACCGCTAATAAAGCCAGCAAGGCTATGATAATTTTTGTCATTATATTTTTTTTAAGTTTTAATTAATTACTTTTTATTGCACCCGGGTAAATATTTTCTTCTCTGCGCCACCATTGTGCAGCATCATTCTACCTTCTTCTGCAAAAAATTGTGTGGAAGCTTTTTGTTTTGTAGCAGGATCTATTAGATATAATGTTTTGCCTTCGGTGTACCATTCGCCTTTATCTGCGTTTGCTGCACTTCCTCCATTGGATGAATAGCCAGAGCCAGCACTTCTTCCCGTCCATGATAGCACAGTACCATCAGCCTTAAACTCCATGAAATATTCTGTTGAAAAAGAACTATAATTACTTCCGCTTCCGCTACTCAATACTTCTGTATGAAGCCACACTCCAACAAGTGCAGGATTTTTTGCTCCAATATTCTTGGGAGAGGCTGTATTTTTCGTTGCCGAAGTTGCACCAGTTTCTCTTTGCATCGTTACTTCCACTACTTGGTTATTCAATTCTGGAAAAATCATAGAGAAGCTGAGTTCATCGCCAGACAATCTTCCGGTATAACTATAATTTTTCTGTACTTCGGTATCATATAACGTTCCAGTAGAGATGCTATCATTAACGGTACCAGTTATCTGTCCTGATTTTCCGTTCAATACTACAGTTCCGGTAAGTTGTTTATTCTTCACAGTAAAAAATGCAGAGGATGAAATACCATTTTGATTTCCTTTAAAACTTCCTGAAAAGTTTTGCGCTGGTAAATGATCACTTGTACACATGGTAAAGGCAAACAATAAGAGAGTTAATAAATTTTTCATTTTCATTGGTTGATAGTTTTGATTTATAAAACTAATACCCAAAAAATGCTCTCCAATACCTAATTGTAGTGAGTTTTGAAAACCGATTGGTTACTGATGAATATTTCTGTAGTAATAAGCGATTGCCTCGCCAAGAGATGAAACGTGGAGTTTTTCGTATATCTTCTTTGTATGTGAATTAACTGTATGAAAACTTAATGATAGTTTATCTGCCACAATCTTATAACTAAATCCTTCCGCCAATAATTCCAGTACCTGCTGTTCTCTTTCAGAAAGTGGATTTTGCTGTTGTTGCGGTTTGAAATAGTCCAGTACCTTTAAAGCGATGCCGGGGTTCATAACAGCTCCGCCTTCGTACACTTCCTGTATAGCTTGCAAAATTTTCTGTGGAGGGTCTTTCTTAAGAATATATCCGCTGGCTCCATTCTTAATACATTCAAATATTTTGTCACTCTCATCAAATACAGTTTGCATGAGAACTTTTATATGAGGGAACTTCTCTTTTATGCTTTTGAGTCCAATAATACCATCTGCCTCGGGCATATTGATGTCCATCAACACCACATCCGGAAAACAAGTTTGCATATCCTGAGTAACTAACAGGCAATTAGCAGACTCGCCTGCAAATGTTAACTCGGGGCTCAAGTCCACCAGAGCTTTCAAACTATCCCGCCTGGCAGCATTATCGTCATAAATAAAAACCTTAATATTCACATGTTGAAATTAGTACGTTATAAACTAAACTGTATACCTAATTATAGGCAGAAGACAACTATTCTTTAAAAGATGATTTAGGAATAAGAATTTCTATCCTTGTGCCATTATTTATTCCGGAATAGACTTTCATTATTCCTTTCAATTCAACTACACGGCTCTGCATGTTTTTGAGTCCGTTTCCTTCTCTCTTATTATCTACATCAAAACCTCCACCGTTATCTTTAATTACAAGTTCAATATTATCACCTTTTATACCAAGCTTAAGGCTGGCCACTGTTGAGCGGCTATGTTTCGCCAAATTATTGATTGCCTCCTTTATAATAAGTAAAATATTTTTTCTCGAATTTATACTTTGCAATAATTTTTCTACTTCCGGATCCATCTGATAAGTGAAGCTAACATTGATGTCACCAAGAAGGTCTGCTCCAAAATTCTTAACCTGAGTTTCTAATGTCGTACCATCATCATCTGCCGATTTCATGCTCCAAACAATATCATTCATATTATTCATCAAAAACTGACTTTGTGCATAAATCTTCTGCATCATTTCTTCCGATTTTGCCGGATTGCTATAAATATTTTTTTCAGCAATAGAACTATATATGTGAAGACTGCTTAATGAAGCACCAATATCATCATGCAGATCCTGGCTTATCTTTTGTCGCATGGCAGCAGTTGCCAATTTTTGCATTTGCAGGTTTCTATAAAAGATGAATCCTAAAACTAATAATACAAATGCAACGATAACAATTAACAACCTGGTGTTTGCCAGCTTTTTATTTTGGTTTGCCTCGTTTACTTGTAATGTCAACAATCGTTTTTCATTTTCCACACCAGCTTTTAAAATTGACTGTAACTGGCTGTTATTATTATTCAAATTCTCACTTTCAATTTTCGACTTTAATTCCAATGTTTTTACCAATCTATTGTCATCATTCTTGCTTTTATAAATAGCAACAGCAATATTTAAAAACTGTAATGAAAAGTATCGGTTTAAATTTGGGTTATTCGTCAATAGTACAAATCCAGAATCAAGTTGAGCTTTGGCTTTGCCATAATCATTATTTCCATTGTAGACTTTGGCCAAACCGCCGAGGCAAAGCAGTTCAATATCAATATCTTTATTTATTGCATGGTTAATTTCCCTTTTTGATAATTTACTAAAGCACTATCTGCTTGATTAAGTTCAAAAAAAATATCTCCTGCCCCTGAATGTGCAACCGCAATACCTCTTACCCAGAAAGTCTGGTATGATTTTTCTAATGAAATTCTTATATAATACAAAGCACTATCATACTTGCCCATTTTGTAATAGGCTTCTGATAAATTGCCATATAAATGAAGCGGTTTTGAAAGAGCAATATATTTCTCTGGATGAGATGGTTGATTTATATAGGCTAACCCACTTTTGAAAAAGGATACGGCTTTGCTGCTACTGTCAAGGTTCATATAAAAGATACCCAGAAAGTTGTAGCTGTCCATCAGCAAAAGGCTATCATTCAAATCCTGAGCAATTTGCAACCCCCTAAAACTTTCCTGCAAGCCTAATTGCTGTAGATTATTGTAATAGTAAACTTCTGCTTGTCGGCTAGTAAGAAAATAATTGAAGAGTGAAGCTTTTTTAGCAGGAATTTTATCATGCACCTTATTTAACCATTCCTGTGCAGAATCATACTGTTCTACATCCATGTATTGATCAGCAATAAAAAAAGAGATTTGGATATAAGCAGCCTCATCGTCTTTGTAAGTAGCAAATTTTATTTTAGCAGAATCTAATTCGCTTACCTGCGCCAATATTTTATTAAAGCTTATACAACTCAATAATATTACTACCAGTATTTTGCTAAAATGGCTTGTAAACATCTGCGAAAGATAATAAAAGCAATTGTTAATTTACTGAAAGTAATATTGTTGTTATTGCACAGTAGTTAAAAATCAATAGTTATAATAAAAAATCATATTAATCTACAGACCCTTTAATTTGAGCTTTATCATCAGTAATTATCTTCTTCGATTATATAATTTCTTTCCGCTTTCTAAATTCATTAAAAACCTATTGGCATCCAAAGTATAATTGACGGTTTCCTCATTTTCTGTATCACTCAAATGAAGCGAATTACCATCTGTGTACCATTTACCTTCTGAGGCGTTAGCTTTATCTTCATCCCTGCTATAACCCGATCCTACGCTACGACCTTTCCATGTTAAAAAAGTGCCGTCTTCTAAAAATTCGATAAGTGATTCGTTAGTCATTGAAAACTCTGTGCCGCCACCCAAAATTTCGGTGTGAACCCATTCTCCAAATAGACCACTGTTTAATTCATCGGAGTAGCTTTTCTGCCCAGCTATTTTCTTGTTGCTTTTACTACTTTCAATTTCACGGTTCAACACCATCTCTACTGCCGTACCATCAGGTGAGTTTATGGATAAGGTCAATTCATCGCCATTTATAGATCCGGAAAATTCGTATGCGGCTTCGTTATTATCAATAATTTTTCCTTCGCAGTATGTGCCGTTAACGGTGCCGGTAACAATTGCCACCTCGCCATTCATACTAACACTTCCTGTAAGTATGTTGCCATCAACAGATAATTCTGATGTAGAAGCATAGCCATTCATTGTGCCTTTAAAGCTTCCTTCAAATTCCTGTTGTGGCATCTGATTGCTTTTGCACATAGAAAAAAACAGTGCAATTAATATTAAATAGTTTCTCATTTCCCAGTTTTTGTATCAATTAAAACAGAACCCATCTTTAGTAAAAATGTTGACTTTCCTATTTGATCAGCACTACTAATTTTTTATTTTGTAGGAAACAATAGTGATGTTTTTAAATTAAAAGAAAGTATCACAGTTTTTAAGTCTGCAGAAAGAATTTCCACCGTTCCATCTGTAATCATTTTATTAGCCCCATTGCTAAACTGTTCATTCCAGATTTTTTCATCTGCACCAGATAGTTTAACTGTAGCAGTTGGCAATCCTGACCCTGAGCCTATTTGCATTTCACTTATTTTGGCAATACGATCGCAAGGCAATGAGCCCAACTTAATACGATAATTGCTAACCAAAGCTGCTTTTATATTTCTCTCAGGCCTATCAGTGAAGACGTTTTCCGTTACTTCAATTGAAGCTGCTTCAATTGTTACAATAATTTTGGCATAGTTGCTAAGACTGGCATTTAATTCATCAAATACAATTTTACGAACAACGGCATTTTTGTAAATATGTTTATTACTACGATCTGCGCCATTACTTACAGGCAAATTAAGTTCAGGGTTCAAATATTTATTATTAATAAGGCTAGCCTGCAATTCAGTAATTACTTTTAAGCACTCATTTCCACTTGTGATAATTATTTCAAAATCAGCTCTATGTAGTACTTGATTTTTTGCAGCGCCACCATTTCCTGCTAACAAAGAGTCAAGAATATTTACATTGTCGAGAGCTACTGTAGAATTTTCAATTGTTAAGGACTGGCTTTGTGCAATCGTTTTGTTGCAAATAAAAAAGAGTGCTATTAGTAAAATACTTATGCGTTTTAAAATTTTCATTTTGTTGATTTAAGGTTATTTATTATTTTGAAAAGAATTGGAAGTCGCTAAAGTGCTATTTATTATTTTTTGTCGTATCGAAATCAAATCTATAAACGGGGTTACTGTTTCTCCCTCGCCGGCAGGAATACTTATGCCAATAAGCTGGCCTTTTTTATTGAAAATAAAGCTGAGTTGGTTTATAGAAATATCCAGTACTCCTAATGCAATACCTTCATATTGCAATCCTGTTGTTGCCATTGCCTGCTTTACTTCATCCACTTTTGGACTTGTTACTACAAAAGCTTCGACCGAATTGCTTTCATAACTATTAGCAATTAAGATTGATGGAGTATTAACCAGTCCTTCAATTTTAATAAGACAAAGATCCAGTGAATCGCTTATCATTATTTTTCTTACAATAAAATTTTGCTTAAAAGAATGCGAGGTAATAAAAAGTTGGCTACTTTTTTTATCTGACAGTGTTGAAAAATCGCTGTTCTTTGCTAACACACACCCATTATTTAACATACAGCCAATGCTATTGTTTTTTGGGAAACTTACTATTGATGCCAACGTTGCTTTAATTATAGCAGAACCTATGGGTGGAACTGAAGTTACGAGTGAAACATCTGTTACACTAGCATTTATATTTGGAGACGTTTCAACAATTCTGACCCCGGGTACATCTACATAATGTTCCAGATACAAAATAATATTCGCACCTACACAAGTTTTCGTTTCATTCTCAGCACCAAAACTAAGAACCCCTACTACATTTCCATATTCATCTAGATAGGGGCTGCCGCTATTTCCGCCTACACAAATGGGCATATCTGCAGTTACAATACTATAGCGGTCGTAATCAGCAATCGTACCACTATATAGTTTTCTAAATTGCCCACTATAAGAATATATACTATCGTTTTTTTGTAATGAGTACCTAGCAATAGGCAAAGCACTATACTTTATTTTTTTTGAAATGTACTTAATTTCAAGAACCGATAAATCCCGGAATGACGAGGCATTCGTTGAGGTCGTAAGGTTAAATTTTGCATGTCCTTTCAATACAGCTTTAGCAGATTGCCCATTTAATTGAATTGTTACGGTGTCTGTAGTTAGCACATCGAGGCAGTGGCCTGATGTTACTAAGTAACCATCTCCAATTACAAATGCAGTGCAACCGCCGCCAGACCCGGAAATAAAAGCAACTGATTTTTCTGCCCTTCTTCTTATACTATCTGCAGATAAAGATTGTCCACTAGTTTGTTCAATTAGTGCTACTGTATAAAAGAAGAAGAATAGTATCCTAATCATATTTTTCATGATAGAAGAGTTGGTAATCGTTTACTGTTTTAAAATCTTTTGGGATTTTACATAGTAAAAATGCCAGAAAACATTTAGTAGAACAATAGCTGAATGTAGCTATTACCTTTTGCCAAAAAAAGAAGAAGGGTCGTAAAAGTCTGAAGCAATGAAACTATAGCAGTTTTTGCTTATGTGCCAGTGCAACAGCCTCGCCTAAGGAATGCACTTGTAGTTTTTCGTAAACCTTTTTTACATGGTTATTTACTGTAAAATAGCTGATGCCCATTTTATCGGCAATCATTTTATAACTAAAGCCTTCTGCAAGATGTTTTAAGACTTCTGTTTCCTTTGGCGTTAGTTTATAGTTGGGTATAATGACTTGCTGATTAAAATAACGCATTACTTTTAGCAATGCTGGGACTCATGCTGGCGCCACCTTTCATTACTTCATCAATGCTTTGGGCTATTTGTTGTACCGATGCAGTTTTTAAAATATATCCTTCGGCGCCATTTTGCAATGCAGCAAACACTTTATCATCATCATCAAAGCGGTTTGCATAATAATTTTTACCTGCGGAAATTGTTGTTTCAATAATCTCACCCCTTCAAGGCCATCTACTTCGGGCATTTCAATATCCATTAAAATAATATCGGGGGAGCAGGCTTCAAAATCAGCTACTACGGCAGCACAGTTAACAAAACTGCCTACATGTTCAAGCTCTGGTGTAAGTCTTAAAAAAGCTTCCAGGCTTTCTCTTCTGTCTTTACTGTCGTCGAAAATAGCTATGCGAACCATGTTACAAATTTAACTGATTGCCTTAGTCTAAGTATGCCTAATTGTAGCTATCCGAAAGCTACAGTTTATACTAACTCCTTGTCCCGATGCAGTATTAATGGTAATAATTCCATTCAATTGTTTACAGCGTTGCTGAATGTTTTGCAAGCCATTACCTTCTTGTATAGTATTTGCATCATATCCTTTTCCATCATCACAAATTAAAAGTATTACTTCTCCATTCTGTTGCTTGAATAATATAGTTGCTTTTGCAGCTTCGCTATACTTTGCGATATTATTTATAGCTTCTTTAGCCATCAATAATAAATTTTTTCTTACTTCGGGACTACTAATTCCTGCAGCTAAAGTTTCGTCAATTTCAAACTCCGCCAAAATATTTTTAGGTGCTAGTAATTCTGTAGCATAATTTGTAAGCCTTGCTTTAAAACTATATTTCTCTTCATCAGCAGGCTTCATACTCCAGATAATATCACCCATGCGATTCATCAAATCTTTTGATGTAGTAGAAATTCTATCAATCATCATTTTGCTTTCTTGGGGCTGTGTTTCCCAAACTTTAGTTGCCAGTTCGCCGTAGATGTGCATACTGCTGAGTGATGCGCCAATATCATCATGAAGGTCTTTACTTATCCTGTTCTGTACTTCTTTAATCTCCAGTTCCTTTTGCAGCAATCGGGAGGTTTGCACCGCAAGTAACTCTCTTTTGTGTTTCTTCTAGCAAGGCTAGTTGAAATTTTTCTTTTTCCTGATAAGCCACTTTTAATCTATAGCCAAGTGCTGCTGATAAAAAAACAGATTCTATTAGCATACTTATTTCTAAAAAATATAACCCACCAAAAGCAGTGCTGCTTTTGTAAATAAACGTATTAAAAATAAGACCCGTTAATACACCCAATACAGATATGAGTGTGCCGACTATAATAAGTTGATAAAATTTTTCTTTTCGTAATGCCAATAAACGGAAGCCCATCACTATTCCAAAGCCCATACAACCAAAACTTGCTACAGAAATTACAGTATCTGCTATCTGTAAAGGATTTCCAACAATCCGCAACACTAGATAGAAGAGTAAAAAAGTTGGTACAAATATTTTTATAAAACGCCAGCCCTTATAAAAAAATTTATCTGCAGCATTAATATTAAGAATCACTCCTAAAAAATTCACATACATCAAAAATGCAAAGTTTGCTAATACAGGATCCCAGGTTCCTACTGTATAAACAGATAAACTATAATATGAGCCAAGTCTTTCATCGGATAATCTTACCAGATTAAAAACAGACATCAGCAATAGGTAAAATGAATAATTTCTAAAAGCTTTATCTTTTTGCTGTAAGAAAATAGTAAAATGAAAAATGCCCAAGATGGACAATGCACCAAAAGATACCAATAACAAATAAACAATATGCTGCATAATTATTGTTAAGATAAATGTTTTATGCAAACAATGCTAGTGAAAATACAAAAATCGGTACCCTATAAATTAAGATTACTCCGGAAATGAGAAACAATTTATTAGCAACGTTACTGCGACCACTCCCGCCGTCTCCGTTCTCAACCTTGTTTCACCCAAACTAACCGGAATAAAATTATTCTGCAAAGCCTGTTCAATTTCTTGCGGAGTGAAATCGCCTTCGGGACCGATAGCAATTAGATGATTCGAAGATTTGGCAATTAGATGATTTGATAATGCCTGTTTACTACCATCAATACAATGAGCTATAAAATTTGCACCATTTGCACATTTCCAATTTTTCACATCTTCAAATTGTTTTGGCTCATGCAAAACCGGCAACCAGCATTGCTGACTTTGCAACATAGCACTTATACAAATTCCCTGCATCCTATCGTAGCGGAATTTTTCTTTCCCCGTTCTTTCACAAATCAATGGAATTATTTCTGACACTCCAATCTCTGTTGCTTTTTCCAAAAACCATTCGAAACGATTGGAGTTTTTGAGTAAAGAAATAGCAATTGAAACTTTATGACCGGAATTTGGAATTTGTTCTTTGGAATTTATCTGTACTACACAATGTTTTTTATGATCATCTATTATTTCGCAGGTTAGAGGTTTCCTTTCCATCAGTAAGATTTAACTGCTCACCAATCTTCATTCTTAATACTTGTATTATATGCTTCGATGTTTCTTCATTCAGCACAATTGCATTTTGCCCAGCATTATAATCAGCAATATAAAAAAATGGTAATGTCATATTGGTAAAAATAAAAAAGCTCCTGTACATAAGGAACTTTTAAAATAGTTTTGAGTTTACAAAGTCCCCTTCGGGGGATTTAGGGGGCTTTAAAAAGGGCTGTCATCATCATCATAAGCAGATGAATCATTCATCTTGCTACCAGTTTGTAAAAATACTTTTGCTCCACCATCGCCATCCATATCACTTACTGGCTTCCAGTTACCCGGCAATCCCGTTCCCCCAAATCCGCCGCCACCATCTTCTTCTATAAATTTCTGAATATGCAATAATGCTTTCAACTTAATTGTTTCCAACGAACCATTACGATGCTTGGCTATACGAACATGGGTTTCGCCTTTGTTGCTCTCTCCCATTTCATTTTGTGTGATATCATAATACTCCGGACGATATAGGAACATCACCATATCCGCATCTTGCTCAATGGCTCCAGATTCACGGAGATCACTCAATTGCGGCATCTTATTACCGTCTTTACCGGCACTTCTTGTTTCTACCGCACGGCTTAACTGTGATAGTGCAATAATCGGCACACTTAATTCTTTTGCTAATGCTTTCAGGTTTCTGGAAATATTACTAATCTCTTGTTCACGGTTGCTACTGCGATTATCACTTGTACCACTCATCAACTGTAAATAGTCAATGATGATAAGACCAATATCATGTTTGTTTTTTAAACGACGGCACTTAGCTCTTAGTTCAAATATGTTTAGTGCAGGAGTATCATCTATAAATAATGGTGCTTGTGCCAATTCCTGAATACCTCTTGCATACAACTGTTTCATTTCATGCTCTTCCAGTTTACCTCTGGCAATTTTCTCCAACCAAATTTCGCTTTGTGCAGAAAGGATACGCTGTACCAACTGTCCAGCACTCATCTCCAAAGAGAATAGAGCTACACCTGTTTTCTTATTGGTACTCATTACAGCATTGCGGGCAAGGTTTAGTGCAAATGCTGTTTTACCTACAGCAGGTCTTGCAGCTAAGATGATAAGATCGGTGGGCTGCCATCCATAAGTAACTCTATCTAATGAAGGGAAGCCACTCGGCACACCTGTTATATCTTCATTCTTATGACGAAGGTCTTCTATACGTTGAATTGTTTTTACCAATACAGAATCAATAGTATCAAAATTCTTACGTAAGTGATTGTTGGTAATCTCAAACAGTTTTGTTTCTGCATCATCCAACAAATCAAAAACATCTGTTGAATCTTCGTAAGCATCGCCGATTATTTCGCCGCTGATGCGGATTAATTCTCTTTGAATAATTTTTGTAGAATTATTCTTGAATGCGTTTCAATATTGGCAGCAGACACCACTGCATTGGTAAGCTTGGTAACATAATAAGCACCGCCAATCATTTCCAACTCTTCTTTGAAACGTAATTCTTCTGCTACCGTCAAAATATCTATCGGCTGACTCTTATTCGACAGGCTTTGCATTGCACTGTAAATACGCTGATGTGCTTCTACATAAAAACATTCCGGCTTTAAAATTTCCACCACCGTATCAAATGCAGTTTTCTCCAACATGATGGCACCTAATACTGCCTCTTCCAATTCTTTTGCCTGTGGTGGCACTTTGCCGTACACCATAGTGCCCAGATCGAGAGTAGATTTTCTTCTTTGCTTCCTGTCTTTGTTAATGTTCGTAAATTCCATTGCTGTACGGCGATAAAAAGTTGACCAATGATTTTTATACCATTGACTTTGGGTTAGTCTTCCGTCTTGCTTTAAGAAATTGTTATCTCTCTGTAATTGGAATGTATCCGTCAGTCAGTCAAGCGAAAATAATGTTCTGCATCCATTCAAAATTGTTTTGCAAAAACTTTTTCTTTCTGGCACTTTTTCTGCACTCCAAAAAACCGGTTATCCACATTTCGAAACAAGGCCAAAGTCTCGCCAAAGGCAAGATCAATTTACCAAAAAACTGTGGTAAAAGCCCTGAAAGAAAAGCACAATGGTGCATAAAAAAACACTGTAAAGGGCAATATTTAACAGCCATGCCACAATATCTTGGTTTTGCTAACAGTTATTAGCAATAACCACATTCTGTACCGGAACTGCTGCACACCTTTTTATTCAATTTAAAAAAAACAACTATGCAAACTACAAATCGCAGCAACCAGCCCGTTTTAAGCCAAACAGAAAATAATACCACCCTCTGGATCGGACACTTGAAGCCCGACCCAAACGATCATATTGCCGGGCAAACCTTTAAATGTCCTTCTGATGGAATAGTAAATAATATACAAGTGTATTCTTCTACCGTGCAAGAACCCGGAGATGTGGCATTAACCTTACATGAGTTTGATGTTGCTAGCCAAAGTTGGGGATCAGCCATTGCAGATGCAAATATGTACTTACAAAAAGGAGATGATGCCCGGTGGATTCGATTTGGTCTGGCACCGGTGGAATTAAAGAAAGATGCGACTTACGGTTTCCGCCTACAAACTGAAAATGCCTTTATCGGTATTGGCGAAGCTGCCAGCCATGCAAAGCAGCCTTTTACATTTGGCAACGAATGGAAGAGTGATAATGCCGGAAGCAAAGGACATTTTTATTCCTACTTCAGCCTGGCATTTAAAGTAGAACTCTGCGCATAGAATAAAATATTGGGCTATGAAAAATAAAGACTCTGATTCGGCGGAGTCTTTTTGTTTTATACTTTTTTGGAATGCTTTATTATATTCAACTATTACGCAACGTCCCCTTCGGGAGACATTGCTGGGAATTATAGTTTAATTCAGTTGTACGAAAAAATCGGACAACTGAATTCCCACTTTTAACGGGTATTTCTAACACTCTACTATTTTGTCATCTTCTGCTTCAAATTTCAACCAGTTACAATTTGTAACGCCTTCATTTAACTTTCTTCTTTCTTGTTTTCTTATCCTTTACAAACAACCTGTTTGTGTATTTTTCAATACATTCAGGCAATCTCCAAAATACAAATGGTTCATGGATTGATTTTGCAGTTGAACTGCAAAATAAGAAAAGATTAGCAAGCAGCCTGCTACAGAAAATACCCTGAAAGTAGTATTGCGGATCAGCGTAAATTTCATCACCTTTATAATCCCATCCCTTTTCTACCTTACACTCCGTAAATATGATGAACAGAATTTTTTCTTAACACTAAAAAAAAAATATGAAAAAGATTTTCTGTTTTTTTACTGTAATGGTAGTATGTCTGCACTTGCACAGCCAAATCAGACGAGTTACCGACCATAGAACGGTGTTGCAAAAACAAACTGTTATGCTATATGAAGGCGCCGGCTTCTCCGGACAGGCAAAAAGTTTAAGCCCAGGTCAACACCTGCTTTCAGATTTTAATGATATGGCATCTTCCATAAAAGTGCCTGCCGGTATAGTGGTAGCAATATATGAACATGGCACAGCTACACAGGGTTATGGAATATGGGTAGATCTGCTGGAAGATTGTACTGATCTTTCTGTTTACAATTTTAACGACAAGGTTTCCTATGTAAATGTGTTTTATGCTACCAAAGACAATCTTTATGATTGGGTTCGCAATGCAATAAAGGATGGACAGTTTATTCCAGGCCATTGGGAGCGAAAAAAAGCAAAGCCTACAACTGTACCTGCTAATACGGTTGCTGTAGTAGCACCACCTATTGCTGCACCGCTGCCAACCGAACCAAGTGTGCTTGCAGTTTCGGGAGCTACTACAACTATTACCAGCCTTGGAGTATTTACAACGGAAGGAAAATCCTATTGGGAAACAGCGAAACAACAAATGGGAGTTATTGGAAATGATTTTCGTGGAAGAGAAGAAATTGGTACTGCCTGTTTTGAAAGGGCTTCGAATAATTTTTTTATTCCTGACAATTTTAATTTCTGGTATCCGCAAAGACCAGCCAACGATCATCGGCCACCAGCAAAAAAAACATTAAGTGGAAAAGTTATCAGATCCGATCAGGCCAATATACAAGGTACCTACGCTGACTTTGATGTAAATATTGATATTGTTCCTTATCCAAACTACGCATACCTTTTAAATACTGCACATAAGCCAGAGTTTACTACTATTATGAAACTTCAAGACATACCATATGATGTGAAAGATTGTCCGCCATCATTCGATGCAATAGAAGCTGAAATAGCCGAAGATTACTGGCCAAAAGGTGATCATACTTTTGGCCGTGCCAGACTTACCGACATGGCATTAAAAAGAGTTGGAAAAGGAATTTGTGTATATGGTCTATGGATTTATGATATGGGGCATTGTTGCCATCCGGAAATTCACCCTGCTGAACAAATCTGGTGGCAGGACACCATTAATACCACTAAACAATATAATCTGAATGTTTTATGCGATGCTTCCCGACGATTTTGGTGGAGAAAACAAATGGATGATGGCACTAAACTAAAACCATGGGCAGAGCCACCTATAAAAGGATTGTTTGCTATCGCTTTTGAATATTCAATGCCAAAAACAGATGCATCGGCTAATGTTAAAACGAAACAATTTGAAGCAAACTATATTGACCATTACAATCTAACGGAATATTCCAATGCCAATCAAACCTATTCATTGGTTTACCAAGGAAAAACGATTGTAACTTTTAAACCAAATAATAATGCCTTCAAAGTTTCCTTTGAACAAGTAGGCATTGCGCCTGATGATCCAAGTAAAATAAAAGGTTTTCTGGTATTAGAAACTGAAGTAGGAAAACTTTCGCAAATTGCAACTTCTATATCAGTATTTAATGGATCAACTCCACAAATTGTCAAACTTCCTGCAAACTCCACACCGGATAAAGCACCACAGCAATATGAAGACAAGTTCTTTAAAAAAGAAGAAGGGCATTATTATTTTACCGTTACTGAAAAAAATGTGAGTAGCGGTGGACCTGGAGGAATGATTGAAAATATTGGAAGATCAAATTGAAATGACAGATTATTCATTAAACAAAAATGACTTTGCAATGCAGAGTCATTTTTTGTTATCGCCTGATAATAAACTTAATAATTTTTTCTCTCATGTTTGTTGAAGACCAAAGTCCCAACAGGTACACACCGTCTTCCAACTGGCTTAAATCCATATTTGCGATGGGTGTATTTACTGTTTTCTTTATTAAAACAGTGCCTTGCTTATTAGTAATAGAAATTTTATCAAACTTTTCTACATCCAGATCAGTAAGTTGCACATGGTTATAAACATTGCTTTTAAATACATCGAGTTGCGCATTAATAATTGAAACATCAGCAGGCAGTTCGATTTTCTCCGGCGATTTAGTTTGTGCTAACAACGAAGTTGCTGAAATCAGCAACACTAAAAAGAACAGCGAGGTTTTCTTTTTCATAAAATTGGATTTAGAATATAAAAATCTATTACAAAACTAATCCAATAACAGTGCAGTGCTAAATATGAGAATGAAAATGTGTTTACGCTAAAGAAATATGGGAGTTTTACTAAGTAGACTATGTATAAAAGACTAATTCAGGAGCATTTCCCTGGCATTTTCCATAGCTGCGGCAGTTGGTTTTTCGCCACTGAGCATTTGGGCAATAGCAGTTATTCTTTCTTCGGTTGAAAGCTTTCGAATATTTGTTTTAACTGCATCCCTTACAATTTCTTTATATACAAAGAAATGAGCATCGGCTTTACCTGCAATTTGAGGTTGATGCGTAATAGAGATAACCTGCCTTTTTGCAGCAAGCTTTTTCATAATTATCCCAACCTGTTTTGCGGCTTCGCCGGAAATACCTGTATCTATTTCATCGAAGATGAGAGAAGGCAAATCGATAGAAGCGGCTACCAGTGATTTTATACTTAACATTAACCGGCTAAGCTCACCACCGCTTGCTACTTTTCGCACCGGTTGAAACTGACCGCTTCTATTTGCATCAAATAAAAATTCTATTGCCTCTGCACCAGCTATATTTAAAGCTGTTGCTTTAATCTCTACTTTAAGTTTTGCATTGGGCATACCAACTTGCGTAAGTAGCATATTGACATTCTCTTCCAGCGGTTTTGCCTGCTTTGTTCTTTTGGCCGAAAGTTTTTTAGCAATTTCGGTTGCCTTTGTAAAAAGCGAATTAACTTCTTTTTCTTTTTGCTCAATAGCATTGTCAATATTCAACACAGCTTGTAACTTTTCTTCCAGCGCTGCATGCAAAGCCAATAAGTCCGCAGTAGAATTTACGCCATGTTTTTTCTGCAACTTATATCCGAGTGAAAGCCGTTCGTTCAGTTGTTCAATTTTTTCCGGATCATAATTTATACTGGAGCTGATGCGATCAACATCGCCAGCTACATCTTGTAATTCTATTTGTACAGAAGTCAACCGTTGCAATAACTCTGGCAATTGCGGATGCAACGTTGAATAAGCAGTAAGTTGGTTTACTAACACTTTCAATTGTTGTGACACTGGGTTTTCACTTTCACTTAATTCAAAATATACTTTACCCAATGCTTCTTTTATTCCTTCTGAATTGCTTAATAGTTTTAATTCAGCATCAATATCTTCCAGTTCATTTTCTTTAAATGCAGCTTCGTCCAGTTCAGTAAACTGAAAACGATTATAATCTGCCTCTTTATCGAACTGCTGTTTTTGATTTTTTAATTCATCGCATTCCTTTGTTATCATTTGCCATTTACGAAAAACAGTTTGATACTCATCCAATAAATCGAAATTTCCAGCTAATGCATCAACTACTTCTCTTTGAAAATCTGATTCGCCAACTTCCAGTGTGTCAAATTGCAAATGCAGATCAACCAGCATTGAACTTAGTTGTTGCAATTGCGACAGATTAACCGGTGTATCATTTATAAATGCTCTTGATTTTCCATTTGTTGCAATTTCTCTTCTAACTACAATTTCATCATCTCCATCCAATTCGTTTTCTTTTAAAAAATTGGCTACTACTTTTTTATTATCAGTATTGAACACACCTTCAATCACACATTTCTTTGCTTTATTTACCAGTGCTGTAGAATCTGCTCTTGCACCCAATATCAAACCCAATGCACCAACGATGATGGATTTACCAGCACCCGTTTCGCCAGTAATAACATTTAGCTTACCGGAAAAGTCAATTTCCAGGTCATCTATAATGGCATAGTTCTGTATGGAAAGCCTTGCTAACATTTAAGAAGCAAATTAGATTTTTTTAGTCAATGATTTAAATAAAAAAAGCTGCTCAGGGCAGCTTTTGTATAAATATATTCAGGTAGAAATTATTTTATTTCTACAGAATTGTGCAATTCTTCATCTACAAGAATACGACCACAGTTTTCGCAGATCATTACTTTCTTATGTTGCTTAATCTCACTTTGCTTTTGCGGAGGAATCGCATTGAAGCAACCACCACAAGCATCTCTCTCTACTGCCACAACTGCCAAACCGTTGCGATAACTTTTACGAATTTTTTCATAGCTGGCTCTTAATCTTTCTTCTACATTCTCGTAAGCTTCTTCTTTCAATTTATTAAAATGCTTTTCTTCTTTTTCATTGGCTGTAATGATTTTTTCTAGCTCCCTTTCTTAGTAGTAAGAATTTCTTCTTTTCCAACTATATTCTTTTTAGCTTTTTCCAGTAAAACAGCTTTCTCAGCTATTTCTTCTGTAGCATCTTTAATGTGCTTTTCAGCCAGCTTTACTTCCAGCTGCTGCATTTCCATCTCTTTATTGATAGCTTCAAACTCACGGTTATTCTTTACATCGTTGCTTTGCTTTTCATATTTCTTAACCAACGCTTCCGATTCTTTAATAGCTTTTACGTTGTTCAATAAATTCTGTTACACCGTTAATCTCTTCTTCAATGCGAACCTGACGAGAATGGAAACCAGCAATTTCATCTTCAAGGTCTGCCACTTCCATTGGCAACTCCCCTTTCAGAATACGTAATTCATCCAGTTTACTTTCAATTTTTTGAAGCGTAACTAACGAGGTCAGTTTTTCATCAACAGAAAATTCTTTTACTTGTGCCATAGTTATGTTTGACTTTTTATTTTTCGATGTTTGAGGTATTCTTAACCTGCAAAAAGTTCTTTATAGATTATATAAAGTATGCTACAGGATTGGTTTTTACCTCTGTTTTAAGGACGGCAAAGGTAGGGAATTTTTGCTCCAAAACCTCTTGTAGCAGGTTGATTGTGAACTGTTCACTTTCATAGTGCCCGATATCGGCAAGCAACAGGCTGTCGTTGGCATCGAAGAACTCATGATACTTTACATCGGCCGTAATATAAACGTCGGCTCCGGCAGCTAAGGCTTTGGAAATCAAGAAACTTCCTGCCCCACCACAAACAGCTACCTTCTTTACAGGCCTGCCGGTAAACCGGGTGTGGCGTACCACAGGAACTTTAAAAAGCTCCTTTAAACTGCTCAAAAATTGCTTTTCCTCAACCGGCTGAACGAGTTCGCCTATCATGCCTGATCCAATGGACTGGTTAGAATTTGACAGTTGTATTATATCGTAAGCCACTTCTTCGTAAGGATGTGCCGATATCAGTGCGGCCATTATTTTTCTTTCCAGATAAGCCGGAAATATAATTTCGATCTTTATTTCTTTTTCCTGATGTTGCTTTCCCGGTTCACCAACAAATGGGTTAGTGCCTTCGCCTCCTTTAAAAGTGCCAACACCTTCTACATTAAAACTGCATTCACTGTAATTACTGATTTGCCCGCCACCAGCAGCAAAGATGGCATTGCGAACTTTATCTGCATGATCAACAGGTACAAAAGTGAAAAGCTTATTCAAGCTTCCATCCTTTTCTGATAATATTTTACAATTTTCCAATCCGAGCATTTGAGCTATTCTTCCATTAACGCCTTGCTTCACATTATCGAGGTTAGTATGTATGGCATAAATAGCAATATCATTTTTGATAGCAGCAATAATTGTTTTCTCTACATAGTTTTTCCCGTTAATTTTTTTTAGTCCTTTAAACACAATCGGATGGTGTGCTACAATGAGGTTACATTTTTTTTGAATAGCTTCCTTCACAACTTCTTCTGTGACATCCAATGAGCAGATAATGCCTGAGCATTTCCAATCTGCATTGCCAGTAATTAAACCCGCATTATCATATTCTTCCTGAAGAGAAGTATCAGCTATTGTTTCCAGATAAGAAATTATTTCGTTGATTTTCATTCCCGAAAGTTACAGATTTGATGGTTTACAGAAATTTAATTGCCTTATTTGTTCCCTATCTTTGAAAGGATGCCACTCAATCCAAAGCTTCATCATATTATCATTGGGGAAATCAAGAAACTACTTGGCAAAAAAAGCGAAGAACCACTAAGCCGTTATCAAATGGCCAAAGGAACACTTGTGGCAAAAAGGGTGCTATGGAATGCGATTAGAAATGCTTTATTAATGGCGGTTGGTATTTCTTCTGCTGCATTTGGTTTAGAAGGATTTTTAATTCCAAACGGATTGATAGATGGAGGAGTTACTGGCATTTCTTTGCTTACAAGCCGTGCAACGGGCATTTCACTCCCAATTTTGTTGGTACTTATCAATTTACCTTTTGTGCTGATGGGATGGCGACAGATAAGTAGCATGTTTGCTATCAAAAGTATAATCTCCATTGCAGTACTTGCCATTGTAATAGCGACTGTTCATTTTCCTGTCGTAACAAATGATAAATTACTAGTGGGAGTATTTGGCGGATTCTTTCTTGGAGCAGGCATAGGACTTACTATACGAGGCGGTGGAGTGATAGACGGCACAGAAATATTGGCCATAGGACTTAGCCGCAAACGAAGCCTTTCTGTTGGTGACTTTATACTTATTTTCAATATTTTAATTTTTTCTGTTGCAGCTTATTTACTTTCTATTGAAGTTGCCCTTTATTCAATACTTACTTACTTGGCCGCATCTAAAACAATTGATTTTATACTGGAAGGTATAGAAGAGTTTACCAGTGTAACAATCATTTCGCCGCATAGTAAAGAAATTGCACAAATGATAAAAGAGAAAATGAGAAGAGGTCTGACTGTTTACTCAGGTAAACGAGGCTATGGTAAAAGCGGCGAAAATCCCGATCCCACAGATATTATTTTTACTGTAGTTACTCGTTTGGAAATAACGAGATTAACGGGTGAAATAGAAAAGATTGATCCTAATGCATTTATCGTTATGCAAAGCATAAAAGATACCCGTGGAGGAATGGTAAGAAAAAAGCCGCTTAATCATGAATAATAAAATTTGTGCTTAACTCTTTATTGACTGCACCAATTTATTTTGTATCTTTTCAATCCTTCCCCACCCTTTGGATTACAGTTTATCCAATTTTAAATTATAAAAGCTTGCGATGCTAAAAAGAAGAACTGGAATTATTCTACTTACACTGCTCTTCGTGACCGGCCTTGCTGGTACTTTAAGTGATAATACCATTTCAAAAGATGAAAGAAAAACTGCAGTGAGCCTGATGAAGGATACGTATAAAGTTGCAATAGGTGCAACAAAAGGATTATCAGAAGATCAATTAAATTATAGAGCTGCACCAGACAAATGGTCTGTACAAGAATGCTTTTTCCATATAGCTGCTGCCGAAAAACTTTTGTGGACAATGTTTGAAAGTGCCATGAAAGCACCGGCCAACCCCGAAAAAAGAACAGAGATTAAAGTAACAGATGAGCAAGTAATAAAAATGGTGGAAGACAGAACAAAAAAAGCTCAGGCACCAGAACCAATTCAACCCAAAAATACTGGTTATACTTCGTTAGCCGAAGCTTTGATAGATTTTGAGAACAATAGAATGGCTCATATTAAGTATATGAAAAACACTACTGAAGATTTACGGAACCATGTTGTTGAATTACCAGTGGGATGGATCGATTGCTATCAACTATACTTATTTATAGCTGGACATAGTAACAGACACACTCAACAAATAAACGAAGTGAAAGCCAATACCGGCTTTCCTGCAAAATAGTTTTCGCCGGCAAAAACAAGCCCCGCTGTTCCCGTAAGAACCCGGGGCTTCTTTAAAACCCTTTTGTTTGCGGCGCTATTACTTTTTCAATTAATACCATTTTACCTTCTTCGGCTATTCCTTCTACAACCACTTTAAAACTTTTCGTCCTGTCATTGTTAAAAAAATGAACTGGAACTTTTTTTATCGTACCGTCCATAATTATATCTGGTTGCCAGCATAAAGTAATTCGCTTATCCTGGCCTGCTGCTTTTTCTTTTACTATATCATTTGTATAATCAGGTGAATAAAATTCTTTTATTATAGAATATCCTTTGTATTGAAATATATCTGCTGATGTGGTAAGGCTGTTAGTAAGATCTGATTGTTGCTTAGTGTAAATAGCTAGCACACCGCCAGCTCCATTTCCTTCTGCACCAACAAAGGAAGAAAAGACCTTTATCATAGCTACCTGATTAGCCGGTATTGAGGCTATAAAAATAGCTGGTGTTTGAATTTCATTGAGGTATAAAATCATTGGAATAGGGCCGCTCATTAACGATCTTCTTTGTTGATAAAATAACTGGTAGTTTGTTCCCGTTCTTTCAACATTTACTCCAGCAATCCTACTTTGTATATAATCAAAATATTATTTTGTATTATTTTTTCATCAGTATTCACCAAATCAATAGTTTTTACGGAGGAGCCGGCAAACAATCCGTTGGTATAACGTTCTTCTAAATCTTCAATTGGTGTTTTCTTTTTATTTTCACGGTTATCCCTTCTAATAAAATTCCTTTTCTTTTCTGCATTTGCAAAATCAGTTGCCAACCGATCAGAAAGTTGTTCATCGTATTCTGCTGGACTAAACAAACTGCTTCTATTACTTGCTTTTATTCCAAAAGATGCTTTAATAGAATCTTCATCGGGATAAAGATCAAGCCACTTACTATTCTTACCTAAAAAATCGCCTACAAAAAATCTTGTGTTCCCAAAAAATATTAATGAATCCATTCTGAACTTTCCTTCCTTATCTGTATCCATTATTTGCATTGATGTGCCGAGGGAGTCTTCCAATGAAAAAAGTAAGACCATTAATTCTTTTTCTGTTAATGGCTTTTTACTATCACGGATATTTACATGGCCAGTTACAGAAATAAAACCTTTGTCCTTGTAAAGTAATGGTGCGTTTGCAATTTCTGGAAGCTTTGCCCAAGTGAAACGTCGCCATCCATGTGTCATCATTAAAATATCTAATGCAGTTGTAACTGAGTCGTCCGCAGACGAGAAATAATAAGCGGGGTTATTAATTTCACCTTTCAAATCTCCGGTAAGCAACAAACTGCTGATTATATTTTCACTTCTTTTATCCGAAAGGGAATAGTCCGGATCTGTTATTGCAATTGAAAAGCTTCCGGCAACGGTATCTGGCAAGGAAAAAGTAAAACTATTCTTACCTCTTGTTGCAAAGCTCAACGTATCAATTACTAATTCTGCCGGTTGTATATATTCCTTATTATCAACAAAACAAATTCTTTCGGCTAACGGTATGTCATCTTTATTAAAAACCGTTACATGCATTATACCAGACTTTAACTGTTGTGTATTTATAAAACCATTGATATTATTTTGTATTTTGTTTAATCCTAATTTGAAAACAGGTTTATGTTGCATTTGTCCAATCATATATTCGCCTCGCATCAGTGAATCATCGCTATTCTGGTAAAGTTCAAAATCCTTTCCTCCGGTATTTGGGATTAGTCTGAAGACAAGGCCTTTTGCAATAACTTCTGGCAAAAAATATTTGACCCCGTAGGAATCATTGTTCAATAACGCATAATACTTTTCACCTGCAACAGGTGTTATATCAAACATTCCTAATCCATCATGATAAACAGAAAAGGTAGTTACTGTTTCATCTTTTCCATTTTTAATAGTTCCTGAAATTGATTGTGGCATTCCATTCGCATCTGTGTACTTGAATGCAATTGTATTTGGAAATTCTGCTACAAAATTTCCGCTTTCAGGGAAGAAATCAAGTTTTTGTGTTCTGGAAATAATTGGCTTTGAAGTACTGCGAGGTTTACCAATAATCTGAATCCTTTTCTCGTATAAAAAATCATGACTATGATTTAATATGGTAGGAGAATAGGCTCTTACAAAGTAAGTACCTGTTTGCAATGAATCAGAAAGCTCAAATTGCCCCATAGCACTTCCATAAATAACAGGAGCAATTTTTTGTGTTACAAGTTTTGATGAGTTGTCTAACAATTCAACATACAAACTGGTACTAATGGTATCGGAAAAAAATTCAGAATATAAATAGGCTTTGAACCATGCCGTTTCGCCAGCCCTATAAATGTCCCGGTCTATATGCAGATAAACTTTTTCAATGGGTGATTTAGCGGCCCACTTATCTAATAAATTTTCGGGCTTTTGAGCATTAGCTGTACTAGTTACACTATGTATAAGAATAACCGCAATTAGTTTTTTGAAGATTGACATGGGAAGGTTTTATGAATGTGAAATTAAGTACCAGTTTGAATATTGCAAAAAAATGCCTGTTAAACAAATTAAAAGGGCCAACTGCAAACTGATCAACTAATCCCTTGGATAACCCTTCTATTTTTCATAATTTGTGCTTTATACTTAAACGTAAATGAGAAGGATAGTTGGAATATTGATATTGATTGCTTTGCTTTCGGGTTGTAAAAAAACGATTGAGCAAGTACAGGAAGATTTGGTTTTAAAAGCAATGACTGATGGCCAATGGAAGATTACCAACTTTATTCTTAACGGATCCTCAAAAACTGCAGATTTTGCAAACTATAAATTTAAATATTATAGTAATAAAACTGTTGATGCCTTTAATAATGGAGTAGTTGAAAAAACAGGTACTTGGGATGGTAATGCATCCACTATGACCACTTCTGCAAATTTTTCCGGTGCTATTTACCCCCTTGACCAGATCAATGGAAACTGGAACATTACTAAAAACAGCTGGACTTATGTTGAGGCTACTCAAAACATTGGACCCAACACAAAATTTATGCGGCTTGACAAGTTGTAATGATTATTCAAAATGGATTGATCCCAATCAAACAGATAAATTATCCTTCTTAAACATACTTGCTTCACAAAAGTCATAATTCCGATATTCTCTCATAATTTCGACGAGGAAAAAAGAATGGGTATTATTGATAATATTTATTTTCGGAATACTTTTGCTCAAAAGGAACGATTCTTAAGTTGTGCAAAATCAAAGACTAAACTGTTGAAAAAATATTATTACAATATCCTGACCTATTCTATCACTGCTTTATTGCTTTTTTCCTCCTTTTCAACAATTTCGGCACAAGCTCCGGTAGCAAATTTTACAGGCAATCCGCTGGCAGGATGTTCACCGGTAATTATAAATTTTCAGGATCTTTCAACAGGTAGCCCGACATCATGGAGCTGGAATTTTGGAAATGGTAATACATCAGTACTTCAAAATCCGACTGCGTCCTATTTTACACCTGGCACCTACACCGTTACACTTACTGTTACAAATGCAATCGGCTCTAATACGCTGACGAGAACTCAATATATCAATGTGTACGAGCCACCAACAGTCAATTTTTCTGGAACACCACTAAGCGGATGCTTTCCGTTACGGGTACAGTTCACAGATTTGTCGCTTGCTGGTGCTGGCAATTCAAACGTATCCTGGTATTGGGACTTTGGAAATGGAATGACATCCACACAGCAAAACCCAATGGCTACATTTGTAACTACAGGTTCATTTACAATTACATTAAGAGTTACAAATGATAAAGGTTGTACCAGAACTATCAGTCGACCAAATTATATTACTTCGACTACCGGAGTAGTAGCAGGATTTACTCATACTCAAGCTACCGTATGCAGCGCACCAGCAACTATTAACTTTACCAATACCTCCACTGGGCCTCCAACGCTTAGTTACATATGGGATTTTGGAGATGGCTCACCATTTTCAGGAGCTACTAGTCCCACTCACACTTATGTAAGCAACGGAACTTTTATTGCTACATTAATAACTACCAGTTCTGCAGGTTGTGTGGATACATTTAGAAGTAATCCAATAGTGATTGGCGGGTTTACTACCGATTTCAACAGCCCTACATCAGTCTGTATAAATGAAAGCGCCACATTTACCAATATTTCAACTCCGGTGCCAGTAAGTTCTTTTTGGACATTTGGTGACGGTGGTACTACCAATACAATTAATGCAACACATAGTTATACTTTGCCAGGAACATATAACGTTTGGCTTTACAATACCTATTCAAGTTGTGTTGATTCTATCCTTCACACTATAATAGTTAATCCAAGACCTATCTCTGATTTTTCTGCCCCAATAAGAAGCAAGTGCGAACCACCATTAACTGTAAACTTTCAGGATCTATCTACCGGATCACCAATAAGCTGGCAATGGGATTTTGGAGATGGAAACATATCTACTATCCAAAACCCATCACATACTTATACCGTTTATGGAAGTTTTACGGTTACATTAATTACAACTAATGGGTTCGGTTGTACAGATACAATTGTAAGAACAAATTATATTGACATACGAAGAGCTACAATAAGTATTCCTTTATTTCCTGTAAGAGGCTGTATACCTTATACAATTTCTCCGGTTCCGGTTATCTCATCTGTAGATGCTGTTACGTCTTACAATTGGGATTTTGGAGATGGAAGCACTTCTACATTAGCCAACCCAACTTATACTTATATAGCACAAGGAACTTATACAGTTCGTTTGATTATAACAACAAGTACAGGCTGCACGGACACATTAATAGTACCTAATGCAGTAAGAGTTGGTTCAAAACCAGTTGCTGATTTTTCGGCAGCGCCTATTCCTGTTTGTGGAACACAACCAGTTTATTTTACAAATCTTACTGTTCCTTCTGATGAATGGCTTTGGGATTTTGGTGACGGAGGTTCTTCCACATTGCAAAATCCGCAACATAGTTATATTGATACAGGTTATTTTCCCATCCGATTAATTGCCACTAACAATGGATGTCCGGATACTATAACTAAAACCAACTATGTTAGGGTGCTGCCGCCTATTGCGAGGTTTACACCTGTGCCTAATTGCGGCAACAGGCTTGAATTTAGCTTTACTGATCAATCAATTGCTCCACTTACATGGGAGTGGGATTTTGGTGACGGCTCACCAGTATCAAGTATTCAAAATCCTGTACACATATTTCCCTCTTATGGTAATTTTAATGTTAGACTGATTGTAGGAAATGGAGGATGTGCAGATACAATACAGCATACTATAAAAACGGTGAATGAAAATCCTGATTTTAATGCCAACATATTGTCTGCCTGTAAAATTGCTGTTATTGATTTTATTGTAACCAATATTACTGCTGCAAACATTGTTAGTTATAATTGGGATTTTGGTGATGGAAGCATAATATCAACAACTTCATCTGTAATTAATCATGTATATGGTATCAGCGGCACATATACTGTAACACTAACAACAACCGATATAAACGGATGTATTAGTGTAGTTACAAAAAATAATTATATAAGAATAAACGGTGCCTCTGCAAATTTCTCTGCAACCAATACAAGTGGATGTTCAGGATTAACTACCACATTCAATGATTTATCGGTCACTGATGGTGTTAATTCAATTATTAACTGGCAATGGGATTTTGGTGATGGAACAATTCAAAACTTTAGTGCTCCGCCATTTCAACATACATATAACACGGTTGGTTCGTTTACAGTTAAACTAATCATTACAGATGCAGCAGGATGCATGGATAGTTTATCGATTGGCAATCAGGTAAACACTTCTGATCCCATTCCTGATTTTGTGACTGCTGATACATTAACCTGCCCCAATGCAACTGTAACTTTTATAAATAATTCAAGTCCGGCGGGGCTGATAAGCTTTTGGGACTTTGGAGACGGCAATACTTCGGGAGCTACTGCGCCTACACATAGTTATGTAACCCAAGGTATTTATACCGTAAAACTTACTGTACAGGATGGATATGGTTGTGCTGATTCGCTCATAAAAACTAATTATATAAGAGTTGATCTACCTGTTGCCAATTTTACTGTAGTAGATTCTGCAAGTTCCTGTACACCATTCGCTGTACAGTTCACCAATACATCAAGCTATTATACACATGCACTGTGGGATTTTGGTCTGGGCGAAGGAACTTCCAATCTTTTTAATCCTATACATTTTTATAATTTACCTGGAATCTATCCTGTGAAGTTATTGATAAGCAGTCCAGGTGGTTGTCTAGATTCAATTATAAAAAATATTTATGTATATGATACTGTAGGTTCCGCATTAAATTATACCACTACAGCAGGATGTAGTCCTTTTCCTGCCAGCTTCAATGTTGTAAACTCAGGACCTGTTAATTCTTATTTCTGGGATTTTGGAGATGGCAATACAGCTATTACAACAACACCCACAATTAATCACACTTATACAAATTTTGGAAATTTTTTACCTAAAGTAATTTTAGAAGATCCTTCCGGCTGTTTGATTTTGTTACAAGGTGTAGATACATTTTATATAACAGGAGCGAAAGCAGATTTTGGTTTTGACTCTTTAGTGTTTTGTGACAGAGGGCTTGTTAACTTTTCTGATTCTTCAACATTTAACGACCCAATTGTAAGTTATAGTTGGAATTTTGGAGATGGAGGAACTTCTTCTTTACAAAATCCATCACATCAATATGCGTCACCAGGATTATATACTGTACAATTAGTTTTGCAAACACAACTTGGGTGCACAGATACTTTAACAAGGCCCAATCTAGTAAAAGTTGTACAACGACCATTAATAGATATAACCGGTGATTCTGTTGTATGTGTAAATTCATCACTATTACATTCAGGGATTTTTCTTCAGCCAGACACCTCTGTTGTTAGCTGGCAATGGAACTTTCCCAATGGAAATACTTCAGTATTACAAAATCCACCATCCCAAACGTACACTACTGCAGGAACTTTTTCAATAACTGCAATAGCTACGAATAGTACAGGCTGTAAAGACACCACACAGCAAACAGTATATATAAATCCATTACCTGTAGTAAACATGCCAGGTCAACTGACCGTTCAAAATGGTTTTCCTGTTACACTGCCTGCAACTTATTCACCCAATACAATAAGTTGGATATGGTCGCCTGCAACTGGGTTAAGTTGTGCCAACTGTCCTACTCCCGACATCGGACCCAAATTCAATACATTCTATCAAGTGTACTTTACGGATGATAATGGCTGCAACAATATTGGACAGCTACAGGTAACAGTTATTTGTAATAATTCTAATCTCTTTATTCCAAATACATTTTCGCCGAACGGTGACGGCAGTAATGATATTTTTTATCCAAGAGGTAAAGGGCTTGAACGAATTAAAACATTCCGCATTTTTAACCGCTGGGGTGAAGTAGTTTTTGAGAAAAGAGATTTCCCCATAAATGATGCTTCTGCAGGATGGGACGGAACATACAAAGGCAATAAACCTAAAGCAGATGTGTACGTATATCAGGCAGAAGTATTTTGCGAGAATGGAGAAATTATTAAACTAAATGGAAACATTGCATTGATATTATAAACATGACAGGAAAGAGGAGCATAAAACATTTATTCATTGCATTGATTTGTCATAGCATTTCTTGTGCTGCAAATGCACAGGATATTCATTTTTCGCAATTCTTTGAAACTCCGTTATTAAGAAATCCATCCTTAGCAGGAATTTTTACTGGCGATGTTAGAGTACAAACTGTGTACCGTGACCAATGGAACAGTGTAACAAATGCATACAGAACAGGATCGGTAAATGGAGAATTTAAAATGCCAATAGGCAAGAGCAATGATTTTATCACTACTGGTTTGCAAATAATGTATGACAAAGCAGGAACTATCGGATGGACATCCACACATGTAATGCCTGCATTAAATTATCATAAATCATTAAGTACAGATAAGAACAGTTATTTATCGCTTGGTTTTATGGGCGGATGGATACAAAGAAGATTTGATCCATCAAAAGCAACAACGAATAGTCAATATGATAATGGAGGCATTGGCGAGAATTTTTCTAACACACAGTTTAGCTATCTTGATGGAAGCGTTGGTATGAGTTATAACTCAAATCTTGCTTATAATCCTGACAATAATTTTTTTATCGGAGCAGCTTATCATCATTTTAATAGACCCAGTCAAACATTCTTTTACAGAAATGCAAGCATTGAACTTGAACCTAAGTGGGTTTTTTCTGGAGGAATAAAACTAGGTGTTGCGGATAATGCTTATATGACAATACTTGCTGACCATTCAAGACAAGGTGGTTTTTCTGAAACTGTTGCTGGTATGATGTATGGTTTAAAATTGGGAGATGATCCTGATAATCCTCTTTATACAATTCATGCAGGTGCTTTTTTAAGATTGAACGATGCTATCATACCCGTTGTAAAACTTGATTATAATCCTTTCTCATTTGCACTAAGTTATGATGCCAATATATCATAACTGAAACCTTCGAGTTATGGCCGTGGTGGTTTTGAAATTTCTTTTTCATATATCGGATTTAGAAAGAGTAAGGGAGAATATTTGCTTTGCCCAAGATTTTAAAAAATACGATAGCAAACAATTATATCTTTAAGTTGTTAAATAAGTTCATCAAAAAAACAAATAAATGCCATTAGAAATTGGACAACAAGCACCCGACTTTACTTTATTCGATAGCGATAAAAAAGAAATTACTCTTTCTGAATTAAAAGGGCAGCCTGTTTTATTACTGTTCTTCCCTTTGGCATTTACAAGTACCTGCACTACAGAACTTTGTTCAGTAAGAGACAATATAGGCTGGTACAATAATCTAAATGCAAAAGTGTTTGGCATTTCTGTAGATGCATTACACACACTTGCAAAGTATAAAGAGGATCAACAACTGAACTTTACACTACTTAGCGATTTTAATAAGGATGTTTCCAGATTGTATGAATCCATTTATGAACAGTTTGGCTATAATATGAAAGGTGTATCTAAACGTTCTGCTTTTGTAATTGATAAAGAAGGAATAATACAATATGCTGAAGTGCTGGAGAATGCCGGAGAGATTCCTGATTTCAATAAAATAAAAATAGCCTTAGAAAAGATTTAATAAAAATTGTTAAAAATCAAATAAAATAGCAAGTTAAATAATTGATAATCAATATTTTAAAGATCTATCGTAGTTTTACGTTGTGCATTTAAAATTTTAGGCCTACTTTTCGAATAATAAAAGTAAATTTGTTTCGTTGAGACGACTTATTACAATATTATCCTTTATACTGTTGATTACCATTCAGTCACAGGCTCAATCCATCAGGAATAACCCTGCCGCGGAAACTGCTGACAGAATTGTAAAACTGTATCCTAACCCTGCTACATCTTATGTAACATTTGATGTTCCAAAAGGATATGAGAAAACACACAGCATTCAGATTTATAGCTTTCTTGGAAAGAAAATGTATGAAGGCTTTAGTCTTTCTCAAAAACTGACTGTGCAGTTAAACGAATTTACCCGTGGCCTTTACATCTATCACTTGGTAGATATTTCGAATGGTAAGATTGTAGAATCAGGCAAGTTCCAGGTTTCCCGTTAAAATTTATTTTCCCTTTTTATTGAACCTGAACAATCAGGAATTTAAGGTAATGCGTATTATCCATTCCTCGTATTACAGGATGATCGCCGGATTGTCTTTGAAATAGTACCTGCCGAAGTTTTCTTTTGGCATCTTTCGCTGCCATATCGATTGTTTGTAAAAACATTTCTTCGTTCACTAGATTAGTACAAGAAGATGTAACGAGAAAACCACCGGGCTTTACTAGCTTCATTCCCCGAAGATTAATTTCTTTATACCCTGCAATTGCCTTTTGTATTGTTTCTCTGTTTTTAGTAAAAGCTGGAGGATCTAACATCACCACATTATACTGTCTTCCCTCATTACTCCATTGTTTTAATACATCAAATGCATTAGCTGTTTCGAAGCGACAACTATCCTGCACATTATTCAGTTTGGCATTTTTATTAGCCTGTGCCACTGCATTCTCTGAAATATCAATCCCTAAAACAGATTTAGCGCCATACATTGCCGCATGAATTTCGAAAGTACCGGTATATGTAAATGCGCCTAACACATCTGCACCTTTTACAATATGCTCAATAGCTTTTCGATTATCCTGCTGATCCAAAAAATAACCGGTCTTCTGTCCGTTTTCAATATCGATATGAAACTGAAAACCATTTTCTTTAATAATGATATTGGTATCGAATGGTACTGATAAAAACCCTTTTTGTTGTGCTAAGCCTTCCAGTTCTCTCACAGGCACATCATTTCTTTCGTAAATACCTTTTGGCTTAAATATTTTATTCAGTGCATCAACAATCGCAGATTTCCAATTATCCATTCCCAAACTCAAAGTCTGCAATACAAAGTAGTCGTTGAACTTATCAATGATTAATTGTGGCATCGAATCTGCCTCTCCAAAAACCAGCCTGCAATTTTCTGTGTAGCCTAATTGCTTACGATAATCCCAACATTTCTTGATCTCCGTATAGAAATATTGTTCGTTTATTTCATCAGCTTTATTTCTGGTTAAAAGCCTTACTAATATCTGAGACTTTGGATTTATGTAGCCTTTGCCAATAAACTTTTTGTCGTGGCTGTACACTTCCACCGTTTCGCCGCCTAAAACTTCGCCATCCACTTTATCAACCTCATTATTAAAAATCCATGGATGTCCGTTGGCCACTCTGGGAGTAATCTTTCTGTTCAGGTAAACTTTAATCATAACGGACTGCAAGATACAAGTTGAGAAGTGCAGTTGCACAAAAAGCAGTTTTTTAGTCAGTTATGCATACCTGTCACTTAAAATAACCCGTATTGGCTTATAAAATGGTCAATTTGTCCCAAATCCGCCGTTGGCAATGTTCTTGACAAGCTTACCTTTGCCCGCCGGAATGGATTATATAGTTCGGGCAGGCACTAAATTTTATAAAAATGGCAGAAAAAGATATGAAAGATCAGGAAACAAATATTGATAACGACGGCAGCATTGATATAAATGCTGATGAAAATCAACATGGAACTACTCATTTAAATGAGCCAGTGGAAGAAGAATCAGAACTGGAAAAAATAAAGGCGGAACTGGCAGAGGAAAAAGATAAGTTTCTACGGAAAGTGGCCGAGTTTGATAATTTCAAACGTCGCAATGCAAAAGAAAGAATTGAAATGATACAAACAGCCGGCAAAGATGTGATAACAGAAATGCTTAGTGTGTTGGATGATTGTGACAGAGCCCAGAAGCAAATAGAAACATCCGGCGATTCTTCAAGTATCAATGAAGGAGTGTTGTTAGTTTTTAATAAACTTCGTAACACACTAGAGGCAAGAGGTGTTAAACCTATGGAAACAATTGGTGAAGAATTTAATGCCGATCTGCATGAAGCGGTAACAGAAATACCTGCACCTACTAAGGATCTGATAGGAAAAGTGGTGGATGAAATACTGAAAGGTTATTATCTGAATGATAAAATAATCCGTCATGCAAAAGTTGTAGTCGGCAAATAAAAAGAAACATGTCAAAAAGAGATTATTACGAAGTATTAGGTGTTGGAAAATCTTCATCAACAGATGAAGTAAAAAAAGCATACCGCAAAGTAGCGATGCAACATCATCCCGATAGAAATCCTGGAGATAAAGCATCTGAAGAAAAATTTAAAGAGGCTGCTGAAGCATACGAAGTACTAAGTGATGCTGATAAAAAAGCACAATACGACCGTTATGGACATGCTGGTGTTAGTGGTAATGGCCGTGGTGGATTTAGTGGCGGCGGAATGAATATGGATGACATCTTCAGCCAGTTTGGTGATGTGTTTGGTGAAGATCTTTTTGGAAGTTTTTTTGGTGGTGGACAAAGAGGCGGACGTTCACAGCAACGCAGCCGTGGTGTAAGAGGCAGTAACCTTAGAGTAAAATTAAAACTGACGTACGAGGAAATTGCAAAAGGTGTAACAAAAAATATTAAGGTTAAAAAATATGTTGGCTGCAATACTTGTAGTGGTAGTGGTGCAAAAGATAAAGGCAGTGTGTGCAAACCTGTGGCAGTTGTAATGGAAGTGGCCAGGTAAGAAGAGTGCAAAATACTTTTCTGGGGCAAATGCAAACAGTAACTACCTGCCCTACTTGTAATGGAGAAGGAACAACTGTAACTGCAAAATGTGCAAGTTGCAAAGGCGAAGGAAGAGTGTATGGCGAAGAAACGGTGAGCATTGATATACCAGCAGGTGTGCAGGAAGGAATGCAGATGAATGTAAGCGGAAAAGGCAATGCTGGTGAAAGAGGCGGCATGGCCGGAGATCTTATTATACTTATCGAAGAAGAACCGCATAAAGAATTACACCGTGAAGGATTGAATGTGGCTTATGAGTTACATCTTTCATTTACTGATGCAGTTTTTGGAACACAGATAGAAGTGCCAACCATTGATGGCAGAGCTAAAATAAAAATACCTGCCGGCACACAAGGTGGAAAAATATTCCGTTTGAAAGGGAAAGGATTCCCAGCAGTGAATGCATACAATAAAGGTGATCAGTTAATACAAGTAAGCATCTGGACACCACAAAATCTGAATGCAGAAGAAAAAGCAATGCTGGAAAAATTAAAAGAGTCTTCCAACTTTAAACCACATCCTGATAAGAGTGAGAAAAATTTCTTTGATAAGATTAAGGAGATGTTTTCATAGTAATAAGAGATTATCCTCCCCTTTTCTTTTTCACTTTGGAGTATAAAATTTTTGCTTGTTGTACTAGTTCCACAAATTCTTTTTGCAACAGATCGTCTTTACCGCAAGAAGTTTGTGCCATTGTTACAATCTCATTCCAGCCCATCGTTTTTAGAAAAGGAGAATTGCGAAGCAATGAGCCAAACATAGCAACCGCCGCTGAAAAATGACAAGCTTTTTCTAGCTTTTCAAAAGGCACATAATTAAAACTGCAAGTATACTGATCTTCTAATTTTTTCGGTTTGCCGGGTAATTGGTACTGCAGGTTTATTTCCGCCAGTTTACCATCTGTAAAATTATCTTTAATAGCTCCTTTATTAATTTCAGTTGGAACTATTTCAAATAATGCAAGCATAGAATGACCCGATCCTATTTCTCCACCTTCTATAATGGATAAAGAATCCCGCAATGCACCAACCTTGTTATCAAAGCCAATAAGTCTATATTCTTTTACATACTCAGGGTTAAAATCAACGTTCATATACACATCATCTGCCACAGCATATAATGTCTTGGTGAATTCTTTTAGTAAAACTTTTTCTGCTTCTTTAAAATTATCGAGGTAAGCAAAGTTTCCATTTCCTTTCTTTGCAAGGGTTTGAATTTTTGAGTCTTTATAATTTCCCATGCCCACACCAAGACAAGTAAGATAGATTCCGGATTCTTTGTGTTTGGATATTAATTCATCTAGCTCCTCTTCAGTTTTCATCCCCACATTAAAATCGCCATCCGTGGCTAGTATTACACGATTGTTCCCATCCTTTATAAAATGATTTTTTGCTACACTGTATGCCAGTTTTACGCCTGATTCGCCGGGAGTGTTTCCACCCGGTTCCAATTCATCAATGGCCTTTAATATTTTTTCTTTTTCGCCACCACTTATGGTATTCAACATTACACCCGTTACACCACCATAAACTACTATTGCCACAGAATCTTTATCCCGCAGATTATTTACCAATAAACGGAAAGCTGATTTTAATAATGGTAATCTGTTTGGCATATCCATCGAACCGGATACATCTATCAAAAAAACAAGATTACTTGGTGGTAATGAATCGAGGTCTAATTTTTTAGAAGAAAAATTAATATAAAATAATTGGTTCTCTGGATTCCATGGGCAATTGCTAAGTGTAGTTTTAATTCTAAAAATTTTATCATCATCCGGCGGGTGATAACTCAGGTTAAAATAATTTAGCATTTCTTCAATACGAACAGCATCTGGCGGCACAAAAGAATTGAGTGTAATAAATCTTCGGATATTACTGTAAGAAGCCCTGTCCACATTCAAAGACATGCCTGTATTAGAAAATCGCTTCGTTTCTATAAAATGGTTTTCGAGTAAGCTGGCATAGGTTTCATCGCCATTATACCATGATCGTAAATCCTCTTTTTCCAAATTTTTGGTCAGTGACGAAAGTTTATCTCTTCTTGAATTAGCAGCAGAAGCAGGCAATGCTTTTAACTTTACTCGAACATAATTATCAGCATTTACTAATACCTTCTGAGTTATATAGCCTTCCATTGAAAAACTAAAACTGTCTATTTGCTGATTGGCTACAATGCCAAAAGTGCCGGAAAATCCGCTACGAAAAACATAACCAGTTTTATGCTGAAGGATGGTAACATTTTGCAGTACATTGTCACCTTCGTCCTTTACTTCACCCCGAACATAGAACTGCTGGGAGAATAGGGACAAATGCAATAAAAGAAAAAGTGCTGTATGACAAGCAGCTTTCAAAATTTGATTTTAGTCCGATAAAGTACAAAAAAAGAAGCAGAGCAACTAGTAAATCAAACAACTTGGTAAATCTCCTTTAAATTTCTCCCTAAACCATCATAATCAAGGCCATAGCCCACCACAAACTTGTTTGGAATATCAAAACCAACATAATCCAATTGCAACGGAAACTCCGTTGCGTCGGGTTTATGAAGCAGCGTAGCAATCTTCATAGATTTAGGTTGCTGATGAATTAGCTTAGGCAAAAAATTATGTAAGGTTTTACCTGTATCAACAATATCTTCAACAATTATTACCTCTTTACCAAACAGATCATCTTCCAGCCCAATAGAAGTAACCACATTACCTGAAGATTTCATGCCTTTATAAGATGCCAGTTTTATAAAACATATTTCTGCTTCAATATTTAAATACTTGAAAAGATCGGATGCAAACATGAATGAGCCGTTTAATATAGCAATAAACAAAGGTCTCTTGCCTTTATAGTCCCTGTTTATATCTGCGGCCAGTTCTTTTATACGTTGTTGAATTTTTTCTTCGGGAAGATATATATCAAAAGACTTGTCGTGTACTTTTATTATTGCCATAGCAGTTCCTGGTTAGATGCTTATTTACTTTTATTAACTGTATTTATTGAATACTTTTCTCTTAAAGCCAGCTTTGGCATACTGTCCGCTTTTGATTTTAGACTCAACTTTTCACCAACAGCCGGGATGTCCTTTTTTTTCAGCCAATTTAGCTCTTGCAAACTTTCTAAGCGGATAGCTTGTGACTGAGCTATATCATGTAAGGTTTCGCCAACTTTTATTAAATGGAAATCCTCGTTCCCTGTCTTTCTTTTCCTTTGAATATATATCAATTGATCTTTTTCAGATTCAATAGAAGCATTCATATCGTTAAACTCAAAAAGTCTTGAAAGGTCAATACTATGTTGCTTTGCAATTGATAAAAAGAAGTCCTTTTTTTACAAAAACAACTCTGTTTCCATTTATCTTAAATTCTCCTTCGGGAAATGCAGGAGATGATTCAACCTCCACCTTCACCGTTTCAGGCTCTACTTCTACAGTTTTGTTCGGTATTACTTTTGTTTTTATTTCTTCTTTTACAATTTCTGTTTCTTCATTGCCAGATGACAATTTTCCCATTGCAATCAAAGTATAGTCCTGTAGCTGATAATCCTCTACCAGTTTTATTAATACCTGCGGATATTTTGGATTGGTGGCATACCCAGCTTTTTTCAATCCGTTTGCCCAGCCTTGATAATCTGTAGGGTCAAGAGAAAATAAAAAAGCATAGCGTTGACCATTTTTCAAAAAATCTGAATGGTCTTTATATGAATCTTCTGAGGAAGGATACTTACGAAAACACTCTCCTTCTGCGTCATCATCATGTTTTACTGATTCACCTGTCCAATTGGATTTACATTTAATACCAAAATGATTGTTGGAAGCCATTGCAAGTTGGCTACCTCCTGCACCCGACTCATGAATTCCTTGTGCCAGTGTAATAGATGCGGGAACACCAGTACGTTGCATTTCAGCTATTGCCAGCTCTTTGTATTGGTTAATATAGTCCGCTACTTTATCCTGCTTTTGAGCAGTAGCACTGATTGCAGTCAGTGCAAATACAATAACGAAAAGATATTTTAATTTCTGCATAGATATATCAATTCAATTTTCGAATCAGGTATAAACCATCACGGATGGTTAATACTACTTTTTCAATATCAGTTCTATCTTTAATAAATTCATTAAAGGCTTTTATTCCAATGGCACTTTTTCTCCGCCCGGATGAGCCGTTCGGACGGGCCTTTATATTTTCTTCTAACACCTGTCCATGAAAGAAAATATTATCTGCTAAAATAAAACCGTTTTTTCGTAACCTGGGTAAAACGAGGTTAAAATATTCAATATAGGCTGGTTTGTCCGCATCAATAAACACTAAATCCCATATTTCATTTAACTGAGGAATAATCGTTAACGCATTTCCAGTATGAGAAATTATCTGATCAGCATATAAAGAACGATCAAAAAAAGACCTTGCCTGCACCGCATCTTTTTCTCTTAATTCGATTGTATGGAGTTCGCCATCATTTGCAAGTCCTTTTGCCAGACAAAGTGCACTGTACCCGGTAAAAGTTCCTATTTCAAGAACTCTTCTTGGTCTTATCATACAACTTATCATTTCAAGCACTTTACCTTGTAAATGACCGCTGAGCATATTGGATTCAGCATGTTGTTGTATTGTAAAGTCATTTACTTCTTTCAACAATATATCTTCTACCGAAGAAAAGGTTTCAGCATATGCTTGCACTGATGGATGAATTAATTCCACTGAGAATAATTTTCAGCAAAGATAAACTACTTATACTGCTCGTAGTGCCGGATTAGGCGACACCGTTTTTTTTGAAATAAGCCACAATCCTAAGAATGTAAGCAGCCCGTTTATGATAAGCAATTCTATACCTATCTCGTAGCCACCAAGCAATCTTGCCGAATACTCCCTTAAAAGATAAGTTAGTACTGGCGCCAGCAAACAAATAATGGTAACAGTCAGACCATCCTTTACTTTTCTTTTTGTCAGAATACCAAAAGAAAATAATCCGAGCAAAGGCCCATAGGTATAGCCAGCCAGATCAAGAATTACGTAGATAATTGATTTATTATTAATGGCCTTAAATACAACGATGCAGAGAAAAAATATTACCGTAAATGAAAAATGCACCAACAGCCTAATTCGTTTCTGTTTCTTTTCACTCCAGTCATTTCTCCTTTTCAAACCAAGCATATCAATACAAAACGAAGAGGTAAGTGCTGTTAATGCACCATCAGCACTTGGAAAAAGAGCAGAGATTAAACCAATAATAAATATAATGCTAACTGCCTGCGGCAGAAATTGCAATGCAACAGTTGGAAACAAATCATCCCCAATTACATTTACTCCGTTTAATACCAGTGTATTTCCTTGGTAAACACCGCCATTCTGGAGAATATACAAATACAATAATCCTCCTAATAAAAGAAAGAGGAAGTTAACGATCACAATAACGGTACTAAAAGTCATCATGTTCTTTTGAGAGTCTTTCAGGTTCTTCACACTGATATTTTTCTGCATCATTTCCTGATCAAGCCCCGTCATGGCTATGGCAATAAAAGCTCCACCGATTATCTGTTTTATAAAATAACCTTTACTGCCAGGATCCATATTAAAAATATTGGTATAACCTTTTAAACTTAATGATTCCATCGCTGAACCGATATTAAGATTGAGATTTGAAAGAATATAGATAACACACACAATCAGTCCTATCAGCATAAAAGAAGTTTGCAACGTATCTGTATAAACAATGGTTTTTACGCCGCCTTCGAATGTATATAACAGCACCATCAGTAAAATAATACAGGTTGTTACTGTAAATGAAACTCCCATACGGTCAAGGATAAAAATCTGCAATACATTTATAACCAGATACAGTCGGGCCGTAGCTCCTATCGTTCTAGATAAGATAAAGAAAAGCGAACCGGTTTTATAAGAGAAAAAGCCAAAGCGTTGTTTCAGATAATCATATATAGATGTAAGATTGAGCCTGTAGTATAATGGCAACAAAACAAATGCAACTACAAAATAGCCTAGAAAGTATCCGATTACCACCTGAAAATATCCAAAACCCTTAAACACATCTCCAGAAAAATCGCCTGGTGTTCCCGGCACACTTACAAAAGTTACACCCGACAAAGAAGTACCAATCATTCCAAATGCCACCAACATCCAGTTACTATTACGGTTGCCGATAAAAAATGAATCGTTATTAGAATTGCGAGAAGTGTACCATGCCACTGTTAATAGAATAGCAAAATAACCTATTACGAAAATCAATAATAATTGTGCAGACATAGTTTCTTTTTTCTATTATTAAATTTTTACCTTGCTAGTAGTGCAAGATTAAGCTTGCATAAGAATTTTTGAAGATAAAGAATTTTATATTCCCTTTGCCTCAATTTTATTTAATATGCCAATAAAATCACTTGCTGTTTTTTGTGGATCAAAGCCAGGAAAGAATCCATTATTCGCAAAACATGCCGCAGAATTAGGTGAGTTACTTGCAAAACACAAAATAAAACTAATATATGGCGGTGGCAGTGCAGGCCTGATGGGAGTTGGAGCTGATGCTGCAATGGAGAATAATGGAGAAGTAAAGGGAGTGATTCCTAAAATATTGCTGGAATGGGAAGTGCAGCATCGTGGCATTACTGAGCTTGTCATCAGCAACGATATGCATGAACGAAAAAAGATTATTTATAGCTTATGTGATGCGGCACTTATATTGCCCGGTGGCTTTGGCACACTGGATGAGCTATTTGAAATTGTAACCTGGAACCAGCTAACCATACATGACAAAGAAATTTATATTCTTAATTCAGGCGGCTTCTATAATCATCTTATATATCATATTCAACAAATGAAAAAAGAAGGCTTTCTATATGAAGAAGCAGAAAAAAGGATTACCATTATTGATAATCCTGCTGATCTACTTAAATATATAAGTTGATTATCTCCCTCTGTTCCGGCCTTCAAACAAGCCAATATTGAAACCAGCTCTGATCAATGGAGCTGCTCTAACACTAGTTCTATTAGTATTAGGATCAACCGCTACATTCACATAGGGAGAATTTTCATTCTTTATAACATCAAATAGTATTGCTACATAGTAAAATGTATTAGATCCGGGTTGACGTCCCTGACAATAGCCACCACCCACCAAAAAAGAATTGACATCTTTTGTTTCTTTATAAGGAAGATAACTTGAACTGGCAGGAGTGTATTTGAGGTTTATAAAATTATGTTCAAATTGTCCCTGTAGAAATAAGAAATTGACAGGGTAAAGTCTTGTAAATACTCCACCGCCATAGACGGTTTGCTTTACTTTGTCATCAAACTCAAGGTAGTCTCTTTGGCTTGTAGAAATAAAATTTGTAACAATTCCGGCATCTACAAAATCAGCAAGCTTATATCCAAAAATCGGATTGGCACCAATAATAGTTGAGCCATTGAAGAAAGACAAGGTCACACTTCCTCCAGTGAATAGGTTTTCCTTTTTAAATCCTTTGTCTTCATCCTCTTTGTCTTGTGCAAATAATACTGCCGATACGACAACTAATGCTACACTAAAAAATATTTTTTTCATATAACGAATTTATTTATTACTTATAACTCTTGTTGTTCATTCCAATTAAGCTCAAGCTCATCAACTATTCTTTTCTTAGTTGGCATTTTACTCATCATCGTTGCAAGAATCAGGGTTGTAATGGCAAATAATTTCAACTCGCCGGTAAGAAAAATAATTATTACAGAAAATATAGCCCCAAATTCACAAACTGCCATATGCTTAATTAAAATAGTTCTATACTTACTAAACTTCTCGATCAAAGACAATGAGCCGCCTTTGAGTGATGACATCTCTTTATTATATGTATAAGTTGATATAGCTATACAAATGATGCCAACAGCGATAACAGCATAAATAAAAATATTATTATACTTTGCTTCTTCTCCGGCAAGAGCAGGTCCATTCATCCAGTTTAGAATAGCAACAATTATGGAAAAGATAAGTACTCCACATATTAAAGCAGCAACTAAAATCTTATTTGCCTTAATATCATTAGCAAAGTTATTTGCAGGAGTCTCGCTCATAAGTCAAATATTTTCCCAGCATTTAAAATATTATTCGGATCAAAAGCTTTTTTGATTTCCCGCATTAATCTGAAATTAGCTTCTCGGAAAATGATATCCATATAGGGCTTTTGTATCAAGCCTATGCCATGTTCCCCGCTAATAGTTCCGCCCAACTCTTTTACCAATACAAATAATTCTCGCAACGCTTTTGTCATTTCTTCGTTACCATGACTGTTTGGTATTCCTTCCTTCCTAATTCGTATATGCAAATTTCCATCACCAGCATGGCCATAACAAACAACTTCAAAATCAAACTTCTTACCCAATTCTTTCACTCCTTTAATCAGTGCTGGCAACTCTGCTCTTGGCACTACCGTGTCTTCTTCAATGGTGTAACCAATTAATTTCACTGCTTCAGCCACTCTTCTTCTTAGCTTCCACAACTCCGCTTTCTGCTGTGTATTGTCTGCAAAATAAATTTCTCCAATGTCATATTGTGTTAACAATTCCCCAATTGCTTCCATCTCACCCATCAATACATCCATATTATTTCCATCTACCTCGATGATAAGATGTGCAGCAGTATCGTCAGTAATTGGTATGGCCGTACTATCAACAAATTTGCTTACAATCTTCAGCGATTCAATTTCCATCAGTTCCATTGCACTCGGTACAAATCCTCCTCTGAAAATAGCAGAGACTGCTTCTCCTGCCTCTTCAAGGTTTTTAAAAGGAACCAACATTAATAAATCAAATTCCGGAAGAGGAATTAGTTTTAAAACTATTTTGGTGACAATTCCTAATGTCCCTTCGCTACCAACAATCAACTGTGTTAGATTATAACCAGTAGAATTTTTTAATACATTGGAACCTGTCCAGATAATCTCGCCGCTTGGTAATACTACTTCGAGATTAATTACATAATCTTTTACTACACCATACTTCACTGCTTTTGGACCGCCACTGTTTTCAGCAATGTTGCCACCAATAAAACAAGAGCCGCGGCTGCTTGGATCAGGAGGATAGAATAATTTCTTCTCCTTTACTGCATTCTGCAACACTTCAGTTATTACACCTGGTTCAGTAGTTACCTGCAAATTTCTTTCATCAATTTCAAGAATAGAATTCATTCTTTCCATAGATAATAACACACCGCCTAAATGAGGCAATGCGCCGCCACTTAATCCAGTACCAGCTCCTCTTGGAGTTACCGGAATTCTATCTGCATTACAAATTTTAAGTATGGCACTTATTTCTTCAGCAGTTCTTGGTTTAATAACAACCTCTGGCAGATAATGCAGATTCTCTGTTTCGTCATGTGCATAATTGTTCAGGGTTTCTTCATCAGCAAAAACATAACTATCCCCAACTATGGATTTAAATGCTTGCAAATGTTTTCCAGAAATGATAGATTGAGCAGCAACTTCCATTCTTGATTATTTATTTTTAATGTGCTGTAAAAATCGGAATAAATAAGGAAAGAAATGTAGTCTGGTTAATAGTTCTTAAAAGAAGGGCACATAGATTCACGACGATTTCCCCTGTAGCGGTCTACTACTCCTTGTTTAATTAGTGAAAATTCAAAAGCTCCTCTGGTATTGTTGAAGTTTTTCAAAGAAGATGTTGTAGCATCGTAAGTGAAGGTGAAAGTGATATCGTTGATACCAAGACCAACCATTGGAATAATGGCATCTTTATATCTATAATAAGCCCCAGCTATTAATATTTTATCTCCATCACCAGAAAGGTTGTAATGTGCATTTAATCCACCAACAATTTCATACGACTTTGCCTGCAATGACGCATAGATATTCGGATTTACAATCACTCTATCATTCAACATAAAGCTTCCGTTTAAAAAGCCGGTGTACCGAACAGGAATACGATTATCAAGTCCTGGAGATTCATTAAAGAAAGATTCTCTTGGCCGGTTGACATGCATAGCAGAAAAACCTGCATTCAGGTATGTTTTACTATCGGGAAAATAGGCATAATTCATTCCCACTTGTATATCAAGGTAATTTACATTGTTGTAATCCAACTTAGGCGCTGTACCAGTTTGATGTACATCAAAAAATTTTCCATTCCATTGAGATGGGAATGTAAGATTAGATGTGTTTATATTTTTATTGGCCCAACCAACATTAAAACCAAGACTAACAAGACTTCCAGCATTTACCATTTGATGATATGCTGCTGAGCCATAAATTTTTGTAGAAGTAAGTGCACCTGTGCCAGCAACATCTCTTAGTATAACACCACCTAAACCAAGCCATCCGGTGTTGTCACTGTTCTGCATAGTTTGTACATCTCCAAATGCACTCATTGTTTTGTAGGGAAAATCAGCAATGGAAGCCCATTGGTTCCGATAGTTAACTCCAAGGCGATAATCTCCATCTGGAATGAACCCTGTATTAGCAGGATTTGTAAGCAACGGAGAGTTCATGAATTGAGAAAAATGGAGATCCTGTGTTGAAGCAGAAATGCATAAGATTTGTGCTACAAACAATACAATAAGTTTCAATATGTTTCTTTCTTGCTTCATTTTCAAATTACCTCATTATCTTATTAACGTAATATCACCTTTTTTAGTTGTCTTAGTGCCATCAGAAAATTCTATGCTCAATGTATACACATATACATCCATTGGCTGCACAACGCCTTTTATTTTTCCATCCCAGCCTTGCGAAACACTATTGGTTTCAAATACTTTTTGCCCCCAGCGGTTCCAGATTATGAATTGCATTTTAGCTATTCCAAAACCTCTTACATATACGATACTGTTTGCATCTCCACTTTGTGGGGTGAAAGCATTAGGCACATCAACTACCGGCACAATGATAGCAGACACATCTTTGCAAACAGTACTATCACATCCAATAGCATTGTAAGCAGTTAAGCAAACAGTAAATGTTCCCGTTGCATTATATTGATGTTGTATTGGTAACCTTGAAGCTGTCAATAAAGTATCACCATCACCAAAATTCCATTTAAAACGTTCAGCATCCGGCGAAGAAAGATTAGTGAATATGGTAGGAGTATTTTCAATTGCAGGAACTGGGCTAAAATTAAAATCAGGTGTAGGCGAATCAAATACATTAATAGTAAATGCTGCTGTTGTATCAGTTAAATTACATGTATTTGGATTGTATGCAATTAATACAACATCATATGGTCCGGCAACAGTGTAAGTGTGTACTGGTTCAAAAGCGGTTGATGTAGTACCATCACCAAAATCCCAAAGCCATGTTTGTCCTGCCAGCGAAGTATTTTTGAATACCGCATTATATTGTAAGCATCCTGTGGCAGGTGTAGTAAAGCTTGCCTTAACATTTGCTGCAACACTTAATGGTGTTGTTATTGAATCAGGTGCATTACAATAACCTGTATCCTGCAAAATAAGTTTCACATTATATGTTCCGGGACCAGCATAATTGTGAAGAACCGGTGCAGCTCCAGCAACAATTCTTGGCGAGCCATCGCCAAAATCCCAAATGAATGATTGAGGACCAAAAGGTCTGGAAGGTGGGGCTAATGATAAGTTATCAAACCTATATTGGAAAGCATTGCAGGGTGGCAATTTAACAGGGTTGAAATCTAAAATAGCTTTAAGATCACCTACCTTAATATTTACATAAGAAGTGTCATAAATGTTACAAGTGTTAGGATCAAAAGCAATTAAACGAACCCGAAATATACCTACACTTGCAAATACATGTGAAGTATTCGGAGTAGTTGTTGTTACGCCAGGCGATCCGTCACCAAAATCCCAATCGTAACTTTGAGCATTGCCAACGGTATCAACAAAATCAACTGTAAGCGGAACACAACCTGCTGTATCTCTTGGTACACCATCAATAGAAGACCGAACATTAGATGCAACACCTGCCAAGTTCATTGCAATCTTTACCATTGTAAGATTACAATTAGTAGAATTATTATTGGTTGACCATGCACCGGGTGTAGTTGGATATACGGGTGCTGCTGAACCCAATTTACAATTGCCGCAGATGGCTTGATAAATAACACCGTTCTCATCAAATCTACTGGTGCCTCCATCCACATGGTCTGTTCCTCCTTGATTTGCTGGATTGTTTTCTCCAAAAAAACTTCCAAATAATTGAGATGCTGCATCTTTTTTTAATACAAAAAAGTAGAGATCTTTTCCGTCTGTAGTAGGCTTGAATGCATCTGGTGTAACAGGCAGTCCAAGTGTTCCTGCACTTAGAAAATCATTTGAACTTCCAAAATAACCTCCCCAGCCTGAAACGTAGACATTTTCGCACCTGTCAACTAAAAATGCTATCGGTGAAATATTAGGAGTGGATGAACCAGAACCAAAAGCTGTAGAATAAACATAAGCCGATAAATCTGGTTGTAGCTTAGCAATGAATTGCTTTCCTGCTGGATTATTATACACGGCATTTTGTATAGGCCAGTTGCCAGTAGTTTGTCCCATGATATAAGGAAACCCCAGCCTGTCAAACTGAATTCCAAAAATCTGATCAATTGCTGAAGTGCCTATATAAGTTGTTCTTAAGATTGAAGTGCCACTATTATTAATTACAGATATAAAGCCATCTATAATTCCGTGATTAGATGTACCAATAGTACCGGCAGTATTACCCGGAAGGTTTGAACTTTCTGTACCACCAGCTACATAAATATTTCCTGCAGGATCTAATGATAAAACATAAGCCGCATCGTTAGCAGAGCCTCCTAAATAACTGGCGAAAGTAAGAGTACCAACATTTGGCGTTAATTTAAGTAACACACCATCTTGTAATCCTCCTGATGCAGTTTGAAATGCTGATGCTGAGACAGGAAAGTCTATTGATTGAGTAGTAGATGCTACATATATATTTCCTGCTGCATCCAGAATAACTTCACTTCTACCATCATCTCCATAATTTCGTTGTAATGAAGTCAATCCTCTTGTTGATGTAATATTAACACCATCATTACCAATTCCACCAATCTTTTTTGATCCAATAATATTATTACCGGCAGCATTCAGTTTTGTAACCACTATATCATAAGCTCCACCAATTCCTTCTTGTCCGCCCGGGTTAAGTACGGGGTAGTTTGTTGAGTTTGATCTGCCTGCAACTACAAGGTTACCTTGAGGATCAACAATAAGACTATGGGGCTGCTCATCACCACTGCCACCAAGATATGTTGCATAAATACGGTTACTTCCATCTGGCGAAAGCTTAATTATACCAATATCAATACCAACTGCACCTCCGCCCTGATAAGTTGTTTGATAGGCACCTGAAGATGTTGGAAACCCCGAACCAAAAACAATTCCACCACCATACATGCTTCCATCTGGTCCGTAAGTAGCGGTAAAGCCCCAGTTGTCCGCAGTGCTTCCAGAAAAAGAACAAAATACAATTACAGGATCAATGATGAGAGTTTTAGTGGGATCATAATTCTTTACATAAAACTTCACCACATTATCTTTTATCACATATTTACATTGTATTTCTTTTTTCCCATTTACATCTGTCTGGTAAGTGTATGGAGAAGATTCCTTCATATCTCCAATTGAAGTTTTTACAACTAATTCTTTATTGGCAAGTTGTAGTTTTTCAACGCCGTCGTATTTAAGAGCAATTTTTGAAATATCTGCTCCGGGTTTTACTACAATATCATATTTCAGATAACCATTATTTGTATAATATCTTACATCAACATTCGGATAAACTTCTTCTAATGTAACAGCTTGGTATATTTTACATTCACTTGCCCACTTCGATGGATCATTCCCTGTAAAATAATTATTGTAGGTAGAAATTGGTTTTTCAGCTTTTGCCTTCATTTTCGGTGATGCCCCTACAAAATTTACATCCCAGCTATGTGATCGTACTGTTATCTTATCATTTGCAGTAACTGCAGATCCATCAGCTCTTTGACCATGAAGAAAACGGGCAAGATTTGCATAATCTCCTGCATTGTGTTGTAACACTGTAAAACCGCCATCGTTTCGTAGAAAAAAAGCCCCATTACTAACAGCTCCCATATATTGAACACGGCTGTCCCATTGACCTTTATTTTCAATAAACTCAATATTTCCTTGGGCTGACAAATCAGTAAAGGCTAAAACTGCAGCAATAAATATTATAAATATTTTCAAGTAGGTAAACTTTGTCTTAAAATAACAAAAAATAACCAGAAATAGATTGAAAACTTGTGTTAAGAAATGTCGTTTCATAGTAATATTTTCCAATCTCGATGATAATATAGAAATCTGCTTACGAAATCTTACTCCACAGTACGGATCCTTTCTTTTGCTTAAGAAAGTTCTTTAGCAGCAAATTTTCTGCCGAACTCAGATCAGGGTCATTATCCAACAAATTAGCCGCCATATTTCTTGCTACATCCAATACTTGCCGGTCTTGGACTATACTAGCCAATTTAAAGTTTAAGACGCCACTTTGCTTTGTTCCTTCAATTTCACCAGGTCCCCGTAATTCAAGATCTTTTTCTGCAATTTCAAATCCATTATTGGTAGATGTCATAATGCTGATGCGTTCCCTTGCATCATTACCTAATTTGGAGCCTGATAATAATATACAATAACTTTTATCTGCTCCCCTTCCTACTCTTCCTCTTAGCTGGTGCAATTGTGATAAGCCAAATTTTTCTGCGCTTTCAATTACCATCACTGTTGCGTTTGGCACATTAACACCCACTTCGATAACGGTTGTTGATACCATAATCTGTGTATCCTTATCAACAAATCTTTTCATATTTTGTTCTTTCTGTGCCGCAGGTTGTTTACCATGCACCATGCTTATCCAGTATTTCGGTTCCGGAAAGTATGCCTTCACATTTTCATAGCCTTGCATCAGGTTTTCATAATCAAGCTTAGCACTTTCTTCAATTAACGGAAAAACTATATATATCTGTCGTCCCTTATCAATTTCAGTTCTTATAAAACTCATTACTTTACTCCGCTGCGATTCATACCGATGAACAGTCGTTATAGATTGTCGTCCGGGAGGTAACTCGTCAATTACACTATAATCCAGATCTCCATAAGCTGTCATAGCTAATGTTCGTGGAATTGGCGTAGCAGTCATGACCAAAATATGTGGTGGCAGATCTGCTTTCTGCCAAAGCTTTGCCCGTTGCGCCACACCAAAGCGGTGTTGTTCATCAATTACTACAATTCCCAGATTTTTAAACTGAACTACTTCTTCAATTACGGCATGAGTGCCAATTAAGATTTGTATATCGCCATCTTTAAGTTGTTGTAATATTTTTCTTCGGCCTGCCACTTTAGTTGAACCTGTCAATATTGCAACCGACACATCCATGTCTTTTAATAATTCACTAATGGTTTGGAAATGCTGCCGAGCCAGAATTTCAGTTGGTGCCATCAAACAAGATTGATAAACATTATCGGCCGCCAACAACATACAAAGCACTGCAACGATTGTTTTTCCACTTCCTACATCTCCCTGCAACAAGCGGTTCATCTGTTTTCCTCTTGCAGTATCATTCCGTATTTCTTTAATCACTCTTTTTTGTGCACCTGTTAATTGAAACGGCAGATGTTGATCATAGAAAGTATTAAACAAGTCACCTACTTTTTCAAATACAACACCTTTCGAAAAGCGATGCCGCTGACTCCGCAACATATTCATCCGTAATTGTGCAAGAAATAATTCTTCGAACTTAATCCGCTTTACTGCTTCGTTAAACTCCTCCTCATTCTGCGGAAAATGTATTTGTCTGTAAGCTTTGAAACGATTTATCAGTTTCAGTCTATTTAAGATGCTTTCAGGTAAGTTTTCCGGCACATCTTTTTCATGCACCATACCCATCAGCAGTTGTGTTAGCTTACCAATTTGTCTTCCGCCTAATCCTCTCGCCTTTAATTTTTCAGTAGTAGAATAAACTGGTTCAAGATAATTTTTCCAGCTTGCTGATCTCTTGCCATTAATTCTGTTTCGGGATGAACCATCTGCGGTTGGCCATTGTAAAAACTAACCCGTCCATATACAAGATAGGATTGGCCTACTTCTATAGTTTTTTCTACCCAGCTCAAACTTTGGAACCAAGTAAGCTCCATGTTACCAGTTTTGTCTTTTACTTCTGCCACTAATCTTTTTCCTTGCCTTTGTCCTATCACCTCTAAACTAACTATAACAACAGCTACCTGCACAAAATCCATTTGCGGATTTATGTCTTTTATAAAGTTGATTTTTGTACGATCAACATGACGAAAAGGAAAATGCTCCAGCAAATCTCCAAAAGTAAATATGTTCAATTCCTTTTTAAAGAGATCGGCTTTTTGTGGTCCCACACCTTTCAGGTATTCAATTGGGCTTGATAATATATGGGATGATGAAGAGATAATAAGTTCTTTGAGGCAAATTTACGTATGTGAAATTTACGGTACAGCTTTAGCAAATATCCTACCTTATATCCGAAATCCTGCAAGCTTATAAGGTAAATACGCTACAAGAAATAAAATTTTATAAAGCACTTGCCATTTTTGTTAATGATTTCTAAATTACAACTCAATCCAAGCCCTGTCTAAAAATCAGGATAATGAAAAACCACCTTCTTCAGTTACCACAACTTGATTTGCTATTCCGTGAATACAAGTTTGCCTTGCTCTGTTTTGTTACAGCCTTTGTTGTGACACTTGTTACTATTCCGCCAATCATCAGCCTGATAAAAAAATACAGTTTATATGATGTGCCAGATGCCCGCAAGGAACATACATTACCTATTCCAACTATGGGAGGCATTGCAATAATAGCCGGTATGCTTATGGCTTTGCTGCTATGGTTTCCTTTTAGTAATAGTATTCAACAAATATGTTTTTTCTTTTCCATAGCTGTTTTATTTGGCCTTGGAATGATGGATGACCTCAAAGACCTCTCCGCTAAATATAAATTCGTAATACAATTTGGCCTTGCTACTTTAATTGCATTATCCGGCATCCGTATTACTTCTTTTGAAGGTTTATTCGGAATAAATGAATTGCCATTAATGGCACAATACACTTTTACAATTGTAGCTGTTGTTGGTATTACCAATGCCTTTAATTTAATAGATGGTATAGATGGACTTGCCGGGGGAATAGGATTTATGAGTCTTGTAACCTTAGGTATTTTCCTTACAATGTCAGGAGATGTGAATACAGCACTTATTGCTTTTGCATTGGCAGGCGGAATGCTGGCTTTTATGTATTTCAATTTAAACCCTGCAAAAATTTTCATGGGTGATACAGGCTCGTTGGTGCTTGGATTTGTAATAGCAGTTTTATGTATCAGATTGATAGAGGTAAATCAATTTGTAAGTAATCCTGTTTTACCACATGCCCCTGTTTTTGTTTTAGGCATTGTACTCATTCCTGTATTTGATACGCTACGGGTATTCGCAACAAGAATATGGATGGGTAAATCTCCATTTGCGCCAGACAAAACACATATACATCATTTACTTACTAATCAGGGATTCAGTCATGGCTTTACAGCAAAGCTGATTTGTTTCTTTCATGGTTTTATACTGATGGAAGTCTACTGGTTGCGTTTTTTCAGACAAGAAATTGCCTTAGTAATATTATTTGCCTTTATGTTGGCTGTAATATTTCTATTGAAAAATGCAGGATTATTTTTCAGAAGAAAAAGCAACATGCAGGCTTCGATAATCAATGAAGATTAGCCAGCTTAAAAGTATTCTTATATCAAACTGATAAAAATAATTACTCACCATTTACCCATTCTACAATTTTATCAGCAGCTTCAATTACATTTCCACAATAGTGCACTAGAAAGTCAGCAGGTAGTTTTTCATGTAATGGTATGCTATAGCTTGCAGAAAGGGCCTTCGCACCATCAAAATCAACATAAGATAAACGAGCAGATAACTCCTCTTCAGGTCTGTTAAAATCTACACCAGGAAGAATAGCCACACCACATTCATCTAACAAACGATCGCAGAGTATGCTACCGTTAATTATGCCTTTTTTCATTAATTTTTCAGTAAGCGGAGTAAAGTCAAGAAAAAGATAAAATCCACCAGTAGGATCATTAACGCTGATATTTCCACTCTTAAGAATAGCAGCAGTTTCTTTTCCGAGTAAAGCAAGAATTTTTCTTACATGACTCAAATAATTTTCAATTTCTGAGCCGCATAAAAAAGCTTGAATTGCTGCATATTGAATAGGTGCACTCACAGATGTGTACGTTTCGCTTGCAACTGCTGCCATTGCATCCATCAGCCAATGTAAATTTGGAGGAAAAGAAAAGGTTCCCAACCTCCATCCACCTGCGCCACACCATTTAGATAATCCCGAACTGATGATTGTTCCTTCCGGATAATATTTTGCAATTGAAATATGCTTTCCTTCATGATGCAACTGTCCATATATTTCATCGGAGAGTATATAAATATTATTTTTCCTGCAAGTCTCCGCTAATTGTTGAACACTTTCAGCGCCATAGGTTATTCCATCTGGATTGCCAGGGTAATTAAGAATTAGCAAATAAGGATTATTATCCGGTCTTTTATTTCTCTGACAAAACTCTTCTAATTGTTCAGGTAATAAACGCCATTTATCTTTGGCTAAGGTTTGAATAATATGAATGGTGTTTCCAATAATTTTCGCCTGCGGTAAATAAGAGACCCAACTCGGACTTGGAATGATTACTTCACCTTCAAAAACCATTTGCAACAGAAACAATAATTCTTTTGAACCTGGTCCGATAATTACATTCTCCGGCAAAATATTAACTCCATCTTTTTTTCGATGAAAATCTGCTACTGCTTTTCTAAGCTCTGGCAAACCTTGCACATGTAAATAATCTTTCTGTGGAGCATACAGACGCAATGCATTTACTACTGGTTCAGGTACTGGAAAAGGAGATTGACCTAACCCTAATTTATAAATATGCTTGCCTTTTGCAGCCAGTTCTTTGCAATGCTGATTGATGCGAAGAGTTGGAGATTCTTTTAACCCAATAACATTGGGATTCAAATAAAGATGTTTTTTCTCCACTCCGTTAGTTGTATCGCTATTCGAAGTTGTCAACGTTTGATTTGTCAAGGTGTTCATGAAATATTTCGTTTAATTCGTTTTCGAAAAAGAATTTTTCTTCCCCAAATGCCGGCTTCAAATCGTCAAGCCAAATGGCTTCGTCATTATATTCTGCAAAAAAAGGTTTTGCTACCCAGTCAGGGTTTCTTCCTTGCAAAAATCTAAAAGTCATAATTTTTTTCCCATTCACTTCGCTGACACCAAGCATCTGCACTTTTCCGGGAGTAGCACTCATACTTGGCCCTCGTACGGTACGGCACACACCACTTACTTGTTGATAAGCTTTTTGAAAAATAGTCCATGCCTCCACTAATGGAACTTTAAAATAGTGCTGTGCACCCGTATCTCTTGCTACAAACATATAATAAGGAATACAATTTAAATTTACCTGCTGCCGCCACATTGTTGCCCATGTATCAGCATCTGCATTAATGTTTTGCATGAGTGGAGATTGTGTTCTTATTTGTGCTCCTGTTGCTCTAACCCTTGCTATCGCTTCCTTTACTGCATCTGTAGAAAGTTCTGCAGGATGATTAAAATGTGCCATTATAGCCAGATTCTTTCCACTCTTTACAATTTTTTCAAAAGTCTTGAGTGTATCTTCTGCATCATCTTCAGTAAGAAATTTATACGGCCAATAACCCAATGCCTTTGTGCCAATGCGTATAGTTTGCAGGTTAGGAATATCCGCTTCTAATAATGCATCAATATAAGTAGCGAAAATTTTATTTTTCATGATCATCGGATCGCCACCGGTAAAAAGCAAATCGGTTACTTCCGTATGTTCTTGTAGATATTTTACCAGCAACTCTGTTTCCTTCATTGCAAACTTCCATTCATCCATACCTACAAACTGCGGCCAGCGGAAACAAAAACTACAATAAGCATGGCAGGTTTGTCCCTGACTTGGAAAAAATAAAACAGTTTCCCTGTATTTATGCTGCATTCCTGTCAACTTATTGCCTTCAATCATTGGAACATTATGTTCTAATTGTCCGGCAGGATGCGGATTCAAATCCATACGGATTTCGTTCGCCACTTTTTTTATTTCATCTCTTGAAGCACCACTATCAAGTGCTGCTTCCATTTTTTTATAATGCTCGGGCTTCAGCATTTCTCTTCTTGGAAATGTTAAAGTAAAGATTGGATCATCGGGAACATTGTCCCAGTTTATCAACTCATCTACAACATAGTTATTAGACTTAAATGGCAATACATGCCCTACCACATCAATGTCTTTTATTTGTTCTTCTGTCAACCGGCTTATTTGAGGTATCTGTCTGTAGTTATGCAAGGAAAATGATTTATAGACAGATTTTTTTTCAGTTGGCTTAGCAATCATATAAATACTTTTTTTATTAATGAAAAATAATACAGCTACTGTTACTGTATAATCTGAAAATATTTTCAGATGTAACGAATATGCGATTCGCAGGATAGTTGCTAAGATAACTTTTATTAGGTAATTAAAAAACCAATAGAAGATAGTGAACTGGTTATCAGTTGTATAAAATTTAACTGATATTATAATTACAATGTAAGGAAAGAAAATTGATTAATCAGGCTTCAGCAAATTGAAGAACAATTTTTTGAATATGTTGAATGCTGTTGTTAGTAGCATCGCCTACTTCTTGCAATTTACCAAATGCTGCTCCGGCAGCCGTGCTTATAATATCTTTCGATGTATGTTTATGTATGACGCCATAAATTAACCCTGCCATAAAACAATCTCCGCTTCCTACTCTTTCAACAACAGATTCTGTTTTGAAAAGTGGTGAAACTGATTGTTCATCAACAGTATTTAATGCAGCGTAATATTCAATCTTGTCATTATTACCATCAAACCTAAATGTGTTAGCCACCCATTTACAGTTTGGAAATTTTTCAAAAATATGATTCGAAGTATTTGTTGCCTGTAAAAGATAATCCTGTTGTTGCCCTTTTTCATGGATGGCATTATCAACAGGAATTCCCAATAAAGAATTTGCCGACCATACATTGCCCATAATTACTGTGCAATATTTTGCTAATGCCGTCATTACTTCCGATGCTTCTTTTCCATACTGCCACAATAATTTTCTATGATTAAGGTCAACAGAAATAGTAATGCCTTTTTTATATGCCGCCGCTAACCCTTCAGCACATAATGCTGCGGCTGTTTCGCTTACTGCCGGAGCTATAGCACTAAAATGAAACCAGGATACATCTTCCAGTACTTCATCCCAGTTAACGACACCTGTTTTTTGTGTGGCAAAAGAAGAATTTTTTCTATCAAAAACATTTTCTGCATTTTTCATGTCAGCGCCTTGCTGCAAATAATACAGACCAATTCTTTCTCCTGAAAGTTGAATAGCAGAAGTGTCAATCTTTTTTTCTTCAAGATAAGTGATAATATCTTTTGAAATAATATTATCAGGCAAAGCCGTAAAATATTTTGCGGGCACACCCCACACAGATAATGCTGTGGCTACATTTAATTCTGCACCACCGATAAAGATTGGCATCTGGTTATCCTTTAACCATACACCGCCATGTGCAGGCGGTAATCTTAAAAGTAACTCACCAAAACATAATACTTTTTTCATGCAGATTATTTCGGTTGTCCCTCCCTCGTAATGACGATTTTTGAGACAGCCTCTTTATTTTATTGTTGCAACTGGAACGGGATCCATATCCGTAAACTCTTTATTCTCCCCCGCCATTCCCCAAATAAAACCATAGTTAGCTGTACCAACTCCAAAGTGCATACTCCAGGGAGCAGAAAGTACCGCTTCGTTATTTGCTATCACCAAATGCCTTGTTTCCTGCGGCTCTCCCATAAAATGCATTACTCTTTGTGCAGCATCAAGGTCAAAGTAAAAATAAGCTTCCATTCTTCTTGTATGTGTATGTGGCGGAACAGAATTCCAAACACTTCCTTCATCCAACGTAGTTAAGCCCATTACCAATTGGCAACTTTGAATACCATCATTATGAATATACTTGTAAATGGTTCTTTTATTCGATGTTGAAATATCTCCCAGATTAACAGGAGAAGCTTCTGCTTTTGTCATTTTTCTATTGATAAAAGAATGATGCGCCGGAACAGATAATAAATAAAACATGGCAGGTTCTTTATCCGAAAAGCTACTAAAATTTACTTCCAACGTTCCTTTAGTTAAAAACACACATTCCAGTTTCTCCAATTCGTAAGAAATTCCATCAGCTTTAACTGCACCTTTCCCTCCCACATTAATAATTCCCATTTCTCTTCTCTCCAAAAAATAGTTTGCTTTTAACTCTTCTTCTTTTGGCAGATTTATCGGCTTATCAGTTGGCATTACACCACCTACAATCATTCTGTCGTAATGAGAATAGGTTAATTGAATTGTTCCGGCTTGCATTAATCCTTCTATTAAAAAGTTCTTACGTAATTGTTCCGTTGTCATCTGTTTTGTTTCTACCGGACTATTTTGAAATCGTACTTGCATTGTTATAAAAATTTAAAGTGTAGAATAATAAAATTATCGACCCATCCAGCCACCATCAACAGTAAGAATTGTTCCGTTCACATAATCGGATGCGGATGAAGATAAGAAAACATAAGCACCTGTCGTATCCTCCGGTGTACCCCAACGGTTTGCAGGAATTCTTGCCAATATTGCCTTACTTCTTTCAGCATCTTCTCTTAATTGAGTTGTGTTATCTGTTGCAATATAACCCGGTGCAATACCATTTACAGTTATACCATGCTGAGCCCATTCATTTGCAAATGCTTTTAATAAAGAAGCGATAGCACCCTTGCTTGCAGCATAACCAGGCACATTAATACCACCTTGGAAACTTAACAGCGAACAGGTGAAAACAATTTTTCCACTTTTTTGGTCCACCATTCGCTTTCCAATCTCTCTTGTAATAATAAATTGGGAGTTCAAATTAATATCCATAATTGCATCCCAGTATTCGTCAGGATGCTCGGCCACAGGCTTTCGCATGATATGTCCTGCATTATTAATCAGGATATCAATACGAGGATGATCAGCTTTTACTTTATTTAAAAAAATGTATAACGATTCTCTGTTTGAAAAATCAGCAGCATAAGGATAAAATTTTCTGCCTGTTGCTTCAACTGCTTTTCCTACTTCGCTTCCTATCGCTGGCATACTATTGCTTACGCCAATTATATCAGCACCAGATTCTGCTAAAGCAATAGCAATAGCCATACCGATACCTTTGCTGCAACCTGTTACTAAAGCAAGTTTATTATCTACTCTGAAATTCAACATAGTCCATCAAGTTTTTATAATTAATCAGTAAATATTCTTTAGGCAAAAAATGAAGGCGTTTAAATTTACTGTTTTTCTTCAATACTAAATGCATTGAATCGGATGCTATCATCTCTTAAATCAGCCGGAGTATTTAAACTGCGGTATATGCCCCATTTAGGTCTTATGAAATCATTACTTGGCCGTATGGTCATAATATTATTGTTGCTGTAATTTAATATAGTAGTTCCGTCACTAACTTTTTTTATTACCATTGAATAGGTTCCATTCGAACCTACTTTGATAACTTCAGTTGCTTCCACCCACACTCCTTCAAAAAGTGATAAATCTACAATGGATACTTTGGTAGTGTTATCATGTATCAGTTCCAACTTATTGGGTGTTCCTTTTCTTGCTGTTAAAGTAAACAGTGGTGTTCCATCATCACCATTCACCGGTTTTATCTGGTGAATATGTGTAAAGCTTGTCGAAGGTTTGAAACCCGGAGCTATTCTGAATCGCCACTTATATGTTATCGTTTCACCTGTTGTGCCAATAAGATTTGCTGGCGATTTATCGTATGTTTTAATTTCAATCCGTTGCCTGTCAAATGCAATGCATCTGTCATTATCCTCAGCCACATGGCTATAAAATTCAAAGACATAACTGTTCAAATCGGCATCCCAAACTTCGGCAATATGTCTGCCGAAAGAAGAATGAACACATTCAGGATTTTCTACTGCTTCAAAACCGGGTGTTAATTTACTATTGATAAGTTCATACGTATTTCCTGGCCCATCAGCATTTAAAACTACAGCAGTTGACGATGGAGGAGGCGTTATTATTATTTCTGTTGAAGATTTTTTATTGCACATTACATTCAACAGCATGAACATTAATATTGCAATCTTTGTTTTATACAATTTATTTTCCTTTAAATGCTGGAGTGGATAATATAAAATCCATTACAGCTTTATTAATTTCACTATTCTTTTCTTTTTCAAACTTACCATGTAAACCGCCCACCACTGTTATGAATTGGGTTTTTACCCCTGCTTCCACTAATTTTTTATGTAGATCAACGGATTGCTGATAAGGAACAGTTGGATCTGCATCGCCATGTACAATAAATACTGGTGGGCTATCCTTTGCTACATAGTTAATTGGTGAAACTGATTTTGCAAATGCTTCGTCTGTTGAATATTTACCCAGCCAGTTTTTTGCAGACTTACTTGTAATATTTTTTCCATAGCCCCAATCCCAAACATCAGTAATTCCATACTTATCAATGATAGCCGCCACTTTTATAGTAGAGACACCAGGACAATTTGTATCAAAACGATGATCGTTAGCCAACAGTCCGCCCATTAATGCAAGATGACCTCCGGAACTGCCGCCCATGATTACAATTTTATTTACATCAATATTTCATGCTTTCGCATTTTTAATTAAATAGATTAATGCGCATCTTGTATCCTCTATTGCTGCCGGTGCGGTTGCTTGGCCTGTAAGGCGGTATTCAATATTTGCTACCGCAAAACCTTTTTTAAAGAAAGTACTATAACCTGTTTGCGATTCCTTCACTCCATGATTCCATCCGCCACCATGTATATTAATAACAACAGGTGATAGAACTTTTGATTTCGGCGGAAGGTATAAGTCCATACGACCATCCCAACCATCTACCTGAGTATACACAATATCAATTTGTGCTGTAAACCCATCTGGATACTCAACAGGCTTGTAAATTGTTGTATCAACATCTTGTGCAAGTGCTACTATGTATGCAGAAAGTAAAAAAAGCAATGATAATATTTTTTTCATATGCTGATGTTTAAAATAATATAAAACAGTTTTTATTCTCGAAATATAATAACCCTGAAGATGACTTCAGGGTTATTATATAAGCAGTAAGTTTTGATTAAACTCAAGACTAATTATAACCAGGGTTTTGAGCTATTACTAATTGTGTATTCGTATCAATTTCATGCTGTGGTATTGGTAGCAATAATTTATCGTTTGTAACATTTCCCTGCAAAAACGCCAAAGTCGGTGTTGGTGCAGTATAAGTGATGTAATGTGCTGCATACTCATAAGCAAAATGTGCTTTTAATATCTGCAATGGATCAATTGTAGTCAATGTGGTTTTGTAACGCAACAAATCAAACCATCTTTGATTTTCAAATGCAAACTCTGCTCTCCGTTGATCTACCAGCTCTTTTTCAAATTCAGCAACTGTAGCAAATGCACCTGCAATTGAACCCAATCCTGCTCTCACTCTTATCTGGCTAATATAGCCAACACTTGTGCCTGTGTTTCCTTGTGCTTCTGCCAGCATTAACAATACATCGGCATACCTGATAATTGGCCAATCGCTTTCACCGTCAAATGTAATAACAACTGGTGTCAAGTATTTTTTTACATAAACAACTTCCTGTGGAGTACCTGGTTTATATTTTGCAATACTTACCGCTTTTCTTGTATCTGCACCAGTATAAAAAGAATCGATACTGCTCGTCGGAGTATTCCAACCACTTCCAGAACCATTAATTACATCGGCACTACTGCCCAGTGGACCAAAAGTATTTCCAAAAGGAGAACCTAAACCAAGTCCACCGGCTTTGTAACTAACAGCAAACAGAATCTCTGAATTTAACTCGTTTGTAGTAGAGAATACATTTGCATAGCCAGCAGTTTGCAAGCCATAACCACTATTGGTAGCTACATCCTGTAATACTGGAATTGCTTCGGCCTTTTTGTTTTGAGTAAGATAAACCTTACCCAATAATGCTTTCGCCGCCCAAGATGTGGCTCTTCCTTTGTTAGCAGGAAGTATCTGACTAAACTTCAAATTGTTCATATAAGTAGCAGCAGTAGATAAATCCGCAACAATGAATTTATAGATGTCTGCAACAGAGGAACGATTCATTGCTTTAGATTCCGTTGGCGAAATAGGAGTGTGTACCAGAAAAACACCTCCGTATAAACGAACAAGATTAAAAAAATGATAAGCTCTTATGAAAAGGGCTTCACCAGCATATTGTTTTCTGTTAACATCGCTTATGGGTATATCAATATTTGACAAGCTAATTGTACCTGAAGCGGGGTCATAGTTTACACCTAGCTTTTGCAATACAATATTGCAATTGCGAATATTATAGTACGTATCTAACCAATACTGGTAAAGGCCATCATTGGTAGTTGCCGGAATAAATTCATCCAGATCACTCAGATCTCTGTTGAATGAATTTGTGCTGCCGGTAGATCCCATATAGGAATTGTCTGACCGTAGTTCAGTAAACTGCCATTCCCGGCTCATCGGTGCCTGTAATCCATTATAACAGCCCGTAAGGCCAGCTTTTACTTCGGCATCGTTACTATAAAACGTACCCGTATTTAAATTAGATTCCGGATAGAGATCAATTACCTTTTTACAAGAGGTAAGACTCATGAATAAAATGATAATTATATAATGTAGCTTTTTCATAATTAATCTGTTTTTCAATTAAAAATTAAAATCAAGGCCAAACAAGAATGTTTTTTGTACCGGGAAAGATCCTCTCTGATAACCATCAACTAATGGTGTACTGTATTGAGCTGAATTACTTCTTGCTTCAGGATTAAGCCCTCTGAAACTTGCAGCTTTATGGAAGAAAAGATTCTGTCCAGAAAAATAAACTCTTAGTGAACTCAACCCTGCTTTTTTAGCAAGTTTGTCAGGTAACGTATATCCAACTAATACTTCCCTTAATGCGTAGTAAGAAGCATCTTCTACCACATAATCTGTCAGCATCCAGTTATACCCCAAAGTTGAATAAGGAGTTTTGCCATCACCCGGAAACATAGGGCTGATCCATCTGTTAGCGTTATAATTCTTATTGTAACGTTTTGTTTCGTTATAATTGGCATCGCCACCTATAACGCTGCCACCCTGCACACCTTGGAAAAAGAAACTAAAATCAAAATCTTTATAAGTAAAATTGTTGGATATACCCCAGTTAAAATCTGGATAAGGATTGCCAATTACCGTACGATCGTTTACATCAAGAATTCCGTTAGCATCTATATCAACAATTTTTAATCCGCCTGCTACTAGTGCATTTGGTAAACTAGTTGTAAGTCCAGAGGCTGTGATATCTGCCTGTGATAACCAAACACCGTCAGTTTGATAACCAAAAAACTGAATTAGTGGGCCACCAACTTTGTTCAGATACAATTCCGTTCTTTCGCCTTGGTTAAGTAACTGTGCTTCATTTCCAAGTGCTAAGATTTTATTTCTATTGTGAGAAATATTCGCTGTTGTAGACCATCTAAAATCTTTTTTTCTAATATTATTAGAAGTGATCTCAAATTCAACTCCATTGTTTTGCACACTTCCAATGTTGTTTATAAAACTTGGCACCCCTGTAAAACCAAGTGTAGCCTGTTGTAATAATAGCTGATCTGTTTTTGATTTGTAAACATCAAAAGAGAATGAAATGGCATTTCTAAAAAGCGCCACATCTACACCGTAGTTTTGTTGATTTGTCAACTCCCAGGTGATATCTGGATTAGAAAGTATAGTTCTTGAAATTGACTGTCCGCCAGTTACTGATCCACCAAAAGGATAGTTATTAGCATATAAAAGGTCAACAAATAAATAATCGCCAATATTGTTATTACCAGTGGCACCATAACTACCTCTGAATTTAAGATTGCTTAACCAGCTTGCATTATCCAGAAATTTTTCTTTACTAGCTACCCATCCAACAGACACTGAAGGAAAGTATCCCCATTTTTGCCCAGGACCAAAATAAGAACTTCCATCTGCCCTGAAGGAGCCATTCAGTAGGTACTTGTCTTTATAGCTATATAATACTCTTCCCAGATAAGAAAGTAATCCTCTACTTAATGTGTTATTAAAAGTTTGAAGAGGATCAAGTGTTACAGTTCCTGTATTCAACGTAGTAATATTGTCACTAGCGAAATTAGTACCCGTAGTTTGCTCATTCTTAACTTTAGTTTTTTGAGCTGTGAAGCCAGCCAAGAAATCAAAAGAATGGTCTTTTATTCTTTTGTTGTATGATAAAGTATTTTCGGATAACAGATCGATAAATAATGTACTTGTGTACACTCCTTTATTAATATCGCCAGCCCTGTTTGAATTTGATTGAGCAAAATCTAAACCAGATGAATAGCGTACAAATGCACTGCCTAAAGTTTTAAAATCAAGTCCTGGAAGAATGTTGATAGTTATATCTCCAGAAGTTAATGCTCTGTAATCATTGGATGTTATTTTCCTTGTTTCCAGAACAGATTTGGGAGATTGATTGGATGTACTAAAAGGTGTACTTGCTGAGGTAGTTACCCAATTACTACCATCTGGCATTATGCCTGAATAAACTCTTCCATTAAACATATTAGCTTGCGCAAAATCGCCAACCTGCACATCAGCATAGCTGGAATTAAGGCGTATAAAATTTATAAGCGACTCATCTACATAAACGGGTAAAAAGGATTGTAATCTAAAAAAATCTGTATAATTGGCGGAAGGTCTTTCCCGCTTAATATATGAAGGATTAAAATTGAATGACAGTTTTACTTTTTTGCTTAGCTGTGCATCGATTTTTGCTTTTGCCGTAAATCTTTCGTATTCGCTATGGTACATCATACCTTGGTCATTCTGATAGCCACCAGATATGTAGTACTTAACTCCACTATTACCTCCCGATACATTCATTTGAAGATTTTTTACGTTAGCAGTACGTATGGCCTCTCGCTGCCAGTTTGTACCAACTCCACCTCTATAATCTTTTTCAAAGATATAGGCAGCTCTTTCTGCTGTAGATGCAATTTGTGTCAATGTAGGCGGCGTAATACTTGCATCTTTCAATTTTTGTGCTGCTTCATAGAAAAGCATATTTGTATATTCTGTAGTTGTCATCATCGGGTAAAGTTCATAAGCATCTTTAAAGCCGGTTGAGAACTTTACACTATATTTTGTTTTGTTCGCCTTTCCACTTTTAGTAGTGATAAGGATAATACCATTTGCACCTCTTGAACCATAAATGGCTGCAGAAGCAGCATCTTTTAATACTTCAACTGAGGCCACATCCGCCATATTTACAAAAGACATTCCTTCGTACAACGGGTGACCATCTACCACCACCAGCGGATCAGCTCCGGCAGAAACGGATGAAATTCCACGGATGGTTACTTTAGGATCTGAGCCAGCTTCCGATGAAATATTTTGCACCCTAACACCAGCTATTTTTCCCTGCAATGCCTGGTCAAGACGGGAATTAGCCGACTCCTCCATTCTATCATTTGTAAGTTTAGAAACAGACCCGGTCACACTGGTTTTTTTCTGAGTACCATATCCGATAACCACTACTTCTTCGCTGGTAACAGCTGCAGGCACCATCGTTATATCAATGGTTTTTTTATTATCAATAAGTACCGTTTGAGTAGCATAGCCTACAAAAGAAAAGACAAGGGTTGTTGTTTTTTCGTCAACAGTAATACTATAAGTACCATCCTGTTTTGTAGTAACGCCACCTCGCTGGTTATTCGCCAGAATATTTACCCCAAGCAACGGATCGTTACCAGCTTGGCTAATTACCTTTCCGGTAATTGTTTTCTTTTGTGCCATCAAAGCACCACTGAACATCAGCAGGAACATAAACAAGCACTGAATTTTTCTCATAATAGCAGTTTTTATTTTTTAAAATTTTTATTTAGTACAATAAATTTATCCGTAATCGTGGGGCTTTATCATCCGCCAGTTTTTTTATAGTATCATCACAATCTTTGCATTTGAAGTGGGCTGCCCCATCCTTTAATATCGGATAAGCGTCTTCCTTATCAAATTCTTTTATTTGCTGGCCTTCCCATTCTTTATCCCCGGTGAAATAGGGCTTCATCTTATCGAATGCTTTCTTAAGTGACTTGCCTGTAGGTGATGTGTATTTCCAGAAATCGAAACCTGTTTTTTCTGCCATATGAGCTATGGTAAAAAATGCATTCATTACAAAAGAAGTGTAGTGCAAAGAAATTGTTCTTTCCATTTCAGCAGGAAACAATCCATTGTCATCCATCTGTATATCCAGTCGATTGGCTGCATTTAAGACAATTTTTTTAGCTAATTCGCTGCTATCAATAAATAATGCCAGCGATAAGCGTTGTGCATCATACCAAGCACCATGATTGTTCAGTGTTTTCATTTCATGTGTACCATTATCACTTGTCTGCATCCAATTCAAAAAATCTGAAAACCATTTCTGCATCCCTTGTTGATCTGCTTTACTCCAATATTTGGAATTTTTTATCAGGCCGATACCATCAATTAACTTAATCCAATGCCTTGTATCAATTAATCCTGCGCCTCTACCTTCATTTACACCTTTGATAGCCTGTCCATAATTCAAATTGGGATTCATTCGGGTGTCGGCATCCAGAAACCAAACCTTCAACAATTTTGCTGCATGCTCTGCATATTGGTTTTCTTCAGAAAAATAATAAGCTAACCCAAGCATATAAACATATTCACAAAGCTTCGGCATATTATCCTTATCCGGATAATCTTTCACTTCAGGATTCGTTTGCCCGTCTTTCCTTATATATGGCAAGCCGTCTGGTTTAGAAGGATCAGGCCAATGATAAGGAGCCAAGCTCATGTAATCATGTTTATCGCCGCTTGGCGGAAGTCCTTTCTTTTCCATCACCGAAACAGGTCCAAATGGCAACGCTTTTTTATCTGCATCCTTAATTAATTGTTTATAAGCGTCGATAACTTCAGGATTTTTATTAGCAATCTTTGTTTTCGTTCTATCCAGTGCTTTTGCATCTAAAGAAAAAACAGCAGGTGCGCCAGACTGGGCAGTTACATTAAAAGTTTTGCAACTCATCAAAACGACACCAACAATAAAAAACAAATTACTCTTCATACACTTTGAATTATTTAATGAAATGAATCATTTTTTCAAGCTTCACTCCATTACCTCTTACAGCAACAACATAAATTCCCGATGATAAAAACTGTACTGGTATTTCTGCACTGGCAAATCCAACAGGCATCAGTATGTTTCTCTGTGCAAGTACTCTTCCATTCAGATCATATATAGTTATATCTGCCAGATAAATTTCAGGAGAATAAACTCTAACTGCAATATTTCCATTACTGTTTCTGTAAGCTAATAGAAACTGTGCAGATGTTCCTGTAAGCGGTAAAATGGTAAGTCTTCCATTTGTATAGGTGATATTATAATTCTGCGTAACAGCGCCTCCTGGAATAAGGTCATAATATCCGGGTGACGAATTAGTAGCTGCAGTAGTTGAAACAATCGGCTGCGTTGTAAGATTTGCTGCTGTTTGACCCAAAACAAATCCGGTATATGTCATTGTAAAAACTGGGTTCGCTTCGCCGGTAGTTTTTATTGCATCATTAGCTTTTATAGTAAGGTTTGCTTTATTAACAGTAAGTGTTCTAGCAACATTTGGTGCAGGAAAAAATCCATCGCTACCAGCCTGCATTGCAGTGATAACTGTAGTTCCAGCTCCCTTGATTGTTATAGTATTTCCTGATACAGTTGCCACACCCGGATTACTTGTTGTATAAGTAATAGGAATTGTACTGTTAGTACTTGTTGCTCCAGTTGCGAATGGAGCATTACCATAAGTTTTTGTGGCAGGCTGAGCAAATGTTATTGTTTGGTTTGTTTTTGCAATCACGGTTAGTGTGCCATTGGTATGTGTTATTTCATAGTTAGCAGCCGTAGCGCCACTTATTGTAATAGGATACAAACCAGGTGCAGAAGCAATTGTTGCAGTAGTAGAAATAGTTGGCTGCGTTGTTAATACAGCATTTGTTTCTCCCAAAACAAAACCAGTATAAGTTATTGTCAAAGTCGGGTTAGCAACCTGTTCGAATTTTGACTTATCATCCGCCTTTATTGTAAGTGGTGCTTTATTTACTAGCAAAGTTTTGGTAGCACTTGTATCTGGAAAAACACCATCTCCCAATTGTGAAGCTGTGATATCAGAAGTACCTGCACCAATTATATGAATATTTCCTGCAACGATTGTTGCTACTAATGGATTAGTACTTGTATAAATAATAGGGTTCGTAGTATTTAAACTGGTTGCTCCACCATTAAAGTCAGGATCTCCATAAGTTTTGGTTGGTAAATCATTATAAATAAACGCATTTACCTGTGGAATAGCACCAGCACTAAATGAACCGAATACAGAAGTATTTCCCATTACAACATTCGTTGTATTATTTCCTGGTACAATAGGAGGTCCCCAGCCAGTAGGTCCAGATCCGATGTTACGAATAAGGCCTATATCAGAATCTGGCAACGTTGCAAAGGTTGTTCCTTCCAAAGCATCGTCCCAGTTTAATTGCAAATCAGCAGCTCCTGATCCGGAAAGACGATTAACATTCCAAACAGCATTTACAACCCTTAATCTTTGTGTAGGAGTAAAAGCTGTTCCATTTAGTAAACCGTTTGTAGTAATGCCTTCAAATACCGCAACAGTGAAATCAGAACTTGAAGCCGGAGTAATTGTTGCAGGCAAATAATAATTGACAGTTCCAACAGGAATAGTTTTGGCAGATGATATACCATCAAACTGTACCATACTTTGTACACCGGTTCCTGTTACGTAATCAGTAGCAATATATTTAGTAGCACCGAATGTTCCGGTAATATCACCACCTGCAAGAATATGTACAACATCTGCAGGACGCAAGGTCATCTTACCATTTATTAGTAAGTAATTCTTTATTGTAACGCCTTTGTTAACAGTAATGTCTGCATTTACATCTACGCTTCCTGCATTTACATTATTACCAGCTGATCCTGTTGTAACACCAAACGGCCATGTAGTAGGTCCGTCAATAACATAATTGATATCATCTTCAAAGGTCATATTACCTGAAGTAACTACTGAACCAGTTGCAGGATCAAAACCATTCGTATTTGCAGTTTGTAAAGTTGCTCCAGCAGATGTAGTTGTTAATACAACACCAGCTCCAGAAGCAGTTGCAGCATTAGAGATAATTATTTCATCATCTGCAGCAGAAACATTTATTACTATTGTATTAGCTGGAATACCAGCACCACTAATAGATTGCCCAATAGCAGCTGTGCCAAAACCTGAATGAGCTGTAATTACATTAGAACCCATTACAGTTGTTCCTGCCCCAATTACTGGTGCATTAATTCCTTTAGCATCCAAGGTTACAGCTCCTGTAATTTGCTTATCAGCAAAATTCATTTTTCCGAAAATCGTTACATCGTCACTTACAATAATATTTTTATTTAAAGTAACTGTAGCCATATCACTTACTCTCAAACCAGGAACATCAATTGTTCCAGTACCTGCAATACTTTGTGTACTTGTTCCATTGAAAAGAATTTCATTGGTACTGGCTGCGGGAGCTATAAGCATTCCATTTACTGTCAAATTACCGGCAATAGCTGTTTGCCCGGAAGAATGTGTAGTAAATGTGCTTCCTGTATTAACAGTTAAGTTTCCAATACGATAAATAGAACCCGTTGCAATTAGTGGAGCATTGTTTTCTACACTTATATCACCATAGCTTTGCTTATTAAAAAAGTTTCCTCCGGTTGGTGCAACAGTTTGGTCAGCACGGTGATGCCATACATTTCCTGGTTCTATTTTAATTGCAGAGTAATTAGTTCCGCTACCATGCGGGCTATAACCACCTAGATAAAAAATTTCAGAACCTGCTTCAAAAATTACCCACCCACTTGCTGATTGTGACGAATTTCCGAATGCATAGGAAGTAGAGCCAGAAGTAATCTTTGTAGTAAAAACTGACCCGCTCTTAAATAATATTTTTCCAGTTCCAGAGGTTGTATTTTGAATTCTGAACTGCTGAGTTGTAGTAATAGAAAATGCACCACTAACTCTACCAGAAGCAGTAGCAGCCATTTCAATTCTAACGCTCCCAAGTGTAGTTAAGGGTATTGAAAATGTAGAACCAGCATTTACTACAAAATCATCATCATCATTTCCATTAATTTGAAAAACAGAAGTTCCGGATGATGTTCTGATAAAATCTACAAATACATTATTTGTCAATATCATTTGACCACAGAGCAGCGTTCCACTTGTAACCACACTAACAGGTCCGGTTGTTGGAGTAGTTCCACCAACATTAGTACCATCAAAAACTAAAATATCAGTATTAAGAGCCGTAGTCCTATTGCTACCTCCTCCATTGATATCAGTATTCCAACTAGCAGAGTTTGTTATACTTCCACCAGAAGCACCACCTATCCAATAGTAAGTAGTTTGTCCATAGATGAACCCAACGGTCATCATCAACATCATTGTAAATAGAATTTTTTTCATATCGCAGTTTTTACAGTTTTATTTATATCAATTAACTAATTGTGTTATTCTTATTTTTTGAAACAATAAACATTACGCATAACCAGGCTATTGGCACCACCAATGCTGCCATTATAAAAAATGGTGTGTAACTCGTTTTTGTCAACACAGGTACCAGCCAGGTTACTATTATAGTTCCCAATACAGCAGATGTACCACTCATTCCTGCTACGACACCAACATTTTTTCCATGAAAGTAATCTGATGGTAATGTTTGCAGATTATTAATCAGGAATTGAAAACCAAATAGCGTTGCGCTGATTAATGCAATGGTTAAGCCGGGCTGATCTTTTAAACTTTCTAGATAAATAGCTATAGTTACTAATGAAATAAGCATAATAACACTACCGATAGTAATGGCATTCTTTCTTGCCTTTGTTGCTGACTTGCCTTTCTTTATTTGCCAAGAAGAGAAGAAGCCGCCAGACAAACCACCCAAAGCTGCAAATAAGAATGGAACCCATGCAAATGCGCCAACTTGCTTTATATCAAATCCAAAATTCTCCTTTAAGAAAAAAGGCAACCAAGTAACAAACATCCACCACACTGGGTCAATAAAAAATCTTGAACTAATAATACCCCAAGTATTTTTGAATTGCAATAATTGTTTCCAGGTATATACAGTTGTTGCAACAGGTGCTGTTGCTTTATTCGTAGCAGAGCTTGCAATATAATCCTGCTCTTCTTTTGTAATCCACGGATGCTTATCAGGAGTATTTTTATTAATGATTAACCAAGGAATTATCCAAAGTAATCCTAACAAACCAATTCCTACAAATGTCCACTTCCAGCCAAATGCTATAAACACATAAGCAATAAACGGAGCAGCCACTACAGAACCTAGAGATGCACCGGCTCCAAAAATACCCTGTGCAATAGCCCTTTCTTTTGCAGGGAACCATTCAGCATTACTCTTGGCAGCACCCGGCCAGTTACCAGCTTCAGAAATACCAAGGAAAAATCGAAATATGCTGAACGATGTCATTGTTCTGGCCACCGCATGCAACGCAATTGAAATACTCCAACCAACAATAGAAACAACAAAGCCCAATCGAGTTCCAATGGCATCCATTAGTTTGCCCATTACTGTTTGGCCTATTGCGTATGCAATCATGAAAAAGATAGTAATGATTTTTAATGCATCTTTACTATCTGCTTCGCTGATACCAAAATCTTTATGAATATAAGGCCAAAGGATATTGATGGCCGTACGATCAATATAATTGATAATCGTAGCCAGGGCTATCAACCCTATTATCCACCATCTTAGTCCTTTAACTTTCATAACTCTTTTTTAGCTAAAATTTATTTTATAAAATCTTCCCTCATGGGGCTGAATACATCAATCAACACACCAGCTTCATGACAAACAGCGCCATGCAACACATTCGGTGGAATATAAAACCCATCTCCCCCTTTTAATACCTTTTTCTCTCCATTAATTTCCACTTCAAACACACCACTTTCAATATGTGTTATTTGCGTATGATGATGTTTATGTACTGAGCCTACTCCTCCTTTTTCAAATTCTACTTTCACCAGCATTAACCTGTCATCATAAGACATAATTTTTCTTCTAACACCGTTGCCCATGTCTTCCCAATCAATGTCTTTGTTTTCAATAAATACTTTCGTTGTTTCGGTTGTTCCCATTGTATAATTATTAATCAGTTTATAATATTTTTCCGTCGTATATAACCACAAAAGGGCCTGTCCAGTTTAAAGTACCGGCCGAATGAACCTGTTTTGTATCAAAATTTTTATTGCATTGTGCGATGATTAGTTTTTTATCGCCAAGAGAAACTTCAGCCACAGTATAATTTTCATCCTGCTGCAATAGTTTAATTTCTTTTACAGAAGGATATGCATTTGAAGAAAATTCATATACAGGATCAAAGTTTCCGTGAATCTCAATTACATTGATGAACGACTGGTTTTTACCATTCTTACGGATAATCATTGCAGGTTCATGCCTTAAATTAAAATCGGGATCGTTTGCACCTGTTCTTGTTAAGAATATTTTTGCTGACCCATCAATCAACGATGAAATAGAATAGTAAGAACGATCATTAAGAAAGGTTATTTGCGCAGTAGTATTCTCAACTTTTGCTTCAGCTTCATTCCAGATATACTGGTAGCCGTTTTTATTACCCAATGTTTCCTGCTTATCTGTGTTTGCTTTATATTTAAAAGAAGTATTTATCAAATGTCCATTATATTGGAATGGCAAATCATATTGATGTTCTTTGTCAGATTCCACATTGAATAAATCAACAATCATCTTCTTATTCTCTGGTAATTCGAGCATATACAAAGTCCGTTGCATATGCGTATTCTTATATGCATTATCCTCTTTGGCCGCTACCACTTGCACAGTAGGATTTGAGATACTGCTGAATAATTTATCTGAATGAAAATTTTCAGCAATGCTTTCTTTGCCATTAAAATGACTGGTTTCATCCACCACAATAGTATTATGTGCGATGGTTTGTCCCGCATAGGCTTTGTTCTCTGCCAGATATCGTCCACCATATTTTTGTTCAACACCAATAAAACGAACCGAACCATAATTGGTCAGTATTTCATTTCCTTTGTCATATAGCATGATGCCCAACTTATCGTAATGACCGTGAGAAAGACCATGAGCTGTGTACTTATACAATAAGCTTGTCAAATCCTGTCCTTTTCCATTTCTGAAAACAGAGATTCCGCCTTCATCACCTTTTACACCATCAGTACTTTCAAAAGTTTTATAATTATAATAAGCAGGAATATTTTTATTGGTAGCCAGTTCAGCAGCTATTGCTACGCCACCACTGCTAAGCATAACCCTATTTTGTTTTTTTGCAACTGGCAATAAGTTTTTATCTGCTCCATATGCCTTCCAGAAAGTATTGATAGCAACAACTAATTCATTCGAAGTGAAATCTTTTTCTTTCAATGCATCATTAAAAGGAAAAAATGTTCCATCAATATTTGTTTGCTGCAAACAGGTAAGCAATGCTTTTTGTAAAATGCTATTCCTGTGCTGAAATATTTTTAATGACGGCTTCCAGTTGTTTAATGCATTGGCAAAAACAGCATAAGGCAAAATTGCATAACGAGTATAATAAGGTCCTTCAGTATAATAACCATCCGGCGAAAACAGATTATCCATTAAAGCAATGAAACCTCTTTTGCCATCTTTCTCCGTTCCGTACAAAGCCATGTCAATATAATCCTGATTGTTGGTGGCAATGCCAATCATACCTACACCTGCGGTTGCCCATACAGCATGATTATGTATAAGGTTAAACCAGTCTTTCAGGTCATGTGTAAAAAAATCAACTTCAGGCTTAAAAGCACCATCTTCAATTTTCTTTCTTTCTGCCGAAGTCAATGAATTATAAATAAGGTCATACGCCATGCCTGTATAGACCATCCAGTTAGCATCATTCAATGCCTGCCAGAAAATACGTCCGGGTGAACTGCTTGTTGCTTCAGGATGATTTTTTAGCGTAGGATTCAATGCTGCATATTTCAGCATCATATCTTTTACCAACTTGGCATATTTAACATCGCCAGTAAGATTATACAATACACCACTATTAAACATTAGTGTATAATTCGCCTTATGCTTATCATGTGTATAACCGCCAGCGGGGTCTTTTGGAAAAGGGACATCCACATCTTTACCAATCCATTGATCTACATCTTTCTTCAGATCCGTGTATGAACTTTTAAGTAAAGGATATTTTAATAGGCTTGCCTTAACAGATACTGCTTCTGTCTTTGTAAAAAAAGTAACCGGATGCTGCGCCTGCATAAGCACAGGTAGCAGTAATAAGAAAATTATTTTCAGCAATCCTTTCATATAGCAACTAATTCAGCAATCGTAAAATGTATGCATCGTTTTACATACAATAAAAATCAAACCTTATATAAAATAAGTTCCACCGTTAATTTCAATACTTGCTCCATTTATAAATGAAGAATTATCACCAGCCAGATACAAAACAAGATCTCCAACTTCTTCCGCTTTTCCTTCTCTTCTTAATGGAGTTCCCGCAGCCACATTTGTTCTTACTTCTGCTTTGGTAAACGTATCATGGAAAGTGGTATTAATCATTCCCGGAGAAACGCAATTCACTCTTATTCCTTTTGGTCCTAATTCTTTTGCAAGCCCTCTGGTCATTGTTAACACACCACCTTTAGCAGTAGAATAAGCTATTGCACCAGGTCCGCCACCATCTCTTGCAGCTTGAGAAGCAAAGTTTACAATGGCACCACCTTCTGTAATATGAGGAACTACAGCCTTGGTTACGAGATAAACAGATTTCAGATTTACATCCATTACAGCATCCCAGAATTCCTCATCAATTTCAGTTATTGTTTTTCTTCCCATTAACCCACCGGCAACATTTACCAGTACATGAACAACATTTCCAAAAGCTTTTGTACAAGCATCAACAACGCCTTTCACTTCCGCCGCTTTTGTCATATCACCATGAACGATGATAGCATCGCCACCGGCATCCTTGATCATTTTTAATGTTTCGTTAGCCTGCTCTTCATTTCCAAAATAATTAACACAAACTTTTGCGCCTGCTGCTGCTAACTTTAATGAGACCTGACGGCCAATATCTCTTGCTCCACCTGTAACAATTGCAACTTTTCCTTTCATGGTTATTATTTTAATACTATGTAATAAAAATGATGATGAATTTTCGCAGGAGGAGGATGGTGATGGAGAAAAAAGCAGAAGACAAAAGCGAATTATTATCAAATGGCAATTCCCTCAAAGTAATATTAGGGTTAAAAACATTGCAGCCAATTTTTACTATAAAATAATTTATCTAACAATTTAGATATTCTTTAATACTTATTTAAAATAAATGTTATTTGTTAAATACTTTCTAATATTTGAACACTGAAAACGTTACCGGTAACGCTACCGGTATTCTCGTATTTAATTAAAGTTTAGCTTTACTACACATTGATTTTGCCATAATGAACAAACCCGCCACGATAAAAGATATTGCCAAACAGTTGAACGTCTCCATTTCCACAGTGTCGAGAGCAATGCGAAATGCCCCGGATGTTAATAATGACACAAAGGCTGCGGTGATGGCATTGGCTGAAGAACTCAACTATCAACCCAACAGACTTGCATTAAGTCTCCGGCAAAAACAAACACATACAATTGGAGTAATCGTTCCTAATCTTGATTATGTATTGTCGATGATGGTAAAAGGTATTGATGAAGTAGCATTAGAAGCTGGCTATACTGTTATGGTTTGCCAAAGTAACGAATCGTTCGGAAGAGAGATTGTAAATACAAGGCGTTTGCTTGAAAGTTTAGTGGATGGATTTATTATTTCTGTATCAAGCGAAACCAAATCATTTGAGCATTTTAAAAAAATACAAGAACGAGACATTCCAATGGTTGTGTTTGACCGGGTAACTCCACAACTTACTGCACCAACTGTTCATCTGGATAATGAAGAAGGTGGCTTTATCGCAACCGAACATTTATTGGAACAGGGCTATAAACGCATCGCTATTCTTGCAGGACCGAAAAACTTAGGAATTAGTAACAGCCGTATGGATGGGTACATGAAAGCATTAAAGAAATATAATATAAAACCTGATCCTAGCCTTATTATCCATTGCGATTTCAATCAAGACTATGCCTACTTTGCTACGGAAGAATTATTGGCCATGAAGAAAAGGCCGGATGCCATATTCACCATCAGTGATAGAATGGCTATTGGTGCTATGCTTGCCATTAAGAAGAAAGGGCTTAGTATGCCTGATGATATTGCATTGGTAAGTTTTAATAATGAACCGATTGTTAGTGTTGTAACCCCTGGTATTTCCAGTGTCGATATTCAATCTTTTGAAATGGGAAAAGCAGCAGCTAAACTTTTTATTGAAAGAATGCATCACCCGGATGATATGACAGGAGTTGAAGTCGTCTTAAAACCAAAATTATTCATCAGAGAGTCTTCACAAAGATCTTTTGTAAAAAAACTACGTTAACCATTTTTATAATGCTGAAATTAATACTGTTGAAATGTTGCCTTTGTATTGCACTGCTTAGTGGAGCCAATACCACTATTGTAAAAAATGCAGAAGAATTAAAGAAAGCCAATAAAGAAGCAAGCCCTGGAGATATAATTATTTTACAGGATGGCATCTGGAATAATATTACCATTTCATTGAATTGTACAGGTACTAAAGAACAACCTATTACTTTTAAAGCACAAACGGCAGGGAAAGTAATTATATCAGGCAATTCAAAACTCCTGATTGGCGGCACTTATATTATTGTTGATGGGTTTTATTTTACCAATGGATATGCAGGCAGTGATGCTATAATTAAGTTTCGGGTAAACAATGAACAACTGGCTAACTATTGCAGAGTGACGAATACTGTTATCAATAATTTTAATAACCCTCAGCGAATGGATGACAACTATTGGGTGGCTCTGTATGGTAAACATAATCAAATAGATCATTGCCGTTTTCAGGATAAAAAAAATATGGGTGTGATGATGGCGGTACTTCTTGATGACGAGAGAAGCCGTGAAAATTTTCATTCCATCAATAATAATTACTTTGGATTCAGGCTGCCGTTAGCTTCTAACTCAGGCGAAACAATTAGAGTTGGTGTATCACAACATTGCGAATTCAATTCCAACACACAGATAATTGATAACTTCTTCGAACATTGTGATGGAGAAACAGAGATCATTTCTTTAAAGTCGTGTAGCAATGTTATAAGAAATAACCTATTCAAAGAATGTTCTGGAGCCGTTGTACTTCGTCATGGAAATTACAATACAATGGAAAGCAATGTTTTTCTGGGAAATAATAAACCAGGAACAGGTGGTGTTCGAATCATTAATAAAGGACAATGGGTAGTGAATAATTTATTTTATGAATGCAGAGGAAAAGATTTTCGTTCACCAATTGCCATTATGAATGGCGTACCCAATTCTCCGGCCAATAGGTATGTAGAGGTAACAGACGCTGTAATAGCTAACAATAATTTTTACAATTGTACGCCGTTAAGCTTTTGCGATGGTAGTGATGCAGAGCGGTCTGTTACTCCTTCAAATGTTGCTTTCATCAACAACATATATTACAACAACACAGATAAAATTGCTTACCTGAAACATGATGATATCAGTCGCATCCGATTTGCCGGAAACATTATCAACGATGCGATGCCACAAACAATGCCGGATGGTTTTAATAAATCAAGCATCAACATTCAAAAAGAAGGAGCATCTATAATTCCTGTAAGTAACAATAGCGGTTTCGCAATAAGCGATTCGTTGAAAGCTATCGGTAGTACAAGACTTGCCGGTAAATTATCCTCTACGCCGGGCATTACGGATATAGAAAAATTCAAACAAGTAATTGCAAATGCTGAAACAAAATGCGGTGCCGCCTGGTTTAACGAATCTTTTACTGCACTGGAACAAACAAGAATAAGAGTTACTTGCAAAACTGCTGACGATGTGTACAAAGCTTTGCAGGAGAATAAAACTGGCAGCGTAGAAATAATATTGACTAAGAAAAAGTATCAGTTTCCAACACCAATAATACTTAATGCAAATGTTACTATTTCAGCAAGAAGCCGAAGAACAATTAAGTTTAATACTACGTTCTCTGATTTTTTGTTTTATATAACTGCTGGCAACAATATTATTTTAAAAAAACTACGTATTGATATGGATGATGTGGAAACAAAATCTTTCATTTCTTCGGACACATCGGGCAGCAGCAACCATAGCAATCTTATTGTTACAGATTGTGTTTTTAAAAGAGGTAAGATGCTGTTTTTTAATGCAGCCAAAACAACTGTGCTGGACAGCATCATTATTACCAACAATACTTTTACTGATAACAAAGGCATGCTGTTCAACTTCTCTAATGAGTTAGACAAGAAAGGATATTATAATGTAGAGAAACTCATCATAGCCAATAATACAATAACAGAACATAAGGGACAAATTCTTGCCATGCAACGCACCGGTAATGATGAAAGCACTATGGGGCCAAATCTTAGTTTTCTCCAATAACAAACTAACCGATTGCAAAAGTGATGAGCCCCTTATACATTTATATGGCACACAAGTATCATCCATAGCAAACAATAGCTTTACCAATTGCAATGCAGGAAAAACATTAATACTTTTTGAAGACATTGTAAGAGCCGCACATAGTTTCCGTACCAACTTAATTACAAATTCAGGGAAGGTTGTTGAAGATCCGTTTGTGGTTAGTGAAGGGAATGTGGTGAGGTAAGGTAAAAGTGATAAAGTAAATACCATCCGGTTCTGTTATTTGTCGCTTTATAGGCATCTACTAATGTACGATCTCTTTCTATCATATTTTTGCAAACCGATATTTCCACTAAGACCTAAAGCCATCTATGCATCGCCATGTGGAGATTACTGAAATCACGAAAATGCTGAAGCTTAGCTATAACTAAGTCAGGAATAGAAAAAATCAAAACTTAATTTTCACTTATTAATCGATAAAACCCAAAATATTGGCATCATTATTAATCCTTAAATAATCTTTCCATTGTTTTCGAGTTTTCAATATTTGGGCATAATAATCAATACCCTAGATAAATAATATTAAAGAAATAGTTCTTATTGACAATGAAAATTTATCTGTTTATATGTATAGCCATTGTCATTAAAACTTCCTTTTTACTTCCAATTTTGGTTTCCCAAAAACTTGGACTACCATTGTTGTTAGTTATGTTTATCATTGCGCCTATAATAAGAACACCAACATAAATTTAACTTAAGGAACCAAATTCTTTCTTCCTTGCTTACTTAAATTTAATTTACTTACTCCTCACACACCTAAACCCAGTATGTTCCAAACCAGTATCATGGCTGCTCTTCATTCTTCTTGCAGAACGGTAACCGCTGCAATAGGCATCGTTGCATAAAAAACTACCACCACGCAGGCTTCGCTTTTCGGTATACGGCTCCTGTGGATCAAATGATGTAGTTGGCCCTTGCGGATCTACTGTAGTTTTTCCTTGCAGTTGCTTGTAATAATCATAATTATATAAGTCACTGCACCACTCCCACACATTACCCGCCATATCATACAAACCATAGCCATTCGGTGCAAATGATTTTACAGGTGCTGAAGTTATATACCCATCCTTTTTTTCATTCAGGTAAGGAAATTTTCCTTCCCAACTATTGGCTTTTGGTTTGCCGCTATTTACATGTTCATTTCCCCATGGGTAAATATTATTGATCAATCCACCTCTTGCAGCAAATTCCCATTCTGCTTCTGTTGGTAATCGTTTTCCAGCCCATTTGCAATAAGCCATCGCATCATCCCAACTTACCTGTACTACCGGGTAATTTTCTTTTCCATCAATAGTGCTGGCAGGACCTTGTGGATATTTCCAGTTTGCTCCATTTACCCAACTCCACCATTGGTTAAAATCGTTTAGGTCAACAGGACCTTTTGAAGATCTGAACACTAAAGATGCTGCTACCAATACACTGTCCGGAGGTTTAGGAGTATTGGGTGGAACCGTTTTTTTAATTCTTCCCAATCAGGCTTTTTTTCTGCTGTGGTTATATAACCTGTTGCATCTACAAACTTTTTAAACTGTGCATTGGTTACTTCAGTTATATCCATATAAAAAGGTGACACCTGTACTTTATGTTTTGGATATTCATCAGGACTTGCCTGCTCATTATCGCCACCCATATCAAATGTGCCACCGGGAATTAAGACCATACCATCTGTAGAAGAGTCACCATTAAACTGAATACTGTTACCGGAGGAATCGTTACCAAACCTTGATGGCACATTCATGCATGAATGAAGAGAATCCATATCCGTAGAAGTTGTTCCTTCTGTTTTTGAATTGTTACAGGATGCTATTATAATCATACAGATCAAACCCATAAAGTAATTTCTACTGTATATGTTCAAAAATATTTTCAATTTATTCATATAACAATGATGTGATTACTTTCCGATACAGAATTTCGAAAAAATATAATCCAATTGATCTTCATGGGTAATCTCTCCGGTTATTTCGCCAAGGTATTGCAAACAGCGACGAATATCTAATGCCAGTAAATCACCAGACTGTTTATTATCCAATCCATTTTTTATTTCAGTAAGTGAAGTTGCTACTTCCTTTAACGCATGGTAATGTCTTGCATTGGTAACAACCGTACTCTCTGTTTGCAAAGAGCCTTGCAGTACTGCATCTACCATTCTTTCTTTTAATACTTCTGTGTGCAGATGTTGCTTAGCAGATATAAATATCATTTCTCCAATAGAAGAAAACTTATTTTTAACTTCTGCTTCGCCGATAATATCAATTTTATTGGCAACTAATAAAAATTTCAGATCCTGTTGTTGCAGTTCTATTTTCTTGTCGGCAACTTCTACAATGACATCTGCTGCATCAAACAGGTAAAGTACCAGATCGGCATTTTTAATTTTTGCCAGGCTTCTTTCCACACCTTCGCTTTCAATGATGTCCGCAGTATGTTGACGAATGCCCGCCGTGTCAATTAGCCTGAACAAAATACCGTCAATATTTATTATTTCTTCAATTGTATCTCTGGTAGTACCTGCTATTTCGCTTACGATAGCTCTGTTCTCATTCAACAAGCTATTCAGCAAAGTTGATTTACCTGCATTGGGTTTTCCAACAATAGCGACACTCACACCATTCTTTATTACATTGCCGAGAGAAAATGAATTAATAAGTTTATTGGTAGATGTTGTTAACTCTTCAATCAATTCATAAAACTGCTTCCTGTCTGCAAACTCTACATCCTCCTGACTAAAATCAAGTTCCAGTTCGATTAATGCAGAAAAAGTGATAAGCCTGTCTCTCAGTACTTTTAAGTTTTCGGAAAAACCACCCTGCATAGTATGTAAGGCTGCTCGCTGCGATGCTGCCGTGTTAGAAGCAATTAAATCTGCCACCGATTCTGCCTGTGCAAGATCCAATTTCCCATTTAAAAAAGCTCTTTGTGTAAACTCTCCTGCTTTGGCTAATCTTGCACCATTTTTTATACAGGCATTAATTACCTGTTGCTGCACAAATGGTGAACCATGACAACTTATTTCAATTACATCTTCTCCTGTGTATGACCTTGGGATTTTTATAGAGCGATAGCACTACCTCATCAAGTATTGTTTCGCCATCTTTTAAAAAACCAACATGTAATGTATGTGAAGGCTGTTGCAATAAATCTTTAGAAAGGAATAATTTATTGATGATACTAAATGATTTTGCTCCACTTAATCGAATAACACCAATGGCACCAATGCCGGGTGCAGTTGCCAGTGCTACAATTGTATCATCCCAACCAGATAGTTTATTCATGTTCCGTCAAAAATAAACTAATTGATGCTTATCATTTGAAGAGCTAGGGTAATAAAGAAAAAGCCTCCCGATTAATCGGAAGGCTTTTATATAAAATGTCGTTTATAAATTACTCGCTAAGTACCTGGAAAGTGATAGGCTGCTTACGATAAGCTTTTACCTGACGGCCATTCTGTACAGCTGGTGTCCATTTTGGTCCTTTCTTAATAACTCTCATCGCTTCGCCTTCCATGCCATAGCCATGATTGGTTAAAGCTTTAACATCACTGATATTACCATCTTTATCCACGATAAACTGAACGATTGTAGTGTATGTTCCTTCTGGAGCACCACCATCAGTTGCTACCTGACCGTTACAGTTTTGCTCAAGATAACGACGCCATTTAGCATCTCCACCAGGGAAGCTGGCTTCAATTTCCACTTTGTCAAATATCTTGTTCTCGTCTTCTACTTTTTTTACTTCAATGATTTGCTTTCCTTCATCAATCTGTGCAGGAGCAGCAATACCAATATCCTTAATACCTTCTTGGTTAATCTCGGCAATCTTCACCTCCTTCAGCTCTTCTTGTGGTGGTGGCGGTTTTTCAACTTCCTCATCCTTTTTAATAATTGGAGGAGTAAATTGTTTCATTTCCACTTTTGGAGGATCTTGTTTTGGTGGAGGAGGTGGTGGAGGAGGAGGTGGTGGTGGTGGTTTGTCCTCCTGCTTAATGTCCTGAATGGTCATTTCATTTGTCTTGATCTTCTTATCATTGCTGTCTTTCATTGCACTTGCAAGGAATGAACCTAATAAAGCAAGTAAAGCAATTGAAGCAGTGATAATAAGAGCTTTGGTGATCCGGCGGTTGTATGATTTTCTTAAATCATATGCCCCGTAATCTTTGTTCCTGTCTTCAAAAATGATGTCAAGAACATCGGCTGATAAAATTTTGTTTGCTTCCATAATTCAATTTTTTATAAGATGCGGAAATGATGTTATTGCATAAGAACAAAGCAATTTATTTTTGCTCTGTCCCTTCTGTAGCTTTAATCAGTTCCTTTTCTTCTTTTCCTAATTTAACCATAGCATACCTTTTAACTTTGTTAATCGTCATCTCATCTAAAATATCAACAGTGTTTTTATAAGTAGCATCTTCATCAGGTTTTATAATCACTACAAAGTCTATATCCTTACAGGCATTTTCCCAATCAGGATCGCCTTTCTTCTTCGCTGCTGATTTTTCATCTTCGCAGGATTTTGGATCAACTGTTGCAGGATTATACCTACTGATAACATCCGCTTTCTTGTCAATGATAATCTGACGAACCCCCTTCATGGTAGTTTGCTTAAAGTTATTTACTCCCTCGCCTACCTCTAATTGACCTTCATAATAATAGACCTGATTTCCCTTACCTAACATAAGCGTAAGTACACCAGATTGTTTTACTTCGGTTTTCTTTTTATCATCATCTACATCTTTAGGCATGTTAAGATCCAATGTAGTTGGAGTAGACATGGTTGCTGTAAAAATGAAAAAAGTAATTAGCAGAAACCCAAGATCCACCATGGGAGTCATATCTACACGGGTAGAAAGCTTTTTTGCTTTTTTAACTCCCGGTCCTTTTTTGTGGCCGCCATCACCGCCACCTTCAATACTTGCCATATTATGACTGGTTTAAATTAATTAAAAATTACTTTGCCCTTTTTAGCTCTAAATCCAATGCAGAACCAACAGGTATATCGTCCAAAGAAGTAACGAGAGAGTATTTAAATTCTTCATTCTTCTTCAAAGCTTCAATCACTGCTTCAAAAGCCGGATATTTCGAATTGCCATCTCCTTTTATAAGGTAGACCAGTTTTTCGCCAGCAAATGCATTTTTAGCTCCCTGAATCCACCAAGTCAGTTGATTATTAGTGGAGTCCATAACCGGAATTCCAGGCTGCTTTACATTTCCTTGTTCTTTAGCATCGATATCCAGCAACTGCTTTAATCCTGTAAAAGGCACTCCGACCATATAGGTTTTTCTAAAATTGCTTATCTGAGCAGGAGTAAGTCCTAATTTCTGCTTATCATTAATCTCGTTAATAACATTATCGAACTTACTCGGATCTTTTTCAGATAGTATTGAGAAATACACCTTATTCGATGAATCAATTGAAATAAGGACAGCATTGCTTTCCGGCATTTTTTGCGACAAAACCGATCCTGGTGTTTTTATCTCTACAGGATCTGGCGGCTTGAATTTAGTTGCCATGATAAAGAAGGAAAGTATCAGAAACGCAATGTCCACAAAGGGAGTCATATCCGTATCCGTACTTTTCTTCGGTATTTTAATACTCGGCATGATTACATTAGTTTATAATGAGATGAATTTGTTCATGTTTTCCATACAAAAAGATTGCAAAATCTGTATTATTTATACAGAGAAGCAAAACTTTGAGTTAAAGTAAACCCTGATTCATCAATACCATAAGTAATTGAATCAATCTTAGTGGTAAATACGTTATACATAATAAGAGCCAAGGCAGAAGTACCGATACCTAATGCCGTGTTATACAAGGCCTCGGAGATACCTACAGCAAGTGAATTGGCAGCACCTGCACCACCATCTTCTCCCAATGCAGCAAACGATTTAATCATACCCATTACCGTACCCAAAAGGGCAATAAGGGTACCAACAGATGTGATGGTAGAAAGGAACACCAGGTTTTTCTGCAACATTGGTAATTCCAATGCAGTAGCTTCTTCTACTTCTTTTTGAATTGAGACGACTTTTTGCTCAGTAGTTAGCCCTCCTTCGTTAATCATTTCTTTATAACGACGAAGACCTGCTTTCATAACATTTCCAACTGAACCTCTTTGTTTGTCACACTCAGAAAGTGCAGCATCTACATTGCGGTTAGCTAAATGATATTGAACTTTTCTTACAAAGTCAGAAATAGAACCATTACCCAAAGCTTTTTTAATCGTAAGAAGTCTTTCAATTGAAAATACAATAACAATTAAAAACATTCCGATCAATAGAGGAACGATGATACCTCCTTCATAGATTCTGTGAAATGCATCCTTTGGTCCTACATGATGAGGCCAAAATCCACCAGCTGCATCTGGTTCTTTAAAGCCGCTAGCTGCGCCCATCATAAAACGCCAAATAGCATAACCTGCGATAATACAAACTACTGGTGCAATCCAGGAAATCAAGTTACTACTCTTTTTAGGTTGAACTGAAGTAGCCTTAACTGATGCCGATGCAGTTGGTTTAATTTCTGCCATGTTCTTAAATTTTTTAGTTTTTAAATTTTTAGATACTAATCGCTTAATTCGAAGCTACAATGCTAAGAAAAAAGATTTAAAAAGAAACTCCCTTTATCATTTTTTAATAGGAAAGGTCAAGTTAAGGAATTTTTCATCTTGAACAAGTTTGATGCAAATAATTTAATAAGATTTCTAAATAAATTTGAAAGAATTGAATTTTAATCAATTTTCTAGGTGCTATTCGTATCGCAAAGCCTCTATGGGGTTTAACTTTCCTGCTTTAATAGCCGGGTACAAACCTGCAAGAAGACCAACAATTGTGCAGATGAGTATCCCATACAAGACCCAATCCCATGGGATTACAAACCCAGTACCAAGTACATAAGAAAAAAGATTACCAACCATTACGCCTAAAACAATGCCTAATAAAGCTCCCAGTACACTTATTATGATAGCCTCTAATAAAAACTGACGGCTTACCATTTTACTTTTACCACCAATAGCTTTTACCAGCCCTACTTCTCTTGTTCTTTCAGATACTGAAACCAGCATAATGTTCATTAAACCAATAGCCGCTCCAATAAGTGTAATTAACCCAATAACTGTTGCAGAAATGGTAAGAAACCGTAAACTGTTAATTGCTTTTTCCGCAATGCTATCGCTTCTATCAATTACAAAATTACTTTCCTCTGTAGTAGCAAGTTTTCGTATAGACCTGAACACTCCTTCAGCCTCACCCATGGCCGCATTTACTTGTTGTAAATCATTTGTCATAACCGCCATTACAAATGAATAGCCTGATGGAAAATTTCTATCCACATTAGTATATGAAGTAATGATGACATTATCTCTGCTAAAACCAAAAGTGGAGCCGCGGCTTTCCAATACCCCTAACACCCTATATGGAATATTGTTAAGACGTATAATTGAATTTACTGCTCTGCTTATCCCTTCCTTAAAAAGAGTATTTGCGACATCATAGCCAAGAATGCAAACATTACGACCAGTGTGAACATCCATGCTGTTCAGGTTTCTTCCCGATTGCAATGAAAACCCGTTTAGCATTAAATAGTTTTCATCGCCGCCGAACAAGGTAATGTTCGGTGTTGTTTTTCTTGATTCATGCGAAGCAATATTATTTCTGTTTCCAAAAATGGAAACGCTTTTGGTAGCCGGAAAAGTAAACCGCTGCATAAATAATTCAGCATCTTTCTTCGTAATATTTTTCCCAAGACTTGATATTTTCTCTTTCTTCGCTCCTTTTTTCTTCAATTTAACTTCGTTACCACCACCTCCAAACTTTATATTTCTTTCTTTAAAACGGATGGTGAAACTATTAGCCCCCATAGTGGAAAAGCTTTCTGAAAATTTTTGATTCATTGCTTTTATAGCAGTGATGATTCCTACCAGTGCCATAATTCCAAATGCAATAATAGATATGGTAAGACCGCTACGCAGTTTATTACCTTTAACCGTTCTGAATGCCAATGAAAAAACATCGCTTGTGTTCATCTCCCCGAAATTAAGAAAAATGATACTGGCACAAAGTGAAAAATTATAGATGGTTGCACTTAAAAATAAAGGTGGGCCAAAATCAGATCAGGATAAATTCCAAATAGAATTATCAAAAAAGCCAATACAACCAATGTCAATTTAAAAGAACGGGAGACTTCAATAGATTGAGCATCGCCTTCTTTAAAATACATAGCCTGAATAACCCTGAAGTAATAGTAAACACTGACAGCCGCCATAACCACAGCAAAAATGACAAGCCAAAGATTGTTTCCAGCACCCAATGCTGCTTTCAGCATATAAAACTTAGAGAGGAATCCGGCGGTAAGGGGAATACCTGCTAATGAAAGTAAAAAGATAGTTGTAGTAGCCGCTAATAATGGTTGATGTTTTGCAAAGCCATTAAATCCATCAAACGTATAATCCTTCATTTTGATGAGTACAGCAAAGATTCCGATAGTAGCAAAACTATAAGCAACCGCATATAATAACAGACCTTCCTTTGCATCCGTATTCATTGCATATACTGCCATCATCATAAAGCCAGCCTGTGCTATACTTGAATAAGCAAGCATTCGTTTTACACTTTGCTGAAATACGGCTGTGATGTTGCCGATAAAAAGTGTTGCCACAACAATTATTGCAACAAATAATTTCCACTCTGGTCTTAGTAATCCAAATGCCTCATCAAACAAACGAATAAACCCAATGAATACAGCCGCCTTCACAATTGTAGCCATGAATGATGTGAACACTGTCGGAGCTCCATCATATACATCGGGTGTCCAGAAATGAAATGGCGCTGCTGAAACCTTAAAAGACATAGAGAATAATAAAAGCAACATTCCCGTAACTAAAAGTAACGATGGTTTACCTTCAGTAAATACATTGATGCTAGTAGTATCAAAAGTTCCAATTGCTCCATATATCAATGCAATACCCATCAACATTAATCCGGTGGAAAAAGCACCAAGTAAAAAATATTTTAGCGACGCTTCATTACTTTTCAGGTTTCTCTTATCACTTCCTGTTAAAATATAAAGCGGTATAGAAATTATTTCAATACCCAGGAAAAGTATCAGTAAAGATTTAAAAGAAGCCGTCAATGTAATTCCACAAAGAATAAAAAAGATAAGTGTAAAATACTCAGCATAATTAACGCCTACTTTTTCCATATCTCTTGCAGAAAGCAATAAATACAATAGTGTTGATGCAAACGCAATTGTAGTAAACAGCAATGCAAACCTATCGAACACAATCATGCCATGCGTATTTACCTTAAAGAATACAGTGCCATACATTTCCATTACGTTAACCACCAGCAATAACACCATTCCGGCAATAGCAATATTCCGGATAGCCGCTTTCTGTTTCAGTAGAATACCACTGAACATTAAAATAACTCCCAGAATTGCCGATAATATTAATGCGTTCATATCTTTTCTTTCATCTTTTACTTTAGCAGAGCTTTCCGTATTATATCAAATTTATCTACGAGTGAATCAGTTGAGCCGCTAGTCAAATCTAAAATTGGCTGTGGATAGATACCTGCTGCCAGTATCAACACTACAATTATTCCCAACGCCAGTTTTCCATTCAAACTAATGTCTTTCACATTTGCAGTAATCTCGTTTGTTTCGCCATAAGCAACTTTACGAATCATCCGCAAGGTATAAGCAGCGCCAAGAATTATACAAACTCCTGCAAACACCGTGTACCAAACATAATAATGTGTAAAGGAACCTAAGAGCCCATTAAATATCAAGAACTCACCAACAAATGCATTGGTTAATGGTAATGCAATATTAGCAAGTGCTATTATTACAAAGAATATCGTTAACGCAGGTGCTTTCTGTGCAAGACCACCCAATTCCGACATTTTACGGGTACCAGTTTTACGTTCGATCCAATCAACAACTATCCACAAGCCAATGATATTAATACCGTGGCTGAACATCTGTATCATTACACCCTGCATACCGCTTGCATTTTGTGTAAACATTCCTGCACACAATAAACCGATATGTGCAATAGAGGAATAAGCCACCAACCTTTTTAGATCATCCTGACGCAAAGCAATTAATGAAGCGTATATCATTCCGATGATGGCAATAAGCGTTACCACATCGCCCCAAATAAATGATGCGCCGGATAATATTGGAAACAACCAGCGAATTAAACCGAAAACTCCCATCTTTACCATCACACCACTCAATATCATAGTAGTGGATGTAGGTGCTTGTTCGTAAGTATCCGGTTGCCAAGTGTGCAATGGGAAAATTGGCATCTTAACGGCGAAGGCAACAAACATTAACCAGAAAGGCAGACTCTGTTGCTTGCTTGTAAGATTGATATTGTAAAACGATTCAATGCTAAATGAATGATCAGGTGTTTGTCCATATAAGTACAAAATACTTATCAGCATTAACAGTGAACCGATAAATGTGTAGATGAAAAACTTGAATGTAACAGCAATCCTTGTTTCACCGCCCCACTGCGAACAAAGAAAGTACATCGGTATCAATGCCAATTCCCAGAAGAAATAAAACAATAACGCATCTGCCGCAAGAAAAACACCCATGATGCCAGCTTGTGCCAACAGCATCAATGCAAAAAATTCTTTGCGTTCTTATAGGTCTTATCCCAACCGGCGATAAACACCAGTGGATAAGCAATCGTATTTAACAAACAAAGCAATTGCGCTGCTCCATCCATTTTTAATGAAAAAGAAGCACCAAGAGATGGCAACCATTCGCAATGATAGTTAAGACTCTTTGTATCATTCATGCAACACAAAGACAGGATGGCAATCGCTAATGTTGCCAATGAAGTAAGCACTGCCCATGTACGAACCAACTTCTCATCCTTAATAAAGAAAGCGGCGAGTCCAGTTAATAATGGGAGCAATATGAGTAATAATGAAATCATGATATATGCTTACGAAAGAATTATTTTCTTAAAAAAAATTGTATTACAAAAATCAGCACCATGCTGATGACCATTAATAAAATATAATTGCCAACCTGACCACTCTGCACTAATCGTAACTGGCGGCTACCATACTGCAACAATCTGCCAACGCCATTCACCATACCATCTATAACTTTTTTATCAAACACTTGACTGAAGAATGTTCCGGCTTTTTTAATTGGTTTTACAATTGCAGCATCGTACAACTCATCCACATACCATTTGTTCTCCAGTACTTTTCCAAAACCAGTTGCTTCGCTTCTTTGATAGTTTCTGAATTTGAACCAAGCAAAAATTATCATGGCAATTACTAATCCGGTTGATAAGCCCATCAGCATATATTCTGTAGCAGGAGAAACAGTATGTTCTGTGTTCAGTAATAACTGGAGATAAAATTGCCCCAGCTTATCACCACCAGTCATAAACACTTCCGGAATGCCAACAAACCCACCAATGATTGCAAGTATCGCCAGCACAATCAATGGGATTGTCATTGCAGGTGGACTTTCATGTAAATGATGTTCCTGCTCATGAGTGCCTCTGAATTTTCCAGAAAAAGTAATGAACAATAAACGGAACATATAAAATGCAGTAAGCAATGCTGCGAATAAAGCAACACCATACAACACTGGATTCTTTATAAATGCACTCAGGAGAATTGCATCCTTGGAAAAGAAACCACTGAATGGTGGAATACCTGCAATAGCTATACATCCAATTAGGAAAGTAATAAAAGTGATTTTTAGTTTTTTTGAAAGACCGCCCATGTTGCGGATATCCTGTTCGCCACCCATTGCATGAATTACACTACCGCTACCAAGGAACAACAATGCTTTAAAGAAAGCATGTGTCATTACATGAAATACAGCAGCCGTGTAAGCCCCGCAACCTAAAGCAAGGAACATAAATCCCAACTGACTTACTGTAGAATAAGCCAATACTTTTTTAATATCGTTTTGTTTGAGAGCTATTGTTGCGGCTAGTAATGCTGTAGCTAAACCAATGTAAGCAATGATATCCATTGGAAATGGCGCCAATGAATACAATATATTGCTACGGGCAATCATATAGATACCGGCAGTAACCATTGTAGCAGCATGTATCAAAGCAGAAACAGGCGTAGGACCAGCCATCGCATCCGGCAACCATGTATATAAAGGAATTTGTGCACTCTTACCAGTAGCACCGACAAACAGCAACATTGTAATAACTGTAATATCCAAAGTGCTTAGTTTGGCAAGGTTTGCAGCAGTGAAAACTTCATCAAAAGAAACTGTGCTTAATTTTGTAATAAGCCAGAAGATAGCAATCAAAAATGCAAGATCGCCGATGCGGTTCATAATAAAGGCCTTGCTGGCAGCTTTATTATACTCATGCTTCTTAAACCAAAATCCTATTAATAAATAAGAACAAAGGCCCACACCTTCCCAACCGATAAACATTACCACAAAATTGCCACCCATTACAAGCAGGAGCATTGAGAATATAAACAAGTTGAGATAAGAGAAATATCTCCCAAAGTGTTCATTCTTTTCTTCCTTCATGTAAGAAGTAGAATAAAGATGAATGAGAAAACCAACACCTGTAATAATCAATAAAAACAGTGAAGAGAGCTGATCAATTTTAAATTCAAAAGGAATTTTCAATTTTCCTACTGAAATGAAATCGAAATAATGAGCATTATGCACATTCCCACCCTTCACTTGAAGAAACACCCAAATGCTTAATGCAAATGAAATAAGAATGCTTCCGCAACCAACAGCACTTATCATTGATTTAGACAAATGCTTTCTTCCCAAGCCATTAATTAAAAAACCAATTAATGGCAGTAAAGGAATTAAATAAACTATTTGTAACACATTCTGCATAATCTTATTCTAAAAGCATTAATGTTTTAACCGATTCAAAAAATTCACATCTACCGAATGTATATTTCTATACATCATTACAATAATGGCAAGGCCAACACTTACTTCTGCAGCAGCTACTACCATTATAAAAAATACAAATAACTGTCCGTCTGTTCCGGCGGTTGTTGTTGCATCACCTGCCAACAAAGCCGCATTATGGTGCATTTTCGAAAATGCCACCAATAACAAATTCACTGCATTCAGCATTAACTCAATGCACATAAAAATGATAATGGCATTACGACGTGTAAGCACACCCACAATACCAATGCAGAACAATGCAAGAGACAGAAATATGTAATAATTTATCGGCATAAAATCAATTTGTCAATTTGGAAATTACCTGATTTGAAGATGAATTGACACATCTCCAAATTTTCAAATTATTCTTTTTTCCCAATCACCACCGCACCTACCATAGCACTCAAAAACAAAATACTGCTTATCTCAAACGGCACTACGTAAGTTGTAAATAATTCTTTTCCTAAATTTTTAATCAATCCGATTCCTCCAGTGTTCACCAACGCCTGCTGATGTTTGATATCTGTGTCTTTCAAAGCTGCTACCAACACTAATAACAAACATCCTCCGGCCACTGCTCCGGCTATCCGCAGCCATTTATGTTTTTGCGGTTCTGTTTCTTTGTTCAGATTCATCAGCATAATCACAAATAGAAACAATACCATAATGGCTCCAGCGTAAACAATAATATTTACAATTGCCAGAAACTGTGCATTCAATAAAATATAATGACCGGAAATAGAAAAGAAAGTCAATATCAACCAAAGTACACTATGCACAGGGTTCTTGCTGCTAATCACCATCAGGGCACTAAAGATTGCCACTATTGATAGGAACCAAAATAATATTTGTGTAATGCCCATTTCTCTTTTGCCGTTAGTCTTTCTTATTAATTTCTACTCTTCCACCCTTTGCTTTTTCGTACGCCTCTTTTTCATGTATCGGATGCGGAATCACTAAATCTTCTTTCTTATAAATAAATCCTTTTCTGCTATAATTTGCCGGAGCAAATGTTTCGGATAAATAAATCGCATCTTTCGGACAAGCCTCTTCACACAATCCACAAAAAATACAACGCAGCATATTAATCTCGTACTTCGCTGCATATTTTTCTTCACGGTACAAATTCTCTTCGCCTGGTAAACGTTCTGCTGCTTCCATCGTTATTGCTTCTGCCGGACAAGCCACCGCACATAAACCACAAGCCGTACAATTTTCTCTTCCTTCTTCATCTCTGTTCAACACATGCAAACCTCTGAACACTTTTGCAAAAGTTCGTTTCTGTTCAGGATATTGAATTGTAGCCTTCTTTTTAAACAAGTGACTAATAGTAATGCCCATGCCCTTCAGAATATTCCAGAGATAAATACTCTCCAGAAAAGTCATCGGACTACGGTCTACCTCTGTTGATCTGTTTGTTAATCGCATTTTTTATTCCCCAATGGAATTTTAAATTTTCGCAAATATATATTTTATGCCTGCCCGCCGAAGCATTTATTTTTTAAATGCAAAGGTGGGTTCCCAGCTTCAGTACTACTATCATCGTCCGTTGCGTCGCACTCTTGTGCTGCATGAATTATAGTCGGCATTTTGCAGCATCCTGATATTTATCGGGAATGCTGTAATTTATTAAAATATGTCACCCCTACGGGGCTCAATACATTCTTCGATTTCTTTTCTCTGGGTTAAAACCCGGAGTTACCAAAATGTCGTCCCTACGGGACTGTCGATACAACCCTTCTACAAAATGGTTACGCCTAAATTAAATCTCATTTCTTTAAAGAACTATTCTAAACAAAATGCCTTCTTAAGTCCCCTTTAGGGGACAGGGGCATCTATTTATTCAACCACAACATCACTGCCGCTGTAATAATCATATTGATCAATGCCAATGGTATTAATTTTTCCATCCCAAATCCATCAATTGGTCAAAGCGGAAACGAGGAATCGTCCACCTAATCCAGATGAATACAAACAGGAAGAAAAATATTTTTGACATCAACACTCCAAAACTTATAAATGTCATCCAGAAAGAACTTAATCCCCAGGATGCTTCATTCACAAAAGGAATATCATAGCCACCTAAGAAAACCGTTGACATTATCGCAGCACTGATGAACATATTAATGTATTCAGCAAACAAATAAAACCCAAGTTTCATCGAAGAGTATTCCTGATGATAACCAAAGTTTAATTCATTCTCTGCTTCCGGCAAATCAAACGGTGTTCTGTTACATTCTGCCAATGCACAGATAAAGAATATAATAAACCCAAGTGGCTGATAAATTATATTCCAACCATTTTGTGCCTGCACAGAAACTATCTCACTCATCTGTAATGATCCTGACATAAATAAAACAGCAATCAATGCCATGCCCATCGGTAACTCATACGATACCATTTGCGAAGCACCACGAATAGCCGCCATTAACGAGAATTTATTGTTAGAAGCCCAGCCTCCAATCATAATTCCGTACACACCAACACTCACAATGCTGAACACTAATAGAATTCCCATGTCCACATCTGCCACTTGCATTGGAAAAACATTCCCATCTTTTGCTACGAATGGTGCCGCCCATGGAATGACAGTACTAGCAACCAACGCTGTTACCATTGCCATAGCAGGTCCAAGAATAAATAAAAACTTACTCGATGCTAATGGAATAATTTCTTCTTTGAAAAAAAGCTTACCGCCATCCGCCAGTGGTTGAAAAATTCCAAAAGGCCCTGCTCTATTTGGTCCAAGACGATCTTGCAACCAACCTGCAACTTTTCTTTCAGCATAAGTGGTGTACATGGCAATAAAGAATGACAGGCCGACGATTCAGCCAATCAATGCTGCTTTCCCTAAAATAAACTTAATACCTATTGACAATAAAAACATGTTCGTTTATTATTAATCGTTCTTTTCAAAAGTTTTACTAGTCGCAGGCCCTTCTATCAAACTTAAATCAATTGAAGGGTCATTCACACCACTTACATCATGTATATCCATCAGCAACTTCGGATCTCTTCCCCCCATCACATCTGCAATTGTCTCCTTCGGCATTACCAATCCTTTATACTTGTTCTGTCCTATTACTGAATGGCGACTAATGTTCGTTACACCTTCAATAACCCAATCACTTGTTTTCTTTTATCAAAACGACAAGTATTGCAAATCCAACCTGGCTTTGTCATCATAGCTCTGAACTTCGCCCCACTCATCTTTTCTGGCCGTAACTCTTAATACTTCATCGCCACGATTCCACAATGTTACTTTACCACAACAAGTAGGACAATCTCTATGTGCATCTACAGGTTTTGTAAACCAAACTCTGTTTTTAAAACGGAATGTTTTATCTGTTAATGCTCCAACCGGACAAACATCAATCATGTTGCCGCTAAAGTCATTATCAATAGCTTTAGAAATATAAGTAGAAATTTCTGCATGATCGCCTCTATCCAAAATACCATGCACTCTTTTATCGGTTAACTGATCTGCTACATAGGTACAACGATAACAAAGTATACACCTTGTCATGTGTAACTGAATGTATGGACCAATATCTTCTTTTTCGAATGTTCTTCTTTTAAATTCGTAACGGGTTCCTTCTTTTCCATGATCGTAACCCAGATCCTGCAAATGACATTCGCCTGCCTGATCACAGATCGGACAATCCAAAGGATGATTCAGTAATAAAAATTCTACAACTCCAGCTCGGGCATCCTGCACTCTTTCACTCGTAATATTTTTAACAACCATACCATCCATTACAGTGGTGCGGCAACTTGCCATCAGCTTTGGCATTGGCCTTGGATCTTTTTCAGAACCTTGTGCCACTTCCACCAAACAGGTACGACATTTACCACCGCTTCCTTCCAGTTTGCTATAATAACACATAGCAGGCGGCGTAACATCACCACCTATTTGCCTTGCAGCATTTAGTATAGTTGTGCCCGGTGCTACTTCGACAGTTATATTGTCGATAGTAACTTTAAAATTTGCAGGTGCTTCTTTTTTTACTTCTTCAGCCATTATTACCTGTTATTTACTTTTATTCTTTTTCTTGTTTCCATTTAGGAAAACGTTCCTCCAATATTGCCATTAATCGCAGTGAAAAAGAATGCTTGTTTTCCCGTTCCATTAATTCCCTTTTTGTGCAAATTAATATCCGGCATATTTATATAGCCATATTTATTTTCAAATTTTATAAACAGATGCTTAAAAAACGTAAGCTGTAAACCTATTTTACTACTTAAGCCAAATCCGGCAACATGAAACCTATCGCTTCGTTCGTAGTCCAGCAATTTGACATTTGATTTAGGCATCATAAACCCAACACCAGCTCCGGCTAAACCTTGTGCAATAAATTTATTATTCTCACTCTGGTAAATCTTCATGTACTTCTCGCCTCAAGTTGATAGTTCAACCATGGTATGTTCAAAAGGTAAAAATCTTCGTTAATACTTTTCGCCACTGTATGAACCTTTATAGGAACCATTTCTATCAATAGTGCCTGTCATTTTCACGTCTGATTCTGATCCATTACATATTTCATATGATCGAATCCAAAAGTGAGTGCCAAATTCTTTTTTATAAAATAACCCATCCTGAAATTAGTCTGTGGAATGGTAATCCTATCTATTTTTAAATAATTCTTATAGCTGAAAGCTGTTGGTCTGTCATGTGCTTTTACTTTAGCCAATTCAAAATTATAATCATCTCCCTTAAAGCTAATATTGCTTTTAGTGTAATAAGCCCTGTTCCATCCCCACAAAATATAAGCCTGTCCTTTATCTGTATTTGAATACGGATTTGCATTCTGCGAAAAACCAGTTTCCGCAAGCAGACAAAAAAATAATATGGTTATAATTTTATTCATTACTTAAAACCGGAACATGGATTTCATCAGCATATCCTGCCAAACCATAATTCTTACGCAAACAATCTTCGGGATTATTTATATGCCATTCAAACTCATCTCTAAAATGTCTAATTGCTGCTGCAACAGGCCAAGCTGCTGCATCACCCAACGGACAAATTGTATTGCCTTCTATTTTCCGTTGAATATCCCACAACAAATCAATATCACTCATCACTCCTTTTCCACTATCTATCTTTAATAATATTTTTTCCATCCAGCCGGTTCCTTCCCTGCAAGGTGAACATTGTCCGCAGCTTTCATGACGATAGAATCGAGCCAATGTATATGTATGCTTAACCACACACTGTGTATCATCTAAAACAATAAAGCCACCAGAGCCCATCATTGAACCTGTTGCAAAATCCTCCATCTGCAAGGCTTTCATAATTCATCATTCTTTGTTCGCCTTTGGCAGTCTTCAATAAAAGATTTGCTGGTAAAATTGGAAACCGATGAACCGCCGGGAATACAAGCTTTTAATTTTCTTCCATTGGCAATACCACCGCAATATTCATCGCTGTAAATAAATTCTTCTACAGAAATGGTCATATCAATTTCATACACACCCTGCTTCTTAATATTACCGCAGGCAGAAATTAATTTTGTACCGGTTGATTTGCCCACACCAATCTTTGCATACTCATCGCCACCTTCGTTAATGATTGGTACAACGGCAGCAATTGTTTCAACATTATTTACTACAGTTGGGCAATCCCACAAACCTTTTACCGCAGGAAATGGAGGTTTAATTCTTGGGTTACCTCTTTTGCCTTCTAATGATTCGAGCAACGCAGTTTCTTCTCCACAGATATAAGCACCGGCTCCTCGTTGCACATAAATTTCCAAATCGTAGCCAGTTCCTAAAATATTTTTACCAAGAAAGCCATTGTTCTTTGCCTCTTGAATTGCTTGCTCCAGTATATCAACAATCCATGCATATTCACCACGGATATAAATGTAAGAACGGCTTGCACCTAATGCAAAAGAGGAAGTAATCATTCCTTCTATCAACAGATGCGGAATAAACTCCATTAAATATCTGTCCTTAAAAGTTCCGGGTTCTGATTCATCTGCATTTACCACCAAGTAACGGGGAACACCTTCCGGCTTCGCCAGAAAACTCCATTTCATTCCTGTAGGAAAACCTGCACCGCCACGGCCACGAAGTCCGCTTTTCTTTACTTCTTCCGTTACCGCATCGGGACTCATCGTCTTCAATGCCTTCTCCACACTACGATAACCACCTTCACGGCGGTACACATCATAGAGTCTGATGTTTTCAATGTGAGCTTTTTCTAATAATAGTTTTCTTCCCACTTTAAGGGCTTTTATATTCCCAAGTTCTAATTAAAATATTAATTAATTTGTCTAATTCGTTTTATTACAAGCATCGCCTCTATTCTTCTTGCACTCCAATCGAATAATAGTGCAGAAACCCATTGCTTCAAACTTTGCGCAACCAATTATCCTCATGCTCCATTCGCGTTATTATGATTCGTTTTTTCTTTCCCCTTCATTTTATCAGTTTCTATCCTTCTTTTAACCGCCTGCCTCGCAAATAACAACCATCTTTTTCCTTTCTTCACCCACACTTCCAATACTTTTAAATGATACACAACTGCATTTCCCCCATTCAATGAAACTTCGTAATCACCAACAAACCTTGCATTTGCCAAATTCTCATTTATCGTTATCTGCAAACTATCTTCCTTTATACTTTTATAACTGGTGTAACCTGTTTCCAGGTTTTTTATCATTTCAGTTTTTGTTTCCACCCAACCGTTGCTATGTCCATAACTCAGCGCCTTATCTGTTTGCTGGTTAATAGAAACTGTATTATTCTTTACCAAAGCCTGATGAAACTCTTTTATCGTCGTTGTCAGTTTTGCTTCATCAGTTTGCGCATTTGCAAAAAATGCATTTATTAAAAGAGCTATGACTAGTAACTTCTTCACTCTTTAGTTTTTAGCTACAGCATTGTTTCTACATTCTTCCACAATAGCATCAACTTTCTCTTTCGTCAAATGTTCTCTATAATTTTTTCCCATCTGCATCATCGGTGCATAACCACAAGCTCCCAGGCACTCAACTGTTTTCAGTGTAAACATTCCGTCTTCACTAGTTTCCCCTGGCTTTATACCCAACTTATCATAGATATATTTAACTATCTCATCACTTCCATTAATCATACAAGGTCCTGTCTGGCAAACTTCAAACATATATTTACCAACCGGTTTCAGGTTATACATGCTGTAGAATGTAGCTACTTCATATACTTCAATCGGTTCCAATTGCAATAGCGAAGCCACATAGTCCATTGTTTCTGAACTTAACCAACCGCCAAATTCAAGCTGTGCCAAATGCAACACAGGAATAACAGCACTCTTCTGCTTTCCTTCTGGATAAAAATTAATTATCCGTTGTACTTCCTGTAATTTTTCCTGTGAAAATTCAACATTCATAATTCAACATTCATAATTTTCTTATGCATCCATTTCTCCTGCAATCAAATTCAAACTACTCATTGTCATTATCGCATCACTCAACATGGCACCTTTTGTCAATTCTTCAAAAGCCTGGTAATAAATAAAACAAGGCCTACGGAAATGCAAACGATACGGCGTTCTTCCACCATCACTAATCAGATAAAAACCTAATTCGCCATTTCCACCTTCTACTGATTGGTACACTTCACCAGCCGGAATTTCCGTTTCTCCCATCACAATTTTAAAATGGTAGATCAATGCTTCCATTTTAGTATATACATCGGCTTTCTCTGGTAAATAATATTCAGGTACATCAGCATGAAAAACATCAGCATCTGTTCCTTTAAAATCCTGCACTTTTTGATAAGCCTGTTCTATTATACTCAAGCTCTCCCACATTTCTTTTCCTCTTACCAGCCAACGATCATAATTATCGCCGGTAGTGCCAACTGGAACATTAAATTGAAAATCTTCGTAACTACTATAGGGTGATTGAATTCTTACATCATAATCAACACCAGCAGCCCGAAGATTTGGGCCAGTGAAACCATAATTCAATGCTCTTTCAGCACTAATGGCCCCTGTATTTTTTGTTCTGTCCATAAATATCCTGTTGCGCTGAAATAAATTTTCAAATTCCTTCAACACTTTTGGATATTCCGCTAAAAACTTTTCAATTTTTTGAAAAGCGATATCATTAAAATTTCTTTCAAAGCCACCGATGCGGCCCATGTTGGTTGTTAATCTTGCCCCGCAAACCTCTTCATATATTTCATAAATCAACTCACGGTATTGCATTACATACAAGAAACCTGTGTAAGCACCTGCATCCACACCTACGATTGAGTTACAAATCAGGTGATCAGAAATTCTCGACAACTCCATAATGATTACACGGAGATAATCAACTCTTTTTGGCGTTTTACACCCAGCAACTTTTCGCAAGTCAGGTGCCAACCCATATTATTGATTGGGGAAGAACAGTAATTCAATCTATCCGTCAATGTTGTAATCTGGTACAAAGGTCTGCGTTCTGCAATTTTTTCAAATGCACGGTGTATGTAACCAATTGTTTGCTCGGTAGACACAATCCTTTCACCATCCAGTTCCAGAATGTTCTGCATTACACCATGTGTGGCCGGATGCGTTGGCCCCAGTTTAGTGTAGTGGTCGTTTTTTCAATCGAGCCTTCCGGTAATTTTATGTGTTGTTCTGACATTATTAATTTGAAAATTTGTGAATTTGCTGATTTGGAAATTAAAGCCTGTCTTTCATTTCCAAATTATCACATTGTCACATTAATCAATTGGTTATCCTCTCCCAAACATCTCATCATCCTTATCAATCCTGCTCTGATCTTCCAATGGAAACTCTTTCCGCATCGGGAAATAATCCATTTCATCAACATTCAATATCCTCTTCAGTTTTGGATGACCAACAAAGTTTACTCCGTAAAAATCATAGGTTTCTCTTTCCATCCAGTTAGCCGTAGAAAATAATCCTGTAGCTGTATAAACATCCGGCTGATTAATATCTGTAAACACTTTAAAACGTATCCGCACATTATCTTCCAGATTGTGCAGATGATAAACCACTGCCAGTTCTTCCCCTTTTCTATCAGGATAATGAACGCCGCACAAATCGGTCATGAACCGAAATTTTAATTCCTCATCATCATATAAAAAATTAAGCACCTTCAGGTTCAATTCTTTTGGTGCTTGAAAAGTGAGCATACCATACGGTTCTTCAAAACCAGATAGCTGCTCAGGGAATTTTTCAGAAAGTCTATTTATTATATGTTCGTTTGTCAATGTCATTGTTAATTCAATAATTATTTCTCAAACACACCCTTTTTTTTTTTTCTTTTTCCCCCCCCCCCCCCCCCCAAACCCCCCTGGTTTTCTCCTCCCCTTTTTTTTTCCCCCCCCCCGGACCCCCTTTTATCCCCCCTCCCCCCCCCCCCTCCCCCTCCCGGGGGGTTTTTTTTTCCAAATAAGCCGCCAAACACATTAAACCAAACATTAACAAGAAATCAATAACAGTAGACTGCAATCTTGTTTTTAACTCAGGGTAATTAGTCTCCATATTTACTGTATTCCGTAACTATCCATTAATGCTTTATACTGTTCTCCATTTCTTCTTCTCAAACTTTCTTTTGCTACCAGATCCTGAATTCTTAATACACCATCAATAATCGCTTCTGGTCTTGGCGGGCAACCCGGCACATACACATCAACTGGCACTACCTGATCAATTCCTTGCAACACACTGTACGTATCAAAAATACCTCCGCTGCTGGCACAAGCACCTACTGCAATTACCCAGCGAGGTTCTGCCATTTGCAGATAAACCTGTTTTACAACCGGTCCCATTTTTTTTGCAATTGTTCCCATTACCATCAGCAAATCACACTGACGGGGCGAAAATCCAACTCTTTCAGCTCCAAACCGACCTAAATCGTAATGCGAACCCATGGTAGCCATAAATTCGATACCACAGCAAGAAGTTGCAAATGGAAGTGGCCAAATAGAGTTCTTTCTTGCCAAGCCAATTACATTATTGAGTTTGGTAGCAAAAAAACCTTCACCCATACTGCCTTCCGGCATATCGGCCATGCTGATATCTGCCTCAAGTGGCTTATTAATTAAATTATATGATACAGGACGAGCCATTCAATTTTAGATTTTTGATTTGCGATTTCAGATTTATAACAGTCCGTCAAATCAAGTGTTCAAATTATTCAATTTAAATTCTTCAATTAATCAATCTCTTTAGTCTTCCCACTTCAACGCACCTTTCTTAAGAATATATATAAACCCACAAAGGAAGAAACTTACAAACATCAAAACTGCCCAAAAACCATCCCAACCCAATCCTTTAAAATTTACAGCGTAGGGATAAAAGAAAATAACTTCCACATCAAATAACACAAATAAAATAGCAGTCAGGAAGTATTTAATCGCAATCGGCTGGCGGGCATCACCGTGAGATTCGATACCACTGGAAAAATTCTGTAGCTTATCAGAAGTTTTTCGTTTGGGTCCAAGCATATGGGTCGCAAACATTAAAAAAGCCACTAATCCTACAGCAATTAGCACCTGAATACCTACCGGCAGGTAAGAACTGGCATCAGATGTATTAATACTGGTTTGTAATAATCGAATCATAGGTCTTTATCTATCCGCAAAAATAAGGCTACCACATGAAAATACCTTACGAAGCAGGGTAAAAGAAAGAAACAGTTCCCGCAAAATCAATGAATTAACCCATCTCAGGCATTTGCTACTTAAAACGAAAAATCCCTTGCTAAAACTTAGCAAGGGATTTTCGTTGTAAAAGAAGAAAACCGAGTTTATATAAAATTAATTTATTACTATGGCCGCTTAGCTCCAGGTTTGGAGGCTGCTGCTTTTTCCGAAGAAGGCTTAGATGCAGGCATTTTTTCAATTTGGTCAATATAACTCTGAATCGTAGTAGCATTAGCAGGATCTACTGTTAACCATTTACGGAAGAACTCTAATGACTTATCTCTGTCTTTGGCTTCGTTAATATAGTAGGCAGCTAAAAACCTTACCGAATTCAAATATTGCTTTTTGTACTTTACCGTATCTCTTAAAGTAAATTCATAAAGCTTGTTCGCCGAAGGGAATCCAATACTATCCTGCTTTACTTCCCTTGTTGTATCTGTAGCAATAGCAACCGCACTATTATAAGCCCATTCATAACCATATATTTCTTCAGGAAACTTCTGAATCATTACCAAAGCAGTTTCTCTTGCTTTATCATAATTTGGCTTAAAGTAATAAGCTATTGTTAAGTCAAAATAATCATTGATAATTGGCTCTGCTCTCATTGCAATTATTTTTTGAATCATTTTAGCTTCATAATCTCTATCCTTTATCTCTTTAAAATAAGCAGAGCCTTTTTTAAGAAATCAAGTTTAGCATCCAGTGTTGTGTCAACGGTTGTTCCTTCAATATATGCATCATAAACATCCTGAGGGCTAACATTCAATTTTCCTAACACAGCAGCTTTTATTTCATAGTCGTTTAAGTTTTTTGCATCATCTGGGTTTTTTTTGGCAAAAAACAAATCGCTGAATTTTTTTGCTTTTACAAAATCATTATTCTGCAAAGCAGCATCTGCCATCAATCGATATACTTTAGGTTTTGTAAGATCCCCTAAGGCTGCAATAATAGATTCTCCTTTAGCAATGGCACAATTAAAATCTTTTCTAGCCCAACATAGCTGTGCGTATAAATATTCATCCCCAATATCCGTGTCAGGTTTTTTACTTTCAATATATTTTACTAATTCTTCTTCAGCACCTGCGTAATTTTGTCTGTAAAATTTGTAGTAAAAAAGTTCATGATAGCCAACTGAAAACTTGGGATCTCTTGTTACAGCATCTATCAAATATTTTAAAACAAAGCTCCAGTTTTTTTGCGATTCAAATATTTTTGCCAGTTGCAAATAAGCTGGCCCGTAATTAGCATCTATCTCTAAGGCCTTATTGAAATTCTTAAACGCATCACCTCCGCCTTCGCCTTTTCCAGCTTTTCTTTGTGCTCTACCTAATTGAACCCAGATATCAGGGTTTTTGCCTTTATCTGTAGCCATATCCAGCTTTTCAATTGCATATTTTAAATCGCCAGCTTTTGCATTGGTATTAGCACGGCCTACGGCAAGCAGCATCTCTGGGTCATAGCCCTTTCTGTTCTTCGTCATTTCAAGGGCAGATTCAAATTTTTGCCTGGCTTCTGCAGTTTTATTTTCCAGTAGATCCACTTCGCCCATTCCAATAATTAACAAAGGAGCATCGGCGCTACTTTGTAAGGCTTTTTGATAAAGTTCTTTCGCTGCTTTAATTCTAGAACCAGCGATTTCATCCAATTCTAAATAGGACTGCCCTAGCCAATAATTCGCTTCAACATTATTTGGATTTACTTCCAGTAATTTCTTAAAAAGACTTACTGCACTTTCTGGCCTTCCGGCATTCAGGTGATTAATACCATCCTGAACAGATTGTGCTTTTACACTGCTTACCATAAGCAAACAGGCAGTTAAAAATGTAATTGTGGTTTTCTTCATTTTCTTCTTCTTTTTTGTTTGTAAATATAACTAACTCTCGTTTTTATTCATTTAATCTGACCGGCCTTATTCCCAAATTTTTTTGTGCCGGTGCTAAATATGCTCTTTTAAAAATTATCTGTCCAATCTCTCCGCTCATAAAATTGGCAAATCCTGTTCCCAATCCCCGATGATTTTCCTTTAGTATATAAATCAAATCTCGTACCATTGGGTATCTTTTTAAATAAATGTTTGCCTGATAAGCTTTTACATATGATCCCGGCATGTCGGTGCTTTCAATATTAGCAACTTTTACTTTTTTCAAAAAACTTAACTGCGTTTCATCTTCCGGATTTCCAATCCAACTTACTCCAATGAAACCGATCACTCCCGGATTTTTCGAAACAAAATCAATAACACCTTCACTACTTCGGGCTGCCATTGCTTTTGGTGTTAACGAATCACCTCTTAATACTGAATCGATGATAAAACGTACTGTACTGGTTGCTTTTACACCGTCAAATACAGGGATTAAGCCATTTTTTAACTTCCCCGTAAGAATATCTTTAATATCCTTCATTGTAAACATTGTGTCTGTTGATGATGGATGAACTATAACTGCAATTCCATCTCTTGCTACAACCATAGTCCTCGGACCAACTCCTAATGAATCTATTATCAATTCCCGCTCATCAACAGAAAACTTACGAGTAACTATAACCATCCGGATGCTGTCATTCAATAAGTCATTTAAACAGTCAGCTTCTGGTTTATAATCAACATTGATCTTTGTATCACGGTTATTCGATTCATACACTTTCACCAGTTCATCAACAATAGGCTTAAATGTTTCATCTGCACTCACATTTATTGTTCCTCTATAAGAAGTATCAGGCAATTCATCCTGCTGCTCTTTATATGATTTGCAGCTGACAATTATCAGTGTAAATAAAAAAATGTAAAAGAACTTATTTTGCATTGTACGAATCTTCGTTATTTAAAATATTTTTTCTGATATCCTCTGTAAATCCGCCATGCACCATAAACTATACAAAAACCTCCGAATATTTTATCAATACTATCAGGCGGAAACCTTTCGTTCAAAGAAATATTTCCAAATTTATCTCTGAAGAAAAAAACCAGTCCAATTACCAGTATAATAAAGCCCATTCCATAATCCATCAGCGACCTCATTGTAGCTAAGCGTTTCCGCTTTTGCTTTTCATATTCTTCCAGCATTTATCTGTTTTTTTAAGAAATGGAAAAATATTGAATTTTACTCTTCTACCCCAATAAATGTGACCGGCAACATATAATTTACAGGAACATTTATTCCATTTTGTAACGCTGGGACCCATTTAGGCATTTTTTTCATTACCCTTACTACCTCATTATCAAATTTTAAGCCTCCACTCGTCACAATTTCAAGTGTGTTTATACTTCCATCTGTGTCAATTTTAAACTTGATCTTAACCACTTTTTTTTCGTCTTTTCCCAAATTTTCCGGAGTAGATAAATATCTTCTTAGAAACTTCATCAACCCTTCCTGACCGCCGGGAAACTCAGGGTCTCTTTCCTGAACAGTAAATATCGCTTCAGGCTGTGCTGGCCCACTCACACTATCTATCTCTTCTACAGACTCAACAATGGTTGGTCTCACAATATCTTTTTCCATTTTATCCCCATCCATATTTTTATCTGAGGTGAGTTTCCCTTCCATATTATCAATTGCTGTCATTGGCTCTTTTACAACTTCGGTAATTTTTGGAGGTGAAGTAAATTTTACTTCGGCCACTTTAGGAAGTATTTTCTTTACTGCTTTTGGTTTTGCTATTACGTCCTTCACCTTCGGCTTTTCTATTTTTTTCTCTGGTAAATTAATTTCTCTTATTACTATACCAGGCATTTCTGCTTTTACAAAGCCGTTTGCTTTTTCCTTATTCGAAGTTCCCATGATAACAAAAAATAGTGAAATAAAAAAACCAACAGCTAATGCTAACAGTAAACGATTATTATATCCTTTCCTTAATGCATAGGCACCGTAGTCTTTATTTCTGTCCTCGAAAATAATATCGAGAAGACTTGATTGTAAAATTTGATTAGTTGTCATAGTGCTGTATTTATCTATAAGATGCATATTGGCTTCCTAATCCACAATTCGATCTAAACTTTGAGAAACTGATAACATATTCCAAAAGACTGAAAAGAATGCCAAAAATTACATTGCATTAAGGTTGTCATTCTTTGCTACCAACTCATAGCTATATTTGCTTAATGAAAATCCTGATGGTTTGCTTAGGTAATATTTGTCGTAGCCCTTTGGCAGAAGGAATTCTGCAAGACAAAGTTTTTAAAGCCGGTTTGCAGTGGAGCATTGAAAGTGCAGGCACCAATAGCTATCATACAGGAGATGCGCCGCATCAACTATCGCAAAAGGTTGCGAAAATTAATGGCATTGATATTAGCCAACAAAGAGCCAGGAAGTTTTCTGCCGATGATTTTGAAGTGTACGATAAAATTTATGCACTGGCAGCAGATGTAATTGATGAAATGCGTAGCCTTTCAAAAAATAAGTTTGATGGAAGTAAAGTAGATTTATTGCTTAATGAACTTTATCCAGGAGAAGATAAAGATGTTCCCGATCCTTATTACGGAGCTGAACCAGGATATCATAAAGTTTATGATCTGATTGAAAGAGCCTGCGATGCGATAATTGAAAAGGCCTCCCCAAACCCCTCCGAAAGAGGGGCTTTAGAACCTCAAAGAATAAAGAAACTTAATGATGACTAAACCATCTTTACCACAAGGAACCAGAGATTTTGGACCCGATGTAGTTCGCAAAAGAAATTATATTCTAAATTCTATCAAGAATGTATTTGAACTCTATGGCTTTCAGCCGTTGGAAACTCCTGCCATGGAAAACTTAGATACATTGATGGGGAAATATGGTGAGGAAGGCGATAAACTTATTTTTAAAATATTAAATAATGGATTAGACAATAAAGAAAAAGAAAAACAGCTCAGAGAAGATTTTGAAAAAGTATTAGATGGAAAAAGTATAAAAGGCATTACTGAAAGGGCATTAAAATATGATCTTACTATTCCCTTTTGCCAGATATGTGGCAATGAATCACAACCAACTGACTTTCCCTTTTAAACGATACCAGATACAGCCAGTGTGGAGAGCAGACAGGCCACAAAGAGGAAGATACCGTGAGTTCTATCAATGCGATGCTGATGTAGTTGGCAGCAATGCTTTACTAAACGAGGTAGAATTGGTAAGTATTTACCAGGAAGTTTTTTCACAACTTGGGTTGAAAGATTGCACTATAAAAATCAACCATAGAAAAATTTTAGCTGCTTTAGCCGAAATAAGTGGCGGTGCAAATAAGATGATGGATATTACTATCGCCATTGACAAACTGGATAAAATCGGGCTTGAAAAAGTAAAAGAAGAATTGCTGACCAGAGGGTTAAATGATGAACAAGTAACAATCATAGAAAAGTACCTGAGCATTTCGGGAAGTAATGATGAAAAGATTGCTCAAGTAAAGATACTTCTTGGAGAAAATTCAACTGCGAAAAAAGGAATCGAAGAACTGGAATATATCTATTCGCAATTTGCAACTAACGAATCGACTCTATCAATAGACTTTACACTTGCAAGAGGACTTAATTATTATACAGGAATCATTTTTGAAATAGCCGCTCCTCCATTTGTAAAAATGGGAAGCATTGGTGGCGGTGGCAGGTATGATAATCTTACTGGCTTATTCGGTGTGCCTGATATTCCCGGTGTAGGAATTTCTTTTGGTGTGGACAGAATATATGATGTGATGGAAGAGTTGAATTTATTTCCTGCTGACATTCATATTAGTACACAGGTTTTATTTTTCAATTTAGGAATTGAAGAAAGTAAAAAAGCTTTTGAACTGATGCAACAATTAAGAAAAAAAGGAATCAGCAGTGAATTGTACCATGAAAATATAAAATTTGACAAGCAGTTCAAGTATGCAGAAAAGAAGAATATTCCTTATGTAGTTATTATTGGAGAGAAAGAGTTGAAAGAAGGTAGTTGTTCTGTTAAAACCCTTTCAACAGGGAAACAAGAAACGATTCTTTTTGACAATTTGTCAAGTCTAAATTTCTAAGCTATATATTTTCAAAAAAAGTCGCCCCAGAAAAAAATTTCTGGGGCGACTTTAATGTTATAATCCTTTTAAAAGTATTAAGGATTTGGAACTGTGTTTGGATTAGCCTGAATTTCGGCAATAGGTATTGCAAACTGCCACAAATTGCTTCCTGCAGGAACTTGCAATGTACCACCACCAGATGCAGAAACATAGTTAGGAACTACTGTTCTGTCCAATGGTTGATTAAGACGCTTCAAGTCAAAGAAACGTAATCCTTCAGCCCAAAAATCTACACGGCGATGAAACATAATCTCATCAATCAATGCCTGACCGCTATTTGTACTTAAAACATAACTTGGGTCTCTGTTCACTGCTAAAGTAAATAAAGCTGCTCTTGCATCCACCTCTTTTCCAGGAGTTTTGGCATACGCTTCAGCCATTATCAAATACATTTCAGCAAGACGGATATAAGGAACATCACCAATTGTAGGCAAGTTTCTAATAGAAAACTTTCTGCTCATGTAAGGAGAACGAGAAAAATTTGATGCTGGAAGTGGAAAATTTACAGCAGTAGGAGCAGGTTCCCACATAGTCTTTCTTACATCAGTTGCTGTAAGCTGATCATACAATGCTGAATTGATACGCTTGGGTGTACCACGAACATAAGTAGTGTTTCCATTATAAGAAATCTGACCCATATAAGATCCAAAAGTATCGCCTTGATCATCCTGAACATAAGCACCCCAAATCCATTCTGGATTTGACAGATCATTAAAGCCAGCTTGATATTGTGCATTAGTCATTAATGAATGACCTCCCAATGTAATTACTTGTTGAGCATATGCTGCAGCATTTACATAATTCTGCATGGTTAAAGCAACTCTTGCACGAATAGCCCAGGCAGATTTAAGATTCAAATGAGATTTAAATGCCGCTCCGCTTTTAGCAGGAGAAGCAGTTCCAAAATTAGTAATTGCATCAGCTAAATCTTTGTTGATCTGCGTGTAAACTTCTTCTACCGTTGAACGGGGTAGTTTAACCTCTAATGCACTTAATGGCATTGATACGCCTAACTGGCTATTCGGAACGGCAGTTGCGTCATAACGCTGTGCAAAAATTTGCACTAAGTTAAAATAAGCCCATGCCCGCATGGTCAATGCTTCACCTTTCAATCTTTTCTTATCAGCATCAGTGCCTTCAGCAGCATCTATATTTTCAATTAATGCATTGGCATTACCGATACAACGGTAATATAAACGAAAAGGATATTCAACATATAAATAACTATCATTTTTCTGGTTTACCCATCCACCTGTTCCATTACCTGGTGTGTACCAAGTGGCATTTGCCTGATGCAAATCTTCGCCCATAAAATCAAGCATCAGCATAACGCCGCCTTGGCCAGGCTGGTTTTGTGCACTATACCTGCTATATAAATAGCGATAGATACCATTGATTACATTAGCGGCATTTCCGGTAGTGGTATAGATTGCACCTTCATCCACATCTCCCGTTGGCCCCACATTATAATATTCCTTTTTACAACCTGTAATCAGGCTTAAAAAAGTAACTGCAATTAATATTTTTTTCATAATCTTATTTATTAAAGTGTTTATGTCTAAATTTTAAAAGGTAAAATTGATACCCATGTTAACCAAACGGTTAGGCACATAAACCGGGCTATTGGTTCCATTGAAACTTTCAGCTGGGTTCATTCCTTTCTTTTTGAGAAAATGTACAGGTTTTCTCCACTAACATAAACTCTCGCCTGATCAAACCCAATCTTTCCTAAAAGTGATTTAGGCAACATGTAACTTAAAGTAAGATTTCTAATATTTAAGTAAGATGCATCTATCAAAAATCTGTCTGACTGCGCATTGAACTGTCCGGTTTTATTAATATCCAAACGAGGAATATCTGTAATATCACCAGGCTTTGTCCAAGCTCTTAAATTGTCAGCATGTAAGGCTCTACCATAACTAACTCCCATTAACCCTGCATAGTTACCATCATAAAATTTACCTCCAACCTGGTAGTTCAATAAAAATGAAAGTGAGATATTTTTTACAGAAACGGTATTAGTTATAGACCCGAAAAATTTAGGGATAGCAGTTCCTGCATAATCGTAGTCTGCAAATGTAGAATTAAATGTCAACAACTCACCTTTAGGTCCCACTCTTGTATCAGTTGTTGTTCCTGGAGTGGCATAATACAACCCAGAGCCATCAGTTGGATCAACCCCGTACCATTTTCTAAGGTAAAATGCATAAATGTCTTTTCCTTCTGACAATTTTTTAGTTCCATTAGTTATGTCATTCCCGCCAGGTAATTTGGTGATTTTATTTTTAAAGCTTGTGAAATTTAATTGCAGATCCCAGCTCAAGTTTTTAGACTTAATAATACCAAAATCCAATTGCAGCTCAATGCCTTTATTAGACATGGTACCAATGTTCTGGGTTTTTGTTGTAACGATTGATGAAAGACCTTGTGGTACATCAAATAATAATTCGGATGAACCTCTGTCAAAATACTCAATTGAACCTGAAATACGATTTTTAAGAAGAGCAAACTCTAATCCAAGGTTGAATGTTTTATTTACTTCCCAGGTTAATTCAGGAGTACTTAAACTTGATGCTAATGCACCTGGTTCGCTTGCATTATTCCAACCTAAACCATAAAGAGCTTGATAGCGGTAATAGCTATCTAACTCATCATTTCCAACCCCACCATATGAAGCTCTTAATTTTAAGTCAGTTAACCAATTAACATTCGCCAAAAATTTTTCTCTCATAAGTGACCATGAAACACCTACTGAATAAAAGTCTCCCCATCTTGTCCCCGGAGCAAATCTTGAAGAAGCGTCTCTTCTATAAGAAAGATCAACATAGTATTTATTGTCATACGTATAATTAATTCTAGACAAGTAAGAAGCTCTTCTCAGGCGATCAAGCTGTCCATTTGCACTTGCCAACGTTACAAAATTTGCTAATTCAATATTGCCATCAAGGTTTTGTAATGTTCTGGAGGCGCTAAATGTCTCATCAATATTTTTTTGAATTTCATGTCCAGCTAATACACCGATTTCATGACGGCCGAATTTCTGCTTATAGTTTAATAATTCGTTCATGGAAATCGTCCTGTATTCGTTGGAAGTTGTAGTAGATCTTCCACCTGGTGTTACACCATCCCCTACAATTCTGTTTTGATAGACCTGACTTCTGGAATTATTTAAGTCTATACCTACATTCGTTGTAAATGTAAAATGACGTAAGAATTTAGCTTCAACGAAAGTTCTGCCAATGATGCTATTACGCTTATTTACGTTTTCATTCAGCAATGTTTCATAAAGGATATGACGACCAGGAGATGCGCCTGATGGCCTGTTTATAGAACCTGGATGGTTACCATAGTCATAATATTGAACGCCTAATGCATCTACAATTGGAGCCCCTGTATTGGTAAATGCATGAACAGGATAAATTGGTCCCATTCCTCTGGCAAATACAAAAGGGTTGATAAATGTATTTGAACCATCACCTGATGCCTGATTAGAATTAACAATAGCAGCTGTTACATTTACACCTGTTTTCAACCAACTTTTTACTTGTGTATTTATAGACAACCTTGCATTAACTCTTTGAAAGTCTGATCGAATAACAAAACCTTTATCATTCAAATAGTTCACTGAGAAATAATAATCAGACTTATCCGTTTTTGAAGAAACACTAAATCCAACTTCACTACGATTACCATTTCTTTCTAGCGGACTATACCAGTCAAAATCATTATATACCAAGTTAGCATTAGGATTCAATTTGCCATCCACACCAACAACTTGGTTATTAGGAACGCCAAAAGGATTATAAATCAGCTGTGCAGCAATAGTATTAGAAGCATTTTGAGCAGCAACCGCTTCTGTTTGACCTGTACCAGTTGCCGGGAACATAAGACCATGCTTAAGTGCTTGCCACATTAAAGGGTAATAATCATAAGCTCCTACTCTGTCATATTCTTCAGTACCTCTGCTTGAAAAGCCGCTATTAATAAACATATTTACTTTTGGAGCACCTGCTTTACCTTTTTTTGTAGTAATCATTACTACACCATTTGCAGCTCTAGAACCATACAATGCAGTAGAAGAGGCATCCTTCAAAAGGGAAATGCTTTCAATATCATTCGTATTGATATCACCTATATAACCACCATAAGGAAATCCATCTACCACATATAAAGGACTAGAACTTGCATTTACAGAACCAAAGCCCCTGATGCGTATTCCAGCAGAACTACCTGGTTGTCCATTACCTGAAGTAGCAGCAATACCAGGCGCAGCACCGGCAAGTGCCTGAGAAATATTGGTTGTTAGTCTTTTTTCTAATTGTTCAGAACCTATTTTTGACACAGACCCTGTAATAGATTCTCTCTTTTGAGTACCATAGGCTGTAACGACTACTTCATTCATTGTAGTGTTAAGCGAGGCTAAGCTAACCGATACCAGTGAGGAGGTACCAATTGCCATTTCTTGCTGAGCATAATCTACGGAGGAGAATACTAATGTTCCACCATTTTGAGGGGTAGAAATTGTATAAGACCCGTCTTCTTTTGTAACTGTTCCAACCTTTGTTCCTTTTACAAGAACAGATACATTGGCAACAGGATTTCCTTTGTCATCAGTTACCTTACCGGTAATTGTTCGCTGGGCATAAGTCTGTATAGACAGACAAATAACAGCCAGCAGGAATAGATAAACTTTCTTCATGCAGTTTGTTTTAATTTTTAGATAAATATGTAATAAACGAAAAAGAGCTAAACTTAACCTTATGTGTGATATTTCAACTAATCCTTTTTGAACCGTATTCCTACTAGCAAAAGACAACTCTATGTTAAATTTTGCTGCACGAAAATATAGTTCAGGTGAACACCAGCAAAAAACTATTTATGAATGGTACTAACGACTGTTCATGCAGCAATGATTTAAAAGGTAAATGGAGGTTAAAGTGCACTAGATACACATTAAATCTTACCTACTAATTCACTAAAAAAGGGAAATAAACTTGAATTTATTTCCCTTTTTTATCAGACCTTATATAAATCATCTCCCAGATAGGAAATTAAATATCTTTTTTGAGGATATATCAATTACAGGTTCTGCTTTTGTGCCTTCCATGTTTATATCCTGCACCTGAATAAATAAACCGATTATTTTACCGTCCTCATTTCTTTTAAAACTAGCCAACCCCGAATAGGCCACCAATTCAAATACATCTTTTGTGTCTGATTTTTTTAGCTCAGAATTTCCCATAACAGAAGTAGCAGTGAGCACTCCGCTTTCTACAATAACACCAATTTCTGTAACAGGACTCCCTTCTGGAAAATTATATTTACCTGTGTACTCTTGTAAAGAGTCAACCTGTGCATTCGCAGTTGAAAAGGCAACAGCCATTAAAAAGAACAGAACTATTTTTTTCATTTTTAGGTTTTTAAATTGAAAAAGGAAATTACGATAAAAGCATACAGCATAGATTAACTGTCTAAACTTTCTCAAAAATAACCGCAGCTCCTTGCCCCACTCCTACACACATTGTTGCCAATCCATATTTTACATCTTCCTTTTGCATTTCATGCAACAATGTAGTTGCTATGCGAACACCGCTACAACCTAATGGATGGCCAAGTGCTATTGCACCTCCGTTTACATTTACTTTATTTGCCTCAAATTTTAAATCCCGCATACAGGCAATAGATTGAGAAGCAAAAGCCTCATTTAATTCAACTAATCCAATATCCTCAACTTTTAATCCAGCTCTTTTTATTGCTTTTTGCGTAGCAGGTACTGGTCCTATTCCCATAATAGCAGGATCCACACCAGCAACAGCCATGGATGTAACTTTTGCTAACGGTTTAAGATTATATTTTTTTACTGCTTCTTCGCTTGCTAGCAACATCGCTGCAGATCCATCATTAATACCAGATGAGTTGCCAGCCGTTACAGTTCCATCTTTTATAAAAGCAGGTTTGAGTGTTGCTAATTTTTCCAGCGATGTTTCTCTTGGATGCTCATCATCCACTACCCAGCTTATCAGCCCTTTTTTATTTAGTTCAACTGCCGCTATTTCATCATCCCATTTATTAGCAGCTTTTGCTGCTGCATATTTTTGTTGGGATGTAAATGCAAATTCATCTTGTTCTTGTCTGCTGATCTTCCATTGCTTGGCCACATTCTCTGCCGTTTCTCCCATTCCAAATGGATAATGTAGAGCGGATAAATTTTTATTAATAAATCGCCACCCCATTGTTGTATCAAACATTTCAGATGATCGTCCAAACGGAGTTTCACTTTTCCCAATTACAAAAGGAGCTCTAGACATACTTTCTACACCGCAAGCAATAATCATTTCAGCATCACCACACATTATTTGCCTAGTGCCATCCATTATAGCTTGTAAACCTGAAGCACATAAACGGTTCACTGTATTTCCTGGAACAGTTACAGGTAGCCCTGCTAATAATGCAGCCATTCTTGCTACATTCCTGTTATCCTCTCCGGCCTGGTTAGCAGCACCGGCAATTACATCTTCAATCGCATTCACATCTACCGATTCGTTTCTCTTTAATAATGCTTTAATAATATAAGCCAGCAAATCATCCGGTCGGACTGAACTTAACACTCCGCCATACCTTCCTATCGGTGTTCTGACAGCATCAATAATATATACAGATTTCATAAAGCAAATATCAGTGAATTCTACTTATCAGTATTACCATGGTTATCTTTGCATTCTGATGAAAAAAACAGTTACAAATATTCGCCACTTTAATTTGGCAGAGCTTGAAGAGTATTTTGAAGAATTAGGCGAAAAAAATTTCGGGCAAAGCAAGTTTACGAATGGATTTGGCAGAAACATGCCATGAGTTTTGCAGATATGACAAACCTCAGCAAAGACCTTCGCCAGAAACTTGGCGAAAATTTTACGTTGCCTGCATTAAGTACAGACGCTACTCAATTTTCATCAGATGGCACCATCAAATCCAGATTTAAAACACATGATGGTCATTTAATAGAAGGTGTGCTGATCCCAACTACCTCAAGATTTACAGCTTGTGTTTCTTCTCAAATAGGATGTTCACTCAGTTGCAAGTTTTGTGCGACAGGTTATATAGACAGAAAAAGAAATCTTGAGTTTGATGAAATCTATGATCAGGTAGCATTGATCAATCAGCAATCAGAAAAAACAAAAGGGAAGAAATTAAGCAATATTGTTTTTATGGGAATGGGAGAACCATTGCTTAATTATAAAAATGTGTTGAAGTCTATTGAACGCATTACATCACCAGATGGCATGGCGATGAGTCCAAAAAGAATTACTGTTTCCACTGCTGGTGTTGCAAAAGGAATCAGGCAATTAGGTGATGACAAAGTAAAATTCAAATTAGCACTTTCATTACATGCTGCTACAGATAAAAAAAGGCATGAAATAATGCCTATCAATGATACCAACAACATTAAATCATTGATTGATGCGTTGAATTATTTTTATAAACAAACCGGCACACAGGTAACATTTGAATATATTCTTTTCAAAGATTTTAACGACAGCCCTGATGATGCTGATGAACTGATAAAAATCTATAGACAGGTGCCTGCCGATCTTGTTAATATTATTGAATACAATCCTATTGATTTTGCCCGTTTCCAAAAGCCTGAAGAAGCGAAAGTGGAAGCTTTCATGGAATACCTTGGAAAGCACCGGGTAAATGCTCGATTAAGACGAAGCAGGGGTAAGGATATTGATGCTGCCTGTGGCCAGCTTGCCAATAAAGAAATCAGCTAATTGACCTTTCTACGAAATTTTTCTTAGTTTGATTAAACCTGTGAAATAAAGCAAGGTCTGTATACCGATAATTTTATTTTAACAATTACTGCCGAAAGGTTCTTGAACCCAGCAGCGTCCAAACAAAAAACATAAACACATGAAAAAAATAATCCTATCCGCCCTTGTAGTATCAATGGCTCTTGCAGTAAATGCACAACAAATTCCTGAAAGAAAAACAGACAAGCCTGAAATGCGCCATAAGATGGACAGAAATAAAGGCTCTCGTATGGATATGCAAAAACTTAATCTGACAGAAGATCAGAAAGCACAGTTCAAAACACAAAGAGAAAGTTTCCGCAAACAAATGGAAGACCTGAAAAAAAATGAGAACATCACTGTGAAAGAGCAAAAAGAAAAAATGGCTGCTATTCAAAAAGAGAATAAAGCTAAAATGCAAAGCTTTCTTACTGCTGATCAAAAAGCACAAATAGAAAAAAATAAAGTTGAAGGAAAGAAAAAATTTGAGGCAAGAACGAAAGAAAGAGGAGAGAAAATGAAAACTCAACTTGGTTTAACTGATGCACAATCTGCCCAGCTAAAAAAGAACAGAGAAGCTACTCAACAAAAAATGAAGGCTATTAAAGAAGATAGCAAAATGTCTGAAGAACAAAAGAGAACACAGATGAAAGAATTAATGAAAGCACAGCAAGAAAGTATGAAGTCGGTTCTCACAGAATACCAGTTGAAAAAAATGAAAGAGTCGCAACATAGACAACCTGGTAACAGAGGTGGCGACAGAAAAAAGCCTGTAAAGAACAACGATACAATCTAATTCAATTACTCTAGCATATATCCAAAGCCTCCTTTACCGGGAGGCTTTTCCTTTTACATTGAAACCTGAATACCTATCTTTGTCGCTCACTACTGTTGTAAAACAGCAAAACACTCCACATGAAGAAAAAAGGAACGGATAATTTCAGCAAGTTTGTACCTAAGAAAAGTAATGCTGCCGTAAAGGAACAATTCAAACAGGAAAAAAGAAAGTACAACAAAGAAAAGCAAGCTTTCTTTGAAAAGAAGAAAGAAGAAGAAAGAGCTTTAAAGCCCGGATATAGAGGAAGAAAGCCTGATGACACCCCAATTGAAAAAGCCCCTGAACATTTAAGACCTGAATCAGATGACAAGATGCCGCTGAATAAGTTTATAGCACATGCTGGTATTTGTGGTCGACGAGAAGCCGCTGAACTCGTAAAACAGGGAGTGGTTAAAGTAAATGGTAAAACTATTGCTGAACCCGGTTTTAAAGTGGACAGCACTGATGAAATAAATGTAAATGGCAAGAAAATTTTTCTTGCAAAAAATCTGGTTTACATTTTATTAAATAAACCCAAAGATTATATAACAACTACTGAAGATCCGAAAGGCAGAAAAACCGTACTTGATCTTATCAGCCGGGCCACCACTGAAAGAGTATATCCTGTCGGCAGATTGGATAGAAATACTTCCGGCGTTTTGCTTTTTACTAATGATGGCGAATTGGCGCAGAAACTAACTCACCCAAGTAATGAAATAAAAAGGTTTATCATGTTACGCTGGATAAACAATTAACCAAAAACGATTTTGATAAAATCTTGAAAGGTATAGTGTTGGAAGATGGACCCATAAACGTAGATGCATTAGCTTTTGCAGATATAAAAGATAAAACGCAGATCGGCCTTGAAATTCATAGTGGAAAAAACAGAATTGTTCGACGGATTTTTGAATCATTGGGTTATGATGTTAAAAACCTTGACCGAGTAATATTTGCCGGGCTTACTAAAAAGAATATTGAAAGAGGTAAATGGCGTTTCTTAAAAGAGAAAGAAGTGAGAGATCTCAAACATTTTAAGAGAGGGAAATAAACCCCAAACCCCTAAAGGGGCTTTACAAACTTTATAATAAAAAATGTCATTAAAGGATTTTATAATCGCTGAAAATGAGAATTGGATAGCCTTAAATAAGCCTTCCGGTTTACTCTCTATTCCCGACAGAATGGGAAAAGATGTTTCGTTGAAATCATTATTAATTGAAAAGTATAAAGACATCTATACTGTCCATCGTTTAGATAAAGACACCAGCGGCTTAATCGTCTTTGCAAAAAATTTAACTACGCACAAACATCTTTCTCTTCAATTTGAAGAAAGACAAACAAAGAAAATATACCAAGGTTTGGTAATCGGTTCATTACCCGAAGAAAAAGGTTCTATGGATTCTCCTATTGCAGAACATCCGGCAAAAAATGGAACGATGATCATTCATCGCAACGGTAAAGAATCCTTAACTGATTTTGAAGTGCTGGAAGATTTTGGTATTTATTCTTTGGTGCAATTTCATATACATACTGGCAGAACACATCAGATAAGAGTTCACATGAAAGAATACGGACACCCAATCGTTTGTGATGAGGTATATGGTGATGGCAAACCGGTTTTAATTTCCAGCCTAAAGAAAAAATACAACCTTTCAAAAGATGAATTAGAAGAACGGCCTATTCTTGGACGATTGGCATTACATTCTTTTCAACTAGGCTTTAAAGGCATTGACGGAAAAGCAATTGAACTGGAAGCGGAACTCCCTAAAGATATGCGGGCAACATTGCAGCAATTGAGGAAGAGGAAGAAACCCCTGTCCCCTAAAGGTGGACTTTAGTGTAAATAAGTTCTCAGCTTTGAATATTTGGGCTTATTATATAAATTTACTTTCTACTCTTAATTCATGAAGACCCCCATACTCATATTTATTTTACTTTTTAAACTCTTTGCTTTCGGCCAGCAGGCTGAGGATAAATCTAATGTTGACCATGGAGTTTCTTTGAAAGCTGTTGACAGCTCAGAAAAAGAAAATGTTTACATTTTAAAATTTGACAGTAGTAAAGCTGTTGTATTTCCAGCTAGCTATGCTAAAAAAATACTTGGTCGTTCTGAACAGTACAATGATGTCATTTTTTTTAAACCTGATAGTAGTCTTGTAAATTCAGCCTTGATAGAAATTCAAAATCAATATTGCAATTCCCTTCTTAAGTTTAGAGACCAAACATTTCGAAATACAATTAAGACTCATAAAGAAAATGGACTCGAAAGAATTAAAGAAAATCAAAAACCAACATAAAGAACAATTAAAACAACACAATAAGTTTGCCCTTTACAACAAGAACAGCTCAAATTTAAAGACAAGCAACTTAGCTTTTTATCGTTCTTCCGGTGACACCGGTTATATATACAACTGTTAGATTTTAGGCAAGACCCATATAACTTGAAAAAATATTTTACATCCTCATGGATTGACGGTTGGCATGGTTGGTTCGAGACAAATACTATGCGCCTAAATTTCCACGCAGAAAAGAAACTTGTAACAATAAATGAAACCCTTTGATACAAAGACATTTCATACAAATGTGTCTTCCTGAAATTGATTTTTAAATTCCTCTTCACTCTCCCAACGCCTGCAAAATATCCTCCAATATATCTTCTGCATTTTCCAATCCAATAGAAATACGAATCAAACCATCTGTGATGCCTACGGCTGCTCTTTCTTCCAATGATAATTTAGAATGTGTAGTTGATGCCGGATGCGAAGCAATAGTGCGGCTGTCACCTAAATTGTTCGTCAAAGAAATCATCTGTAAACTATTCAAAAAATTTCTTCCTGCTTCTATGCCGCCTTTTAATTCAAACGTTACAATACCGCCGCCATTACTCATTTGTTTTTTAGCAATATCATATTGTGGATGTGATTCCAGAAATGGATATTTAACGGAACTCAATTTTGCATGACCATCTAGTGCTTTAGCAATCTGCATTGCACTGGCCGCATGCCTTTCCATTCTTATAAATAATGTTTCCAGGCTTTTTGATAATACCCATGCATTAAAAGGACTCATGGATGGTCCGGTATTGCGAACAAAAAGATATAGCGGCTGTATCAATTCTTTTTTACCAACTACTACGCCCCCTAACACTCTTCCCTGTCCGTCAATAAATTTTGTAGCGGAATGAACAACAAGGTCGGCACCAAATTTAATCGGTTGCTGCACTGCCGGAGTGGCAAAGCAATTATCAACAACAAAAAGTATATTGTTTTTCTTGCATAATGCGGATACAAATTCAATATCAATAATATCCAACCCCGGATTGCTTGGCGTTTCCACATACAGCATTTTTGTATTTGGCTTTATTAATGCTTCAATACTTTCCGGCTTATTCATATCAAAGTAAGAAGACTCAATTCCCCACTTGGGCAAATACTTTGTAAGAATAGTATGTGTGGAACCAAATACTGCCGACGCCGAAATAATATGATCGCCTTGATTTAAGAAAGTCATGAATGTGGAATAGATAGCTGCCATTCCTGTAGCTGTAGCAATACCATCTTCGGCTCCTTCTAAAGAAGCTATTTTTTCTATAAATTCATCAACTGAAGGATTAGAAAAACGGGAATAGATATTTACGTCCAGCGTATCATCCGAAAAGCCGCCGCCATATCTTCTGCTGAATCGTATGTAAAACTGCTGGTAAGAAATAATGGAGTTGAATGTTCTTTCTCACCGGTCTTCTTCGTTTGAATTCTTACCGCATTTGTTTCGGGATGCTTTGCCATGATAATTGCCTACTTTTTAATTGAAGCAAATATACATCTGAGACTTTTTTGTTGGCAAATTGATTGCAAGCAAATAGAGTTCCTTCAGTTGAAGAAAGATTTCCATTACTATATAGTTGCCTTAGTCAATATTCGGCTGAGGTGTATACCGCAAATAAGGTTTTACCTCTTTTACTCCTTTAGGAAACTTTTTAATAGCATCTTCAGTAGAAATAGAAGGTACAACAATTACATCTTCTCCTGCATTCCAGTTAGCTGGTGTTGCTACACTGTAATTCGCTGTCAATTGTAGTGAATCAATTACCCGAAGCACTTCAAAGAAATTTCTTCCAGTAGAAGCAGGATAAGTGATAAATAATTTTACAGTCTTATCTGGGCCAATTATAAATAAGGAACGTACTGTTGCTGTAGCAGATGCATTTGGATGAATCATATCATACAATGTTGCCACATTCCTATCTTCGTCTGCAATAATTGGAAAATCAACATTACAGTTTTGCGTTTCGTTTATATCACTGATCCAACCTTTATGCTTATCAAGTGGGTCAACACTTAATGCCAGCACTTTTACATTACGCTTCGCAAACTCTTCACTCAGCAAGGCAGTTCTGCCCAATTCAGTAGTACATACAGGTGTATAATCCGCAGGATGCGAAAATAAAACACCCCAGCTATCGCCCAAGTATTCATAAAAATCAATTTCTCCAACAGATGTTTTTGCTTTAAAGTTGGGAGCTGCATCCCCAAGACGTAGTGCCATAGCTAGTATTTTTATTTATTACAAAAATAGGCTTTAAAGATTATCATATCAACAGATTGGCTAAAGATTACCTATAAACATTGAATAGCAATATCTTAAAGTGTACGTTTCTTAACTATTTTCAATAACCAATTCATAATTGATTGCCGAGTTTTTTCTCAGCATAGCTGCAACACCACAATATTTTTCTAACGACAAGTTAATAGCTTTTTTCACCTTATCCTCATTCGCTACATCAGTTTTAATTCTATAAGTAACTAAAATATCCTTAAAAACTTTTGGATGCTCGTCTACCTGTTCAGCTTCAGCATCAATAACAAAATCAGAAAACTCAACTCTCATTTTCTCAAGTATATCAACGACATCTATACCAGAACAGGCCGCAAGCCCGGATAATAATAAAGCCTTTGGACCAAAACCATTTGTTTGGCTTCCATCTAATTGAATACTATTCTGTCCGAGTTGACTTTCAAATTCATGTGCGGTTTTCCATGTAGTTACTGTCTTTGTACTCATTTCAATTCATGTTTTTTATTCTGTGAAATATTTTCTAATGTCCAGCCAATTCGTTGTTCAAAATTATTCTTTCTTTCCGGACAATCCGCTTTATTACAAATCTTACATTGAAATGGCAGACATCCATCGGAATGAACGAATAGCTCCAGCGTTTCTCCAAACTCTTTCCTGATTAATATTCCCAATGCATCTATTTCTTTATGTGCCTCATGTACATTTAAAAACCAGGGAACTGTAAGATGAGCATCTACATGCAACACACTTCCATATTTTATTACACGAAGATTATGCAAATCCACCCAATTTTCTCTTCGATTAGTATTCAATACTTCTACCATTCGAGATAACAGCTTTACATCCGCTTCATCCATGATGCCTGCAATAGAAGTACGCAAAATTTTATACCCAGTGTAGATAATATACAACGCAAATAAAATGGCAATGGTGCTATCTATCCATTTATACCCTGTAAAATATAATAAAACGAGGCCGATAATAATTCCAACCGTGGACCATGTATCCGTTTGCAAATGTTTGCCACTGGCTATTAATGCCAGCGAGTTATTCTTATTTCCAGTACGAAGACAAAAATAACCAACTATAAAATTTGCACAAGCTGTTCCGGCAACCAACCATATTCCATAGTCTATTTTATGTAGCTCAACAGGATTAATTAAATTTTGAATGGCTTTGTAAATAATAATTAAACCGGCTGTACCTATTAAAGTACCTTCTATTGCAGCAGAAAGGAATTCCGCTTTTCCATGTCCGTATGGATGATCCTGATCCCGGGGTTTTGCTGCAATAAACAAACTATACAAACCAATAAATCCTGCAGCTACATTTACAATACTTTCTAATGCATCCGTAAGTATAGCAACTGAATGTGTTGAGTAATATGCAATAAATTTTACGACCAGCAGCAAAACAGAAATTGCAGCCACCCATCTTTGAACGCTGAGGTTTTGCTTTGCTGTACTCAATGATTAATCTCCCATTTTTTCCTCGGCATATTTTATCCACTCTTTTCGGGCAAAGGCTAAAAATGCAGGTGGCGCATTTGAAAATTGATATTCGCTATTATATTTCCCCATCGTTCTTTCTAACTCTGCCATTTCATCCGCAAGTTTTCGAGTTCCTTCAAGACTCGCATTTTCTTCTGTGATGTTAAAAGCCATGTCATCAGCATAAGCCACCCATCTTGTTCCCATTAGTATATGATTTTTTCCATTTTCTCTTAATACCAAAGTCATGGAAGCCGGAGAAACATCGCTGCGACAAGCTTTAGTGAATTGATACTTTATTTCGGCATACCCGTTATTATCCAAATCTGTAATAGTAGTAGAGCTGGGTATAAAATCACAAAGTAAATCGAATGAACAGGCTTTTTCATCATCCGTAGAGGTTCTTATTGACCTGTACTTGTCATCTTTCTTTAAGTAATGCGCCGTATGTACAAATCCAGATTCAGGTTCATCACTAAATTCATCTCCCGGACTATCATTTTTTACCTCATGCGATAAAAGAAAAACATTTTCGCCCATGCTATCAACCCATTTCCAGGCTTCGTTAAAAGTTCCAAAGACAGTAATTTCTTCGGGCAACTCCTGCATACTGATTTTCTGCGGCTTCATAAAATCAGCACTTGAAACTACTTTCTCCGTAGTTCCGTCTGGTTTTGAATCTTTAGTTGCATCATTATTACAACTGAATAACACAAATGCACTTGCAATGAATAATATAAATTTCATAGTAGTTAGTTTTTTGAATTCCGAATATACTGAATAAAAAAGGTGAATGATTATGAGTTGCTAAAGAAAAAATAACAATGTTAGCTATATAACTAAAACTTTGATTGAACTTTTCTGCCAGTAATTCGTCTGAAGAATCCTCCAACTTTTCTGTAATACTCTTTATTAAAGAGTTGCGAATCCCGCATGGCTTTCCAGGTAAGAAAAACTCCCACTGGTACCAAAACAAAAGTAGCGAGCCACATGCCAGTAAATGGTGTCATCGTATTCTCCTTAGCAAATTTTTCGCCTATGGTACTTGAAAAATAAAATAACATAAAAAAAAGAATAGCAAATATCAGCGGTGTTCCCAGCCCGCCTTTTCGGATAATAGCTCCCAATGGAGCTCCTATGAGAAACAGTACTAAGCAGGCAATTGATAAGACAATTTTTCTATGCCATTCAATTTTGTAATTCCTAATAGTCCGCTCTTTCCCTTTCAGGTTTTCATCCATTGCTTGTGCAGTTGATTTTAGCGAATTTGAAGTCGCCAGAATATTTTGGTCAATATTTTTTTTGGCTGAATCAGGAATAATAGCACTCATGCTAACAACAGAAGTATCTTGTTCTTTTTTTGCAATGTTTAATTTTGAAAGGATTGAATCGGGCAATTTTGCAAAATTAAATTGGCTAAATATGTCCTGACCCGATCGCAGCTTAACAGTAGCATATTCTTTCTCCAGCGAATCAAGAGCAACTCTTAGCTGTCGCATACTGAACATCTTCTCATTATTCTTATTCAGACTATCAGCTGTACGATTATTAAAACCCAATGTGCTAAGATCAAACTGCTTTTTAAATTCTTTAAAACTGATCCTATAAAACTCGGTATTAGTATTTCCGCCGGATGCATTACCCTTTTCCTGATACCTCCATCCATCTTTTAAATTAAATTCAAGGAACCGTTTGTTTTCAGATACCCGCATGATGCCGCTTTTGGCAATAATGAAGTTATCCTGTAGTGTACCGCCCTGCTCATAAATAATTACATTTCTTACTACACTGTCATTAGCTTCCTTTTTACCAATTTTAATTGCAAAATTTGGAATCTTATCATAAAAAACTCCTTCTTTCAAATCAAAAGCCGGTTTAGCATAGACAATATCGCCAAGCAAAGTCCTTGCTTTTAAATTGGCAACAGGAATTACATAATTAGCAAATAGAAATGCTAATATGGAAATAATAGCAGTTACAATGAATAGTGGACGCATAAACCGCAACAGGGAAATGCCGGCAGATTTGATAGCTACCAATTCAAAACTTTCTCCAAGATTGCCAAACGTCATCAACGAAGACAAAAGAACGGAAAGTGGCAATGCCAACGGAACTAAAACTGCACTCTGATAAAGTATGAATTCAAAAATAACACCCGTTGCAATTCCTTTACCAACAAAGTCATCAATGTATAACCAAAAGAATTGCATGATAAGCACCAGCAATACAATAAAAAATGTAGCTGCAAAAGGACTTATAAAGGCCTTTATTATTAATTTATCAAGCTTTTTGAACACCTATCTTTAATGTCTAATAATGAAGCAAATCTTTTTGATATGAACGACGCAAAAATAAGGCTTTCACAAAAGGAGATGGAATTGATTACAAATGCAGATTGGATTTTAACAAAGAATGCAATTCTCAAAAAGATTGACTATTTCTTTTCTGATCTTCAGATAAAGCAAAAAGAATGGCTTACACAATATCATGGACAATTTCCTGTAGAATTGTTTCAATCCTCACCCAAAATATCAAAAGGAGAATATTACAATGGACTGCCTTATAGAATTCTTGACTTTCCGAAAATTTTTAATCACTCAGAAATACTTGCTGTCAGAACTATGTTCTGGTGGGGACATTTCTTTAGCATTACCATTCACCTTGCTGGTAATTACAAAACCCTATATGATAAAAAGATTATAACAGCCTATTCATTGCTGAAAGAAAGTGGCTTCTATTGCTGCATTAACGAAGACCAATGGGAACACCATTTCGAAGAAGCCAATTATAAGCTGATTGAAAATTTGACTGAACCGGAGTATGAAAAAATTGTCTCAGGCAATTCATTTTGCAAAATAGCAATCAAAGTCCCTTTACAGGAATTCAATATAGTAGAGAAAACGCTACTAACTAGTTTCAAAAAAATAATTAAAATGCTTACTGACTAAGCTCCAAGGCGATGGATGAGTTCTTTTACCTGAAAATCCCAAAGATTACTTTGATCCTTGATTTCTTTTTTCTCAGCAAAATCAGTAATAATCAAAATTGTCTGATTCGTTATCTCTGATTTGTCAATCCGGAACTCAAAGTATTCACCTTTTGGTGCAGTAACCCAATGAAACCGGATAAATTTATCCTGTTCCTTTTCCATTACTTCTGCATTTTCAAAAGATCCACTCCATCCGAAATAGAAGATATTCTCTTTTTCATCCACTTTATCAGCGAACCATTCTCCAAGACCAGCAGGGGTTGCCAGAAAATCATAAAGGATGGTTGGCGAACAGCGGACGGGATACTCTAAGGTGTATAATTGTTTGCTCATTCTACTTTCTCTCTAAAAATCATTACGTTGGCTGCAATAATAGAAAATAAATCATTGCCGCAACTTATTTTTTGCTTTATTTTTCCCCTTATTTCAAACCTACCCGTTTTCCCTGAAATAAATCATCATAAAAACCGTTAAGAGGATGTCAAAATTTATTTGGTCTCAATGGGCAATTTAGGTAAATTGCTTTGAAGTTCAATAAGTTCTGAAAAACCATCAATATCAAATTGGGTATTTTTTGAGTCGTAAGTAGCTAAAATTAGAAAGCTTAACCCTTTAAATACACCACCTAAAAACCATTCCTATGAGTATGAGACAACTCAAAATCACGAAGTCGATTACGAATCGTGAATCCCAAAGTTTAGAAAAGTACCTTCAGGAGATCGGCAAAGTCGAACTCATTACCCCCGAAGAAGAGGTTAAGTTAGCCACTCTTATTAAGCAAGGATGCCAGAAATCTTTAGACAGATTGACGAAAGCCAATCTTCGTTTTGTAGTATCTGTTGCTAAACAGTACCAAAATCAAGGTCTTTCGCTTCCAGATCTTATAAATGAAGGAAACCTTGGGCTTATCAAAGCTGCACAGCGGTTTGATGAAACAAGAGGCTTTAAGTTTATTTCCTATGCTGTTTGGTGGATCAGGCAAAGCATTTTACAATCATTAGCTGAACAATCGAGAATTGTTCGTTTACCATTAAATAAGGTTGGATTAACCAATCGGATTCAAAAAGCCTTTTCACTGTTAGAACAACAATTTGAAAGGGAGCCTACAGCTGAAGAATTAGCTGAAGTTTTGGATATGGATCTGGACGAGGTAAAAGCTACTCTTGCTATCAATTCCCGCCATGTAAGTATGGATTCACCATTATCTGATGGTGAAGAAAGTACCTTGATTGATGTAGTAGAGAATGCTAATGCGGATAAAACAGATGGTTTACTTGTACACAATGAGTCTTTAAAAACTGAAATAGATAGAAGCCTTAAAACGCTGACTGAGCGTCAAAAAGAGGTAATCTGCTTTTTCTTTGGCATAGGTGTAGATCATCCAATGAGTTTGGAAGATATTGGAGAAAGATTCAGCTTAACGAGAGAAAGAGTAAGGCAAATTAAAGACAAAGCAATTACCAAATTAAAGGCTTCTAATCGTTGCTCGATGCTAAGAACTTACCTTGGCAGTTAATTACAATAACTAAAAAAGAAAAAGCTGACATAAACTTTTACATTTTTATTTATACAACGAAACTGTTCTTTAGTGAAGTTGTATCTTTGCAATTCTTTAAAAAGTGAACATTTGATGTTCACTTTTTCTTTTTAGTGTGATAAGAAAAACTAAGTGAAACATGTTTAATAGTCTACAGGAAAAATTAGAAGGCGCCTTTAAAAATCTGAAAGGTCAGGCAAGAATTACAGAGCTGAATATTGCAACAACAGTAAAAGAAATCCGCCGTGCATTGGTAGATGCGGATGTGAATTATAAAATTGCCAAAGAATTTACAGATAAAGTAAAGGATCAGGCAATGGGTGAAAAGGTAATCAATGCGATCTCTCCAGGTCAGTTGATGACCAAAATTGTACAAGATGAGTTAACAGAGTTGATGGGTGGGCAGGAAGCCACTTTTAATGCAAAAGGTAATCCTGCTATCATTTTGATTGCAGGTTTGCAAGGTTCGGGTAAAACAACTTTCAGTGGCAAATTAGCCAACTTCCTCAAAACAAAAAAAGGCCTCTCTCCTATGCTTGTTGCAGCTGATATTTATCGGCCGGCAGCAATGGAACAATTGAGAGTTTTAGGTGAGCAGATTGGCGTTGATGTCCATATTGAACTGGAAAATAAAAACGCTGTTGACATTGCAAAGAATGCAGTAAAAGAAGCAAGAAGTAAAAATAAGAATGTACTCATCATTGATACCGCCGGCCGTTTGGCTGTGGATGAAGTAATGATGACAGAAGTAGCAGATATTAAAAATGCTGTCAATCCACAAGAAATATTATTTGTAGTGGATAGCATGACCGGTCAGGATGCTGTGAATACTGCTAAAGCATTCAACGAAAGATTAGATTTTACTGGTGTTGTGCTTACCAAACTGGATGGTGATACAAGAGGTGGTGCTGCCATTTCGATCAAATACACCGTTCAAAAACCCATCAAATTTACCAGTGCCGGTGAAAAAATGGATACACTCGATGTGTTCTATCCCGAAAGAATGGCGCAGCGAATTCTCGGTATGGGCGATATTACCAGTTTGGTAGAAAAAGCCCAGGAGCAATTTGATGAAGTAGCTGCAAAAAAACTGGAATCAAAAATTCGTAAGAATAAATTTGACTTTGCCGATTTTAAAACCCAATTGGAAGCCATTAAGAAAATGGGCAACATGAAAGATATGCTCGGTATGATACCGGGAATGGGCAACAAATTAAAGGATGTTGATATCAACGACGATTCTTTCAAAGGAATAGAAGCCATGATCAACTCTATGACACCAGCAGAAAGAGCTGACCCTGACCTGATTGATCCAAGCCGCAAAAAGAGAATTGCCGCCGGAGCCGGAAAAGATCTGAACGAATTAAATGCCTTTATCAAACAATTTGAGCAAATGAAAGGCATGATGAAGAATATGAACAAAATGGGTGCATTAGGTAAGATGATGCCGGGAATGAAGAGATAAACCCAATCTCCCCTAAAAGGAGACCCAATACAGCCATAAAATCTGCTGGTTATTTCTAATAAACAATTTTTCCTTTATACATTTCAAATAAGTGAGGGCTGTGCATAGATGGCCTTCTCCTTTAGGAGAAGGTCGGGATGAGGTTTTGCATTCTCCCTTTTCAACCTTATATTTGCTCCCCGGTTTCAACCGGACTAAACAATTATTGTTAACGCTGTTAAATTTCTATTTATGTCAGCAAAAATCCGTCTACAAAGACACGGGTCGAAAAAAAGACCCTTTTATTTCATCGTAATCGCCGACTCCCGGGCTCCCCGTGATGGCAAATTCATTCAAAAATTAGGTACTTACAATCCTTTGACTGTTCCTGCTACTATTCAGCTTGATCGTCAAAAAGCATTGGAGTGGTTGAACAAAGGTGCTACACCAACTGACACCGTTCGCCGCATTCTTAGCTTCAAGGGTGTATTGTATCTTAAGCATTTGCTCCGTGGTGTGAGCTTAGGCCTTTTTGATGATGCAGCAGCAATGGAGAAGTTTACCGCTTGAGTCTCGAACATGAACAACAGATCAAAAGACGCCAGGAAGATGCTTACCGCAACAAAAGAGCAAGACGTCCGATGCCAGGTCGCAGACCTGAACCAAGACAAGAAGCTGCTGATGATGCAGGTACTGAAGGATAAATTAACCTACCGTTGGTAGGCAATCCACATCCTGAAAGTTCGTAATCCCGTTTCACCTTAGGCGAGACGGGATTTTTTTATCGCTGATAAAAATGATAAAACGGATTTACTCATTAATTTCATTACTTAATACTTATTATGAACCCAGCTTCATTACTACTATCATCTTCTGTTGCGTCGCACTCTTGTGCTGCATCAATTCTATTCGGCAATTTGCAGCATCCCGATATTTATCGGGAATTCGATAATTCTACTCAGCATTTTGAAAACTCACAACTGCTGGCTACTAATCATTTCAATCAATCTAATCAGAACAATCAGTGATCAATTATTTCAACATAGGAAAGTTAGTTGCAGTGCATGGATTAAAAGGTGAACTCTTACTTAAACATGAATTAGGAAAGAAAACTTCGCTCAAAGATTTGCAGGCCATTTTCATCGAAGAAAAAAAAGGTTCATTCCTTCCCTACTTCATCGAAAGCACAAAAATTAAAGCAGAAGACGAAGTTTACATCAAACTTGAAAATATTGACTCAAGAGAAGCTGCAATAAAACTTTCTGCAAAAAAGGTTTGGCTAACAGAAACAGACTTTAAAAAATTTGCTGCTAAAAATGCGCCAGCAAGTATGCTTGGTTATATCATCATTCATAATACTGAATCACTGGGCGAAATTCTGGAACTGATAGAACAGCCACATCAATTGCTTTGCAGATTGGAAATAGAAGGCAAGGAAGTGTTGATCCCACTACATGAAGAAACGCTAAAAAAAGTTGACCATAAAAAGAAAGAAGTAACTGTAGAATTGCCAGACGGACTTCTAGACGTTTATCTTACCTAAAATCATTTCGGTCCTTTAATAAAATCAGCCAATAATTTCATTCGATAATAAAGATTACTGAGCATTAATGAAATATTATTTTTCACTTTCACAACAGAATCCTTATTCATTTTTTTAATATTCTTTAGCTCTTCAATCTTCTCGTCAATTTTGTCAGTTAATTTTTCTGCATCCCAGCCAATGTATTTTTTATTCCGGTCGTTGTGAATATGATAAGGCTCAATGCTGCCGGGTTTTAATTTTTTGAATTTGAAATTCTCCCCCATTGCTTTCTTTATAGCCTCGTTAGAAAGCATATCAATCATCACATCTGCTGAAACTTCATTTAAAAAAGCATTATGAAAAATATTCAGGTTGTTCCGTAATTCTCGGATGACCTGTTTTTTCAAAATATCATTTGTCTTGCCTTCCTTATTAAGAAAACTCAACAGATCTTTCAATGGCCCAATGCCTGTTTTTAACCAGTCTAAATTCATAGTGTAAAAAAGTAACTTTGTTATTCAGTGTCAGAAAACAAATTACGACATATTGCCCATTTCGACCTCGACTCCTTTTTTGTTTCAGTGGAGATCATCAATAATCCCTCGCTGAAAGGCAAACCTGTTTTGGTTGGTGGTTATGAAAGAGGTGTGGTAGCAGCTTGTAGTTATGAGGCAAGGAAATTTGGCATTCATTCTGCTATGCCGATGAAAAAGGCAATGCAACTTTGCCCACAAGCAATTATTACTAATTCCAGCAGAGATCAGTATAGCAAATATTCAAGATGGGTAACGGAAATCATCGCATCAAAAGTTCCTTTATTTGAAAAAGCATCTATCGATGAGTTCTATATTGATTTGAGTGGAATGGATAAATTTTTTGGAGTAAGTCAATATGCAAAAGAACTAAGAGAAACTATTCGTAGCGAAACCGGTCTCCCTATTTCTTGCGGATTATCTTCTGCAAGATTCATCAGTAAAATGGCAACGAACGAAGCTAAGCCAAATGGCTTTTTAGAAATACCGCATGGAAAAGAAAAAGATTTTCTCTGGCCAATGGGAATTGAAAAAATAAATGGTGTTGGCAAACAAACAGAACAACATCTAAAAAGCTTCGGCATTTATACTATTGAAGACATTGCTAAAACTCCCAAAGAACATTTAGAGAAAATAGCCGGTAAATGGGGCGAATCGCTGTGGAATAAATCGCAAGGCATCGGCAGCACTGAAATTGCAACTGATTGGGAACAAAAAAGTATGAGCCATGAAAATACGTTTGACACCGATTATACTGACGTTGATTTCTTACATAAGGAATTGGTTCGACTTACAGAGAAAACAGCTTATTCATTAAGAGAAGATGAAAAACTAACCGGATGTATCACCGTTAAAATCCGTTATTCAGATTTTGAAACAACATCAAGACAAGAGACTGTAGATTACACCGCATTAGATGATGTGTTAATTGCCAAAGTAAAAGACCTCTTTAATAAATCATATCAAAAGAAAAGACCAGTTCGTTTGCTGGGTGTCCGTTTCCAGCCAATTCATACCTATTACTATGCAGATGAGTCTGTTTGAAAAAAATATTGAAAAATTGAATCTCTACAAAGCTGTTGATGATATTAAAGACCGATTTGGAGCAAAACTGGTGAGCAAAGCAGTTACATCGCAACTAAAAGATAACGACAACGAGTATACAACAAAACATAATAAAAAAAAGAAAGCAAATTGATGGTGAATTATCCATCACAACAACTCCTGTCATTTCTCTTATCTTCGTTATCCTTAAATTAAATAAATATGTCCCAAGTTTGGAAAGATTATCAGGAAAAGAATAAAGTCCGTTTTTTAGAAGAAATGCTTGACCTACTCCGAATTCCATCAGTTAGTGCTAAAAGTGAACATAAATCTGATATGTTGAAATGTGCTGAAGCAGTTAAGAAAAGTTTATTAGCTGCTGGATGTGAGAAAGCAGAAGTCATACCAACACCCGGTCATCCGGTTGTATATGGCGAAAAGATTATTGACCCTTCGAAACCAACCGTTCTTATATATGGGCACTATGATGTGCAACCAGCGGAGCCATTAGAACTCTGGCACAGCGGTCCTTTTGACCCGGTTATAAAAGATGGAAAAGTATTTGCAAGAGGTTCGGCTGATGATAAGGGCCAATTCTATATGCATGTAAAGGCGATGGAAATAATGTCGCAAACGAACACATTGATGACCAATGTAAAATTTCTTATTGAAGGTGAAGAAGAAGTTGGTTCACCCAATCTCGGAAAGTTTGTAGCAGAAAACAAGGAAATGCTAAAATGTGATGTTATTCTAATTAGTGACAGTTCCTTATTAAGTATGGAAACTCCTTCATTAGATATTGGCATGAGAGGACTTAGTTATATTCAGGTTCAGGTTACTGGCCCTAACCGAGATTTACACAGCGGCACTTATGGTGGAGCAGTAGCTAACCCAATTACTATACTTGCAAAAATGATTGCCAGTTGTCATGATGAAAATAATCATATTACCATTCCAGGTTTTTATGATGATGTTTTAGAAGCTAGTACAGACGAAAGATTATTACTGAACAAAGCTCCATTTGACGAAAAAGAATATAAAGAGGAGCTTGGTGTAAATGAACTTTGGGGTGAAAAAGGATTTACTACATATGAAAGAACGGGCATTCGCCCTACGTTGGAAGTTAATGGCATCTGGGGTGGCTATATCGGCGAAGGAGCAAAAACTGTTTTACCCTCCAAAGCTTATGCAAAAATTTCTGCTAGATTAGTTCCCAATCAATCTTCAGAAAAAATTACAGCAATCTTATTAAAATATTTCAAATCCATTGCTCCTGCAAGCGTAGAAGTATCTGCAGAATTGCATCATGGTGGTGAACCCTATCTAACGCCTATTGATAGCAAGGGTTATCAAGCAGCATCGAAAGCAGTAAAAGAAACTTTTGGCAAAGAACCAATTCCAGTAAGAGGTGGTGGTAGTATTCCTATCTGCACTATTCTTGAAAAGGAATTGGGTGTAAAAATTGTTTTTATGGGATTTGGTTTGGATAATGACAATCTGCATAGCCCGAATGAAAAATATAATATTGCCAATTATTACAAAGGAATTGAGACCATTCCTTATTTCCATAAGTTTTTTGCGGAGGCATAAAAATTAATCTGAATTGGATAAAAGCCCCGTTCACAATGTATGCGGGGCTTTTAAATACCCTTTAGTGGGTATGCTTAAAAACTGATACTGCAGTACATTGCCAAAAATTCATAATCATGAGGTTTCTATTAGTATTCTTATTAATTCCATTTACAATTTCTGCACAGTTCAATAAAAACTTTGTAGCCAAATCTGATCTTTATTACACAAGGATTGAATATTCCGGCAACGGATTATTTGGCTTTGAATCCAACGGCAAGTTTGGCTATATGGATGTAAATCAAAAAATAGTAATACCAGCTACCCTTGATTTAAAGCTTACATCTAGTCAAACAATGCCTTCCTTTACGAATGGGTTTGCCGTTGTTAGTTCAAACGGAAAGTCTGGCTTAATTGATAAAACTGGCAAGCTTGTTATTCCTTACGACTATTCATCATTGTGGCTTTACTCCAATCAAAAAAATACTGTGAAGGCTGGTAAAGAAGTTGATAATAAAACCGTATACGGTGTATTAAATACGCAAAACAAACTAATCATCCCCTTCGAATACTCCTCAATATCGGCCGATAGCAACCTTTTTATGGTAGCAAAAAATGGTAAATATGGAGTATTAGATATCAATGGAAAAGAGTTAGTGCCAGCCGAGTTTTATAACATAACAACTTATAGTAAGGATCGAGTTGCCAAAGCTGAAAAAGACGGCAAATATGGTTTTATTGATTTAAAAGGTAATTGGTTATTTGAAAAATCAAAATCAGTATTTACATTTTATGGTTGCAATGCCGGCATGGTACGATGCAAAGTCAGTAACAAATTTGGCTACCTTGATTTAAAGGGCAATGAAGCTATTATCACAAAATATGATTATGCGGAAGATTTTAATGACGATGGAATTGCAAGAGTCGGAATTTCTAATTCAGATACTAAATACAAAACACTTTATGGGTATATTAATAAAAAAGGAGAAGTAGTAATTCCATTAAAATATGAAACACTTTCTTTTTTCGTTAATGGTGCGGCTATCGCAAAAGATCCCGAAACTAACCGATATGGCTTTCTTGATAAAAAGGGCAAATGGTTCCTTAATCCAGTTTACGTATATACGAGTTCTGGCTTTGATGATAACGGCGGTGTGTGGGTAAAAATGACTGACAATAAATATCATTATATTAATAAAACAGGAAAAGATTTTGGAACATTGGATAGTATTGGCAATGATACCAAACAATTTAAAGATGGCTATTCAGTTGTTACTAATACAAGTTATCCATATGTACTTATTGACCAAACAGGAAAAACATTAAAGACGATTGACGATGTTGATGCAATTTATTCTTTCGCAGAAAATATTGCTGGTTATAAATCAAAAAAAACAAGTTTGTATGGTTTTATTGACATCAACGGTAATAAAATCGGCAATCCAGATTTTACAGGCTTTAATGGTTTTTCGGAAGGACTCGCCAAGGTTTCTAAAAATATAAATGGAAAGACCAGGCATGGGTATATAAATACTAAAGGAGAAATTGTTTTTCCTCTTGAGTATGAAACTGCCGGTAGTTTCGGTGATGGTTGGGCATTAGTGACAAAAGACAGTATTCTTTACTTTATGGATAAAAAAGGCACCTTGAATGATTGGGCTGATGAGTATCAATACCTAAACGATTTCCGGGATGGATTTGCTTTGGGTTACGATGTAAACGTAAATGCGCCCAACGATTACCATTACATCAATAAAGAATTAAAAGAAGTATTCAGTATTAAAGCAAAAGCTGCATATCCTTTTTGGGAAGATGTAGCCGTTATAAAAAGGGATTCTATCTACGAATTAATTAATAAAAAAGGAGAAAGCGTTAAACTATTAAAGGGAATTGATTTTTTAAAATTCTCAAATGAAGGAAAACTTGCTGTACGAAGCAATAATAAATGGGGCTACATTGACATGAAAGGAAATCAGGTAATTCCTTTTCAATATGATAGTTGTGATTCGTTTAAAGGCGACTATGCCAAAGTACAAGTAGATGGTAAATGGGGAATTATTGATAAAACCGGTAAAACAATAATAAAACCACAATATAAAAATATAACTCCCGGCGACAACGGCATTTTTATTTTTTTTGATCAAGCATGGGGGATTACAGATAAAACCGGGAAAATAATTAGCAACGATATTTTTTTAAGTATTACTCCCTTTTCTAATAATAAAGCATTGGCAAGGCGTGGCAAATCATTTACAATATTAAAATCGCCTTTGGCAAAATAAAATTTCATAAATATTTTACAGAAGCAGGAAAGTTTTTCCTGCTTCTGTATTTTTGAGCAATGCCAGCAAAAGAAAAACTTCGTCTCGACAAATATCTCTGGTCTATCCGTTTATATAAAACCAGAACGATGGCTGCAGTTGCCTGCGATTCAGGCAAAGTGAAATTTGATGGCTCTGCAGCCAAAGCATCTCGTAATGTAAATATTGGAGATGAATATGAAGTAAAGACTGAAATAAAACGCTGGCGGATAAAAGTTACAGGCCTGTTACAAAAAAGAGTTGCGGCTTCAGAAGCCATTAAAAACTATATTGATATTACTCCTGAAGAAGAAATACAACGGTTGCAATACCAGGCTGCCAGCTTTCACACTGGCAAAAGGCCGAGTAAAATTGGGCGGCCTACCAAAAAAGAAAGGCGAGACCTTGATGAGTTCTATGATAAGTAATTAAATATCAATTAGCCTGAGAATAATCATACTGACAGAAATCATTTAATCAACTGTGGAACATCATTAAACCGCAAATTTTACAATTTTACTTTCGGGTCTAAATTGTAGCATTATGTATGCAAGAGTTCCCTGCACTAGAATCATACCCATTCAAGAAACTATTCCTGATTGTTTTTCTGAATCTGCTGATAGTGAAAAGATTGATTCAAATACGATTCCGTCAGCAAACATTGGTGAAACGGATACCCACTACATTATAACTATTGCCGCACCCGGATTATTTAGAGAAGCATTTCAGATCGAAATTGAAAATTCAATTATCAATATCTCTGCATTAAAAGAAAAAATTAAAACGAAATATAAAATAGACAGATGTGAATATAACTACTCAGATTGGACCAGAGCTTTTCAATTGCCGGATGATGCTGACTCAATGCTGGCGCAAGCAAAATATGTTCATGGCGAATTAATCATTCATATTCCAAGAAGCTAATCCAACGAAAACATGGTAAAAGCCAGTATTTATGTTTACTAATTTAATGACTATGCAGTTGAAAATTACACCTGACCGTTTTATCAGTGAAATACAAAAAGATTTTACTGATAATTTTCCATTTCTAAAACTTGAGTTTTTTAATAATAAATCTTTTGCCCGTAATGATTTTTCTGCCAGTCAGATTATTTCAAGAAGCAGAAAACTAGGCGAAACTCAAACAGGAATTAAAGAAGATATAATTGAGATTGAGGAGAGAATGAAGGTTAGTGAACTTGAAAAATTGTTTAAAGACAAATTCAAACTGGCTGTACAAGTTTTTAGAAAATCAGGAAATCTCTGGTTAGAAACAACAATGACAGACAACTGGTCTTTACTACAACAAAACAATCATGGCCGGGAAATATCTACCAACAAGATTACTGATCCTAAACCGGATGATTTTGATTTAACAAGGGATGCCGACCATTAATTAATATCCTGAAATAAAAAAGATATCTGCTAATAAAGTAGGTTATTCAGCTTTTCAGAATTTATAATTGAAATTTTACCTTCTTTTATTGTAATAAGTTTTTCAGACTTAAAATCGCTCAATGTTCTTATCAGCGATTCAGTGGCAGTGCCTACATAATGTGCAAAATCTTCTCTAGAAATTGCCAGAGGCTTATCAGGGCCTTCCGCATTAAATTTTGCCTGGATATCAATCAAAGCTTTAGCCACTCTTTTTCTAAGAGAACTATACGCTAGGCTTAGCAATCTTTCTTCCTTCTCTTTTACATTTTGTGTAATAATTCTGATAAACTTAGCAGCCACATCCATATTACTATAAATCATCTGTAAAAAGTCTTCTTTTGGTATCTGCATAATTTCCGACTCTTCCATCACAACTGCTGAATCATCATAATTTTTATCCTCAATTAAAGCCGGATAACCTATAAAATCGCCTTCACTAAACAGATCCGTGATATATTCTTTCCCATCTTCATGCGTCTTAAACCCTTTCACTTTCCCATTTACAAGATAATAAAGAAACCGTGGCCGTTTTGTTTCCTGATAAAGCGTTTGTTTTTTTGTATAATTCTCAACATCATATTGATCTGCCAACTGACTAATTAGTCCTGATTTCTTTACATCCTTAATAAATTCATTTATTCCCTCCTGAGAAGGGGCATATTTAGTATCCAATACTGCGGCCTTCTTCAATCTTATTTCAATGGCATTCAGCAATTCAATATCCTCAAATGGCTTGGTGATATAATCGTCTGCACCCATCTCCATCCCTTTTCTGAAATCACTTCTTTCGGTTTTCGCAGTAAGAAATACAAAAGGAATTTTTTCTGTCTGCTCATTTTTTCGCAATAAATGAAGCACACCATATCCATCCAGTTCCGGCATCATAATATCACACACAATTACATCTGGCCTTTCTTTCAAAGCAACTTCCACTCCTCTTTTCCCATTTTCGGCAGTAAATGTTTTGTAACCTGCCAGTTCAAGAATTTCTGCTGTATTCTCTCTTATATCTTGATTGTCATCTATAACTAAAACTGATTTCATTTTTTATCCTATTTAACTGGTATTGTAAAGTTAACAGTAGTTCCTCTATTTAACTCACTCTCCACACTAACTTTTCCACCCAGCAGATCTACATATCTTTTTACGATGTGTAATCCCAAACCAGTGCCTTGTATATTCGTTGCATTAGCGGCACGGAAAAAACTGGAAAAAAGATGTTCTTTATCCTTATCTGATATTCCGATTCCCTGATCTATTACAGAAATACTTGCCATTCCATCTTTTACATTTCCACGGATAATTATTTTTGCTCCCTCGTCTGAAAATTTAACAGCATTACTCACCAAGTTTATCATTATGTTTCTGAATAATTTCTTATCAGTAAATCCATCGCAATTCCCAGTACATTCTAATTCAAAGTACTGATCTTTCTTAACAATTGCCTTCATTTCATCGACTGTATCAGCAATTAATTCCTTAAGATTTACTTCTTCTGGGGTAGCATCTAATTTCCCTTCATTCAATTTACCGAGTGATAAAAAGTCCTCCAAAATATCATTCAAGTTATTTACTGAATTTTTTATGCGCAGTATATGCTTATCTCTTTTTTCCTGATCCTCACCAGATGTGTATTTTGATATAAGTGAGGCTGAAGATAAAACTGTTGTAAGTGGTGTTCTGAATTCATGAGATGCCATGGAAACGAACCGACTTTTAATCTCGTTCAATTGTCGTTCTTTATCGAGAGCACCGCTTAGTTCTTCCTGAGATTGTTCCAGCTTTTGTAATGCTTCTTTAAGAATCAATGTTCTTTCTTCCACTTTTATCTCTAGTTCAGCATTCAGCTGTCTAATCTTTTCCGTAATTTTTTCCAACTCAGCTTTTTGTTGAAGCATTCTGCCTTCAATTTGTTTTCTTTCTGTAATATCAACAATAAATGCAATTACAAAAGTTTCTCCATCTCTTTTATAATGACTAAGGCTTATTTCTACCGGCAAATTGCTTCTATCTTTTTTTTTGCCATAAAGGTCACGACCATGACCCATTGTTCTGTTCGATGGCTTATTATAAAACCCTTCTCTGTGTTGATGATGGCTGGGTTTAAATTTTTCAGGAATCAGGATTTCAATTGGCAGATCGATCAATTCATCTTTGTCATATCCAAACATATTTTCAGCAGCTGGGTTCGCCACCACAATTATTCCTTTTCCATTTGTCAAAATAATTCCCTCCGTTGCATTTTCAAACAAAGAGGTCATGTGTACCTGATCTAGCATATTGCTGCAATATTAATCTGCAAAGAAAGCAAATTATCAAGCGGAAAGTAAAAGAACTTTCTGCCTTTAAATTTATTTAAACTATCAGATTGAGCTATACAGCGTTACTCCTGTTTCTTTATTTTACAGGTGCTAATTCCAAACAATGTATATAACGGACAGAATCCAATAATGCTTGTAAGCAAGAAAATAGCGCCTACAGCAAGCAGCACATAGCCCAAAATACCTGTTACCGTGCCTGTAAAATATAGAGTAACTAGAATTGCTACAATTAAAAGGCGGGCAATACGATCGGTAGATGACATGTTCAGTTTCATAAAATTATATTTTATTGAACGAATCTATTACATGATTCTTTATGGCTGATTGAGGATAGTCATTTTGGTATATGATTTTTAACCGTCTATTCAGAGTTGTGTTATTTAATTATCATCATTTAAGTTAATGATTTCAGTCAGTCATATTTTAGAATAACAACCTTACCTTGTATTCCTAAACTTTAATGAAATGAAAACGATAATTGTCCCAACCGATTTTTCGCCTGTAGCTTTAAATGCCACCAATTATGCTGCCGATATGGCAATTGCCGTTAATGCAGAAATTCTTTTGGTGAATATTTATACAATTCCTGTATCATACTCAGAAGTTCCGGTTGCAATGATTTCTATAGAAGAAATGAGAAAAGCCAGTGAAGCTGAATTGACAGATTTAAAAACAAGTCTTGAACATATTACGTCCGGAAAAATAAAAATTCGTATTGAAAGCAGAATGGGCAACACCGTTGATGAATTGGAAGACATCTGCAATACTGTAAAACCTTTTGTTGTTGTTATGGGATCAAAAGGGAAAAGCGGCATTGAAAACCTATTGTTCGGAAGCACTACTTTAACAGCTATTCGCCATCTTTCATGGCCGGTAATTTGTGTACCGCCGGGAAAAGAATATGGAAGCGGCATTAAAAAAATAGGATTTGCTTGTGATTTTAAAGAAGTGAGAGAAACTACGCCGGTAGATCTGATCAAAGAGATGGTAAGTGTATTTGGTGCTGAACTCCATATCCTAAATGTTGATAATAACAATAAAGATTTTCGCCCAGAAACGCCTGAACAGACTTTCAAACTGCATGATCTCCTGAAAGACATTAATCCAACATATCAGTTTATTAATCACCCTGATGTTGAAGACGGAATCAATGATTTTGCTGAAAAAAATAATATGGATTTAATAATTGCCATTCCTAAAAAACACAAACTTTTAGATGGCATTTTTAAACCAAGCAGTACAAAACAACTAATCTTTCAATCACATATTCCTGTAATGTGTTTGCATGAGTAAAATATAAGAATCTATGTTCCTACTAATTCCTGCTCAATGGCAATTGCTCTAGGAATAAGAATAGATTGCTCAAGATTTAAATGTTGCATAAGGTCATTATCCAATTCTTTTAATTTAGCCATAACAACTTTATGACTGATACACACTTTTTCTGGTGGTATATAATTTCCGGTAAGTTTTCTGATTGACATGATGATTCCTGATACAGTTTCATGCCCATTACCCATTGTATCAGCTAAAGGCTTACGTAATGTTTTTATCAGCAAAGCCGCATAAGGTTCTTTATGCTTATATGCATGAGCCAGATGGCGGATATATGGAAATATAACTTCCTCTTCCTGCTGCAAAGCTGTATTCAACTCATTTACCAGTATATCAAATTGGCTCTCAACTTCATTCAAATAAGTAAACTTCTTAACATGTTCATTTGTAAAATCAACTAACATTTCCTGAGTAGTACTTAACGATTTTTTTAAATATCGGTGATGTACATTAACAATATAATCTATCACAAAATCCGTATCACAATCCGCAAAATCTAACAGATTGGAGAGTTGGTTGGTACGGGTCGCTATTTCCAGTTCTTTCTGTAGCACTTCTGAATTTACACCTTGCATTTCGCAAGCAATTTCCATCGGCCATTTGCCGCCACAGCAATAGCCTATTCCATGTTTACGAAAAACTTCTGCTGTACGATAATCATTTGCAACTATATCAGCAACTAATGATTTTCGGCTTATCTGAAAAGGTTGTAAAAACATAAATTAAAACTTATGGCAAATTAAAAAAGATGGAAATATATAAATCATGACTTACATCAGTCTTGCTTCTAAAAAATTAGATAACCGATATGCTTTTAATAAAATCTGGTTCGTTCTTCCTTAATAAATCACCAATTGTAGTAGATGCAAGTAATTCCTGCCATTTCCTCCTTAACGACTCTACCTGATTATGCATTGGACATGGATTCGCAGAATTACATTTTCGAAACCTTAGCACACATATATCAAAATCCTCAACTTCGCCGGTAAATTCTTTTAATTGCAATAATGTAAATTCACTTGTCCTATCATTAACATAAAAACCACCATAGGGTCCTTTTTTAGAATTAATTACTCCTGCTTTCACTAATTTTTTCATCACATTTCCTAAAAAATGACGGGGAACAGATAATTGCTCAGCAATTTCGTCCAGTTGGATTCTCTCCTTATCTTCACGCAGCATAGCGACATACAGTACACCTCTAAGAGCATAGCCAAATGTTTTTGAAAAAATCATACGCAAACATGCCTTTTAGAGGTTGAGAATAAACTGACTAATGTCATTTTATTCTTTGATGATGGTCATGACTTATAAAGGTGCCCTCAAATACTTTTGACCCCATAAAAGATACTGATGTCTTTTAATCACTAATAAAAAAAATCAACATGAAAATGGCAAAACTTCTCACTGTACTTTTCTTTTCAACCGGTCTTTTCTTTATTTCCTGTCAAGAGGGTGTTAAGAAAATGCCAAAGAGCTTGATAAAGAGGAATTGACTAAAATCAACCTGAAACGCATGGTACAGAATTAAAGGAAAGCGACATTACTCTTGGAACACCATTAGACCAGACAATGGTATCCACTGGAAAAGGCATTTATGAATTAAAGTGCCAGGCATGTCACAAACTTACAGAGGAAAAATTGGTAGGGCCAGGCTGGAAAGATGTTACAAAAACAAGAAAACCTCTTTGGATTATGAATATGATAACCAATGTAGAAATGATGCTTGAAACAGATCCGGAAGCTCAAAAACTGCTTGAGCTGTGTATGGTTCGTATGCCTAATCAAAATATTACTACTGCAGATGCAAGAAGTGTTGTAGAGTTTATGCGCTATAATGACGGCGAGAAATAATTTCAATTTTAATCTATAAAGAATAACAAATGAAAATCTTCCAACCAAAACAATTGCAATACTTGTTTATTGCAGCTTTCGCTTTCTTTTTTATGGAAAGTTGTAAGCCAAAAGGAACACAATCAGCTGCCACAGGTGATGCAGCTAAAGCTTATGTAGCCCCTGGAAAATATGACGAATTTTACAATTTCGTTTCTGGCGGCTTTAGTGGCCAAATGGCTGTTTATGGATTGCCATCAGGCAGGTTATTAAGAGTAATACCTGTTTTTTCAACCGATCCTGAAAAAGGATGGGGCTTTAGTGAAGAAACAAAACCAATGTTGAACACTTCTCATGGCTTTGTTCCATGGGATGATGCTCACCACCCCGAAATGTCGCAAACAAATGGCGAAGTTGATGGACGTTGGGTATTTATCAATGGAAACAATACACCTCGTATTGCCCGTATTGATTTAACAACATTCCGCACTGCAGAAATTTTAGAAATTCCGAATAGTGCTGGTAATCACTCTTCTGCTTTTGTAACCCAAAGCACAGAATATGTAGTGGCAGGTACTCGTTTCAGTATTCCTCCAGATGATGCAAATGGCGATGTGCCAATTGACTCTTACAAGCAAAACTTTAAAGGCAACGTAAGCTTCATTAAAGTGGATTCTGTTAGTGGAAATATGAATATTGCATTTCAGATACGAACTCCTGGTGTAAACTTTGACCTGAGCCATGCCGGTAAAGGAAACAGTCATGGATGGTTCTTCTTCTCTTGTTATAATTCAGAGCAGGCAAATACATTATTGGAAGTAAATGCTTCTCAGAGAGATAAGGATTTTATTATGGCGGTTAACTGGAAAAAAGCTGAAGAATATCTGAAAGCAGGTAAGGGAAGAAAACAAGCCGTTCGCTATGCACATAATACTTATAGCGATAAAACACACAGTGCTACTTCTAAAATTGAAACAGAAATTACAATATTAGATTCAAAAGAACTGGCTGATATGGTTTATCTTATTCCTTGTCCAAAATCTCCACACGGTTGCGATGTAGATCCTACAGGTGAGTATATAGTAGGAAGCGGAAAGTTGGCTGCTTTAGTACCTGTTTTCTCTTTTACTAAATTACAAAAAGCCATTGCAGATAAAGCTTTTGATGGCGATTACGAAGGTATTCCTGTTATTAAATATGAAGCAGCATTACATGGTGAAGTAAAAAAACCAGGTCTTGGCCCTTTACATACAGAGTTCGACGATAAGGGCAATGCTTATACTTCTATGTTTGTATCTTCTGAAATAGTAAAATGGAATGTTAAGAGCTTAGAAATTATTGATAGAGTACCAACTTACTATTCTGTTGGACATTTAATGGTGCCAGGTGGAGACAGTAGAAAACCTTTTGGAAAATATTTGGTTGCCTATAATAAAATTACAAAAGACAGATACTTGCCTACAGGTCCAGAGTTAGCACAAAGTGCACAGCTGTATGATATCAGCGGAGAAAAAATGAAATTGATTCTTGACTTCCCTACCATTGGTGAACCACATTATGCTCAGGCAGCTCCCGCAGGATTAATTTCTAAAAAATCTGTGAAGTTTTTTAAAATTGAGGAAAGCGAACATCCATACGTATCAAAAGGTGAAGGACAGGCGAAGGTTACAAGAGATGGTAACAAAGTACATATTAACATAACTGCTATTCGTTCACACTTTAACCCCGATAATATTGAAGGAGTAAGGGTTGGTGATGAGGTATACTTTCACCTTACAAATCTTGAACAGGATTGGGATGTGCCACATGGTTTTGCAGTTAAAGGAGCTAACAATTCTGAATTATTAGTGATGCCAGGAGAAACCCAAACATTAAAATGGGTTCCGGAAAAATCAGGTATGTATCCTTTCTATTGTACAGACTTCTGCTCTGCATTACACCAAGAGATGCAGGGGTATATAAGAATTTCACCTGCGGGAAGCAGTGTTCCTCTTTCATTCAGTACAGGGAAAACACCAACTCCAGCTGCAGGGAAAACACCAACCCCATCAGCGGCAAAACCAGGTACGAAATAATCATAATGAGTTCCTCTTTCAAAATAAAGAGGAACTCATTAAAACCACTAAATAAAAAACTAAAAATTGTTTCGTATGAAAAAGATTTTTAAAATATTCACTGCTGTTCTTGTCTTTTCTTTTTTTATTGCCTGCAATAATGAGAATAAAGAAACGACTACCGCTACTGATAATACACCTGCAACTTCGACAGGAGGTCAAGAGGCAGTACAGGATGATGATTCTCAAAAAGATATTGTAAAAATTGCTGTGGGTTCCAAAGATCACACCACACTGGTAGCTGCATTAAAACAGGCTGATTATGTAACCTCATTATCTAATGCAGGACCTTTTACAGTTTTTGCACCAACAAATGCCGCCTTTGACAAATTACCGGCCGGCACTGTTGATGGCTTGATGAAAGCAGACAAAAAAGATTCCTGCAAGTAATGGTTTGGTGTATGTAATAGATGAAGTATTACTACCCCCTGCGAAAAACTAAGTCCGTAAAGGCTTCTTCATTTTCAATCACCTCCGGGTGTAAAAGCCCGGAGGTTAATATAACCAACAAATGAATAATCAACTAAGTATACCATCAAGGATACTGGTAGCATTTGCCAGTGGCGCATTAATCGCAGTTTTCTTTCTTCCTGCATGGCGAATTGATTTGTTTGCTCCGCAATATCCCGAAGGACTTTCAATGTACATATGGATAAACAAATTGAGTGGCGACGTTGAAATCATTAACGGATTGAACCACTATATTGGTATGAAACATATTTCAGCTAATATGTTTCCAGAATTTAAATACCTTACATATGTAGTTATATTTTTTATGGCATTGGGAATGACAGCTGCTATTACAGGAAGAAGAAAAATTTTATTCGCCTATATCATTGCCACCATCATCGGAGGTTTGTTAGTGCTGTATGACTTATATAGTTGGGGCTACGACTATGGCCACAACCTTGATCCGAAAGCAGCAATTCAGGTACCTGGATTATCCTATCAGCCACCAGTAATAGGACACAAACGATTATTAAATTTTGATGCTTATTCTTTTCCAGATTCTGCTGGATGGATAGTAATCGGAGCCGGAAGTTTAGTCATTGTGGTATGGCTTGTTGAGTGGTTTATAAACAGAAAAAAAAATAAAAAATGAAATCAACATTTTCAATAATAATCTTCTCTCTTTTTTTGTTCACTTCCTGTTCTTCACAACCGCAGCCATTTGTCATTGGTAAGGATGATTGTCATGTTTGTAAAATGGGAATGGCAGATATCAAATACGGAGGTGAAATAATTACGAAAAAAGGGAAGTACTTCAAGTTTGACGATATGCGGTGTATGAACAATTTTATCAAATCAAAAACAATTGAAGAAAAAGACATTGCAAAAACTTTAACTATGAATTTCAATAAGCCAAATGAATTCATAGATGTAAGTAGTGCTTGGTTTGTAGTAAGTCAGGAACTTAGAAGTCCTATGGGGAGTAATGCAGCGGGTCTTGCAACAATGGAGGAAGCAGAGAAATTAAAAGGTTCAGCAGGGCAGATATTACGATGGGCTGACCTTTTGGAAAAGGAGAATAAATGAAAATTACTGGCCTGATATTAGTGCTGATTTTTTCAATCTCTGTATATGGAAACACTATCGTGGTTGGTAAAGACAAATCAATTAACAGTATTTCAAAGGGAATTGACTTAGCTAGAGATGGTGACACTGTAAAAGTATATCCGGGTATCTACCGTGAGGGCAGAATCACCATAACCAAATCCATTACTTTAATTGGAGTAGATTATCCCGTCATTGATGGCCAAAAAAAGTTTGAAAATATGGTGATCAGTGGCATTGATATAAAAGTGCAGGGCTTTCATTTTATTGATTCAAGACATTCGAGTTCAGACGATTTTTCAGCTATTAGTATTATAGACGCAACAAAAATCATTGTTGAAGACAATAAAATTGACAATGCACATTTTGGAATCCACATTGCAAACAGCACTTATTGTACAGTAAAAGGCAATAATATTCTTGGCCAAGCGGTATCTGAACAGAGTGCCGGAAATGGTATTCATATTTGGAAATCTTCTCATGCATTTATAGTAAATAACCATATTCAAGGCCATCGGGATGGCATCTATTTTGAATTTGTGACAGAATCGGAAATTAGAAATAACAAAAGTGAGAACAACATCCGGTATGGCTTGCATTTTATGTTCTCTCACAATAATTTTTACGCTTACAACACATTCAGAAAAAACGGAGCTGGTGTTGCTGTAATGTACACACATCATGTAAGGATGGAGCATAATATATTTGAAAGCAACTGGGGCACTGCTTCCTATGCTATCCTCTTAAAAGATATAACAGACAGTTGGATAGTTAATAACCAGTTTATCTCCAACACTATTGGTATTTTTATGGAAGGATGTAATAGAATTGATGTTAAGCAGAATCTGTTCAGTAAAAACGGTTGGGCAATGAAAGTGCAAGCAAATTGTGTTGATAATGTAATTACACAAAATAATTTCAAGAGTAACACATTTGATATTGCTACCAACGGCACAATGGTTTCAAGTACTTTTGATTATAATTATTGGGACAAATATGAAGGTTACGATTTAAATAAAGATGGCATCGGCGATATAAGTTATCATCCTGTCAGTATGTATGCGATGATTATCGAACAAAATCCAAATGCCTTAATTCTATTAAGAAGTTTTATGGTAACACTGTTGGATAAAGCGGAAAAAGCTCTTCCAACCTTAACTCCTGAAAACTTGGTTGACAAAAAACCAAAGATGAAACCCTTTAAACTATGATTAGAATTGAAAATATCAATAAGCGGTTTAAGAAATTAAAAGCACTGGATAATATTTCCGTTTCTTTTGAAAATGGTCAGGTTATTTCTTTGATTGGTCCAAACGGATCTGGAAAAACAACATTGATAAAATCCATTCTTGGAATGGTGAAACCAGATAGCGGAAAGATATTTTTTAAGGATGAGTACATCGATGGTGGCTTTGCTTACCGTAAAGACATTGGCTATATGCCGCAAATTGGCCGCTATCCTGACAATATGAAAATTGGTCAGTTATTTAGCATGCTGAAAAACATCCGTAATGAAATGGATGAGAACCTGGACAACGATCTTATTAAGGAGTTTGACCTGTATTCCATGTTTGAAAAATCAATGCGTACATTATCTGGCGGAACAAGACAAAAGGTAAGTGCAGCTATTGCTTTTCTTTTCAATCCGCCAGTATTGATTCTAGATGAACCTACCGCCGGGCTAGATCCATTATCTTCAGAAATACTAAAAGAAAAAATTCTTCGTGAAAAAGAAAAAGGGAAACTCATTCTCATTACATCACATATACTCAGCGACCTTGATGAATTGACTACTCATGTGATGTACCTGCAAGAGGGAAAAATGCAGTTCTTGAAGAATATTGAAACACTTAGAGAAGATACAGGCGAAATAAAACTCGGTAAGGCCATTGCCCGGATCATGAAAGGTGAAGATCCCACTGGAAATTTTATTTCAGAAGTGTTAAATAAAAAAAATTAAAATATGATGAAGCTTTCAAGATATGTGCTGTATGATATACTGAGAAGTAAGATCATTATTGCTTATACCCTTTTCCTGTTCATTGTTTCCATTAGTATGTTTCAGATGGAAGAAGAGCAGCTCTCACACTCATCTTTACATCCATTGCCTTTTTTGCTTCTGTATGGGCAAGGGATAAAGCTCGAGGAATAGGCTTTGCGCTATTACTGTGGTTTTATTTTACATTGATCTATGATGGACTAGTGTTATTAATTCTGTTCTCATTTAGCGACTATCCTTTAGAAAAATTCACTCTTTTTATATCTGCTTTAAACCCAGTTGACCTTGGCAGAATTTTTATTATGCTGAAAATGGATGTAAGTGCATTAATGGGATATACTGGAGCATTGTATAAAGATTTCTTTGGAAGTGGAACTGGTTTATTATTTACAACTGGTATTATGACTTTGTGGATCGTTATTCCACTCTGGCTAGCCGTTAAAAAATTCAAGAAAAAAGATCTGTAAACAATTTAACTCCAAAAAAAATTGTCATGAACACATTATCATCAAAAACGCTGGCACAGATTGTTAATAGTAATTATAAAGCTGCATCCGTTTTCGAAAACCATCATCTTGATTTCTGTTGCAAAGGGAAAAGAACTTTGGAACAAGCCTGTACTGAAAGTGACATTAAAATAGAAGAAGTACTTAAAGAGTTGGACAAGGCAGAAAAACAAGTGAATCGCTTACCAATTATAATGATCTTTCACTGACGCAATTAGCTGAGCACATAGTGTCAACCCACCATGACTATGTAAAAAATGAAATGCCGGTTTTACTAGGTTACTTACAAAAAGTGGCCAGCAAGCATGGTGACCGCCATCCAGAAATGAATAAAGTATTTCAACTTTTTGCTGCAGTAAAAGAGGAAATGGAACATCATATGCAAAAAGAAGAACTGACTCTATTTCCCGAATTAAAGAAGTTGAAAAGCAACTTAATGAAGGAAAGGAAATCGTTATTAACAGGAACTATCTTAATTCTCCTATCAATATGATGGAACAGGAGCATGATCATACAGGCTCTATGCTGGCAGAAATCAGAAATCTTACTAATAATTATAACCCGCCAGCCGATGCATGTACAACCTATCAGTTAAGTTTCGCCTCACTTCAGGCATTTGAACTAGATCTGCACCGTCATGTACATCTGGAGAATAATATTCTTTTTCCAAAAGCCTTAAAAATGTTTGGAAGTCAAATAAATATATCGCTAAACTAAATTAAGGGCATCTCTAAAAACTTACCTATCAAGCTGTCTATAAAATGACAGCTTTTATTTTTATTGATTTTAATCAGCCATCGAATTGAAACTGATCATACGCAACTTTTTTAACTGACTATACTTTAGCTACTTTTACAGGGATACAAATGCAAAAAACTTCTACTATACAGGAATTAAATTGTTATCACTGCGGCGAAAAATGCATTAATAATAAAATTAATTCTGCAGATAAAATATTTTGCTGTGAAGGATGCAAGATGGTATTCCAGATTTTGAATGAAACTGATTTATGCGATTACTATAATCTCAATAAAAATCCAGGTATCAGTCAGCAGATAAAAGTGAGAAAAGATAAGTTTGCTTTTCTCGATGACAAAAAGATTCAAAATCAAATAATAAGTTTTAGCGATGAGGAACAGATACATGTGACATACTATCTGCCTCAAATGCATTGCAGCTCCTGTTTGTATTTATTAGAAAATCTGTACCGGATTAATCCTGGTATTGTTTCGAGCAAGGTAAATTTTACTCGGAAAGAAGTTGATATTGTATTGCTTACTCCTGCTACAAGCTTACGAAAAGTAACAGAAACATTGACTAGCATTGGTTATGAACCTTATATCAGTTTGAATGATCTGAAACAAAAAAGACCCGCTATAAATAAAAGTATGGTTTATCAACTGGGAGTTGCTGGATTTTGTTTTGGCAATATTATGTTGATGAGCTTTCCCGAATATCTTGGCATAGATGCAAGCGACACAGGACTTCGAAGCATTTTTCGCTGGATGAACTTTGGCTTAGCTATTCCTGTTTTATTATTTTCTGCACTTCCTTTTATACATCTTCTTGGAAAAGCCTGAAACATAAATTTTTAAATATTGATACGCCAATTGCTTTGGCAATTATTATTACATTTATCCGTAGTGCTTATGAAGTTATTAGCGGTACAGGAGGCGGCTATTTCGATTCAATGACAGGTATTGTTTTCTTTATGCTTGCTGGTCGCATTGTTCAAGACAAAACTTATCGGCAGCTTTCCTTTGAAAGAGATTATACCTCCTATTTCCCAATTGCAATTTCCGTATTAAAAGAAGAAAAAGAAGTACCGACAATCTTACCTGAAATAAAACCAGGTAATACGTTACTAATACATAATGAAGAACTGATTCCTGCGGATGGTATTCTTACAAAAGGCAAAGCTTTTATTGATTATAGCTTTGTAACAGGTGAATCATTACCCGTTTTAAAAGAAGTAGGCGAATTGATTTATGCGGGTGGCAAACAAACAGAAGGAAACATTGAACTACTGGTTGTAAAAGAAGTTGCACAAAGCTATTTAACCAAACTTTGGAACAGAGATGAGTTTAAAAAAGGGGATACAGTACATACAACTTCATTTGTTCATCTGCTAAGCCGGTATTTTACTTATATAGTATTAACCATTGCAATAGCAACAGCCGTTTATTGGCAAATAAATGATCCGTTAAAAATGTGGACAGCTGTAACTGCAGTATTTATTATTGCATGCCCTTGTGCATTACTATTGTCCAATTCATTTACAAACGGAAACATTTTAAGAATACTTAGTAAAAATCAATTTTTTTTAAAGAATGCAGAAACAATTGAAGAAATTGCGAAAGTCAGAAACATAGTTTTTGATAAAACAGGAACACTAACTACAACTCAACAACAAAATATTTCTTATGAAGGAGAAAAACTAACCGCCACCCAAGAGAATCAAATTGCAGCGTTGGCAGTTTGTTCTTCACATCCATTGAGTAAGGCATTGGCAAAACATCTTTTGAAAGAAAAGAACATTCAAGTTGCCGGGTTTAAAGAAACAATAGGGCAAGGAATTGAAGGTATTGTAAGTGAATATTTAATCAAGTTGGGATCTTATCAGTTTGTAACAGGAAACAATAAAAATCAGTTTGGAACCAAAATCTTTGTCAGTATAGAGAATAAGTTCTATGGCTATTACATATTTAATAACCACTACAGAGAAGAAATACCGGCACTAATTAAACAATTGAAAGGCAGCTATACCCTTTCTGTTATTACAGGTGATAATGAATCCGAAAAAGTAAATTTACAAAAACTGTTAGGCAATAAAACGACACTGCTTTTTCATCAAAAACCAGAAGATAAACTTCATTATATAAAACATTTGCAAGAGCAATCTAATGTAGTAATGATGATTGGAGATGGCTTGAATGATGCCGGAGCTCTAAAACAAAGTGATATCGGAATTGCAGTGGCAGAGCAAACTAATAATTTCACTCCTTCCAGTGATGCAATTATTGAGGCGAAACAACTTTCCAGACTTCCCCAATTCATAGCACTTTGTCTTGCCAACAGAAATATTGTCATAGCAAGTTTTGTTTTATCCATAGTTTATAACATTATCGGGCTGTTTTTTGCAGTTCAAGGTTCACTATCTCCTTTAATTGCGGCTATTTTAATGCCACTCAGCTCACTAAGTATTGTGCTAATCACTTTTGGAAGTAGCAGCCTGATGGCCAAATGGCTGAAACTTTAAGCTTGTAGAAAATAATTCCCTAAAGATGATAAAAATCAGTTTTTTTGCTGATAATACTTAGGCTATACCGATTGAGTCAAAAATACTTTTGCACCAATATTAATATTGAATGAGTGTAATTATTATTCTACTGATTATCAGCATTTCAGTAGCAGCTATTTTTTTAGTTGCCTTTCTGTGGGGCGTTAAGTCCGGACAGTTTGAGGACGACTACTCTCCTTCTTCCCGCATTCTTTTTGATGACAAACCGGCTTCTTCAACCAAAACAAATAAATAAACTCAGTTATGCAAGAAACAAATCAAGGCATGCAAGTTGAAAAATTCTACTATGACAATAAGATTGTAAAGGCGTTTGGATTTGCAACCGTCATCTTCGGAATAGTAGGTATGCTTGTAGGCCTGTGGGTGGCTATTCAGTTTTACTATCCTGCAAGCAGTTTTAATTTTGCACCTACAACTTTTGGCCGATTAAGACCATTGCATACCAATGCAATCATTTTTGCATTTGTAGGCAATGCCACATTTGCAGGTGTTTATTATTCGCTACAACGTCTTTGCAAAACAAGGATGTTTAGTGATCGACTGGGCTGGATTCATTTTTGGGGCTGGCAGTTAATTATTCTTTCCGCTGCAATCACTTTGCCATTAGGTCTTAATAATAGTGGCGAATATGCAGAATTAATTTGGCCAATAGACATCGCCATTACATTGGTCTGGGTAATCTTCGGCATCAATATGTTTGGTACAATTCTAAAAAGAAGAGAAAAACATTTATACGTAGCTATTTGGTTTTATATCGCCACATGGGTAACGGTAGCAATGTTACATATTGTACGTTCAATTGAGTTGCCGTACTCATTAACCGGAAGTTATAGCTGGTATGCAGGTGTGCAGGATGCATTGGTGCAATGGTGGTATGGACATAATGCTGTCGCTTTTTTTCTAACTACACCTGTTTTAGGATTGATGTACTACTTCCTTCCTAAAGCTGCAAACAGACCAGTTTACTCATATCGACTTTCTATCATTCACTTCTGGGCGTTAATATTTCTTTATATCTGGGCAGGACCTCACCATTTATTGTACACATCTTTACCTGATTGGGCACAATCACTCGGAGTAGTGTTTTCCATTATGTTGATTGCACCTAGTTGGGGTGGAATGTTGAATGGACTATTTACACTCCGTGGCGCCTGGGATAAAGTACGGGAAGACCCTGTTTTGAAATTTATGGTAGTAGCTATTACCTGTTATGGTATGAGTACATTAGAAGGCCCTTTAATGAGTTTGAAAAGTGTAAATGCTGTAGCGCATTTCAGCGACTGGATTATTGCCCATGTGCATATCGGAGGATTGGGCTGGAATGGGTTTATGGCATTCGCAATTCTTTATTATATGATTCCCAAAATGTGGGGCACCAGTTTATATTCAAAAAAATTGGCTACTAATCACTTCTGGTTGGGAACAATAGGCATCATCATTTATGCAGTTCCATTGTATTGGGCAGGTTTTGAACAAAGCATTATGTGGAAACAATTTACTCCGGAAGGACAATTGAAATTCGACTTTCTGCAAACTGTTACCAACATCCGCCCGATGTACATAGCCCGTAGTATTGGTGGTTCTTTGTACCTGATTGGTGCGTTAGTCATGGTTTATAATCTTTATAAAACTATGAAGCAGGGTAAATTTATTGCAAATGAAGCTGCAGAAGCTGCTCCGCTAGTTAAAAATGAAACCAAGAAAAAAGAATACTGGCACAGGATAATTGAAAGAAAACCCGTTACAATGTTAGTAATGAGTCTAATCGTAGTCGCCATCGGTGGTTTGGTGCAAATGATTCCTACTTTTCTTGTAAAGTCTAATGTGCCAACAATTGCCAGTGTAAAACCATACACACCACTGGAGTTGCAAGGAAGAGATATTTATGTAAGAGAAGGTTGTCATACCTGTCACTCACAAATGATAAGGCCTTTCAGAGATGAAGTGGCCCGATATGGTGAGTATTCCAAGGCTGGAGAATTTGTATATGACCATCCATTCCAGTGGGGAAGTAAACGTACTGGACCCGATTTGGCAAGAGAAGGATCCGATAAAAATAGAAGACCCGACTCCTGGCATTTCAATCATATGTATGATCCTACTTCAACTTCTCCTGGCTCCATTATGCCAAGGTATATATGGTTGCTGGATAATAAATTGGATATTAGTTCCACTCCTGCCAAAATAAGAGCAATGAAAACATTGGGTGTCCCTTATCCTGATGGATATGATAAACTGGCTAATGTGGATTTAATGAAACAAGCTGAGTCAATAGCTGCTAATCTGAAAAAAGAAAAAATAGAAACAGCACCTGATGCAGAGATCATTGCCGTTATCGCTTACCTGCAACGACTTGGCCGTGATATAGAAAATGAACCAAAGCCAATTTTAAAACAAGAAAAAAATAATTAGTATGAAGTTCATTAACTATATAGAAAAGGTAAGCGGTGTAGATATTTTGGGGCTTCTATCCCTTTTAGTCTTTTTTTTATTCTTTATAGGAATGCTAGTATGGGTTTTTAAAACAAAGAAAAAAGATTTTAATGAAGTTAGCCGCATACCATTGGACAATGATAATTTACCAACTCAACAATGATTATTCTTATGCGAAACAAATTTAAATATATAGCCAGTTTTGTAATCACATTCTTAGTATTAGCACTACAGCCAGCCTGGGCTGAAGGTCCGCCGGCGCCTTCTATTTTCAATAATGCCTTAGCACTTTCACTTCTTGCACTAATGGTGCTATTATTGATCGTTATTGGAATACTTGGGAACATTCTGATTGGTGCGGCTGATATTAATGCGAAAAAAAGAAAAAGTGAAAATAAATCAGGCATTATAACCGGCTTAATTTTATTAACTCTTTTATTTTCTCAAGGAGTATTTGCCCAAAATGAAACGGCCAAAGTAATTCAAACAACTTCAACTGAAATGGGTGGTATGCCAGCTTCTACCTTTTATATAATGATAGCTGTTTTATTTATTGAATTAATTATCATACTTACATTACTAATCAATATAAAACTTTTATTAAAAAAGGAAACGCAGAAATTAGTTACGGAAGCAGAAGTTGCGGAAGTAGAAAAACAAAAAGCAAATAAATTAAGTTGGTGGGCTAAAGTCAATAAGCTTCGTCCCATTAAAGAAGAAGCAGAACTTGATTTAGGACATGACTATGATGGCATACGGGAGTTAGATAACAAACTTCCGCCATGGTGGCTATATGGATTTTACCTTACCATCATCTTTGCCGTTGTATACCTATGGAGGTTTCAGGTATCACATACAGGCCCTACTGGCATACAGGAATATGAAAGGTCTGTAGCTAAGGCTGAAATAAACATACAGAAATACCTTAAATCAAAAGGAGAATCGGTAGATGAAAATACAGTTACCTTACTTACCGACGAAGCTGATATTGCAGCAGGAAAAGCAATATTTATGGATCCTTCTAAATGCCCTGCCTGTCATAATGCTGATGGTGGAGGAAATGCAGTAGGGCCCAATTTAACTGATGATTATTGGTTGTATGGCGGAAATGTAAAAGATATCTTTAAAACAATTAAATATGGAACCACTAAAGGAATGAGAAGTTGGAAGGATGATCTATCGGCCAAGCAAATTGCACAACTTGTGGGTTATGTTAAATCTTTAAAAGGTAGCAAACCCGCTAATCCCAAAGAACCACAAGGAGAACTTTATAAAGAAGCATCAGATACACCAGTTAAAGACTCTACTTCAACAGTAGTAAAATAAAGTAGATCCTTTGAAAAGAAGATTGTTATGATTGAAACAAAACCAAATGATGAACAAACCGAATCTTTCCGTGACAGATTAGCAACTGTTGATGAAAAAGGAAAACGGAAATGGGTATTTGCACAAAAACCAAAAGGAAAGTTTTACAATATCCGTACGTTGGTCAGTCTGGGGTTTTTTGCCTTATTTATTGCGATACCTTTTATAAAATTAAACGGAAGACCTTTATTTCTTTTTAATATACCAGAGTCAAAATTCATCATTTTTGGAAAAATATTCTGGCCACAAGATTTTTTCATCTTTGGACTCACCATGGTCACTTTCATAATTTTCATTGTTCTTTTTACAGCTGCATTCGGAAGATTATTTTGCGGATGGGTATGCCCACAAACCATTTTTATGGAAATGCTTTTCAGGAAAGTAGAATACCTGATAGAAGGAGATGCGGCTAAACAAAAATTATTAAAAAAATCTCCGTGGACAGCAGAAAAGATAAGAAAGAAGGCAACTAAACATACCGTATTCTTTATCCTTGCTTTTATTATTGCCAACTTTTTTCTAGCTTATATTATTGGTATTGATGAATTAAAAAAAATAATAAGCGAACCGGTAAGCGAACACATGGTTGGCTTTCTTTCTCTTTTATTATTTGCCGGCATTTTTTATGGGGTTTATGCTTCTTTCAGGGAGCAAGTATGCACCGTGGTTTGTCCTTACGGAAGATTACAAAGTGTATTACTCGACAGAAACTCTATGATAGTTGCGTATGATTATAAAAGAGGTGAGCCAAGAGAAAAATTTAAAAAAAATGTGGCTGCTGAAATAAATACAGGTGATTGTATTGATTGCTTCCAGTGTGTAAAAGTGTGCCCAACAGGGATTGATATACGTAATGGCACTCAAATGGAATGTGTTGGTTGTACGGCCTGTATTGATGCTTGCGATAAAATGATGACAGCCGTCCAAAGACCAAAGGGTTTAATTCGTTACGCATCCGAAAATGGAATTTCGGAAGGAAAAAAATTACGTTTTACTGGTAGAATGAAATTCTACACCTTACTGCTTATTATTCTGTCTGGCATTCTTACACTATTATTATTAAGCCGGAAAGATATTGATGGCACCATCCTTCGAACAAAAGGTCTTACCTACCAGGAAAGAGGTACTGATAGTCTTTCCAATTTATTTAATATCAAAGTCATCAATAAAACCATAAAAGATATGCCTGTAACTTTAAGGCTGGAAGGAGATGCTCTAAATGAAGGAAAGATAGAATTAGTTGGTGCATCTGCTATTCATCTGAAACAGGAAGATCAGGCAACAGGTTCATTCTTTGTGGTTTTACCAAGAAAATTTGTTACAAAAAGAAAAATAAAAATAGGTATTGGATTGTACAGCGGAGATAAAAAGATAACAGAACTGAATACAAATTTTACAGGACCATTCACTCGTAATAATTAAGACAATAGGAATATGAACTGGGGCAACAAATTACTGATCACTTTTATTGTTTTTGCTTTAGGCATGACCTTTTTGGTATATAAATCATTTACAACCAACTTTGAATTAGTTGAAAAAGATTATTATAAACAGGAAATAAACTACCAACAGATTATTGATGGTACAAGACAGGCTGGGCAACTATCAAATTCAATACAATTAGTGCAAACAGATAAAGGAATTCTCTTGCAACTTCCTGATGAAATGAAGAATAAAACATTATCGGGAGAAATATGGTTTTATTGTGCCTATGATGAAAAGAAAGATAAAAAATAATGCTGCAAACCGATAACAATGCTTCACAAATATTTTCGATAAACCAAGTAACTCCTGGAGAATATACTGTGAAGGTTAATTGGAATGATGATTCTAAAAACTATTACAGCGAAAAAAAACTAACTGTATTGTAATGTTATTACCAGTTCTCATATCAGGTTTTACGTTGGGTGCCGCAGGAAGTCTTCACTGTGTTGGCATGTGTGGCCCGTTAAGTCTTGCATTACCAATACATCACTTATCAAAAATTCGAAAATTTATTTCATTGCTACTTTATCAATTTGGAAGGATTGTAACATATTCAACTATTGGATTGATATTTGGATTAGCAGGAAGGAGAATATACATATCAGGATACCAGCAATCGTTTTCCATTGTAATGGGTCTTTTTGTCCTTTCAATAGCTCTATTATATTTTATCCGTAAAAGAACAATTCATTTTTCATTTCTTAACCGGGTTTACAATGCTGTTCAGCATTTGGTAGCCACATTATTAAAATCAGCCAATAATTCTATTGGATTTTTCCTTTTGGGAATGGCCAATGGCTTGTTACCCTGCGGCATGGTCTATATTGCTATTGCAGCCACTATGTCTTTTTCAAGTATCACAGAAAGTGTAAGCTTTATGGCAATGTTTGGTGCTGGTACTTTACCTGCAATGATGCTTGTTGGCTACGCTGGTCAAATGATTAATCCCGTATGGAGAAGATATTTCAGGTCGCTAGTTCCGGTATTTATTTCTATAATGGGAGTTATTCTTATTCTAAGAGGTATGAATTTGGGTATCCCTTTTATCAGTCCTGAATTACCAATGTCTCCGGGTTTAGCAGTCGAATGTCATCCGAACTAACCGTTGTGACTTCTTTCAGCAGTCAATATGACTTACATCAACAAATCAATCATTCCTGTCTTTTATTTTTATAAAAAATAAATATATTTTTCTCACGAAAGTGAGTTATTTGTTGGTTTTTGTTTCAATGCCGAACCCCCGGTTCCCCGGGGGTTCTTCTTTTATAAGTATCGTCCAAATCATCACTTCTCTATCTTTGCTAAATGCATATTGATATTCTTACAGTTATTCCTGAATTATTAGAAAGCCCTTTTCAACATAGCATAATGAAAAGAGCTCAGGAAAAAGGATTACTTACCGTAAAGGTGCATCAGCTTCGTAAATGGGCGGTAAATGAATATGGTATGGTAGATGATTATCAATATGGCGGCGGTGCCGGAATGGTGATGATGTGTGAGCCATTAACAAAAGCCATTGAAGAACTTTCTAAGCAAAGAAAGTATGACGAGATTATTTTTCTAACACCAGATGGAGAAATTTTCAATCAGAAAATGGCGAACAGTTTATCGCTAAAAGAAAACCTTCTTTTGATTTGCGGACATTATAAAGGAATTGACGAAAGAATCAGAGAACACTTTGTAACTAAGGAAATTTCGATTGGCGATTATGTATTAAGTGGAGGCGAATTGCCTGCAGCTATTTTAGTAGATGCTATCGGACGATTATTACCCGGTGTTTTAAACGATGAAACTTCTGCGTTGACAGATTCATTTCAAGATAATCTTTTAGCACCACCAGTTTATACACGGCCCGTTGATTTTCGTGGATGGAAAGTACCTGATATCTTAATGAGTGGCGACCATAAAAAAATTGAAGAATGGCGTCATGAACAATCACTTCAACGAACGAAAGCAAGAAGACCTGATTTACCTGAAAGTGAATAAACGGCAGCAAACGCTGATATACAATCGTTTAAGCTTTTGAAATGACTAATCTCAGGCATTTATAAGCAGGAATAGCTTATTTTTACGCCGTTATTATTGACCCAGTTTAGTAGTAAAAAAATAAACAAACCTGATAAAAGCATTTTAAAATACTACATGAAGGCACTGACAACTCTTACTGATCCTGTTTATACCGAGCCAGAAAAATTTACCCGATACGAAAAATTCTGGCTGAAATATATAAATGATAAAAGGGATTTACCTTTTATTCATTTGCTTACCGCTATTCACATTTTTGTGATTCCGGCTGCAATTATTTTATATACTCCTTTATTACAAGGCTGGTATTGGTGGCTTTTATACATTCCTTACTTCTATTTTTCCCAAATGTATTTTAAAGGAAGATTTGGTTTAATGCTGCATTGTATCAGCCATCGAAAACTTTTTTGCAAAAGGATATACTTGGTTGTATAATTATACTATCTGGTTTGTTTGTCCATTCTTTGGTCATACTCCTGAAACATATTTTGTTCACCATATGGCCATGCATCATGTTGAAAATAATCAGGAAGATGATGCTAGTAGTACATTAAAATATAAGAGAGACAGTCTTTTAGATTTTTTAAAATATGTTGGGCGGTTTTTAGTAATGGGATTCGTAGATACCTTTATGTATTTATTTAGCCGCAAGAGAAAAAAATTATATATGCGCCTCACTTATGGCGAAATATCATTTTATCTTTTTTGTATAGCCATGAGCTTTGTAAATTTTCATGCTACACTATTTATATTTATTATTCCTTTTGTTTTTGCAAGAATTGTGATGATGCTCGGCAATTGGGCACAGCACTCTTTTATTGATAAGGATAATACTGAAGATAATTTTACCAGTGCTATCAACTGCATCAATACAAAGTACAATGAAATGTGCTGGAATGATGGCTATCATACTGTACATCATCTTCGCCCGGGCATGCATTACACAGAAATTCCTGGTGAATTCTTAAAAATGAAAGATCAGTTTATTCAAAAAAGGCTATCATTTTTGATGGCATACATTACTTGCATGTTTTTGTATGGCTGATGACAAAAAATTATGATAAACTGGCTGACAATCTTGTAAATATTGATAACAAGATATTTTCCAGTAAAGAAGAAGCAATTGAACTGATGAAGGAACGAATAAAAAAGATTAAGATGACTGCATAAAAAAAGGGCTTCAAATGAAGCCCTTTTCATTTCTACAACTTACTTACATTTCTTTACTTTCACTCTTCACTCCAATCACCGGCAATGTTTTCTCATGAATCAGTTGATTCAGTTTACTTACATCTTCCGACATTATATTCTTTAGTTTGTTAAGCTGCACATCAATCAACACTGATAATTCTGCGTAGGCAGCTTTAGCCTGATTGGAAGGTGCAGATTGACCCGCACCAGCAGCCCTGTAAAGTGAAGCTAGTTTATCGTCTAACTGTATCGGAAAATTTAATACATCTTGTCCGCTTTTTGCTTTCGTCTGGTGCAGCGATTCCTCAACAGCCGTCATTTGTTTATTAATAGTATCTATCTGAGTTTTTACTTCTTTCGGAATTCCCTTTCCCATTCTTGAAGTAAAATCATTCATTTGCGAACGAACTTCTCTAATATTTTTAATCGCTTTCATCACTTCAGAAAACTTATCTCTCACCTTAATTAAAAAGTCAAATTGCTCTGTATGTTCTGCATTGCTTATTTTATAATTAGGATCTGCCAATATAGTAAATGGCACTTCCGTAGAATCCTTACCCAATTTAAATTTGGCAAAATATTGTCCGGGTGCTGCTTTTGGACCACCAACAAATCCATTCCACAAAATCAACCCATCAACTTTTTCGGCAACCGGATAGTTCATATCCCATACAAACTGATTCAGCCCTTTATTAATTTCAATTTTATTATCTTTTGATGTAGTAGAATAAGTTTTAATTGCTTTCTTGTCTTTATCCATTACTTCAATAGAAAGTTTTGCCGAATCATCTGCTTCTTTCAGATAATAATTTATTACAGTTCCATTAGGAGGGTTTGCACCAGCATTGGTTACAGTTCCGCCACGACCAAATCTGCCTCGGCCGCCTGGCATACGGTAGGCTGGCTCTACATCAAATACATGAAGTTTCTTATTTGCAATCGTTTCATTTTGTTGCTGCACAACTGTAAGATCATCCAAAATGTAAATACTTCTTCCTTGTGTTCCTACTATCAGGTCATTATTTTTAATTGCAAGGTCTGTTATCGGTACCATCGGTAAATTCAATTGAAAAGATTCCCAGCTTGCACCATCATTATAAGAAATGTACATACCATACTCTGTTCCTGCATATAATAATCCCGGTCTTTTTTTATCGGCACGGATAGTTCTTGTAAAATGCATAGATGGAATACCTGTAACTATCTTCTTCCAGGTTTTTCCATAATCTTCTGTCTTATAAATGTAAGGAGCAAAATCATCCAACTTATATCGAGTACCCACAAAGTATGCTGTCCCTTTTTTTACTGGATCTGTTTCTACGCAATTCCACATCATCCACTTTGGAGAATCTTTTGGTGTAACATTTTCCCAGTTTGCACCACCATCTTTACTTACATAAATTAAACCATCATCACTCCCACTCCAAAGCAAATCTTTTTCTAATGGCGATTCCGTTGTAGTAAATATGGTACAATAATATTCCACACTTGTATTGTCCTGTGTAATCGGTCCGCCGCTGGATGCTTGCTTTACTTTATCATTTGTTGTAAGATCGGGGCTTATCATTTTCCAGCTTTTTCCATCGTCTTCAGTTGAGAATAAATGATTACCCGCTGCATATAATTTTTTAGGATTGTGTGGAGAAAAGAAAATTGGATAGTTCCATTGAAAACGATATTTCGCTGCTTCAGCACCAGCACCCATATTGTCAACCGGCCACACATTTATCAAACGGGTCTCGCCAGTTTTATGATCAAGGCGTTGCAACATGCCCATATAATTGCCACCATACGTAATTTCCGGATTTAATGGATCGGCTACTACATAACCACTTTCTGCCCCTGCTGCATTTTCCATATCATCTATTGTAATGGCACTTCCATACGTACGGCTTTTAATACGAAAGGCACTATTATCCTGCTGACCTGCCAATATGCGATAAGGAAATGCATTATCTGTACTTAAGCGATAGACCTGCGCCGTTGGTTGATTAAGACAAGTACTCCAGTTATTACCCGCATCAAAAGAAACTTGTGCTCCTCCATCATCCGCTACAATCATCCTGTTTCCATCTTCCGGATCAATCCAAAGGTCATGATGATCGCCATGTGGTGTATCCTGCTCTTTAAAAGTTTTACCACCATCATTACTTACCATAAAATTTACATTAGGGCAATAGACCTTGTTCTCATTTTGTGGATCTACAAAAACTTTGGAATAGTACCATGCCCTCTGGCGGATATTATTATCACTACTTTGCAAAGTCCATGTTTCACCTCCATCTTCACTCATAAACAAACCGCCATTCTTATTTTCAAGTATGGTATAAATCTTATCTGTATTTGAAGGAGCTACAGCTACACCAACTATGCCCCATGTATTTTTGGGTAATCCTTTATTAGCCGAAATATTTTTCCATGTTTCTCCGCCATCTGTACTTTTCCATAAACCGCTTCCTTCGCCACCGCTTTCCATACTATAAGGTGTACGTATCAAACGCCATGTGCCAGCATAAAAAACATTTGGGTTGCCTGGTTCCATTACTAAATCGCTGCAACCAGTTTGATTGTTCACAAACAAGGTTTTCTTCCATGTTTTGCCGCCATCCGTAGTTTTAAAAATTCCTCTTTCATTATTTGGTCCAAATAAATGACCCATTGCAGCCACCCAAACAATGTCCGGATTTTTGGATGAATAACGATGCGGATTATATGACGGGCATCTTTCAATCCAATATTTTTCCATGACTTTCCTCCATCTTCACTTCGCCACATACCACCCAATCCTTCACTTACGTTACCCCGCATGGTATTTTCTCCTTCGCCAACATATATTATCGTTTCATCTCCTGGAGCAACAGCAACAGAACCTATTGAACTCCCAAAAAATTTATCACTGATACTTGTCCAGTTATTACCTGCATCTGTGGTTTTCCAAACACCTCCGCCAGTTGCTCCAAAGTAAAAAGTATTTTTCTTCTGATAACTTCCTGCAACTGCGCCGCTTCTTCCTCCACGGAAAGGGCCAACCAACCTGTAGTTTAGATCTTTCAATAAAACGTTTTCATTGTTTTCACTGATGGATGATGTCGTAGTCTTAGCTTTTTGAGCATGAAGAATAAACACTGACAAAACAAAGACTAGTAATACATAATACTTTTTCATATGTTGATTATTAATGGAATGAATGTACGAATTGTAACTTAAAAATATAGCCACTCTTTTTTGGAGTGGCTATATAATTCAATTTAAAAACTTAACTAAAATCCTTTCTTTTCACCCGACAAGCCTTCCTTTCTTAAACCATCCATTAGAATTTTATCATATTTGTTTAGTATTTGCTTATTAGCATCAGCTTTCTTTTTTACTTCACCCTGTAATACTGTAACCCTTTGTATTTGCAGGTTTGATGGAGCAGCCTCTTGTCCACTTACGGCTGCATAAACCTCAGTTATTTCTTCCCTTAGTTTTTTCTCATCTGCAAATATTGATTTTTGTTTGGTGGCGAGACATTCTGCCCGCAATTTTTCCAATTCATCATTATAAGCCACCATCGATCTTTTTAAAGAAGAGTCTTTTACTTTGGTAAGATTATCATTTATCAGTTTCTGTTTTGCATTAATTACATCTACAACTGCTGCCAGTTCTTCATGCATTTTATAGAGATCCATTGCCGTTTTATTCTGTAGTTTTCTGTCCTCCAGCGTAAAATCTTTGTTGGATGCATCATGTACAACTTTCAAAATTGATTTATAAACTGTATCACCAACAGTAAGTTTTAGTGTATAATCTCCGGGAAGAACCATTGGAGAAAGCAAGGCACCGAAATCCAATTTAGCTCCGCCGGTTGCTACTTTTGGTGGTTTCATATTCAGATTCCAGTTAAGCATATTTATTCCTTTCCTTTTTGAACCAGGAATAGTCTGAATCAGATTACCACTTGCATCATAAATTTCAGCTTTGATATCGCCTTTGCTCATTCTTTCTTTCAGATAATATTTTATCGGCGGAATTGATACAGGATTAGGTGCAACAAATCCACTTGTTTTTGGAAAGCCACCATTACCAAACTGTCCCATTGTTAAGGTAAGAGGAGGTGTAGGAAACAGCACTGCATCTTTTTCAGCAATCTCTTTTGTCATACTACGCATGGGAGAAATATCATCTACAATATATAAGCCTCTGCCATGTGTAGCAATTACCAAATCATTGGTTGTTGGGTTTATCTGAATATCCCTTGCCAGAATATATTCCGGAATATTATTTTTCATCCTGAACCATTTTTGTCCGCCATTCAATGAAGCGAACAACCCCATTTCTGTTCCAAGAAATAAAAGCTCTTTATTTTTCAAGTCTTCTTTTATTTTATGCGCAAAGCCTGTAAATTCTTCACTCTTCAACATTGTCCAAGATTTTCCCATGTCTTTTGAAACACCAACGTAAGTTTTATGATCACCATACATATGATTATCAAATGTTGCATATACTATATTCTTATCGTACAATGAAGGTTCAATGCTGCTTACCCATGTTTGTGCAGGTATTCCGGCTTTTGTATAATTAGCAGCCACATTCGTCCATGTTTTCCCAGCATCTCTTGTATATTGGAGATTGCCATCATCAGTACCCACCCAAATAAATTTTTCATCCAACGGTGATTCAGCGATAGTAAAAATTGTACAGTGATTTTCTGCAGAAGTATTGTCGGCACTAAGGCCACCACTTTCTTCTTGTTTTTGTTTTTCTTTATTATTGGTAGTTAAGTCAGGAGAAATGCGACTCCAGTTTCTTCCCTGATCAGTTGTTTTATACAGGTATTGATTTCCCATGTATAAATTCTTTTTGTTTGCAACTCCAACTACAATAGGTGTATTCCAGTTCCATCTTAATTTCTCTTCTGTTGCACCTTGCTGTGGTTTAATGCCTACTGATTTTACAGTAGAACGATTAATCCTGTTTACCTCACCACCTTGTGATTCTGCATAAACGATATCCGGATTTACGGGATCGGGTTGCACCCAAAAACCATCGCCTCCGTTGATTGCCTTCCAGTTTGCATTGCTTACACCACCCGGTGCTGCAGAAGGACCAACCCAACTTCCATTATCCTGTAATCCTCCATATAAATTGTAAGGTTTCTTTTCATCCATAGCAACATGATAAAATTGACTAACGGGAAGGTTATGAACGAAATTCCAGGTAGCTCCTTTGTCAAGACTTATATACACTCCACCATCTGTTCCCAAATAAAGCTGATTGGTGTTAAGCGGATTTATCCATAAAGCATGGTGATCACTATGTAACCAACCGCCGTCAGCACTAGCATCTGCAAATGAATAACCTCCATCTGTAGAATAAGAAAATCCATAACCCGGACGATAAACTCTTTTTGGATCATTTGGATCAATAACAATTGTTGCAAAATAAAAGGGTCTTGAAACAACATTCATCGAAGCACTTTGCTTCTTCCAACTTTCGCCACCATCTGCAGAAATATAAAGACCCGTTTCAGCAGCTTCAACAATTGCAACAATATTTTGTGGAGCACTGGGTGCTATTGCAAATGCAATTCTTCCAAATGGTTTTGGAGGTAATCCGTTTTTCCCCTCTTTCCAGTTCTTTCCACCATCTGTGCTCTTCCACATACCACTTCCAATACCGCCAGAATTAAATGAGTAAGGCTTTCTTCTGAATTCCCAGGTAGATGCATACACTGTATCTGGATGTTCGGGATCTACAGCTACATCTGCACAACCTGCATCTTCGCTTATGAATAATATTTTATCAAATGTTTTTCCACCGTCAGATGATTTGTATAATCCTCTGTCTTTGCTTTTACTCCATAATGGACCAGGTGCTGCTACATAAATGATATCTGAGTTTTTAGGATTTATAACTATATCAGCAATATGTTCTGTATTTTCTAATCCTACTTTTCTCCAGTTGCTTCCACCGTCATTAGATTTATATAATCCATCGCCGATGGAAACCGTATTACGCATATTGCTTTCGCCTGTTCCCGCAAATATTACTTTCGGATTTTTAGGGTCTACCGCTATTGCACCTATACTTTGACAATATTTATCAAAAATTGAATTGAATGAAGCACCTCCGTTTGTTGTTTTCCATATACCTCCGCCGGCAGTTCCAACATAAATTGTTTTACCATCAGCAGCTACACCATCAATGGCAGTTATCCGGCCACTCATTGTGGCAGGCCCCATCGACCGGGCTTCCATCATTCCAAATGTGGAAGAATTGATTTCTGTTTGTGCATTCGCAATAAATGAAAAGGCAAGGATTGTAGTCAGAAAATAAATAGATCGCATTTCAAATTTTAAATTTCTCATAAGTCGTTGTTTGAATAAAAGAAACCCCGATATAAAATACCGGGGTTAATAAATTTAATACTAATTATTTAGCAGGCTTAAATATACCTTCATCTACTGCTGGGTTTACTTCAACTTTTGTAATGTTCATTTCACCAAATGGTAACATAATTGACATCGCCACTACAATACCTTCTGGCAATTTGGTATAGTTACTGTACATACTTGCTTGTTCCACTTCTTGTCCATTTGCTTTTAATACTGCAATTGATTTAATAACAAAAGAAGTTTTAGGGTCGATAAAAAAAGTTTCTTTTACTCCTGATTTTGTAGTCGCTACAAGTTTGTAACATTCTGTACCATCAACGTCATCTTTTCCGAAAAGCTCAACAGTAGTTCCCTTTTCTTTGTAGTCAACCAATTTTCCCTGCGGGTCCATATCATCCTGTGCCTCTTTAAGATCTTCTGCTGTCATTGGATCTACTTCAGTTTGTCCCTGAAAGGGCATATAATTCCAACCTGCTGCCGGCGTTACGATCCTGAAACCGTTCATACCCATTAAAGAAATGTCCTGTCTGCTGCCTTTGCCACTTAATGTAGTAAGCGTAACGCTTACATCGGCTCCTTGTACTTTTACATTTCCTTCATACTTTGTTGATTGAACCTTTTTCCATGCATCAGCACCACCTATTGCTTCTACATGTTTGGCAATTATCTCATCAGCAGTTTGTGCCTTAACTATAAATGCTGCTCCAAGTAATAAGAAAGAAAAAAATATTCGTTTCATTTTTTGAGTTTAAATAATTAAAAGAATGATTGACAAATTTATGTTATCCGAACACCAAAGCTGTATTTTTATCGTAAACTAACAAAATAATAAGATGAACGGCAATTTTTCAGTTAAAGGTAAGCTGGTTGATTTATTTAGTCAGACGATTTACCCCGCCGAACTGGTTGTAAATGAAGGAAAAATAACTTCCATCATCAAAATTGCAGAAAGTGAACTTTCTAATAAAAATTATATTCTTCCAGGTTTTATTGACAGCCATGTGCACATAGAAAGCTCCATGCTGGTTCCTTCAGAATTTGCAAGGTTGGCAGTAGTGCATGGAACTGTTGCCACTGTTAGTGATCCGCATGAAATTGCGAATGTATGCGGCATGGAAGGTGTGGAGTTTATGATTGAAAATGGGAAAACTGTTCCATTTAAATTTAATTTCGGTGCACCAAGTTGTGTACCCGCAACTATTTTTGAAACAGCCGGAGCAGCACTAAATGCTGATGATGTTGAAAAATTATTGCAAAGGGATGAAATAAAGTACCTGAGTGAGATGATGAACTTTCCCGGTGTTTTATTTAAAGATGAAGAAGTGATGAAAAAGATAGCTTCCGCTCATCGATTGAATAAACCTGTTGATGGCCATGCTCCCGGTTTAAGAGGTGAAAAGGCTAAGCAATATATTGATGCAGGTATTTCAACCGATCATGAATGTTTTACAAAAGAAGAAGCTTTAGACAAATTGAAATGCGGAATGAAAATCATCATTCGGGAAGGAAGTGCTGCTAAAAATTTCGAAGCATTGGTTGATTTGTTGAATGATTGGCCGGACATGATGATGTTTTGTAGCGATGATAAACATCCTGATAGTTTAGTGCTTGGACATATCAACCAACTTTGCGCAAGAGCAGTAGCCAAAGGGATCGACATTTTTAAAATTCTAAAAGCCGCCTGCCTCAATCCTGTTCTACATTACAAATTAGATGTTGGTTTATTAAGAGAAGGCGATACAGCAGATTTTATTGTAGTGAAAGATTTAGAAAATTTTGAAGTGGTAAAAACTTTCATCAATGGAGAGATTGTAGCTGAAAATGGGATATCAAATATCAGAACTACAAAATCAGGGGTCATTAATAATTTTTCCTGCAATAAAAAAGAAGTTGCAGATTTTGAAATTGCTTACACAAATGAAATTGAGATTCCAGTTATCGAAGCACTGGATGGGCAATTAATTACCAACAGGCTGGTATATATACCTAATGTAGAAAATGGGAAAATCATAACTGAGACAGAAAATGATATTTTAAAAATTGTAGTTGTCAATCGCTATTCCAATTCACCAATTGCAAAAGCTTTTATTAAAAACTTTGGATTAAAGCAAGGAGCATTAGCTTCATCTGTAGCACATGACAGTCACAATATTGTTGCTGTTGGTGTTGATGATGAAAGTATTTGCAGAGCAGTAAATCTTGCTATTGATAAAAAAGGTGGAGTAAGCGCAGTCAGTAATAATAAAGAAATGATTCTTGGGTTACCTGTTGCAGGATTAATGAGCAATGAAGATGGTTATAAAATAGCAGAAGATTATACAGCTATTGATAAAATGACTAAGGAAGAACTTGGCTCTACTTTAGGTTCGCCATTTATGACACTTTCTTTTATGGCTCTATTGGTAATACCACATTTGAAACTGAGTGATAAAGGTTTGTTTGATGGCGATAAATTTGAGTTTGTACAGTAACATTTAAATTTTAGTACCTTTAATCTATGACAGAAAAAGCTAAACCTGTATTTCATAAACGGATATTCTGGGATGTTGTATTCGAGAATATTGATTATGATGGAAAAGCAAATTTCGTAATAGAAAGAGTATTTGAACGAGGTGATGTGGATGATATACGTAATTGTCGCCGCTATTATGGCGATGAAAAAGTGACAGAAGCTTTGCTGAATGCTAAATTTTTACCTGAAATCACAATGTATCTCGCAAGTGCCGTTATTCACAAACCACTAAAAGACTTTAGATGTTACGCCTTGAGACAGTCGAACCCAACACTTTTTCCATATTAAAACAATTATTTGAGATTGATGAACTAAAGGATTTTTCTTTGGTTGGCGGTACTGCACTATCTCTTTTATATGGCCATAGACTTTCCGTTGACGTAGACTTATTCTCTAATAAACCATTTGAAAACTCAACGGTTACTATTGCACTAGAAAAAAAATTTGGTGAATTGTTTATCAACAGATCTACAAACCCCCGTTTTGGAATTTTTGGTTTCATTAATGATGTAAAAATAGATATTGTCCGCCACCCACATCCATTAATCCGGCCAATACAAATAATAGAAGGGATTAGAATGTTTTCAACAGAAGATATCATTGCCATGAAAGTGCAGGCAATATTAGGCAGAGGCAAGAAAAAAGATTTCTGGGATATAGCTGAGTTACTCAATCATTTTTCGGTTAATGATTTTATCAACTTTCATAAAGAAAAATATACTACTCAAAATCTTTTAATTACCGTACCACAAGCCATTACTTTTTTTGCCGATGCAGATGAAAGCGAAGATCCGATAAGTTTAAAAAAACAAACATGGGATACGGTTAAAAAAGTAATCAGTGCTAAAGTTGATGAGTTTTTACGATAACTCATGTTAGATTTTTTCTATCAACATCCCCAACTTTCACATTCCCTTAATAAGCAAACAAGGCTCTTTCAGCATCTAATACGTAGATGATAAAGACCCTGAGGGGTGAAAATGAAAAGTGCAGACAGAACAGGGTCAAAACAATCCACCTCTGCTAAAGCTAGGGTGGATAAATTAAATAGCCTTGTTATGAAACAAAATCTACACATTTCAGCCACATTCGATCAACCGGAGTTTTTACAGAACCTGGTAGAACGCCTTGCTTACCGCCGTTATGAAATAGGTTTTGGCAATCAACAAATGCCTCCCGGTTTTAAAGCTCTTGAAACCTCTTCTACAGAAACATATGTAAGCGGCACCATGGCCATTGATTTCCCCGCTGACACAGAAACAACAGAAGAAAGAATCAATATGCCTTTTATTACTGCTTTCCTTTTTACTTGTGTAAAGGGAAAAACGGATCCTTATCAATTGATCTGGAGTTCATCATTATCCTAGTATGAATTATGTTTCAGAAGAATTTTTTCCAAGCATATTGAGATCCTTTATCATTTTGCTTGCATAATGGCTTATTTATAGCCCTATCATCTCCGATAGTTGAAAAAGAGAATAATTGCATTTTCATATACCTATTATGCATATATAAACTCTTCAAAGCCTTTTGTCAGAAATAGGTTTAAAAACTATCGGAATTTATAAAGGATTGTTTTATATTTACTTGCATCAATTATTAGCCCACTTCGATCCCCTACCCCCTGTTTACTCAGCCATTTTGACTCTACTATCAGAGAAAAACCATATTATTCGTAATAACCACGAAACGTTATGATTAAAAGCGATTCAACTATTTCAGAACTGGAAAAACAGCTGGAAGAAAAAACCACACTGCTAAATCAACGAAACAAAGAATTTGCCGTCATTAACAGTGTACAGGAAGGGCTTGCCAAAAAAATGGATATCAATGCCATTTATGAACTCGTCGGTGAAAAAATCAGAGAAATATTTAATGCACAGGTTATTGATATTGTGACATACGACAAAAAAACTAATCTGATTAAAGACAGATATGCCTATGAAAAAGGCGATAGAACGTTGGTTGATGCAAGAGAACCAATTGGTTTTAGAAAAATAGTTATTGATTCGGAAAAATATTTTTTAATTAATAAAGACCTTGATTTAAAAAGCAAGGAATTAAATAGTCCCGTTATACATGGGGAGCAACCAAAATCAGTCGTTTTTGTTCCGCTGATAACGAATAAAGAAGTCACAGGCATGATCAGCCTTCAGGATATGGATAAAGAAAATGCTTATTCTGATTCTGACGTTAGCTTATTAACTACCCTGGCCAACAGCATGAGCTTAGCATTGGAAAATGCTAAACTTTTTGACGAAACCAGTCACTTATTAAAAGAAACGGAACAACGAAATGCTGAATTAGCGGTAATTAATAGTGTACAGGAAGGGCTTGCCAGCGAATTAGATATAAAAGCTATCTATGAACTGGTAGGTGAAAAAATGAGAAATATTTTTAATGCACAAGTAATAGATATTGTTACTTATGACCCCAAACTACATCTTATTGAAGATCAGTATTCTTATGAAAAAGGTGACAGAACATTAATAGGGCCAAGAGAACCAAAAGGTTTTAGAAAACATATTATTGAATCCGGTAAAGTCTTAGTCAATAATGACAAAATGGAAGAGGCGATGCAGGAATATGACAATGTTGTTTTGATTGGTGAAGTTCCAAAGTCGCAGGTTTACACTCCAATGATATCCGGCGGTCAGGTAAAAGGTGTAATCAGCCTTCAAAACCTTGATCAGGAAAATGCTTTTTCAGATTCTGATATCAGTCTGCTGTCAACATTAGTGAATAGCTTGACTGTTGCTTTGGAAAATGCAAGGCTGTTTGATGAAACAAACCGTTTATTAAAAGAAACTGAACAACGTACTGCCGAATTAGCTGTTATTAATAGTGTACAGGAAGGATTGGCCAGTGAATTAGATATTAAAGCTATCTACGAAATGGTGGGTGAAAAAATGCGAAATATTTTTAACCCGCAGGTAATTGATATCGTTACTTACAATGCAAAAGAAAATCTTATTGAAGATCAATATGCATACGAAAAAGGAGACAGAACCTTAATTGGAGCAAGAGAACCCAATGGCTTTCGTAAATATGTAATTGAAAACAAAAAGGCCTTGTCATTAACAAGGACATGGAAACAGAAAGATTAGCCTATGATAATACAGTTAAAGTTGGTGAAGCTGCAAAATCTATAGTGCTGGTTCCGCTTGTTACAGGCGATTCTGTAACCGGCGTTATTAGTTTACAAAATCTTGATCAGGAAGATGCATTTCCTGAATCAAATGTCAATCTGCTGAATACACTTGCCAATACAATGAGCGTTGCATTGGAAAATGCTCGGCTGTTTGACAAAACCACTCATTTACTAAAAGAAACTGAACAACGTACTGCTGAACTAGCAGTGATCAATAAAGTACAGGAAGGGCTGGCTCATGAATTGGACATACAAGCTATTTATGAGATGGTCGGAGAAAAAATGCGGGAAATTTTTAATGCACAAGTTATAGATATCGTTACGTATGATGCTGATAAGAATTTGATTGAAGACCAATATGCTTATGAAAAAGGCGACAGAACAATGCTGGGCCCAAGGGAACCAAAAGGTTTCAGAAAGCATATTATCAAATCTGGAGAACTTTTATGGCATAATGAAAATGTTGAGAAAGCAATCCGTGAATATAATAATGAAGTATTGATTGGTGAAATACCTAAATCTCAGGTGTATGCTCCCATGATTGCAAAAGGAATAGTAAAAGGTATCATCAGTTTGCAAAATCTGGATGAGGAACATGCTTTTTCTACTTCTGATATAAGTTTATTATCAACGTTGGTAAATAGTATGAGTGTTGCCCTGCAAAATGCAAGGCTATTTGATGAAACATCCCGCTTATTGAAAGAAACAGAACAACGTACTGCTGAACTCGCAGTTATTAATAGCGTACAGGAAGGTTTGGCAAATGAGCTGGACATCCAATCCATTTATGACCTAGTTGGAGACCGAATTAGAGATTTATTTAAAGCACAAGTCGTAATTATTGCCACATTAGATCAGGAAAAAAGTGAAGAGCATTTTAAATATGTATGGGAAAATGACAAACGTTTTCATCTGGAACCAAGGTCGTTGGACAAATTAAGACAGCATCTTATCAAAACAAAACAAAAGATTGTAATCAATAAAGATTTTGAAAAAGCTTTTGCCAATTTTGGAATGAAAGTAGCTCCAGGTACTGAGCTTCCTCAATCAACAGTTGAAGGTTTAGCAACAGAACTCGATATTGAATCTATATACAACCTTGTTGGAGAAAGAATCCAGAATATTTTTGATGCTCAGGCAGTCCTTATTGCCAATCTTGACCTGGAATCAAAAACAGAAGTTTTCAAATTTGTTATGGAAGATGGCGAAAAATTTACTTTGGAGCCACGGCCATTTGATAAACTCCGCAAACATCTTGTACAAACAAGGCAAAAAGTAGTCATCAATAACTCAGGCGAAGCATTTGTCTGGTTTGGAAATAAAGCACTTCCAGGTACTAAACCATTACAATCCGGAGCTTTTGTTCCATTGATCATTGGAAATAAAATAACCAGTTATATCAGTTTACAAAATGTAGATAAGGATAATGCTTTTAGCGATTCTGATATCAGGCTTTTAGAAACATTAGCGAATAGTATGAGTGTGGCATTGGAAAATGCGAGGCTATTTGATGAGACCAATCGTTTATTAAAAGAAACCGAACAGCGGACTTCTGAATTGGCTGTAATTAATAGTGTACAGGAAGGCCTGGTTAGAGAAATGGATATCAACGCCATTTACAAACTTGTAGGCGATCGTTTGTGCGAACTATTTCCTGATACGCAAACATTAGTGATCAGAACTTTCGATCTTAAAACCGAGATGGAACATTTTCAGTATGCCATGGAAAAAGGCATCATGATGGAAGTAGATGATGGCCCTTATATCTGGGCCAATAAACTACTGGTCAAAACAAAACAGTCATTACTGATTAATGAAAATTATTTAGAAGTATCCCTTAAATATGGGGGTAAAGGTGTTACTGTTGGTCAGCCACCAAAATCTGCTGTATTTGTTCCCATGATTGTTGGTGACGAAGTTAAAGGTTCTATTAGTCTGCAGAATGTAGATACAGAAAATGCTTTTTCTGATTCTGATCTTCGCTTGTTGACAACATTGACAAACAGCATGAGTGTGGCATTGGAGAATGCAAGGCTTTTTGATGAGACTGCTCACTTATTAAAAGAAACAGAACAACGAACTGCAGAATTGGCTGTAATAAATAGTGTTCAGGACGGACTTGCAAAAGAAATGGATATTCAGGGAATTTATGATCTGGTGGGTGAAAAAATCCGTAACATTTTCCAGGCTCAGGTTATTGATATAGTTACTTATGATAAAAAAAATAACCTGATTGAAGATCGCTATTCTTTTGAAAAAGGAGACCGAAGCCTTTTGGGACCAAGACCATTAAAAGGTATCAGGAAACATGTTATCGAATCTGGAAGCACTATTGTTATTAATAGTATTACTGATGAAATATTGTTAAAGTATGATCAGACTGTTTTAAGTGGAGAAAAAACGAAGTCAGTTGTAATGGTTCCGATGATTGCAGGTGGCGAAATAAATGGAGTTATCAGCTTACAAAATCTGGATCAGGAAAATGCATTCCCGGAATCCGATGTAAAATTGCTTAATACACTGGCTAATAGTATGAGTGTGGCGTTGGAAAATGCAAGGCTCTTTGACGAAACAACCCGATTGCTGAAAGAGACTGAACAGCGAACAGCAGAACTGGCAGTAATCAACAGTGTTCAGGGTGGACTTGCAAAAGAACTGGAGATAAAGGGCATCTATGATTTGGTTGGAGACAGAATCAGAGAATTGTTTAATGCACAGGTAGTCGGTATTGCTACGTTAAATTATGCAGAGAACACTGAAAAATTCCAATATATTTTTGAAAAAGGCGAACGATTTTATCCGGAACCAAGGCCTTTAGGCGATTTGAGATTGCACCTTATAAAAACAAAAAGTAAAATCCTGATCAATACAAGAAAAGAAGGCATCGAATGGTTTGGTAATGAAGTAGTAGAAGGTACAGAACCAATCAAATCAGCTGTTTTTGTTCCATTAATTATTGGTGATAAACTTACCAGTTATGTTACACTACAGAATGTAGATACAGAAAATGCTTTCAGTGAATCTGATATAAGACTATTAGAGACCCTTAGCTAATAGCATGAGTGTTGCTTTGGAAAATGCCAGACTATTTGATGAAACCAACCACTTGTTGAAAGAAACTGAACAAAGAACAGGCAGAACTTGCTGTTATAAACAGTGTGCAGGAAGGTTTAGTGAGGGAGATGGATATGAAAGCTATTTATGACTTGGTTGGTAATCGTATTTGTAATTTGTTCGATACACAGACTGTCATTATCCGCACATTCGATCATAAAGCAGGAAATGAAGAATGGCAATTTGCTATTGAAAAAGGAGAAAGAATATATAGTAAACCCCGACCCTTTAACTGGGCTAATAAATTATTGCTAACTTCAAAACAATCTATTTTAATAAATGAAGATTATCAAGCAACAGCAAAAAAAATGGTGGCACAGGCGTAAGCAAAAGGGCTGCCTCCAAAGTCTGCTGTATTCGTTCCAATGATTGTTGGCGATACCGTAAAAGGTTCGGTAAGTCTGCAGAATATAGAAAAGGAAAATGCATTCAGTGAGGCTGATATGCGATTATTGACCACACTTACGAATAGCATGAGTGTAGCATTGGAAAATGCCCGTCTCTTTGATGAATCCAACAGGTTATTGAATGATGCCAAACAAAGAGCCAGCGAACTCGCTACGGTAAATAATATCACCCAAGCACTTGCCTCACAAATTAATTTAGAAGAACTAATTACTTTGGTTGGGGAAGAGATACGGCAATTGTTTAAGGCAAATATTGTTTACGTAGCATTACTAGATAAGAAAACAAATATCATCAACTTTCCTCACCAATTTGGTGACACTATGGATCCTATGCAACTTGGTGAAGGATTAACTTCTAAGATCATATTATCCGGCGAGCCGCTATTAATTAATAAAGATATCAGAGATATAGAGGCTCAAATGGGAATTAAAACAGTTGGTATTCCAGCAGCTTCCTACTTAGGTGTTCCGATTTCAGTTGGAGATGAAAATATTGGTGTGCTAAGTGTGCAAAGTACCGAACAGGAAAACCGTTTTGGTAAAGATGATATGCGTTTGTTACAAACCATTGCCACTTCAGTAGGCGTAGCATTAAGAAAAGCTACCTTATTTGAAGAGATCCATATGGCGAAAATGGATGCCGAAGAAGCAAAGAAAACTGCTGAAAAAGCCAATGAAGCCAAAAGTTCTTTCCTGTCTACTGTTAGTCATGAATTAAGAACACCGCTAACATCTGTACTTGGATTTGCAAAAATCATTAAGAAAAGATTGGAAGAAAAAATCTTTCCAATTACAGATAAAACAAATCCTAAAACAGAAAGAACCATTCAACAGATTTCTGACAACCTGGATGTAGTAGTATCCGAAGGACAACGATTGACACATCTTATTAATGATGTATTAGATCTTGCAAAAATTGAAGCAGGTAAAATGGAATGGAATAACGAGCCGGTTTCTATTCCAGAAATAGCAGAAAGAGCCATTGCCGCAACTACTTCTTTGGTTGATGCCAGCAATTTAAAACTGGTAAAAAATATTAAAACAGATTTATCTGAAATTACTGGTGACAGAGATAAGTTGATACAGGTAATGGTTAACCTAATTTCAAATGCCGTCAAATTTTATGTAAAAGGAAAAGTTACCTGTGATGTATATCAGAAAAATGAAGAGATCATTATGAGTATTACTGATACTGGTATTGGCATTGCTCCTGAAGATCATGCAGCGGTGTTTGAGCAATTTAAACAAGTAGGTGATACATTGACAGATAAACCCAAAGGAACAGGCTTAGGCTTACCTATTTGCAAAGAGATCGTTGAGCATCATGGAGGAAGAATCTGGCTGGAAAGTGAATTAGGTGTCGGTAGTACTTTTTTTGTAGCATTACCTGTTAAAAAATCAACTGCTGAAAAGCGGCCTATTCATCTTGATGACCTTGTCAATCAATTAAAAGAACAGGTGGCACACTCAAAACTTAGTGTGATCGGCTCATTTTCCACCATTCTTGTTGTTGATGATGACGACTCTATCAGATCCTTATTGAACCAAGAACTGGGAGAAGCTGGTTATAATATCATTGAAGCGGCTAATGGCAAAGCAGCATTAGAAGCTGTTAGAAAACAAAAACCAGATCTAATCATTTTAGATATTATGATGCCAGAGATGAATGGCTTTGATGTTGCCGCCGTTCTTAAAAATGATCCGCAAACAATGGATATTCCGATTATTGTATTATCTATTGTTCAAGACAAAACAAGAGGTTTCAGAATTGGCGTCGATCGATATTTAACCAAACCAATTGATACGGGTTTATTATTTTCAGAAATCGGAAGCCTTTTGGAACAAGGAAAATCAAAAAAGAAAGTGATGATTGTAGATGAAGATAACGGCACAGTGAATACTCTTTCTGAAGTATTAAAAACAAAAGGTTACATAGTTACAGAATCAAATGGAAAAGAATTAATGGTAAATGCTGTTGCTAATCAACCGGATATTATAATTATGAATTCAGTACTTTCGGAAAATCAGGAAGTGGTAAAGTCTTTACGTTTTGAAAAAGGCCTTGAAAATGTTTTGTTCCTTGTTTATCAATAAAAATTTAAACCCAGCACTATGGCAAAAAAAATACTAATAGTCGACGATGAGGCACATATCCGAATGTTAATTGAACAAACATTGGAAGAATTGGAAGATGAAGGGGTTGAATTTTTTACAGCAGATAATGGAGAGTCTGCATTACAATTAATTATGGATGAAAAACCTGATATGGTTTTTTTGGATGTAATGATGCCAAAAATGAACGGAATGGAAGTTTGCCGTCAGGTAAAACAGGAATTAAAAATTGAAGGAGTATTTATTATTATTCTAACCGCTAAAGGTCAAGAACTGGATAAACAAAAAGGACAGGAAGTTGGCGCTGATGTTTATATGACTAAACCCTTTGATCCTGAAGTATTGTTGAACAAAGCAAAAGAAGTATTAGGTATTGACAGCTAAAACGATCTATAATAATTATGGCCAAAGTAGCCTTGAAGCATATCATAGGGAGTAAAAAGGAATTGTATAAAGTTGTAACAGCATTAATTTCGCAACTGAATACAACTGTTTGGATTGAAGATGAAACAGGAAAACTTTTATACGGAGAAAAAAAGGATACCAATCATTCCTCCTACCCTGTTATACTAGATGAAGAAATAGTTGGGCATGTAAAAGGTGATGAAAGTGGAGAAATAATAGCCAGTCTTTTAACTCAAATAATATTCAAAGAGGCAGAGAAAAAAAACCTGGGAAGTGAAGTATTGAATTTATATCAGGAAATAAATGTCATATTCAATTTCACTGAAACCTTAACACAGACAATTGAGCCTGATATAATTGCCCGGTTAACATTGGAACAGGCGATTCATTCTGTAAACTCTCAAAGCGGAGTAATTGTACTCTGGGATGATGAAACAAAAGAATTACAAATTCCTTCCGCTGCAGGCGAGCCTTTATTTGATAAAGAAAAGATAGGTGGTAATGCAGCTCTTCTTTTAAAAATCGGACTCAGCGGTCAGTCTGAGATCATGACAGATATTGCCATCTTAAAAGAAAAAGGGATTATTGATGAAAGTGTACAATCCATTGTTTACGCAGCGATGAAAGTAAAACATCGCATAATGGGTGCGATAATTTTAGCCGGAAAAAGTACAGAACAATTTTCTGCCGGACATTTAAAATTATTGGTTACGTTAGCACTTCAATCCTCAGCTGCAATTGAAAGCGCCTTACTTTTTGAAAAAAATATTCGAGAAGTAAGGGAAAGAGAAGAAGCTGTATTACGATTGCATGAAGCAACTAAAAAATTTGTACCCAACGAATTTATCCGCTCACTTGGTAAAGATGCTTTGACCGATGTTAAATTGGGCGATCTTGCAGAAAAGATCGTTACTGTTTTATTTACTGACATAAGAGATTTCACTTCCTTGTCAGAAAAAATGACACCCGAAGAAAATTTCCGTTTTGTTTCTTCATTTAATGCAAGACTTGGTCCTATCATCAGATCACACAATGGTTTTATCAATCAATATCTCGGAGATTCAATAATGGCTATTTTCCCAGCCAATGCCAATGATGCCTTAACAGCAGCAATTGATATGCAAAGAGCTGTGCATACATTAAATAAAGAAAGAGCCGAATCCGGTTTAACCCCAATAAAGGCAGGTATTGGAATGCATACTGGATCGCTAATCATGGGAATTACAGGTGATGAGCATAGATTAGATGCCTGTACGATTTCCGACACAGTAAATACTGCTGCGAGAATTGAGAGCCTCACAAAATATTATAAGTCGCCACTGCTGCTTAGTCAAGAAACATTTCAGGAAATTAATACGCCGCATGATTTTCACATCCGGCATCTTGGTGCAGTGCGATTAAAAGGGAAAAATAAATTACTAAATATTATTGAGTGTTTTGATGGTACCGATGAAAAAGATTTTAATAATAAAATAAAAACGTTAGCCGACTTTACAGAAGCTATGAATTATTATAATGATCAGCAATTCGAAAAGGCTATCCATTTATTCAAAATGTTATAAACAAGGATCCTCAGGATTTGACAGCACATCATTTTATGTTCAATGCCAATAAATACTTCCGTGATGGAGTTCCTGAAAACTGGACAGGGGCAGAAGAAATGATGAGTAAGTAAGTTTTTTTTACACTAATCTCATCTTTTTCGAATAAAGCCAATTGTTTTACCGGTATAAAGCCACTTTTTACCGATTAAAATTGACTTTATACCCAATGCATCTTGTCCATCCAATTGCCTGCCATTAGTTTTGATTAAAATATAAATCACATGAGTGACAATTTTGATAGAAGAAGAAATGACAGGCGAGAAAGACGGCAACAACGTTGGGAAACCAAAATGGAATTTGGAGGTGGAAGTAGTAATGTTTGGACAGGTATATTTATCCTTTTAATTGGTGTAGCTGCATTAATCAGAGTTTCTGTTCCGGATCTTCCACATTGGTTATTTAGCTGGAAAATGTTTTTAATAGCACTTGGCTTGTTCCTTGGATTCAAACATGGATTTAAAGGTCCGGCTTGGTTCATTTTAATATTATTAGGCAGTGCTTTCATTTTAAGAGACATGTATCCCGAATTACCGATCCGTCAATATGTATGGCCTTCTATATTAGTACTTGTTGGTGCTGTTATGATCTTACGGCCAAAGCGAAGTCCATGGGAATGTAACGATAATCAAAAAAAAAAGAACCAGGATTCATCAGGCATAGAAGAAGCTACCATTCTTGATGAGAAACACAACTTCAAAGAAGACTATATTGATAGCACATCCATCTTCAGTGGTTCAAAAAAAATAATCATTTCTAAAAATTTTAAAGGCGGTGATGTAGTTACCATCTTTGGTGGCACAGAGCTTGATTTTTCGCAAGCAGATCTGCTCAAACCTGTTACATTAGAAATTACCACCATATTCGGAGGTACAAAACTTATCATTCCGTCCAATTGGGAAATAAAATCTGAGGCAGTGATGATTTTTGGTGGCATTGAAGACAAAAGAAGAATGCAAACTATTACAGGGCAACCTGAAAAAACATTGATATTAAAAGGCACTGTATTATTCGGTGGCATTGAAATTAAAAGTTATTGACCAGCATAGCTTATTAATAACTAACCCCGCCTGACCAACTAAATAAATTAAAGTAGTCGGGTAGACATAAACCAACAATTATGAACTGGTATCTTTCAAAGATGGTCTTCCAAATCATTTGTGGAAATGGACATCATTCTGCACAATTTGATGAACAACTCAGGTTGATTGCTGCTGCAAGCAAAGAAGAAGCATTTCATAAACCTCAACTACTTGGAACCAGAGAAGAAGAAATTTTCTTTAATCAAGAGCAGCAATTGGTGCAATGGAAGTTTATTAGTGTTAGTGAACTATTTCAATTGAATGAATTAATTGACGGTGCAGAGTTATACTCAAAAATTGATGAAAAAGAAAATGCAGAAAGCTATTTGCAGATGATTCATAAAAAAGCTGAACTTATACGATTCGGCAATTCTCATGAACTTTTGAACCTTGCTTAATTTATATGTCCAAGTCACCACTATCTATAAAACGATTTAGAATAATTTTTATCATTTGCTGGCTGATAATGGAAGCCGACCATACTATAGTGCTTCATTTTTTCGGACTACCGTGGCAAGCAGCAATAATTGATAGTGGAATCAGCAATTCATTATTACTGTTAGCTTGTATTTTGGTAATGCACACACTCCGGTATTATTTACCTCGTGGCACACAGTACATCAATATATTTTCCATCTGCTTATTCCTCACCATTATTTGGCTAGTAATAACAAAGCTTTTATTACAACTTGCTTTAGAGCATTATCCCGGTTATAGTGAATTATTACAGCAATCATTATCCATACGTTTCAGTATTTCTTTTTTATTGCTTGGCTGTGTTACCATGATTAGCATTTTATGGTTCAATCAACTGGAGCAAAAAGAATTTGAAGAAAGAAAAACGGATGCAGAGAAATTAGCTAAAGAAGCAGAACTATTTAAGCTGCGACAACAATTACAACCTCATTTTTTATTTAATAGTTTGAACTCTATTAATGCATTGATAGGAAGCAGACCAGAAGAAGCAAGAAAAATGGTACAGCAATTATCTGACTTTTGAGAGGTAAAATAAAAAAAGAAGAAACACAATGGGTAACATTACAGGAGGAACTACAGTACCTTCAACTGTATCTTGATATTGAAAAAGTAAGATTCGGGAACCGACTTACAACAGAAATAAATATTGATGAAAGCAGTTTTAATCTAAAGCTGCCAGCTTTATTGCTTCAACCGATTGTTGAAAATGCTATTAAGTTTGGCTTGTATGATACCACAGGAGAAACCTTGATTCAACTATATGCCAGTAAAGAAGAGAATGATTTAATTATTAGAGTAACAAATCCTTTCGATCCTGAAACATCATCGCCAAAACAAGGTGTAGGATTTGGATTGAAATCAATACAACGTAGATTGTATTTACTATTTGCAAGAACCGATCTACTGACCACCAATTCCGTGTCTTCCGAAAAGGGAGAAAAAGAAAATATATTTACAACCGTAGTAAAAATTCCACAAGGATAATAATATGAGTAAGATAATAATAATTGATGATGAGCCTTTGGCAAGAAGTATTACAAAAGAATATCTGCAAAAACATCCTGACCTGGAAATGATGCAGGAATGTAATGATGGTTTTGAAGGCCTAAAAAGCTATACAGGAACACCAGCCTGATCTAATATTCCTTGATATTCAGATGCCAAAAATTACCGGCTTTGAAATGCTAGAACTGATTGAGCAACCACCTTCCGTAATTTTTACTACTGCTTTTGATGAATATGCAATCAAGGCTTTTGAAGCCCATGCAATAGATTATTTGTTAAAACCTTTTAACCAAGAAAGGTTTGATAAAGCTATTGCTAAGTGGAAAGAACAAAAAGTAAACAGCGCAGAAAAAGCTACGCAGGAATTATTAGAATCAGCTTCTCAATCGCCTTCACAAAATCAACGTATTGTAGTTAAGAATGGTAGCAAAATAAAAATTATTCCTGTGCATGATGTGCAATATTTAGAAGCGGCAGATGATTATGTAAAAATTCATACGTCAGAAGGATATTTTTTGAAAAATAAAACGATGGCCCATTTTGAGAATACATTGGATAAAGAACAATTTGTCCGATCACATCGTTCTTATATTGTAAATGTGCAACAAATCACAAGAATAGATCCTTATGAAAAGGACAATCATGTAGCAATACTTCGGTCAGGAGTAAAAGTGCCGGTAAGTAGAAGTGGTTATGGGAAACTGAAAGAGGTGTTGGGACTGTAGGGTTTTCTTTGATGCCATATATTCTACAGTACAAGAGTGCCCTTCGTTCCTCTGGGTAAACTTTACAACGAAGATGCCAATGAACGGGGCGATGGGATAAATAAAAAAAATTCGTGGCTTAATGTTTATGTCTTCGCTTAATTATACCGCCTGATGCTTCTTTAATTGTATTGGCAAATACAAAAGCTTTGGGATCCACATCATGCACAAGGTTATTTAGTTTTCTTAGTTCCAGTCTGGATATTACGGTGAAAATAATATCACAGTCAGCACTTACATCAAAGTTTCCTGGCAAGAATCCTCTTTCACCTTTATAAACTGTAATACCTCTGCCTAATTTATTTACCAGTTCATATTTAATGGCTTCGCTTTCGCCGGAAATAATAGTAACGCCGGTATAGGCCTGTAAACCTTCCACTACATAATCAATACTTCGGGTAGCTGCAAAATAAGTAAGTATAGAATATAATGCCGTTTCAACTCCAAAACGCATTGCGGCAATCGTAAAAATAAAAATGTTGATTCCCATTATTATCTCCGTAATGGTAAATGAAGTTCTCTTTAATGTATAAAGAGCTAACACTTCAATGCCATCTAATGCCGCTCCAGCCCGCATTACTAGTCCAACACCTACACCTAAAAACACACCTCCAAAAATTGATATGAGCAATTTGTCTTCCGTTAAAGCTAAGTCGGGAACAAGCACCAACGCCACACCTAAAAGAATTACACTGATGAATGTTTTGTAAGCAAAACTTTTACCAACAGAAAAGTAGCTGATAATTATAAGCGGCAGATTGAATAATACAATAACAATAGCCAGATTAAAATGATAAATCTCATGCACCAGTAATGACAAACCAGTTACTCCTCCATCGAAAAAATGATTAGGAACCAAAAATCCTTTTAATGCAAGGCTTGCTAGTACAACTCCGCATAAAATAAATATAGTGTCCTGAATTGATTCCCGAAGACTTGGTTTATGAGAATGGCTTTGTATTGTTTTGACAGATGATTTTATTTTTTTTAATACTTTTTGCTTTAGTACATCTCTTTCTTTTCTGGCAGTTGGTGTAAAATAATTATGTGTTGCCAAAAAATCTGCTTGCTTAATTTTCCACTCTGCTTCTGTTCTTACAAATCCTGTTTTCTTAAACTCAGCAAATAATTTTTCCGCATACGAATCATACTCTTCTGTTCCCAGATAATACAAGTCTGCATCACAGAGGTATTTTGCCAGTTCTTCCTTCGGTGTTTGTGGAAGCCGAGTAGCCATTATCATGCTGCATATAAGTTCTATCTCATCATCATCGTAATCATAATCTGGTAAGTATTTTTTTGCAAACTGACAGGAGAGTTCTTCATGCCTTTGATGATTTTCTAAAAATCCAGAATCATGAAAGAGCGCCGCTGTTTTAAGTAGAATCAAATCTTTTCCTGAAACATTTTCAGTTACAGCCAAATGTTCTGCAGCTTCTATTACATTCTTTGTATGTTGAGCATTGTGGTAGGTTAACCAGAGAGGTAATTCCTTCTCCAGTTTAGGCATCAGAAATATATATGCTTCTTCGTATTGCATTATTTAAAACTGGTAAAGAATTAATCCATCACTTCATAGATAGTTTGCGGAGATGATTTATGTTTCAAACTCACCTCGCCTACCTGTACACATTTAAAAGATTCTTTGATCTTTCCGTATGCATTCTCATTTATAATGATTTGTCCGGGTTTAGCTGCTGACTGTAATCGTTGCGCTACATTCACTATATCTCCAATTACAGTGTAATCCAACCTTCTCAGGCTAGCAGAACCAATATTACCAGAAATCATTTCTCCGCTATTAATGCCTATTGATACTTTTGGTGTAAATGTTACACTATCAGACAAGGATGGCAATTTTTCAATCTGACTTCTTACAGCCAGACAGGCATCAACTGCCCTATCAAGATGAAAGTCGCCACGAAAGACTGCCATGATAGCATCACCAATAAATTTATCTATATACCCTTCCTGTGCAAGAATTTCTTTTACAATTACATCAAAATAATTATTCAACAGCTTTACAACATTGTCTGGTGTTTCATTTTCGCTGATTGAAGTAAAACTGCAAATGTCTATAAAAGCAACAGTCGCTTCTATCGTTTCATTGGCTGATAGTGCGGTCTCAAATTCCCTGCCTCCCATAAAATTCAACACTGTTTCATCCACATACATTCTTAAGATGTTATTCTCCTTTATAGCTTTCATTGTTTCCCGCATCTGCTTTACATGTTTCAGCGTTTTTTCCATGGTAAGCTCAAGGTCTTCAAAATTTACAGGCTTGGTAATAAAATCAAATGCTCCACGGTTCATGGCCGTACGCAGATTCTCCATATCACCATAGGCAGAAACAATAACTGACTTCAATAAACTATTGTGTTCGTTCAGTTTTGTCAGTAATGTCAGGCCATCCATTTCCGGCATATTAATATCACTGAGAATTACGTCTACATCTTCATGAATAGCCAATTGCTCCAACGCATGCTTCCCATTAATTGCAAAAACAAATTCATACGTATTCTCCCGTATTTGTTTCCTGAACTTTTGTTTAATGAGAACCTCTAAATCCGTTTCATCGTCTACAACTAAAATTTTTGCCATTACTGAATTGCTTTTAATTTTTCCTTTAGCAAAGTAAATTCAACCGGTTTGGTTAAAAAATCATCAGCACCTAATTCCATTGCTGTATCATAATTTTCCTTGTCGCCATAGGCTGTTATCATCATTACCATCGGAGGTGGCGTCTGAAATTTTTTCTTTATTCTTCCCAACAAATCCAATCCGCTCATTCCGGGCATATTGATATCTGACAGTATTAAAACAGCTTCATGATTATTACCATCGAGATATGTCAAAGCTTCTTCCCCTGAAAAAGCAAAAACGAACTCAATCTCCTTGTTTTTAATTTCTTTTCTAAAACGTTGTTCAAAAAGGATTTTTACATCCTGCTCATCGTCAACGACTAAAATTTTCATACTCTCAATTTAAGATTTATATGGTAATTGTACAATAAATGTTGTCCCTTCACCCTCTTTAGTTTCAGCTCTTAATTCGCCACCATGCCCTTTTGATATGATATCATAACTCAACGACAAACCTAAACCTGTTCCCTGTCCTGTTGGCTTAGTGGTGAAAAAAGGCTGAAAAATTTTATCCAGCACTTTTTGAGGAATCCCATTTCCATTGTCACTTATTCTTATCTCCACAATATCATCTTTCTTTTTGGTACTTACAGAAACAGTCGGCTCATAACCGGCAATATTCATCTCTCTTTTTTCATTCACTACATAAAAGGCATTCGTAAGTAAATTCAATATTACTCTACCAATATCCTGCGATAAGATATTTATCTTACCAACTGCTTCATCGTAATCTGTTTTAAGTGCAGCATTAAAAGATTTATTCTTTGCCCTCAACCCATGGTATGCCAGTCTTAAATATTCGTCTGCAAGTGCATTAATATCTGTTGGCTCTTTTACACCAGTACTATTCGTTCTGGAATGTTGCAACATGTTTTTAACTATGGTATCAGCTCTTTTTCCATGATGAACAATTTTTATTTCATTATCCTTCAGATCTTGAATAAGTTGTTTTACTTCTTCATGATTTCCATTGTTTAACTCTTCCTCCAACTCAGCCAACAACTCAGCATTTACTTCTGAAAAATTGTTTACAAAATTTAATGGATTCTGAATTTCATGTGCAATACCTGCCGTGAGTTCACCAAGAGAGGCCATTTTTTCTGCCTGCACTAATTGAGCTTGTGTTGACTGCAGGTTTTCCAGTGATTGTCTTAGCTCTGCGGTTCTTTCTTCTACTTGTTTTTCCAAAGCTTCATTTTGCGAAGCAAGTAAATGTTGTTTTTCTTTTTCCTGTTCAAGTGTAAGGTCTGATAATTTTTTAATATCATTCACCATGTTATTAAATGCAACAGCTAATTCTCCGATTTCATCTTTTGAGCTGCTCTTTACTTCAGATGTAAGATCGCCTTCACCAACCCGTTTGGCTGCTTTGCGCAATGCCTGAACAGGATGAGAGATGTTTCTTGAAAGCCACAAGCCAATCAGCATACCAACCAGAAATATAGCACCACTTATCAGCAATGCCGTCATTCGTATTTTTTTCTGCCGGATATTAATAGATTTGGTGCTTACGCCCAACATAATTTCCCCATCCATAATGCTGGTGCGAAAAGGAGCTTTCATTATTATTAATGAATCACTCGAAACAAGGTTGCTACTGTAAGTATTCTCTTCGGGAAATGTAACCATCACATTGTCCTCGACTTTGTAACTGCTGCTATCTGTATTCCAAATTGTATCTTTTTGTATAAGCGTAACAAATCTTAGCTCTTCATTTTCTTTTACAAAATCCATTGCAGTTTTTAATCCTTTAAAATTCTGCTCACTTAATGCAATGCTTGCACCCAATGCAATAGTTTTTGCCTGATTCTGTACTTCGCTTTGATAATTAGTTCGCAATGCCCTGCCTTGTAAAGAAGGAAAGTAAACAAGAGAAAAGATGGTAAACAGTAAAACAATCGCTAATACTGTCAGCAATATTTTAGTTTTTACCCCTATGAACATAGTATGGAATAAGATTGTGGCAATTAATTGGTTGGTTTATCTGTAAAGTGAAAATTAAAAACTCGTTTTCCCATCTATCAAAACTGTCTTAGCAGTTGAAGCAGTAACTGTTCCATCAAAAACTCCTATTGCACCAGCAGTATTAGCTACGAAGTTTTGTAACTCAGCCGCTGTGTTGAAAAAAACAGGAGCATCTATTACACCTTTCATAGAAACTGTAAGCCAATGTTTGGTTACATCGGTGGTACTTTTTTGATAGAGTTTGCTGCAAGTATTCTTTCCACCATCGGTAGTAAACTTCATCATTGCGATAATCACTTTGCTGCCATCACTCCATTTTGGCTGGTTGCCCATAAAAATAGATTTCAAATTTGAAGTGCTAAGCTGGGCTGGTACTCCTTTTTTATTACCAATAACCGTAAGTTCACTGTTTTGCGAATAAACAGTAATACTTAAAAGAAATAAAATAGGTAAAAGAAAATTTTTCATTTGTTTGCTTTGATGTATTAATTCCAACATTCATTTCTCTCTCTCAAAGATATACGTTTATGAGGGCAATTCAAGGAGCAGGGTTGTATCCGATATTCGGATATTTTGAAAACCAGCTCTTTCCTTGCCTTACATCGGTAAACTAATAGTAAAAGTTGAGCCTTCATTCTCAACAGTTTTAACGGATAATTCTCCTCCATGCCCTTTTGTAATGATATCATAGCTCAAACTCAATCCCAATCCTGTTCCTTTTCCCGTAGGTTTTGTAGTAAAAAAGGGTTGAAATATTTTGTCTAATACAGTTTGAGGAATACCATTGCCATTATCAGTAACTTTTATCTCTACCTTGTCAGCAACTTTCTTTGTACTTATTGAAACGGTTGGTTCATATCCTTCAACTCCAGATTTTTTCTTTTCATCTACAACATAAAATGCATTGGTGAGTAAATTCAGAATCACTCTTCCTATATCCTGCGATATAATATTTACTTTTTCCATTGAATCATCAAAATCAGTTTTCATTGTAGCATTGAACGTTTTATCCTTTGCCCTCAATCCATTATAACTCAATCGTAAATACTCATCGCACAAAGCATTAATATCCGTTAGTTCTTTTACACCACTGCTACTGCGGCTGTGCTGCAACATTCCTTTTACAATGGCATCGGCTCGTTTGCCATGATGATTTATTTTTTCAAGATTCTGTTTGATATCTAATAAAATGGCTTTGGCTTCATTAATATCCCCTTTATCTAATTCAACATTCATTTCGTCTATTAACTCGTTACTTACTTCAGAAAAATTGTTTACGAAGTTTAACGGGTTTTGAATTTCATGTGCAATGCCGGATGTGAGTTCACCGAGGCTTGCCATTTTTTCTGATTGGATGAGTTGAGACTGAGTGGCTTTAAGTTCTGTTAAGGTGCTTTCAATTTTTTCTTTTTGATGCTGTAATAAAAGATTGGCCTTTTGTTTGTGCCTCATGTTTCTAAAAAGGAAAAATGCAATAATCAGGAGTGCCACCACACCGGTTAAAAGTCCATATAGTTTTAAATTGTTTCTGTAAGATATCCTGGCATTTTCTAATTCTTTTTGCTTTTCCTCTTCGTGTGTAATAAGATTTTGAATTGTTTGAATATTTGCCACGCCATATAAACTATCTTTCTCGTTGGCAACAATCTTATAATACTTTAAAGCTGTTGCAGGCTGAGTTGAGTCATATAATTCTGCAAGCAGGTTACCCGAAAGTATAATGCCTTTTTTATATGAGATCTTCCTCCCATATTCAAACCCCATTAATGCATAGAAAAGTGCTGAATCTTTTTTATTCATTTTTGAGAACATAACAGAAATAGAAGAATATATGTCTGAAGATGTTAGGAAATCTTTGTTTTCCATAGAATAATCAAGTGCTACCCGGAAGAAGGAATCAGCCGTTTGATAGTTACCTTTTCTTACTTCAATTACTCCAGATATACGGAACGCTTCCTGGATGATACTGCGTAGTGCGTCTCTTTTTTTAATTCCCATTGTAGCATGATATGACGCAGAATCAAGTTTGTTTATTTTTTCATATGCATTGGCTAAAAAGATATGATCTGTACCAGCACTTTTGCTTTTTAATTCTTCATCCAGTTTTAAGGCCCTGAGATTATAGGTTATCGCTTTAGGATAATTCTGCAGGTCATAATAAACACCTCCTATTCGTCTGTTGGCTCTTGCAATTTCATAAGGAAAATTATTGTCTGTAGCAATCTTAAGGGATTTAAAAAGAAGGTCCAGTGCTTCTGCAAATTTCCCTTGCTGGCTCATTATACCACTTAAGGTTGCCAATAAACTGGTCAAATCCCTTGTATGACCTATTCTTGTCGCTAAATTAATACCGGCATGACAATATTTTAGTGCTGAATCAATATTCAAAACCTGGTAATTAAAGGCAAGACCAGCCATTGCATTAATCCTGCCGGAATCATCTTTTGCATTTGCGAGTTCATATTTAAGGCTGTTAATTTTCTTGCTATTACTTAAACTGTCTTGTGCGTTAACAACAAGCTGTAAGAAGAATAGAAAAAATATAGGTATATATTTTATATACATAGGTCACATAATTAATTGAATGGTAAACGCTGTCCCTTCGCCCTCCTTCGTTTCTACTTTTATTTCCCCGCCATGTGCTTTTACAATATCATAACTCAATGATAAACCCAATCCTGTGCCCTGCCCTGTAGGTTTGGTGGTAAAGAAGGGTTGAAATATTTTTTCTTTTACAGATTCGGGAATTCCGTTTCCATTGTCTTTAACCGAAATTTCAACTTTATCATTTATTTTTTTTGTTGCTACTGACACACTTGGATTATATTCTTCTACACATGACTTTTTCTTTTCTGTAACTGCATAAAATGCATTGTTAATTAAGTTAAGCAACACTCTTCCAATATCCTGCGAAATAATATTGATGTTACCGATGCTGTTATCAAAATCAGTTTCAAATTTTGCATTGAAAGATTTGTCTTTTGCTCTTAATCCATGATAACTCAATCGTAAATATTCATCACACAACGCATTTATATCTGTTGGTTCTTTTACACCGCTGCTACTGCGGCTGTGTTGCAACATTCCTTTTACAATGGCATCTGCTCTTTTGCCGTGGTGATTTATTTTTTCTTCATTCTCCTTAATATCTTTTGCAATGGCTTTTACTTCTGCTGTATTTCCCTTTTCTACTTCTTCAATCATTTCACTTATCAACTCCTGATTTACTTCTGAAAAATTATTAACGAAGTTCAATGGGTTTTGAATTTCATGGGCAATACCGGCAGTGAGTTCACCAAGGCTTGCCATTTTTTCAGATTGTATAAGTTGAGTTTGTGTAGATTTGAGATCACTCAAAGTCTTTTCTAATACTTTATTTGTCTTTTGCTTTTGCCTGTTGTTACGAAAAAGAATAAATGAAATGAAAAGAACCATTCCAAGCCCTGCCAACAGTCCATATTGTTTTAATTTATTCCGATAGGCAACCTCTTTATTCTTTTCTTCAACACTTCGTAACTGTTCATTAAAAATTAATGACTGAACTTTGTTTTTGTTAGCCTGACTAAAAATTTGTGAATTAATTTCTGCCTCCATCATAGAATAATAGTAAGCACTGTCTTTTTGATTCAGCGTATCATACAACTGTCTTAAGAAACCTGCGCCAGCTAGTTTTAAATTGTTGTTTTCATGCTGTAATCCCAGAGCCATAAGCCTTCTGCTTTGAATGACCGCATCACTAGTTCTGCCGTTCGCCAGTAAAAAATGGATATAATTATTGTAAAAATATAAATGAGTACTGGCATTTTCTATTGAATCCTGTAGTGGCATTGCAGCCGTGAAATATTCTTCGGCTTTTTGTGCATTACCGGAGATTGCATAGCTTGATGCTAAATTTATATGGTCCAAATAAACGTAAGCGATACCTTCATTAAAGCGGCCCAATGTTTCGTGAGATTCCCTGGCATATTTAAATGCAGAATCTGCATTTTTTGCCAGCAAAAAATATTGAACCATGTTAGCTTCGTATTGCAGTAACATGAAATCGTATAATGGATGTGATTTATCCGGGAGATTTTCTCCACCTTTTCTTGTCATTTTAAGTGCCATCTCATTATCGAGCATATCAAAATATACCAATGCCATATCAAAGTAGAGAGAACTTATTCTTCGTTTTTCTTTTGTTTTTTCAGCTAAAGGAAGAGCTTTAAAATAATATTCCAGTGCCGAGGTGTTGTCTCCTTTTTTTAAGTAGAAGAAGGAGCCTAACCAATTATAACTAATCGCCTTAAGAGAATCATTATTTAATTCCTGGGCTATCTGTAGCATTTCCATAGTTGCAGATGAGTCAACATTATCTCCTCTGAAACTTGTTAAATCCAATACTATATTATTGAGAAGATTAAAGCGTTCCGTAGCATTCTTTGTATGTGTTAATACAGCTTTTAGACTATCAGTATACTTAGTCTGGCATAAGCCAGTTATACCAAAATGTATTACAATGATTAAAACACTTATTCTTTTTATCATGCGATTTCTAATTTGGTATCTGAATAATAAACGTTGTTCCTTCTCCTTCCTTCGTCTCTACTTTCAACTCTCCACCATGTCCTTTAGTAACAATATCAAATGCTAATGATAAGCCAAGACCAGTTCCTTGTCCTGTTGGTTTGGTGGTAAAGAAAGGTTGGAAGATTTTATCCAATACATTTTTCGGAATTCCTTTACCCATTGTCTTTAACCGAAATTTCGACCTTGTTATTTATTTTTTTAGTAGTTACTGATACAGTTGGTTCATAAACCTCGGTTCCTCCTTCGGGGGTTAGGGGGCTTTGTTTTTTCTCATTCACCACATAAAATGCATTCGTTATTAAATTCAATATTACTCTTCCTAAGTCTTGCGGAACTACATTTACTTTTTCCAACGAATCATCAAAATCAGTTTTCATTGTTGCATTAAAAGATTTGTCTTTTGCTCGCAGACCATGATAAGCTAAACGTAAATATTCATCCGCTAAAGCATTAATATCTGTTGGTTCTTTGGTGGCACTGCTGCTTCGACTATGTTGCAACATCCCTTTTACAATACCATCTGCTCTTTTACCATGATGATTTATTTTCTCCAGATTCTGAATTACATCATTCATTATTTCCATCGCATCTTCCATATTGCCTTTCCCTATTTCTTCTTTTATTTCATCCAGCAACTCTTTACTTACTTCACTAAAGTTGTTTACAAAATTCAACGGGTTTTGAATTTCATGAGCAATGCCGGCGGTAAGTTCTCCCAGTGAAGCCATTTTTTCTGATTGCACTAATTGTTTTTGTGTGGCTTGCAGATTGGTTAGTGCATCTTCTGCTCTACTTTTTTCTGTTTGTAATTTTATCAAATCTTCTTCGGCTTGTATGGCATGTGCTTCTGCAATTTTTAAATCATTAAAACGAGTATAGGTTAAATTAAATACGGCTGCAAATCTTTCCAGCAATCTGGTAGTTTCTTCTGGTTGCTCATCCGGCGAAGCCATGCCAATTAATCCCTGTCCAAAATAAGCGATGGTTTGCACCTGCGTTTTTGAGAGGCCGCCTTTAAACGGAATTTTCATTTCATCGGCCAGGTAATGAAAATAATTTTGCAATTCCGTGCCTTGCATATCAATGGTAATAGAAGTTTTTTTATGCTTCCAACCTTCATACATTTTCTTCACAGATTCATTCCTGTCTGTGTTTAATGTAAAGTGATTCCCGATTTTTGTTCCATCTTCATTGGTAGCCCATGCTTCAATAGCTTCGGCTTCTTTATTTATGATACCAATAAAAAGGCGATTGGGCTCAATGCCAAGGTTTATCAATTGTTCAAAAATAACTATTGAAGTATCTGCCAGTTCATCCGATTTTTGCATGGCTAAAGTTCTGCTTCTAACTTTTTCCAAACCTGCTTCAATCTTTGCTTCCCTTGCCTGTGCTTCTGCTTTTTTCAAATCCAAAAATCTTGTATAAGTCTGTTCAAAAACTTTTGTAAACCGATTGAATATATCATGTGCTTGGGGAACCTGTTCATAGGTTATGAACAACAGAAATCCGTAGGTATATTTTACGAGATGATTGATCTGATAAGTAGGTAAGCTGAGCCCGGAATCCACGATATGCTGAAAAGTATCTTTTAATTCCGGAAAGGATTTCATATAATTATAGTGCTGTTTTAATTCCATTCCACCCAACTCCTGAACCAAAAATTGTTCCTCCCCTTTCAGGAATTCATGCATTTCTATAAAAGAAGCTTCCCCGGTTAAATGAAGTGTAAAGGGCTGTTGCAGCAAACCCTCACTGCTCATGATACAGGTGCATGATTTTTTATCATCAGCTAAAATATTATAGCCTGCACTCCATGCCGGAATGCCCAACGCCTGTACTTCCAGAAATAAAAGATTAGCCGCTTCGGGTAATTCATCACTATGCTGCATGGCCATGGTACGGGAACGGATCTTTTCCAAAGCCATTTCTATTTTGGCTTCCCTTTTAATCCGAAAACGGCTTCAAACCAGCAGACAGGTTGGGGGAGTTTAAAAGTTCATCAATAGCATTCACTGTCTTGCCTGTGCTTCTGCTTTTGCAGATCTAGAAAACGGGTGTAAGCTCTTCCAAATTCGCTGGCAAATCTTACTACTATCTGCTCTTCTTCCTGAGTGGGTTTTCGCACCTGATTCATCCCGATATACCCGAATGGCAGCTTACCTGCTGTATGATAAATGCCGTTGGGATAATCCTCCGGTGTAATCTTTGCATCTTCCGGCATGGCAGCAAATGATTCGTGAAAGATCTGCCATAACATCGGAAGCGACTCCGGTGGAAAATGCAGGCTGTTTATGGCAAGCGGTTCACTATTCCTCCATTTATTAGCTGCATCCGTCCAGATATCCATCGAGTCGATGGCGACTCGTTGTTCGCCAAAACTTCTGCGTCCACCCTTACCAGTCTCACGGAAAGTGAATGTATTATTTTCCATATCAATAAGCGTCATATGGGTTGTTATGGGTTGAATGCCAAGCACATCAAATTGATCAAATAATACGGTTAGCAATTCATCCAACTCATGCGAATGATGCATAGCCATAGCACTTGCCCGAACTTTTTCCAAAGCCATTTCAATCTTAGCTTCTCTTGCCTGTGCTTCTGCTTTTTGCAAATCGAGGAAACGGATATAAGTCTGTTCAAAAACTTTTGCAAATCGGTTAAGTATTGTAATCTCTTTTCCTGATAAAGAAAGCCCGGAATAGTCATTGATAAATATGGCTGTGTTTTTTTGAAAAGCAATAGAAGTTGCATATGAATCAGCAGCAAGGCAAAAATCTTTTATATCCTGTGGCGTATGATGAAACTCAGTGTATTCAAAAATGTGGTTTAAGAAAGATTTGTTTTCATCTGCATCATATCTTTTTACAAAAAATTCTTTCCCTTCGTCTTTTGCTTTCCAGAGATTTGAAAGTATGGGATGATCAAAATAAGGAAGATGGATATTCATTGCAGCGTCAAAGCCAGGATTAGTCATCCATTCAATCAAATCTTTAGAGCCTTCAGTAAATGTTATTAATGCAACTCCATCTTTTACTGTAAAATCAAGTTCATTCAATTTCTCAAATACTACGGTAATTACTTCTCCCAGTTCATCAGCATTATGCATCGCCAGTGAACGGCTTCTTACTTTTTCTAATGCCGCTTCAATCTTAGCCTCCCTTGTACTTGCTTCTGCTTTCTGAAGATCAAGAAAACGGGTATAGGTTTGCTGAAATACTTTTCCAAAACGCATCAGTATCTTATTCTCTTCATCTGTGTAAACAGTGCCTGTAAAATTTTCAATATATAAACCAACATTATCAATTAAAACCGTGGAGATGGCCAGCGCTTCGCAACCCAGATAATATTCTTTTATTTCCTCAGGCAATCCGGGGATGAGCTCAAAAAGGTCGGTATAGAATTTATTCTTTTCTTCAAAGCTGAGATCAAAATAGGGAATTGAAATTTCAGCTGGAACCTTGTGACGGTCGGCCAGCCAGATATGCATATCATCGTTTGTTTTGTAATCGATGATAAAGCCGGTATGCTCCACATTAATATTTAACTTAACAAATTCATCATACACCACCTGTATTACTTCTTTAAGCTCTTCACTTTTTTGCATACCCATGGAACGGCTCCGCACTTTTTCAAGAGCCAGTTCTATCTCAACCCCTCTTGCCTGTGCTTCCGATTTTTGCAGATCTAGAAAACGGCGATGAGCAATGTCAAATGCTCCGGCAAAACGAATAAGAATATCAATGTCTTCTTTTGGCGGATTTTCAACCACACCTGGTAAACTGAACCCAATCTCACCATGGGTTGTTCTTGCCATGATGAAAGTTAATCCGCCGATATGCCGGATATCATCATTGCTTGGTGCTTGCGGATCTATATTCTTAAAATCGCCAAGCGAAACCATTTTGTGTACATAATCCAGTGCTTCTTCTACATTCATTGCATACACTGCAGTTGGCTCTTCACTTTTTTCCCATCGGTCCAGCAATGGAATATCGCCATGGATATGCCTCGGAAGTTCCATCACAAAACCTATTTTAGTGCCGTCGCCGGAAGTCATGGCCTTTTCATATTTTTCAGGCAGCCACATCATATGCCAGAAATAATGTGCTTCATGGCCCAGCCGGGTAAATTCATTACGCATGGTAACAACAATATCCAACAGGTCGGATGATTTTTGCATCGCCATGGCCTGCGAACGAACTCTTTCTAAAGCGAGGTCTACTTTCGATTCTCTTAATTGTTCTTCTGATTTTTTTAAATCTTCAAATCGTTTGTAAGCGAGGTCAAATGCACCACCCATTTTTACCAATATTGATTCCATTTCATCTGGAGGAGGGTTGTCTAAAAGGTCAATAGACATCCTTCCATTATTTAGCTGTATGGTTGGGTGATACAAAAAAACTAAATTCAACACTGTCAAGAAACTGGTCCGCTTCATCAGCTTCCTTTTTCTTATTATTTTCACGCAGCCAATTGGTCGTTATTTTCAGGTCCTTTCTATTCTGCATTACCAGAAAATATTTTTCAGTATTTTCCCAAACCTTCCTTATATACAAACTCGGGTCGGTTTCTTCCAGAAGATAAATTATATCTAAAGGGAGATGCATGCTTTTCCCATCCTGCTCCAAAGAGGAAAGATCCCACATACGGTACAATCCATTTTTTCTTTCAAATGAATAGTGGCAGCTGCAACACCCGGAATCTCCAGGCTCATTATTTCTTCTTTCAGTTTAAACACTACTTCAAGAATTTCTTCTGATTTGAACATGGCTAAAGCTCTTGCCCTTACTCTTTCCACCGCTAGGTTGATCTTTGCGTCCCTTGCCTGTGCTTCTGCTTTTTGCAGATCGAGGAAACGGGTATAGGTCTGCTCAAATACTCTGGCGAAGCGTTTGAAAACCTGGTGCATTTCGGGAAAATGCTCGTAAGTGATAAATATCAGGTTTCCATAAGCAAAGTTAGCAAGGTGGTCGATTTGAAAAGTTGGAAGTTCAAAACCTGCATCTAACATGCTTTGCAGCAAATCGCCGACTCCTGGTAACGATAGCATATATTGGTAATGATCTTTTTGCTCCTTGCCTTCTTTCTCATATACCAAAAGTTCAACACCTTTTTTCCTTGATTCATCAAATCTTCTAAATACCGGGTGCTCATGAAGCGGAATTTTGCATGGCGAAGGAGAAATTACTCCGTCAGGAGTACCAGGGTAATAGGTAAATGCTTTATCACCCGGTTCCCAGATATTGAATCCGCAATTCCATTGGGGTACGCCTAAGCCTTTCACCTGTTGAAATAAAACGGTAGCCACTTCCAGCAATTCTTCTGAATGTTGCATGGCCATTGTTCTGGCTCTCACTCTTTCCAATGCCAGTTCTATCTCTGCTTCCCTTGCACTGGCTTCTGCTTTTTGCAGATCGAGGAAGCGGGTATAGGTTTGGTCAAATACTTTTGCGAAGCGTTTGAAAATTTCATGTGATTCGCTACATGGCTCAAGGGTGATGAACAATAGATTTCCAAATGAGAAATTTGCCACATGATGTACCTGCCTTTTGGGCATCGGATGGCCGGCAGCAATGGACTTTTTAAATGCCTCATCTAACAAAGGAAAGGATCGCAAATACTGAAAATGATTTTGCATGGCCTTGCCGGTAAAATCCTTCACGGCAAATTCTTCTTTATTTTTCCAGGATTGATACTGCTCCTTGTGCCAGGAAGTATCAGTAAGCGGCAATTTAAAAGGTGGGTTCATAGAGCCATCAGCATTACACATCCAGGAAATGAGTTCATCATGGTCTTCGTCCCAAATAGTAAAACCACTGCTATAGCAATGTATACCAAGCTGCTGCAATTGCTGAAACAATATGGATGCGGCTTCGGCAAGTTCATCACTTTTTTGCATAGCCATGGTTCTTGCTCTAACTCTTTCCAATGCCAGTTCTATCTCTGCTTCTCTTGCCTGTGCTTCTGCTTTTTGCAGGTCATTAAAACGGGTATAGGTAAGGTCGAATACTTTTCCGAAGCGGCTGAGTATATCCAGGCTTTCTTCGGACAAGGGCTCTTCACCAACTGTTTGTAATCCGCCAAAATTGCTGAAGGTAAATGATGCCACATATCTTTTCATTGCTCTTGATGCCGCCTGTGCTTTTTTAGGAACCCTTCTCCATTCAGTTTTGTTGAATAAATATTCATCATAGTCTTTTTTCTCTTTCCCTTCGAGTACATAAACATGTTTCGCCTTTCTTTCCTGGTATCCTTTCATCATGGAATGGTGAAAAGGATAATCTTCAAACTTCATCAGGTAGGATTCAGGCGGCTTATTTGTTTCGGGATTGGCAGCCCAAACCATATTGGTGAGTGATGGTTCATCAATAATATTAATGATGCACCAGTTTAAAGCGAAATCCAGATTTGCCAGTTCTTTAAAAACGGTATCTACCAATTGGGATAGTTCATCAGAATGCTGCATGGCCATAGCCCTGGCTCTCACTCTTTCTAATCCTAATTCTATTTGTGCTTCTCTTGCCTGAACTTCAGCTTTTGCCACATCAATATACCGGGTATAGCAGAGTTCAAATACGTTTTTAAAACGTTTCAGCATTTCGATCTGTATTTCTGTAATGGCATTAAAAGTTGAAATACCGATATGCCCGATACCTATTGAATATAAATAGAAACACATAGAGGTTGCCGATGCTTCCCGGCTATCTGCGAATGGAGATAAGCCTTCCCGCCATTTGCGCCAGTCATTAAATTTCTTTCCCGAAAATTCTCTTTGATAGAAAGCGTCTTTAGATTGTTCTAATTCCCGGTATAGGTCCTTTACTATTGGTGAGCTGAGATAATGTGCTTCCCCAAAGATTACTGATTCGTTATCGGAATAAACGGAGATAGAATAGGATTGCCTGCTATCATTTTTGAGTGCAATCTGTGCATTCCGGATATTGGTAAAACCCAGAGATTGCAGTTCTTTATACATTACTTCGCACACATTAATCACCTCATCCGATTTTTTCATCGCCATGGCAACGGCACGAACTCTTTCCAATGCTGTCTCTATCCTTGCTTCTTTCGCCTGTGCCTCTGCTTTTTGCAGATCATTAAAACGTGTATAAGTAAGATCAAAGACTTTGGCAAAGCGAAGCAGTATATCAAAATGTTCTTCTGATAAAGGATTAAGGCTTGCTACATTGATACCACCAAAGTTGTTAAATGAAGCAGATAATAATACCCGGACCGGGGCCTTCATTCCGTTTTTGACAGCAGCCGGCAACTGTTTCAATTCAGTTTCATTAAACAGAATATTATCCCAAGCAATTTTATCCCGGCCTTTTAAATCATATACAAATTTTACATTTTGCTTTTTCCATTCATTTACAAATGTGAGATATGCAGGATGTTTATGATACTTGATATAAAAACTCATCGGGTTGGATGGATCTTCGGAATTCGCCATCCACCAGCTTGCTGCATTTGTGGCGGGTTCAAAAACCCAGATGATGCAACGGGTAAGTGCCAGATCAAGTTTTGTTAACTCAGTAAATACAGTTCCTATCAGCTCTTTCAACTCATCAGAGTTCTGCATGGCCATTGCTCTTGCTCTTACCCTTTCCAATCCGAGCTCTATCTGCGCTTCTCTTGCCTGTGCTTCTGCTTTTTGCAGATCGAGGAAACGGGTATAGGATTGTTCAAAGACTTTTCCGAAGCGTTGGAGTATATCGTTATCTGCTGTTGAAAAAATTTCGCCAAGATGGTTGATAATAAAAATACTGGTATGTTTAGATACTAAACAGGATCGGGTGTATCCTCCCGGACTTGAAAGGGTTTCTTTTTTCTGTTTAGCATACAGCTTCTTCCAGGGATCATGTTTAAATAAAAATGTGAAAAAATCTTTTTTCTCCTTTTGTGTATATGCTTCGGTAAAAAATCCCGGGCCTTTTTTTATTCGGTTTATGAGATTGGTACAAAATGGTTTTTTATACAGCGGAATACGTATTTCCTCTGTTGTGTCGGCAGTACCGCCAGATCCCCAGCAGCGGAGTGTTGATTCAATGTCACTATTAATAGCAATAAATGAACCTCCATTAATGGCAATATTCAAATTGAGTAATTCTTTATGCACCGTGTGAATGACGTCTTGTAATTCGGAGGTATTGTGCATGGCCAAACTCCGGGATCGTACTCTTTCGAGAGCTGTTTCAATCTGTGCTTCTCTTACTTGTGCTTCTGCCAGCGTAATATCAGTGTAACGCTGATAAGCTAATTGAAATACATTTCTGAATCGTTGTAACAGTTGTTGTTTTTCTTTTGTAATTGGACTATAAGTGGATATGCCAATTCCACTGTTGCCTACTGAGTAATTATAATAGTGTAATGATTCTATTTTATTTAGCCTTGGGTCATTGGGTTCTTTATTGGCTTTTCTAAATGCAATCCAATCCTTGAGTTCTTTTCCTTTTACCACAAGATGGTGAAAGGCATTGGCAGATTTACGGATTGTTTTTACAAATTTTTCTATTGAAGTGTTGCCTTTAACAGGAATTTGGGCTACCTGGCCTCCGGTCTTCAGTGAGTAATCATAATTAACAAAATACGCTGTCCCTTTTGGAAATGAATTGATCAGTGTATTCCTTAGTTTATCAAATCCCAATGACTGTAACTCCTGAAAAAGTATTTTGCAAACACCCAGCATATCATCGGGCTTATGCATGCCCATTGCTACGGCTCTTACTTTCTCCAAAGAAGTTTCAATTTCCAGCTCCCGATTTTTTATTTCTAATTGTATAGTGCGGCGTTTTATGGCGTCTTTAAGTTTCCTGTTCTCCATTTTTATTTCATCTACCGCAAAGGCTTCTCCCTCTTGGGTTTTACTATCAGGATAAGAGCCATGTTGGTGCAATACTTTCCATTGGCTATCTATTTTCTGTATTAGAGAAGAGAGCCTGAATTTTTGATAGAACGTCCATTGCTCATCAACTTTTATATAAACGTCCAGTAACTCATGCACCATAAAATATGGGTCATAAGGGATGATCTGTGTTTGTTTATTTCTTAACTCCGTCAATCCCTTCATCTGATCTATCATCCGGTTGGTATAATCAAGAATCTCTTTTTTAGAATTCCAGATTTCTTCTTCGGTGCCGCCAATGTTGCGGTAATCATCTACCAGGTATTTTTTCCAATGGCGGATATTACCATTTAAATAGGATGCCCAGTAGTCAATCATTAAGGCTTTAATTTCTGCTTCCAGTTTTTTTGTCAGTTTCATCAAATGTCATTAATAGGTAATGAAATAATAAAAGTTGAACCTTCACCTTCTTTTGTTTCTGCCTTCAATTCGCCATTATGTCCTTTGGTAATGATATCATAACTCAAACTTAAACCTAAACCTGTTCCTTTGCCCGTTGGCTTTGTAGTAAAGAATGGCTGAAATATCTTTTCCTTTACTGATTCAGGAATACCATTTCCATTATCTGCAACTCTGATTTCAATTTTGTTACCATTCTTTTTTGTACTGATTGTAACAGTAGGTTCATAGCTCCCAATGCCTGACTTCTTTTTTTCATCAACCACATAAAATGCATTTGTCAGTAAGTTCATAACAACTCTACCAATATCCTGAGGAATGATATTTACTTTTTCAATTGATGCATCAAAATTAGTTTTCATTGTTGCATTAAAGGATTTGTCCTTTGCCCGCAGGCCATGATAGGAAAGACGCAGGCATTCATCACACAAAGCATTTATATCCGTTGGTTCTTTTACTCCACTGCTGCTTCGGCTGTGCTGTAGCATCCCTTTTACAATGGCATCGGCCCTTTTACCGTGGTGATTTATTTTTTCTTCGTTAGCTTTTATATCATTTGCGATAGCTTTTACTTCATCTGTATTCCCCTTATCAACTTCTTCCACCATTTCACTTATCAACTCCTGATTTACTTCACTGAAATTATTTACAAAGTTCAACGGGTTTTGTATTTCATGAGCAATGCCTGCAGTTAGTTCTCCAAGGCTGGCCATTTTTTCACTTTGAATTAATTGCGCCTGGGTCAATTTTAATTCTGACAATGTGCCTTCTACATTTTTCTTCTGAAGTTCTATTTCCGTTTTTTGTTTTTGTAAAATTTCATTTGCTTTTCTTCGAATTCGAGTATTTCTGACAAGCAAAAATGCGAACGACATAAATACAGCAATGGGGGCAATTAAAGCATAGGTTCTTATAGCATTTTCTCTATTAATGCGCTGCTGTTCTTTTTGCTGTATTTTTATTTGATCATTAAAGCCTACGTTTTGATACTCATTAATCTTTTTCTTGTCTGCTATCGCAAGGCTATCATTTAAAGATGTATAAAGTTGTAAATAATAAAAGGCACTGTCGGTATTTCCTGTTGATTTATACAGTTTATACATAGCAGCAAAAGTGGTATTTATTGAAGTCGGGAGATTAAGTACTTTATAATCTAATAATGCTTTTTGAGTATAATAAATACTTGAATCAATTTTACCCATCGCTTTATATAGGTCAGCTAAAGCAAGAAACGTATTGGGGATCCCTGTTTTATTATTATAAAGTTTGTAGCCGATGAGTGACTTATCAAAATACTGCTTAGCCTCAGCATATTTATTTCTTTCCACATTTACACTTCCAATGGTGCATAAGGCGTCTCCTTTATAGGTATTATATCCAGATTTTGCCATATACTTTAATGTCTCCTGTGCATATAGGATAGCGGAATCGGGATTACCTGATTTTAAGTATGCGTAGGCAATATTTAGAGAAGTTATGGACAGTACGGTATAATCATTAATACGTTTACCAATTGCAAAACCCTGAAATAAAGTAGATAATTCTTTCTCATGATTACCCGTTGCTTTGTATAACTGTGATAAATCGTTATAAATCCATCCAAGACTGTTTAACCTTGCGGTTTCAGGTTTTCCATCTTTTGCAAAAAGAGATATCAGCCAGATATCTTTTTCACAATCCTTATTTTGTAAAATGGCAATTCCTTCTAAGAAGTGTTGAAGTGAGAGAGGATAATTTTTTAATTGAGCCAATACCCAGCCCGTTGCATCCAGCGCATCTGCTTCCCATAATTTTAATTTTAATTTCCTTGCCAGCGTTAATTGCTGCGTTTGAAAGTACAAGCTACTATCCCGGTTTACTTCCTGCAAATACACACCTATACTTCTTGATATTCGCATACGCATAGTATCATTCGTGGTGTGTTGCAATTCCGTTCGCAAACTATCAATTTGGGTATCACTCCAGTTTTCCACAAAAGGATCTTGCTGCGCCATCGCAATAGCTGGAATGAAGAAAAAGAAAAATATTCTAAAAAGAGGCTTCATAAAATGATTTAAGTTATTGGTAGTTGAATAATAAATGTTGTTCCTTCATTCTCTTTTGTCTCCACTTTTAATTCACCTCCATGTGCTTTTATTATATCATAGCTTAAACTCAGTCCTAGCCCGGTTCCCTGCCCAGTGGGTTTGGTGGTAAAGAAGGGTTGAAATATTTTATCTACAATGTTCTGTGGGATGCCGTTGCCGTTGTCGGTTACACTCACTTCAATTTTGTCTCCCACTTTTTTTGAACTTATAGTTACAGTTGGTTCATAGCCATCCTTCATTTGCTGTTTTTTTTCATTCACAACATAAAATGCATTGGTAATTAAATTGAGTATCACCCTTCCAATATCCTGCGGAATGATATTGACGTTGCCAATGCTCTTATCAAAATCAGTTTTCATCGTTGCATTGAATGTTTTGTCCTTTGCTCTTAAACCATGATAAGCTAATCGTAAATATTCATCAGCCAGTGCATTAATGTCAGTAGGTTCTTTTGATCCTGAACTGCTTCTTGAATGTTGTAACATTCCTTTTACTATAGCATCGGCTCTTTTGCCGTGGTGGTTTATTTTCTCTTCGTTAGCTTTTATATCATTTGATATTTCAATTGCATCATCAATCTTTCCGGCCTTTAATTCCTGTTGTAATTCATCAACTAATTCTTTGTTTACTTCGGAAAAATTATTTACAAAGTTCAACGGGTTTTGTATTTCATGGGCTATGCCCGCAGTGAGTTCTCCAAGGCTGGCCATCTTTTCGGATTGGATGAGTTGGGCCTGGGTTTCTTTTAGATCACTCAAACTTTTTTTCAAATCTTTTGTTCGTTCTTCAACCAGTTTTTCCAGTTCTGCATTTTTTTGTTTCCATTCATCAATACCAAATGTGTCTTTTTCGCTTTCTGCATTTTCGGGTTTTGAAGCATGTATATGAAGAAGCATCCATTTGTCTTTGATGAACTCAAAAACCAAGGTCATTCGGATGTATAAATCAATAGTTTCATTTCCAGCAGTAATCACTGCACTCACATCATCGACAAAAATGGCAACATTGCCTTCATTTACTATTCGATGTGACAAAGGAGAGAAAGTCCACTTAATATTTAATTGAGCACTTTGTTCCCGTTGTCGTTCAATCATTTTTTTAAAAGCAGTTCTTGAAAAAAAATTTTCATCAAACGTGGTTCCAAAAGCCATTATGTCTTTGTCAATTACATCTTCAATAATTGATAAAGGCAAATCGCCAATAATCCCTACATCTTTAACCTTTTGATAGGCGATTTCTAGTAAATTTTCCCTTGTTGTCATATTGTAGATTTTATATTGGCAGTTCAATTATAAACGTTGTTCCCGCCTTCGCTGAAGCTTCGTCGGACAAGCCTTCCCCTTGCTTCGTTTCCACTTTCAACTCGCCACCATGTCCTTTAGTAACAATATCAAATGCTAATGACAAACCCAATCCAGTTCCTTGCCCGGTTGGTTTGGTGGTAAAGAATGGTTGAAAAATTTTATCAAGTATTTTTTGTGGAATGCCATTTCCATTATCTGTTACTTTAACTATGACTTTATTCATTTCCTTTTTTGTACTCACACTAACTACCGGCTCATAACCTTCAGGCAGTTGTTTCTTCTTTTCTGTAACTACATAAAAAGCATTTGTAATAAGATTTAGAATGACCCGACCAATATCCTGCGGAATAATTTTTATTAATCCGATACTTTCATCGTAATCAGTTTTCATGGCTGCATTGAATGTTTTATCCTTTGCCCTTAATCCATGAAAAGCCAGTCTGAAATACTCATCTGCTAAGGCATTAATATCTGTGAGTTCTTTTTGTCCGCTGCTGGTTCTTGAATGTTGTAGCATTCCTTTTACTATACCATCGGCTCTTTTGCCATGATGATTTATTTTTTCGAGGTTTTGAATTACATCATTGGCAATGTCTTTTGCCTCATCATAATTTCCTTTTTCAATTTCCTCTTTCATTTCATCCAGCAACTCTTTACTTACTTCGGAAAAATTGTTAACGAAGTTTAAAGGGTTTTGAATTTCATGGGCTATGCCAGCGGTGAGTTCTCCAAGCGAAGCCATTTTTTCTGCTTGAACCAACTGTGTTTGTGCCGCTTTTAGATCATCCAGTGATTGTTGTAAAGCATTATTCGTTTCTTCTACTGATTTTCTTTTTTGCTCAAGCTCTTCGATTGTTTCTTCTAATAAGATTGCAGTAGTCCGTTTTACTTTTTCAGTACGTTCTAGTTTGAATTCTGCAATTGTTAAATCGCTGTCAGCTTTCTTAATCTCTTTTATAAGGATTTCCTTTTCTTCAGCAGTTATCTTTTCATTCTGCTGAATAAAATCTAGTATTGTTTGAAGCTGCTGGTTCATTTATGTTTTCTTATTTGCTGAGTAATGAACAGAACCCTGAAGAGTGCCCTTCGTTCCTCAGGGTAAACTGTGCAACAGACGATGATAGTAGTACTACAGCTGGGTTCATAAAAAATTATTTTTCTTTTAATGCAATACAACAAGTTGTCAGATTATGCATTTCTAAATTGCCTCCGGTGGCTCTTCCTAATTCGGCATTGGAGAACATACCAGCCATTGGTACATTCCATACATTTTTTATTCCTTCAATTTCCTGATTCATTAATGGCCCTAAAGAAAGTATTCTTCCGGCACAACTGAATACCACCAATGCATCGGCCTCGGGCATTTCGGTAGCTTTTAAATTTTCTACTCCTTTAATTACTTTATCCATCACATCAAAATCGGGCGGGAGTGAGAATTTTACTTTTGATCCTTGCGGAACGGCGCCACTGGTGTAATAGGAACGATCGTTCCAGTCAACAACCAGCCCAGGTCGCATTACTGGGTCGCCTTTTTCCCGTTGCAACTGCAGTGGAAAGTTGGCAGCTATTTCAATAAGTAAACTGTTGTTTTCAGGTGTCACATTTTCTATTCCACCATATTTTGCAGTAAGATCCAGCACCGGAAGATCATCTACGGTATATACATGGTTCCCTTCGCTTTTGGTAACTATTTTTTCTGTTCCTACCGGCCTCCATCCACAAGTAGCGATACCTTTTATTTTCACTTTCGATTCATCCAATGCAATACATAACATGGCATTATCACTATCTTTTCCATTGGTAAATACAAATGTTTCGGTAAACGTATAATCAGCTCCGGCAGCACCTCCAAATGCATTTACTGCTGATCCGGCTACTTCTTCAATTCCCCGCAGTATTTCTTCTCCATCGGCGGCTGCATTGCTTATTCCAATTAAGAAAGCAGGGACCGAATATTTTGCTTTGGCTTTTTCCGCAATTCCTTTTGCAACTTCCCGGTAATTCTTTTCAGGGTACTCTTCAAAATAAACCTGAAAATGATCTTTATTCATATCGAGTAAGAGAATAGCGGCCGAACCTTTATCGGGTTCTTCATCAGTAAACTCGCCATTGGTGGTACAACCGAATACGCTGATGCCTGCAGCATCTAATACATTGCTGATTGCAGTCCTGTCCAGGCTTTTTGAAATAAAACAAATGGCCAGTGTGGGTTTAAATCCATCAGCTATACTTTCTGCAAGTGCAGCTTTAATTTCTTCTGTTGATTTTCCTTTGATTGATTTTGCTATCATGTTTTTTGTTTTTTTGCCGAGAAGACGGGAAGGCAGAATGAGATGTTCAAAACGCCTTATCGCCTTACCGGCTGATTATTATTTTTCTTTTATAGCTACCCAGCAACAAGCGCCGGAATGAAATTCCTGTTTTCCTTTCTTTGCCCTGCCAATTTCACCATAGGTAAAAAAGCCGGCCATCGGTGTTTTCCAAACTTCATGTAACCCTTCATTTTCTGCAGTGGTCAATGGGCCCAGTACCGGTTGCCTGCCTGCACAGGAAAAAATTAATAAGGCATCTGCATCTAATTCATTTTTATTTTTTAATTGGCTTGCCTCATCTATAATTTCTTCAACAATATCAAAATCGGGCGGCATGGAGAACCAGAGTTTTGTGCCTTCTTTAGTTGGAATGTCTACAATCAAAGCGTTTTCATTATGATTAATGCCTCTTGGTGTAATCAATATTGTTTCACCGCCTGGTTCTCTCTCTACAATAAAGGGATAAGAAAAACCCAGTTCGTCCGTTACATTAAAAGTCCGGTCTGTTTTTTTATTCTCTTTCCCAAGATATTTGAGGTACATATCTGCTGCAGGCATATCATCAATTGTGTAAATGCTGCTGCCAGTACTCTTCGTTACCGTTCGGGCAATACCCATGGGTTTCCATCCCGAAATAGCCATACCCTGGAGAGAAATTTTATCACCATCCAATACGATAGCAGCTATGCCGAAATCAGTTTCTTTACCCTGTGTAAAAATGTAACTTCCGGTAAAGTTCCGTCATCACCGGCTAATCCGAAAGAATATTTTATCGGGCCCAATTGTTTTTTCAATGCTTTTCACCATGGAGGCGCCGTCAAAATATTCTCCCTTTGTTGAAAACCAGTACTGCAAACAATCATGGATGGGTTTTTGAAAATCTGTAATGCATTTTCCGCCAATTGTGCAGCAGCATCACTTATGGTTCGTTCACCTATTTCTTCAAATAAAATGGAATAATTTTCTTTTGATAGATCCAGCAGCAGAGCAACTGTTTCTCCTTCGCTTTGATGGCCGTTAATAAACTCTCCGCAGGAAGTGGCGCCAAGAATGTCAATTCCATTTTTATGTAGTAATTCTGCGATAGCATTTCTGTCTTGTTTGATGGAAATAAAAACAATAGCTAATGTTGGTTGGGGGGCGGGGGGGGGGGCCCGGCCCCTTGGGGGGGGGGGGGGGGGCCCTTTTCTCTTCCGGGGGGGGGGGGGGGGGGGGGGCGGGGGGGGGGGGCGGGGGGGGGGGGGGGGGGGGGGGGGGGGGGGGGGGGGGGGGGGGGGGGGGCGGGGGGGGGGGGGGGGGGGGGGGGGGGGGGGGGGGGGGGGGGTCCGGGGGGGGGCCCCGGGTTGGGGGGGGCGGGGCGGGGGGGGTTTTGGGGGGGGCGGGGGGGGGGGCTTCTCCCGCCTGGGGGCGGCCGGGGGGGGCCGCCGCCGGGGGCGCGGGTGCCCCGGGGGGGCGGGGCCCCTCCCCCGGCCGGAACCGTTGGTAGTTGTCAGCTATCGCTTTTTCCAACTCCGCTTTTATTTCTTCTATAGAACTCCCCTTAATTGATTTTGCTTTCATGAAAATTTTGCTTTTATAAAATGATTATTCAACTGCGCCAACAAGCAGCGTAACGCCGCCTGTAGCAAAATTGCCAATGTCAGCAGCTGTAGCCTGTCCTTCATGTGAGCTCATGGTTGCTTGCAAGGCTTCAGGATTTGTAAACCAAAATTCAGCCATTCGATAATGTGCAGGAGCACCGCCATCAGGTGCACTTATGAATTTTGTGAATTCTACTTTTTCAAAACCCGTCATTTTTGCTGCCAATGGCAAATGGGTGTTTTTGTAATAATTTTCAAAAGCTGCTACATCTGTAGGGTGTCCGTAAATTACTGTTAGCTTAATCATTGTATATATTTTTTATAGTTTAATTATTGGCCTGGTGCTGGCATTAAACCCAGTTGTGTCATAAAATCCATGTTGTCATAAAAGTCCTGCTCTTCAGCAATTTTTCCATTCTTCATCAATACAATTGTAGAACCATCAAGATTCACATCTTTGCCGGTTGCAGGAATACCAAAGAAGTCTCCCGTATGTTTTCCTTTAAAATTCCAATGCTTCACTAATTTTTCGCCTTGTCCAAAAACATCAACGATGGTGAATTTAATATTGGAGAACCCTGTAATAAAGTTGGCATAAAAAGCTCTGGCACTGTCAATACCCACCACATCGGCTGGCTTCATCTTAAACCTTACATCGATTGCAAAATTGGAGTCGTTAATCAATTCTAATTTTCCTTTGTTCATAACTTCATCCCAGACATGGGTGTACATTTTAATATTTGCTGCTACGGGATCATCTACTTTCTCTTTTTCTGATGACGAACAGGCGGTAAATAATAAAATTGTGATAGATAATACTGCAATTAATGTAATGCTGAGGCTTCGTTTTAAGGTCATTTGTTTTGGGTTTTATGTTTAAAAAATAAAAAAAATAACTATACCATTTTATAAATAAGTTTCGAATTACATAATGTAATTAACAGGGTAGGAATTTGAAATTTTTTGAATGGAATCAGATGGGATATGGGCTTTAAATCTACTTAATTTTTAGGGAGAATAAACAGAAATAGTAGAAATTACCATCTATATTGGGTAGCCGACATTTTTATAACAGTATCAAACTTAAAATCAACATTCTTTTTCGAGCACAGCAATAATTTTTGCATAATATTCTCTTGCCCGTTGCGGAGTACTGCCCACACAAACAACACCCAATTTTCCGTATTGAGATAATGCTCCAATGAGGTGAAACATTACTCCTTCTTGTGAAGTACCATCATAGTGCAGATTATTCACCATGGCAATATCAATCAGATCATGCGGACTAAGTCCACGGTAGTCTTCACTTTTTAAATTGTCCGAACAGAAATAATACCGAACAAGATGCCCCTGCGAAGTATAATATTTTCCTTCTTCTTCTTTATAAATTCCTCCTGTAAGAAATTGCAGCATTAGAAACGGATGAGTAGTTCCTCCTTTGCGAAGATTGATTTCTATCGGTGAATGTTTCCATCCGTCTTTTTCTTTTACAGAGATAAAATCAACCGCAAACCTTCCCAATACACCTTGTTGCTTCAATGCATCTGCAACTTTTAAACCCATTTCACCTAATTCAACCGCATATTCTACTGATGCCGGAAAATGTGCACCAAAATAAACCTGGCCACTTTCGCCTCCCAATTCCTGATCATGAGTGGAAATAATTTCACATTGTCCTGTAGGTGTAATTCTGCACTGAACCGATGGCGATTCCTTAACATCGCCTTCCAGAAATTCTTCTACAATACCGCCCATGCTCTTATACTTTTCTAAAAAAACAGTATAAGGTAAATCAGTTGCTACCAGTTTTAAATTCTTTTGTAGATTTTCTTTTATCCAAACTTTTAAATCTTTAGCTTTTTCTGAACCACTATAGGAAAATATTGCATTACCATCGCCAGAAAAACCATCGTTAACTTTTACTACTCCTTTTTTTAATGCGGGATTATTTTCTTTCATTTTCGTCAACCCGTCAATAATATCTGCTTCTGTGTGCAGATCTTCAAATCCAGGAGGAACTGCTAAATCACATTCCCTAAAAATTTTACGGCCATTGCTTTTACTACCCAGATCATACAGATCAGGATCGCAACCATAAATAGGAATTTGTAATTGAACAGCTAATGATCTTTCTTTTTCAGTAACAATAAAACATGACATATGTGCTTCATGATCCGGCGGAATAAAATCTTTTATCCGCTGTACCAGTCTTGGTCTCTCCAATATTTTTTCAATCAGCGGCCTGTGCGATGAATCATGACAACTCAATAATGTTAACCTGCTTTTTGCATGATAACCAGTAATGCCGGGTAATAAATGCAAATAGTAATCTACAATGATAGGATCAATCGTTTCGCTTGTAATATATATGACATTGGTACGAGGCATCCGTAACAACATCAGCATACAGAGCAATCGTTCTTCATAATGGTTAACACCACTTATTTTGGAAAGAATTTCCTCATCCATTGTTAAGGATGGAATGATGATAACCGTTCTTGGTGCCAGTTTATCAGGAAAAATATGCTCGAACTGCTTAGGAAATCTTTTCTGAATTTTTTTGAACTGTATAGCTTCTGCCACAGAGTCTCTGACTGGCATATCTGTCTTACTCTTTGATAAGTTATTTTTTTTACTTGTACCCACTTACAATAAATTTTTCAAACTGGTTGATTGCTATGAATATACTGATAATCTGCTATCCTAAATTATAAACCTATTATCAGACAACTACGCATCTTGCCCCATCCATAATGCTCCACCAACTGTATTGCGGGAACCTCCTGATTCGGAAGCAAAAACATTGTATTCTTCTCTCCATCTGAGCACACCCATAAATGCACACAACATCGGTTTATTCATTTTACTTACTCCTGATTCATCTGCAAATTTCTGTTGTAATAAATCCCAGCTTCTTTCGGTTCCACTTAAAGCCGCATCTATGCTAAAAAAATCAGTTACAACTGGCAATCCCGTCAAAGCTGCAATGGCTGCACCATCACCTAATTGTACCGTCAACTTGTTTTCTGGAATATAAAAAGCGGTGTGTCCATGTGATGCAATAACCGCCACTTTATACTGAAGCTGATTTTCTTCTATAAATTTATTTACCTGTTGGCCTGTATAATGTCCGTATTCAATATGTAACAGCTGATAATCTTTTGCAGAAAGATTAGTTGCATTTTGCAACCTTGAACCCCAATCATCAGAATAGGCCAAGCAATTTGCTTTTAAAATCTCAAACGTCCATTTTCCGCCTGTTTCCTGAAATTCTACAAATGCCATATTCAGCCCATCCAACAAACTGTTACTCATTAATCCAATTGCCCGGTAAACCATAGTATTATTTTTGATTGCAGATTTTAGAATTTAGATTTGCCAAAATGTAGTCTTGCAAAGATTTTGAATGTTTCCCAATATTCAATCTCCGCCTGACATCAAAATTAAATATTTGTAAGATGATAGTAAACCTAAGTGAGCAACATTCTTTAGTAAGTAATTGGGTAAGTGAACTACGGAATGTAGATATACAAAACGACCGGATGCGGTTTCGCCGTAATCTTGAACGTATTGGAGAAGTGGCTGCTTATGAAATAAGTAAAGTTTTGCCTTTTGAAGAAAAAGAAATTCAAACACCTCTGGGAATTGCTGTTCATAAAATGATGAAAGAACAGCCAGTACTGGCTACTATTTTACGGGCAGGATTACCATTGCACAATGGTATTTTAAATTATTTTGATCAGGCCGATAATGCATTTATCTCTGCTTACAGAAAACATAATAAGGATGGCAGTTTTGAAATCAGTCTTGACTATGTTTCTTGTCCAGAATTAGAAAATAGGGTTATTATTATTTCTGACCCAATGCTTGCAACAGGCTCATCTCTTGTTAAAACAATTCATTATTTAAAACAAGAAGGCCGACCAAAGGAAATCCACATTGTTGTAGCCATTGCCTGTACGGTTGGAATTGAATATGTGAAACGAGAAGACCCTTCAGTAACTATATGGTGTGGTGATATTGATGATGAACTAACAGCAAAAGGATATATCGTTCCGGGACTTGGTGATGCCGGAGATTTGGCATATGGAACAAAAGTGCAGATGTAGAGAAAAGTTACGAGTCTTAACATCAATACTTTAGGAGTACTACTTGCAGCATTCAGGTAATTACTCGTAGCTTTTACAAGCAGCAATAATTCTACAAACGAGGTCTTAAAAAAGTTGTACTTTTCCAGTTCGTACCGGATTTGAAGGTTAATCAAATAAGTAAGAATGTAAGGCAATTTCATAATTGACAATTACGTTACAGGTTGAACTTCAAGTACTTTGATTATTCATCTTTCTGATCAGTGAAAAATATTAAATGTAGCGATGAAAAAAATTTTTTCTACCCTTACGGTTTGTGTGGCAATGGTGAGTGTTACAAATGCACAAGATCCAAATTTTTCTCAATTTTTTGCTTCTCCGTTAACCCTTAATCCTGCCATGACAGGTTTGTTTGACGGGACATTCCGGGTTGCTGGTAATTATCGTAATCAGTGGCCAACAATTAATAATGCTTTTCTTACCAAAACCGCTTCTGTTGATTTTGGCGTTCTAAAAAACAGATTGCCAGATATTGATCAAATGGGAGTTGGAATATTAGGCTATACCGACCGTGCAGGCGATGGTGTGTTGGTAACGAACGGAGCCGGATTATCGCTTGCCTATCATAAAGGATTAGATGAAAATGGCTACCACTCCATTAGTGCAGGTTTTCAGGGATCTTACCTTAATAAGCGGCTTGATCTTACAAAAGTTTATTTTGAAGATGAGTTAACACCGCTTGGTTTTGTACCTGGTACAACTGGTGAAATATTTTTGAATAACCAAGTGAATGTAAGCTATGCAGATATAAATGCAGGGCTTTTATATTCTGGTACAACAAACGGTTATAATAATTTTTATATCGGCGCATCAATGTATCATATCAACCGACCAAAAGAAAGTTTTCAAGGTGGTGAGTTTATACTATCACCAAGAACAACATTGCAAGCAGGTGGAAAAATTCCAATAGGCAGTTATAATTCTTTACATGTATCTGCCAATCATAGCATGCAGGCAAAAGCTCACAATACAATTGTAGGCGGTGCTTTTTCGTATAGCGTAAACAGAGATGAAGACAATCCTGTTAATGTTTATCTGGGAGCATGGTACAGATTTAATGATGCTGCAATCCCATATATCGGAATTGAATTCTCAGGATTGCAGATTGGTGCTACATACGATGCGAATACATCAAGCTTGAAACCAGCTAGCAATTCAAGAGGAGGAATGGAAATCTCTCTTATCTATATTAAGAAGCCTGTTGACAAAAGTTTAAGAAAATTAAACTGCCCTCGTTTCTAATATCATTTTTTCAAAATAAAAAAAAAAGCAACATCCTTAAAGATGTTGCTTTTTCTTTTACAGAATTATTTATCGCTATACTTTCATCAATAACGGAATAAAAAACCAACAGAAGACTGTAATTAAAACCACAGCGACAAGATTCATTACAAATCCGGCTTTAGCCATTTGCCTGAACTTAATATGTCCACTTGCAAATACTATTGCATTCGGCGGTGTTCCCATCGGCATCATACCCGCTACACTTGCAGCCAACGCCATTGGTATTCCCAACATCAGTGGGTTAATTCCAATAGCATCTGCCAATGAAGAAACAACCGGAGCAAAAACAATTACCTGAGCTATATTACTCATTACTTCGCTGATAAACATCGATACAATTGTAATAACTAACACCAATACAAACGCATTACCAGAAAATTGTGCTAGCCATCCTCCCAACTGTTCCATCAAACCGGCATTTTCCATTGCATTAGCAAGACTTATTCCTCCTCCAAAAAGCAATAAAATTCCCCAAGCAAGTCTTTTAGTATCGCCCCATTCTAGCAATGATTCATTATTCTCAACTTTATTTTTTGCTGCAGCAGAACCTGATGGGCAAATAAATAAAGTAATGCCACAAATAAGTGCAATAATTGTATCATCCAACTTAACTGTACTCTGTAATTCGTTAATAATACTTCTGAACATCCAGAGAAAAGCTGTTACAATAAAAATCAACAACACCCTTTTTTCAGGAACTGATAATGCCCCCAGTTGCCGGATTTCACTTTTGATCAACTCTTTGGTTCCTTCATCCGATTTTATTCTGTTTGGAAACAACCATTTTACCATCACAAAATACATAGCTCCCAATAATAAAATTGCTATTGGTAAACACAGCAGCATCCAGTCCAAAAAGGAAATATCATAGCCATACTTTTTATTGATATAACCAACATAAGCCACATTGGGCGGCGTACCAACTATTGTTGCAATACCGCCAATATTAGAAGCATAAGCAATCGCCAACATTAGTGTTAGAGAAAAGTTGGCAATATTTCCAGCTCCCTTGTTATTCTCCTTCATTACATGAATAACTGATAATGCAATCGGCAACATCATAACTGTAGTAGCTGTATTACTCAACCACATACTTAATAATCCAGTTGCCAGAATAAAACCAAGAATAATTCTGTTGCCACTGGTTCCTGTTAACCGTACAATATTCAAAGCAATTCTTCTATGCAGGTTCCATTTTTCAATAGCAAGACCAAGCATCAAACCACCCATAAATAAAAAGATTACCGGATTAGCATAAGGTGCTGCCGTAGTTTCCAGTTTGGCAATATTCAACAATGGAATTAGTACCAAAGGTATCAACGCCACTACTGGCATCGGTATCGCATCTGTAACCCACCATGTAATCATTAGTCCGGCAATAGCCAGCACTTTGGCAGCCGTATCATCAACATTAAAAGGATTGATAAAATAAAGCAATAGTGAAATAACAATGCCTGCAAAAAGAGAGATGAACTTGATCTGTAGTTTGGACAATTGGTTAGTTTTAGGTTGGAAAAATACAACCTATTTTGGTTTACCGCTCACATAAGGATTTTCTTTTTTATAAAATCTGTATGGCAATAACGCATCTTCACCGGCATATTCAACTCCGATTCTGGGAGAAGACATTATTTCCCTTTTTGTAAAAGCAATCCCATCATCAGCAATATAAATTGCTTTATCCGTTAGTTTGAAGCCATTTTGTAAAGTCGAGAGCCCTAATGCCTTTGATAGGTTACCCGGCCCTCTTGTGAGTGAAAAATCAAGTTTCTTTTTCCCGGTCCTTTTTAGCATTGTTTCTATACCTGTGACTGGTTCTAATGCTCTAATAAGGATTGCATGAGGATTATTGTTTTTATTTGTTACTACATTAAACAAATGATGAATGCCGTAGCATAGATAAACATAAGCAACACCTCCTTCAGCATACATTGTTTCTGTTCGATTCGTTCTTCTGTTCCCAAATGCATGGGAAGCTTTGTCAACTATTCCATTGTAAGCTTCCACTTCAACGATTCTCCCCGAAGTTGTTTTTCTGTCGAGATTTGTTACTAATAATTTCCCTAATAGTTCCCGGGCAATCTGCAACACATCGTTACGGGTATAAAATTCAAGTGGTAATTGCTCCATTTGGCTTTTATTCTTGTTACTCGAATCTTGTCTCTTGTTCCTTAATAACTATATTTACCACCCAAATTAAGGTTTTGCTGAAAGAAATCGTCATAGCATTTCAATCATGGGATGAGGCTCGTCGCTTTATCCGTCAAAATAAAATTATCAAGTGGATAATTGGTCCAGGCATCATTTATACACTGCTTTTTATTGCAGGCATGTTTATTTTCTGGCACTCTTCTAACCAGGTGGTTTCGTGGGTCAGCAGCCAATTAAGCATTGAAAGCTGGCTACAGCAGGAAAGAAATGAATGGCTTAGTTTTTTATTCCTGATGACAAATATGATGTTGAGGTTAATTCTTGTTTTGTTTTACTTTTCATTCTTTAAATATATTATTCTCATCATTGGCTCACCTGTATTTGCCTACCTGAGTGAAAAAACCCAAGCTATCATTGAAGGAAAAGAACACCAATTTAACTGGAAGGATATTCGTAAAGACTGCTTACGGAGTATAAAACTAGTTTTACGCAATTGTGGTTGGCAAACAATCTATCTTATTGCACTAATATTATTATCACTTATTCCTGTTGTTGGCTGGATAACTCCCATAATTGCCTTATTGATGGAGTGTTACTATTTTGGCTTTTCCATGCATGATTATAGCTATGCAAGAATAAATATGAGTCAATCAGAGAGCATTGCTTTTACAAGTAGGCATAAAGGTCTTTCTATCGGAAACGGACTTATATTTTATATAATGCATTTATTGATAATACTTGCCCCAGCCTATGCAATTATTGCAGCAACGCTTAGTGTACATAAAGTAAAACCTATATAATTATTGTGGCAACTGTTTATCTCATACCATCTGTTTTAGCTGAAGATAACTTTGATGCCATTCCTGCGTATGTTACCAGTGCAATAAAAGATTGTCATGTTTTTTTTGTAGAAAATGAAAGAACAACAAGGCGGTATTTTAAACAGCTTTGGAAAAATTATTTACCCGATGGAGAAATAGTTATTGACGATTATGAATGGTATGTAATCACTAACGAAACGAAAGGAGCTTTTAAACGGTTGCTGAAGGAAGGAAAAAACATCGGTATTGTAAGCGAAGCTGGTTGCCCAGGCATTGCAGACCCCGGACAAGCATTGATTGCCATTGCGCAGGAAATGGGTGCTGACATAAAACCAATGGTTGGACCTAACTCAATTCTGTTAGCATTGATGGCAAGTGGTATGAACGGTCAGCAATTTCAGTTTGTAGGATACTTACCAATCGATATTCAAAAAAGAACGGCTGCCATAAAAGAACTTGAAGCAGAATCTAGTAGAAAAAAAAGTACCCAGATTTTTATTGAAACGCCATACCGGAACAATCAAATGATTGAATCGTTGCTGAAAACCTGCAAGACATCAACTCAACTATGCATTGCGGTTGATATTACCGGGAAAAATGAATGGATAAAAACAATGTCTGTTGCTGATTGGCAAAAAACAAAACAGATATACATAAACGTCCGGCTATTTTTCTGATTTATGCAGGGTAAAAAACCTACTGGCTATTATCCATCGCAATAATACTGTCTACAATGTATTTTGTATTTCCTCGCCAAGGCAATGCTCCGTGATATTCTTTATAATGAAGGTCAAACCGCTTGCCACTGTTAGCAGAAAGAATCTCATAAATCTTTTTACTGTTAATCGAGAATTCAAACTCGTAAGATTGAATTGTTCCTGCGGTTTTGCTTCTGTAACCTTCCTGGATCAATTTTCCCTCGTAGGTTTTAAACATATTTCCTTTCTTAACGGCATAATTCAAGTGGCCGCTTTTCACCCCATCACCAAAAACAAAAAAGTATTTATAGTAAGCAGCTATAATTAAACCAAGGGCAAGCACTATTAAAAAGGTTCTTTTGAACCTTCTGAATTTCGACTGTCGTTTTGCCTTGGGCGTTTCTTCTAACGGTTGTTCGGTATTTGACAAATTTTCAGCATCCATAAAGATTACTTTATAACAAAAATTTTACGAGAAAAATCAATTAATATTATACATTTGTTCTCAATTTACAACATGTTTTAATACATGACGAACATTTTGACACATACGAAGCAAATGGCATTTCATGCACCCATTACCAGTGGTGTGTATGCAGTGGGTTATGATTTGTTTACTTTCTCCCGTCCCCGACGTAGTCCTGAATTCTGACAGGACGAACCCCTCACCTTGGTCCCTGTCAGTGAAGCAATCTCCGAGAATATTTTTCTGGACTGGTGGTCCATTTTTTACTAATAAAACTCAAATTGGAAAATAATAATATAGTTATAAGGGTAGCAGCACCTGCTGATAAAGTTTACGCTACTACTATTACCGATGAAATGAGTTCTTCCGCCGCAGCAAGAGGAACGGGTATTGCCAAAAGAACACCTGAATATATTGAACAAAAAATCGATGAAGGAAAAGCAGTTATTGCCATTACTGATCAGAATGAATGGGTTGGCTTCTGCTATATCGAAACATGGAGCCATGGCGAATATGTTGCCAACAGCGGACTAATTGTTGCTCCTGCTTTCAGAAAGAGTGGCGTAGCAAAGTCTATCAAGAAAAGAATTTTTGAACTGTCGAGAAAATTATACCCTGATTCAAAAATATTTGGCCTAACAACCGGCTTGGCTGTGATGAAAATAAACAGCGACTTGGGATATGAACCTGTTACTTATTCTGAGTTGACACAAGACGAAGCCTTCTGGGCTGGCTGCAAGAGTTGTGTGAATTATGAAATATTGATGAGTAAGGATAGAAAAAATTGTATGTGTACGGCTATGTTGTACGATCCAAAAGATCATTACGAACCGGCAGAAACAAAACAATATTTTAAAGAAAATGTAAAAGGTTTTGAAAGATTACTTCGCTTTAAGAAATGGAAGCTACTCAGACCTTTTCTGAAAAAAGACAAACCAGATAGCAATGGCGGCAAACCAAAATCTTTTTTCCATCATTTATTTCATCTTTAATAGAAAAACAATTTTTATATAATGGCAAAAAAAGTAGTATTAGGTTTCAGTGGCGGATTAGACACTTCCTATTGTGTAAAATACCTTACAGAAGAAAAGAATTATGAAGTACACAGCATCATAGTAAATACTGGTGGTTTCGATAAGGATGAATTGAAGCAGATAGAAGAACATGCTTATAAACTGGGAGTAAAGACTCACAAAACAGTTGATGCCGTTCAGAATTATTATGACAGCATTATTAAGTACCTGATTTTCGGAAATGTGTTGAAGAATAACACCTATCCTCTTTCTGTTTCTGCAGAAAGGTTAAGCCAGGCATTACATATTGCAGAGCATACAAAGGAATTAAATGCTGATGCTGTTGCTCACGGCAGCACAGGTGCAGGAAATGATCAGGTTCGTTTTGATATGGTTTTTCACATAATGATTCCCGGTGTTGAAATTATTACGCCGATAAGAGATTTACAATTAAGCCGTGAAGAAGAGATTTCGTACCTTAAAGAGAAAGGTGTAGACATGAATTTTGAAAAATCTATGTACTCCATTAATAAAGGGGCAGCACCTATGGTAATTATCAAAGCCCATCATGCTTTGGAAAAACATGTGTTGACTAAATGGCAATTACAATGGAAAGATCAGTTAGCACAATTTTATGGCAACTGGCTGCATGAAGGTCAGATACTTGATCCGGTAATGATTGACATTGAACGATTTTTAGAAAGTAGTCAACGAAATGTAACTGGCGACGTATTTGTTCAATTATATCCATATAGATTTCAAGTTATTGGAATTGAATCAAAATATGATTTGATGAACAGCAGATTTGGAAAATATGGTGAAATGAATACCGGTTTTACCGGAGATGATGTAAGAGGTTTCAGCAAAATTTTTGGTAATCAAACAGCCATGTACCATTTGGTAAAAGAAGAAGCAGATGGAAAAAATTAAAACCCCCAGCCCCTAAAGGGGAGTAAATTGAAGAGTATGAAAATAAAGGTAGGGATTATAGGAGGTGCTGGTTATACTGGCGGAGAACTAATCAGGCTATTAGTTAATCATCCAACAGTTGCTATTAGCTTTATTCATAGCCGGAGCAATGCCGGCAAACCTGTTCATTCTGTACATCAGGATTTATTGGGTGACACTGAATTAAACTTTACTAATGAACTGAGCACTGATATTGATGTGCTATTTCTTTGTCTTGGACATGGCGAGTCAACAAAATTCTAACGGAAAATAAAATACCAGATCAAATAAAAATCATTGACCTCGCAAATGACTTTCGTTTAACTCAATCTTCAAAATTCGGTAAACGAAATTTTGTGTATGGATTGCCCGAGTTAAACAGACAGAAAATTAAATCTGCAAAGAATATTGCGAATCCTGGTTGCTTTGCAACTACTTTACAATTAGGTTTATTACCATTGGCAAAAGCAGGCCTATTAAAAGATATTTACACAACCGGCATTACTGGATCTACTGGTGCTGGGCAATCTTTGACACAGACTTCACACTTTAGCTGGAGAGCTAATAATGTACAAGCCTATAAAACTTTAACGCATCAACATCTTGGAGAAGTTGGAGAATCTCTTATGCAATTACAGCCAAAGAAAAATATAGACTTGAATTTTGTTCCGTGGAGAGGAGATTTTACGAGAGGGATTTTTATTAGCTCTACTTTGAATTGTGACCTTTCAGTAGAAGAAGTATTTGTGTTGTTCAAAAAATATTATAACAATCATCCTTTTACTCATGTAAGCAAAGAACCTATTTTTTTAAAACAGGTTGTAAATACTAACAAAGCAATGATTCAAATAGAAAAGGCCGGCAGTAAACTTGTCGTTCATTCTATTGCTGATAATTTATTAAAAGGTGCCAGCGGACAAGCAGTACAAAACATGAATCTCATTTTCGGACTAGAAGAAACAACCGGACTTAAACTTAAAGCAAATTACTTCTAAATAATAATAATGAACTTATTCGACGTATATCCAATAAACGAAATCACCATCGTAAAAGCAAAAGGCTCATATGTGTGGGATGATAAAGGCGAACAATATCTTGACCTTTATGGCGGACATGCTGTAATCAGCATCGGCCATACACATCCGCATTGGGTGAAGCGAATTGAAGAGCAGTTAAACAAAATTGCCTTCTATTCTAATTCAATAAAAATTCCTTTGCAACAACAACTGGCTGAAAAGCTTGGTAAGGTTTCAGGCAAAGAAGATTATCAGTTATTTCTTTGTAACAGCGGAGCTGAAGCAAATGAAAATGCTTTGAAGCTTGCCAGTTTCCACAATGGCAGAAAAAAAATAGTTGCTTTCAGCAAATCATTTCATGGCAGAACTTCCTTAGCCGTTTCAGTTACAGATAACAAAAATTATATCGCTCCTGTAAATGAAACTGATAATGTAATTTTCCTTCCATTTAATGATGAAGAAGCATTAGAAGAAAGTTTCAAAAAGAATGGCAAAGAAATCTCTTCGGTGATTATAGAAGGCATTCAAGGTGTAGGCGGTATTAATATTGCGACGGATTCTTTCCTGCAAAAAATCCGTTCATTATGTGATGAACATGGAGCAATTTATATAGCAGACAGTGTACAATGCGGTTATGGTAGAAGTGGCAAGTTTTTTAGTCATGATTTTGCTGGAGTAAATGCCGACATCTACACCATGGCAAAAGGAATGGGCAATGGCTTTCCTGTTGCAGGCATAATTGTTTCTCCGAAAATAAAAGCAAAACATTTCCAATTAGGAACCACTTTTGGTGGCAACCATCTTGCTTGTGCTGCTGCATTAGCAGTGTTGGAAATAATTGAAGAAGAAAAACTAATGGGTAATGCTGTAATGGTTGGCAAATACCTGAGAAATGAATTGGAAGCAATTCCGCAATTGAAAAACGTAAGAGGTAGAGGTTTAATGATAGGATTTGATGTGCCAGATGAATTAAAAGATCTGAAGAAAAATCTCTTGTGGAATCAACAAATATTTACGGGTGAAGCAAAACCAAATGTTATTCGTTTGCTTCCGTCACTGGCTTTGAAAAAAAGAGATGCAGAGCAGTTTATTGATTCTATAAAAGAAGAAATAGAAAAAGTTGCTGCGCTAGCTGACTAATAAATATCCGACGCAGAAATTGCCGATACTCGATAAGCTCAATAGAATTCATGCAGCTGAAGAGTGCGACGCAACGAAGATGCCATGAAAAACAACAGTTGGTAACAAAATAAAAATACTGGAATTGAAACAATTTATTTCTGTTAATGATGTAAATAACATTGATGCATTAGTGCAAAAAGCTCTTGCATACAAAGCCAATCCTTTTACCGATAAATCACTCGGAACAAATAAAAGAATTGGCTGCCTGTTTCTGAATCCAAGTATGCGTACCAGATTAAGTACCCAGATTGCAGCGCAAAACCTGGGAATGGAAGCCATCATCTTTAATGTAGGCAACGAAGGTTGGATGCTTGAATTTGAAGAAGAGGCCATCATGAGTGGTACATCAGTAGAACATGTAAAGGATGCGGCTCCTATTTTTGGAAAATATTTTGACATTCTAGCTATCAGAACTTTCCCTTCATTAAAAAATCGGGATGATGATTACAGCGAACTGTACATCAAACAATTTATAAAGTATTCCGGTATTCCGGTGGTGAGCCTGGAAAGTTCAACATTACATCCTCTACAATCACTAACAGATATTATTACTATTACAGAATCATTTAAAGAACAGCGAAAACCTAAAATTGTTTTGACATGGGCGCCACATGTAAAGCCATTGCCACAATGTGTTGCTAATAGTTTTTCGCAATGGGTAAATGCATGGGGCAAAGCTGACTTCGTAATTACTCATCCAGAAGATTACGAACTAAGTGAGGAATTTACAAAAGGAGCAACAATAACGCATAATCAAAATGAAGCGTTGAAAGATGCAGACTTTGTGTATGTAAAAAACTGGAGCACTTTTACTGATTATGGGAAAATGTATGAAAGTGATCCAAATTGGATGATGACCAATAAGAAATTAGAACTGACTAATAATGCGAAAGTGATGCATTGTCTTCCTGTTCGCAGAAATGTAGAACTGAGTGATGAGATATTAGACGGACCAAACAGTATCGTAACACTTGAAGCTTCTAACAGGGTTTGGGCTGCTCAAGCTGTGCTGGCAGAAATACTAAAGGGGAATGAATAAACTATACGTCATAAAAATTGGTGGTAATATTATCGATGATAATGTGAAGCTAAAATCATTTCTAAAAGATTTTTCTTCACTAAGTGAAAAAAAAATTTTAGTGCATGGAGGCGGTAAGTTGGCAACCAGAATGGCGGAGGAACTTGGCATTGAACAAAAGCTATTAGATGGCAGAAGAATTACTGACGCAGAGACATTGAAAATAGTAACAATGGTCTATGCAGGCTATATTAACAAAAATATTGTAGCAACATTACAATCGTATGATTGCAATGCATTGGGATTATCCGGTGCAGATGGTGACAGCATCCTTGCGCATAAAAGAGTACATCCGGGAATGGATTATGGTTTTGTAGGTGATGTAGATGCGGTTAATAGCGACCTTATAAGCACTTTATTGGAAAAAAATTGCTGTTGTGTTTGCACCCATCACACATGACCAGCAAGGACAATTACTGAATACAAATGCTGATACAATAGCACAGGAAATTGCAAAAGGCATGAGTAATTTATATGATGTTGAGCTTATATATGCATTTGAAAAAAGTGGTGTTCTGCTGAATGCAGATGATGACTCATCTGTTATTCCGGAAATAAACCCTTCTTATTACCAGGAATTAAAAGAAAAGAAAAAAATATTCGCCGGCATGATTCCAAAACTGGACAATGCATTTGCGGCATTAAAAAGTGGCGTAAAAAAAGTAATTGTAGGTAGAGCAGAAAATTTGAATCAACTAACTGAAGGAAAATCAGGTACAGCAATTATCAATGAGTAGCGAATTAAACATATTACAAGATGATTCTATTAGCTTATTAAAAGAGTTGATAGCTACTCCATCATTCAGCAAAGAAGAAGACCAGACTGCTGGAATTATCGGCAAGTTCTTAGCATTAAAAAATATTGCTGCCACAAGAGTTGGTAACAATGTTTTTGCTTTGAATAAATATTATGATGAGAGTAAGCCAACTATCTTACTCAACTCACATCATGATACGGTAAAGCCAAATCCTCAATACACAAAAGACTCATTTTCTCCAATTGTAGAAGATGGAAAACTATACGGTCTTGGAAGTAATGATGCAGGAGGCTGTTTGGTTTCCTTACTGGCAGTTTTTTTAAACTATTACGATAAATCAGAGAGTAATTACAATATCATTTTTGCTGCAACCGCAGAAGAAGAAATTTCCGGTGCAGGTGGAATTGAATATACATTACCCTACTTGCCAAAAATAGATTGTGCAATTGTTGGAGAGCCAACTCAAATGCAAATGGCAGTTGCGGAAAGAGGATTGATGGTGATAGATTGCATTAGCCATGGAAAAGCTGGTCATGCTGCAAGAAATGAGGGTGAGAATGCAATCACTAAATCATTAAAAGATATTGAGTGGTTCAACAGCTTTCAATTTCCGAAGATTTCTGATTTATTAGGAGCAAATAAAATGAGTGTGACCGTAATTGAAACGGAGAATAAAGCACACAATGTTGTTCCTGCTATTTGCAAATTTGTTGTGGATACCAGGGTAAATGAATTATATAGTTTTGAAGAAGTGTTAGAAATCATCAAACAAAATGTACAAAGTGAGACTAGTCCAAGAAGCACAAGACTGCGTTCAACATCAATTGCTTTGGATCATCCACTTGTAAAAGCAGGAACTGATCTTGGCAGAACTTATTATGGCTCACCTACTACATCTGATAAAGCATTGATGCCCTTTCCTTCTTTAAAAATGGGACCAGGAGATTCTGCAAGAAGTCATACGGCAGATGAGTATATTTATATTGATGAAATTAAAGAAGGAATTGATTTGTATATCCAGCTTTTAAACAAAGTAGTATGAAACTCTGGCAAAAAGATAAAGCATCATTACAAGAAGTAGAAAAATTTACTGTTGGCAACGACAGAGAAATGGACATGTACCTTGCTTCCTTTGATGTGCTGGGTTCTTTAGCACATATTGAAATGCTTGCATCAGTTGGATTATTGACAAAAGAAGAATTGACTCAACTCCAAATAGAATTAAAATCTATATACAAACAAATAGAGAACGGTGAATTTACCTTGCAGGATGATGTGGAAGATATTCACTCACAAATAGAATTACTGCTAACACAAAAGCTTGGTGATGTAGGAAAGAAAATTCATAGTGCCAGGAGTCGTAACGATCAAGTGCTGGTGGATGTGAAATTATTCTTGCGCAACGAGCTGGAAGAACTAGTTAAAAGTATTCAGCCACTTTTTGAATTACTACAAACTCAAAGCGAAAAATATAAAACAGATCTTTTACCAGGTTATACGCATCTGCAATTAGCCATGCCTTCATCATTTGGACTTTGGTTTGGGGCTTATGCTGAAAGTTTGGTGGATGATGTAATTACTTTAAAAGCAGCTTATGATGTAGTTAACAAAAACCCATTGGGTTCTGCTGCTGGGTATGGCTCCTCTTTTCCTATCAATAGAGCTTTGACAACAAAATTATTAGGCTTTGCTGATTTGAACTATAATGTGGTCTATGCTCAAATGGGAAGAGGAAAAGCTGAAAGAGTAGTTGCTCAGTCTCTTGCCAATGTGGCGAGTACTTTATCAAAACTCAGCATGGATGCTTGCTTATTTTTAAATCAGAATTTTGGGTTCGTTTCTTTTCCCATCTGAATTAACAACTGGGCAGTATTATGCCACATAAAAAAAATCCTGATGTGTTTGAATTAATCCGTTCTCATTGTAACAGAATTGCAGCTTTGCCAAATGAGATTACCATGATGACGACTAATTTGCCTTCCGGTTATCATCGGGACTTACAATTATTGAAAGAACATTTGTTCCCTGCATTCAAAACATTAAAAGATTGTATTGAAATGGCAGGGCTGATGCTATCCAAAATTGAAGTAAAAAAGATATTCTGGCTGATGAAAAATATAAATATCTCTTTAGCGTAGAAGAAGTAAACAAACTGGTGAATGATGGCATTCCTTTCAGAGATGCTTATAAAAAAGTAGGTTTAGATATTGAAGCTGGAAAATTTACTTACAACACTTCTGTTAATCATACCCATGAAGGAAGTATTGGCAATCTTTGTACTGCTGAAATAAAAAAACAGATGGAAAAGGTTGTTGATAGTTTCCCTTTTGAAAAAGTAAATACGGCTCTTGCAGCCTTGATTGAGTATTAATTATTGATATGGATTTTTGTTATGCTTTTGCATAAACCTTTTCCTTGTGTCTTCATCAAGCATCGTCCAATCAAATTGTTCGTAAAGACCATGAGCATCCCTGGTACCAAGCATCCATCTGCGAAGGCCTTGTAAATCCGGATGGGCATGTATTACTTCCATCAACCATTTCGATAATCCTTTACCTCTGAATTCTTCTAAAATAAATACATCGGCCAGATAAGCAAATGTTGCTTTGTCTGTAATCAGTCTTGCAAACCCAATTTGTTCCTGTTCACAAAAAAGTCCGAAACATAATGAGTTGGCAATTGATTTTATTACAATTTCCTTTGGAATATTTGTTGCCCAATATGACTCCTTAGACAAATAATTATAAATGACATCAATATTTATTAATGCTGGGTTTGTAGATATGTAGTAAGCATCCTTTCTTACTTCATAATTTTTGCTCATAACCCGTATTTATCTACCAGATAAATTAATGCAGCCATATTCACGGCTCCCAATTCTAATTCTCTTTTATTTACTGCTTCAAACACATCGCTTCTTGCATGATGAATATCGAAGTAACGTTGAGAGTCGGGATTAAGGCTTGCAGTTGGTGTTTTTAATGCTCTGCTTAACGGGCCGATGTCAGCTCCTCCGCCTCCTTTATTAAATTCGGTACAGCCATAGGGTGCAATTAATTCTTTCCAACCCAAAAACTTTTGAAACTGTTCATCTGAACCAGATAGGCCCAATGCTCTTGGTGTAAAACCACCAGCATCACTTTCAATAGCCAAAATATGTTTTTCATTTTTGGCGACAGCTTCTTCAGCATATTTATTACCACCTCGTAAACCATTTTCTTCATTCGCAAACAATACAAACCGTATGGTATGTTTTGGACGATAACCGATGGCCTTAAGTGCCCTTAATATTTCCATTGTTTGCACACATCCGGCTCCATCATCATGTGCTCCTTCGCAATTATCCCAACTATCCAAATGCCCACCTACTGTTATATACTCTTTTGGAAATTGAGTGCCAATCAATTCGCCAATTATATTATGCCCGATTGTATCTGGAAGAAAATGACCATTTGTTTGCATTCTCACAGTCACTTTCGATTCTTCAATCTGCTTACTTAGCCTGTCTGCATCTCTCAATCCGATTGCAACTGCAGGAATTTTTTCATACGCTGAATCATATCTGGTTGCACCTGTATGCGGATTGTTATCTGCTGCATGACTCATACTTCTTACAATAACAGCCTTAGCTCCATATTTGGCTGCACGGCTTGGCCCTTGTCCTCTGTATTGATTTGCATCACGATAAGCAAGAAATGTATTTACATAAGTATCATTGAATTTATAATTGTAAAAAACAATTTTTCCGTTTACTTCATCCTTTCTTTTTTCCAACTCATCAAATGAATCAACTTTATTACTTCAGCAGTAACCCCATTCTTTCCGGTGCCAATTGAATTTCCTAAAGCAACCACATCCAGTTTCTCATACGCCTTTTTCCCTTGCACATTAAAAGAAGCTTGATCTTCACCTCCTCTTACCCAATGCGGCACCATACATTGCTGCATCCAGGCATTTTCTGCACCACTTTCCTTCATCACAATCATTCCCCACTGCTCTGCTTTCACCATTCCAGGTGAGCCAGCCAATCTTCCACCAATTTTTTTTGTAAGATCTCTGAGGTTATCATAAGCCTTACCATTTGTAAGTATTTCATCTGCAATTTTTTTGATGAAAACAGAATCAGCGTTTTGCCCCTTTACCTGAAAGGCTGCAATAAAAAAGGAAACGATAAAAAATAACTTCTGCATATTTACGAATTTGGATAAAGTTAATACAAACCTTAAATGCTAGTAGATTTTTTTAAGATAAGCGGCAAACCAAAGCCGCATAAAACTGTTACCTTAGTTCATCATTACAAGCAGAATTTTATGAAAATTGGAATTGTTTGCTACCCAACATTTGGCGGCTCTGGCGTTTTGGCTACAGAATTAGGTAAAGCATTGGCACAAAAAGGGCATATGGTACATTTTATTACCTACCAGCAGCCAGTAAGGCTCAATGGATTTATCCCGAATATATTCTATCATGAAGTGCAGGTGCCAACCTATCCCCTTTTTGATTATCCCCCATATGAAACGGCTTTAGCCAGCACAATGGTTGACGTTATAAAAAATAATAAGCTAGACTTGTTGCATGTACATTATGCTATTCCACATGCATCTGCTGCTTATATGGCTAAGCAGATATTAAAAAAAGAAGGATATGAAATTCCGGTTATCACAACATTGCATGGAACAGATATAACACTTGTAGGAAGAGACAAGACTTATGCGCCAGTCGTTACTTTCTCTATTAATGAAAGTGATGCGATTACTGCCGTGTCCGAAAACCTTCGAATGGAAACATTCAAGCATTTTGATATAAAGAAAGAAATTGAAGTGATTGTGAATTTTGTAGATGTAAGCAGATTTCAACGGCAGCCGATAAATGCATTTAAAAAAGTGATTGCCCCCAATGGAGAACGAATACTATTACATGCATCCAACTTCAGAAAAATAAAAAGAGTACAGGATGTTGTAAAGATATTTGCGGAAGTAAATAAACAAATCCCTTCTAAATTATTGTTTGTTGGCGATGGTCCCGAAAGATCAACAGCAGAAGACTTAGCAAGAGAATTAGGTGTATGTGATGAAATACAATTTGTCGGCAAGCAGGAACAGATGGAAGATATTATGCCGATTGCAGATTTATTTCTACTTACTTCTGAATATGAAAGTTTTGGCCTGGCAGCTTTGGAGGCTATGGCTGCGGGAGTTCCTGTAGTTTCTACCAATGCAGGAGGATTAAGTGAAATTGTAACCGATGGTGATAATGGCTATATGGGTGATGTAGGTGATGTTGCAACAATGAGCAAACATGCTCTTGCTATTTTAAAAGATGACAACACCTTAAACGAATTCAAAAAAAGGGCTGCTGAACATGCAAAGAAATTCGACATATCGAAAATTATTCCTTTGTATGAAAAACTATATGAACGTTTCTTATAAATAAAAAATCCTCTTACTCAAGAGGATTTTTTATTTCATTAGTTATTATTTAGCGTCGTAACCAAGGTCTTGGGTCAACATTCTTTGTTTCTATCATTAATATAAAATCAATTTGCCCAGCATTACCCGCCTCATTACTTCCTGCTCTTCCAATTTGCTGACCTGTTCTCACCATATCTCCTTTAGAAACTGTAACACCTGCAAGGTTACTATAAGTAGTAAAATACTTGCCATGTCGGATTGTAACTGCCATGCCATCTCCCAAATTATATATCCCTCTTACTTCGCCTTCAAATACAGCCTTAACCGCTACACCTTGGGATGGGGTGGCAATCGTTATTCCAGGATTATCAAATGAAAGATTATCAATTCTATTAGTTCCAAAACCAAATGTCACAATTCCGTTATCAACTGGCCAGGGCAATAATGCTCTGTTTGCCTGGAAGCTACTATTCAAAGCAACATCCTTTGCATTTAGATCAAGATAACTTGCTGGGGGTTTTTCAGGTTCAGTTTTTTTAACCACTGGCGGTTCTGCTACAGCAGTAACTTTCTTTTCTGGATTATCGGGTTTAGTTGCAGGCGGTGTTACTGGGTTTGTTTTATTTGCAATTTCATTTGCTTTTCGCTTGGCTTCAGCTTCTGCCTTTGCTTTATCTTCAGCAGCTTTTATGTCCCGTTTTACAATTGCAACAATTGCATTATTCAGGTCTCTGTCTCTTTTTTTCTTTTGGGCTATCTGATTGCCTAAATCTTTTTCTTTTGATTTTAATTGTGAAACCACCTCGGCTTTTACCTTTTTTTGAACAGCCAACTCTTCTACTTGCTTGGTTTGATTTTCCAGTGCTACATTCTTAGATTGCTTTCGTCCAAGTTGCTGTTCCTTCCGCTTTGCAATCAATTGCTGGGTTTCCAGAATTATGTTCACCTGCTTTTCTCTATATGTTCTGTAGCTTTTGAGATAAGCAATTCTTTTTATAGCATCATTAAACCCACTTGCAGAAAAAATAAAATTCAGATAATCGTAATTGCTTCTGTTTTTATATGCGTACACAACCGTTCTTGCATACTGTGTCTTTAATGTGTCGATTTGCTTATTAAGACGGTAAATTTCCAATTCACTTAGATAAATATCATCATCAATGGTTCTCAGTTCTTTACTGATACTACCTATATATTGTTCCTGCAAATTAATTTTTCGATTAAGGACTGCCAATTGCCCAAGTGTCAGCTTAGTTTGCCCTCTTACCTTATTATAAAGCCCTTGTATTTCTTTTAATTCCTTTTGAATATCCTGCCTTTCTTTTTCAAGCTGTGTTTTATCAGTAAGCGGCTGAGCGGCAACTGAAAATAAAAAACATGAAAATAAAAGTTGGAGTGCAATTTTTCTTATCATACTAAAAGGGATATGGGTTTAAAAAAGCATAGCAAGATTACCTGCTAACAACGCATACAAGCAAATTTAATTTTATTCGTTTAATTACGTTTATAATTTTTAGGCACATTAAATGGAAAGCTTAACGTTTCATTAAAGTTATATTGCTTGAATTCAAGTTCGACACCAATTTCCTTCGTGCCTTCCACATTAATAATTCTATTTACAGAAAAATTTACACCCTTCTTATTTTCATAATCATTATAAGTAAGAAGGCTTGTTCTTTCTCCTGAAGCAATCACATCATCAAGTTTAGAGGCGACTATTAGCTTATTATCTTCATTTATTGTTAAGAGGTTTTTAAACAATTCGCCTATGCTTAATAATGAAATCGTTCCTTCTGAACGGTTAAAAGAACTAATATTTGAATTGAAAAATAATGGATTACCAAGTAGTAAATCTTGCAAAGAAACAAGATCTAGCGGAAGCTCTGTTATTTCTTGTAGATAAGCAACACTCTTAGAAGTGTACGTTTTATTTTGCTTATCAATCACTTTTACTGAATCATGTGTTATATATGCCCTTACACCTTCAATTCCTAATAAGCCTGTTATTGATACCCATATCACACTATCATAATACATTCTGATGTTTGCATTTACATCATATTTTTTCCCTTGAGGATCTTTATATTTTACATCTACCTTGGCAGAAAAAGTGGAAACCTTAATCAGGTTACTTTGGAGCAGATTATAGCTATTTCTTATTAAGGCAACTGTATCTTCTAATACAACAGTATCATCTTGTTTAACCTCAGCAACAGTTGTATCTTTTATAATAATAATAGGAGTCTGGATTTTCTTTGCAGATCTGCAAGATGGTAAAAAGGTTATGCCAATAATAATGAGTAATAATATCCTTTTCATTTTGAATCTTTAATTGTTGCCTGTATGACCAAATCCCCCTTCGTTTCTTTCAGTTACGTTTATTTCTTGTGTTTTAAGCCATACAGCTTTTTCTACCTTCTGAAAAACCATTTGAGCAATACGATCGCCATGCCTGATGACTTGCTCTTCCGATGAAAGGTTGATTAATATAACCTTAATTTCTCCTCTGTAATCTGCATCTATTGTACCAGGAGTGTTCAAACAAGTAATCCCATTTTTAATTGCTAGGCCACTTCTTGGTCTTATTTGTGCTTCATATCCGTCTGGAATTTCAAGAAACAGTCCTGTTGGAATCAACGTTCTTTCCATTGGCTTTATCGTTACTACATCAGTAAGATCAGCCTTTATATCCATACCCGAAGATCCGGATGTAGCATAATTAGGTAATGAATTATCAGACTTATTAATAATTTTTATTTCAATTGATGACATCAGGCAAAGATAAGAACGACAAGGGCTTTGAATTGCTTACAGATTAAAGTCTTCTTTCTTTAATAAAATAGTTGCATAAGCCATTAAACCTTCTTCTCTTCCAACAAAACCCATTTGTTCTGTTGTCGTTGCCTTTATAGATATATCATTTTTATCAATACCTACAATTCCTGCAATCACTGTTTGCATTTCGCTTACATAAGGTCCAATTTTAGGAGATTGAAGACACAATGTTGAATCAATATTTACTACCGAAAAGCCCTTTTCTTTTATCAGAATTATTGTTTTACTCAATAGTATCTTACTGTCTATATCTTTTAAAGAAGCATCTGTATCTGGAAAATGAACTCCAATATCGCCCAACCCAAGAGCTCCTAATAATGCATCGCAAATTGCATGAAGCAAAACATCGCCATCGCTATGACCCAAAGAACCTTTGTGATGCGGGATTTTTATTCCGCCTATACACAAGTTTCTTCCTTCTACTAACTTATGAAAATCTATTCCTGATCCTATTCTGAATGACATTTCGTATTGATTTTAGCAAATATCCTTAAAATAAAAACGTCCCACCAGATAGGTAGGACGTTTTACTATAATAAAAATTATAATTATTTATCGAAATCAAATATTACAGAGAAACGAAGTGTATTTGATAATGGATTACGGCTAACTCCGCTACCAGTTGGTACAAGGTAAGCAAAATTAAATCCGAAAACATTGTACTTCACACCAAGACCTGCTGTGAAATAACGACGATTACCTTTTGTTTTATTCTCATAGTAGTATCCTGCACGAAGAGAGAATTGATTGTTATAAGTGTACTCAGCACCCAGAGATGCTTGGAATTCTTTGATTTCTTCGCCAAACCCACCTGGAGCATCTCCAAATGAACTGAACCAGCTACCTATTACACTCTTATTTCTGTAATCAGCTAATTGAGTAGGAGTAGCAGGATCTTCTGGAGGAGTTGGAACAAGAAGCTTATTAAGTTCTACACCAAATGAAATCTTATTCTGAGCATTCATTTGTTTAGTATAGTTAGTTCCTATGCCAAGGTTTGCAGGAATAAAATCTTTTGCATCTGCATTATCTGTATAAGATATTTTAGATCCAAGATTTGATAAAACAGCACCGAAGTTCCATCCACTTCCATTAGCACCGATTCCGGTATGGAAATAAGAAAGATCAGCAGCTACAGCATTTCCAGCTTTGTAAGTAGTGCTACCAACAGTTGTGTTACCAGCAAGGTTAGAGTTGATATACTTCAAAGTAACACCAACACCATTCTTTGCATTCAACTTACGAGAATAACCAACGTCAATTCCGAATTCACGGGGACGATAGCTACCGAAGTCATTACCAAGATTATCTGTAAATGTGATATTACCTAGGCTAAAATAACGAACAGAACCATGAATGGCCTGATTATCAGCAAACTTGTAATATCCTGCGAATGTTGCAAGATAAACGTCATTTACTAAGTCCTTTAACCAAGGAGTATAAGTAGCACCAACACCAGCTTTTCCAGTGTTAAAAGCTACCTTTCCACCATTCCACAGTCCAGAATAAGCATCAGGAGAAGTGGCAACGCCAAGATCTCCCATACCACCAGAACGGGCATCAGGTGAAATACGCAAAAAAGGAACAGCAGTTGTTACTACATTGATTGGGTCTGCCTGAGCTTTTACAGTAGTGTTTATACCACAAAAAAGCAAGATTACAGCAGTTAGTTTTAAAGCAGTTGGTCTCATTAGAAAGTTTTTAATAATGGTGTAAATATAGAGCTTTTGATTAAATACAAGACTAAAATATGGAATTTTATCTGAAACCGGGAAATTCTTCTCCCGCAATATATAATGAAACGTCAGATAAAACTCATGTACATTTCAACTCATACTTAAGTTTGAAAAAACGTACACTTTCAAGTTTTATTGTAAAAAATAAATACTTTTTTACAATAATTAATAGTATCTCAAAGATTTTATTCCAGAATTTATCACTTCCCGGAAACCGCTAAAGTAAATAAGAGAAATAGTATTACCAATTTTTCTGTTATTTACTTTAAAAAATGATCGTTGTAATACATTTGTTCAATAAATCATTTCGTCTTCCTTGTCTTTATATTTTAAAGACTGAACCAAAAAACCTTCAGTTAGTACTTGAATTGTGACCGCCGGATAATATACATAACAAAGGCCAGTGTGGTATTATATTAATTAGCTTTCCGATAAGGGGTTTTCCCGTTTAAAAAGAGTAGAACTTCGTATTCTTATGCCCTTAAAGTATATATATTCGCATTTCGGGGGTAAAAGAACCAATCGATGCAATATTATATGTCACCCGGCGTTAAATTTATTCCAATTCATAGGTTTATGCAAAAAACAATGACAGTGAAAAACTTAGTAATCATGGTATCCTGCATGATGCTTTTAGCATCTTGTAAAAATGGAGGCCTTTTCAAGAAAAAACAAGACAAATCGGATGTTACCGGCTGGAACTACAATGATAAAAATCAGGGTGGTTTTCAGGTAGCTAAATCCAAAGAACAAGGACTCGGACCAGGTCTTGTATTTGTTCAAGGTGGTACATTCACCATGGGACAAACCGAGGAAGACATAATGGGTGACTGGAATAACATTCCACGCCGTGTATCTGTTCCTTCTTTTTATATTGATAGAACAGAAGTAGCTAACGTTCACTACCGTGAGTATCTTCACTGGCTGAGCAGAGTATTTGACGCATCCGACCCCATTAATGCGAAAATACTTGAAGGTGCTTTGCCAGATACTTTGGCCTGGAGAAGCGAATTAAGCTATAACGAACCAATGGTAGAATTCTACTTCCGCCATCCTGGATTTAATGATTATCCCGTAGTAGGTGTTACCTGGAGACAGGCTCATGACTTCTGCTTATGGAGAAGCGACCGTGTAAATGAAGGCACTTTGGTAAAAGAAGGCTTCGTAAATAAAGCCAATTTAAAGCCGGGTGCACAACAGGGTGATAATAATTTTACTACAAAGTCATATTTATTAGGACTATATACTGCACCTCCCGGCAAAATAAAAACTAAGAAAAACGAGCCAAAGCAGACAATGGCGACAATGGAGTCTGGGGTATTATTACCGGACTACCGTTTACCTTTTGAAGCTGAGTGGGAATATGCGGCTTATGGCTTGGTGAATCAAAACCCTAGACCAAGCACCAAAAAGAAAAGAGGGGAAGAATTAGTATCTAATAAACAAGTATATCCTTGGGCAATAAATGTAAATGGTCTGAGAGATAGCCGCCGCGGAAGTTGGCAGGGAACTTTCTTAGCTAACTTTAAAAGAGGCTCTGGCGATAATGCCGGTGTAGCTGGAGGGTTGAATGACAATGCCTTCTATACAGCACCAGTACAGTCTTTTATCCAAACGGATTTGGTATATATAATATGGCAGGAAACGTAAGTGAGTGGGTGGAAGATACCTATCGTCCGCTTTCTTCTTTGGATTTCGACGATCAGCCAGCTCCATTCCGTGGAAACGTATTTAAGAAATTATATGTTGCCGATTCTTCCACTATGGATCCATCAACCCGTTACGAAAAAGACAGTACCGGCCGTGTGAAAATGGTAAATGTTACAGATGCAGAAAGTAAGGATAGAAGAAACTATCAAAGAGGTAATGTTATCAATTATCTTGATGGTGACTCTTTATCTCAAGCATCTTATGGTTATGGTATTACCACTTTGGTAAGCGATAAATCAAAAGTATATAAAGGTGGTAGCTGGAACGACAGAGCTTATTGGTTAACGCCAGGTGCCCGTCGTTATCTTGAAGAAGATCAGGCATTAAGTACTTTAGGTTTCCGTTGTGCAATGAACCGCATGGGTAGCCCTGAAGGTAATGGCCGCAAAACAGGTCAGCATTATAAAACCCGCAGACAAAAACGATAAATTAATCTTTCAAATATTTAAACCCTCCATTTCGGAGGGTTTTTTGTTTATCCTCAGAAGCTATTGCAAAGGAGGATTTAGCCTATGAAGCCTGCTTAACGGCAGACAGGGCTTTAGCGAAGAAGGGTTTACATTCTTAATATCCCACTTACATTTGTAATATGACCATAGAGCAACTCTATATAATATTCAAACAACACCCATCTGTAGAAACAGATACCAGAAAGTTAAAACCCGATGATATTTTTTTTGCATTAAAAGGCGATAATTTTAACGGCAATGCATTTGCCAAAAAAGCATTGGAAGGTGGCGCTGCATATGCAGTTATTGATGAAAAGGAATTTGAAATTTCTGAAAAAACAATTTTGGTTAATGATGTACTTACAGCTTTGCAACAATTAGCAAAACATCATAGGGAACAGTTTAATATTCCAGTATTAGCTATTACAGGTAGTAACGGAAAAACAACTACGAAAGAACTAATACATGCTGCTCTCTCCTCTTCTTTTAAAACCTATACGACTGAAGGCAACCTCAATAATCATATTGGCATACCACTTACCATTTTAAAAATAAAAGCTGATGCTGAAATAGCTGTAATTGAAATGGGTGCCAATCATCAAAAAGAAATTGCTTCTTATTGTGAATATGCAATGCCTACACATGGCCTTATCACAAACTGCGGCAAAGCACACCTTGAAGGTTTTGGAAGCATTGAAGGTGTAAGAAAAGGCAAAGGCGAATTATTTGATTATCTGAGAAATAATAACGGCACTGCATTTATTATGAGTGATTATGAATACCTGGTTAAAATTAGCAAGGATATTTCTTCCATTATAAAATATGGTGCCACTAATGCGGATATAGAAGGCCGAATTGCTAATGCTGATCCTTATCTTGCTGTTGAAATAACAAAAGGTGCAACTACCGGACTTATACAAACCCAATTAGTAGGAGAATATAATTTGCCGAATGTATTAGCTGCTGTTGCCGTAGGAAAACATTTTAAAGTTGCTGATGATAAAATAAAATCTGCACTGGAGAATTACCTTCCATCTAACAGCCGTTCACAATTGATAGAAAAAGGAACGAATAAAATAATTTTGGATGCATACAATGCTAATCCAAGCAGCATGAAACTGGCCATTGAAAATTTTTCAAAATTAAAAGTTGAAAACAAAGTGCTGATACTTGGTGGTATGGCAGAGTTGGGTACAGAAAGTATCGAAGAGCATATTACACTGATTAATTTAATCCAAAAATATAATTGGAAATTCGTAGCCTTAGTAGGAGGCGATTTCTTAAAAATTAATCACCCTTTTTTATCTTTTGAAAATAATATCGAAGCAAAAAATTGGTTACAAAAACAAAAATTTGAAAATAGTTACCTTTTAGTAAAAGGTAGCAGAAGTATCAAATTAGAAATAATACTTGACGCATAATTTTATAAAATGGATTGGAAAAAATTATTCCCGCAGTTTGAACCTGAACTCATAGAAATAATCGAAAAGAATGCTGTACAAAAAACATTTGCAGCAGGCGAAGTCATTATGCGGACAGGACAGTATATAAAGTCAACAGCATTAGTATTAGAAGGACAGATAAAAATATACAGGGAGAATCAGGATGGCGGCGAATTTCTGATGTATTATCTGGAACCCGGACAAGCTTGTGCAGTTTCTATGATTTGTGCTTTGCAATCAGAAACAAGCGAAATAACTGCTATTGCAGAAGTAGACACAGAAGTTTTATTGATTCCAGTACAATTGATGGATGACCTGATGAACCAATATAAAAGCTGGTATCAATTCGTAATACAAACTTATCGTAGCCGGTTTGATGAATTAATTAGTGTTGTCGATAATATCGCTTTTCATAACATGGATGAACGTCTTGAATTTTATTTAAAACGTCATGCAAAAAATTCAGGAAAAAATGTAATTGAAACTTCTCATCAACAAATTGCTGATGATTTAAATAGTTCAAGAGAAGTTATATCAAGACTATTAAAAAAAGATGGAGCAGCGAAAATTAGTTAAGTTAAACCGGAATATGATTGAATTACTTTTGGGCTATTAGTTCATGTGATAGCTGTCACAAAACAAGAAGTGCATTTCGGCTAACCTTGCAAAAAATAAGATATGGAGATTCTTGGTTATCTGGCTTCAATACTCATCGGCGTTTCATTAGGCATGATCGGCAGCGGCGGTTCAATACTTACCGTTCCTGTATTAGTGTACCTTATGGGAATAAATCCCTTATTAGCAACAACCAGTTCATTATTTATTGTGGGAATAGCCAGCCTTGTCGGCGGTTTTAGGTCGTATTCAAAACAACAGGTAGACTTTAAAGCAGTTATTGAATTTGGCATACCTTCTATCCTATCCATTTTTGTAACACGACATTACCTTTTACCAGCATTGCCAGAAACAATTGTAACAATCGGAAGCATCGTGGTTTCTAAATCCATGTTTTTGATGGTTGTTTTTGCCATTCTGATGTTGGCTGCTTCCATTTCAATGATACGGGGCCGAAATGATCATATAAATGAAAAATTGTCTGAAACAGACAGGCACAATAAAGTTTTACCATTGGTATTATTAGGTTTATTTATTGGCGTAGTAACTGGCTTATTAGGAGCTGGAGGAGGTTTTCTTATCATTCCAGCTCTGATACTTTTCTTAAAACTACCGATGAAAACCGCAGTGGGAACATCATTAATGATTGTGGGCATCAATTCTTTATTTGGTTTTTTATTCAGTTTAAAACAATTTGAATATAACTGGACAGTCATTTTGATATTTACAGGAATCTCAATTGCAGGAATATTTATTGGCAGCAAATTGGCTGATAAAATTTCTGGACCCTCGCTCAAAAAAGGATTTGGGTGGTTTGTATTGGTGATGGGCATTTATATAATTATAAAAGAAGTTTTTATCAAATAAAATCATATCTGTTGTGTGACAAATGTCATAGTCAACGTTCATTTATTTCCTGAAATTTGCATTAAATTATTTTAGTTATGATAGTAGAACAAATTTATACTGGTTGTTTAGCTCAAGGAGCATATTATATTGAAAGTAATGGCGAAGCGGTTGTAATTGACCCCCTTCGTGAAGTGGAACCATATATTAAAAAGCTGAACGCAATGGTGCTAAAATAAAATATGTTTTGGAAACCCATTTTCATGCAGATTTTGTTTCCGGGCATTTAGACCTGAGTAAAAAAACCGGGGCGAGTATTGTTTACGGACCTAATGCCGCACCCAAATTTGATGCACATATTGCACAAGATGGAGAAGAATTGAAAGTTGGAAATGTAATACTGAAAGTTTTACACACACCTGGGCATACAATGGAAAGCACTTCCTATTTGTTGAAAGATGAAAATGGCAAAGAAGTTGGGCTTTTCTCAGGAGATACATTGTTTATCGGAGATGTAGGAAGACCTGATTTAGCACAAAAGTTAGTTTCAGATTTAACACAGGAAAAACTAGCCGGTTATTTATTTGATTCACTAAGAAATAAGATAATGCCATTGGCAGATGATATCATCGTTTATCCCGCACATGGCGCAGGAAGTGCCTGTGGTAAAAACATGAGTAAAGAAACTACAGATACTTTAGGCAATCAGAAAAAAACAAATTATGCGTTGAGAGCAAATATGACCAAGGAAGAATTCATTAAAGAAGTAACAACTGGATTAGTTGCTCCCCCAGCCTATTTCCCATTAAATGTGATGCTCAATATTGAAGGATATGAAAGTATTGACAAAGTATTGGAAAGAGGACAGCATGATTTAAGTCCAGAGGCTTTTGAAACAGCGGCGAATGAAACTGGTGCATTAATCCTGGACACAAGAGATCCACAAACTTTTGCAAAAGGATTTGTTCCAAATTCGATTAATATAGGAATAGATGGAAGCTTTGCTCCATGGGTTGGTGCAATGATACCAGACATAAAACAAGAAATACTTTTAGTTACTGATGAAGGCCGTGAAGAAGAAGTAATCACCAGGTTGGCAAGAGTAGGTTATGACTATACGATTGGTTATTTGAAAGGTGGTTTTAATTCCTGGAAAGATGCTGGAAAAGAAGTTGACCAAATTAAATCTATTACGGCTGATGAATTAGCAACACTTAAGAGTAAAGAGAATGTTGAAGTACTCGATGTTCGTAAAGAAAGTGAATTTTTAAGCGAACATATCCAGGATGCAAAAAATACGCCACTTGATTTTATTAATGATAGTATGGCGCAAATTGATAAAAACAAAACCTACTATGTGCATTGCGCCGGTGGTTATCGTTCAATGATCTTTACTTCCATTCTCCGTGCAAGAGGCTTTGATAAGCTAATTGATGTGAAAGGTGGTTTTAAGGAAATCAAAGAATCAGAAAAATTTCAGTTGACAGATTATGTCTGTCCTTCTACACTATTATAAAAGAACCAGGTTGATGGTTAATGGTTAATTACAAGTCGGGATTATAAAATATCCCGGCTTTTCCTTCACACTTTTAATTAATAAAAATGGAAACAATAAAAGAACTTTTGAAAAATAAATCAACGGTTGTGGTAGACGTAAGAAGTCCATGGGAATACGAAATGGATCATATACCTGGTGCAAAAAATATTCCTTTGGAGGAAATAATTGATAAAGCAGACCAGTTCAGATCATTCAACAGTCCTGTTGTTTTATATTGCCGAAGTGGAAATAGAAGCGGAATGGCAGTAAGTATATTGAAACAAAACGGATTAGATGAAGTATATAATGGTGGCAGTCTGGATCAAATGAAAATCAACTAAACATAAACACTATGCTAAGTCTTTTAAAGAAAATATTTGGTGGCACTTCAGTAAATTATAAAGAACTGGTAAATCAGGGAGCAGTAATTGTAGATGTACGTACAAAATCAGAATACAATACTGGTCATATTACCGGCTCTAAAAATATGCCGCTCGATAGTATTAGAACAAAAATAAATGAACTGAAAAAACTAAATAAGCCAGTAATTACAGTTTGCAGGAGTGGCGCCAGAAGTGGAATGGCAAAAGGGATTCTTAAATCAGCCGGTCTGGAAGTTTACAATGGCGGCCCATGGAATAGTTTAAGAAATAAGTTATAAGAAATTAAGAAGCTTAACAATATCTATTCCTCACCTTACAATTCGGTAAATTTACCGTTACAAAAAAAACATTATGATAGAATGGTTGAAACAACCCTGGCCTTGGTATGTAGCAGGGCCATTGATTGGATTGATGGTGCCAGTATTATTACTAATCGGCAATAAGACTTTCGGTATATCTTCTTCCTTGCGACATGTTTGCGCAGCCTGCATCCCTGCAAAAATTCCATTCTTTACTTATAACTGGAAAAAAGAAATATGGAATCTTTTCTTTGTAGCCGGTATTGTAATTGGAGGTTTCATTGCAATAAGTCTATTGAGTAATGGACAGCCTATACAGGTGAACCCCAAACTACAAGCAGAAATGGCCGGTTACGGAATAAGTAATTATAATAATATTATCCCGACTGATTTATTTAATTGGTCATCGCTTCTAAGCATAAAAGGATTATTTATGACAGTCATCGGTGGGTTTCTGGTGGGGTTCGGCACCCGTTATGCAGGAGGTTGCACAAGTGGCCATGCCATTATGGGGCTTTCTAATCTTCAGCTTCCTTCCTTAATAGCAACTACCAGTTTTATGGCCGGTGGATTTATTGTTGCTAACCTAGTCCTACCTTATATTTTAAAATTATAATTATCTTATGGAATTAAAAGAATCAAAGCAAGAAGTTAAACACCATGAGTTTCTAACGGAGAATACAGATTTTGAAGTCCGTTCTCTAGATGCTGTTTGCTTTAATGAGTCTGAATTAAATCATCCTTGGTGGTATAATCTCAAGTACGTTATTGCCGGTTTATTATTTGGGATTATTCTTGTAAAGGCAGAAGTTATTTCATGGTTCCGCATACAGGAAATGTTTCGATTACAGAGCTTTCACATGTATGGTGTTATCGGTTCAGCTGTACTAGTTGGGATTGTTTCGGTGTGGATCATAAAAAAATTTAAAATAAAAACGATTTACAACGAACCTGTTGAATTTGTCAATAAAAAATTTAATAAAGGCAATATTATAGGTGGCTTACTTTTTGGTTTCGGCTGGGCCATTACCGGAGCCTGCCCAGGGCCTCTATTTGCACAAATAGGAACAGGAGCAAGTATAATAATTGTTACGTTATTGAGTGCAATAGCAGGAACTTGGGTTTACGGAAAATTCAGAGATAAATTACCGCATTAATCAGCTTTAAATATTGGTGTGATGGTAGTCACATAAATATTTTTTTGTTTTACGTAAATTCACCTTCTAAATTATTTTATTATGAAAACAAACAGAATTGGGCTTGATGCAGTCAAAGCAAAAAAACTAGCAGAGCTACTAAATGTATTATTGGCTAATTATCAGTTGTTCTATATTAATTCCCGTGGCTTTCATTGGAATATTAAAGGAGAGAAATTTTTTGAACTACATATAAAATTTGAAGAATTATATACTGATACGCAGCTGAAAATTGATGAGATAGCAGAAAGAATATTAACATTGGAGCACACACCCAATCACACATTCACCGACTTTCTTAAGTTATCAAAAATAAAAGAGCAGAAGAATGTAACGGATGGTGTAAAAGCTGTTAATGCAGTACTCAGTTCATTCGGCGTTCTACTGGATATTGAAAGACAATTACTGACCTTATCAGCAGAAGCTAATGATGAAGGAACAAATGCTCTAATGAGTGATTATATCCGTCAGCAGGAAAAATTGGTATGGATGTATTCAGCTTATTTAAGCAAGTAAATAATTAAACAATTAGTATAGATTTTAGGCCGGCTATATACCGGCTTTTTTCGTGAAGTACTATTTATACAAATCACCATAAAAAATTAAAGATACCAATACCTTTAAAAAACAACCAATGAAACAATTCTTTATTTCACTTTCTCTATTCCTAATAATTATTTCCTCGTCCGCACAAAACAATTATCCTTTTCATTTTACTTTAGAACCTACAATTATTAACGGCTTTACAGGATTACAATCATATGCCTGGGCGCAGGAGGGTGATTTACTTTTACTAATTGGCGGAAGAAAAGACGGACTACACCGCCGTCAACCATTTGCTGCATTCAATAAACAATTTAATAATACGGATCTGATTGTCATTGATCTTAAAAATGAAAAAGTTTGGTCAAAATCGGTTGTAGACTTAGCTGCTTCAATAGCTGAGCAATTGCAGAGTACAAATATGCAATTTTATCAACAAGATAACCAATTAGTATTGATAGGCGGATATGGCTACAGTGAAACTGCTAAAAATCATATTACCTATCCGGCACTAATTAGCATTCAGGTAAAAGAGCTGATTAACGCTATCACAAATAATGATTCTATTTCTCCGTTTATTCAACAGTTGGCTGATGAAAAAATGGCTGTAACAGGCGGACGACTCAATCAAATTAATAATACATATTTCCTCGTTGGAGGCCAGCGTTTTACAGGAAGATATAATCCGATGGGCCCTGAACATGGACCTGGGTTTACTCAGGAATACACTAACCAAATCAAACAATTTCAATTGAAAAAAAATGGAAATTCACTTTTAATTGAAAACTTTAAGGCAATCACTGATTCATTATTATTACATAGAAGAGATTATAATCTGGTACCGCAAATTGATAATAATGGAAAACAAATGCTAACCATCTTCTCTGGTGTTTTTCAATATGAAAAAGATATACCATTCACAACTTTAGTTGACATAACAGGAGATAGTTATAAAGAAGTACCCAAATTTAATCAGCAGTTCAGCCATTACCACACTGCCACTTTACCTCTCTTCAGCAAAAAAAAGCAAACAATGTATTCCATATTTTTTGGTGGAATTGCGCAATATTATAAAAACGAAAAGGAAGAAACGGTGAAAGACGATAATGTTCCTTTTGTAAAAAGTATTAGTGTAATTGAAAGGAATAAAACTACAGTCAAAGAATATTTATTACCCGATCCAATGCCCGGCTATTTTGGCGCTGCTTCGGAATTTATACCTGCAAAGTCATTTATTACAGAAAATGGAATATTACAACTTGATGCGCTGCCAAAGACGAAAACACTAATAGGCTTTATTGTAGGCGGTATTGACAGCAGAGCTCCGAATGTATTCTGGAGTAATGAAGGTGATCCAAGCAGATCCTCGCCTGTAATCTGGAAGGTTTATATTAATAAGTAAGGATACAGATTCAACAAAAAATCACAATAGAGTCATTTAAAAAATGACACACAAATAAAGATTTAAAAATTCGGGAATGACTTCGCTGGAATGGGAAAAGCCAGCGACAGATTTTTAAAGTCGTTGACCAATCATTCGTAACAAAGCAGCTTTACCTTGGTGATATGGTCCTTCATTAAGGTTTGATTCAACCTGCTCACAGCTAAGCAAATGTAAAAAAGGAAAATCACTACAGAGTAAAGGTGCGTCATATAATAATTCCAGATCCTTAGGACCGCCGCTATCAAATCCAAGTTGCTCTTTAGCGAAAGCTTCTAATACTAAAAACCCACCCGGCTTGATTGATTCATAAATTTCTTTATGAAAAGACTTCCTTAGCACTTGGGGAAGATGTACATATATCAATGCTACAGCATCGTATTTTTTCCCGGCTTTAAAGTTCTGAATATCTTTTAATTCAAATTTTATTTTTTCCTTTTTGCTATCTGCAAAATCCAGAGCTCTTTTCCTAGCTACTTCACTAAAATCAAATGCATCAACCTGCCACCCTTTAGTAGCCGCATAAACTGAATTTCGTCCTTCTCCGTCTGCAGGTAATAACAAAGTCCCGGGCTTGTTTGAATCAATAAATTTTTTAAAGTATAAATTAGGATTCTGCCCATATACCCATTCTTTTTCAGCATACCGTTGATTCCAAAATTCATTCATGATTTAATAATTATAAAATCAATGTATGATACTTTATTAAACTTAAATCAAAGTTGCTTGGGTTAAAATTTAATTCATTGTCTTTGCTGTAACCAATAATTTTTCTTCAATAATTTTTTTTAATACATGCTTCGGCAAAGCACCCGGTTGCATCATTGGTTCGCCATCAGCACCAATAAAAAGCATAGTGGGGATGCTTTGTATTCCAAATACTGCTGACAATTCCTGCTCAACATCTGTATCTACTTTATAAATAACTATTTTCCCTTTATACTCATCGGAAAGTTCCTCGAGCAGCGGCGCAATCATTTTACATGGGCCGCACCATTCAGCATAAAAGTCGATTATCGCAGGTAGCTCACCCAGATATTTCCAATCTGCTTCCGTTTCCCAGTTGAAAATTTTTTCTTTAAAATCCTGCGTAGTCATTTGTATAGTAGACATCAATATATTTTTAAAGCTCAAAAATAAATTGTTATCGCCTACATTTTGGTGATCATTATCACAAATATTGCCTCTCAATTAAAATCCCTATTTATTATATTACCTGATTAGAATCATGTGAATAAAATCCACAGTAGTGACAATTATCACTGCCAGTCAAGTGTTTCTTAAATACTTTAGCCTCATAATAAATTAACTATGACAAATAATCATCAAATACTAATAATTGGCGGTGGTAATGCCGGGATTTCGACAGCATCACAATTATTGCGAAAAAATAAAACTCTTGATATTGCTATAATTGAACCATCGGAACATCATTACTACCAACCTGCTTGGACATTGGTTGGTGCAGGTGTGTTTGACATCAATAAAACAAAAAGAAGTGAAGCTTCAGTAATGCCCAAAAATGTTAAGTGGATCAAACAAAAAGTAATTTCCTTTCAACCTGAAAAGAATGAAGTAACATTAAGTAATAATGAAACAATTAACTATGAATATCTGATAGTGGCACCAGGTATTCAATTGAACTGGAATGAAATAAAAGGATTGAAAGAAACATTGGGCAAAAATGGAGTTTGCTCTAATTATAGTTTTGAACAGGCCCCTTATACATGGGAGTGTATTAAAACTTTTAAAGGGGGAAATGCCCTGTTTACAAACCCAAACACTCCGGTAAAATGTGGTGGCGCACCGCATAAAATAATGTGGCTTGCTGCAGATTATTTTAAGAAAGAAAATATTTTTGATAAAACTTCTATTCAATACTGGAGCGGCGGAACAAGGCTTTTTGGTGTAGATAAATATGAAAAAACGTTAAAAGAAGTTGCTAGCAGAGATAAAGTACAAATGAATTTTTTTACAAAATTGGTAGAAATTGATGGCCCAAATAAGAAAGCAAAATTTGTTGGTATTGGCGAACAAAATAAAGACAAAGTATATGTGGTTGATTTCGACATGATACATGTTACACCACCACAAAGTGCACCTGATTTTGTAAAAAATAGTCCACTGGCTAATGAGGCCGGTTGGGTAAATGTTGATAAATCCTCTTTACAACATTTACGTTATAAAAATATTTTCTCTTTGGGTGATGCTTCTTCATTACCAACATCAAGAACCGGTGCAGCCATTCGCAAACAAGCTCCGGTTGTAGTAAAAAACCTTCTATTGCTTATAGCTGGTCAGGAACTTACCGAGAATTATAATGGCTACACAAGTTGCCCGGTTGTAACAGGATATGGCAAACTTGTATTGTGTGAATTTGACTACGATAATAAGCCGGTTGAAACATTCCCTTTTGATCAGAGTAAAGAAAGATGGTCAATGTATCAATTAAAAAAGAAAGTATTGCCGTGGCTTTACTGGAATAAAATTCTACCTGGAAAAATGTAAGCAAATAGCATTAATTACAAAGCAATTGCTAAAACTTAGTAATTGCTTTTGTTTGTAACTATTGTCACTCCCTTTCCAAGTTTATGTATTGAATTTTGGACTTGAAATTATATTAAAATGAATCTATTTTATAAACTTAGAACAGGTTGGACAACGTTAAAATTTGTAAGAGTTGGATTAGGTGGCTTAATTTTGTATTCCTCTATCGAATCCGGTGAAGTGGCGGGAATATTAGTTGGAAGTTTATTTACAATTTTTGCGCTTTTTACTGATGGAGTATGTTGTGCAGCAAACACTTGCTACACTTCTCCTCAAAAGAATAATTCATCAATAAATGAAACTATAGAATATGAAGAACTGGATACTAAACAATAAATTAATGATTGCGGGTATCATCATTGGTGCCATTGGTGGTTATCTTTACTGGCAGCAAATAGGCTGTAGCAGTGGCACTTGTATGATTACTTCTAAATGGCATAATAGTACAGCTTATGGCGCATTGATGGGAGGTCTTTTATTCAGCATTTTTAAAAAGAAAGAAATTGCAAACGACAAATAAAAAAGAAAGTTTTGGTGAACTTATAAAAGGTAACACACCAGTGTTGGTTGATTTTACAGCTACCTGGTGTGGTCCTTGTAAGATGATGAAACCCATATTAGAGCAATTGCACAGGCAAATGGGTGATAAAATTCGTATTATTAAAATAGATATTGACCAAAGCCCCGCAGCGGCAAATGCGTATGAGGTACAAAGCGTACCAACTTTACTATTATTTCAAAATGGCAAAACTGTGTGGAGACAATCAGGTGTAGTACCTGCAGCTCAATTACAAAAAATAATTGAACAACACATAACAAACAATTAGGCATGTCAGAAAAAAAAGTGAGTCGTGGATATATTACTTCAACATTAACCTGTCGTTGTCCCCGCTGCCGTGATGGAAAATTATTTCAACATCCTGTTAGCATTAGTTTTAAGAAGAACATGTTAATGAATAAGGAATGTACTGTTTGTGGCCAGGCAAGTGAAATAGAAGTAGGCTTTTATTATGGCACCAGTTATGTGAGCTATGGAATCACTGTCGGTCTAAGTTTGCTTAGTCTTGGAATTTGGGCACTTACGATTGGTTTATCAGTAAATGACAATCGCTTTTTTATATGGATGGGTACAAATGCCGTTCTTTTAATATTGCTTCAACCCTGGCTAATGCGCCTTAGCCGCAGCTTTTGGATTTCCTGGTTTGTAAAGTATGATCCGGATTGGGAAAAACATCAACCCATTGATGTATCTGAAAGAATGAATGTTGATCAGGCAAATAACTGGTAAGAAGTAATTTACTGTACAATCTTAAACAACTCATCAGCTCATTTCTCCTTTATAAACGTTGTACCACAGGATGTTTAATATGCATTGATTTATTTTTTTCATTTACTTCTAAATCGCCTATCACTTTTATTAGCTGGTTTTCCCATTCTTTATCCCATTGTTGCATATCTGCAATAAAATAAGTGCCGATTTTCTCTGCTTCTAACACAGCCTTGCCCTCTACATTTCTGGCATTTCCGGTAATATTAATAACCTTCCTTGTCATAAATTAAACCCATTATTCTACTTTCTTTAAATTACCTTTTATAAAATCAACAGTATAGCTTAACGAATTGATTGTCGTTGTAATTTTGCAGGAACAATTGCCAACGCAGGCAATCATTCTTTGTGATACAAGTATATTGCAACCACTGCCTGAATTTTTAATACCGCAAACACAACTAAAAGTACCTCCCGTAGTATTGTCTTTTGCATTAATAAGTGTTGCAAATTTGGCATCTGTTGACACTTGAAAATAGAATCCTTGTTTTGCCTGTAACTTACCATCAACAATCTGAATACCTTCTTGCAATTTTAATGTTTGTGCTGGTGTTCCCGTTTTTGTTTGTCCAAAACTACTAGATATTACTACCAGTGAAAAGACAAACATGATTATTACTGCTTTCATATATTTTTTTATTAAGAATATAGTTTACTTATTGTTTTTCCATTTTTCTAATACATGTTCCATCACTTACCAGAATGTTTCCATTGGAGTCTATACTCAATCCTCTGATGATTCGGAACATTGCTTTGGAGCCTATTGCGTCTCTAAAATCTTCGGTTTCATTACCAGCTAAAGTGGTAACTACTCCGGAAGGTGTTGCTTTTCTTACTCTTGTGTTTTCGCCAATTATCAGGTTATCATCTTTATCTATTGCTAGTGCATTAATACGCATAAATCTTGCTGTTTTACCAGTACCATCATTTGTTCCGGGTGGTCTCAACCCATCGTAATCGCCAACAAAACTGCTAACCACACCTTGCGGATTAATTTTTGCCACACAATTACCTCTGCCACCATTTACTGCTACATATACATTGCCTTTACTATCAACAGCAATGGCTCTTACCTGGCCAAACTGTGCATCCCTACTCAACCCTGGTTTAAAATCGCTGGTGTTACCATTTCCTGCCATAGTTTTTACATTGCCGTTCACATCTAATTTTCTTACCATTCCGTTATAAGCATCGGCTATATACATATTGCCTGCTTTATCCATACATAATGCTGTAGGATTATAAAAACTGGCTTGCATTCTATTACCATCCTCTTTTCCTTTAAACCCTTCTTCTCCTGCAAATAGTTCTACTTTTTTATCGGGTGTAATTTTATAAACAGCATGGCTTCGTCCACTGCTTACATACAGATTACCTGATTTTGTTACCCAAATGCCATCTTGGCCTGGAGACTCTGGAATGTTAATCCGAGAATGATTTTGGTCTTCTGCACCCATACCAAAAAGACTGATAACATTACCTGCCGTATCTACTTTGCGTACACAGGTTTCATCTATCAAATACAAATTATTATTGGCATCTATGGCAGAATAGCTGGGTTTAGCAAACTGTGCCTTATTGCCTTGGCCATCCATTACTCTATTGCCCTCATCGGAGCCAGCAATGGTGGTTACTTTCCATGTTTGGGCAATGGCCTGATTAAATGTGCCCATGCCAAAAGCCAGTATGGCTATTGCTACAATTGTTGATTGTTGTTTCATAATTAATCCTATTTTTTAGTAATAAGTAACCAAACTGCTGTTTACAGTAGTACCTGAGGTTCTTACAAGGGTTGATGTAGTTTTTGAAATTCGGTTTTGTGCATCCAACTCATACACATAGCTGATAGTGTAGTAAGTGTTTGGATAAAACACACCAGCGATGTAATCTTTTAAAGAAAATTTCTTTATTGCCTTGCTACTTAATTCACCCCAGTTTAATCTTCCAAAATTTTTTTCTGAAAAAGTATTTTCTATATTATCGTAATACTCGTAGGCATAAGTGGTGGAATTGAGGTTGTTAGGCGACTTGTTAACAGCACTATCCAATAACTTATTGGTGTAGTAATAATCAGTAGTTCCCGTTATTACTCCATTCTGATAATTCGTGGTTTTTAATGGTTGTTTATCACTATTGTAAGTGTAAGTGGTAAGGTAAATAGGGTCATCATAAGTTAGCTTTATAGCCAATCCCTGACTGTTTAATTCGTAATACTTTCGGTATTGAAGTACACCAGCCGCTGAATACTCAGCAAAGGTTGCCAAAGTTGGTGTGTACACATATTCTTCGTAATTAGTACTGGGCTTAGTTACTTTTATAACTCTGCCTTGGCTATCATAAGTATAGTTATACGATAGGCCTGAAGTTAAATTTGTTTCAGTCTTAACTTTTGGTACATTAACCAGAGGGGTGGGTGTGGTTTTATCTTTGCCGCAACTAACTATGCTGGCGGTAGCTATTAATATTATAAAGATTTTTATGTGCATATAATTTTTTTTATTGTAAAATAGGATTGTTTGTTAATGTGTTACTATACTATTAAAAATTTCTATTTATCATTTTCTATTCGTTCAAAGTATATAGTGTCATTATCTGCTTTGCTATAAATATTCATATTGGTTTTGTCTAGTAATAATATAGTTGACGTATCTGTATATAATTTATTTTGAAACTTGTATGCAGTAATTAGCAGTTGATTATTGCCACAACTAATGGCAGCGTACCTGCCTTTATACTCAGCTAATAAACTATCGTTTTTAAACATGTTGAGTGTGTAACTGCTATCGGCCATAAAATTAAAAACTGTAAGCCCCGGTGCTTTTTCACTGTTGCCCTTTGTATTAATTTCTGTAATACGCCATTTACCAATAATTATATTTTCATTTACTTTTTCTTGCTTTAGATTATTGCAAGAAAAAAAGCTTGTAGTAAACATTGCAACACAAAAGAAATTATACATTGGGTTATTTTTATTGAACATAAATAGCATTGCCACGGCTTCTACCACCAGTGGTGGTTACTTTAGTAGCAGTTCCATTTTTCCAGTAGTAAGCCTGGTCTACTCCAGCACCTGTTTGCAAACTGCCTAGTAAGTAAACATCTGTTCCCTTACTACAACCATGTATTAAGTAGCCGTCGTTAAATCCACTGCCGCTAAATGTATTTTTAGTGCCATTTTTCCAATACGTAGGTTCCATTATGCCTGCTGCATTTGTTGTATTGCCCATTACATATACATCGCCATTGCTGACGAGTACACTTGCTGCACTTGCTGTGGAAGTGCCATCGGTAAGCCAGGTTCTAACACCATCTTTGTATAAAGTAGAACGAGCAGAAGTAAGAGAGGGGTCGCTTTCTTGTCCGGCTATATAAATATTGTTGTTACTGATTGCAAAGTTTTCAAAATCCGCATTAAAGGGAAAGGAAGTGGCAATGATTTGCGGCACACCGTTTTTCCAGTATTTGCTAACAGAATTTCCTGCTGTAGTCGTTGCTTCTCGTCCAAGAACATACACATCGGAACCTACTACTTTTATATCCTGTAGCCAGGCGTTTCGGGTGCCGTTAGTAACATTAACTGCTACACCATTTTTCCAGTATGTGGCTACAAGAATGCCTGCTGCATTTTCTTCATATCCACAGATATAAATATCGTTACCAGAAATAGTAATACCAGAAGCAGCTCCATCAGTGGGGCCATTGGTAAGGTATGTTGGAGTATTATTTTTCCAGTATAATGCTCTGTAAACTCCGGTAGCTTGTAATTGATAGCCTACTATATACAAATCATTTCCCATCATTGCCACATCCTTTGCTTCTGCTTCTTCAGTAAAAGCAGTAGCGGAGGTGAGGTCTGTTTTAATACCATTTTTCCAGTAGCAGGCATAGGGATTATCGTTGCCGCCACTAGCACCACCCACCACATAAATATTGGTTTGGGCTACTGGAGGTGTTTCGTTACTGTTATTTTTTTTGCATGATGAAATGACAATAACCGTAAGTAAAAAGCAAAAAACTGTTTTTTTCATAATTCGGGATTTATAAGTTTTTTAATTGGCTACTTAATTACTGCACAGATGCTTACAAAATTCTTTACCCTCTTTATCACTGTAATGAAACTCAATTTTAATATTTCGTTTTCTACATTCTTCATAGTACCAGGCAGTAGAATTTTTATACATATCCATATCCATCTCTTCTTGAGTTTTTGCAAAATTTTTCGCTGTCATTTCCGCAGCATCTGTTTTTGGTCGGCTATAGTAAAAATTTATTTGATTAGCACCTTGCTGTGTTACTCTATCAAAATGAAAATCGTAGAGCATAGGATCGGGCAAGTTTTTGTTTAACTGGCTTACGATAGTTTCTATGTTAAACTCCAATGCTGGTGTTTTATCTTTAATTAAATTAGTGAGATTGCCATTTTCATCTTTTGGATAAGGGCCATTGTTGCAGCTAACTATGCAGAAAGCAAATAGAAAAAAGGTTACTGATACTGTTGTTATCTTAATTGTTGATTTCATACTATCTGATTTTTATTTAGTTTGAATGGCTGCCGCACATTTATCTATATTCATTGCGCCATAATTAAACGTATGGCGGCTGCCATCTTTCAGCGTTACAATACATTTTTTACTTAGAAAGGATTTTTGAACTTCTACACTTACTATGTCTTCTTTACTTATTTCTAAAAAACCTTCGCTGCCCCATTTGATATATAAAAACTCTTCCAATATGCCTTTGGCACTATAATCAAACTTTGCATCATACAGTAACCGTTTATTTGTTACCAATAGTTTACCGTTGAACTTGCCGCTTTTGGGTGGTTCGTATAGAATAGTCCAAGTGTCAATTTTTGATTCGCCGGGGAGAAGAGTGATGTTCATGATGTCTAATTTGAAACAAGGTACTCCAGGTATCAGGCGGGTGAAAGCTATAAACAGGCATCGGCGGTGGCATAGCAGTAAGTGGCGATATTAATACTTCCAGCCATTATTTTCGGAAGCCGCAAACGATTTAAGAATGGTTAAAACAGAGTCAAACTTGGCAATGTCCTTATTATTTTGCTGGTGTTTTACCACTTCAAACACAAGTTTGCCGTTTTCTACCAGCATTATTGATTCAAAAGGCTCCTCGGTAACATGTGCTTTAACAGGAGAAATTTTTTCAAGATGAAAACTCTCTACTTGTTTGTAAAGTTCATTTAGTTTCTGCTTGCTGCTGTTCCATTTAAAAATTGGCGGATTTTTATGTATGCCACCCTGGTTCAGGTAATAACAGGAATCAGTACCAATTTTTATATCAATATGTCCAAAAAAATACTCTACCCGACGATACGAAATTTCCCAGCTAGAAACCGTTGCTTGCTGTTTGTAGGAACATGCCGTTGAAAATAGCATACACCCACAAACAAATTGAACGACTTTTTTCATAGTAAGGTTTAGAAATAAATTTTTGCATGAATAACAAAGCTTCCATTTACAGTATAATCCCGGTTCATTTCTCCGGCAGCTGACTCATACACATTTTTCAAAACAGTGGTGTGAATCTTCCCTTTTACTAAATACGCAGCCCAGTTGGTAGTGGTGTTTTCATCTATTTTTTGAATAGAAATAATATCAGCTGCTCCTGGAGATGCCTCATTTTTATGCTGACCATCATTCAGATTATTAAAACTGATGCCACGCATACCATAATCATATAAATCTACGGTTGGCTCTACAGAGTATTCATCGCTTCCTGCTATTTTAAAACGAACAGAACTATACCCGGTAGCAATTGGGCTAGGGCATTTAAAAATATTAGGAATTGTAAAAACCAATCTACCACTTCCAACGCCTTTAAAGGTGAGGATTAAAGAGGAGTCTGAAAACGTATATGCCGTTGTAATACTATCAGGAGGTATCGTATAATCTTTTCCATTTATTATGATGCTGCATTGCAGATCATTGGTTAATGTGTCGGATAATTGTCCCTTTGTTATTACTGGATATCTTAGCTTAGCACCGTTCGAACCACTGCAAGAAAAAATAAATAGAGATAACAAAATGATGATTGATGATAGAAATTTATTTTTCATACTGTATTGATTAATTTTAATACCTTTTTGGTTTAGTGTATTTAATATCAAATTCTAACTCGTAGGCAGGCATTAAAGAAGTGTAAGGTTTAATGGGTCGTCCATCAGGGCCGGTAGATGTGGGTCGCCATACTTCTCTCATGATGGTCAACTTTTGCACACCTTCGCCAAATTTTTGCTCCTTTTCGAAATGAAGAAATCCGGAGTATATCCTCATCTGCTGATTTAATACAGTTACGTTTACTGTTACTACCAGCCGATTATAAGGGTTGGGGTGTTCAAATTTGACTGAATACTCCTTTTTGAATGCCACCGTTTCATTTTCGGCTATTGGTTTTGGGCGCATTAAACCTTTATCAAAATTTGCCATGTACTCAATTTGCAAATCCTGTGTATCAAGCAATATTTCGCCTACTGTAGCTATTCGCTTAATGGAAAGTAATCGTAAAACGGGGTCGCTATAGAGTTGCTCCACTGCTATTTTTCTTACGGGGAAATAATAAAAGCCAACATAGCCATCTGCATGGGTGGGTGCTGTTCCTCTTTTAAAATTCAGGCAATTGCAAGGTTGGCTGGCTATAGGCAATTCTCCACTTGCCATGCCATTGCTTAATGAATTTGACAGCTTGCTATCCACATAAGAAATAAGGGTACTACCAACAAAAAAATTTAATGCCTGCTCGCCAAACGAAGCTTCATCGAGGTACGGCTTCTCAGCAGTATAGGTCAGTCTATTTTTACCTTCATTGGTTTGCCATTTGTCGCACCAGGCCTCTACATTTATCCATTGAAAAAGTTTTCGGGAAAAATAAGGGACATTATGATAGCGAATATCGCCTATTGTGTATTCCACCCAAATCCGCAATTGAACAAACATAGAATTAGGATAAGTTGTCCATTCTGTTTGTTTGTATGCCGGATGAACAGACTTTATCCGATATGAAAGATTAGCATTTACTCCTGAAGAAGCGTTGCTAATTTTTTTATTGATTCTTACTACAGCCCTGTCAAGGCCAGTTTTACAAGATTGGTGATGAAAGCAAAGTCGATGGTACGCAAGGGTATAGCTGCTGTGCCGGCTTGTGGTGGACCTAACGCAGGTGAAAACTGTGCCATAGTAGTGATTGTAATTAAGGATAGAAGTAAAGGGAAACAAAAAGTTTTCATGTGCATATTTTTATTTTAACTAGCCACATGGAATTCGCAGTAAATATTCATTACTAGTTGGTGAGTTTTACTTATGGCGCATTTCATACTTAATATTTCCTCTAAATAAGCAGTTGCAAAAAGAGGGTGCAACCAACAAACAGGCAACGGTGGCCAGTAGTATGTATAAGGATTTTCTAAGATGATGCCCCGCCGCCGCCGCTGCTACCACCACCAAAGTCGCCGGCGGATTGGCCGCCTGTGCTGTCGCCGGAATACCCGGACGTACTGTTAGAAGAGAAGGAACGTTTCTTTTCTGTTTCCGTGGTGCCTAAAAAAATATCGTAGAGCAACGATTTTACATCATATTCCTTTTTTGAATTAGCTGGTCTTGCTGCAAACACCCCCACTTTTAATTCCTCCTCCAATTTATCAAGACCCAACTCAAAATATTTGGCCATGTACGCCTCAAAATTTTCATACAATTTCTCACTACCCAATATTTTTTTCTTTTCCCGGTATTCTTCTTTTAGTCGTTTACGTTTTGCATCCCATTCTTTATTGAAGGCAATGGTTTCGGCTTTTAGTTTTGGTGATGGCAGGTAGTAAATCCATCGAATTGCTAATAGTATTGCGGCTACTATTGCGTATATCCATTTCAACGGCCACAAAATTGTAAGGCCAACAATTGCAAGTAGTATTAGTAAAGGGTACCAGTATTGGCCTTCCAGTGTTCTTTTGTTGCGACCTTTCTTTCTTTTTGCAGTATTAGCTGAAGTAAGATTATGTTTTTCAATACCCATCAATTTATCAGGCTTTCTCCTTTTAATAAGCAAAATGCTAAAGGCAATAATTGTAGCAACTATAATTGCTATTCCATACTTGTTTCGCTGTCGAGTAGTTGACTTTGTATTATTGACCGCCGGTGTACTTATTTCCTTTGTTAAGTTTATCAAAGTATCAATAGCCTTTTCCATTGCTGGCAGATAGCCTTTCGCTGTATGCTGTGGCGGCAGTACGTAAGCAAAACTGTCTAATGCTGGTTTCAAAATAGTTTCAATAATCGCATTTGCAGTTATATCGGGTACTGCACCTTCCAACCCATACCCGGTTTCAATGCGTACTTGTCTTTCTTTTCTTGCAATCAATACAAGTAAACCTGTATTCACCTCTTTATCTCCAATTCCCCATTTACGGAATGTTTCGGTAGCTATTTCATCTATTGAATAACCTCCGGTAGTAGCTATAGAAAGTATTACCAGTTGATTTCCTGTTTTCTTTTGATGGTTGATTAATTTGTCTTCCAATTTCCTCCATTGGCTATGGTAGTAGGCGTAAGCGTTTTCATCATTATAAAGGCGGGTATAAGCTGGTTTGGCGGGAATAAAATCTACTATAGCTTGCGCCATGGAGACAACCGGAAGTAATATAAGATATAGTAATAGAATACGACTCATTCGCCAACTGAATTGTAGTACAAAATAAACTTATCAGGCAAAAGAGGGGATTCGAAGCAACGGGAAACAGCTAACGGCACTACTGGAAGGTATTCGGAAGATTTCAAACAGTATTCGGCAGGGTGTTTTCTTTTGCTGGGTTCTGTATAACTTTAGTGAGTGAAAAAAATAAAAGTTTTTTTTATCGTTCTTCTTACATGCAGTACTCTTTTACGGTATTGCCTGCTCAGTCTCAAAATATTAATACAGATTCACTTCAAAATGCACTTCGAAAATTAAAAGCTGATAGTGCTACCATATTTGCAACAATGCTTACAGGTTTTAAAATGCCCAATAAAAATATAGAAGCAAAATTTCTTATTTATAATTGGGGAGTTGAACAATCTCAAAAAATAAATTGTCCGGCAGGTGTTGCTCTTGGATATAGAATTATAGGTTTATTGCATCGGGATTTGTTGAATAGCGACGAGGCGGTTATAAATCTACATAAAGCAATTGCTGTTGCTGAAAAGAACAAGCTATATAAATATCAGGCACAGGCATTAGATGGCTTGGCCGGAGTGTATAGTCCCGCAAAGCCTACGACAAAGCGATTGAGTATGAAAAGCAGGCTATTGCTGTTCAGGAAAATAATACAAAAGATATACTAGGATTAGGTTCATTGTATTTCAATCTGGGCACATTTTATTATTATACTATATCAAACCCATCTACAGCGGACTATGAATATGTATTAACTTATTTTCGAAAAGCCGTAAAAATAGCTGAAGCTGCTAAGGACACTATCAGCTTAGTGCAGATAATAAACGGTACTTCAAACATATATACCGAATTGGGGAGATACGATACTGCTGAGCTATACCTGAATAAAACGGAGCAGCTAATTTCTAAGCTAAAAATGCAAAGGTTATACAATAATTTTACCTCAACAAAGGACGGCTTTTTCAATCAAAAAGGAATATGCTAAAGCTATAGAAGCCTTTAATACCGGACTTTTATTAATAAAAAGACAATGACAAGGGACTTGAAAGTTCATATTATGGACGATTAAGTAAATCGTATGCAGAACTGGGTGATACTATTTCGGCATACAAGTATTTTAAGTTGTACGATGAAGCATTGTTTGTGGTTAATAATGAAGAAAAATTAAGAACTACCGCCCTAATAGATGGTCAGTTTCAAAAAGAAAAAAAAGACAGAGAAATTGCTCGTCTTAATAATGACCAAAAAATAAAACAACTGGAACTGGAGAAACAGGAAGCTGTTATTGCCGGTAATTTTCTGGAAGCTAAAAGAAAAGAAGATCAAATAAAATTACTCTCTCAAGAAAAAGAGCTACAAGATTTAGAGTTGGTTCAACAAGAACAAATACTGGCAAAAAATCAATTACAAGCTACAACTGATTCTCAACAAATACAATTAGGTAAACAAGCAGGAGTATTACAAGAGAAACAAATCAGTAATCAAAAGCGAACTCGTAATTATTTGATTGGAGGTCTGGCTTTATTAGGTTTGTTGGCATTTATTTTATACCGCAATATAACAGCAAAGAAAAAGGCTTACACTCAATTGCAGTATAAAAGTGAACAGATAAAAGAACAAGCCTTGCAATTAAGCAAGCAAGCCAAACAAATAGCCCAGTTTCAGAGCCAGATGAATCCACATTTTGTTTACAATGCACTGCATAACATACAAGGCCTTGTGTTGATAGACGAAAAAAACAAAGCGAACAGCCAAATACAATCACTGGCACAACTGATGCGTAAAACCTTTGCCAATGCTGATAAAGATGATATACCACTGGAGGAAGAAATTAACTACCTGAACAAGTATATTGAATTTGAAAAGACGGCGTTTGGTAACAATCTTAATTTCGAAGTTACTGTTACTAAAGATGCTGAAGGAACGCAGATACCTCCCATGATGATTCAGCCGTTTATAGAGAATGCCATAAAACATGCAGAGTTGAAAAAAGTACAGAACCCATACATTAAAGTACTAATTGAAATAGAAAATAATTTGCTGGCTATTAATATAACCGACAACGGTACCGGAATAAAAAAAGATATTGCAGAAACGGATAAGCTTTCGCATTCACTATCTGTTATTAAAAGCCGATTGGATTTATTATTTAAAGGAAGGGCAGATGTAAATAATCAGCCGGTATTCTCCGTAAAAACAATGCCCGAACTGGCGGAAGGAACCATCGTTAAATTTTATCTGCCCTTAAACTATGCATACTAATGATTAGGGCAATACTTGTAGATGACGAAAAAATGAGCCGACTTACATTACGGAAATTGTTAGAACTCTATTGTCCGGCAGTAGAAATAATAGCAGAAGCGGAGAATACTATTGAGGCCAATGTGCTAACAAGAGAATTAAAACCGGATTTAGTTTTTTTAGACGTAGCAATGCCCGGAAAAAACGGAATTGATTTTTTAAAAGAACAGGAAGAGATAAACTTTGAAGTAATATTTGTTACCGCCCATGACAAATATGTATTGCAGGCCATCCGTTTTGCAGCTGTAGATTATTTGCAAAAACCGGTAGAAGAAACCTTACTAGTTACTGCCGTATCTAATGCTGCCAAGCGAATACAACAAAAGTCAAACAGCCAGCATATTGAAACATTTCTGCACAACATGAAGCAGCAAACAGGCCAGCAGCCTATGCAACTTTGCATACCAAGTATAAAAGGATTTCAGGTGGTGGAGTTAAGTGATATTATTTATTGCGAAGCAGAAAACACCTACACCAATATTCATTTTAAAGATGGAAAAAAATATTGGCTTCCCGCCCATTAATGGATTATGAAATGATGCTACAGGATACTTTATTTTTCCGGATTCATAAATCCTTTTTGATAAACATGAAGCATATCAAAGAATACCAAAAAGGAGAAGGTGGATTTGTAACGATGACCAACGGCAAACAACTTGAAGTTTCCAGAAGGAAAAAAGAAAGCTTTGTTACAAAAATGAAAGAAGTATTTAAATACTAAACAAAAACCCGGCACTATTATAAATAGTGCCGGGTTAAAAATATAGCGGAGACTAAGGGATTCGAACCCTTGATACAGTTTCCCGTATACACACTTTCCAGGCGTGCTCCTTCAACCACTCGGACAAGTCTCCTTTTTAAAGGATTGCAAAAATACAGATTCAGGCCGAGAGGAGAAACAGTTTTTCAGCATTTGCAGTAGTTATTTCAGCTATTTTATCGGTGGAAATATTTTTTATCATTGCTAATTTCTCCACTACATATTTAAGATAAGAAGGCTCATTTCTTTTTCCTCGAAAAGGCACTGGAGCCAGATAAGGAGCATCTGTTTCTAATACAATATGCTCATGACTTACCTGTTCCATCACTTTATCTAATCCTGAATTTTTAAAAGTAACCACTCCTCCTATTCCTATATAGAAACCAAGATCAATAATTTTTTTAGCTTGATTAGCATCTCCGGAAAAACAATGAAATACACCGCTGAGTTTTCCTTTTTGATGCTCTTTTACCACACTAATGCACTCGTCTGTTGAATTGCGGGAATGAATTACAATTGGTAAATCAAATTCCAAAGCCCATTCAATCTGCTTATGAAAGGCTGTATATTGTTGTTCAGTAAAACTTTTGTCCCAATAAAAATCCAACCCAATTTCGCCAACAGCTATAAAACGGCGTTTTTCTAAATAATCTCTGGCTATTTTGAGCTCATCCTCAAAATTTTCCTTAACAGAACAAGGGTGCAGACCCATCATTGCTATACATAACTCCTTATTTGCAGTTTCTAATTTAATCATATCTCTATGAGAGGATGAGTCGATGGCCGGTAATAATATTTTTCTAACTCCCTCCTTTTCAGCTCTTTCAAACATCTCTGTTCGGTCTTCTGCAAATTCGGGCAGATAAATATGCGAATGTGTATCAATAAGGTTCATTCTAAAATAACTTTAGTCGACAAAATTCCGCAAAAAAAAGCAGGAACCGTTAAACCTATGCTAATAAAACCTATCATAATCCCGTTAAATCATAATCAAACAAAAAATAATATATGAAACTCAGGTCAATGCCAGTAAAGCTATCCGCAATTGCATTTTTTTCATTTCTACTGATTTTCACAGCCTGTCAGAAAGAAAATAGCCAATCAGGAACTGTTGATCAAGAAGAAGTTGAAGCTGCAAAAGCCTCCAGCGAAGCAGATGGCGATGCTGAAATAGTATTTAACGGCGTTTTTGATGACGCTATGGGTGTAAATGATGAAGTTGGAATTGCTGGAACTGGAGTATTTGGCCGTGTTACAGCATGTCCCGATGTTATAATTGAAAGGTTGGGCCTTCCAAATGCTTTTCCGGTAAGAATTACACTTGATTTTGGAGATATTGGGTGTATTGGTAGAGACGGACATTATAGAAAAGGAAAGGTAAGTACTGTCTACACTGGTCGCCTAATTATACCTGGGAGTATAGCCACCACAACTTTCGAAGGTTTTTATTTTGACAGCATAAAAGTGGAAGGGAACCATAAAATTACCAATACCAGTCCTGCTGGTTTCCCACCAACGAGTCGTTCGTTTAAAGTAGATGTAACTAATGCTAAATTGACTAAGCCTAGCGGAAACTTTGTTGAATGGGATAGCCATAAAGAAATTACTCAATTTGAAGGTCTTGCCACCAATAATCCGCTTGATGATATTTTCAGAATAGAAGGAAACTCTACCGGCAAAGTAAGAAGAGGCAATCTTATAGTTCTTTGGGAATCAAACATTACTGAACCTCTAATTAAAAGATTTAATTGCCGTTGGATTGTGAAGGGGAAAGTAAGGACAGTTCGCAGAAATGCTGCTGCCAATACCCGTTGGTTCGCTTTATTGGACTTTGGTAACGGTAACTGCGACAATCAGGCTACAATTACCATAAATGGAGTAACCTTTCAAATTACTTTGCGGTAATTAAAAAATTATTATACCTTTAAACCAGTTTTCATAGGGTACGGATTAAAAACGGGCCAGGGTTTCTACCCAGGCCCTAACTTTTTTTAGACCTGTCCCATTAAAAACTTTGCTAAAGACGCTTAAAAGCATACCCTTTTTGAGCAAAATCACTTAAAAACAACGGTAATACATACTGCAACCGGGCAAATGCTTTTTCACTATCATGAAAAACAATAATTGAGCCTTTACCGGTTTTCGTCATAACGTTTTTCAAACATTGCTCTTTACTGAATGTTTCATCAAAATCCCCACTTAATATATCCCACATTACAATTTTTGCAGATTTGTCATCAATAGCATCACCAATTTTCTTTGCTTGTTTAGAACGGAGCCTTCCATAAGGAGGCCGGAATAAATTTGATTTAATATGCTTTGAAGCAGCAGTTACATCTTGCAAATAAATATCATTACTTGTTTTCCATCCATTAAAATGATTCTGAGTGTGATTGCCTGTACTATGGCCTTCATCAATAATTCGTTTATAAATCGCCGGATGCTCTATTACATTTTTGCCAATGCAAAAAAATGTCGCCTTAGCATTATACTTTTTCAGTTCATCTAAAACAAAAGTTGTTGCAACAGGATGAGGCCCGTCATCAAATGTGAGATAGATTTTTTTCTCAATTGCAGACATACTCCATAATCTTCCAGGATAAATTTTCTTTAACCACCATGGAGTTTTTATAAAATAATTGGCCATCAATTGCAAATATAAAGCCCCTTTAGGGGTTGGGGTTTATCTTTGTGGACTATGAGTAAGAAAGTTAGAGTTCGTTTTGCACCTTCGCCCACCGGCGGTTTGCACCTGGGTGGCGTAAGAACCGTTTTATATAATTACCTGTTCGCCCAAAAATATGGTGGAGATTTTATAGTACGTATTGAGGATACCGACCAAAGCAGATATGTAGCCGGAGCTGAAGAATATATTTTTGATACACTTAAATGGTGTGGGTTAGAGCCTGATGAAAGTGTGCAACACGGTGGCGACTTTGGACCCTATCGCCAAAGTGAAAGAAAAGATTCTTACCGTCAATATGCAGAACAACTTGTAAAAGAAGGAAATGCTTATTATGCATTCGATACATCGGAGGAATTAGAGAAAATGAGAGCTGAATATAAATCAGAACAAAATCCTTCTCCGCAATATGATCAAACATTGCGAATGAAAATGAAGAATTCCCTGACTATATCTGCTGAGGAAACAAAAAAATTGCTTGAAGCTAACGCTGAACATGTAATAAGAATTAAGGTTCCCGAAAATGAAACGGTTGCTTTTACAGATATGATTCGTGGTGAAGTACACTTCGATTCATCTTTACTGGATGACAAGGTATTGCTTAAAGCTGATGGCATGCCCACTTACCATCTCGCAGTTGTTGTAGATGACTGTCTTATGCAAATCACTCATGCTTTTCGGGGAGAAGAATGGTTGCCATCGGCTCCGGTTCATATATTATTATGGAAATATTTATTCGGAATTGAAAATATGCCGCAATGGGCACATTTTCCATTGATACTTGGACCTAATGGCAAACTAAGTAAAAGAGATGGTTCAAAATATGGCTTCCCTGTTTTTTCTATGAACTGGATGGATCCAAAAACTAATGAACTGACTGAAGGATTTAAAGAAAAAGGATTTATACCCGAAGGATTTATAAACCTTCTTGCATTACTCGGCTGGAATGATGGAACAGAAAAAGAAATTTTTTCATTAGAAGAATTGATTGAAGCTTTTTCAATGGAAAGAGTACATAGTGCCGGAGCAAAATTTGATTATGAAAAGGCGAAATGGTTCAATCATGAATGGATAAAGAAGTCGGGAGTTGGGAGTCTTAAGTCGGGAGTTAAAAAACTGCTGGAGCAAAGTGGTGTTACTGTTGCTGATGAAGCTTTATTGGACAAGGTTATTGAATTAGTAAAAGACCGTTGCACATTGTTGCCGGATTTTGTACAACAATCTTCTTTCTTTTTTAAAGCACCTGAAACATTAGACACTGATTCCGTTAAACCAAAATGGAATGATGCCAAACAACTTTTTTTTGTTGAACTGATTCGTAATTATGAATTAACTCAACAATGGAATACAGCAACACTTGAAAGCAACTTCAAAGAAATTGCTTCAGTTAATAGTTTAAAACCAGGCGAACTCATGTTGCCCTTTCGCATTATGCTGGTTGGTGGAAAATTCGGTCCTGGGGTTTTTGATATTGCGAATGTTCTTGGAAAAGGAGAAACAATTAACCGAATTAAAACAGCGTTGGATATTTTTTCAACACATTAAAAAGGCAACTATCAATATTAAAGATGCTCATCAATTATTGGCGTATAGTTACCCTTGTTGCTTTATCAAATCCATTACTTCCAATAGTTTTGTATTCCCCAGTGCTTCTATCAATTCTCTATCTTTTGAGGATAAAGGAAATAAACCGGTCGTATTCTGTTCTACTTGCAACGGATTTCTTATCCCAGGAATTACTGTTGAAACTGCATCATAACTTAGAATATAGCTAAGAGCCAATTGTGTTTTTGTGCAGGAATAATTTTTACATAAATCCCAAACCTGTTTTAATTCTTCATTTGTTTTATCAATCACTTCCTTCGTTACTCTTTTTTTTCGATGATCATTATCAGGAAATGAAACGCCTTTGTCAAATTTTCCAGTGAGTAATCCAAATTGCAAAGGCATTCTAGCAATAACGCCATATCCCTTTTCTTTCATCTCATTTAGAAAAGGTACTGTCTTTTGATTGATTATATTTAGCACCAGTTGAAACCCATTTCCGTAATTCTGTTGCATTAAAAATTCCACCTCCGGCAACGGGTCAAATGTATTCAACGACAAACCCCAATACCTAATTTTTCCTTGCTGTTGCAACACAGTCATTGCTTCAATACAATCAGATTGCTGCAAATGTTCCAAACGGGCAGTATGGAGTTGATAATAATCAATCGTTTCTCTTTTCAAACGTTTCAAACTTTCATCACAAGCCGTGAAAATATATTCCTTTGAATAATCAACCGTAAACTGGTCATTACGGGAAACATTGCCCACTTTTGTTGCAATAATCATATCTGACCTGTTGCCAATTACTTCGCCAATCAGTTTTTCCGAATGCCCTAATCCATAGATATCTGCTGTATCAAAGAAATTAATACCGCTATTGATTGCAGCATTTATTGCTTCTTTAGAAACAGTATCATCCGAATCTCCCCAACCAATAGAAGTATTTCCAATCATGGCTCCGCCACCAATGGCCCATGCACCAAATCCAATTTCGCTTACCAGTAAATCAGTATTTCCGAATTTTCTATATTGCATATTGTAATTTACGAATCAGTTGCTTAAAGAAATGTATTTTTGATACAATATGAAAAGACCTGTAAGAGTTCTCGTTGCTAAAGTTGGCTTGGACGGTCATGACCGTGGTGCTAAAGTAATTGCAACTGCATTGAGAGATGCAGGCATGGAAGTAATTTATACAGGTCTTCGCCAAACTCCTGAAATGGTGGTGAATGCAGCTTTACAGGAAGATGTGGATGCAATTGGCATCAGTATTCTCTCCGGTGCTCACATGACGGTATTTCCCAAGGTAATTGAAATGATGAAAGAAAAAGGAATGGATGATGTGTTGTTAACTGGCGGTGGCATCATTCCGGAAGACGACATGAAAACGCTGAATGAAATGGGCGTTGGAAAATTATTTGCGCCGGGAACACCCACTTCGGAAATTGCAGATTATATAAAAGGATGGGTGAAAGCAAATAGAAATTTTTAAACTTATATAATGAAACGGGAAATAAAAATATTCAAACCATTTTGAAGAGCAGAAAATGTATTTCCTTGAATATTTTATGTTTGTTACCCCACAGAAAGATTATTACCGCGGCCTTCATCTTCAAATATGCTCAAGTTTGTGCATATTTGTGCTTCCACTAAACCAAGACCAACATGAAATTAAAACTAACTATTCTCCCCTTGTTGTTTGCTATCTGCGGCTTCGGGCAACCAGCACCTGTCAAAGCAGGTGCATTTTTATTTGTTACATTTGATAAAATTTGAAACTAATGTATCAAACACTACTTGCCTCCTTAGACAACGGGATCTATACCATTGCTATCAATCGTCCAGATAAACTTAACGCACTAAATAAAGATGTTTTCTCCGATTTGACTTCAGCATTAGATGAAATAGAAACCAATGCTGAAATAAAATCAGTGATCATTACTGGTGCCGGGCCAAAAGCATTTGTGGCCGGTGCAGACATTTCTGAGTTTGGTGGATTGAATAAAGAAGATGCAATGCAACTGGCTAAAAGAGGGCAAGATATTTTTGCAAGAATAGAAAACTGTTCTAAGCCAATTGTTGCAGCGGTAAATGGCTTTGCACTCGGCGGCGGATGTGAGTTAGCAATGGCTTGCCATTTTAGAGTGGCAAGCGAAAATGCAAAGTTTGGTCAACCGGAAGTAACCCTTGGTTTAATTCCTGGTTATGGTGGCACACAGCGTTTGGTTCAATTAATTGGGAAAGGGAAGGCGATGGAATTATTAATGTCTGCACATCTGATAGATGCTAACGAAGCAAAGCAATTGGGATTAGTGAACTATGTTACAACGGCTGAAACATTATTAGATCATACAAAGAAAATTCTGGACATCATTAATTCAAAAGCTCCATTGGCCATTGCAGGCTGCATAAAAGCTGCTAATGCAGTGTATGATGAGACAAAAGATGGCTATGCATTGGAAATAGAAGAATTTGGCAATGCCTTCGCTACTGAGGATATGAAAGAAGGAACAACCGCCTTTTTAGAAAAAAGAAAAGCAATCTTTAAAGGGGAATAATTATTTTTTCGCCGGCAGGTACCATTTTTTATACCGCAATAATGCTTCAAGAAAATAATAATCAGCATAAGTAAGCGGCACATCTACTTCTGACTTATGAGGTATAGAACCAACACTGTGCTTCAGAATAAAACCGCCATTCTCTTCTGGCTTATTCCTGTATGCATTACTAGATAGGCTTTGCAAAAGCTTCTTTCCCGTTTTTACATAGTTCTCTTTTTCTTTTCCTTCAGTATACTGACCCAATTCCAATAATGCAGAACACATAATTGCCGCAGCAGATACATCACGGTAAGTATTGGGAATATCGGTTGCATCATAATCCCAATAAGGCACTTTATCTTTTGGAAGCCTTGGATGATTTAATAAAAATGATGCGATATTTTTTGCTTGTTGCAGGTATGATGGCTCTTTTGTAAAACGGTACATGATAAGAAATCCGTACAAACCCCATGACTGCCCTCTTGCCCATGCAGATTCATCAGAAAATCCTTGTGCAGTTTTCTTTTTTAAAATTTTTCCTGTTGCTTTATCATAATCTACCACATGATAAGAACTATAGTCTGGCCGATAATGATTTTTTAAAGTTGTAGCTGTATGATCAATTGCCACTACTTTAAATTTTGGTTCCCTTAACTCATCAGCCGACCAGCAAAGCATTTCAAGATTCATCATGTTATCAATAATTACCGGACAACTAAAATTTGAACTTGAATCCCATGACTGGATTGCCCGAATTGTAGGTCTGTATCTTTTAATCAATGTTTCTGATGCTGTTAGTACCGTTTCTTTATAAACAGGATTTCCGGTAATCCGGTAGGCATTTCCAAAACTGCAATATATCATAAATCCAAGGTCATGATCTTTTGTATGATATTTTTCCTTTTCTAAAATTGTCAATCTTCTTTCGGCCTCACTCTTTATAGCAGTATCTTTTGTATATTCATAGATATACCACAAAGAACCGGGGAAAAAACCACTTGTCCACCAACTGGTGTTACTAGTAACTAATTTATTTTCCTTTGATACAAAATTTCTTGGCATTTCACCTGCCGCTGTATTTTTTGCCAGTAGTTTATATTGAGATGTTGCCAAGGAAAAATTCTCATTGATTAGTTTTTCCATCGCCTCATCTTTTTGCTGAGCATAACTAGTATTACCCAACACAAAAAAGACAGATAAACATAATACAGCTACAAAAAGAAACTTACTTCTCATTATAGTAAACGCTGGATTTAATTATTAGTAAAGAATTGGTCAGGGAAAATACGGATTGTTTTTACAAACCTGCTCTTATAGTAAGTTCCAAACTCAGTAATTACTACTCCTTTTGCTTTTCCCGATGTGGAGTGAATGAATTTCAGTGTGCCGTTATCAACACTCTCTACAATCCCCATATGTCCTACAATTCGTATGGTACTATCAGTTCCGGTAAACAATATTAAATCCCCGGGCATAGCATTTTTATAATTCACCTCCTTTCCAACATTCGTAAAGTCAACCGATGAACGAGGAACTGCAATATTAAAATGATTAAATACGTAAGTGATAAAACCAGAGCAGTCAAATCCTTTTACTGGGTCTGTAGATGCATATAGATATGGAATGCCAATTAGTTTTTTTGCAAATGACAGTACTTCAGCTGGTTTTGTATCTGCTGTTTCAATAATACCGGCATTTCTGTATGGCTCAACAGTTTTTTTTGCAGGATAGTTTACTGTAGAAGTTTTTACGGTGTCTTTATTTAACGATGGTTTCTCCGCAGGTTTTTGTGCATCTATACAACCTGATAAAAGTTGAAAGATTAAAAAAACAAGAAGTAATTTGTTTGTAAATATGGTTATGTATTTAAGCATTCATTTATTCAATATGAAGGGCAATAATTCTGCCACATTTATTTCTCTATCAGCTTTTCATCTATCAAGTAAGCAGCTATTCCTCTTATATTATCATTGCCCTGAGCATCTTCCAAATAAACCCTAACTGAGGTAACAGTCGTTGTCGGGAATGTCAAAATCCTTTTTCTACCTACACTGGTTCCTTGCACTTCACCAACTGGCTTATCACCATTGTATAAGACGATACTGAATTTCCTTACAGTTTGCCCTAAATGAATCGCTTCTTTTAAGGCTATACAATTAATTGTAACCGGCTTTTTAAAGTCAACTATAAAATTTTGCAAGTTGATGCCATAATAAGCCGATGTAGTATCAAACCCCCGAAGTAATAATGGTTTATTTCTGAAATCTTTCTGGCTGAATTGATAATATGTATCAGCTCCTTTTAGAATATTTTCTTTGAAGCTATTTTCTCGCAATTCTTTAAAAGTAATTAATGAAGCAGAATCCTTTTCATGTATTAATCCTCTGCTATCGGGTGGCACATTCAGTAACAAGTTTGCTCCACGGCCAACGGATTTTAAATAAAGATCAAAGAGTTGTTCTCCAGTTTTTACTTTATCATTTTCTTTTTCATGCCAAAACCAACCTGGTCGTATGCTAACATCACATTCAGCAGGTATCCATTGTTTGCCATAATAATTCCCATGATTCAATGTATCGGTTGGTGGTGCACCCAAGCCTCGTTTAAAACCAGCCGTATCTAAAAAATTCCAATTGGATTCACCGGCAATTCCTTTTTCATTTCCTACCCAGCGAATATCGGGTCCAATATCACTAAAAATAAGGGTGGAAGGAGAAATGTCTCTTACTGTTTTTTCATATCGCTGCCAATCGTAAACTTGCTTCTTACCATTTGGACCTTCGCCATTTGCACCATCCCACCATAGTTCCCAAATGGGTCCGTAATTTTTTAAAAGCTCTTTTAGCATTCCTACAAAAACATCATTGTATTTTTCTGTTCCGTAATCGGGATGATTTCTGTCCCAAGGGGAAATATAAACGCCAAATTTTAATCCAAACTCCCGACAGGATTTTGATAGCTCTTTTAAGACATCGCCATCACCTTTTTTCCATTTGCTTTCTTTTACCGTATGCTCTGAATATTTACTTGGCCAAAGGCAAAATCCGTCATGATGTTTCGCCGTAATAATGATGCCTTTTGCACCAGCTTTTTTTGCAATGCGACACCATTGCCTGGTATCCATTTCAGAAGGATTGAATAATTCCGGCGATTCGTTTCCTTCGCCCCATTCCTTACTTGTAAAAGTATTTGGCCCAAAGTGCATAAAAAGATAGTATTCTTTTTCATGCCAGGCCAATTGTTGCCTTGTAGGCAAAGGCGATTGAAAATTGTTTTGTGCAATGCTATTTATTGATAAAAGCAAAAATATCCCTATCGAGATTTTTCTCATTTCTTCATTTTAAATAGATAAAGAATTTCGTCAGCTATAGGATGCTTTGCTGTAAACGTATATCCCAAAATTTTGGCTATAGTTTGAGCAAATTGCTGCTGATAAAGTTGCATATCTGATTTTATTTCTCCTCTTGCAGGAGCATCTGGCCCAATAGCAGCAAACCATATTTCATCAGCGCCTTGTATCTTATTATTATGGCTTGTCCATTCCGTTTTCACCATATCTCCCCTTCCATGATCTGATGTAATTAGCAACGTTGTTTTGTTTTTATACACCGGATCTGACTGCACATAATTCCATATCTCATTAATCCATGTATCTACTTGCTTTCCGGCATCCAAATAAAAACGATATTGACCAGCATGTGCCAATTCGTCCGTTTCGCCATAAGCAATGTAGAGCACTTTGGGTTTTCTTGCTTTTAAATATTCAACAGCTCCATAATGAGTGAACATATCCAAACATTCATCTTCTCCCCATGGTTTATGCGAATTCTCCAACATTGCATTCATCAACTTTTCATTTGCTGTTGGGCTTTTCCCTCCAAAAATATCAAAGGCAGAAAAAACAGGTACGCCACTTCTTTCCTCATTTAATATTCTATCAAAAGCTTCCCATGCTCCGAAGGCAGCTACTTTGTCTTTTAGTTTCGGCTGCTTGTTTAAAAATTCTAATACTGTAACATTTGGATTGGGAGGATAGCCATTACTATTGATTGCCGTATCTGTATAACCAGTAAATATTTCGCTATACCCTGGATAACTGAACCAATAAGGATTAGCATTATTTACTTTACTTCCAGCGGTTCTGTTTCCAAAAACCTGTCCCTTTGTTACTACCGTATTCCATAAAAAAGGCATTAGCTTTTTCCTTCTTTCCATTTCATCATTGCTCCAGTAGGTTTTGAAAATATATTCACTATCTCCCTGGTTAAACTTTGGATTATTTGCAATAGCAGAATCCATGCCTTTAAAAACTTCCTGCCAGCGAAAACCATCAGTTGTTATGATTATAATATTCTCTGTTTGCCGTTGTGCAGCAGAAGATATTGTAATTATTAGCGAAATAAATAAACTCAAAAACTTCATAGTCTGCGTAATTTATTTGATTAAGAAGGCTTCTAAAAGTACGGAATTCCAGATACGATTTACAGTAAATTACTTTCGTCAATTGAATTACCTTTGCACCACAATAAAACACATTTATAGTATGGACTACAGAATAGAAAAAGACACCATGGGAGAAGTAAAAGTGCCTGCTGATGCACTTTATGGTGCCCAAACACAACGCAGCATTGATAATTTCAAAATTGCACAGGATATTAATAAAATGCCGAAAGAAATTATTGAGGCATTTGCTTACTTGAAAAAAGCTGCGGCTATTACAAATAGCGAAGCTGGTGTTTTGGCAAAAAATAAAGCAGCACTTATTGGTAAAGTGTGTGATGAAATATTAAAAGGAACACTGAACGATAGTTTTCCATTGGTAGTTTGGCAAACAGGAAGTGGCACACAAAGCAATATGAATGTGAATGAAGTTGTTGCTTACCGTGGTCATGTATTAAAAGGCGGCAAGCTAACAGATAAAGAAAAATTTCTGCATCCAAATGATGATGTAAATAAATCACAATCATCAAACGACACCTTTCCTACTGCTATGCACATTGCAGCCTACAAAATTTTAGTTGGAACAACATTGCCTGGAATAAAAAAATTAAGAGATACGCTGGCAAAGAAGAGCAAGCAATACATGAAAGTGGTAAAGATTGGCCGTACTCACTTTATGGATGCAACTCCTTTAACAGTTGGGCAAGAATTTAGTGGTTATGTTTCTCAATTAGATCATGGCATGAAAACTATTAAAAACTCATTGGCCCATTTAAGCGAATTGGCTTTGGGTGGAACTGCTGTTGGTACCGGCATCAACACTCCGCCGAAATACGCAGAGAATGTAGCAAAGCAAATTGCTAAGCTTACTGGCTTGCCATTTAAAACTGCCGAGAATAAATTTGAAGCTTTGGCTGCACATGATGCAATAGTAGAAGCACATGGTGCATTAAAGACCGTTGCAGTAAGTCTGATGAAAATTGCAAACGATATACGAATGCTTTCTTCCGGACCAAGAAGTGGTATTGGAGAAATTTTTATTCCAGATAATGAACCAGGCTCATCTATTATGCCAGGCAAAGTAAACCCAACACAATGTGAAGCACTTACAATGATTGCTGCACAAGTAATGGGGAATGATGTGGCGATAAGTATTGGAGGAAGCAATGGTCATTTTGAACTGAATGTTTTTAAACCAGTAATGATTTACAACTTTTTGCATAGTGCAAGATTAATTGGAGATGGATGCGTTTCATTTAATGATAAATGTGCCGTTGGCCTGAAGCCGATTGAAGCCAATATTAAGAAGCATCTTGATAACAGCCTGATGCTGGTTACATCGCTGAACACAAAAATCGGGTACTATAAAGCCGCTGAAATTGCACAAAAAGCACATAAAGAAGGAACTACACTAAAAGAAATGGCCGTTAAACTTGGCTATGTAACAGCTGCCGAGTTTGATCAATGGGTAAGACCTGTTGATATGGTTGGCAAACTCAGTTAAATAATAGTAAAATAACGATATTAAAAGGGAAGCTTGTCTTCCCTTTTAATATTTTTGATATGAAAACTTGCAAATAATTATTCTTTAATCTAATTTAACATCCGATTTAATCCAACACCTTTTAAAAACAAAACACCCACCGTATGAAAAGTATTGTTCCCTTGCGAAATTTATTCGCAGCTCCACTAAAAATAATTAAGTCAGAGCTACCAAGGACTGAAGAAAAGAAAACGCCTTATTTAAAAGCTATCCTTTCCGCAACACCGTCGCCGGTTAATGCCGAAAAGAAAATCAATCTTTCTACTCCTGACCTAAATGCAGCTTTGCGTTACATAAAAGAAAGTTCATTACTTAAAAGATAATACTCTTCTCAAACAAGCAATTACACTAAGGTATTATAACTAGTACCCTTGAGCATTTAACCATTATAAAACCCCCAATATTGGGGGTTTTTCAATATTACCCTATAAAATATCAACAGAAATATTTAATGAGTGATAGAAATTAATTTTTAAAAAAAGTGTCCCGTATTTTCTGATGCAAATTGCTAATACTACCCTGTAAAACCCACGGGGAATTTTGTGCCGAAATACTAAAAAATCCTATTGACAGATGCATTAGGTTAATCTAATTTTATATTCAGGAGTAAGATTAGTGAACCCGAAAATCCTGTCTATGAAAAAAACTGTACCCAACATTGTTTTTAGATTGCGCCTGTTACTTTCATCAGTATTGTTGATGGTTTTTAGTACTCAATATTCCAATGCGCAGAATATTGATTTCGGAAAAAGCTATATCAATATAACAAAAGGCCAAAATGGTGGAACTGTTGAGACAGGAGATACATTAGAGATTAGGGCAGCTTTTGTTGTTCGTTCAGGAACCTACGACAGTTGCCGCTATCAAGATGTGATACCAGCTGGAACTACATATATTAATAATACAATTAAAGTTCTTACAAACGAAGGAAAGGTTTATAAAGCCTTTACAAATGCTTATGGAGACGATCAAGGTTGGATAACAGGATCAACTATTACAATAAACCTTGGATATAATACTGCAAACTCTCCTTCAACAGCTTTTCGAAGAGGACAAATAAGAAGTTCTCACAAGCCATCATTTTATGGTAGTGCTTGTATTATGATTGGCTCATTCCGAGTAAGAGTAACGGCTGCTACAGGCACTAACATTAGTACTGGCGGCGGTACCATGACTTATAAAAGTGGTGCATCTTCAGTTAGAACTTTTACATTCCCAGACAATATTCTAAAAGTTTATCCTAACTATGGCATTTGTTCAAATACTATTGGCGGTAATGCAATCGGCACGGAGTTTAATGGAACATTTGGTAGTGGACAACCCAGAAACAGGGGAACGTCTGCTAATGTGCCTGTAGGATACACTTATAATTATTTTGATCTCAATTCACCACAAGACTATTATTATGGTATAGCGAACAATACTTCAACAAGAGTTAATTATACAACATCGAATGCATGGGCTTACCCTGATAATTCTTCACCCACACACAGAGTTTTTGGAGTGTGGGATATTATTGGCGATCATACCGGTGCTGCCGATCCTATTGCAGGTAACCCTGCTGCAGATACAGTCGCCAATCCCAATGCCGGATATATGTTAGTCATTAATGCTGCTTATCGGATTGACTCTGCATTTCAGCAAACAATTTCAGGTCTTTGCCCAAATACTTATTATGAAATATCCTGTTGGATGAGAAACATCTGTTCTAAATGCGGATGTGATTCCAATGGAAAAGGAGCAACGAATGGCAGCGGTCCTACATTTTACATTCCAACCGGACCTGGAGACTCTTCGGGTGTAGCACCTAATATTACATTTGAAGTAGATGGAATTGATTATTATACCACTGGCAATCTGTTGTATTCTGGTCGATGGGTTAAAAAAGGGTTTACCTTTTTAACCGGTGCAGCACAAACAAGCTTTACATTAAAATACTTTAATAATGCACCGGGCGGAGGAGGCAATGACTGGGCACTCGATGATATTACAGTTGCCACTTGCTCTCCAAATATGAAATATGGTCCAATATATAATCCAATAGTATGTGATAGTAATGTGATTGTATTATCAGATACTATTCGTTCTTTCTTTAATAATTATACACAATACAAATGGCAACGAAGTACCGATGGCGGTACAATATGGAATGATATTGCCGGAGCTACAGGTGTCGGCTCGCCGGTATGGAACGGCACAGCATGGGAATATGTAACACTTTATACAGTGCCTGTAGCATTCACCCAGATGATTAATAATGGCGATATGTACAGAGTAGTAGCTGCAACCACAATTGCTAATCTTTCAAACACTAATTGCAGCTTTACTGATCCGCTACGAATTCGATTAAAAGTTATTAATTGTGGACCTATTCTAAGTGCAAAACTTATTTCATTTACAGGCCGAAACACTAATGACAAAGCTGCCTTGCAATGGACAACAACTGACGAAACGGAGCCAATAGAATTTGCTATTGAAAAAAGTTTGAATGGCACCAGCTTTAGCCAAATAAGTATAGTAAGTAGCTATACTGATTATTCTACTGAAAAAAATACTTATTTGTTTACAGATCCAAATCAATTAAGCGGTAAAACATTCTATCGCATAAAATGATTAGCCAGAGTGGCCATATTACTTATTCGAGGATAATACAGTTATCGTCCAAGCAGGAAATATTCACCTTGCTATCCGTTATTAACCCATTCAACAACCAAGTTAGTTTTGATGTATCGTCCGTGAAAACAGGAATCGTTAAAGCGGAAATTCTAGATCAGTCAGGAAAAGTTGTAAGAAAAAAAGAATTTACTATTACCGAAGGAGTGAATACTCTTGTAATAGATAAAACGGAATTACTTAGTAACGGAATTTATTTTTTAAGAGCAGAATCTGCAGGAACACTTATTCAAAAAATAATATTGAAACAGAATAAATAATAAAAATACTTATTATTCTATACTTACAAAACATGAGCATTATCACTCGTTTGTGATTCCGTTTCTACTGTTGTTATGTTTTCCTCAGTAATATTTTTTTTGAAAAAACGGTTTTGAAAAATCAACAATGTAATTACACCAACAGAAATTGATGCGTCTGCAATATTAAAAATTGGGCTAAAAAATTCAAACTGTTGTCCACCTACAAAAGGTAACCAGCTTGGAAAGTTTCCGTTAAACATCGGGAAGTAGAGCATATCAACAACACTGCCATGCAAAAAAGAGGAATATCCGCTACCAGAAAATGCTGCGATTCCTGGATAAGTCAAATAATCATTTAAAGCAGCATCGTAGTGAAGGCCTTTGTCAAATATCATCCCGTAAAACATGCTATCAATTAAATTACCTAAAGCACCTGCATAGATAAGTGCGGCACAAATAATAAACCCACGACTGTATTTCTGTTTTATTATTTTACCAATATACCATGTTCCAAAAATTACCGCTGCAAGACGAAACAAAGTCAAAATCATTTTTCCTGTTTCATTGCCAAACTTCCAACCCCAAGCCATTCCCGGGTTTTCTATAAAATGCAAGCGGAACCAGTCCATACCAAAAACCCTTACCACTTCACCAGTTGGGTATGATGTTTTTATCCAGATCTTTAATGCCTGATCGATAAGTATAATTGTGGCAATAATTAAAGCAACATGCCGGACTTTTAGTGTCTTCATATAAGGCACAAATATAGGAAAGAAAGCGGCAGTGAGAAGGTCAAGAAACTCTTAAATGTTAGAAGGAAAAGGGTTTAAAGAACCATTATCCTTCAAAATAAACTCTTTTTACCCGTTGAGAGATTCCTGTCATTATTTCATACGGAATTGTATTAGCCCATTTTGCAATTTGCTGTACTGGCAGTTGGGTGCCGAATATGATTACATCATCACCTTCTTTTACATTTTCAATGTCGGTTATATCAATCATAAACATATCCATACAAATTGTTCCAATTACAGGAGCTAATTTTCCATTCACCCAAACCCTACCAATTCCATTACCCAACCTTCTTGGATAGCCATCTGCATATCCGATTCTGATGGTAGCAATTACCGAATCTCTTTCTACAATTGCTTTACGGTTATAACTTACAGATTCGCCTTTCTTTAAATTTTTTATCTGAGCAACAGTTGATTTTAAAGTAGTAACTGTTTGAAGGTTCAATTGATTGCTGCCTGTACTATCCACTCCATAAAGGCCAATGCCTAAGCGAACCATATCCATTTGCATTTCGGGATGGCGAACAACGGCCGCCGAATTAGCGATATGACTTAAAAATGGATAGCCAAGGTTTTTCTTTATTTTTTTTATCGCTTTTTTAAATATTAAAAATTGCTGCTGTGTAAACTCATCTTGAGATACATCTTCGCTGGCAGCAAAGTGAGTAAATACAGTTTGAACTTTAAAAGAACTTGTTTCAATTAATCTTTCTGAAAGCTTTTCAATATCATCACCAGAAAAACCAAGTCTGTTCATTCCGGTTTCAATTTCAAGATGAACAGGATAATGTTTGATACCTTCTTGCTGCAAAAAATCATCAAACGAGTGTAATAATTCAAAGGAGTATAATTCAGGTTCTAAATTATGCTCAATGATTGTTTCAAATGCATATTCCTCAGGATTCATTACCATAATCGGTAACATGATACCAGCTTTTCGTAATTCAACACCTTCATCAGCATAAGCCACTCCCAGATAATCTACTTTATGATATTGTAAAATGCCAGCTATTTCTGCACCGCCACTTCCATATGCAAAGGCTTTCACCATTGCCATAATCTTTGTTTCAGGGTTCAAACATTGCTGATACTCCTTCAGATTATGAACAATCGCATTGAGATTGATTTCCAGTGCCGTTTGATGTGCTTTCTGTTCTAGTAACTGAACAATCTGTTCGAAAGCGAAAACTCTGGCTCCTTTTATCAATATTACTTCTTCTTTAAACTGAGAAGAAAGGAATTGCGTTAGAAATTCATCTGTTGATGAGAAAAGCTGAATCTGCATATTCTCACTCTTGTTTGGAGATTGGAAAAAAGCAGAAATATTTTCTCCAATTCCAATCAGCCGTTTTATTCCATGATTTTGCAGGCTTTTAAAAATCTGTGCATACAGCAACTTATCCGGCACTGAGCTTTGCAAAAAATCAGATAGAATAACAGCTTTATTTCCATCAGCACTTTGCTGATCTAAAAAGTTGAGTGCTATTTCTAAGGAACTTGTATCGGCACTATAACTATCATTTACTATCGAACAATTATTGATTCCTTTCTTTAACTCCAGTCGCATATTGACGGGTGTTAAGAGCTTCATTCTTTCCGCTATCACTTTATTGTCATATCCCAAATGTAACATTACCTGCCAACAGATAATTGCATTCTGTATGGAAGCATCATCATTAAAAGGAATCGTTATAGTAATACCGAAGGTTTTATAAATGGCAGAAATAATAGTTGAACGCTGTTCCTTTTTTACACTATTCAAAACAACCGATTCCGGAATGACTGCATTGCGAAATAATAATCGTTTCTCTTTTTCTTTTTGTGCTAACGAACTAAATCCTTCGCTATGAGCTTCGCCAATATTAGTTAGCACCCCAATCGTTGGTTGGATGATTTTTTCTAGTCTATCCATTTCGCCCGGTTTAGAAATTCCGGCTTCAAAAATTCCCAAAGTATGTTGCTCATTCATTTGCCAAACACTCAATGGCACACCAATTTGAGAATTAAAACTTTTTGGACTTCGAACAATATTATAATCCTGATGCAGTAATTGATAAAGCCATTCTTTTACAATGGTTTTTCCATTGCTTCCTGTAATGCCAATAACCGGTATAGTGAACTTTTTTCTATGTTCAGCCCCTAATGTTTGCAGTGCTTGCAAACAATCATCCACTTTAATAAAATTTGCTTCGGGGAATTTATTTACCTCAACTTCTTGACTAATTACAAAAGACCTTACGCCTTTTTTATATACTTCTGGTATAAACTGATGCCCATCCCGACGGCTTCCAACAATTGCAAAAAAAAGAGATGACTGAGGAGAATAGATTTTACGGCTATCAAACAAAAGATGTTCAATTTGTACATCATTTGTTATTACCGCTTCTCTCTTGATAACTGAAGCAATATTTTTAATAGTGTATATCAAAAGTTTACATCAATATCGTCTGGTATATCTTCTACTTCTCCAGCTTTTACCTTCGAATTTTTTTTATCAATAAATAAGGAATAGAAGATAGACCCGGTAATACAAACCATAATTACTCCGAGAGAAATAAATACTTGAATTTGTTTATCCACTATTTCATTTATCCATTTTTCACAAAGCATTTTAACTCCGATAAATACAAGCACTATGGCTATTCCTTGTTGCAGGTAATCGAATTTACTCACAGCTCCTCTTAATAGGAAAAACAATGACCGCAAACCCAATACTGCAAAAATATTTGAGGTATAAATCACCAGCTTATCTCTTGAAATACCCATTACCGCCGGAATAGAATCCAAAGCAAATACCAAGTCAATTGCTGCCAACATTATTACCACAACGAAAAGACTTGTATAAAACTTTTTGCCGTCAATTCTAACGGTGTACTTGCCGTCGCCGTCATGTGGCACTAAGGGAAAAATTTTTTTAAGCCATTTATATACTTTGCTTTCTTCTGGTTTGAATTCTTCATCACCTTTGGCTACAAACATTTTATACCCTGTATAAACAAGAAAAACACCAAAGATGTAAAGTATCCAATGGAACTGCTCTACGAGTGCAACACCAACCGTAATAAAGATGATTCTGAAAACAATAGCCATTAAAATTCCCGCAAGTAGCACTCGGCCATAGTTTTTTTCTTTTACTCCAAAAGCTGAAAATATGAGTATGAAAACAAAAATATTATCAATGCTCAGGCTCCACTCCATCAGATAGGCACTGAGATACTCCAATGCTAACCCCTGACCTTTCTCAATCCACATAAAAATGAAAAAAGCCAATGCAAGCCCTACCCAAAAAAATGTCTGGTATAATGCCTGACGGATAGTTACCTTCTGCCCTTTCTTACTCATTAACCCAAGATCAAAGATCAATGCCACAGTAAGCACAACTCCAAAAACTATATAAGTAATCTGATCGGTTGTCATTTTTTGAATTTATACGATGTGCAAAGATAGTTGTAATGGGGAAGTTGTAATTATTGGCTATGCAGCATATTTACGTTTTCTTACCTGCTGATACACCCAGCCAAACAATAAAACTAGTAAAACTGGAAGTGCAATATTGATAAACTGCCAAGTTGTTTTCTGCTCTTTTACCTTTTTACTATCAATCAACCTCAGCACTATATCCTTGTTACGAGTTTCACTAATTGCTGGGTTGTTCACCAGCTGATCAAGACAGTTTGTCAAAAAATCTTTATTAGCTACTGGGATAAAATATTTACCAAAGTCACTCTTTTTTAAATATTCTGTATAAGTGTACTTATTCCAGCCCATTGGAATTGGTTCAGGTTGCCCATCATTACCTCGAGGAATAAATTCATTCAACACAATATCACCATCTGCAACAATTATCATTTTATTTGGTGCAGACGCCGATTTAAAAACTGAACCGTAAGCACTTAAACTATCTTGCTGAGACTTAGACACCCTGTTTCTGTACAGCGATGTAAACTCACCTTCTAACAGCATTGCTACAGGAATTGCATTTCGTTTAAACTTTTCATCTTCTGGTGTATTCTTGTTTTCATTTAAACTAATCAATGCAGGAGTGCTGATTATTCTTGAATTGGGCGACGATACCAATAGTGGTTGCTTTTTAATTCCTTCTACCTGTATTGTATCAATTGAATTAGCGAACCGGCTTGCTACATACCCCAAATTCTTATTACTACTGCTGTTAACCTGATTAAGTATGGGAAAATAATTCCAATGCAAAAATTCCATTTGCGGATTCTCCATTGTACCTCCTACCACAATTGGTATTAAATCACATTGCAGATCCATTACTAGGTCAGTATTAATGCGACAACCATATCTGAAAAACAGATCAGTCAAATTCAGGTTTCTGTCAAACGCAATTGTTTCAGGTTTAATAGCAAGACTATCCTGTTCAGCAATCAGGTTATCTATAAAGCATAACAGTTTTCCACCATTCATTACAAACTGATCAATCTTTAGCTTTTCCTCTTCTGTAAATGTTTCAGTTGGCTTTACTATTAATAATACATCTACACCTTCAGGAATTCGTGGTTGTGATTTTATATTTACTGTTTTAAAAACATACTCCTGCTCCAGTGTTTGTACTAAATCGTATGTTCTGCCATCTGTCACTTCACCATTACCAATTGAATATGCAATTCCTGGTTTTTTATCTTTAACCAGTTTATCAAGCGTCTTGGCAAACTGATATTCCATTAACGCTTCAGCACTATTGATTTCTTCCTGAGATATTCTTCCACTGGCACCAGGATATAAATTAACCAATGCTTGCCTGTCTTTATAATGCATTACAGCTACTGGGAAAATAATATTGCTGCTTTCACCAGCTTTTTTCTGTACCGTAAGATTTATTGGCACCGCTCCCATCGAAACTAAAGAATCGCCATACAAAGTACTTGAACCCACAACTTCATCTTGCGGAGAAATAAACCGGTAATGAACTTTTGAACTATTCCTGTCTTTCATCAATCCTAAGAACTCTTCTGTACTATTCGCCAGTTTTTTAAATCCTGCCGGAAATTCTCCTTTCAGAAAAACATCAATCTGCACTTCATCATCAAGATTTTTTAATAAATCTTTAGTTGCCTTACTAAGTGTATATCGCTTTTCTTTAGTAAGATCAAACCGGGCATAAAAAGTTGAAGCAATATAGTTAACGGCAAATAAAATAACCAGTAGCAACAGCCACCAGTATTTTGAAGCAAATATTTTATTTACGATGTTCTTCATTTATCGCTTTAATAAGTTTCGATTAGTAATACTTAAAAACAATAATATGACAGACAAGAAATAAACTATATCTCTTGTATCAATCAATCCACGGCTAATACTTCTGTAATGAAAATCTATCCCTAACATCTCTGTATAATAATCAGGACCATTGCTTAAAGCTGGTAATTTACTGATAGCACTAAAGCCATAGTATAATAAAGCACACCCAATAAGACTTACAATAAAGGCAACTACTGCGTTATTTGTAAAACTGCTGCAACAAATGCTGATTGCCGTAAATACAGCAGCCAAGAAAAACAAACCAATATAGGCGCCAATTGTTGCTCCCATATCCAACCCTTCATTGGTAGAAAGGCGCTGGATAGAAAAAATATAAATAATGGTTGGTAGTAATGCAATGAAAACGACTATCAGACTTCCAAGATACTTACCGCCAATAATCTGCCAGCGACTTAATGGCCTTGTTTGTAATATTTCATACGTTCCTGTTTTAAACTCTTCCGAAAAACTTCGCATCGTAATAGCAGGAATCAATAATAAAAGTATCCAAGGAGCTAATTGAAAGAAGCGGTCTAGTGTGGCATATCCAAAATCGAGGATATTGTCGTCAAACACAAAAAGTACCAGTCCGTTTACCAACAGGAAAACGATAATGGCAATATAACCAGTAAGGCTACTGAAAAATTGACGGAGCTCTTTTTTACAAACTGACCACATAGGCTTGGTATGATGCAAAATAAGCCAAAGCATTTATATTTCAATCCAATGGCTTGTTTATGGACATTAAAAAATCCCTCTAAAAAGAGGGACATTTATTTTCATGCTTGGGATTTAATATCTTATACGGCAAAACTTTCTCCACATCCACAGGTTCGGCTAGCATTGGGATTGCTGAAATAGAATCCCTTTCCATTTAATCCATCCGAAAAATCCAGCGTTGTATTTACAAGGTAAAGAAAACTCTTTAGATCAGTTACAATCTTTATTCCGTTGTCTTCAAATGCCTGATCCATTGGTTTTGTTTCATTGTCAAAGTCCAGTTTATAACTAAGACCTGAACAACCACCACCTACCACACCAACACGAACGAAATAAGAAGAATCTTCTCCTACACCAGCATCTTTCATCAACTGATGCACTTTTTCTTTCGCCTTATCACTTATATAAATACTGTTTTCTAATGCAACACTCATGTTCTTATCCTTTTCTCTTAATGAACTACACTTTCTTCAAACTTCAATGCTTCCATACCATTCTTTTGGCGATAGTCATTAATAGCCGCTTTAATAGCATCTTCTGCCAATACAGAACAGTGAATTTTTACCGGAGGAAGGTTTAATTCTTCCACGATAGTCATGTTATCAATTGTCATTGCTTCATCAATTGACTTTCCTTTCAACCACTCTGTAGCTAAAGAAGAAGAGGCAATGGCAGAACCACAACCAAATGTTTTGAATTTAGCGTCTTTGATAACACCAGTAGCTTCGTCTACTTCAATTTGCAGACGCATTACGTCGCCGCACTCAGGTGCACCAACAAGACCTGTACCTACCGTTGCTTTACTTTTATCAAGTGTTCCTACATTTTTAGGGTTCTGATAATGATCGATTACTTTTTCGCTATATGCCATAATGCTAATTTTAGATTTAAGATTTTCGATTTCGGATTTATCTTGCTTTTTACAATTGCAGCTCCAAAATCTAAAATCTGCAATCGTAAATCTGAAATATTAATGATGCGCCCATTCTATTGTATCCAAATCAATGCCTTCCTTATACATTTCCCACAGCGGACTCATCTCTCTTAATTTGTTCACTGTATTTGTTACTTGTTCAACTGTATAATCAATTTGTTCTTCTGTTGTAAATCTTCCCAATCCGAAACGCAGCGAACTGTGTGCCAGATCATCCCCAAGGCCTAATGCTTTTAATACATACGAAGGCTCTAATGAAGCAGACGTACAAGCCGAACCAGATGATAAAGCGATATTCTTATTAAAGCCCATCAGCAATCCTTCGCCTTCCACATGCTTGAAAGAAATATTGGTTACATGTGGCAGCTTATGTTCTTTATCGCCGTTCAAATATGATTCTTCTACTTTCAACAATTCAGTTTGTAATTTATCTCTCAGCTTGCTTACTCTTGCTGTTTCTTCTTCCATTTCGTTCATACAAATTTCACAAGCCTTTCCAAAACCAACTATGCCTGGAACGTTCAATGTACCACTTCTCATTCCTCTTTCATGTCCGCCACCATCTAACTGGGCTGTTACTTTCACTCTTGGGTTCTTACGGCGAACATATAATGCACCAACACCTTTCGGTCCGTACATTTTATGTGCAGTAAATGCCATCAGGTCAATGCCGTCTTTGTTTACATCAACTGGTATTTTACCAACAGCTTGCACCGCATCGCTAAAAACAAGTACACCATGCTTTTTCGCAATAGCACTTATTTCGTTCATCGGCATCACGGTACCTATTTCATTATTCGCATACATCAATGCAATCAAAATAGTGTTTGGTTTGATAGCCGCTTCCAGTTCTGCCAGATCTACCAGTCCATTATCTTTTACTTTCAGATAAGTAACTTCGCCACCTTCTTTTTCAATATGCTTACAAGTATCTAATACTGCTTTGTGCTCAATATTACAAGTGATGATATGATTGCCTTTGCTTGCATACATTTCAAACACACCTTTCAAGGCAAGGTTATCGGCTTCTGTAGCACCAGACGTAAAAATTATTTCTTTTGGATCAGCACCAATCAGTTTTGCCACTTGCTCTCTTGCGTAGTCAACTGCCTCTTCTGCCTGCCAACCAAACGGATGGTTACGGCTTGCCGCATTTCCGAAATTATTGGTGAAATAAGGAATCATTGCATCCACTACTCTTGGGTCGCAGGGTGTCGTAGCATTGTGGTCTAAATAAATAGGAAAATTCAACATAATCTAGTAATTATTCGTTTTTGTTTCTAACTGCAAATTTAACCCAAATCATTCTAAGAGAAAGGGCTATTTTCCCTTTACAGGCTGTTTTTACCGAAATCGCAAAGGCATAAACCACAGGTGTTGGGCGATTTAGAGCAATAAAGAAATTTTGGGGCTGTCATCTTCCGGTTCTTTGGTCATCTTCTGTTCCGGCTGTCCGCTGCAAGTCCTCATTTCGCTACGCTGCATTCCGGGCTTTCCGCTTCCATCCGGCAGCCTTTGGGCAACATATCGTTGTTCAGCTTTTTAGCCTACAATTCAGTTTTTAATAGTGTGAGTTATCTTTTTAATTCCTCAAACCAGTACTTTTCATCAATTTCACAGCTTCTTTTTTTAACCTCTCCGTCTGTCAATACACTATAGCAAGCAAGTTCAGATATGTTGTCAAAATTATTATCAGGATATTTTTCAAAATAATCTTTGCTATATGTGTATTCAATGCTTGGTTTAAATATCCATCTTCCACTATTTTGTTCACCTCTTATAATCCTTGCACTACCAAATACAAGTCCGTAATTATTCTTTTGCAAAACAATTAATAGACATTCGGATTGACCCTCATTAAAAAAGATTGCTTCATCTATTTTATTACTTACAACTTCTGAAACACCAAAATATCGTTTATCAGATTTCATTACTTTAAAAGTGTCAACAAATTTTTCCATTACTTCATTATAAATTTCCGATTTCTTTAAATCAATTAGTTTGCCTGCATAACATTTAGTTTTAGTCTGTAGAATAGCCTGATCTGAGGTAGTGCATCCAAGAAAAAAAGATAAAAGAAGAAGCATTTTAATAATAAAAAAACATTTCATTTGGCCTTGTTTTATTTCTCTAATTTACAACTTCCGCACTGTTACCTTAAATTTGAATATCTGAAAATAAACAGGTCAACAACATCATGCAAAAAGTAGAACATATCGGAATAGCAGTAAAAAAACTTTCCGTATCAATTCCTTTGTTTGAAAAACTGCTCAATACAAACTGTTATAAAACAGAAGAAGTTGATTCAGAAAAAGTGAATACTGCTTTTTTCCGCCAGGGAGAAACAAAGATAGAACTGGTGGAAAGCACCGACCCTGATGGTGTGATTGCCCGGTTCATCGAAAAAAAAGGCGAAGGCTTACATCATATTGCATTTGATGTAGCTGATATTTATGCAGAAATGGAAAGGTTAAAAAATGAAGGCTTTGTGTTGCTGAACGATTCTCCAAAAGAAGGTGCTGATAATAAACTGGTATGTTTTCTTCATCCCAAACAAACCAACGGAGTACTGATAGAATTATGTATGGAAAAGCCTACTAAATAAAAATCTCCGGAAGAAAAATACTTCTCCCGGAGAAATTAGCTAATCGGTTCTTATTCCATATTATCTATATCTTTCTGCATTTTATTCTCCATCAGTTTCATTTTATTCTTTGTAGCGAAGTCTTTCTGCGCATTATGAAACGCCTTATCAACCCTTTCTTCTTCCACTGTCAGTTTTTCCAATACTTTATCTATTTGGGCATCTGCATCATCTGCAGCTTCCTTACGAATGCGAACAATATCCTTGTAATAGTTAGTAAAAGCTTTTTTGTAAAAGGTAAAAGAATTTACAGCTGCTTGTCTAAATGTAGTGTCTTTCCTGAAGCCCGGCATTCCTTTTATATCTTTAAGGACATCTGTAGCTTCTAAAGCGTATTTGTCCAATAATTTATCTGCTGAATCAAGATCAACTTTTGCAGCATCAGCAAACTTCATTATTTTTTCAAGCAGTATAGTTTGTTTTCCTATTATATAATCATTGTATTCTACCGGTGTTTTATAGGTTACACCGTTTTCTCCTTTTTCAGGACTGTTACATGCCATAAAACCTATGGCCACAACCATAACCAAGACTAATTTTTTCATTTTCAATTTTTTGTTTTGATTAAATATTAAAATCAGTAACCTTCTGCTACTGAATCTGCATTTACAATTCCTAATTTATCTACAGCAACTTGTGCTGCTATCTGAGAAGCATCTTTTTTATTAAAGGCCTTTCCTTCAGCAATATTTTTTCCATCAACCATTGCTGCAACCGTAAACAAGCGACGGCCATTTTCCAGTTTTTCATTCAGCGTTTCAAACTCAAGCACTTTACCATTTTTATTTGCCCAACCATAGAGTTTATTTTTATGATTGATCTCCAGATTTTCCAAATCATCCATAAACATATGCGGCAAAATGATACATTCCATTACCCATTTGGATGTTTTCTTATATCCATGATCTAAGTATATAGCTCCAACCAATGCTTCCAATGTATTACCAAATATCTGGCTCACTTTTAATGCGCCGTCCATTTTATTGTAAAGGGTAACTTTTTTCAATCCCATCCGAACTGCTATTTCATTTAGCTGCTGGCGGTTCACCATCTTGCTCCGCATTTCTGTAAGAAACCCTTCTTCTTTATATGGATAACGTTTAAACAAATAATCGGCTACTAATGCACTAAGGATGGCATCGCCAAGATATTCAAGCCTTTCATTATTCTCGTCTGCATTTTCTCTAATGGATCGGTGTGTGAGTGCTGTCTGGTATAAAGAAATATTTCCAGGCTTAAAGCCAAGAATATTTTTTAATTCCTTCTTAAAAGATGAGCCGGTGTATTTACCGGAAAAAAATTTTAGAAAATCCACAGGCGTTAAGCTACGAAAATTGGGTGATTAGTTAAATTGTTAATTGGTTGATTAGTGCTTTTATCCAAAAGCCTTATTTTTTCAAATCATTCACTTTAAAAAAGTAGTCAATTTTCGTTCAATCTCTCTATTTCAATTTCCCAATTAACTGATTTATAAATTAACCTTTGAATTCCTTCACAATCACACAAGCATTATGCCCGCCAAACCCAAATGTATTGCTGAGTGCTGCTCGTACCTTCCGTTCTTGTGCTTTATTGAAAGTGAAATTAAGTTTTGGATCTAGTTCAGGATCATCCGTAAAATGATTAATTGTTGGTGGAATGATACCCGTAAGAACCGCCTGTATACTTGCAATAGCTTCAATAACTCCAGCTGCACCAAGGCAGTGTCCTGTCATTGATTTGGTAGCACTGATATTTAAATTATAAGCATGTTCACCAAAAACCGCTGTTATTGCTTTTACTTCTGCCCCATCACCAATTGGAGTAGATGTGCCATGTGTGTTTATATAATCAATTTCGTTTGCTTGCATTCCTGCATCATCTAAAGCAACGATCATTACGTTTCTTGCTCCTAATCCTTCCGGATGTGGTGCTGTAATATGATGTGCATCGGCTGTGGCTCCGCAACCACCTATTTCGCAATAAATTTTTGCACCTCTTGCTTTTGCATGTTCCAGTTCTTCAAGAATCAGAATCCCGCAAGCTTCTCCCATTACAAAACCATCTCTGTCTTTGTCATAAGGACGGCTGGCAGTTTTGGGATCGTCATTTCTTTCACTCATTGCCTTCATTGCATTAAAGCCGCCAACACCTGCTTCGCTAATAACAGCTTCACTTCCTCCGGTAACAATAATATCTGATTTGCCAAGGCGAATCAAAGCACTAACAACAGCGAAGTTTGGACCCCGCAGATTATGCCGCATACTGATTTGCCCTGCGGCTATATCCAATATCATTTTTGGAATAAAGAAGGGATTAAAACGGGGAGTTCCATCTCCTCTTGCAAAGTCGGTTACTTCATGTTGAAAGGTTATCAAACCGCCAATACCACTGGCAAAAACAACGCCTATCCTGTCAGGATTAATATTGTCCTTATTCAAACCAGCATCAGTCATTGCCTGGTCGCTAACAACCAAAGCCAATTGTGTGAAGCGATCAATTTTCCTTGCTTCTTTTCGATCAAGGAAATCAGTAGCTTGAAAGTTTTTTATTTCGCAGGCAAATTTTGTACGGAATTTAGAAGCATCGAATAGAGTTATCATATCGGCACCCGATACTCCATTAATTAACCCGTTCCAGTATTCAGGAACATTATTCCCAAGCGGTGTTAAAGCACCCATTCCTGTAACTACAACTCTTTTTAATTCCATATAATGTTAAGATAGTGTATTTATATAAAATACAAGACGTAATACTAAAGTAAAAAACCGCCTTCGCTGCTAATGACAGTCAGAAGGCGGTATAAAAATTTTTCCCGTTAATGCGGGACATTCCAATTCTTATTTGGCATGTTCTTCCAGGTAAGCAACAGCCTGACCAACTGAAGTTATGGTCTCTGCCTGCTCATCAGGAATAGAAATATTAAATTCTTTTTCAAATTCCATAATTAATTCCACCGTGTCTAATGAATCGGCGCCCAGGTCATTTGTAAATGAAGCTTCGTTGGTTACTTCTCCTTCGTCAACGCCTAGCTTGTCTACGATGATTTTTTTAACTCTTGATGCAATGTCTGACATGTTCTTAAAGTTTTGTTTATTGGGTGCAAAAATATACTTTTTGAATTAATAAGCATCGTAAAGCTATAATTTTCCATATTTATTCCAAAAGGCTGAAAATTAGTTATTAAGGTCCAGAAAACTTTAGTTCGCCCCATTTAAAAAAGTAAGCAAACCGTTGGCAGTATTGTAAGTTCTTTGTATTTTGAACTTCAGGCGGTTTAATTACAGGTTATGGCATTGAAAATTATTGATCATGGAACTCCGGAATATTGGCAGATGGTCAAACTGCGGAATGATATTTTGCGCAAACCACTCGGCTTAGGCTTCTCCGAACAAGAACTGGAATCTGAAACTAACAATATGCTTATTGCTGCATTTGAAGATGAAGATATTCTTGGATGTTGCATGTTGGTAGAAGAAAATGCAAAAACTGTTCGTCTTCGTCAAATGGCTGTATTAAATGATTTGCAAGGTAAAGGCATCGGAAGAGCACTCATGAGTTTTGCAGAAAACATTGCCAGAGACAGAGGCTATAAAATATTATCTATGCATGCCCGTAAAAATGCGTTGGGCTTTTATGAAAAGATGGGTTATGTAGTTGCCAGCGAAGAATTTCATGAGGTAACAATTCCTCACTATGTAATGGAGAAAAAATTATAACTCCTACCCCTTTTTTACTTTACTTTTTATCAGCCCTCTTAATTCAAATACTTCATCAGTATCCTTACATCCGCTTTTGGGTACTAATAGAAAAGAACGGCTATCAAAATACAAGTGAAAAAAATGTGGACTCTCCAGATAGTTTTTCAGAGATGCCCATTTCCATGACTTAGATCCGTTTTCATGGCCAAGACTAAAGCCATCCTCGTCAAAAGACATACTGAATTCATGCTTAAAGGTAACAGCCTTTCGATATACCATTGCCGGAAGTATATACCAGAAGCTTATCATTAATACAATCCATAATAACGATCCAACAAGAAATGCCAATGGTTGAATTATTTTTAGAAAGTAAAGCGTAAAAGTGAGTATCGCAAATACATTTACAAGAATTATCATTAAACGAATCTCCCGCCTACTGATAAAATGATAACGCAAAGCCTGCAACACTTTCTTTTTTTCGTACCCAAAATAAATTGTCATGGCTGCAATATTATTCATTTCCTATTTTAACGATCAACCATTTGTCATTTTCCTTTTTAAGGAGCATAGTAAGTATAGCATAATCCTTGTTTTGATTATCATTCACTTTTACCGTCGCAATGTTACCATTTACATTTATCTGCCATTTATTCTCCTTTTTATTAATCTCATCTAACAGGTATTGGGGGTCTTCTTGGCTATTTGTGTACCAGTCATAATCAAAACCATAGGGTATTTCGTCATTTACATCAACTTTAAAAGCAGAATCGCATTGTTTAAAGAAAGCCAACTGATCAGTTAAAAACTCTTCTCCTAGGTTCGGAACTGAAGACTTAATAAAATCCTGGTATTTTTTTACTTCTTCCCAGTTTATTTTATAGGGAGGAACGTCTTTTTTCTTTAACCCACTATATAAATTATAGTCCTGGAATTTTTCATAATTCGTATTGTACCAATTATAAAATTCAAGAACCACTGAACTTATCTCTGCCGTATCATTCGTTGCAATTTTACTTGATTCAATATTCAAATTGTTTTCAGATTTTTTTCTGAATTGTCCTTTTGATTATTGCAGGCACCAATTAAAATAAAGGCGACCGCTACTATTCCATAGATTAATTTTTTCATACTATTTAGTTAAGATTTTTTTGCTCTGAAACACCAAATGTATGTGTTCCTGATGTAAGTGACGAAATTGTAATATTATTTAGTGAACAGATTTCCAACACAGGCTTTAAATCAAAAATAAAACAGAATGACGACCCAAAAAGAAGAAAGTGGCTGCCCCTTTCGTTTAGAAAAGATGCAGCCACAATGAGATTTATAAGCTAAGTTTTGCTCTAATTAAAATCCAATCTTTACCTGTGCATATATATTTCTACCAGGCCGGGAAATATTCCCCCAATCAAGATGCTCATAATATTTTTTATCAAAAATGTTTTCAACTCCCACTTGTAATTCAACGCTGCTTTTTCTTATTGATGTAGCATATCCTAATCTTGTATGCAGTAGAAAATACGCTGGAGTTTGGTCTTCACCCGCCAAATAACTCACCTTATTTTGTTGTAGTGATGTTTCACTTTCTAACTGTATAGAAATAATTCCCGGTTGATACCGCAATGAAGTAAGATTTTTGAATGGTGCAATAAATGGAAGCGGATTCCCCTCAGCATCCTTACCTTTTGTATATCGGATGGTTGAAACAATATCTAAATCGACGGTGGGCTTTAAAAAAGCACTTGCTTCGAATCCAGAAATAGATGCCTTTGAAATATTGATATAAGATTTCACTCCATTTGCTCCTATTGTCATGGTGCTCAACGTTGGATCAACCTTACCCATTATATAGTTAGCTAATCTGGAATAGAAATAATTGAATTGAACCCTGTTCCTTCCTTTAGTATATAAAATTGATGCGTCCGCCTGCCATGAATTTTCCTTTTTTAAATTAGGGCTTCCGATATAGTCAAACCCATCGCTGTTGTTAAATAAGTAAAATCCATACAACTCACTTGCCGTCGGCATCCTTTCAGAATAGGAAATACTTCCGGTGGCTTTCAGTTTTTTTGTAATTTTTTTTGAAAGTTGCGTGGAAATATTTTTCAATAAATCATTTCTGTTAGCAGATGAATATCCAAAAATACTTACCTGGTCTTTTGCGGCTGTAGATGTAAGACTATAAGTAATTATATCTGCCCGACTAGTTAATTGTAATTTCAAGGTACTATCAATTTCAGTTATCCATGAAGCAGCGATACCATATTGTCCCTTTCTGTTATCTGGCCATGTAAGCATATACATTGGTAATTGACCCGGCTGATACATGGTCATAGATGCACTTAAATAAGTAGATGAACCATCTGCTCTTACAGATAAACGTTGTTTTTTATTAAGCTTCATTTCTCCCTCTGCAAAGGCACCAAATGTTTTACTTAAACCCGGCATATCCATATGAATAGGAACAAAAGGCCGTTTAGTATCATCCATAAAGTGGCTGATCTTATTGGCATAAACTTTCATCTGCCATTTGTAAATCAATTTCGAAAAATCGCTATGATGAATGCTGACAGATGCTATTCTCGCAGTTGCCAAGCCTACATCCATCGGTAAAGCCGGATACCCAATATTCCAACCATCATCTGCAAGTAAATCAGCTTTTATATATGTATTGTTGTTTTGCTGAAATTTTGCAGATAAAGAATAATTCAACTTTTCATATTGAGAAAAATTAATTTCTTCTCCACCACCACTTCTGTAATTATTACTTTTTCTGTAAGTGCCACTTGCTCTAAAAGCCCATCTGTTGGACGAATAATTAAGTTTTGCTGATTCAAAAAAGCTTTTAGCTGCAGATTGATACCCACTGCTAACAATACCTGTGAGTTTTTTATTCTGAAGAAAATCCGGCTCAGCCATTTTCATATCAACTGTTCCGCCAATTGTTGAGCCACTCATAAATCCACTTGCTGTTGTTTGCACTTGCAGATTTTCTAAATTAATTGGCTCGATATAAATGGTTGCTGGATCCATTTTATCTGTGCAAGCACCATGTATTCTCATTCCATCCACCAGTACATTAATCTGGCCTCCGGAAAAACTACGAATAGACGGCTCCATGCCATAAGATCCCCTACGTATTAATGAGACTTCTGGTAATCGACTTAAGATATCTTCCAATGTTGCCGCACTATTTGCTTTAAAAAATCTGACAAGATAATGCTGCGGGTTTTTTTGAATGCTGTTTACTATTATTTCATTTAGCGCTACAATACGACTGCTGTCGTCGCTCATTTGTGAAATATATGTTTGAGCTTTTGCATGCCAGCAATAACTTAAAAGCAAAATGAATAAAAATGTTTTTTTCATTACAACTTATTTTAAGGCAGGCCGTATAAAGACCTGCCTGATTTTTCTAGAATTCAATGTCAAAAAACTGAGTGCTATCTGCCACTGCAGTACCCTCCATAAAATCAAGATTTAACTTCCAATAACCTGTCATGGTAAAGTTTACTTTTCCTTTGTAGTGACCTTTACCAATATGAACCGGATTTACATTATTAGGTGAGCCATGGCCCATTGTTGGCATTTCCGGTGTAAGTGTTACAGAAAGTGAGCTGTCTGCAGGCCAACTCATCATTGAAACTTTTTTATACACTGCAATTTCTATATCGTTAATTCCAACTTTTGGTGCAACAGGATCAATTAATGAAATAAAATATTTGCCTCCATTATGCGTAGCAGTAAATGATTTTTGTTTTGATTTTACTGGTTCTGTTACCGTTAAGGGAATAGTCAGAGCTCCTTCTTTATTATTCAACAGATTTTTGACATTTACTTTCACTGTCCATGAACCAGCTGTAGATGGCATAATGAAAACAACGCTACATGGGAATAAGTGATTGTCCGCTTTTGAGCTTGCAGGATTTTCATATGGTGCAGAATGCTGCATCATTCCCATGTCCATCATCGGCATAAGCTGAATTGCTGCATCGTCAACTCTGTTACCTGTTACAGAATCATAAAGGGCAATATAAAATTTTGAAAAGCCACTGTTAATAGTCCCTTCTTTTGAGTACAACTCCATCTTAACAGCTGCCCCTGGAACATAACCTTCAGTCAACTTAATTAATCCTTCAGTTGGATCGGGTTCTTGAATAACATCTTTTGAACAAGAATATAAACCAAATGTGATAGCTATAACAATAGCTAAAGACAATATTATTTTTTTCATCTGTATATTTTTTATTAAAACATCCTGACACATGCCCATGCCCGCCTGAATGCAACGGACAGGAAATACTGCCATTCTGATTAAAATTTGAGTAATTAATAATGTTGCAGGAAAATCAGTTTGGCATATCGCCAGACGATTTTAATCCCCGTAAATGATTATGAAAGTCAAACAGACGGTGGATGGAAGACTTCAGCAAAGTGGAAAAAAGAATAGGCATCTGTAAGTTCGGAATAGCTTATGCTATTCTCATTATCATATTGTAAATTGAAATTGATGCTTGAAATAATGCATGGACCAGTTTCCACCCATTGTTTTAATTGTTGTGAACTGTTCTCATCTTTTTTTTCTTCTGTCTCTTTTAATTTCTTGCTTAGATAGCATTTACCATTACAATGAAGCTGAGGTTTTTCTTTATTAACGCATTTTTCCTTTGCAATACTAGCACGGTTTACAAAAAACCATGCAGTAACTGATGCTGAATAAAACGATTGCAGCGAGAATGTAATTAATAATATGAGAGCAATAACCCTTTTCACGAAGGCAAAAGTCATTGCAAAAAGGAAGGATTTTCCTGACTTCTATCAGCTTAAAACATGATTAAAGACATCAACGTACTTTATAATTATTGATATTGATAAGATGATTACAAAAGCTATATTCCACTTCATCGTTACTACTTACTAGCACCAGCCTGTCTTTGCAATAATTAGTTATTAAAGAATGATACATATCAATACCTTCTTTATCAAGATTTGTGCATGGCTCATCTAACAAAACAATTGCCGTGTCGGAAAATATACATTGCGCCAGTTTTATTCGTTGTTTCATTCCCGAAGAAAAATAACGGATTTGTTTGTTTCTAGCATTTTCAAGTCCAATTATTGAAATGGCCTTGTCGGATGACATCTCGGGAATAAAAGATTTAAAACCCTGATGAAAATCTAAAAATTCAGTCAGTGTCATTTCTTCAATTACTTCTAAATAGGGTGCACATATTGAAACATGTTTATACACATTTTCATCTGCACATACTTTGTTATCTATTGTAAATTGAATTTTTCCTTCGTTGGCATACATCGAGCCGCTTATCACTTGCAGCAAGGTGCTCTTCCCTGATCCATTAGGTCCGGTAATAGCATACGATTGACCCGATTCAAAATTGTAATTGAAATGGCGGAAGATCCATTCCCTGTTGTAGCGTTTACCCGCATCAGATAGGGAGATCATCATCATTATTGCCTTTGGTAAAACGTTTAATAATACCACGACCGCTTTCCCGAATAAAAGTTACAATCTCGTCTCTCTCATCCGTAGCTGGCATTTCTTCTTCAATATATTCTACAGCCTGACTGGTATTAAGTCCTTTATTATATAATACTCTGTATATATCAAGTATATGGTTAATTCTCTCTATACTAAAACCACGACGTTTTAAACCAATAGAATTTACACCGGCATAACTTAAAGGATTTCGGCCTGCCTTTATATATGGAGGTACATCTTTACCAACTAATGATCCACCACTAATAAAAGAGTGCTGTCCGATTTTTACAAACTGATGTATGGCACACATGCCACCAATAATTGCCCAGTCGCCAATAGTAGCATGACCCGCTACTTGTGTGTTATTACTGGTTATGCAATTATCACCAACAAAACAATCATGTGCAAAATGACAATACGCCATGATAAGGCAGTTCTTACCTATCATAGTTTTTTCCCTGTCCTTGGTTCCACGGTTTATGGTTACAAATTCACGGATGGTTGTGCCATCACCAATAAATACATTGGAATATTCTCCCTGAAATTTCAAATCCTGCGGCACTGCGGCAATTACTGCTCCGGGAAAAATGCGGCAATTTTTTCCAATCCTTGCCCCTTCCATAATGGTTACGTTGGAACCAATCCAGGTGCCATCACCAATTTCCACATCCTGATGGATTACGGTGAAAGGATCAATTTTTACATTTGTTGCCAGCTTTGCGTTGGGATGGATATATGTATGCGGATGAATCATGCAATATTTTAAAGTACCTCCACTAGAGATCAGAAGACTGGCAAAGGTAATAGATACCATCAAAAACAGAAGTTTTTTTACACATATTATGTTAAAAATCAGAGGACAATCTATTAATTCAAAGTTGCACCATTGAAATTGCTGGATAAGTCGTAAATTCGCATACATTGATGCAAAATTCACAAGACATACTAGCACTAGCCTATAATCAGAACCTGATGCAGGATCAATTGGTTCTTTTGCAAGAAAGAGTACAAGAGATTCCGGGTTCGGTTCAATACACTATTAATCGCTATAACCGTAATCAGCAGTGGAATATTGAAGACACTGGTATGTTAGTATATCATTATGAGAAAAAGGCTGCTAAAGAAAATTATCTAGAGCTTCGCTTTTGTGTAAGTGGAAATGTGTATTGCCGTAAGAAAAATACAGAATGTGATAAGTGCCAGTTTAGTGCATCAAAAACTTGTGTAGAAAGAGTGGACAGTGTGGATGTGGTTAGTTTCAAATTTTCGCCAACACATCTTAGCCAGTTTTTGAAACCAAGAAAAGGGGATTCCAATCTTACTGACGATATATTGAATTTCTCACATCGTTCTTCATTCACAAAAATTCTGCCGCTCTGTGGTAAAACGAGAATGGTACTGGAAGGTGTATTAAATCATACCTATTCTGACACTCTAGAGAATATCTACATCAATGCGCAAACGCAGATGTTACTATTGTACAGCCTTGATTGCATGATTGGCGAAAAAGAAATTGATGTAGTGAATTGTAAGTTCCTTGCAAATGAACTGGACAGAGAAAAAATTGTAAAAGCTAGACAAATTCTGATTGAACATATCGGCGACCCGATTACCATTAAAGAATTAAGCCGTAAAGTTGCCATCAACGAATGTTATCTGAAAAAAGGATTTAAAGAATTGTTCGGCACTACCGTTTTTGATTTCTATCAAAGCCAGCGGATGGAACATGCAAAATATCTTTTGTATGAAAAAGGACTAAGCGTAACAGAAGTTTCGATGCTTTTGGGCTACTCATCCATTTCTCACTTCTCCACAGCATTTAAAAAACATACAGGATTGAAGCCATGTGAGCTATTGCTCCGTAATTAAAAGGTTTTCTTCAACCCAGGATCAGTAATAATAATATAATCACCAAGCTGCTTAAATTTTTCCCACTCAGGATTTGCAAATGAATCATCACTGAAACAGCTGATGTTTAGAATTTTCAACTTTGAGCTTCTGTTTTGAAGTTGTGCCGCCGTTCCAAGTTTTTCATCAACATGAAAACGGCCCACCATATGAAATATCTTTTTGCCTTTATTCTTCTTCCAGAATTTATAAATACTATTACTCATTCCGGCATCCCAAAGATTTTGGCTATAATAGATTTTTGGATTATTAGTGCCGGGACTTCCGCCACCCATAAACTCCTGGAACTTTTCATAATATCTTCCAGACAAAGTATCGTATGGTAGTGGTGGCAAATATTTCTTCGATGCTTTGGGTAAACCTGCTAACGAATTCATACCGTTACTACTTACCATACTCACATATCGTCTTGGTGGATTGGCAGCAATAACTGATAATTTATTCTCCTTGGCAAACTCAACAGCAGGCTTATAATCTTTATAATTATTCCAGGCTCTTGCTTCTTTTATCATCCGGCTTTCACTGATAAATCCATCGAGATATTCGTTCAATACAAGCTGACAGTCTGTTTCAAACATTTCCATGCTTAACGCAAGTTTATCACCATATTCTTTATGCAATGCTTTAAAAATAGCTGCTTCCAGAAAATGTCCCGCACTGTCATTGTGTTCTTCCCCAAAAAATATAACATCAGCATTTTTAGCATTAATAGCAATTTGCTCAATCGTTGTAATCTCTTTTGTGTTTGTGTTGTATACCTTAAAATGCTTTTCAATTCCATTTTGGGAAAATGAAAATAGAAATGATAATAAAAAGAATGAAACAAAAAAAGTCCTCATCGTTCTAATTTTAAATAAGACAAATCTAAATGTTTAGCCCCAGTTTTGGAAACTGATTAAATTATAATACCGAATTTGTGGCAAATGGCTTATCAGATTCAAACTATAAAACAATTTGTTCAGAGCTATTCTTCTATTGTTTTTTAAACCGATATTTTTGCCATGTTAAATAATAATTAATAATGCAGACAAACAATCATGAGGAAGAAGATCATAATCACAATGTTGGCATATTCGGTCAAAAGACTGAAATCATTTTATCAGCTATATGCGGCCTTTTTCTTGGCGTAGGTTTTCTCATTCAAAATGTATTTCCCCAAATTCCAGGATGGGTTAGTATTCTTCTCTACATTTTCTCATACATTTTCGGAGGATATTATACGTTCATTGAAGCTTACACTGCTATCAGTAAAGGAAAATTTGAAATAGATTTTTTGATGCTGGTAGCTGCCATTGGGGCGGCAGCTCTAGGTCAATGGCCAGAGGGAGCTTTACTTTTATTTCTCTTTAGCCTAGGGCATGCGTTAGAGCATATGGCAATGAATAAAGCCCGAAAATCCATTGAAGCACTTGCGGGATTATCTGCAAAAACGGCTATTGTTCGACGTAACGGTATACAAGAAGAAATCCCAGTGGAAGAATTACAGATAGGTGATATTGTAATCGTAAAACCGAACAGCAAAATGCCTGCGGATGGTGTGGTAGTGGCGGGAAATAGCAGCGTAAACCAGGCGCCTATAACCGGAGAAAGTGTACCGGTAGATAAAATGCCTGTTGATAATCCTGATGCAGATTTTAGCGATGACAAGAAAAAAGATGCCGCTCATACTGTGTTTGCAGGCTCCATCAATGGTGCAGGAGTGTTAGAAATAAAAGTCCTGAAGGAAGCAAAAGATTCAACACTTTCAAGAGTTGTGCAAATGGTAAAAGAAGCCGAACAACAGCAATCTCCCACACAACAGTTTACTAAAAAAATAGAGCGGTATTATGTACCTGCAGTTTTAATATTGGTTTCCTTGCTAATATTTGCCTTTTTAGTTATTGATGAGCCATTCAGTAAAAGTTTCTATAGGGCGATGGCAGTATTGGTGGCAGCCAGTCCCTGTGCATTAGCCATTTCTACTCCCAGTGCTGTATTGAGTGGTGTGGCAAGAGCGGCTCGACAGGGTGTATTAATAAAAGGTGGAAAGCCATTAGAAGATCTTGGTGTTTTAACCGCATTGGCATTTGATAAAACAGGAACACTAACAGAAGGCAAACCGGTACTCAATAAAATAATTGTTTTAAATAGTACAACAGAAGAATATCTGCTAACGATGGCAGTTGCCGTGGAGAGACTAAGCGATCACCCATTGGCATCAGCGATAGTAAAAGGCGGAATGCAAAAATTAAATGGGAAGATTATTCCCGAAGCTACTAACCTGAAAGCTGTAATGGGTAGAGGAGTGCAGGCCGATATTGGCGGGAGCAAAATTATTATTGGCAATGATGAAATATTTAAAGAAAATAACCAATCATTATTGCCGCAGGAAATAATTGAACAAGTTACTGCATTGCAGTACGAAGGCAACACAACAATGATTATAAAAAAAGATGACGACTATATTGGTATCATTGGTGTAATGGATATTCCCCGGCCAGAAGCAAAAGAAATTTTGCAGCAATTAAGAAAAACCGGTATTAAAAAAATGGTGATGCTTACCGGCGATAACCAGCGGGTAGCAGACGCTGTTGCCAAACAGATTGGAATAACAGAAGCATACGGAGATTTATTGCCTGAAGAAAAAGTAGCAGCAATTGACAAATTGATGGAAAAGGAAAATAAATTAGCGATGATAGGTGATGGCGTTAACGATGCACCTGCGATGGCAAAAAGTACTGTCGGTATCGCTATGGGAGCCGCTGGTAGTGATGTTGCATTGGAAACAGCTGATATTGCATTAATGGGTGATAAACTTTCCCTCCTACCTTTTGCGATTGGCCTCAGCCGAAAAAGTAAATCGATCATCCGTCAAAATCTTTTTATTAGCTTAGGAATGGTAGCTGTTCTTATTCCATTAACGATGTCAGGAGTAGCAAGTATGGGACCAGCAGTAATAGGCCATGAAGGCTCTACACTGCTTGTGGTTTTAAATGCACTTCGGCTCCTTGGATATAAATCAAAACAAAATTGATAATTTATAAATATTGAAATAAGAACATGATGAACGCAGCATTATTTAATGAGTTGGCAAGAAATCGCCGTTCTACATTTCCCGACCAGTTTGTAGCAGGGAAAAAAGTAGATGATGATATTATAAAAGAAATAATTACCAATGCCTGCTGGGCACCCAATCATGGTAAACAAGAGCCCTGGCATTTTACTGTATTTAGTGGAGATGGTTTACAAAAGCTTGCAACTTATCAAAGTGAACTTTATAAAGAACTGGCAGGTGAAAATTTTAAAGAGATTACTTATTCTAAATTGCAACAGAATCCTTTGAAAGCTTCACATGTTATTGCCTTGTGCATGAAAAAAACTGCTAATAAAAATATTCCAGAGGTGGAAGATGTGGCTGCAGTAGCTTGTGCTGTGCAGAATATTTATTTATCTGTTACTGCTTATGGTCTTGGCGGCTATTGGACAACGGGTGGAGTCACCTATAAAGAAAAGGCAAAAGATTTTTTTGGTTTGGGTGAAGAAGATAAGCTAATGGGTTTCTTTTATATCGGACATATTGCTATTCCAACAACCGGAGCAACAAGAAAACCATTGGAAGAAAAAGTAAAATGGATCAATTAATAATTATGGCAAAACAAATCATTACTCCTGAATATCATATTCACTATCCTGTAAAAGTTGCAAAAAGTAGGATTGCTGGTAAAGGTGCTTATGCATTGCAATCTATTCCGGCAAAAAGAAAGATAGGCGATCTCGGCGGCGTTATAATCACTATGAAAGAGGCTATGCGTTTGATAAGAGATTTAAAAGTTATTAATTGTGTTGAGCTGGATAACAACCTTGCTTTAAATGCTTCTGCCAACCCAAACGATATGCGTTTCATCAATCATTCCTGCGGTCCGAATACATTTATGCGGGTAATGAAAGACCGGGTTGAGTTTTATGCCTTAAAAAATATTAAGAAAGGAGAAGAGTTGAGCTGCGACTATGGAGAAACACATCATGAAGGTAAATTGCCGTGCAAATGTGGTGCTAAAAACTGCAGAGGATTTATTTAGTTAGATGATAAAAGTCACCAAATAATAAACTGAAATTTTATTTATTTGCTTATTACTATGCAAAAAACTCTTGTCATACTTGCTTTGTTTATCAGTGTTCTTTTTTTTGTATCCTTCAGTAAAGAAAACTTGCGGGACATTTACTCTCGTCCAGCCTCACAATGGCCAAAACCTACAATTGATGATGGTATTAAATGGAAAGAACTAGGAATACTTCCTTCGAGTCCGTTAGAAAATAAAAAAGATTCCCTGAAAGATGTTATTGAGCTGGGTAAAGCATTATTCTTCGATACAAGATTAAGCGGTTCAGGAAAAATATCCTGTGCCACCTGTCATAATCCTGAATTGAACTGGACAGATGGAAAAGAAAAATCTATCGGTCATGAAGGGACGATTAACAAAAGAAACTCCCCAACAATTCAAAACACCTGGTTTTATGCTAAACTTTTTTGGGATGGTAGAAGCAGTAGTTTAGAAGATCAAGCTTTTGGTCCAATTAACAGCGAATCTGAAATGCATCATGAAATGCCTGAGTTGGTAGGACAATTAAGAAACATAAATGGATACGCTGTTTTATTTCAAAAGGCTTTCGGTTCACCTGCAATCAATCCACATAATTTAACAGAAGCCATCGCCACTTTTGAAAGAACAGTTGTAAGCAATAAGAACAGGTTCGATAAATTTCTGGAAGGAGACAAAAAAGCACTTACGAATAGTGAATTAAAAGGTCTTCATTTGTTTCGCACCAAAGCCAGATGCATGAATTGCCACAACGGCCCTTTGTTGACCGATAATCAGTTTCACAATATTGGGTTTTCACTTAATGATAATGGATATTACCAAGTAACACATAAAGATGAAGATCTAGGAAAATTTAAAACTCCATCATTGAGGGATGTTATGAAAACCGGTCCATGGATGCATAATGGCAAGTCGACTAGCATGGAAGAAATTATAGAAAAGCTCAATTCGGCTGATTTAATCACCAATAATAACCCCTTGATAAGACCACTAAGCCTTTCAAAAAAAGAGAAAAATGACTTACTGGCCTTTTTAAAAGCCATTTCTGTATCGCCTGTAGAGTTTAAAAAACCAGTTTTACCCAAATAAGCAACTATTTCAACTGAAAAGTTATCTTTGCGTACCAAACTTAAAAACAAATAAAAAAATAACCATGAAAAAATTATTATTTACACTTGCAATTGTAGGATTGGCCTTTATTGTAAATGCACAACCACCAGCAGGCGATGCAAAAGTTGGCGAATGGTATGGAGAAAAAGTAACAACAGATGGTCCGGTTGCATTAACATAAGTAGCAGCAAGGCTACAAAATAGTGATGCCAGTTCTCTGGACGCAAAAATAAAAGCAAAAATTGTTGAAGTTTGCCCGAACAAAGGATGTTGGTTAAAGCTAGAATTAGAAAACGGCGAAACAGCTATGGTTAAAATGAAAGACTATGGTTTTTTTCTTCCAGTAGCTGCCAAAGGTAAAACAGTGGTTATTGATGGTGAGGTAAAGATGAAAACAACTTCTGTTGCTGAATTAAAGCACTATGCAGAAGATGCAAAAAAATCAAAAGCAGAAATTGATGCTATTACTAAACCTGAAAAAGAAGTTCGGGTTACTGCAAAAGGCATTATAATAGTAGAATAATAATTCCACTACTTATTAAAAAAGCTGTTCAATCTTGAACAGCTTTTTGTTTGCCCATTTCCAAAATAAAATATGATTTTCCTCAACAACCAATATGACATTTCAAAAAATGATGTCATTTTTTTGTCAAAGAAATATTCATCTTCACTTCTTGACAATAGTATGATAAATCTCAACTATTCCTAAAGAACCTTTGCAGCCAATTTTAGAACAGATGAAGAGATCGGCTGCAATTTTAATCACTTTCTTACTTGGAATTTCCGCATTTGCACAGAATGACACCTTGTTCAACAGAACAATGGATGAAATTGTTGTTACAGCTACCCGAACTGAAAGAAAGATTGGAAACGTAGCAGTGCCGGTCAGTATTATTAATAAAAAGACCATTCAGCTTTCAGGTTCATTAAGGCTAAATGATATTCTGCAAGAGCAAACAGGCTTGCAGATTACCGGTGGTACTGGAAGCAATGCAGTTGGTGGTGGCGTATTTGGAAATGGTGTTCAATTACAAGGCCTTTCTCCTGATCATACAATTATACTATTAGATGGAGAACCATTAATCGGACGTCAAGGTGGTGTAATGGATTTATCGAGGTTTGCTGTTGGCAATATCCGTAAAATAGAAATTGTAAAAGGCCCATCATCGAGTTTATATGGCAGTGATGCAATGGGTGGTGTTATCAATATAATTACTGAACCAGCAAAGGGAAATAATTTTACTGCTGGTATAAGAAGCGGCTCATTTTTAAATACAGATATTTATACATCGGGGAATATCAGCAAAAATAAAACTTCATTACTTTATTTTCTGAATAGGAACAGTAGTAATGGCTATGAACTAGATAAATCAACTCCTGAAAAAACGCAGGAACCTTATTTTAATTATACAGGTCAATTAAAATTTGGTTATCAATTTTCTCCAAAAACAAAATTGACAACAAACAGCCGGTTATACTACGGATTACAAAAAAGTCGTTATGCTATTAACAGTAGCCAGTTAAATGTAAACGGTGATGGACGTACAAAAGATTTTCTTATAAACCCTGTTCTATCACACCGTTTTAATAATCGTTTACAAACAAACTTGCGGTTGATGGCGAGCGGATACAGCTTTACGCAGCAATTAGATAGCATCAATAATAATAAACAATACTATTACGATCGTTTTAATCAGGGTTTTTACAGAGTTGAAAATCAAACTGACTTTTCCTGGAACACCAATAATACGCTGACGATTGGCGGAGGATTTACTTTACAAACTGTCAATACAACCCGTTACAGCAAAAAACAGGAACAGCAAATGTGGCATGGCTTTGCTCAACATGAATGGCGGGCTGTAAAAAACTTAATCCTTATTTCAGGATTACGATATGATTACAACACCGATTTTGCGTCAAGGTTAAGCCCAAAAGTCGCAGTTAATTATGCCATCAATGAAAAAATAAAATTAATCGCTTCGTATGGCGCTGGATTTAAAGCCCCCGATTTTCGACAGTTGTATTTGAATTTTACCAATAATGCAGCGGAAGGATATAGTATTTACGGCAGTAATGAATTTTCAATCGCCTTTCTTCAGCAACAGCAAAACCTTGGACTTATTTCAACCATCTTCCCATCAGCAAATCTTATCAAAAGCTTAAACCGGAAATATCAGATGGCTTCAATATTGGTACAACCTTGAATCCCATAGCTTCTTTAAAAATTGATATTAATTTATTTCGCAACGATGTAAATAATCTAATTAATTATATACCGGTTGCCACCAATACCAATGGCAGTTCGGTTTTTAGTTATATCAATGTAAACAGAGCCTTTACACAAGGCGCTGAATTAAACATCAGTTATAAAATAAAAACGCTACAAATCAGCGGAGGTTATCAGCTGCTTTCTACTGGCGATAAAGATCTTTTAGAAAAAATAAAAAATAATGAAGTTTATGGCCGTGATAAAATAAACGGTGTGGCAAGGCTGATGATAAAATCTGATTATAGCGGCTTACTCAACAGAAGTAAACACCAAGCAAACCTTCGGTTATTCTGGGAGAAGGATAATAATAAATGGAATGCTTCCTTACGTTTTATTTACCGCAGCAGGTTCGGCGTTACTGATAAGGATGGTAACGGCTTTGCAAATATGAAAGAAGAGTTTGCGAAAGAAATGCTACAAACAAACATGACAATTGGTTATCAACTCAATAAATCATTTAGTCTACAGGCTGGTGTAAACAATTTATTGAACCAGATAAATGCAAAAGACTTACCCAACATACCGGGCATCAATTGGTTTTTAGGAATACATTATTCATTTAAAAAATAAAAAGAGAAACATGGACAAGAGAAATGTGATTTTTGCAGTGTTAATGATTGTAGTTTTTGCAAGCTGCAAAAAAGATACAACAGATCCAAAACCTGCCGAGATAAATACAAAAGATTTTCTCGTAAACGGTGATCCTTCGGGAGGTAATTATAATTTTTTCAGTTTCGCAAATTCTGCTGAAATAAACGAGGCTGATTCTTCAAGCTCTAAATGGGATTTTGCAATTCGCTTTGAGACTTTTATTGTTAATAGCAATGCAAGCGGACCGGGTAATGCAGGTGTGCAGATTATCAACCAACCATTTGATGCAATCACTACAGCTCCAGCAAACAGTTACAGATATGATACAACTGTTTCTCAAAAAGCAATAAAAGGTGCAGACTGGTACACATACAATCCAACAACCCGTAGCTTTTCACCCATAGCCGGAAAAACTTTTGTATTCCGCACTGCTACCGGCAAGTATGCCAAGCTTGAAATGATTAGTGCAGACCCTACTGATGATTTAGGTAATCTGGTAGTTCCACCAACAAGACCTACAAAAATTAAATACAAAATCAGAGTGGCTTACCAGGGAGATGGCAGCCTAGCTTTCTAATCTAATTGTACCAAAAGATATACTTAACCGCATTCTTTGGGATGCGGTTTTTTTCAGGCTTTACTTTTCGTAACTTCGCACCCATTTTAGAACGGCTATGAGTGTAAAATACCATGAATTTAAGGGCTTAAATCTACCAGCTTTCGAGCAGGAAATACTGGCTAAATGGTCTGAAAAACAGGCATTTGAGAAAAGTGTGTCCCTACGGGAAGGTGCTACGCCTTTTGTATTTTATGAAGGCCCACCCAGTGCAAACGGTATGCCCGGCATTCACCATGTTATTTCAAGGACATTAAAGGATTTGGTTTGCCGCTACAAAACCATGAAAGGTTTTCAGGTAAAACGTAAAGGCGGTTGGGATACACATGGTCTGCCGATTGAACTTGGAGTGGAAAAGGAACTCGGTATTACTAAAGAAGATATTGGTAAAAAAATATCAGTAGAAGAATATAATCAGAAATGCCGTGAAGCAGTGTTGCGGTATAAAGACAAGTGGGATGACATCACCAAGAAAATGGGTTATTGGGTTGATTTGAACGACCCATACATCACATTCAAGAATGAGTACATCGAAACACTTTGGTGGATATTAAGTGAATTGTATAAAAAAGGATTGCTGTACGAAAGTGTAAGCATACAGCCATATTCACCAGCAGCAGGCACAGGTTTAAGTTCGCATGAACTAAACCAACCTGGAACATATAAAGATGTAAAGGATACGAGTGCAGTGGCGATGTTCAAAGCCTCCCCAAACCCCTCCGAAGGAGGGGCTTACAAAAACCCCGGCATTCAAAAAATGTTTTCTGCATTGGCAGAGTCTGCGACTCCCTCTCCTGAAGGAGAGGGTCGGGGTGAGGTCTTCTTCCTAGCATGGACGACCACACCTTGGACTTTGCCATCCAATCTTGGGTTAACTGTTGGTGCAAACATTGATTATGTTTTGGTAAAAACAATTAATCCGTATTTACACAATGAAGTAAATATTGTTCTGGCAAAAGCATTGCTTGGTAAATATTTCAAACCTGAGCAAGAGAATGCAGACTTTGCAGAGTATAAGAATGACGGTAAGAATCTTCCGTATAAAGTTGTTGCAGAATTCAAAGGAAAGGAAATAGAAGGCTGTGAATATGAGCAGTTGCTTCCTTACGAAGCCAACTCACTAAAAGCAATACAAGAAATAACTCCCGATGCAAACCCATTCCAGGTAATGGTGGACACATTTGTTACTACAGAAGATGGTACTGGTATCGTTCACACTGCTCCTGCTTTTGGTGCAGATGACTATAAAGTAGGTAAAAAATATAATATCGGAATTCTGACGATGGTGGACAGGCAGGGTAAGTTTATTGATGGCCTTGGTGAGTTTAGTAACCGATATGTAAAGAATTATAAAGACGACCCGGACTATGTGGATGTGAATGTTGACATCAGTGTAAAACTGAAAAAAGAGAACCGGGCTTTCAAAGTAGAAAAATACGAACACAACTATCCGCATTGTTGGCGGACAGATAAACCTATTCTTTATTATCCGTTGGATGCATGGTTCATTAAAACCACTGCGGTAAAAGAAAGAATGGTGGAGCTGAATAAAACCATTAATTGGAAACCTAAATCAACCGGCGAAGGACGTTTTGGCAACTGGCTGGAGAATGTTGTCGACTGGAATCTCAGCCGTTCAAGATATTGGGGAACACCATTACCAATCTGGAGAACAGAAGAAAGAGATGAAGAAGTTTGTATTGGCTCTATTGAAGAGTTAAATGCAGGAATAAGAAAAGCAAATGAAGTGTTAGGCGGTGATGTAAACAAGCATTATTTACATGAAGGGATTTTAGATTTACATAAACCATATGTTGACGATATTATTTTAGTCAGCAAGTCAGGCAAACCAATGAAAAGGGTTCCTGATTTAATTGATGTTTGGTTTGATTCCGGCGCTATGCCCTATGCACAATGGCATTTCCCTTTTGAGAATAAAGAAATATTTGAAAAGAGTTTCCCTGCTGATTATATAGCCGAAGGTGTAGATCAGACAAGAGGTTGGTTCTATACATTACATGCAATTGCTGTAATGCTATTCGACAGTGTTGCGTACAAAACCTGTGTGTCAAATGGCCTCGTATTGGATAAGAATGGAGTAAAGATGAGTAAACGATTGGGCAACATTGTTGACCCGTTCACCACCATTGAAACTTTTGGTGCAGATGCAACAAGATGGTATCTCGTAACCAATGCATCTCCTTGGGACAATATGAAGTTTGACCTTGATGGTATTAAAGAAGTACAACGCAAATTCTTTGGCACACTTTATAATACGTACCAATTCTTTGCATTGTATTCCAATGTAGATGGCTTTGCATTCAAAGAAGAATATATACCATTAAAAGACCGTCCTGAAATTGACCGCTGGATTCTCTCCTCCTTAAATACAGTAGTGAAGAAAGCCACTGCTTATATGGATGACTACGAACCAACTCAAGCAGGCCGTGTAATTGAAGATTTTGTGGATGAACATTTAAGTAACTGGTATGTTCGTCTTTGCCGTCGCCGGTTCTGGAAAGGAGAATATGAGCAGGATAAAATTTGTGCTTATCAGACCTTATATGAATGTTTGGAAACAATTACCAGATTAATAGCACCAATTTCTCCATTCTTCAGTGATACTGTTTTCCAGAATTTGAATGCTGTTACCAACAGATTCAACGTAGAATCAGTTCATCATACAGATTATCCTGTAGCAGACGAATCGGTAATAGATGTTTTATTAGAAGAAAGAATGCAACTGGCACAGGATTCATCTTCATTGATACTTTCATTAAGAAAAAAAGTGAACATCAAAGTCCGTCAGCCATTGCAAAAGGTATTGATTCCGGCAATGACTGCTTCTATGAAACAGCAAATACAAAAAGTGGAAGACCTGATAAAAGCCGAAGTGAATGTGAAGGAGATTGAATACCTGAATCCTGACAATACTTTCATCAGTAAAAAGATAAAACCAAACTTTGTTGCCCTTGGTAAAAAACTCGGAGCAAAGATGAAAGCCGTGTCGGCAGCGTTAGCATTATTCACACAGGATGACATTGCTTTGTTGGAAAAAGAAGGACAATATAGTTTGCCAGTTGATGGCGAAAATGTAATATTACAGATTGCCGATGTTGATATTAGTAGTGAAGATATTCCTGGCTGGACAGTGGCAAATAAAGGCAGTTTAACCGTTGCTTTAGACATAACGATAACACCTGAATTAGCCGCAGAAGGTAATGCCAGGGAGTTTGTAAACAGGATTCAAAAAATCCGCAAAGAAGGCGGTTTTGAACTAACAGACAGGGTGAAAGTGACTGTATCTGAGGCAGATGGGTTAAAAGAATCATTGACAAAGTATAAAGACTATATTTGCGCCGAAATTCTAGCTGATGAGTTAGAGTTTTCATCAACTAAAATTGATGGTATTAGTATAGATATTAATGAAGTTTTTCTAAATGTGATTGTTTCAAAAAAAGGGTAATATTATGGCTATTAAAAAGAAAACGGCTCCTAAAAAGGCAATAAAAAAAGCTACCAAACCCGCACCTAAAGCTGCTTCAAAAAAACCAGCGGCAAAGAAAACTGTGAAAAAATCTGCACCTAAAAAGGCGGCGAAACCTGCTCCTAAAAAAGCAGCTAAACCCGTTGCGAAAAAGCCTGCTCCTAAAAAAGCAGCTCCTAAGAAGTTAGCTAAGGCTACTCCAAAACCAGTGGCAAAACCTACTCCAAAAGCAGTTGCGAAACCTGCTCCAAAAGTGGAGGTAAAACCTGAAGTTCCTGCTCCAAAAAAGGGTGGAAAGGTGGATCCGAAATCGTTGGTTTCTATCAAACAAAAAGTAAAACCAGTGATAAAAAAAGAACCTCCGAAGGCCACAAAAGTTGTAATTCCAAAAACAACAACCAAGAGTTCAGTAAAGTACGAACCAGATTTTACGAAATCAGTATTAGACCAGTCTATTCCTCAGTATAATGGCCCAACTATGCGTTATTCTGATAATGACCTTGTTGAATTCAGGGAAATTATTACCAGAAAACTGGATGCAGCTAAAAAAGAATTTACTTATCTGCAAGGTTTAATTACCCGCAAAGAAGAAGGTGGAGATATGGATGAAGGTCGCTACATGACTATGGAAGATGGTAGTGTAAGTATGGAAAGAGAGCAGCTAAGCCAAATGGCAAGCCGTCAGATTACTTTCATCGATCATTTGGAAAAAGCAATGATGCGTATTGAAAATAAAACTTATGGTATTTGTCGTGTTACTGGTCAGTTAATTGACAAAGCAAGATTAAGAGCTGTTCCTCATGCTACATTGAGCATAGAAGCGAAGCAGACGATGAATAAATAAGACTAACTGTTTATTATAACAAAACCCCGTTTAGCTAAATGTTGAACGGGGTTTTTCTTTTGCATTAAATATTTTATCGCTGACTTGCAATCAGCAAATTCAAGTCTGTATACTTCAGATCAAAACGCTGACTGAGGTAAAAATTTGTCAATGAGCCTTTAAAAAGATAAATACCATTCCGCAAATGGATCTGGTGCCAGAGAAGATTCTCAAAGCCACCTTCTTCGCCTGCTTCTAATAGCAGCGGCATTAAAACATTACTTATTGCCTGCGATGCTGTGCGAGAAAACCCGGATGGAATATTTGGCACACAGTAATGTATTACACCATATTTCATAAAGATGGGATGCTCATGAGAAGTAATCTCTGATGTTTCAAAACAGCCACCTCTATCAATACTAACATCTATCACTACCGAACCGGGTCGCATATTACTTACCATTTCTTCATTCACCACCATAGGTGTTCTGCCTGTTTGCGAACCTAATGCACCAACTGCCACTTCACAAGTTTTTAATTGTTTGGCTAGCATCCGTGGTTCTATTACTGAAGTCCATAATCTTTGCCCTATATTATTTTGCAACCGCTTCAACCGGTATACACTATTATCAAATACTTTTACAGAAGCTCCTAAGGCTAAGGCGGCTCTTGCAGCATACTCTCCTACTATTCCGGCGCCAATTATAATAACTTTTGTTGGTGCAATACCAGAAACACCTCCTAATAAAACACCTTTACCATGATTGGCAGAACCTAAATATTGTGCGGCAATCAGCATTACAGCACTTCCTGCTATTTCACTCATACTCCGAACGATCGGGTAAGAGTCACTATCATCTTTTAAATTCTCAAACGAAATTGCTGTAACTCTTTTTGTCATCATCGTTTCCAAAATTTCCACCTTCATTACAGAAATATGTATAGGAGAAATGATGACCTGATTTAGTTGTAACAGCGGTAAGTCCTCATCAATAATTGGTGCACTTTTTACAAGTATGGGAGCTTTAAAAACCGACTCTCTGTCGTAAACTATTTTTGCACCAGCTTCGCTATAATCCTTATCTCTAAAATGTGAGGCTTCTCCGGCATTGTGTTCAATCATTACCTGATGGCCGTTATTAATCAATACACTTACTGCATCAGGAGTTAGTGCAATTCTGTTTTCCTGAAAAGCAATTTCTTTTGGTATACCAATCATCATTCCCTCTACTTTGGGCTTAATATCCAACGTTTCTTCCAAAGTTTCATAACTGAATGAAGTACTTATTTTAGGCTTTTGCTGACTCATTAAGTTGATTGCTGGTTAAGAATTCGGGAGTCGAAAGTATTAATTAAGAAGTTTTTTAGCTATTTCAAATGTACTCAATTTTTAGCGATTTTTATTCTTCTAGTTTTCTCATCTACAACCTCTAAATACACATGTATCGTATTGTCAGGGAAAATAGCCGGAGCTTTTTCAGGCCACTCTACCAGACAGATAAAGCCACTAAAAAGGCCATCTTCTACACCTGCCCTTATGGCTTCTTCTTCATCTTTCAGGCGATACAAATCCATATGTAGCAGCAATCGCATGGTTCCTTCACAATCATATTTATACTCATTAATTATTGGAAAGGTTGGGCTGCTGATAACATCCATTACACCTTTAACTTCACACAAAGCATGAATAAAAGTTGTTTTGCCAGCTCCCATTTGCCCATGAAATGCGAATACTTTTCCGCCTTCAGCTTTTACCCAAAACTCAGCTGCTACTTTATTTATTTCATTCAATGAGTAAGTCAATTCCATAGTTCAAATTTACAGCGTTATAGCAACCATGTTGTAAACATTTTCCGTTTCTTAAAATACTGACTAATCTTGTTTGAGTAAATTTGTAATATGGAAACAGTTCAATGGAAAGTAGATGGAATGGATTGCACCAGTTGTGCACTTACCATTCATAAGTACCTGGAAAAAAAGGGAATGAAGAATGTAAAGGTGAATTTTGGCACTGGGGATGTTTCATTTGATTTAAACGATATAAAAAAAGAAGATGATCTGGCAAAAGGCATAAAAGATCTTGGCTATAAAATAAAGTCTGATGATCATTCGCATGGGCATAGCCACGATGATGAACATGCCGGATTTTTGTCCACTCATTTACAACGTTTTTGGTTTTGCCTTCCCTTTACCGCCGTACTAATGTTGCACATGATTCCAGGATTGCATATTCACTGGTTGATGAATCATTGGGTGCAATTAGCACTTACCATTCCTGTTTACATAGTTGGCATGAGTTTCTTTGGGAAGAGTGCATGGAAAAGTATTCGTAATGGAATGCCAAATATGAATGTGTTGATTGCGATTGGTTCCACAGCAGCATTCTTTTATAGCTTATACGGATCGCTTACAGGACAAGCAGAGCAGTATATGTTTTATGAAACAACTGCCACCATCATTACACTTGTTTTCTTGGGGAATTATTTAGAAGAAGCATCTGTAAACGCAACGCAAAGAGAGTTGAATCAATTGGCGAAATCCCAAAAGGTGATGGCCAATATGATTGCTTTTGATGATGAACACAAAGAACAAGTTTTTCCAGTTGAAAACACAGCACTGCGAGTTGGTGATTTGATTCTACTGAAAAGCGGTGAGCAAGTACCGATTGACTGTAAAATACTCTGGGGTGATGTACAAGTTAACGAAGCAATTATTACTGGTGAAAGCATTCCTGTTCATAAAGTAAAAAAAGATAAATTAATTGGCGGCAGTCTGATAAGTGATGGTACTGCAAAAGCACAGGTAACTGCTGTAGGTAAAGACACCGTATTATCAGGCATTATAAACATGGTAAAGCAAGCACAGGGAGAAAAGCCACCAGTGCAACAATTGGCAGATAAGATTAGTGCCATATTTATCCCAATCGTTTTAGGCATTGCTGCTCTTACGCTGATATTAAGCTGGATTGTTTTAAAAGATTTTACACCAGCGTTGATGCGAAGCATTGCTGTGTTGGTAATTGCTTGTCCTTGTGCTATGGGATTAGCCACACCTGCCGCTATTGCTGTTGGGCTTGGCCGTGCAGCCAAAACTGGAATTCTTTTTCGTAATGCGACCAGCCTCGAAACTTTTAAGAATATTAAGAGAGTTGTATTCGATAAAACGGGAACATTAACAACAGGTAAATTTCAAATAGCAGGTTTTAATTCTCAGGTTGAAGAAGCTCAGTTTAAGCTAGCAACCTATAGCCTTGAGAAATATTCCAATCATCCAATCGCAAAAGCAATTGTAGAAGAATGGAAATCGAAAGAAGAAATCCGTTGGAAAAAAATAGAAGAAGTAAAAGGCTTCGGTATGAAAGCAGAAGATAATGATGGCAACACATGGTGGGCAGGTTCGTATAAAATTGCTGATAAGTTAACAACAGATAACACACACAATGTTTATATAACAAAAAATGAATCGTTGATCGGATGGATTGATGTAAAAGATGAAATACGACCAGAGGCTAAAGCAGTTATTAATTATCTGCATAGCAAAAACATTGAAACCATTTTATTAAGCGGCGACCGTTTGGATAAATGCAATGAACTTGCTACAGAACTGAATATTGATACTGTAATTGCTGAACAAACACCCGAACAAAAGTTAGCCAAGATTACAGAATTAAGTTCCGAATCGCCAACTGCTATGGTTGGCGATGGAATTAACGATGCACCTGCATTAGCAAAAGCAACTATTGGCATTTCAATGAATGATGCTTCGCAGATAGCTGTACAATCAGCACATGTAGTATTAATGAATAATGGCTTAAAAAATCTTCCAACAGCTTTAGGCTTGGGAAAACATACTTACCTCACTATCAAACAAAATCTTTTCTGGGCTTTTGCCTATAATATTGTTGCTATTCCTGTTGCTGCCTTTGGATTTCTCACTCCAACTTTTGGTGCATTGGTAATGGGATTAAGTGATGTTGTGCTGGCTATTAACTCTGTTCGCCTGTTCGTAAAGAAAGTGGTGTAAATTCACAGCATACCATGGCGGATATTTATTCCATATTAAAACAATACTGGGGCTATGATTCCTTTCGTCCGCTGCAGGAAGATATTATTAATTCAATTCTTGATGGAAAAGATAGTTTAGCACTAATGCCAACAGGTGGAGGAAAATCATTATGCTATCAGGTTCCCGCAATGGCACTGGATGGATTATGCCTTGTCGTATCTCCCTTAATTGCGTTGATGAAAGATCAAGTAGAAAACCTTCGGAGAAAAGGAATAACCGCTTTTGCCGTTTATTCTGGTATGAGTCGCAAAGAAGTAATCAATACCTTTAAAGTAGCAGGCGAAAGCAATTGCAAATTTTTATACGTTTCGCCTGAACGATTAGAGTCGGCTTTGTTCAAAGAATATCTTCCGGGTTTAGGGATAAATCTTATTGCTGTAGATGAAGCGCATTGTATTTCACAATGGGGTTATGATTTTCGTCCGCCTTATTTACGCATCGCTGCACTTCGGGAAGAATTACCAGATGTTCCGATGCTTGCATTAACCGCTTCTGCAACTCCAGAAGTACAAAAAGATATTTGTGAAAAGCTGGATTTTCAAAGCCATCGTATTTTCCGCCAATCGTTTGAAAGAGCAAACCTTTCTTACAGCACATTCAAAGTTGATTCTAAAATCAATAAAATAATTGAGGTATTACGAAAAGTAAATGGCACTTCGATTGTGTATTGCAAAAGCAGAAGAAGAACAAAAGAGCTTAGCGAACTTTTACAATTACAACAAATTTCGTCAGACTATTATCATGCGGGCCTTGCACAAGAAGATAGAAGTAAAAGACAAGAAGCATGGATCAATAATAAAACAAGAGTAATTGTTTGCACCAATGCATTTGGAATGGGTATTGACAAACCCGATGTCCGAACTGTTATTCATGCGGACGCTCCCGATTGTTTGGAAAATTATTATCAGGAAGCTGGCCGCGGTGGAAGAGATGGCAAAACCGCTTATGCTGTTTTATTATACGATGACAGGGATATTCATGAATTAGAAAACCTGGCAGATCTTAGGTTCCCATCTTTAGAAGATATTAGAAATGTGTATCAAAGCGTTGCCAATTATTTACAAATACCAACTGGCAGTGGTGAAGGACATTATTTTGATTTCGACCTAGCTGACTTTTTAAAAAAATTTAAGCTACAGGGTCATACAACACTGTATTCTCTAAAAGCATTGGAACAAGAGAACCTGCTTACTTTCAATGAACAGGTTTTTAATTCGGCATCAGTTGTATTTACTACTGATAAAAACCATTTGAGAAATATTGAGAATGAAAACGTCAAACTTGATAATGTTATAAAGACTTTATTAAGGGCATACGAAGGCATCTTTGATCAGCCATCTTCTATTTCAGAAAAAATGATGGCAGGATTACTAAAAACAGATCTTGAAGAAGTAAAAAATCAATTACTCCTTTTACATCAAATGGGCATTATCGAATACCAGCCGCAAAAAGATACGCCACAACTTTTTTTATCTGTAAACAGAATCAAAGCAGAAGATGTAAGAATTGATATGGCTGCTTACAACAAAAGAAAAGAACAGTTTCAACAGAGAATGAAACAAATGGTAACTTTTGTAAACGAAACTGCTGAATGCCGAAGCAGAATGATTGGCAACTATTTTGGAGATGAAAAAATAAAAGCTTGTGGCATTTGTGATAATTGTCTTCGCCAAAAAGCATCTGGCCTTAGCAAAGAAGAATTTGATACACTTCATCACCGCATTATCAATATCATAAAGTATGAACCTTTACATACTAAAGACTTGCTATTAAAACTGAATGGGGTTAAAAAAGAAAAAGCCTGGAAGGTTATTGAATTCCTTCAGGCTGAGAATAAAATAAGCGTAAACAAAACCGGCTTGGTTTCTTTAAAATAAACTCTTTTTACTTCTGCCACCAAGACCAAGTACTCCAAGTAAAGTTCTCAGAATACTATTTCCAGCAGTCCTTGTCATACTTTTTACAGTAGGATCATCAAAAAATCCTTTTTCCTTTTTAGCTGGAGTTTTTTTAGTAGTTTTTTCTTCCTCCATTTTTTCTTTTTCATCCCGCTTAGCAGCTTCCTCTAGTTTTTCCGTCAGCATTTCATAAGCACTTTTGCTGTCAATCACTTCATTATACTTTGCGGCAATTTTTGATTTGCTAACTAAACTGTCAATTTCCACATCACTTAAAATATCCATGCGGCTTTGCGGTGCCCGAAGCATGCAATGTACCAGCGGCGTAGGAATTCCCTTTTCATTTAGTATTGTGATTAATGCTTCACCGGTTCCCAGTTGAGTTATTAATTCATCTGTTTTATAAAATTCTGTTTCCGGATAATTTTCCGCAGTTTGTTTTATTACTTTTCTATCCGCTGCAGTAAATGCTCTTAAAGCATGTTGCACTTTTAATCCCAATTGTGCCAATACAGATGCTGGCACATCCATCGGATTTTGTGTGCAGAAATAAATACCAATTCCTTTGGAACGGATTAATTTAATGATTGTTTCAATCTGTTGCAACAAAGCATCATTTGCTTCTTGAAAAATAAGATGAGCTTCATCAATAAACATCACCAGTTTTGGCTTATCCATATCGCCTTCTTCCGGACAAGTAGCATAAAGCTCTGCCAATAATTGTAACATAAAAGTGGAGAATAATTTTGGTCTGTCTTGTAAATCTGTTACTCTTACGATGGAGATCATTCCTTTTCCATCCTCATTAATCCTCATCAAGTCATCTACTTCAAAACTCTTCTCACCAAAAAAAACATCAGCACCTTGTTGTTGTAATTCAATAACTTTTCTAAGTATGGTCCCAGTTGAAGTGGTGGAAATTTTTCCATAATCCTTTTCCATGTCTGCTTTGCCCTCATCACTCACATATTGCAACACTTTAATAAAATCTTTCAAATCGAGTAATGGCAATTTATTATCATCACAATATTTGAAGATCATTGCTACAAATCCGCCTTGTGTATCATTCAATCCCAAAATCTTTGAAAGAAGTACCGGACCAAATTCACTCACTGTTGCTCTTAACCTTGCGCCTTTTTGATTACTCAATGTGAGTAAATCTGTAGGATAAGCTGTTGGCTTAAATTCGATATTCAGTTTCTGACTTCTGTCTGCAATTTTATCGTTCGAAGTACCTGCAGCGGCAATACCACTCAGGTCGCCTTTAATATCCATCATCAATACCGGAATACTTGCATCGCTCAATCCTTCGGCTAATACCTGTAACGTTTTTGTTTTACCTGTACCAGTTGCTCCAGCAATTAATCCATGCCGGTTTAAGGTTTTAAAAGGAATCAAAACATCTGCTCCACTTACCACTGCTCCATCCATCATGGCACAGCCGATTTTAAATGATTCACCTTTGAAAGTGTAGCCTGTATTTATAGTTTCGAGAAAAGTAGTTGTATCCGCCATTTCAATTTTTTTTATTGGGTGTTAATATACTCTTTTTTGTGCTTTTATAGTGTTAGTTCGTTCATCAAGACGAGTGAGTTTTATCAAGAAGCGGTCGTCGATTATTATTTATTTCTTCCGCCCATTGTCATTTGTGTTATGCATGGCACAATTTTTACTATATTATGCAAAAGTAGGCAGCAAAAGGTTTGAAATGAAGGTCTTTTAACAAAATATTCAGCCCCGATACTTGAACCCTTGAAATGCTTTAACTTTATTTGTCATCAATATAAAACCACCAGAAAATGGAAGCAAAGAAATCTAAATTATTATTGTGCGAAGACGATCCGAATCTTGGAAGTGTTCTTAAGAATTATCTTGAACTAAACGATTATGATGTAACCCTTGAAAGAGACGGCCGCCTTGGTCTTGCTGCTTTTCAACGGGAAAAATTTGACCTATGCCTGCTGGATGTAATGATGCCTAATATGGATGGCTTTACGCTGGCTGAAGAAATACGAGATGTAGACCCTGATATTCCTCTTTTCTTTTTGAGTGCAAAAACCATGAAGGAAGATGTGATACAGGGTTATAAACTCGGTGCTGATGATTACATCACCAAACCTTTTGACAGCGAAGTGCTGTTACTGAAAATAAAAGCTATTCTGAAAAGAAATGAAGAGCAGAATAAAGAAAGTGAAAACATGGAGTTCGATCTTTCTACTTATCATTTCAATCCGAAATTGCGTCAGCTTATTCATAAAGACATCACACAAACACTTTCTCCAAAAGAAAATGAGTTGTTGAAAATGCTTGCAGAGCATTTGAATGATCTGCTTCCAAGGGAACAGGCATTAAAAAGAATCTGGGGCAGCGATACATATTTTAACGGCAGAAGCATGGATGTGTACATTGCCAAACTCCGTAAGTATTTAAAGGATGATGAAAAAATTGAGATCGTAAATATTCATGGAAACGGTTTCCGCTTAGTAGTACAGGAATAATAGATTTATTATACTATATAAAAAAGGTGCTTGTATTAAGCACCTTTTTTTATGAAAACAAATTTCCTGTATCGGATGGTCTTGACTTTCCCAAATGCTTATATGCTTTTGCCGTCACCTCTCTTCCTCTTGGTGTTCGTTGCATAAAACCTTCCTGAATTAAAAATGGCTCATACACTTCTTCCAAAGTGCCAGCCTCTTCTCCTACTGCTGTTGCAATAGTGGTAATACCAACTGGTCCGCCTTTAAATTTATCTATGATAGTCAAAAGAATTCTGTTGTCCATATCATCCAAACCATGTTCATCTACATTCAATGCCTTTAAGGCATGTTGGGTGATGCCAAAATCAATTTGTCCATCATTTAATACTTGTGCAAAATCTCTAACTCTTCTTAATAAGCCATTGGCAATTCTTGGTGTGCCTCTGCTTCTTCTTCCAATTTCAACAATTGCTTCAGCAGAAATATTGGAACCTAAAATATTTGCCGAACGTTGAATTATTTTATTCAATATATCCGAAGTGTAATATTCCAATCTCGATTTGATGGCGAATCTTGATAATAAAGGTGCAGTTAATAAACCACTTCTGGTAGTTGCCCCTATTAATGTAAAAGGGTTCAGGTTGATTTGTATGCTTCTTGCATTGGGGCCACTATCAATCATAATATCTATGCGATAATCTTCCATAGCAGCGTACAAATATTCTTCAACCACTGTACTAAGCCGATGAATTTCATCAATAAATAAAACATCATTCGGTTCGAGACTTGTTAAGAGGCCAGCAAGATCACCTGGTTTTTCGATTACAGGTCCTGATGTTTCTTTAATATTTACACCCAATTCATTGGAAACAATTCTTGACAGCGTTGTTTTTCCCAAGCCCGGAGGACCATGAAATAAAACATGATCCAAGGCTTCGCCACGGATCTTTGCAGCTTTGATAAATATGCGAAGGTTCTCTATGATTTGATCTTGTCCGGAGAAATCATCTATCTGGCCAGGGCGGATTGTATTTTCAAATGCCGCATCGACGGTCGTTAAGCCATCTTTATCACTACTCAAATTTGGATTGGACATGAATTGTTGATTGAATAACTGTAAAGCTAATTATTAATCAGCTATCAGATGTATTGATTCATTTGTAATATGATATCAGGGTCAGGGCTGTTTTGCAACCACCCTTTCTTTTCGGAGAATTTACACACACCGGGATAATCGCCTTTATAAGTTCCAATGTCAAGTATTACCTGAAAATGAAGATGAGGTGGCCAGTGACCGTTCTCAAGTGGAAGACCAAACTCTGCAAATATTTTTCCTTTTTCAATGTGCTGGCCTTCTTGTAAGTTTTTAAGTGAGTTCAGGCTAAGATGACCATATAATGTAAAGAAGCTGATATCTTCTAACCGGTGAACAAGAATGATTGTTCCTCCATAATCACCAAAATTATTGTTGAAAGCATAACTATGCACCAATCCATCCATCGGTGACATGATAGCCGTATTTGGCTTTCCCCAAAGATCAATGCCAAGATGCAGTCTTCTCGGCTCTTCGTCCTTGCCATCTCCGTCAAACACTTTACTTACTTTATAAATTGTACGATGCTCATCATAGCCACCAATACCATATTTCGCATTATTCTTTTGCAAAAGCTCATCAATATAATTATTGAATGTTGTTGTTTCATTTAATATCTCGGAAGTAATTTCTTTATTAGCAGCAGTAAAATCAAGCTGTAGTAATTTGTCGGCGGTATTGGCAAAAGGTACTACTTGGTGGAAATCCCGCTGGTGCTTTCGGATTCTTGCAACTATGTCTTCTGTTTTTTCCATCCGCTTAAAGATAAGTTGTACAAACCTTTTAAAAAAGTCTGTGCATTCTTTTATCAGACCAGTTATAACAGAAAATATTATATAATAATCTTCGTTTAATAGCAAAAGATTCTACATGTCCGTAACCTTATTGAACAAAAAGCTCCTTTCAATTTTTATTATATGCTTATGTTTTAGTGTATTAACAAATGCGCAGATGATTACAGGCACTTGGAAAGGAAAGATCAACCGGCAGAAAGTAGAAGTAAAAATTATTCAACAAGGAGATAGTTTAACTGGCACTTCCTATTATTACGAGTCTGCCAATAATTTTCGTCGCTATAGCATCCGTGGATATTTTGATGAAACAAGTAATGAAGCTGTTTGGTGGGATGACCAATTGCTGGAGGAAAAATCAACAAAATTCAGTCTCACTAGCCCAGGAAAAGTTCCGATGCTTTCGAGAGCAGATTTTAATTGCCCTGGCGGCAACCGAATGATGCTGGACGGGAAAGTATCGCCAAAAGAAGACGAAAGGAATATTAAAGGCGAAGTGCATATGGATAAGACCAATCAAACCAGCTTTAAAGATGAATGGGATTTTGTAATTGAGAATTATACTAGCGGAGCCAATGATCTGGATATCATTGATAGCATAAAGAGTATTGCATATCAACCAAAAACTGTAACTGAGCCTCCTGCAAAGCCTATTATACCAGAAAAGCCTATTGTAAAACCATTGCTACCAATTGTTGCCAAGACTGAGAAGAAGCCTGCTATTGTAAAAGAGCCTGAGCCTGTGACGATAACACCTGTGGCTAAAGTTATCGAACCTGTAAAGCCTCCAACCATTGAAGAAAAGTTCGTTACCCGTAAGAAAACCTTTATAAAGGATATACCCATCAGCGGCGATTCAATAGAACTTCGGTTTTACGACAATGCAGAAATAGACGGAGATTCCATTTCTCTATTCCTAAATGACAAACTAATCTTTGAACATATCCGGCTAACAGCCAATCCTTATATTATAAAACTAGCGGTAAGTGAATTAAATGACCTTAATGAGCTTACTATGGTGGCAGAGAATCTTGGGACTATTCCACCTAACACATCCTATATGGTGGCTATAATTAACGAGGAACGATATGACGCCTACCTTGCTAGTACTGAAGGTGAAAGTGCCATGATAAGACTGGTAAAAGCTAAATAAAGAATCTCCAACTATAATACAGAGAAAAGTTTCGTATTGTTTGTGGCCTCGAACTATCTACAACTCATTTATTTTTGATGTATGAAGGATTTAAGGAGTGCATTGTAGTCCCATGCTTATGGCATATAAAAAACCCCGTCTCGCTTTATGCGAGACGGGGTTTTGATTTTAGATTCAATGTTCTAATTATCTGTTATATACTATAATCTTCCTAGAGCCCATCAGTCTTCCATCAGCTCCTCTTACATCGACAACATATGTACCGTTTGCCAATGGTTGATTCGTTGATAGATCAACATTGATCGTAGTGTATGGTATTGTTGTCAATACTTTTCTGCTGTACACTTCTGCTCCCTTCGCATCAAATACCCTTACCGTTACCTGCTCATTTGCTTGGTTATAGAACCTAACATTGAACACTCCTGGTTTGGTACCGGATACACATACAAGTTATCCGATGGCTGACCGGTGATATCTACATTGGCTGATGTAGCTACACATCCATTACCATCTGTGTACACTACTCGATATGTACCGATATCACTCACCGTAAGACCTGCTAATGTATTACCTGTTGCTCCCGGTATTACCACTCCATTCTTGAACCATACATAACTGCCACCTCCAGGTGCTGTAGTTGCTGTAATCGTTAACACCTGTGTTGGTAACAAGGCTGGTGGTATCGATGTTGTCAAGTTGATTGTTGGTAATGGATTTACATACAATGTTGCAAAGTTTGAGAATACTGTAGAACACAAACCTGTCAACTGCACTCTGTAACTGTTCGTATTCATCGTTTGCGTTACACTGTTCAAGGTTAACGTTGCTGCTGTGGCACCTGCTATATTATTCCAGGTGCTACCATTCCACAACTGCCACTGGTAGGCTATCGGACCGCCTGCACTTGGAGCTGTTACTGCTACTACCGTAAACGTTGCGTTGCTACCTGCACATACTGTTCTGTTAGCTGGCTGTGTTGTAACTGTTGGCAACTGGCTATCAGTTACTGTTATTGTGAACGAACAAGTAACTGTTGCACAAATATTCGTTGCTGTTATTGTTACTGTGGTTACACCTACATTAAATTTCAAACCACTACCACTGCCTGAACCACTGCCTGTTGTTGCGCCTGTTAATACATAGCTAAGCGTTGGTGCCGGTGTACCCGTTACTGTTGGTGTGTAATTAACTGTTTTGTTACATACACCTACATCGCTGGCTACCGTCATGTTTGCAGGACAAGTAATCGTTGGTGTTGGATTCACTGTTATATTAAAGGTCTTCGATGGACCAGCACAACTTTGTGGTAATCCAGTTACAGTAATTGTGTAATCAGGGGTTGACCCAACGTTTGGATTAAAGGCTACTAACACTATTGTAGCTCCTGCTGGTGCAGTAAAGGTGAAGTTTACTGGTGTTCCACTTAAGGCACTGCTTCCACCATCTGCTATATAATTAGTTGCCTGGTTAGCAGGGTTAAGCTTCCATTGTAAGCTGATACATGCACCTGATTGACTGTACTTGATACATAGCTAACAGTTACACACTGGCTTGCACCGGTGTTATTCGTAAGGCTATGCATATCGTAGAAATAAGGACCTGCACCAAAGTTGCCAGGCCATGTCTTCGGTACTGCACAACTAGAGGCTATTGCATTTCTGTTAATTCTAGATGCTAACGTTGGATCTGGGGCTGTTAATGAGCCAGTTAAAACTACAGGACCAGGCGTTCCATACTGTGGTGTAACAGTTACCGTTGCTGTAACAGGTAATGTTGTCGCATTCGTTGCTGTAAAGGCAGCTATGTTACCAGTACCACTAGCCGCAAGACCAATCGATGGAGTATTATTCGTCCAAGCAAACGTTGTTCCCGGAACTGTGCTGGTAAAGTTAACCGGCGCTGTCATTGTTCCGTTACATACCGTCTGGTTGGCTGGCTGATCTACCTGCGGTGTTGGATTTACCGTTACAGTTGCTGTAATCGGTGCTCCAGGACAACCATTGGCCGATGGTGTTATCGTAAACGTTACCGTTACTGGTGCTAATGTGATATTCGTTAATGTACCGCTTATATTGCCAGTGCCATTCCCTGGTATTCCAGTTACTGCAGCTGCATTATCTCTTGTCCATGCATAGGTTGTACCTGCTGTTGTACTAGTTAATGCAATTGGGGTGATTGCAGCACCAGAACATGCTGTCTGACTTGATGGTGTTGCTGTTACATTTGGTGTTGGATTAACTGTAATAGTAAACGTTCTTGGTGTACCTGCACAAGTTGATGCAGAAGGTACAAGGAACGTAATATCCCAGCCACCGGTCATAACACCATAATCACCAGCAGAATGATCAGCAATATATAAATTCCAAGTTCCATTATAATTGGTTGTGCTATTAAACACATTGGCAAACGTTGATGTGCCAGCTGGTGCTGCTAAATTATACGGCCCTACTGGTGCTCCGGCAGGCATTGTTGTTGTAGCAGGTGTTCCTGCTGTTGGTGCGTAAGTGCCTGTTGGAATGGCTGTACTTGTAGTAGGCATGGCTGGAGAGCCATCTTTTAAAGTAACAGTTGCTGCTGCATCAAAACCGGTAGAACTTCCTACTCGGGACATAGGCATAAATTGCTGACCCGTTGGTGAAACAAGTAATACATCTATATCTGCTGACCATGAGTGAGTGATATTCGTCAATACTACTGACTGAACTGCAACACCAGTAGTTGGTAATCCTGATACAACAATTGGCGACGGATAAGGTCCTGCCGGGCCACTTGTAGTTGCTGGCTGACCAGCAGGTAAATCAATATTTGCTGTATTTGAAAAAGTTACAGGGGATGAACCAGCACCACCATAATTAGGTGTAACTGTAACTGTACTCACTAATGGCGCTGCTGTTGCATTTGTTGTTACAAATGAAGCAATATTTCCTGTACCACTAGCCGCAAGCCCTGTGCCTGTGGTATTATTAGTCCAGCTAAATGTTGTACCCGGAACCGTTGTTGTAAAGTTTACCGCTGCTGTTGGCTGGCCTACGCATAACACCTGATTTGGTATTACGTCTACCTGACCGCTTGGGTTAACTGTAATTGTAAATGAAGTTGTAGGTCCATTAGGGCAACCTGTATATGTAGGTGTAACAGTAATAGTTGCAGTTACGGGTACTGAACCTGTATTAGTAGCAGTAAACGATGCAATATTACCTGTGCCACTTACTGGGATACCTATAGAAGCATTATCATTTGTCCAAGTGTAAACAGTAGCTGGCTCTAAACCAGTAAAGGTTACTGCTGTTGTAGCACCATTGTTACATACCGTTTGGTTCGCAACTGGATTTACTGATAAAGTAGGACAAGTACAGGTAAGTGTTAAAGTAAATGCGCCTGTAGCACCACCAAAACTATGCACCAAAACATAGTATGTAGTGCCAGAAGTAGTTGGTATTGTTACCTCCGATTGAAGACCACAGAAGTCATCATTTCCTCCAACACAAACTAGTGCGCCACAAGTACCACTGTAAACACCAAGTTTGTATCAAATGTAGCTCCTCCACATAAACTCAACGTTGTAATTCCGCCATTACCTATAAACTTATACCAAACACCTGGGCTTGTAACAGTTGCTGATCCACATGTAGGGGTTCCCACATCGATAGTAGCGTTTACTGTTGTACCCGCTGTTGAGCTTCCACAAGCAATTGGGAAAGCATCCGCACAAAAATCATTTAAAGGTGCAGTTGTATAGTTAACCGTATTATCTGTACTCGTAGATGCTAAGTTATCATCCAAAGTAGCATTCGTACAAACTCCGCCTGCTATTGTAGCTATTACTGTTCCAGTACTTGACATACCTGTTACAGCTACATTATAAGTAGTTGGCCCGCCTGTTACTGTTCCTACAAGTGGACCGCCTGCTGTACCGCTTAAGGTAACATCGCCAGTTGTAAAATTAATAACCGGCTGACTAAACACTACTGTAAAATTAATAGGTGAAGTATTTGTTGGATCTACTTGTGCTACTGCCTGGTTAATTGTTACAGTTGGGTTTGTCGGAGGTACACAACATGTTGGTGCACTCACACTCACATTATCAATATTCCATCCTGTGGCGGAAACACTGGAATCAGATCCCATCCGGAAACGGAACTTAACATTCTGCCCCACTGCAGCTGCAGGCAAATTAACAGTCGTAGTAATATATCCTGCGCTGGTACCTGTCCAGCCCGAGCGGCCACCAAGTGGATTACCAAATGAACTACTGATGGTTCCAGTGTAACCACCTACAACCCAAGAACCGCCTGCAGTTATAATATCAACATAAGCCCCGCCATTTATTGATATCTCTAAAACACCACCATCGAAGCCACTTTCAAAAATAAAGTTGTTGCTAAAGGTCAGTTGCGTCATTGCAGCAGCAACGGCAATTGTTGGTGTTTCAATTATTTTATCTGATATAGTTGCAGGATTGGCTATAAAAATAGAATTGGGAGCTGATACTGCAGTACCTGTTGCAGTAACCCAAAGTGGGGCTGCACCAACTGTATTTGTAGCCACCCAGCCTGCTGGAAGTGCAGGCGCAACAACGGCATCAAAATTTTGTGTAAACGTTGTAGTTAAAGTACCAAGTGTGAAATTATATGTAAGAGTTCCAAAAGAAGTAACTCCATCCATCAACTGAATAGAAGCAATTAAATTTCCACCGCAGGTCCCTGTAGCAGTAAAAGTGAAGCTTTTGCATACAGGGCCGCCGCCAGCCGTTACAACACCATAAGATTGAGGAGCACTTGGAGCTGTTACTCCACCTGTTGGCAACAAAGTACCAACCAAGTTAGCGGTGTTAAGTGTACCCACATTTTGCAAACAGAAACTAACGGTTACTGTTTCGGCAGGATCGATAACACCATTATTAGGGGTACAACTCTCTGCTGTAATTGTTGCAGTGCTAGCTGTAATTACAGGTACAGGTGCACCAATTGATAAAGAGAATTTGAATACCCGGGTAGAATTGTTATTATATTGAGAAGTTCCCCAAAAATCACCAGGAGTGGAAGGATCACTTACCAATGTATTATAATCTCCCCAACGGTCAGCAATTGTATGTGACACTGTACCATTTATAACGGTTTGTTCTGCCAGTGTCATTGTATTTAAAGGATCAGTCAGATTACGACCGGTAAACTTTATAGATGGGAAAGACGTAGGGCCTGCAACATCATACATTAACCCTATCGTACCATTGTCGTCCATTGAAATTCCACCCATCCATCGGCTGTTTCCATCGGGATTGGCCAATGTACCTTGCTGAAATACACTCCATGGGCCTGATGTGCCACCGCTTCTTCTTATTTCATACCAACGAACCGATGCCTGACCGCCGCCGCCGCCTGGGCCTACTGTATGTGTTGCTACAATTGTTTCCTGGCCACCACGATTACGGAAATTCATCCGGAATAACATCCTGCTGCCAAGGGTTCCAATAGTAATACCAGAACCTTGCTGTGTTATGCTTCCCGGAGGCTGGGCAAAGGCCGTTACCGGCATTAAAGTTAAAGGCCCAACAACAGAATTTGCAGGTGTAACAAAATCAGGTGTTAATTCAAAAATACCCAGGTTAGTAGAATTAGCTGGATATACAAACAAACCGTTTTGAGTAGAAGGAACTGTTCCTTCCAGACAAACGGTACCCATATTATAGAAAGGGTTACCGCTACCTGTTTGTCTGAATCTTATCTCGGTTGCAGTTGCAGCTCCTGCCAACATGGCTGCACGGTCAAAAGCATATATAGAAGAACCTAAATAGGATGTCCCTGCTGCATTAAAGTCGTTTGTTGTAGCATAATAAGCATTATGCCAAACTGAATATTTTGGATAATCGGGAAAAAATGAATTATCTATATACTGATATATCTTCCAAGCTCCTGTAGGATCAGCCGTAACAGAAACTGCTATAATCAACTGATTACAGCATGAGCTAGGACCAAACTCTGAAAGAAACCATCTGTCTGCTAATTGGTCGTAGAGTACAATTGGATCGCCAGCTCCGGAAAAACCTGTAAGAGCGGCAAGTGTTATTGGCGCCTGAACAACAGTGCCTGCTTTGTTCCATATCTGAAATTTTGAACCAGCGTTATCATTGATAATCTGAATTACATGGTTAGGCCCCGCCGCCAGATTATTATCAGAGGGATCAAATCCACTCCAGCTCTGCCCACTAATACTAACCCCTAGTGTAGAGATTGGGATATTGGGATAAATTTCACCAGTTTTTTGAACTCCTTCTGTAACCCTTACGTTAGAGGATTCTCTGATTCCCTCTTCCACTTCTTCTTCCGCCTCTTCCATATCATGACCAATAATCCCGGTCATGTCACGGGTAATCTTTAAAGGCTCACCATACATCGTTGTACCATCTATTTCAGCCAATCTTGGTGTAGTTCTTACAAGCTTACCTACGATTGATGATACTTGTGTTTTCTTTAAATCTCCCGGCTTTTCCTGAGCATTGCCAATAAAACCTGAACCAAGCATTATTAACAGACCTGCAAGAAACAAACGCCTAGATAATTTTTGAGCAGATATGAAACTCCACTTTAGATTAATTGGTAAAGAAGAAGGTAAAAATTTTCTCATAAAACAGTTTTTGGTGGTAATAAAAATTTAATCTCTGCGTAGTATTATGAACAGGGCAATTCAGTACTATAAATCAGAGATTAAGCCAATTAAACCCGATATTACGAATTTTTTATAACCCATCAAAAAAAAATCGGATTAAATACAGTTGTAATCAATTAATAATTCTTTTTGAAAATTTTGAAATTAATATAAAAAACCCCGTCTCGCATAAAGCGAGACGGGGTTTTGATTTTAGATTCAATGTTCTAATTATCTGTTATATACTATAATCTTCCTAGAGCCCATCAGTCTTCCATCAGCTCCTCTTACATCGACAACATATGTACCGTTTGCCAATGGTTGATTCGTCGATAGATCTACGTTGATAGTCGTGTATGGTATTGTTGTCAATACTTTTCTGCTGTACACTTCTGCTCCCTTCGCATCAAATACCCTTACCGTTACCTGCTCATTTGCTTGGTTATAGAACCTAACATTGAACACTCCTTGGTTTGGTACCGGATACACATACAAGTTATCCGATGGCTGACCGGTGATATCTACATTGGCTGATGTAGCTACACATCCATTACCATCTGTGTACACTACTCGATATGTACCGATATCACTCACCGTAAGACCTGCCAATGTATTACCTGTTGCTCCCGGTATTACCACTCCATTCTTGAACCATACATAACTGCCTCCTGAGGTGCTGTAGTTGCTGTAATCGTTAACACCTGTGTTGGTAACAAGGCTGGTGGTATCGATGTTGTCAAGTTGATTGTTGGCAATGGATTTACATACAACGTTGCAAAGTTTGAGAATACTGTAGAACACAAACCTGTCAACTGCACTCTGTAACTGTTCGTATTCATCGTTTGCGTTACACTGTTCAAGGTTAACGTTGCTGCTGTGGCGCCTGCTATATTATTCCAGGTGCTACCATTCCACAACTGCCACTGGTAGGCTATCGGACCGCCTGCACTTGGAGCTGTTACTGCTACTACCGTAAACGTTGCGTTGCTACCTGCACATACTGTTCTGTTAGCTGGCTGTGTTGTAACTGTTGGCAACTGGCTATCAGTTACTGTTATTGTGAACGAACAGCTAACTGTTGCACAAATATTCGTTGCTGTTATTGTTACTGTGGTTACGCCTACATTAAATTTCAAACCACTGCCACTGCCTGCACCACTGCCTGTTGTTGCGCCTGTTAATACATAGCTAAGCGTTGGTGCCGGTGTACCCGTTACTGTTGGTGTGTAATTAACTGTTTTGTTACATACACCTACATCGCTGGCTACCGTCATGTTTGCAGGACAAGTAATCGTTGGTGTTGGATTCACTGTTATATCAAAGGTCTTCGATGGACCAGCACAGGAATTAGTAAAGTTAACTTTTCCTAAAAATGCTCTTGGTGTAAAAGTGGGTGCGCCGGGGGCTGCAACACCACCATAACTAATATTTGCTCCTGAAATAAGATCACATCCATTAGTAGTAAATGTAAAGGGACCTGCACCAATAGTGCTATACCTCATCGCAGATGTTGTTGTTCCCTGGTCCACAGCCTGAATTGCAATTCCGTAAGTGGCACCTGGCGGAACAACCAGCGATAAACCTGACATAAATGGTTGTGTAGTTGTGGTTGTTGTATTTGCAATTCCGGTAATGACAGCTGTACCAAATGAATTCCATCCATTTGCAACGCTGATGGCTCCGGGTGGTCCGTTTATCGCAGAGGTTTTAAAGAAAGCTGTAACATCTTTTTGACCGCTTGTACTACAAATACTTTCGATACCAGTTATTGTTACCGGGGTTGAATTAGTATTTCGGAAATTAAAAGTTACTAATGCATTTGCATTATTGTTAAGAAATCCTGAAGTTGAAACTGTTGACGGTGGATTAACAATAGTTGGCGTCACCGTTATAGTGCCTGTTACTGGCAAAGTAGTCGCATTCGTAGCTGTAAAGGCAGCTATGTTACCCGTACCACTTGCCGCAAGGCCAATGGATGGAGTATTATTTGACCAAGCAAACGTTGTTCCCGGAACAGTGGTAGTGAAATTCACCGGCGCTGTCATTGTTCCGTTACATACCGTCTGGTCGGCTGGTTGATCTACCTGTGGTGTCGGATTCACCGTTATTGTAAAAGTAGCAGAAGGACCATTAGGGCATCCTGGGTAAGTTGGTGTTACTGTAATCGTTGCCGTTAGAGGGGTTGTACCTGCGTTAGTTGCAGTAAACGATGCAATATTACCTGTACCACTTGCTGCAAGACCAAATGAAGTGTTGTCATTTGTCCAGGTGTAAACCGTCGATGGCTCTGCACCAGTAAATGTAACTGCTGTAGTAGCAGCACCATTACATACCCCTTGGTTTGAAACTGGGTCTACTGATAATGTTGGGCATACACAGGTTCTAGCAAGTGTAAATACTCCTGCATTTGTGCCGAAACCTGTTACTAATACATAATAAGTAGTACCATTTACAGCCGTGAAAGTTACTTGTGATTGCAGTCCACAAAAATCATCATTACCAACTGCACAAACCAACGCAGCACAAGTACCGGTGAATATTCCAATTTTAGTATCATATCCCGAACCGCACAAACTCAGGGTATTGGATAATCCATTACCTACAAATGTGTACCAGACTCCCGGTGCGGTATTTAAAGCTGTAACACAGGTTGGCACGACATCCAATGTTGCACCAACGGTAGTACCATTAATGGTTTGTCCGCAGGCAATAGGTAATGCATTGCCACAGGCGTCATTTGCTATAAGCGGCGGTGTACAGGTACGGGTTAAAGTAAATGCTCCTGCATTAGTACTAAAACCAGTAACCATTACATAATATGTTGTTCCATTTATGGTTGAAAAGGTTACCTCCGATTGTAATCCGCAGAAATCATCGTTACCCGTTACACAAACAAGTGCAGCACAAGTACCGGTAAATACGCCAATCTTAGTATCGAAACTTGAGCCGCAAAGGCTTAAAGTGGTATTTTGACCATCACCCACAAATGTGTACCAAACACTTGGTCCGGTACTTAAAGTTGTAACACAGGTTGGCACAACATCTAATGTTGCACCAACGGTAGTACCGTTGATGGTTTGTCCGCAGGCAATTGGTAATGCTCCAGAACAAACATCGTTTGAGGTTGCAAGATTAAATGTAACTGTATTATCTGTACTCGTTGAAGTTGCATTACCTATTACATTAACTGTTCCTGTAGCTGCATTAGCCGGAACATTTGCTATAACTGTTCCGCTGCTTGTCATACCTGAAACAGCAACATTGTATGTTGTAGGACCTCCCGTTACAACTTTTGTAGTTGCACCAGCTGTACCAGATAAATTTACTCCAGCAGCAGTGAAACCTGTAACAGGCTCACTGAATACTACTGTGAAATTAATTGGCGATGCAGAAGTTGGATCTGGTTGTGCGACCGCCTGATTAATTGTAACTGTTGGCGGTACTGCTACTGGTAAATTATAAGTAACCGTATTATCTGTACTTGTTGATGCATCATTACCTGTTACATTAACTGTTCCTGTAGCTGCATTAGCCGGAACATTTGCTATAACTGTTCCGCTGCTTGTCATACCTGAAACAGCAACATTGTATGTTGTAGGACCTCCCGTTACAACTTTTGTAGTTGCACCAGCTGTACCAGATAAATTTACTCCTGCAGCAGTGAAACCTGTAACAGGCTCACTGAATACTACTGTGAAATTAATTGGCGATGCAGAAGTTGGATCAGGTTGTGCAGCCGCTTGATTTATTGTAACGGTTGGTGCTGCTGCCACAAGAGGCGGTATTGTTGTTGTCCATATTCCACGACCATGGGTACCAGCAGCAATCGTTCTATCACTTGCCCTGTATTTAATCATATCTACTCTTACATTCGGGAAAGAAGTATTGGGCACCCATACAGTTGCCCCACCATTTAGAAGATCAGTTTCCCAAACACCAGTTTCTGTAGCAATGTATGCCTTTGTATTATCATCGGGATTAAATAATGCCCATCTTACCGGCATGTCTGGTAAATTACCATCACATTGTGTCCAGCTTGTACCACCGTTTGTTGAAAGCCAAACATTATTTACACCATAACTTGAATAGCAAGCAATCAAATTCTGATCTGATGATCCGGTTACTACACAATTAAGATAGGCTCCAAGACCTGGAGAAATACTAGTTGCTGTAACAGTTGTGCCTGTATTCGCATTATCAACTATATACAGATTGCCAATTCCTGTTCCAAAAAAAACTCGGTTTGCTGTATATGGTGACACATGTACTGCAGAAACATTACCACTTTGTCCAGTTGCTGTTACAACATCAGTCAAACTACCGGTTTGAGGATTATTCCAACGTAAGAAATTTCCTGAAGCATTACAAGCATAAATAATGTTGCCCGTATTATCATAATCCCAGGGATTGATAAATCTACCTGATAACTGATTATTTACCGGAGTACTCCAAGTAGCCCCATTATTAGTTGATCGTCTATAAACGTTATATACGTAAGAGCCAAATTGAAATTGTGGTTCATTTTGATCAATTGCACAATAAGCCCCATCACCACCGTAAGTTTCGATTGAACTATCCAAACCCACATGATTCAGGCGATGCATACCATTATCCTGAGCACCAGCAATAAAATAGTTTGTTTCATTTGGGTGAATTGCTATAGAATAAAATTGTTTTATTCTTAAACCCTGATTTCTATCAGTACTATTAGAACCCTTATCAGTTGAAAAATAAATCCCACCGTCACAAGCAAAAAGTAATTTATTGCCTCCATCCCACCATTGTATATCATGGTGATCAGCATGTACATAAAACCCTGCTGTTGAAGTTGCCCAAGAGGTAATTTTAGTCCATGAAGTGCCGCCATCTAACGTTCGATAACAATCTAATCCTCCAACAATAAGTTCGTCAGAGTTTGCCGGATTAATACCTGCAGCTAAATCATACCAGCCTTGTCCATTGGCCCAGCCCGATGAAGGTTGTGCACCAGTAACCGCCCAGTTAGCACCACCATCTATAGATTTCCAGATTTGGGAAACTTCATAAGAAGCATTACAAGGCAAAGCATATAAAGTATTTCCACTAATTGCTATTTCTGTTCTATTACTAAATGCAGTATATGGAGTTGTCGCTGTTGTCCAAGTACCCGAAGTAACGGTTGTAGGAATATCTGTATATCTATAACTTGAAGCAGAAAAGATACCTGTAGTTACATGCAATCTACCAGCAACTCCAGTAGAACTTATTTCGAGATCACATATATCATTATTCAGTCCAGTAGGGGTAATATTTGTCCAACTTGTACCTCCATTTGTAGAACGCAACAAACCAGTTCCCCGTGTACCCAAATAAACATTTCCCTGAAAATCGCAAAGTATCCTTGTACCATTTAAATAGCTACTTGTACTTGCAAGAAAAGTCCATGTAGCACCAGCATCAATACTCTTAAACACACCAACTCCTCTAACTGCATCAGCATTTCCATAAGATTCTCCTGTACAGAAATACATGATATTCTGAAATCCTGGACGAGGGTCTTGGCAAATATCAGAAACTGCTAAGTTTGATAAAAAATCATTAACCAAAACCCAGTTTGCAGGAGCAACTGTAATATCTGTTGTCTTCCATAGACCTCCATTAACACCACCAGCCCAAACAGTTTTTTTAGTTGCATCTAATGAATCAACCATTGATCCTCTAATTCTTCCAGATGTTTGTTGACCAGTTGGCCGTGGGTTTCCCTGTGGCCCCTTAAAGTCTCCAGTCGGACCTCTTTCAATCCAAGAAAGTGCAGCAGTTGTTCTATTTAATGAATTATTTTTTAATTGATCCGTTTGCTCCATTGCCACACGAAGTTGAGTCCATGGAACTTTTCCAGTTGCAGGATTTTTGGTTCTTTCAATCTCAAAAGCTAGAGCCTCACCTGGCTCATCCTTCCGATCCTTTTTTGCTTCAACAGCCTTTTCCTTAGATTGATTTTCTTTAGTCTGTGCAGAAATATTCCCTGTTAGTAAAAAAAGAATAGCTGCAACTAAAGAAATTTTTATACTTCTTTTTAAAAAAGCAGTTTTGACAGAAAGAAAAAGATGCGATAAACAGCGTAAAAATAGTTTCATGATTAGCAGGTTTTTGGTTAATAAAAACTACCATTTTTCAACAAATCTTATCTATATCCTGTCTAGTAAAGTGTTAGAAAATAATCTTACCAGAGAGAAATTTTAATTAATTCCTATTGAAAAAAATGTCAGTTTTTAACTGATTAGTATGCCAAGTTATTTACTTTTCAGTTCAAAACAATATATTTCCCTAAAAAGTGTTTGCTATTTTATCTGCTTAAGTATTTCTTCAATCGCCTTATCTAATTGCGGGTCTTTACCTGTTAGTCTATCCTCAAAACTGTTAACTACAAGTATATCCGGTTGAACCCCACTTAATTCTAAGTCATTACCATCCAACGAATAACAACCCCAGGAAGGCATACGTACACTGGAGCCATCTACTAACGATACTCCACTAGTGAAAATGATCCAGCGATAAGTGCCGTTACCAATTATCTTACCCAGCTTTAAAGCTTTGAAACCCTGAGCAGTCATTTCTGCATCGCTTAATGATTGTTCATTTATTAATAGTACAATGGGTTTGTCTGCAGGTGCAAAGTTTGATTGTGTAGTCAGTTTTCCCTCCCTATACTTCCAGTTGAGGTACGATTTCTGGGATAGGAATTTAAGCACTTCATCATGTACGTTACCACCAGTATTATATCGCAGATCAAAGATCAGGGCATCTTTATTGATTAACTCTTTGGTCATATCAATAATAAAACTTTCTAACTCTCCCTGTCCCATATTCTTCATATAGCCATAAGCAATTCTTCCTTTACCTTTTTCATCTACTCTTTTCTGGTTATTATCTACCCATTCATCATAAAGATTAACCTGTAAACTACTTTGAGGATGCACTTTTACATTAACCATTTGCCCGCCTCGATTAAAAGTTAATTGCAGTTCTTTATCTCTTGAAGGCAAAGTAAAATAAACGCTGCGGTCTTTTGCTGGGTCAACAGTTTCATCATTCACTTTTACTAATACATCGCCTGCTTTTATATCAATTGATTTTTTATCTGCCGCAGATCTTTTGACAGTGTATTTTACTTTATATGGATTTGCTTCTTCAAACATAATTCCTGTTTCCATGGTCTGGTTTTGCAAATCAATTCTTTCATCATCGCCACCAGTTCCAAAACCTTGATGTGATGAATTGAGTTCTCCCAGCATATCATTCAACATTGTTCTTAAATCTGCTCGGTTATTCAGATAAGGAACAAACTGACTGTAATAGGTTTTTATTTTCTTCCAGTCTACCCCATGAAATTTTTCATCGTAATAATTTTCTTCCATCTGTGCCCAGGCTTCATAAAACATCTGGTCAAATTCTTCTGATAAATTTCTGCGGAACGTATTGCTGATTGCAATAGGCTCCGTTTTATTACCATCCAGATTTAACTTATTAATTGTTCCGTTACTTAAAACATATAATTTATCACTTACTTCTAGAATGTCAAATCCGAAACTATTATCAGTACCGGCAATCTTTTCTGTTTTATTATTTTCAAAAGGCTCGATTACTGTTTTCCATAATGCAGTTTTTCCTTCGCCATGATTGCTGGCATAAAGTACAGTTGTCTTATCTCCTTTTTGATATACAGCCTGTAAAAATTGAGCACCAAATGAAGGACTGATTTGCTCCAGCCTTTCCATTATCATATCCGTATCAATTACAATTGATTTTATAGAATCTTCTTTTGGAGTTTTATCTTTTTTAGAACTGTCTTTTTTCTCTTCTTTAAATAACTCATTGTATTTATCAATACGATAAGGATCATCGAAATTTTCCAATGCCATCCGGTATACTTTTGCATCTGGCATGCCAAATGGATAAGATGGCTTTAACTGCTGCGAAGTGAAATAAATATATTTTGAATCTGGTGACCAGATTGGCCCAGCTTCGGTAACACCAGTATTGGTGAGGTTAGTTGTTTTATTCTCCTTTATATTATATACAAAAATATCTTGTTCAAAATTTCTGAAAGCAGTAAACAAAACATATTCATCATTAGGTGAAAAGCCAGGATCACTTCCCTGAAAACCCCAGAGTTCATCTTTCACAATCGTTTTACTCTGCATTGTTTTTAAATCAAGTAAACGGATTTCATTTCTTCCACTTAAATAAACAGCTTTGGTTCTTTTTTTATTCATGACCAACGATCTGTTGTTCATTTTATCGGTAGTCAATTGTTTTGTTGCACCGCCATCTGCTGCAATAGTGTACCAGTTGGTATAACCATCTAGTGTTTGATTAAACACTAATGTTTTATTATCACTCATCCATTTTACCTCTTTCACCCTTTCGGTTGAATTACGATTAATCTGCTGAATAAATTTTCCTTCTAAATCACTTACAAATAATTCGCCTCTTGATACCAATGCTAGCTTTTTCCCATCCGGCGAAACATCAAAAGCTGTAAACTTCCCTTTTACATCAAAATCTTTTTCTTTTGGTAATGTATTGTTGCGGATAACAGCGATATCCAATTTTGATTCTTTGCCAGATTGCACATCATGCATCCACAATTGATAATCTTTTTCAAAAACAACTTTACCCCCATTGGCATTTACTTGTGGGTTTTTTATGGAAGAGGAAAATTTAGTCAATTCTTTTTTCTTGCCGTTATCTAGTGTATATAAATTGTATTCGCCATTTGCTTCATCAGAAATAAAATAAATATTCCCATTCTTATCAATAGTTGCGGAAAAATCTTTTCCTTCCCAATCCGTATATTTTTTATGCTGCTTTGTTTTAAGATTATACGATTGAATATCGGGATTGAAAGGTCCTTTGTATCTTTTTCTTGCTGCCTGGTTGCTGCTTTCCCAAGTATCATTAAAAAATATTTCTCCGCTTGTTGGATGCTCGACCAAGTTATGATCGTATTGAAAATAATTATCGCCAAAAACTCTGGCAGGTGTGCCGCCATTTATTGAAACTTTATAACCAGCTGAACGACTATATCTTGAACTGGTGAAATAAATATTTTTGCTATCCCAACTCCAGCTATCTACATCGTCATTAGCACTGTGAAAAGTAATTTGTTTTACTTCGCCCCCATTGATTGGCATTAGAAACACATCTGCATTTCCATATTGCCTTCCGGTAAATGCAATCCATTTGCCATCGGGAGAAACTCTTGGGTTTGTTTCATTGCCTTCCATAGCAGTAAGCCTTGAAGCTTGGCCGTTATTTACATTGGCTTTCCATAAATCGCCTTCAAAACTAAAGATGACGGTTTGGCCATCGGGTGTAAGAGTTGGGTTGGAAAAGAAAATAAGCGGATTGACTTTGTACTGTTGTTACGATCGAAAAGAATAAAGCAAAAGCAGTGATTAATTTTTTCATGCAAAAACGTTTTGGGTGCTGAATGTACAACCAAAATGTTTTATAGAAATACCGTTGGTAAAAAGAGGGTTCTTTACCCACCCCATTCAGGAAATGTTTTATGGTAAACTACTTCGCCCCTCCAAGGAGGGGATAAATATTCTGAACATTTAAATTTTTTATATAACTACGTTAATCATTTTATTTTTTACATAAATGATTTTCTTCGGTGCTTTTCCTTCGAGCCATTTTTGTACTATTTCATTTTCCATTACTAATGCTTCTACCTGTTGTTGATTGGCATCTAATGCAATGGTTAGTTCTGTTCTTGTTTTACCATTGATGGCAACGGGGTATGCTTTGGAAGATTCTTTTACGTATTTTTCTTCGAACTTAGGATATGAGGCATCAAGAATATTTGTTCTATTTCCCAGCAATGACCAAAGTTCTTCGGCAATATGTGGCGCATAAGGAGTTAATAATATTAATAGTGGCTCGAGTATTTTTCTTTTGTGGCATTTTAGGTCAGTTAATTCATTCGTTGCAATCATAAAACCACTAACACCGGTATTGAAACTAAAACGTTCTGTGTCTTGTTCTATTTTCTTGATTGTGTTGTGTAATACTTTTAATTCTGCTGGGGTTGGGTCTTCGTTTGTAACAATAAAGACCTCCCCAAGCCCCTCCGAGGGAGGGGCTTTAGTTTCCCTAAAGAATAAACGCCAAAACTTTTTCAGGAAACGATGGACTCCTTCAATACCTTTTGTATCCCATGGTTTACTCATTTCTACCGGACCGAGGAACATTTCATACATGCGGAAAGTGTCGGCGCCGTATTTGGCAACTAAATCATCTGGATTGACTGTGTTGAATTTTGATTTTGACATTTTTTCAACTTCGGAGCCACATATATAATTATATCCAATATTTTCTCCTAATGTAGAAAACGAAACAAGCGGAGATGTACATTCACCTTCATCGAGAATAAAGCCTGCATCTATATATTCGGGTTTTGATTGCCTAAATGCATCTAAATCTAAATGTATCCCATTAACTATATTAACATCTACATGGATTGTGGATATGCTTGAAAACAATGGTGTTGTTGGGAGTCCATTGTTTAGTGCCTCATACGCATTTTGTAAAAACTTTATTTCTTTATCATTTAACCCAATGCTTTGAATTCGATTTAAATGGTTTTGAGAAACAAATACTAAAGGGGATCTATCGTTATAAATATCCAAATCAATTAAGTATTCTATATTGAGTCGATAAACAAATCTGCTACTCCCTTGTATCATCCCCTGATTCACCAATTTCTTATACGGCTCATCAAATCCAATCAATCCTAAATCAAACAAAACTTTCGTCCACATACGGCTGTATAACAAATGGCCTACTGCATGTTCGGTTCCGCCGATGTATAGATCAACTTGATTCCAGTAGTCAGAAACTTTTCTGTCGCAAAATGTTTTATCATTTTTTGATCCATGTAGCGGAGAAAATACCATGATGAACCAGCGTAGCCGGGCATGGTGGAGGTTTCGAGAGAACCCCCAGCCCCCTCTAAATCTCCCCTCAAGGGGGAGACCTTGGACTCCGAAAGTGCAGCCAGTTTTACTGGTTGCTTTAACCAATCTTGTATGTTGGCTAATGGCCCTTGTCCATCTGGCCGGGACCATATTTATCTACATGTGGTAATGTTAATGGTAACCTGATTCATCTAACGGATGTGCAATACCATCAATCCATTTTATTGGAAATG